>CAWGTQ010000050.1:0-276791 GCA_963825395.1 uncultured Acidobacteriota bacterium | reverse complement strand
CTCACAGGAGCGTTTTGATCGGTGGGGGGAGTGCTGACAGTGCCGCTCTGGCCGAAGGCCGCGAGACTTGAAGTCACAAAAAGCACGAGCAAAGACGTTCTTACGGATCTAACTCGTAAAGTCTTCATGGGCGTATTTCCTGTGTTCCATGCTCGGATCACGCCCCGGCATTATTGCCTCTGAAGAGAGAAACCCCGCTGGGAGCGCAAGGTCTGTTCGATATCTTCCAGCGTACGGCCTTTCGTCTCTGGAACCACAAAGTAGGAAAACAAAAGAGACCCAATGGCGAGCATCCCGTAAAGCCAGAACGTCCAGCTTGGCCCCAGCGCCTGGACCAACGACAGGAAGGTGAGTGATACCACGAGGTTTGCCGCCCAGTTTGTTCCCGCCGCCGTCCCTTCCGCAATGCCGCGGATTTTCAACGGGTAAATCTCCGCGATGAGCAGCCAGAAGATCGGCCCCAGGCTGATCGCGAAAGAAGCTACGTACGCCATGAGGATGAACACTGCCAGCCAGCCCTGTTGGCTGCTGGGCGCATGGGCGCGGAAGACAAAGCCCATGACGGCCAAACTGACGGCCATTCCACTGATACCTGTCAACAGCAGAGGTCTCCTTCCGACACGGTCAATCAGCCACATGGCAACGAGTGTCATCAAAACGTTCACCAAGCCGATGCCCGCGGTGGCCAGAATCGCTCCGGTTGCAGAGGGGATGCCAGCGGACTGAATGATGGTGGGTGCGTAGTAAATCACGGTGTTGATTCCCGTGATCTGCTGAAAGATGGCGAGGCCAATTCCAACGGTCAACGCCGGGCGGACAGCGGGGGCCAGCAGATCGGAGAAATGCCCGCGCTCTTTTGCCTGGGAAATTGTGTCCTGAATCTCCGCGTATTCCGCCTGGATATTCGGTGTTCCGCGAATGCGCGCGAGTACCTTCTGGGCGGTGTTGCCTTGGCCATGTTCGGCGAGCCAACGGGGGGTCTCCGGCATGGCCAGCATCCCCAACCCGAGCATCGCGCCGGGCACGACGGCCAGACCCAGCATCCATCGCCACGAGCCGCTCTTCCCGAATCCGTAATCGACGAGGTAAGCGCTTAGAATCCCGACCGTGACGGCAAGCTGGAACAACGAAACCTGCCAACCGCGCGCCCCGGCTGGCGAGACCTCCGAGATATACACGGGAACCGTGGTCGAGGAGAGACCAATCCCCAAGCCGACGACGATGCGGCCGGCAATGAGGGCCCCGACGGAGCCCGCCGCGGCGCAAACGATGGCGCCGGCGACGAAGATCACCGCGGTCACCAGCAGCATGAGGCGGCGGCCGTAGGCGTCCGCCAGTTTTCCCCGCTCAGCGCGCCGGCCGTGGCTCCGATCAGCACGACGCTGACGACCAACTCCTGATGAAAAACGGAGAGGTGAAACTGCGATTTGATGAAGAGCAAGGCGCCAGAAATAACGCCCGTATCATAACCAAACAAAAGTCCGCCCACTGCGGCGAAGACCGCCGCAATGAATACGAACCCTGTGCTGCTGGCCTGCACCTTTAACAAACCCGATTCTGCTTTCACCTGAGTATTCATCGTTGTCTTCCTCCCTCACCGCGGCGACATCGGCTACCGCCGCGTTTCGGTCTTCTTGGCGGGGCAGGTTGTCATGGACCCGGCGCCTTTTCGGTTACGGTTACGCCGGGTCAGGGCGAGTCCCGGGCCCCCGGCCTGAGAACCAGGACGCCAAGAGGCGGAATCGTCAGGCTTAGCGAGTAAGGCCTCCCATGCGACGGCAGGGGAGCCGCTTCCACACAGCCACTGTTTCCCAGGCCGCTGCCGCCGTAAAGTAGGGCGTCGCTATTCAGTGCTTCCCTCCACTCGCCGTTTACGGGCACGCCGACGCGATAGTTGTGCCGGGGCACGGGAGTGAAATTGCAGATGAAGAGAGTCACGTCGGCGGGATTCTTGGCCCGCCTCAGGAAAGAGATGACACTCTCGTTCCCAATCGCTGCAATCCACCCACTCAAATCCCGGGGATTCGAAATCCACCTCGTACAGGGAGGGTTGTCCCCGGTAAAAAGTGTTCAAATCGCGCACCCACCGCCGCAGGCCGGAATGCAGCGGATGCTCCAGCAAGTGCCAATCCAGGCTGCTATCGTGGTTCCATTCGTTCCATTGCCCAAATTCGCTGCCCATGAACAGCAGCTTTTTTCCGGGATGGCCCCACATATAGCCGTAAAGGAGCCGCAGGTTCGCGAACTTGCACCAGTCATCGCCGGGCATCCTGGCAATCATCGAACCCTTGCCGTAGACCATTTCATCGTGCGAGAGAGGCAATATGAAGTTCTCTGAGAAAGCGTAAACCAGGCTGAAAGTGATCTTATGTTGGTGATAGCGGCGGATAAATCGGGTCCATCGACATGTACTCAAGCGTGTCGTGCATCCAACCCATGTTCCATTTGAGGCCGAAGCCGAGACCGCCGAGATACACCGGCCGCGACACCATGGGCCAGGCGGTGGATTCCTCGGCAATCATCATGGCGTCGGGAAATGCGGCGTACACTTGCTCGTTCATTTGCCGCAGGAACTGAAGCGCGTCAATGTTCTCCCTGCCGCCATACTGATTGGGAATCCACTCGCCTTTCGAGCGTCCGTAATCCAGGTAGAGCATCGAGGCGACGGCATCCACGCGCAGGCCGTCGACGTGATACTTGTCGAACCAAAACAGGGCATTGGCGGCGAGAAATCCTCGAACCTCGGAACGCCCATAGTTGAAGACGAACGTATTCCACTCCGGCTGCTCGCCCTGCCGTGGGTCCGAATGTTCGTAGAGATGCGTGCCGTCGAAATAACCAAGCCCGGCCTGGTCTTTGGGGAAATGCGCCGGGACCCAATCGACGATGACTCCGATGCCACGCTGATGAAGGCAATCCACCAGGTACATGAAATCCGCGGGCGTGCCGAATCGGCTGGTGGGTGCGTAATAGCCGATGACTTCATAGCCCCAGGAACCATCGAAGGGGTACTCCATGACGGGGAGAAACTCGACGTGCGTATAGCCCGCCTCCTGCACATAGTCGGCGAGTTGTACGGCCATTTCCCGGTAAGTCAGCGGACGGTTCCCCTCCTCCGGCACCCTCCTCCAGGAGCCGAGATGGACTTCATAGATGGAGACGGGGCGCCTAAGGCCATTTCTATTTGCGCGGTTCGCCATCCACTCGCCATCTCCCCACGTGTAGGTGCTGAGGTCCCATACCCGGGAGGCAGTTTGCGGGCGGATTTCCGCGGCAAATGCGTACGGATCGGCTTTATCGACCTCATAACCCCGGTACTGAGACGTAATGTGATACTTGTACAGCGCACCAGCCCCTGCCTCCGGGTACAAAGCCCTCCCATACTCCGGTTGCACCGTGCGCTGCCAGGGCATTCGACCGCGGGTTCCATCCGTTGAAGTCCCCGACTACGCTGACCTGCTTGGCGTTGGGCGCCCACACGGCGAAATGAACGCCGCGCTGCCCGGCCAACTCGCCGAGGTGTGCTCCCATCTTCTCGTAGGCACGGCAGTGCGTGCCCTCCTCCAGCAGATACATATCGTAGTCGCTGATCCATGGAGCTTGCGTTGAGGTTGGCATCGGCTCTCCACACGGGCTGGCTATGCTATTTACGCGACCTTTATAGAAGAAAATAACTCGCGAGGCTGTTCAAAAGGGCTCAGAGAGATGGTCAGAATTGCTCAAATGGCAAGAAAAGCAAAGAGAGTAATCTACACCCTACCGCCCATCCTCTTCTCTACGCGATCCCAAGGCTTCTGAACACGGGGACTTTGGCAACATCCAAGATGAAGGCAAATACCGCTACCGAAACAAGTATCCCTCCTACAACCAATATGGGCAGAGGACTCATGGCGATTCCGCGAGTTGCCAGCGTTGAAGCAATCAGCACATCCACTACCGAGGACGCGATGAGCCACCGGCTGGGACGGGCAGATCCCAGGCGTTGGCGTTCACGATTCGTGTAGGTCATGGCTTGATTCCCGAACACGATGGCCACGAAGGCCAGAGTTCGTAACATGTCGATTCCAAGGCCGAGGCGGTACTTGGCGATGGCCAGGACGGCGGTACAAAAGATCAACTCGGCAGACTCCCATGAAGACTCCCGCGATCGTTAATCTGCCGATTCGCCAGGTATTAGGCAACGGAGACGGTCGCACGTTGTCCGTTGTCAAGGACATGCCCAGTAGGTCGCCGGTGAGCATGATGATAACCATCAACATGGGAGTCAGGATTGCGTGTCCGGTCATGACCAGACCCACCGCCAGGAAGAGCACCTGCACAGTTTTCTTGGTCACCGAGTTTAGCGTATAAGTCAGGATGCGCTGGAAAGTCACGCGGCCTTCTTTGACCGAAGCGACAATCCCGCCGAGCCCGGGTGTGGTGAGCACGATGCCGGCTGCTGACTTGGCGACATCGGTAGCGGTTGACACGGCGATTCCCATCTGTGCCTGGCGCAGCGCCGGTGCGTCATTGGCGCCGTCGCCGCACATACCCACAATGTGGCCGCTCTTCTGGAACGCCTTCACGAGGTCGTACTTTCCTTCCGGGAGGACCCCGGCGAAGACCGCGAAATCCTCGGAGTGTACGCCGTCGGGGATGGGTCCCGGTGGGCAGACTGCTCCATCGAGACCTACTGCGTGAGCCACGATGGCTGCGGTGGCCGGGGCATCGCCCGTTACCATGACGGTACGAACGCCCAGCGTGCGCAACTCCGTAATGAGCGCTGCCGAATCCGATCGCGGCGGATCACTGAGAGCGATGATTCCCGCAAGTTTCACCGCCGGCGGCGGACCTACCGCGACGGCCAGCACCCGGAAGCCCTTGGCTTCCAGTTGGCTCGCGATCGTGGATGCGTCGGGCGAGGATTGCGCCAAGCCCGTGACGGCCGCAAAGGCCCCCTTCACGACACGCACGGTGGCGCCGCTCGCATCCAACGCCGCCGCCTCCGACATCTTCGTGGCAGGATCGAAGGGCACAAATTTGCTCAATTTGGGCAGATCGGATGCGGTGGCCTTTGCGGCGGCAGAGCGAATGGCCGCGTCCACGGGATCCTGCCCGCCATCCGAACTGGCGAGAGCGGCGATTCCCAGCACGTGCGAATCATCAAAGCCGGGCATCGGATGAATGGCGGTCACCGTGAGCTGGTTCTCGGTCAGTGTGCCGGTTTTATCCGCGCACAGTACCTCGATGCTCGCCGCTTCATCCACAGCGGAGAGCCGCGTGGGAAGTACGCCGAGTTGGGCAAGAGCCTGCGCGCCGATTGCCGCCGCCAGGGTGAAGGTGGCAGGCAGCGCTACGGGGATCGAGGCCAGGACCGCAGTGAGCACCAGGGGAATGATCTCGCTACCCGGCATTTTGAGGGCGTAGGCGTACCCCACCAGCAGCACGATGAGGGCGCCATTGAACATGGCGAGATTGCGCACCACGCTCAGAACAGCCCTCTGCTGCGAACTTTCGACATGCGCGGTCCGAACCAGTTCCGCCGTGCGCCCGAACTTGGTGCGGGCTCCGGTGGCCGTGACCTCCGCCACCGCCTCACCGCGCCGCACCAGCGCTCCAGCATAGGTTTCGAAACCGGGCCCTGCTTCGATGGGTATGGATTCGCCAGTGAGCATGGACTGGTCGAGCAGGATCTGGCCTTCGGTCAAACGCACGTCCGCGGCAACCACGGCGCCGAGTGATAGCTTCACCGTATCGCCAGGCACCAGGCTGACCGCAGGCACCGTCGCCCAACTATTATCGCGGCGCACCGACGCGTTCAGCGCGAGCCGCGACTTCAGCGCGGCGAGAGTCGCCTGGGCGCGCCCTTCCTGAAAGAACCCGAGAACTGCGTTAAAGACCAGGAGGAGCGCAATGATGCCGGCCTCGACGTACTTGCCCAGGAAAACCTCAAGTACAATTGCAGCCTCCAGCATCCAGGGAACCGGCGCCCAGAACTTCGCGAGCGCCCTGCGTAAGGGATGCATCGCCGTGTCGGGCACCGCATTGGGGCCGAACTTTTCGAGCCGGCGGCGGGCTTCATCGCTGGTGAGGCCGGTCAAAAGTGAGGCTTCCTTAACGGAAGCTTGCGGAGGGTTTGCAGCACCCCCAGGGTGCGGACCCATCGAGTCTGCCTTGGTATCGCCCCCCAAACTAGAGGCCATAATTCCACCTTTATCTCTCTAGCAGCTTGCGGTTGGCGTCGCCCCAAGATGCATCCATCTCGTGGAGCAATTCCGGGGAGAGGGTGTTTGTCGCCACGATTCAATTCTCCTTTTTTCCGTCAAGGCCGAGAATGCGGCAGACTGCCTCGGCGATCATGTATTCTTCGTCGGTGCGAATTACGCGGACAGGGACCCGGCTGGTCTCCGCGGAAATCAGGCCCTCATTCGCTGCGTTTCGCTTTTCGTCGAGTTCGATTCCAAGGAATCCCAGCCCGTCGCAGGTCCGGGCACGGATGGTGGGCGCGTTCTCTCCGATGCCAGCAGCGAACACCAGCGTGTCCAATCCGCCGAGCGCCGCCGCGAACGCGCCGATCCATTTCTTGACTTGGTAACAGAACAGCGCGATAGCCTCTGCTGCCCGTACGTCATGCGCTTCACGCTCTAGCAAGTCGCGCATGTCGGAACTGGTCTCTGACACGCCAAGTAGTCCGGATTTGGAATTGACCATCTCATTAAATCCCTGTGCATCGAGGTGCTCGGTGCATGCCAAATACCAGACCAGCCCGGGATCGAGGTCGCCGGTGCGAGTGCCCATCGGCACGCCGGCCGTCGGGGTAAAACTCATGCTGGTATCCACGGATTTGCCGCGATGCACGGCGGCCAGGCTCGCGCCATTTCCGAGGTGGGCGAGGATGACACGGCCTTGCGCCGCTTCCGTTCCCGCCAGGCGGGCCAATTCTCTCATGAGAAACGAATACGACAACCCGTGAAATCCGTACCGCCGCACCCCCTGCGCTTCATAGCGGCGGGGGATCGGCAACAATTTGGCCACGCGCGGCAGGTCGTGGTGGAAAGCCGTGTCGAAACATGCCACTTGGGGCAGGTCAGGAAATCGGCGATGAAAGGTCTCGATCAACAGAATCTCCTCCGGCAAATGCTCGGGATCGAATGGGCTGAGTTTCCGTAACTCCTCAATCATTTCCGCAGTGACTCGCTGCGGCTCGTTAAACTTCGGTCCGCCGTGTACCATGCGATGCCCCACGGCAGCAAACGCATCGCGTCCGCCGCGCTCTTCGATACCATCGATGAGCGCGCCCACCGCCGCCGTGTAGTCCGGCGCCGATACTGAGCTGCGTGAAGTTGTCCGCCGGGGTCAGGCCTTTCATCTTCAATGTAGCCGCGGGCATTCCGATCCGCTCAATCTCGCCCCCCAGAATCCGCCGGAGTGGGTTACCGGCCTCAAACAGCGCGAACTTGATGCTCGACGAGCCGCCATTGACCGTCAGAATGTGTGGGTTAGCTGGTTTCATGGATTACTCTTTCGTCATTCTCCAAACCGAACTAAGCCAGTTTCGCGCAAGTGGAAGCGTGAGGTCGTACCGGCCTCCTAGCGGGCAAGATGATCCCAACCGTTGGTGAACAGAATACTACCTCCAACCAAAATCAAGCAGGTGATGGCCGTCCCTTTCTTCATGGTCTCTTCTGCCCTCAACCGGATTATCGCTGCCATAGGACACTACCTGCTTGGTCCACCGCACCCTCACACCCTTGACCGTTTGGGCCCGGAGACGTAAGGACTGCCCCTTTCATAGAACCGGAGCAAACGGCTGGTGTCTCGCGAAATACCGATCCTTACGCTCCTACCTATTTTGCCCGCCGGCCTGACTGAGTCGCCAAGCCACAATGGACCCGCCGCGCACAGGTCCAGGCCGTCCTCCCGGAGGCCGATGCCCATTGCCTGAGCGAGTCTCCCCGGACCTCTGGCAAGGTCGATGAAGGGTGCATGGGGGCGGCGAAGGCGCATGAGATGGATTCCCTCCAGCGGCTCAAGAGCGCGCAACAGGACGCCAGCCCCCACCCCACGAACTTCACTGCTGACGTTCACCAGGAAGTGTAGACCGTAGGCTCGATAAACATACGCGTGCCCCCAATCGAGGAATAGAGACTTGTTTCGCGGTGTAGTTCCTCGATAGGCATGTCCGGCGGCGTCTCCCACTATATATGCTTCCGTTTCTACGATCCGCCCGCTAATGCTGCCCGCCTGAGTGTCATGGACAAGCGTCTTGCCGATGAGATATTTCGCCAATTCGATGGTGCCAATAGGTAAGCTGGTCCGAGGAATGCGACGAACGTAGCGATCATTTTGCTTCTGAGCCATCCAGGCTCCCGCTTAACGAGGTAATGGTTGGCGACTGCCTGTTGACTGCCTGTACTGTCCAGTTTGCTGCGCAGGACGCTGCTCAAAACCAATTAGAACGCCTTTCCATCCAATTGCGAGGTTCATTTTCGAGAACTCTCCGTTTCCGACTTTCGGTTGACTGCGCTTACTGAGGGCCCGCGAGCGTAAGAGCATACCACTCGAGTGGGTCCGTCCACATCTGCTCAATCCTAAAGCCCGCATCATCCAGTAAGGCGCTAATCGTATTTTGCGTGAACTTATAGCTGTTCTCGGTGTGAATAGTTTCGCCCTGTGCGAAATGGACCTGGAGTTTCGCTGCCGGGATCCGTACATATTGTTCGCGCAGACTCTCAAGGTGCATCTCGATTCGCGAGTCAGCTCGGTTCCATCGAACGCGATGCCGGTACCCGGCGGAATCGAAATTAGCGCAAAGCTCTCGATTGAGGCGGCGGAGGATATTCAGGTTGAAATCGGCTGTGACACCTTGCTCATCGTCGTAGGCCGCTAACAGAATTCCCTCATCTTTGACCATGTCCGTGCCCAGCAACAACGCGTCGCCGCTGCGCATCTGCGAGCGGAGATTACAAAGAATTGTCCTCGCAGCCTGAGGCGAGAAGTTACCAATGCTCGTTCCGATATAGAGCGCGAGCGTGGTACCTTTGGCGCGGGCCAGTTGCGGTGGGTGCGTCACATAGTTCCCTACGATGGGCTGTAACTGTACGGTGGGTAATAAGGATTCGATGCTCGTACATGCCTGGTCGAGGGCCTCCGGCGATACGTCATACGGCACATAGGTCACTCGCCCGTGGCTGCGCATCGCCGCCTCAAGCAGTATCCCGGTCTTGGCGGCGGTCCCTGCGCCCAACTCAAAGACACGCAGCGTTTGAGACAGATCGGGCCGCGCCCGGGCGACGATCTCTTCCCCGAATCGGACCAGGATTTCACGCTCGATCCTCGACGGATAGTACTCCGGTAAGGTCGTAATGCGTTCAAAGAGGCAGGAGCCCCACGCGTCGTAGAACATCCAGGGCGAGAGCGATTTGGGTGATCTGGCCAGACCGTCCTCTACCTCTCGGATGAGTGCCGCTCCCGTATCCAGCGAGGCCGGATATTGTCCGAGTTCCGTCAGAATCGTGGCCGTAGTCATGATGGTTGACCGCCGTGAGCCGCGAGACGTAGCCCGGAAAATTGCCAACGGGTCGCGGGGTGAAAGAAATTGCGATAGGTGGCCCGGATATGGCTTGCCGGCGTGACACAGGAGCCTCCCCGAAGAATCATCTGGCCCGACATAAACTTGCCGTTGTACTCACCGAAAGCTCCAGGCGGTGCGTTGTAGCCTGGATAGGCGGTGTAGGGGCTCGCTGTCCACTCCCAACAATCTCCGAAGAGTTGTTCGACGCGGCCCCCCTGTGACGATCCAGGGTGCAATCTTCCTGTATCCAGGAAATTTCCCGCTCCCGGGTTTTCGATTGTGGCGATCTCCCACTCCTGCTCAGTGGGCAGACGGCAGCCGCTCCATTTCGCGAAAGCGTCCGCCTCGAAATAGCTCACGTGGCACACTGCGGTTTCAAGCAGAGATGAAAGCGGCTGCGAACCCTTCAAGGTGAAGACCCGCCAGCCAGTTTCGTCGGTGGCATCGCGCTCCCAATAAAGCGGAGATCGCCAACCTTCCCGTCTTACCGCGTCCCATCCTTCGGAAAGCCAGAATTCCGGGCGAGCGTATCCGTCGTCGGCCATAAAGTTCAGGTATTCGCGGCATGTCACGCCGCGGCCGGAGATCCTGAAGTTCTCGAGGTAGACCTTATGGCGGGGTGTTTCGTTGTCAAAACAGAAACCCATGGCATCGGTGAGGTCTGGTGAACAGCCGATCTCAACCAGACCACCGCGAAAGTCATGCCAGGTATTCTCCGGGGACTCTGAACCCTGCTCGCGCGTTAACGGCGTGCTGCAATAGGCGGGGCGGAGTGGATTTGAGAACAACGCGTGCTTAATATCGGTCAGCATCAGTTCCTGATGTTGTTGCTCATGATTCAGGCCAAGGACGATCCGCCGGTTTAACTCCCCGTTGCCCGGGTCCGCAAGGAGGGTCTCCATCGCACCGTCAACGTACCTGCGAAATGCGAGGACTTCGTCAAGACTGGGACGCGAAAGGAAAGATCGCGATGGCTTGTCAGGAATCGGATCGCCCAAAGAGTTGTAGTAGCTGTTGAAGAGCCGACGGAAGTCCTCGCGGAACGGCTTGTAATTCGGGAGAAATGGACGAAGGACGAAAGTCTCGAAGAACCACGTTGTGTGCGCCTGATGCCACTTCATGGGGCTCGCCTCAGGACAGGATTGAACCATTTGATCCTCCGCCGACATGGGTGCGGCGATTGACCCGGTTAGAGAGCGAATGGCCCGGTACTTTGACAGCAGCGTAGACGCCGCCACAGATTCAGTCGTGAGTTGTGCCATAAGTGTGTTCTCCTCGGCGGACTGGATTGCATCTCTTCGGCCACACGGGTAAGCAATAGAAATGCTTGAGAATCAGAGGGATTAGCGCATTGCTTCGACCACCTAGCTCTACCACAGTCAGTCGCCGGTGTCGGCCCACCGTCATTCGTTACCATTTGCCGACGTGCGCGCCGCCGTCCACGTGCAGCACCTCGCCGGTCACCTGACCGGCTTCCGTCAGATAGAGGACGGCGTCTATTATGTCTTTCACCGCAGAAATCTGTCCCATCGGTTGCCGCGTCTTGAGAAGATCCTTCGGGGCGCCCTTTTGTAAATTCGTATCCACCACGCCCGGCGCGACGGCGTTCACGCGTATCCCCTGCTTCGCGTATTCCATCGCCAGGCTCCGCGTGCCGGCCTGAAGGCCGCCTTTCGTGATCATCGAAAGCGCCGAGTTTATTCCGGCGATCGGGTGATCCGCCTGCGATGCCGTAATATTGACGATGCTGCCGCCGGCTTGCTGAGCCAACATCCGCTTGATCACGAGCTGGGTGACGAACACAAAGCCCTCGATGTTGACCGAAACGAGAGAGCGCAGATCGTCCACGGTGTAATCCGTGAACGGCTTCGAGATATAGATGCCGGCGTTGTTGACGAGCGCGTCGATCCGGCCGAATCGGGATAGGGCAGTATCGACAATAGTGGCGGCCGTGCTGGGGTCACCGATGTCTCCGTCAACCAGAGCAAGATCCGCAGACACCGGGAACGGGTTTGCTTTGGTCATGTTTCGCGAGTTTGCAACGACGCGATAACCACGTTTCAGAAATGCCTGCACGGCCCCCGCGCCGATCCCCTGTGAGGCGCCGGTGACGATGGCGGTTTTCTGGGTATTTTCCATTTCCAACTTCTCCCCGAAGGAGGCAACGGGCACGCTCCCCGCCTCTACTTCATAAACTCCCGGACGAACTGGGCAATCTGATCTGCTGCGGTATCCAGCGCAAAATGCCCTCCATCGACGATGTGCACTTCCGCCTTCGGCACGTCACGGCGGTAGGCCTCCGGTTCGGAGGGATCGAACGAACTCTCGTATTTTCCCCAGATCACCATCAGGCGCGGCTGCTTCTCGCGCATCCAAGCCTGCCACCTGGGGTATGCCTCGACGTTGGTGCGGTAGTCGTAGAAGAGGTCGCTTTGGATATCCGCCTGGCCGGGCTGGTTGAGAAAGGCGAATTCATCGGTCCAGAGATCAGGGTCATGGCGTTCGACGTTGGGGTCGTTCCCGGCGTGGCGGGCGCGCGTCGCCGCGAGCGACAGAAGATTGGTGCGTAGTTCAGTTTCATTGGCGGCGCGATCTGCCCAAAAAGCCCGTCGCGTCTTCCAATTCGCCCCCAGGCCTTCGTTGTGCGCCACCGCGTCCTGGACGATCAGAGCCTCGACGCGTTCCGGATGGGCCAAAATCATGCGGAAGCCCACGGGGCCACCGTAATCCTGCATATAGAGCGTGTAGCGCGAGAGCCCGAGCGCTTCGGTGAAGTGAGTCATGACTTCAGCAATGTGATCGAACGTGTACGCGAATTTTTTCGGGTCCGGCCAGTCGCTGTGTCCGAAACCCGGGTAATCGGGTGCGACAAGGCGATAGCGATCGGAAAGCCGGGCGAAGAGAGGCTCGAACATCCGCGAGGAAGAGGGAAGTCCGTGTAGCAGGAGAAGCGTCGGCGCGTCTTTCGGGCCTGCCTCTCGGTAGAAGATGGAAAGCCCATCGATTTTTACAGTGCGATAGAGGGTGGGGTAATCCATAAGACGATCCTTTCCCTGGGGGGCACCCAGCAATGGAAATGATGCGAGCATTCCTGAAATGGCCAACACGGTGCAGGCAAGGCACCTGTATGGCGAAAGAAATGGAAAGTCAAAATTATGCATCGACGGCCTCCGTTCGGCGAATCGGCAGAACCCAACTGGATTGCGGGTCGCACCAGCGAGTCACCCTGCGTCGACCGCAAAATTCTGCCTCCTAGGCAAAAGGCTCCAGTTGGGACAAGACGGTGGGGAGATATTCCGCCACCGTCGGATGGATGTGCATGGCGCGCCGTACCACTGTATGCGGGGCCTTCGCATACATGACGTCCAGCAAGACGTGAATTACTTCGTCGCCTCCGGTCCCCAGGATAGCCGCACCCAGAATTTGTTTTGTTTCCGCATCAACAGCGATTTTGATAAAGCCTTGTGTTTCACCTTTCTCAACGGCCCGGCTCACCCCGCTCATCGGATATTTCGTAGCGAGTGCAGCGCGCCCGGACTTTCGTATTTCGGCGTCCGTCATGCCGCATCGGCCCTAGCGGCGGATCAATATATAAAGCGTATGCCTGGATTCGGTCTGACACGCGGCGATGGTCAGCGTTAAAAAGATTGTCGGCGACAATCTCATAATCGTTGTAGGAAGTATGCGTAAAGGCGCCGCGGCCGTTGCAGTCCCCCAGTGCCCAGATGCCGGGCACGTTGGTTTGCAGTTGATCGTCAACGATTATGTAGCCGCGGTGGTCGGTGGCAACCCCAGCCCGGTCCAGACCCAAATCGTTCGTGTTGGGAGTACGCCCCACGGCCAGAAGAACATGCGTACCGATAACTTCCGGCGGACCTTTTTCGCATGTGAGGCCGACGGCGACACCGCCATTGCGTTTTGCCAGCGAGATACATTTCGCATTCAGCCGGATGTGTATGCCCTCAGCCTCCAGGATTTGGCGCACAGCTTCGGAAACGTCTTCGTCCTCCCGTCCAATCAGGCGCGGTCCCATTTCCACAATCGTGACTTCGCTCCCGAAACGGCGATAGATCTGAGCGAACTCCAACCCAACGTAACTTCCACCTACGATGATGAAATGCTCGGGCAAGAAATCAATGTCCATCATCGATGAGTTGGTGAGAAATGGGACATCATGAATGCCCGGCATGTCGGGAATAGAGGCCCGCCCGCCAACATTGATATAGATCTTGTCGGCTTGCAGGACTTCATCGTTGACCATGACCGTGCCGGACGACTGAAAGCGGGCATGGCCCTGGATGACCGTACAATTTTTAAGTCCTCGCAACCATTCCTCGACTCCCCGGCTTGACCGTCCGGAAATTTCATCCTTGCGTGCCTTAACACGTTTCATATCGACGCGCACATCGCCTTTGACATCAAACCCAAACTCGGCGCCCCGGCGGGCAACATGGGCCGCATACGCGCTCGCAACCATGGTTTTCGTCGGTGTGCATCCCGTATTCAGGCATGTGCCGCCAAACTTGTGGCGTTCAATAATGCCAACGGCCATGCCCGCAGCCGAGAACCGCTCCGCCAAAGACGGCCCTGCCTGGCCGGTTCCGATGATGATTGCATCGAAATGCTGTGACACGAACCACCTCCTTTAAGGTTGAGGTTGAAGTGAATCCAGGAGAAGACTCCGGGAGTTTGCGTCGCGTTTTCAGTGCTCCGGTAGTACTGCTCATACGAGCCCTTCGAGCTAACCTGAGAGGAGTCTGCTGCCCGCCATCGATGTCGAAGGCCACAGTCGCGCGTCGCCCCGTGACGAACCATGCTTTCGGCATTGTCGCTCTCCCACGAACATGTGCATCAGCCTGCTGCGCTTTAAGCTGTTCCCACCTTTGAAAACGCCGCTTCGATTGTCATTTCGGTCCCTCCCAATGGTGGTTCCTGCCCGTCACTGCTGAACTCGGTGGGCAAATATGACAACCCGCTGGAACGGCCTCGGAAGTGTTTGTACCCCTGTTCTCGAACAATTCCGAGTTTGCGCATTTTGTAGACCAGGGTGGTCCTCGGCATTCCCAGCCGCGCGGCGGCGCCATGGTCTCCTCCCAGTACCCACCGCGTGTCACGAAGGACTTCGACAATGTGATCTCTCTGGGCCTCCGCCAGCGTTCGCTTCGCTGCGAGCGAGGTTTGACCGGGCAGGCGCTTGAAATCTCCGAGCTGCGGACGAAGGGTTGATCCGGTTGACATAATGACGGCGCGCTTGATGAAATTCTCGAGTTCGCGAATATTGCCTGGCCAGTCATAGAATCCGAGCACTTCCATAACTTCTGCCGGAATCGTTTCGATTTGCTTGTTCATTTCACGGGAAAATTTGAAGACGAAATGCTCGACCAGGGCGGGGATATCTTCCGACCGCGCTCGTAACGGTGGAAGGTCGATCGGAAACACGTTCAGCCGATAATAGAGGTCTGCACGAAAGCGGCGGTCGTGGACCATCTGCAGAAGATTCTGATTGGTTGCTGCCAGAACTCGAATATTAATCCGAATGGTTCGGGAACTGCCCAGCCTCTCAAATTCCTGTTCCTGCAACACGCGCAGAAGTTTCGGCTGCAATTCCAGTGGCATCTCGCCGATTTCGTCCAGGAAAACCGTGCCGCGGTCGGCAAGCTGAAAGCGGCCGAGTTGCTGCGCCACGGCCCCGGTAAAGGCTCCTCGTTCATGACCGAATAACTCGCTTTCCAACAACGTCGCCGGGATCGCGGCACAATCCAGTTTGACGAAAGGGGCATGACGGCGCGAACTGAGGTTGTGGATGGCCCGGGCGACCAACTCCTTGCCGGTGCCGGTCTCGCCGCAAATGAGAACGGCGGAGTCGGTGGGCGCTACTCTCTCCACTTGTTGAACCACCCAATCGAAAGCCGGGCTATTGCCGATCACATGCTCGCCCAAACGGCGAGCCTGGCCAACGGGAACTTGTCGGGAAACGCCTTCCACGGGCGACGTCTCTATCATGAGACCTCCTCACGCTTTGGCAGCGAAATTCCGAAAGGTTCGGGCTGCCTTAGGCTATCGCAAGATTCAGTTTGTCTTTGGCCTTAGCCCTGTGTCGTTCTTGCCGCGCAACCAATTCACCTTAGAGGTGGCCGGCTGCACATTCGCGATTTAACCAGAGGCGAGCAGACGTGTCTATTGGACGAAGGTATTGGCCGATACCATCGTATCGGTGGGCCGGACACCGGCGTAGTGTTCCCCCCGGCTACGGACCAATACCAAAGTCCAATAGACATTTTCAGATGGAGACGCTCATCATGGCGGCATGTTGGGTAGTCACGAGGGTGGCGAGGCACGTTGCCGGCGAGGGACGCCCGTCTTAGACGAACCGGGAATCGCCATGGGGGATTCATTATGGGAGACATTCCACTAATTTCAGTCGTCGATGATGACGAATCCGTACGCGAATCGCTGCCTGATCTGCTGAGAGAGTTGGGCTACGCAGCCTGCGCGTTTCCGTCCGGGGAGGAGTTTCTCGCGTCCGGTTACGATGACCAGACTCAGTGTCTAATTCTGGACATCGCCATGCCGGGCATGAGCGGACCCGATCTTCATCGGGAATTGCAACGCCGCCAAAAGAAAATTCCGATTATCTTCATCACCGGCCACGGAAACGAGACGGTGCGGCCGCTAATGATCGAGAAGAGCGCAGCCGAGTGTCTGTTCAAGCCGTTCAGCGATAGCGCCCTGCTCCAGGCGCTGAATCTCGCGCTCCGAGCAAGCTGAACGATTGAACGAGTAGTGTCCTAATTTGAACGTAGCGCCGGGCTTGAGCCCGGCATGTGCCGCCCCCAAGGGCGGCGCTACCTTCAAACTAGGACACTACGATTCAACGCGCTCTCTTATCATTCGCGTCGAGGGGGTATACAATGAATTTGGCGCCTGCAGTTGGCGATGTATTAGGGCTGTTGCCTATGTCCCATCCTATTCCCATCGTGTTTGTTGTTGACGACGACATCTCCGTGCGCGAATCGTTGGAATTGCTGATCCAATCCGCTGGTTGGCAGCCCGAGGCATTCGCATCCGCACAGGAATTCCTCTCCCGTCCACGATCGCTCGTTCCGAGCTGCCTTGTACTTGACGTTTCACTTCCAGGCATCAATGGTCTCGAGTTGCAGAATCGAGTCGCAGCCGAACGTTCGGACATGCCAATCATCTTCATCACCGGTTACGGCGATGTGCCGACGTCGGTCCAAGCCATGAAGGCGGGTGCTGTCGAGTTCTTGACCAAGCCGTTCAGAGACGACGTGTTGCTCAGCGCCATCGGGAATGCCATTGAGCGCAGCCGAGTGGCAATTTGCCAGGGGGTTGAAATGCGGGCGCTTCAGGACCGTTACGCCTCGCTCACCCCACGGGAACGTGAAGTCATGGCATTGGTAGTCGCCGGCAGGTTGAATAAACAAATTGGCGGCGAGCTGGACATCAGTGAGATTACCGTGAAGGCGCATCGAGGGCAGGTGATGCGAAAGATGAAGGCCGATTCCCTTGCCGACCTGGTGAAAATAAGTGCCCGCCTCGGACCCACACCGGCGCCCAAAGTCTAAGTCTACTCCCTCCAGCCATTCTTGCTTTGTCCGGGACGAAGAACCAATCTAAGCTCCCACGGGCTCTCATTTCACTCGAAGTGCCGCATTGATGGCCCCGAGCAGAGCAGTGTCGCTGAACGGCTTTAGCAGAAACCCCACAGCTCCCTGTTCGAGTAGTCTCGGACGAATAGACTCATCCGTTTGACCGGTGATGAATATGATCGGAATCGCTCTTCGGCGAAGCTTTAGTTCGTGCTGAAGCTCCGGTCCGCTCATTACAGGCATGGCGACGTCGAGAATCAAACATCGGGTCTGTTCAACGCAGTCAGATAAAAGGAACTCTTCGGCCGACGAGAAAGCACGAGCGGCAAAACCGAACTCTCGCAGTAGATCAGGCAGCGATTCGCGCACCGACTCATCGTCATCAACAACCGATAATAGTAGGCGTTGGGTAGCGCTTTCCTGCTGGTCGAACTCCATGCGCAAACAATGCGCCACCCGGTGAGGGGGCGTCTATTGTACTTTAGTATTGCTTCCTGCCGCCGACATCAGCGCCAGACGGTAGGGTTTCAGTTTGACGTAGAGATTGGTGAAAGTGTCCGCCCTGTCCCCCTTTGCCGATAGTGCCGAATTGCGGCCTGTTCGGCGGGAACAACGTTGTCCGTCAGGGGCAAAAATGGTCAGGCCGGTGCGGACGTCCGGTTCCGACGGATATTTGTGGCTACCGAGAGAATCTGGTTGCCGATGGCGGTTCGCATATCATGCGGTAGCAGAGACGTGAGTTCGAGTGTTTCCCATGCCGCGACTGTTCGATCCGCCGTTTCGGTAACAATCTGCCAGAGAGGACTCGCTGGCATGCGTGCGGTATCGGCGAAACGCCGCACTTGATCGACCGTGATCTCTTTGAGACTGCGGCTGTCACCGAAGCTCAAGCCGAGCCGGTCATGCGGGAAGGTAGGGCAGCGTTGCCACGAAATCATAGGCCGGCGACAATACCGGCGTGCGGCGATCAGGGTAAAGCAGCGACCAGTTCTTGAGGTGCATGTCGCCATTGCCGATGAGCACGGAAAAGACCAGCCGCCGGACAAAGTCGTAAGTTGTTTCTTGTCCGGCTTCCGCCCACAGCACGGAAGCGATATTGGCATAGCTACGGCGGTCATACTTGTCGCTGGGAAACAGCCCGAACACCTGCGCGAAATCCTCCATGTGAATGCGCTCCCCGCCGGGACCGCGGTCGAACCGCTGCACGGCGAGCACTTTGCCTTCGATGCGCCCAGCGTCCTCAGGCAGTCCCTGAATTGCTTTTATTTCGACCAGTCGGTGTTGCGGGACGGCGATGCCGATGGCGTGCGCCAGCTCCAGCATCACGTGTTCGTTCTCAGGGACGGCGGGAAAGCGGGCCGAGGGGAGCTTGACGATCCAGGACCCGCCCATGCCGTCGGCGGGTACGGTCAGTCCGCCGGAGGCCTCCATGATGGCGGAAAACTTCAGCTGCACACCGGCCAGTGAAAAGCGCAGCGGGGCATCGTGACCTCGATCATCATGATGGTCATCGGCATCATGATGAGCATCACCGTCATCATCGTCACGAGGCGTCACGACAAGGGCACCCGGAAGATCAGCACCAAGGACAGCGAGAAGAAAGAACTCGCGTTGGGATTTGACGCCCGCGCGCTTTGCCAGATAGTCCCGCAGATGGCCTTCGGGCAGGAGGTTCGAGAAAAAGGGCGGAAGGCGGAGGCCGGTCGGGCGCGTGGCAGTGACCAGCCCGCCAGTCTCGCCCTTGAAAGACAGGCTGAGCGTCGGACGGTCGGGATCGTCGATATAATCCTGCTCGAAGGCAAACAGGTGGCGGTCACCGGCCAGGCGGTTGATGACGCCGATCCGGCGGCCATGCATCTTGCACGGCGAGCGTGTTCAGTTTTTTCGGATCAAAATTCATCGTGGGCCTGCCCCCTTGCTCTCGTCGTCCTGACCCGCGTAGAGGGATCGTTCTCCCTCATCGCGATGTTGGTCTTGAGTTTTGATGGTCGCGGATGAGAGCCTGCAGGGCGGGTACGAGCGAGCGCGGGACCATCAGGAGGTCATAGTCGAGCACACGCACCAGATCCAAAAGCGTATCGAAGCGGGGCACGATTTTGCCGGACTCGATGCCGGAGATATGCATCTGCGGCAGGCTGGCGCGCCGACCCAGTTCTGCTTGGCTCCAGCCGCGTTTGCGCCGCGCCTCTTTCAGTTCGTGGCGCATGTCTGCGGGAAGGCCATCCAACCGCACAGGCTTGATATGCTTCTTTATATGTTTCCCCATGCTTTATAGAATAAGGCATATTTTCGCGCACTTCAAGTCAATATGTAAAATTATATCGAACCAGACAATAAATATAATATCGCATATCATGCGCAGAATGGGGATCTATTGAACTCGCCTTACTCCCCGGAGTCCCCTTGTGGGAAATTGGGGCCTCCAGTCGGAGCTAGCCGATTTTGGGGGGATGCCGGTTGACGGCTCGCCCAAAACTAATTTTGCCGTAAGTTAGCGCTTATGGGCAGGATGCCCACGCCACAGCAGGCGGGACGCCCGCGCTACGAATACCGTTCGTCACTATATTTTGCAATCTTCAATAAGACACTACCCGCCCGACACGCCTCATCCTGTATCCGCAGTGGATTTCGTCTCGTCGACGCGAGTTTCGGAGCCCGCCAACGCATTGAATCCACAAGGGATGGCAAACGAAAATGTCGCTCCCGGACCATCATTCGGTGTGGCCCAAAGACGTCCTTGATGAGCCTTGATGATGGAGTGGCTGACGGACAGCCCGATTCCCATGCCGTCACTTTTTGTTGTGTAGAACGCATCAAATAGCCTCTCCACGGCTTGAGGATCGAAACCGACGCCCGCGTCCTTCACGCTAAGGCGCACCCCGCCGTCTTCGTTTCGTTCGGTCCTGATAACCAACCCTCTCGTGCGATCCTCGACGTCACCCATCGCGTCACATGCATTGCGGAGTAAGTTTAGGATTACCTGCTGAAGCTGCACACGATCGCCGGCAACAAGCGGGAGGTCATCGGCAAGTTCAGACCGCAGAATCACCCGGTTTCTTTGAAGTTCATTCAACGAAAGTGCAACGACTTCTCGTGCGGCTTCATTCAGGTCCACCGATTCAATTATGGATTCCTTCTTGCCATACAGGGCACGCAAACGTGTAATCACTTCGGACGCCCGGTTAGCGTCGCGGATCGTGCGCCGGGCCGTCTCGCGGGCACCGTCTACGTTGGGAGGTTCAGGACCCAGCATCCGCAGACAAGTGCTGGCGTTGGTGACGATGCCCGACAGCGGCTGATTGAGTTCGTGCGCAATCGACGCCGTCAATACCCCGAGGCTCGTGGCTCTGGCCACAGATGCAAGCTGAGATCGGGCCTTGTCGAGCGCCTCTTCCGAACGGCGTCGAGCCGTGACATCCTGAATTGCCGCGATGTACTCCAGTTGGCCATCCTGGTCCCGGGTCGCATGAGCGACTGCGTGCAGGTACTTGATCGAGTGGTCAGGCATCAGCAAGCGGTACTGCCATTCAAAGTCCTTGCCACCGGTTCGCGCCTGTTCAACCATTTTCTCGTATAAGGTGAGGTCGTCGGGATGGACTCGAGTAAGGATCAGTTCCAGCGTCACGGGCACGCCGCTCTCAAGCTCGTAGATGCGATAGAGCTGCTCTGACCACGTGATTTTGTCAGCCGCCACGCGCCAGGAGTAGCTGCCGATTTGACTTAGATGTTGGGCTTCCGCGAGAAATGCTTCGCTGCGCCGCAACTCCTCTTCCGCCCGCTTGCGGTCGATGCCTTGGGCGATGCCATCACCGAGGAACGACAGGGTGTCAAGGATGCTCTCCGGGATTGGCTTTTGGGAGAACATACCCATAACGCCCACGGTCCGACCCTCGACAACGAGGGGGTAGCCCACAAATGAGGTCATTTTTTCAGCCCTGGCCCAATCCTTGTCCTTAATCTCCGGATCGTTTTGGAGATCATTGGACACGTGTGCTTTTCTTGCTTCGGCAATATGGCCGATTTTGAATTTTCCCAGCGGAATTCGGCTGTAGCGGCCACCGAGACGAGTGTACATTCCTGCACTTGCTTGCAACTCTAATTCTGTACCGTCGTCGCTGAGTGTCCAGATGCGGGCAAAGGCCGCGTCGAGGTGCTGAACCAATGCCTTCGCGCATGCCTGCAAGACTTCCCGCAAACTACCCTCGCGCGTCAGGGCCATGCCGATTTCCGCGCGAACTGCTGAGAGGCGTGTTCTCTCGTTTATCGCCGCGCGGAGCCCGTCCTCCGCCTGCTTTCTTTTGCTGATATCACGGAGAATGCCCGTAAATATTTTATGTCCGTCTTTGACGAGCTCGCCGAATGAGACCTCTACGGGAAATTCCTTCCCATTTTTACGAAGTGCGGTCATTTCAGTGCCTTGCCAATTTATATGCCGCTCACCGGTAGCCAAATATCTTTTGAAACCGCCCTGGTGCAACTCCCGCATGTATTCAGGCATGAGAACGGTCAAGGGTTTTCCCGTCAGTTCGGTTGGGTCGTAGCCAAAAACTGCTGAAGTGGCTGGGTTGGCAAACACTATTGAGCCTTTGTCATCAATGCTTACAACTGCATCGCTGGCTGTTTCGACTACAACGCGATACCTCTCTTCGCTGTAGCGGCGGGCGGAATCTTTCAGCTTTTGCTCGGTCAAATCGAGCACGAAAGCCACACCCTCGTTCCCACTCCCTTCGAAGAGCGCGCCGCCGAGCAGTATAGGCACTCGGCTGCCATCTTTCCGGAAGAACTCCTTCTCGAAGGGTTGAAAGATTCCGGTCGTCTTTAATTCCGCTATTGCCCGTTCGTCCCGGTCGCGCCATTCGGCCGGCGTCAGGTCCGTCCAGCGCACGCGACCGGAAGCGAGATCTTCGCGGTCGTATTGAACCATGCGGAGAAATGCTTCGTTGGCCCCGGTGATTGCTCCTTCGAGATTCCACATGAGAATCCCCACGACATTGGCCTCGACCAGACGCCGGATCTTCGCCTCCAACCCTTTTGCCAATTCACGGACTTCTGCCTCTGCCTTTTGCCGCTCGGCCACCTGGATTTTCAGGTCTTCTATATGTTTCAATGCTTGATAGGCTGAAGAGGCAAATTTGCCCAGGGAGGCCATGACCCGGTCATCTTCTGCATCGAACTTGCGGCGGTCGCTGTGCATAATCGACCAGATGGTTCCGACCGCCTTGCCAGCGACGTAGAAGGGAACCAGCAGGCACTCTTCGGCTGCCGGAATGACCGGCATCAAATAGGGGTACCGCCGCTCGAAATGTCTGAATAATAGGGTACGATTTTGGTCGAGCACGTCTCCGCAGGGGCCGAAATTGCGCGGAGTTCCACCTCCGACGTGGGGATTCCACATGCCGGCGATCGCTGGCCAGTAAAACCTTTCGCCGCAAACGTCCGGCGTTTTGCCATCTCTCGTCAGCAGGCTAAGGCCGGCGGAGTCGGCCTGAGTAATATCCAGGATCGTTTCAGCCAGCGTCTGAAATATAGTGCGCGGCGAGTCGGCTAAAGCGCT
This sequence comes from uncultured Acidobacteriota bacterium, assembly GCA_963825395.1. Lineage (GTDB taxonomy): Bacteria > Acidobacteriota > Terriglobia > UBA7540 > UBA7540 > Bog-366. The sequence goes on along the minus strand of CAWGTQ010000050.1, from coordinate 254,074 downwards.
GACCAGCGCCACGAGCGCGCGGTTCTCCTTCGTGTAGTCGGGCGCACGCCACGGGCGACGATGCAACTCCTCCGTGCAGAGGATTGCTTCCAGGGGAACCATGCCCAACGGAACGGAAGCCTCCACGGGAATGTCATTCTTTGATTTGTTAGACTCGGTCATGTTCTCACCTCAATCAGGCTGGGGCCCCTTATCGCGCTGCCTGGGTTCCTGCGATGAGCAGGCCGATTTCGTCTTCCCGAGAGGAGTCGTCCTTCTTCACCTGCTTACGCCGGTTCGCTATCAACGTGGGTTTTGAGGCAACTGCGCCAATGGCTGGTGAAAGCAAAGCGGGTACGAGTGGCCACTCCAAGGCTTTCGACTGTTTTGGAGGTGGAAGTCGCAATTCCGAGGCCAACCACGAATTCCCGCCGACCTACAGAAGCTGATCGCGGACATGGCAGCAAGAATTTTGACCTGGGGGAAGGAGCGCACCGCCGCGGAACTCCTGCTTAAGTTGGGCATCCGAGTTTCACCCCGGACGATCCGACGCTATATGCCTCCTCCTCCCCCAGGACCACAGCGCGGGCCCTCGTCGCACCGCTGGATGACGTTTGTTCGCAACCACGCTCAGACCATGCTGGCCTGCGATGACTTGGTCGCGATGACCGCCAGGTTCCAAGTGCTGTACGTTTTCGTGATCATGGAAGTGGGACGCACAGCCAGGACCCTCTGTGAGCGGTAGCGACGCCCGCATTCCTCGGGGCAACCCGGGAAGTACGGACAATTTGTCCTCATGTGAGATTATACCCCTATTTTGAATTTATGTGATCGATGGTTGGGGCCATGACGCTTGTGCTCTCATTTTAAAGCTAAATACCCCTTCGCACTGGCAGGGACCGGGCGACCGTGCGCGGAGGATTGCGGGCAGTATTAAGAGCACGAGGCTCTGGGGTCCCCCAAAGCACCCCAAAGCTGGAAAAGTGACATTTTGCCTCCAAGCCTCAGATCCCCGGCATGTGCTGGCATTCTCGATCTTTCGTGGACTATCCACAATGGGTGGTTCGAATGGGTCGAACCACCCCGGAAGCTGAGCGATCTCAGTCGCTCGACGACCTGTCAGCCAGAGTCTGGAGCATTCGGCGAACGGGAACTCGGACCTGAGGATCTAACCGAGTTTCTTGCGGGCACTGTGACGAATGACTGGCCTCAGAGACGGCCTTTCGCCACTCGTAAGATTGAGGGACCTCGTGCAACCCGCGCAGGCTTTTTGGCAAACGCAAGAAGCGTAATGGCTTCAGTCCGATACCTGGCTGGAACAGGACCGGACCGAACCGCATCCCACTGAACCCGCCGTGGCAGCATGCTTGCCTTCTTGAAAAGCGTTCTTGATGGGGGATTACGCCCTTTGGAACAATTTTCAGAGCCTTGATCGCCCCGAAAACCACTTGTCCATTAACCGATTTTGCACTCGGTACGGGGGGAGCGCGCGACTGAGGGGCCTATGGAGGCGGACTATCTGGGGGTTAATCTCTCGCCATGGGCGATTGAGGTAGCAGGGAGTATTGATGTACCGGCCATCCGGCAGGCCCTGCGGGACGTAACGTTCGGGATTCCGGCCGGAGTGGATGGACCGGAGCTAGGATTTCCAGTGAGACTCGAAATGGCATCATTATCCCAAGTCAAAGGATGGGCAGGGCAACCGCTTGGAAAGCAGGCCAGAATCCTTCTGGTGAACGAAGATCTGCGAGAGATCGCCTACTACCGCGCCATTCTTCAAAAGCTGGGATGCAAGGTGCGAGCTAGTTCGTCCTTTGCTGAGGGAGCGCGACACCTTGGCTACGAGCCGTTTGACTTGATCATGGTGGACCAGGGCAGCGGGAAGTTCGAGGGGCAGAAGGTGCTCGCGCAGGCCATGGAAGTCGACGTGGAACTGCGGGTATTGGTGCTAGCGAGGTCTTACAACAACACCTGCTATCTGGAAGCTATGCGGTCGGGTGCGTTGGATTATCTTGAGGGACCGTTGAGTGCAGCGGACATCGTGGCCCTTCTGGATACATTTATGCCACGCCGGACCGGAGGCCGTTCAGCGTTGCTAGACCGCTTCAAGGGTGCAAAGCCAAGCAAGGAACGCATGATTAAGGTGAAATCCAATTGAAGTGCTCCCGGAGAGGTCTGCGATATGAGACTGGAGGGAAAAGTTGCGATCGTGACGGGTGGTGGCATGGGGATAGGCCGTTCCGCCTGCCATTTGCTTGCCCGAGAAGGGGCAAAGGTCACCGTTACAGACGTTAGCGAGAATGACACAATGCAAGCCGTCGAAGACATCAAGCGCGCCGGCGGTACGGCCGAGTGTTGGCATCTGGATGTGACCAAGGAAATTGAGCTCAAGAACACGTTCGCGGAAATTGAGGCAGAGTTGCAGAGAATCGATGTGCTGGCAAATAACGCCGGGATCAGCGGTGTCGTCAAGCCTGCGCATGAGATCACGGAAGCGGAGTGGGATCAGCTCACGGCTGTGAACGTCAAGGGTGTGTTCATTTGCGTTAAGGATGTCATTCCTCATCTGAAGAAGGGTGGGGGTGCGAGCATCATCAGTCTCTCCTCGATCTACGGACTCGTCGGGGTTAGAAACTCAATGGATAGATGGCTTAGTTACCATGGTTCGAGATGCACGTAGATCGGGCTTAGAAAACTTTTTCGTGAAGGAGAACGCACCATGTCTGGACTTATGACGAAATCCGTGGCGCAAGAAAAACAAGAACAGAAGGTAGAAACACGCACCGCCCGGGGACGTATCGCCGGCTTTACGATCGTTGCGACAGCCGCGGCAGCGCTCGCCGTCCTCGTCGCCGCAGCCCTCTACGCGCAAGGCCAAGACCAGGACAAGTACTCGCTGAAATCGCCGAGCGGAATCGGGTTCTCCGACTTCAGGGGATACGAGGACTGGGCCGTTGTCTCTTCCGCAAGCACCAACGAAGTGCTCAAGGTGATCGTCGGCAATCCAACCATGATCACGGCGTACAAGGCCGGCGTTCCCGGCAACGGCCAGCCTTTCCCGGATGGCTCCATGATTGTGAAGCTCCAGTGGAAGCCGAAGAAGAGTGCTGAGGCCCCCTTCGTCGTGGATGTGCCAGACGTCTTTGCCCAGGCTTTCGTCATGGAAAAGGATAGCAGGCGATTTCCGAAAACCGGCGGATGGGGATACGCGGTGTTCAACTACGATGCCGCATCGGACAGGTTCACGGCCGATTCCAAAAGCCTGTCGGACTGCGGAAACGCGTGCCATACAGCCGTGAAGGCGAAGGACTATATCTTCCACCCGTACGAGAAGCGTTGAACCGCGCCTGCCCCGGCATTAAGTACGAGGAATGGCAGGCGGGGTCACGGAAACCGCTCACATTTTCAACGAAGTAAATAGAAAGTTAAATGTCGCGGCGTTCTTTCTCAGGGGGTGGCGATGGATCTTCAACATTGCTATAACGCGAGCGAAGATGGATTTCCTTTGCCGCCGTATATCAAGGAGCGCTATGGCCCGTTTGGTTTTCCGGAGCCTCGTGACCCCCATCGTCCGTATATAAGTTCCAACTTTGTGATGGGACTCGACGGCAGGGCTTCATTCAGGGAGTTGAAGGGCCGTGCTGGTGGCAGGGAGGTTTCGAGGAGCGGAGAAGATCGTTGGCTGATGGATTTCCTGCGGGCGCATCACGATGGACAGTTGATCGGTGCGACCACCCTCCGCGAGGAACAAGGCCCCGACGCGCGTGGCGAGGACTATGGCATCGATGACGAGCAACTGCGGGTGTACCGAGAGGAAACTTTGGGTCTCGACAAACAGAAGATTATCGTTCTCACCGGTTCTGGGAACGTCGCTGTCACTCTTCGCGTTTTCGATTCGCCGCGGGTTGAACCTTGGATACTTACCACAACGGAGGGGGAAAAGAGCCTCCGATCACAGCTCAAAATGCTTGGACGGGAGGGGAGCATTAATATAATCTCGGCGGGAGCCGGCGCGGGGGTTGATCTTGTGGCCGCAGCCCAACTTCTACGGCAGGAACATGGCATCCGCACACTGCTTTGTGAAGGCGGCCCAACGCTGTATGGCGATCTCCTAAGAAGACAGCTAATTGATGAGGAGTTCCGGACAATTTCCCTCCAAGTATTAGGTGAGACTACCAAGCCGGGGATCGACCGACCGACGACGTACGGTAAGGTAAGCTATACACCCGAAACTGCACCGTGGTATAGATTGATAAGCATCCACTATGCTCTGCCTTATCACGTTTTCCTCCGTCTTCGGTACGAGGGCCCGAGAAAGTTTCAGGACTGAGGTGCAACGCATCGATGGTGACTAATCTGCATTTACAGTTGGAAGTGAAGGGATTGCGGACGGATGTCTGGGTCTTTAGCGCGCCGTATGGCGCATGCTGAAGGGTTTGCGAGCTCGCCAATGAAAGCAGCCAGAATTCATCGTTTCGGACCGCCCGCCGTGATCGTCGTCGACGATCTCCCTCGCCCCAGTCCGGGTGCGGACCAGGTTTCCGTGCGCGTGGCCAGTGCGGGAGTCGGACCGTGGGATGCCCTGATTCGTGAAAACAAGAGTGTAGTGAATGCGCTCTTACCCCTCATCCTGGGATCGGATTTGTCCGGCGTGGTCGAAGCTGTTGGCCTCGGCGTGACCCAATTCCAGCCCGGCGACGAGATCTACGGTGTCACCAACCCCCAGTTCATTGGAGCGTATGCGGAGTTGGCGCTGGCCTCCGCGAACATGATTGCGCGGAAACCCGCCTCGCTGAGCTTCCATGAGGCGGCCTCGGCGCCGGTGGTTGCCGTGACGGCGGGGCAAATGCTATTCGACTACGCGAAAGCGAGCTCGGGCCAGAGCGTTCTGATCCTGGGCGCAGGCGGCAATGTCGGCGCCTACGCCGTCCAACTCGCCAGCCAAGCCGGTCTGCACGTTTATGCCACGGCTTCCGCCGATGACGCGCCATACGTGCAGAGCCTTGGCGCAACGGGGGTCATTGACTATAAACAAGCCCGCTTCGAAGCCGTTGTACCAAAGGTTGACATCGTTCTCGACTTGGTCGGCGGAGAAACCCGGGAGCGTTCATTCAAGATCATCAAGCCGGGCGGCATTCTGGTGTCAACGGTTTCTGAACCTCTGCCGGATCCCGGCCGATTGGCGAACACTCGGGCCGTCTTCTTCCTGGTCGAAGTGACCACCGAGCGGCTGGACAAGCTGGCTGAACTGTTCAATCACGGTAAGCTGGCACCGCACGTGGGCACGGTGCTTCCGTTGGAACAGGTGCGAAAGGCACATGAAATGTTGGCTGGTGCGCCGCACCCGCCGGGGAAAATCGTTCTCGGCCTTTCGGATAAGATGTGATGCTCAGCGGCGAGATACTTCCACACATCAATCGCCACTTGGTTTCGATGCGGGATTGATCCCGCGGCGATCCTTCTTCATTTCGTTTTTCCTTAGAGGTGGTGTGTCGAGCAACGAGTTCAAGGCACCAGCAAGATCTTCCCGACGCCACCCTTTTCTGCCGCTGCTTGAGCCTCGGCCGCGTCACTAAGTGGCAGTTTCTGGCTAATCGGGATCACTAGCTTGCCATCTCGCACCGCTTCGGCCATGAACTCGAGCGTTTTCCTGTCGAATTTCGAGAATACAAACACCACCTTTACAGACGGGTACTTCGCGGCGTTCTGCGGTGCCCCGAGAACCGAAGCAAACACTCCTCCGGGCTTGACCTTCGCGATCAGCTTCTCGGCGGTTCTTCCGCCGACCGCATCCGCCACCGCATCGAGCGGCGGAAGATTCGCAATCGCGGTGTCGTCGTCGGTTGCGACAACCTGATCCGCGCCGACAGTCTTCGCCTCATCCATCTGCCTCTTCAAAACCCCCGCGATCACAGTCGCCCCGCGTTCCTTCGCAGTGAATACCGCCGAACGCCCGACATTTCCAGCAGCACCTACGACCATAACCGTCTGGCCCGCTTTGATTCCCGTAGCTGAAAGGAGCTGGTTGCCAGTAATCGTCACCAGCGGCAGCGCCGCCGCCTGGATCAAATCGAGCCCCTTGGGGATCTTCGCCAGGATCGCTGCATTCACGACACAAAGTTCAGCGTAAGTATTGTCCGCCATGGCGAACACCCGGTCGCCGACGGAAAAGCCTTCCACTCCCGGCCCAATCTTGACCACAGTCCCCGCAATGTCGACTCCGATCAGGCCCGGAAATTTGATGGGATAGTAGTCCTTCGTTAACCCGGCACGTCGTTTGTAGTCGAGCGGATTCACGCTGGTGGCGGCGACCCGCACCAGCACCTCGCCCGGACCCGGAACCGGGTCAGGGTATTCCTCAAACTTCAGTACTTCAGGACCGCCATATTGGTGGACAACAACTGCTTTCATATTTCATCTCCTTAGGATTCTTCCACCCGAAGCGTGGTGAGGCGAGGGTCCACAAGCGGTCCGATCCCACCTCACGATGCGTTCAACGGGTCACCGCTTGCGCAGCAGGTTCGAGAACATGATCGGTCACCTGCGGTTGGTTTCAATGTGCTCAAAATATTTCTGGCCTTAGCCGCCTCAGCGGAAGTTCCATGAGCAACCACCAGGTACTGGCCAGCCTTTATGGCGGTCTCATAGGTTACGATGCTGTCTCTTGGTATGCCTATGCTGTACAGACCGGCACCGATAGCACTCAAACCGCCGACTACCACCGCGTTCTCCAGGCCGGCGACGATCGAAGCCACCAATGGACCGCCAACCAGCACAGGGCCTATCGCGGGCACCCAAAAGAATGCGGCGCCAAACAGTAAGCCCCAGAATCCGCCCCAGAAAGCGCCCCACTTCCCCCAATACTTCATGCGGTCTCCCGCGTTGTAGTAGCCAACGACTTGCTCGTCCGTGTGATAATCCTTCCCCACAACCGACAACTTCTTCATGTCGAAGCCTGACTTCTGAAGTTCCTTCACCGCGTCTTCGGCTGCCGAGTGGTTGTCATACACTGCGATCACTGCGTTTGTGTCCGTCATATTCTGTCTCCTCTTCAAGTTTGGTTTTGGCTGGTTCAGATTTCACTTCACTTTTGCCATCACTTCTTCTGTCGGCCGGCTCTGTGACCGGTGGATTCTTAGCTCTGCACTCGGCGTTCGCGCGTCACAGCACCTTTGGCGGCAGCCTCTCTTCTATTCTTTTGAGGATGAATGCCCAGGTCGTGCCATGATGTTTCCGCGAGGTTGACGTCGTAGTAGTTTGCGGCTTTCTCGATGTTCGCGAACGCCAAAGCGCGGTCGGCATCGGAGACGTCGATGACTTGATCGAACCGCGCGACCGCGTTACGCACATGTTGTGCATCGGTCAGTGGTTCTTTACGCTGCTTTGGAAACGCGTAGACGCTGTCGGGTAAGTCGCTCTGCTTCGTCAGCCTTCCGTGTACCTCGTGAGGTTTCCAGGTCGCTTCCGGCATGTCTTTGCCATCCTTTTCTTTAAAGATTTGGCCAGAGGGCGAGCGCACTGTCGGCCTGTGCACAAAAGCGACTAAGCCACAGGCGGCTTACAGTGATCGTTCCCCATGTCCTCGCTTGAGCGGCTGCTCGGACTTGTCGTTTTCTCGCGGCCATTGGGATCCCGTTGTATCCAAATTCTGGATCCTTTTGAAAGCGCAGCAGGATAATGAATCCGCCGACAGCGGGCATGGATGGCAATTGCGCTGCCAATCTCTCGGTATGCCAAAACACATTAATTCAAGTCTTGCAATCAATGGGTTACGACGCCATCCCAAGCCGCTCCATGCCGTTGGACACAGCCCGATTCGTGTCGAAAGCCCAAGCTCAATGACGGCGGTTCGACGTTCGTCGAATTGAACCGTTGCCTCCCGGCCCTTCCGGGCCAGTGTCGAAGAACCGTCACCGAGCCTCGACTTTCGTCAAAGGTTCGGGTTCACTCGGCAATTTCGGCAGCAGCTCAAGCTAAGCAGGAAAAGGGACTTATCTCGGTTGAACCGTGGATTCTGTCTTGGTACCCCACCTGCACTTTCCTCGCGGGCGAGCGTCGATTCGACGACATATGCCGAGGGCCAGTTCGGAGAAAAGCAGAAGGTACGACTCCGTTCCACCAACCGGCCCAACGGGGATTTCAGAGCGATTGTGCCTGAGCATATGGATTGGAAGCCGTTCCCGGCGTTTCCTCCTGCGGCGCGGCTTGCCGTTCTCAAGGGGAATCCAGTGCTACAAGGGAGTGACTCCTATGGCTACTAAGGGAGTGGAACAGGTCAGACAAGGCAAAGCTGAGGCGCCACAGGCCCAGGCGGTGGCTCCGGCGACTGGGGAGACCACGTTCCAGTTCGACGCGAAACTGTCCACGGCGGTCAAGGCAAACGGCAAGCGTCCGACAAAGATCCAGGAACCCAACGAACCACTCTCGCCGGACCTGCTCGACAAAATGAACCGTTATTGGTTCGCAGCGAATTATCTGTGCGTAGGACAGATCTACCTCTCGGCCAACCCGCTTCTAAAGGAAGCGCTCAAGGCCGAGCAAATCAAGCCTCGATTGCTTGGACACTGGGGCACTTCTGCCGGGCAGAACTTCATTTATGTGCACTTGAACCGGCTGATCAAAGAGCGGGATGCCAGAGTGATCTACATCGCCGGCCCGGGACATGGCGGGCCCTCGCTCAACGCGCATGCCTACTTGGAAGGAACGTATTCCGAAGTGCATCACGAAATCACGCAAGACATGGAGGGGATGCGCCTGCTCTTTCGCCAGTTCTCGACGCCTGGCGGTGTGCCCAGCCATTGTGGACCTCATGCTCCGAATTCACTGCATGAGGGCGGAGAACTCGGTTATTCGCTTCTGCATGCCTTCGGCGCCGCCTTCGATAACCCCGACTTGCTCGTCGCTTGCGTTGTCGGAGACGGAGAGGCGGAGACCTGTCCCCTTGAAGGAAGCTGGAAAGGTGTGAACTTTCTCAATCCCGCACGAGATGGTGCCGTGCTCCCCATCCTGCACCTGAATGGCTACAAGATTTCCGGACCTACTGTACAGGCGCGCACCAGCGATGAGGAACTGATGTCTCGGTACAGAGGGCAGGGCTACAGGCCCTATTTCATTGAAGGTGATGAGCCTGCGGTTGTGCACCAGCTTTTCGCCGAAGCATTAGACAAGTGTTACGCGGAAATCCGCGCGATTCAGAGTGACGGCCGAAAGAACGGCTTCAAGAGCCGCCCAACCTGGCCCATGATCATTCTTCGCACACCCAAAGGATGGACGGGACCGAAAGAGGTCGAAGGAATCCCAATCGAGGGGACGTTCCGAGCCCATCAGGTGCCACTTGCTAATGTCCGCGAAAACCCAGATCACCTGCGGTTGCTGGAAGCGTGGATGAAAAGCTACAAGCCCGAAGAACTTTTTGACAATCGCGGACACCTGATCCCTGAACTGCAGGAACTGGCGCCTTCCGGTGAGCGTCGCATGGGTGCGAATCCGAGCGTGAACGGTGGGCGCGTTCTCACAGCACTGGACCTGCCAGAGTTTTCGGAGTACGCGCTCGAGGTGCCAGGGCCGGGGCAAGTGGTGGCCGAAGCGCCACGCAAACTGGGCACCTTTTTCCGGGATGTCATCAAGCTGAATCCCACAAATTTCCGTTATTTTTGTCCCGATGAGACGAATTCGAACCGCCTGAACGCGGTTTTCGAAACGACGACGCGCTGCAATGTCGAGGAAACCGTTTCGATCGACGATCACGTTGGTCCCGACGGCAGGGTGATGGAAGTTCTGAGTGAGCACTGCTGTCAAGGATGGCTTGAAGGCTACTTGCTTACTGGCCGTCATGGCGTGTGGTCCTCTTACGAAGCATTCGCGCAAGTTGTCGACTCCATGCTCACACAGCACGCGAAATGGCTCGAGGAATCACGAAAGTTTCCGTGGCGGAAGCCCATTGCTTCGCTGAATGTTTTTCTCACAAGCCACTGCTGGCGGAACGATCACAATGGCTTCAGTCATCAGGCGCCGGGTTTCGTTGACAACGCTTTGGCGCGACGAAGCGAGGTGATTCGCGTTTATTATCCGCCGGATTCCAACTGCCTGCTCAGCGTGTTCGATCACTGCCTGCGGAGCCGCAACTACGTGAATATCGTGACGTGCGGCAAACAGCCCGAACTGCAGTGGCTCAATATGGAACTCGCCCGCGAACACTGCTCGCAAGGCGCGTCCATCTGGGATTTCGCTTCGAACGACAAGGGCTCCGAGCCTGACGTTATCCTGGCGTGTGCGGGCGATGTGCCGACGCTGGAGACGTGTGCCGCGTCGTGGCTGCTTCAAAAATGTGTTCCTGAAGTCAAAGTGCGCGTGGTGAACGTCGTCGACCTCGGCGTTCTGATGTCTCCGAACGATCATCCGCACGGGATGGATGACATTTCATTCGAAGCAATATTCACCAAGGACGTTCCGGTGATCTTCGCATTTCATGGCTATCCGTGGGTGATCCATCCTATGGTCCACGGACGCGCCAACGAGGCACGTTTCCACGTACGGGGCTTCAGGGACCGAGGCACGACCACGACTCCTTTTGACATGGTCGTGCTGAACAAAATGAGCCGTTTCCATTTGGCAATGGATGCGTTGAAGTACCTTGCGCGGCAACGTTCCCAAGTCTCAGACGTCATCGATATGTTCAACGGCAAGCTGTACGAGCACCACTCCTATATTCGAGAACACCTGGAGGACTTGCCCGAGGTCAGGAACTGGCGGTGGACGGCAGATTTCAGTGAGCCCGCCGCGCCGCCTCCACCGGCGGAGAGCCATCCTCGCGGCCAACTGTTCAGCGACGCTTAGGAGCGAAGTTATCCGAGGGCCAGGAGAATGCCATGTCAACTGCAAGCGCACTTACAAAGCCCGCAGAGATTCGCGTGGCCCAGCGGTTGCCCGCTTATTGGCGAGTCACGATCGACAACCCGCCGATCAACGTCATGGGCCCGGAAATGGTCCGCCAGTTCCAGGAAGTCATCGATGCTCTCGAGGCCGACGAGCAGGTCAGGGTCGTGGTGTTCGACAGCGCGGTCGACGACTACTTCCTGAATCACTCCGATTTCCTCGCCAAGCTTGAGGACCTGACCTCACTGCCGGCGGGTCCCACAGGCTTGCCGCCTTGGCCGGACTTTCTCGCGCGTCTGACCCGCTTGCCCGTCGTCTCCATTGCCCTCATCCGCGGACGCGCGACCGGCAACGGCAGCGAGATTACGCTGGCGTGCGACATGAGTTTTGCCAGCCGCGAGAAGGCCATCATCTCGCAATGGGAGGTGGGCGTGGGAATGGTCGCCGGCGGCGGCCCCATGGCCCGGCTTCCCGGACTCATCGGCCGAAACCGCGCCCTGGAGGTCCTCCTGAGTTCGGAAGACATCAGAGCAGACCAGGCCGAGGCCTACGGCTATATCAATCGCGCCCTGCCCGACGCCGAGCTAGATGCGTTCGTGGAAGTGCTCGCGACCCGGATCGCCAAATTCGACAAGTGGGCAATCGCCAACACCAAGCGCCTCGTCAACACCAGCCTGCCGCCGGACGTCGAGCTCGGCGCCGGTTGGGACGCGTGCATCGCTTCGCTCGGGCGACCCGCCGCCCAAAATGGGATCAAGGCACTGATGTCGCGCGGCTTCCATAAGCCGGGGGATGTCGAAAATCGCCTCGGATACTACCTGGGCCAAATCGTGCGCTAGGTCGGCGCTCGACGCGGTTCCGAGCTCCGGACGTTGCGGATGGGACGCGTTCGAAGGCCAAGCTTGGCGGACACGTTTCGAGTGTCTGTAGTGATATTCAACATATTCTGCGCACTATATCGAAAGGAGCCATCAATGAACGCCGTACAAGTCGAACAGAAGAGCTATGAGATGCCCCCGCGAGAGGGGATCAGCATCGCGCATTTTCTCACCGTCGCCGACATTGAGCGATCGGCTCGCTACTACGAAAAGGTCTTCGGCGCTCGCATTCTTAGCCTGGGTGACGGCAACGCGCCTGGGTACCTTCAGCTTGCGAATATCTGGATGATTCTGAACGTCGGGGGCGGGCCGACCCCGGATAAGCCGACGGTGACGCTCAGCGTCCCCGACCCGAATCACATCAACAGCTTTATGAATTTCCGCGTTGCGGATATCCATGCGTGCTACGAATTGTGGAAAAGTCGAGGAGCCGAGTTCATCACGGAGCCAATACCCAAGTACGGCGAGATTCGCTGCTACATCCGCGATCCTGATGGTTACATTATCGAGGTCGGGCAGAGCACCGAGCTCAAGTACGGTTAGCGCTCGGCCCGGATGGGATTCGGATTTAAACGGCTGCGGATGTTCACTTGAGGCCTTTCGGGCTGCAGTGTCGAGCCAGGACTTCGGTCTTGATCGATATGTTCTTCCAACGGATTCGTCGCCGCGCTTCTGCCAATTTTGCTTTGAACAGTCACTCGCTCTGACATCGAAAGGAGTACCAAATGGACGGCACAAATGGACTGAAAGAGACCACGCGCGTGACCGCGCCTGTCGCGTCGAACACGCTTAGTGTGAACGTTTTTACCGCCCCGGGAAAGACTATGGTCGGCGAGCGGCCAAAGCCCTTCGGCGAACCGTTCGGCTTTGACCCGATCACGTCGACTTTAATCTTCGGCGAGTACGACGCGGTGCTGGTGGACGCAATGGGGACAGTGGCTGAGGCCGAGGCTCTGGCGGATTGGGTCGCTCTGCACAACCGCAACTTGGAGACCATCTATATCACGCACGCCCATTTCGACCACTTCTACGGTCTGAGCATTCTGCTCGACCGTTTCCCGGGCGCTCGGGCGATAGCAACGCCCAAGGCGGTGAACGCCATGCAGATGTCTTTCTCTCCCACGGTGGAGCGGTTGGCCCGCCGGCTCTTTCCCGGGCAAGTGGCCACCAAGTTGGTTCCACCTGAGCCCTATGAGCACGAGACGTTCACTCTGGAGGGCCACGAATTGCGCATCATTGAGCAGGGCCGCACCGATAGTCCCGATTCGACGTCTCTATACGTTCCATCGATCGGCCTGATCGTCGCTGGCGACGTTGTGTACAACCAGTGCCGCATGTACGTCGGCGACACCACCCCCGAGAGCCGAAAGAATTGGATCGCGGCGCTGGACCGGTTGGCGGCGCTCGACCCGGCGATTGTTGTCGCCGGTCACAAGAAGCCTGGCGCGCCCGACTCTCCCTCGACGATCCAAGACACCAAGCGTTACCTGCAGGACTTCGATCGGCTGCAGAAAACCGCGACATCCGACCAGGAACTGTTCGATCAGATGACGGAGCTGTACCCGCATTGGGTAGCCAATCAGTCGTGGTTGATGTTCGGATTCCCGCAGCCATAACCGACATCAACGGCGGTGGCCCGTCCCTGCGCACTTTGGAGGAAACCGTGGACAGGAAACAGTGAGGAAACAGTGGGGACAGACGGAACGTACCCCAATTTCAATGAACGGGAATTAGCGAACGTCCCGTCTGTCCCCAGTTTTAGTTCCATATTTCAGGAGAACAGATTCGATTTCAAAGAGGAGAACAAAATGACAACAAAAGGAAAAGTCTTGGTACTAGTCTCGAGCGGTCACGGCTTGCCGTTGCGAGATGGCAAGGTTTATGCCGGCGCTGGCTACTACCTCAACGAGCTGACGGTTCCGGTTCGCGCCCTGATGAAGGAGGGCTACGAAATCACTTTCGCCAACCCGAAAGGCAACACGCCGCAACTGGATGTCCATTCAGCTGTCGCCGATTTCTTCGGGGGTGACGAGGCTAGGCTTCAGGACTATCTAAGGTTCCGCGACAGCCTGACTGGGCTCAAAAATCCAACTCGCATCTCGGATGTCATCGCATCGGGCCTGGATCAATATGACGCTGTTTTCGTCCCCGGCGGCCATGGCCCGATGATCGATCTTCTCGATGATCCCGACGCTGGCACCGTGATGAGACACTTTCATAAAACATCCAAGCCTACGGCGGTGCTCTGCCATGGCCCGATTTCACTTCTCTCGGCTCTTCCGAATTCGACAGAGGTGGTCGGAGCGCTGGCGGCGGGCGATGCCGCTGGAGCGCGGGCAAAGGCTCAAGGATGGATTTATTCTGGATATAAGATGACCATCTTTTCGACGGCGGAAGAGCAGCAGCGGGAGCCGCTTGAGATTGGTGGTAAGGTTCTCTTCTACCCGGACTTCGCCTTGCGTACGGCGGGCGGTGACGTAAGTGTGGTCGCTCCATGGAAGAGCTACGTCCTTCAAGATCGCGAGTTGATCTCAGGTCAGAACCCGTTCTCGGACGAAGCGCTTCTGAAACTTCTTCTACCGGCACTCAACGGGAAGAAGAAGTGAGTCGGTAAGAGGGGGCTGGCCCACCCCCGACAAGCCGTCGGTAACGCTCAGCGTCCCCCGGGAGGTCGAGGATGGGATGCGCTCGAAGCCAATCTTGGCGGACATGTTTCGGGAGTCTGTGGTGATGTTTTACATTTACTGCACGAAGGAGGTTTGTATGTCTCAGAAAGCCAGCGCCGTAAAGCATGCTCAGCAAAGCGAAGTCCAGCCTCACCAACTCGGGCAGGAGGTTTTCAAAACCATCTTGTCCGAAGATGTCGATTGGAAACCGTTCCCGGCGTTCCCACCTTCCGTCCGGCTGGCCGTCGTCGTGGGTCAGCCCTCGGAGCCCGGTCCTTACACAATCAGGGTCAAAGTGCCCCACGGCGAGAAGCTGATGCCTCACAAGCACCCAGAGGATCGAGTCTATACCGTGATTTCCGGCGTCTTTTATATCGGACTGGGTGATGAATTCGACGCGATTAAGTTGGAAGCCTATCCGCCCGGCGCCGTGATCATTCTGCCTGGCAACACGCCCCATTTCCACTGGGCGAAATCCGGCGAGTACGTCACGCAAGTAACCGCGTTGGGGCCGCTTGGACTGGAATACCTCAGCGGGAAAGACGATCCGCGAAACAACAACTCGTAGGAGGAGTCTGCGCGACTTGACGGGTCGTACACTCCGATTCCGCTGAAGCGTTAAGGTTCTTGTCAAATTGAGGGCTCAAGATGAACGATCAACAAAAGAAGGAGCAGTATTCTGGAGTGCGAGATCAAGAGATCCGTGCGGCACTGGATCAGCATTGGGCGGCGTCCGATGCCAACGATTTTGAAACGGAGCACCGCATCTATCACGAGGACGCGGTGCTGGAATACCCGCAGTCAGGCGAGCGAACCCGCGGTCGACGCAACATACAGAACCAACGCGCTAGTCAGCCGAGCAAAAAGCGGTTTACTGTCCGACGAATCATTGGCGGCGGTGATCTTTGGATCACCGAATTCATCCTGACCTATGACGGCAAGCCGTCCTACACCGTGAGCATCATGGAGTTCAGGGACGACAAGGTTGCGCGGGAAACACAGTACTTTGCGGATCCATTCGTGGCTCCCGCATGGCGCGCTCAATGGGTCGAACGGATGGACACATAAGAAGATTCTCGCCAGACGCTGGACTTCGACGAGGTACGCATGCCCCGATTGCTTTCAGTAAATGTCGGCCTTCCGCGCGACGTGACATGGAACGGCAAAACGGTCCGAACGTCAGTCTGGAAATCTCCAGTTGATGGACGGCGAATGGTGCGCAAACTCGATATCGATGGTGATGCGCAAGCCGATCTCGCCGGTCACGGCGGGGAGCACCGCGCCGTATTCGTCTACCAGATGGATTCTTACCATTACTGGGAGCGCTTTCTGGGCCGCAACGATTTTACTTTCGGCCAGTTCGGAGAAAACTTCACCGTCGAGGGACTTCCTGATAACGAGGTGTGCATCGGCGATCGATACCGCATCGGTGGTGCTGAATTTGAAGTAACGCAGCCACGCGTGACGTGCTACCGCGTCGGCATCCGCATGAATGAACCTCGTATGGCGGCGCTTCTCGTAGCACATCGAAGACCAGGGTTTTACTTTCGCGTGTTGCAGGAGGGAGAAGTTGGTGCAGGCGATGACATTGTAAAAATTGCTGACGGTCCAGAGCGAATCAGCGTGGCCGAGGTTGACGCCCTCCTGTATTTGCCAGGACATTCTCGCGAACAACTGGAACGAGCGCTACGGATTCCTGCACTTAGCAAGGGTTGGCAGAGTTCGTTCCAGGCAATGCTCCAACAAGACTTGAGCTCCAAAACTGCGGCGGGGAATCCGGGACTCGCCTATGAGGAACAAGCACCAGCATGGCCCGGATTTCGACAGATGCGAGTCGCGAATATTCATAAGGAAAGCGATAGCGTAACTTCCTTCGTTCTGGTGCCGATCGATGGGGCCCCTCTTCCTGTCTTCCAGGCGGGTCAATTTGTTGTTTTGCGCTTGCTTCTCGATCCGGACAAAGCGCCGGTTCTTCGCAGCTATTCGTTGTCTGATCTGCCGGCAGCCGATCATCTCCGCATCAGCGTCAAGAGCGAATTGAACGGGATTGGAAGTTCATTTCTGTGCAACCGCGTGCGAGAAGGCGATGTATTGGATGTGAGTGCACCCCGAGGAAGCTTTACTCTGCGCCCAGGCCAGAGTCCTGTGGTTCTGCTGAGCGCTGGAGTGGGCGCAACGCCCGTGATGGCGATGCTGCACACACTCGCTGCGGAAAGATCGCAACGAGAGATCTGGTGGATCTATGGAGCACGCAATCGCGTCGACCATCCATTTGCAGAAGAATCGCGTTCATTACTGAAACAGCTCTCTCGCGGACGAGGATACATCGTATACAGCAGGCCTGCTGCAATCGACCAGGTCGGGGCGGACTTCGATGCTCCCGGGCATATTGACACCGCTTTGCTGGAGAGAATTGGCGTGTCACGGAATAGTGACTTCTATCTGTGTGGCCCCTCTTCGTTCTTGCAGAACATGCGAGATGGGCTGCGAAACTGGGGTGTGCTCGCCGAGAATGTGCACACGGAAATCTTCGGCTCTCTCGAGGCTATTACCCCTGGTATGGCGCAAGTTGTTCACACTCCTCACCTGCCAAAAGGGCCGCCCGGATCTGGCCCCCCAGTCTCATTTGCGCGTAGCGGAATTACCGCCGCTTGGGATCCGAAATTCGGAAGCTTGCTTGAACTGGCGGAAGCGTGCGACGTTCCGGTCAGATGGTCGTGCCGGACTGGAGTCTGTCATACCTGCATGACTGGGCTGATTGGCGGATCGATTATTTATAACCCTGAGCCGCTGGAGAGGCCCGCTCCCGGGAACGTGCTCGTATGCTGTTCCCAGCCAAACGCGGGTGTCACTATGGATCTTTGAGAGAAACGGAAGGAGTCGAGTCATGCGTTCTGATATCGTGCCCGGAGGCATTTTCCCCGACTACGAACTGCCCGATCACACGGGCAAAGTGCGCAAGCTCAGCGAGCTACAGCGCGACGATCCGCTAATCCTCACGCTCGCGCGCGGCCACTATTGCCCAAAGGAGCACCAGCAGCATTTGGATCTCGCCGCGTTCTACCCGAAGATCGCAGTGGCCTACACTCAGATCGCCACGATCTCGACCGACGATCACCATACTCTTCAGGAATTCCGTGCGTCAGTCGGAGCCGAGTGGACCTTCCTTTCGGACCCCTTCCGAACCATTCAGAAGGATCTCGACATCCAGGAGTACACCGACCCCGAGCATAATCCGATGATCCCGCATACGCTCGTGCTCAAGCCTGGCCTCGTGATATACAGCGTGTATAACGGCTACTGGTTCTGGGGCCGTCCGTCAGTCATCGATCTGTGGCACGATCTGCGCGCCGTTACGAGCGAAATTCGCCCAGACTGGGATCTGAGTACTCCTGGACTCCGCGAGGCGTGGAGTGCGGGTGACTTCTCGCGTTTCCACGGGTGGAACAAGCACGCCAGTATGGAAAATCCCTCGATAGTACCGAAGGAATAGGACAGCCACCAAGTCCCAGCCCCCGCTCTGCCGGGTTCTCGACTTCCGGGATGATGTGGCGGGTCAGTACCTTCCCGATTTCCGCGTCTCACCGGGCAGACGAACCGGCTTTCCAGATGGTCCCTTGAGCCAGCATGCTCTGCTCGTACGGTTCGGCAGGCTTGCGCAGCTCAACGCTGAAATCGTGGTTCTCCGGAGTCGCGCTAACAAGCGCGAACACACTTCCTTCGCGGCTGCTCTTTGGTCCGATGGGAATTTGACCCCCATTAGGCGCCGACGCACAGGCTTCTTCGTGACGGTTCACAACTGACGCTCCGCCCCAGTTTCCCCGTTACGCGCTCGGACGCCGCGCCGCGCGGCGACGTTATCGAGTGCACTGCGCACCACGAATTCGAGATCGTTAGCGACAAAGGGTGGCGCAATAAAATCAAATGCGCCGGTTTCAATGGTCTCCAGATAAAAACGCGCGTCTACCACACGCGCCACGACGATCACGTTTACGGGTTGAGTGGCCCTCTCGGCCTCGGCCAGGATGTCAGCCCACGTCCCATCCGGCAATTCCGTATCCGTGAAGACCAGCGGAGCCGGGTTCTGCCCACCAAGCATCTGAATCGCTCGGGCCCGAGAATCGGCCAGGAGGATGGACATTCCCTGGCGCTCCAAAGCGCTCTTGAGACTGGCCAGGGTTTCGGAATTTTGATGGACCACCATCGCCGTGATTCCATGCGTCATAAGCACTCCCATTGATTCGATCCGGCTACTCACAACTTGCCTTCCTTGGAGATCAAGGAACCGAGCTGATCAGGGACGGTAATTTTCCTTTCGATTGCTCGGTTACAACGATCTCCAATTAGGCAATCGTACCTCCAATACTAGTGCCCGCTACCTGCCGAGAGTGGACGGAGACTGCCGAATGGCGAAGTCTCGCTGCTGACGTCTGTCGTTTAGCACTACGGAGTCACTGCTTCAGGAACTGAGCATCCCATTGGCCTGCGTTACGATCCCTGTCGACGAACGTCCAACCGCCGTCACTGAGCCTGAGCTTTCGACAGGAATCACACCGTGTCCAACGTCATGGAGCATCCCCGGATGACCTCTCAAGCCATTGATTGCAAGACTCGAATTAATGTGTTCTGCACACCGCCAGATTGGCAGCGCAATTGCCAGCTAGCGCTTGTGAATGTGAGTGGAATATCCCGTCAAGGCGGCGGTCTCGAACTCGCAGTTCGATGTGGAGCTCGGGGCTAGGCAGGAGGATGGATTTCAGCCGTAAGCCCTTGCTCCCCGGGGGAATGGGACGCGAGTGGCGACCTCGCGCGGGCCCGCCCTCCACGGGCGCATGGGGGCACAGTGAGGTAGCGCACCTGGGTTGCGACATACGGCCTCTGCGGCTTCTTGTGGGTCTATGAGAAACCAGGAGAGGCATGAGGGCTTAAGCGTCGGGGCCGCGAACCTCGGGGTTGAATGTTCAAATGATCCCAGATGAGAAAACAGAAAAACAGGAGGAAATGCATGAGCGATACAAGCGCTGTAATTGCGATCTACGACACCCATTCAACGGCTGATAACGCCGTAAAGGAACTTCAGAGATCAGGGTTCGACATGAAGAAGCTGTCCGTCATCGGCAAGGACTACCAGACAGACGAACAGGTTGTCGGGTTCTACAACGCCGGCGACCGCATGAAATATTGGGGAAAGTTGGGTGCGTTCTGGGGTGGATTGTTCGGACTATTGTTCGGTGCGGCGTTTTTCTGGGTGCCGGGCATTGGCCCGATGGTCGTGGCAGGGCCTCTGGCGGCTTGGATCGTCGCGGGTTTGGAGGGCGCAGTAGCAGTGGGAGGGTTGAGCGCCATTGGTGCCGGCCTTTACAGCATCGGTATACCCAAGGACAGTGTGCTGAAATATGAGACTGCCATAAAGTCGGACAAGTTTCTTCTGGTCGCCCACGGAACTGCGGCCGAGGTTGCAAAAGCCAAGGACATCCTAGGCACAACGCGGCCGGCCGAACTGAGTCAGCACAACCTGGAAGCCGCCAAGCAGGCGGCGAAAGGCTAAAGCTGATGGTCTCTCCCCTAGTTGTCCCCCAGCAGTCCCACAAGGGCCGCGCCGAGGAGAGGAGATCCGCACGTGAAATCTAGTATTAAGCTGGGAAAAGTTGCAGGCATCAGGGTCGGACTTCACGACAGTTGGTTCATTATTGCTGCCCTGATCGCGTTCTCTCTGGGAGAGCAGTTTCATCAGACCAACCCGAGTTGGGGCCCGGGCCGAATCTGGGGCACTGCGCTGTTCACGGCTGTGCTTTTCTTCGTCACCTTACTGCTGCACGAACTCTCCCATTCGCTGGTCGCACAGGCGCACGGAATGAAGGTGAAGGAGATTACGCTGTTTGCACTTGGCGGCGTTTCCCAAATCGAAACTGAAGCCCCTGACGCGAAAACCGAATTCTGGATGGCGATCGCCGGACCCGCGGCCAGCCTACTTATTGGATTTGGCTGCCTCGCCCTCGCGGCCGGCCTTGGGTGGCATCCTTGGAGCGAGCCGCGGACGGGCGTGAGTGCGGTCCTCGTTTGGCTGGGATACATCAACGTCCTTCTCGGGATCTTCAATATGATTCCCGGGTATCCGCTTGATGGTGGGCGCGTTTTCCGCGCCATCGTCTGGGCGGTTACCAAGAATATTGATCGCTCCACGCGCATCGCTGCGCGGATTGGGCAGCTTGTCGCCTTCCTGTTCATTTTCTATGGAGTATGGAGTTTTTTCAGAGGTGCCGGCTTTGATGGCCTTTGGATGGCTTTCATCGGCTGGTTTCTGATGGAGGCGGCCCAAAGCAGCTATGCCCAGGTGGAGATCACGGCTGCCTTTCAAGGCATGCGGGTTTCGGAAGTGATGGCGCGCGACGGCGTCATCGTCAACCCCAGTGTCAGCCTGCGGGAGTTGGTAGATAGCTACGTATTGAGGGCGGGCCAACGCTGCTTCGCGGTGGAGGACGGTGGTCACTTCATGGGCCTCATTACCCTGCGGGATGTTGGCGCCATCCCCCGCGACCGGTGGGACAACACCACGGTACGCGAGGTCATGCGATCACTGGAAGAACTGCATACCATCACTCCTGACACGCAGGTCTTGGACGCTCTAAAATTGATGACTGCCAATGACGTTAACCAGCTCCCGGTGGTAGCGAACGGCACTTTGCAAGGTACTCTCACTCGTTCCCATCTCATGCAGTTGTTGCAGGCTCATTCTGAGCTGCAACTGTCGGGCGCGCATCATCATCCTTTACATCATATGAACCAGAAGGTGTTGACACCGTAAGGTTCTGCAACGCGGTGCATGGGCCGAAAACGGAGCATATTCTGAAACGGCGCCCGGTGCGCCTGGGGCTGGCGTATGGGCATTCTCGCCTTTGCGGCGATTTCCGGCTCGGTATGGAAATGGATCCACCGCCTGGGGGGACCTGGGCTAATCGTGATCGGCATCGTCGACAACACCCCCTTCATCTCTGCCCCGCCAGGAAGCGCGCTGTCATCCGTCATTTTGCTCTCAGCCCATCGCCCCGCATGGTGGGGCTATTACGCCATCATGGCTACGGTGGGGGAGGTACTAGGCGGCTTTGTAACCTACCGGCTGGCCGAAAAAGGCGGCCGGGCGGTCTTGGAAAGAAAGATGGGGAATTCGCGCCTGGAGAAAATCTACCGGCGATTCGAGAAACGCGGGTTCATGACGGTGTTCACTGGCTCCTTGCTACCGCTGCCCTTTCCTTTCACTCCCGTCCTGATGGCTGCGGGAGTTATGCAGTATCCGCGCAAGAAGTTCCTGTCCGCGCTGGCGGCGGGGCGTGCCGGGCGTTGTTTCACTGTGGCCTTTCTGGCGAGAAGTTGTGGGCAGCAAATGATTGGCTTCTTGTCGCGGCGCGACCGGCCGTTAATGTATCTATTGATCTCAATGGCAGTGACCGCTGGCATCGGAGCCCTGGCCTTCTTTAAATGGCACCGACCTAAGACGCGACATTAAGCACGCAGGGCACACCAAGACTCGCGCCGGTAGGACCGTATGAAGCTTGGGGCAAACATCGCGACAGATAGGCCTCCCCAAGAGATGTAACGCAGGAAGAGCCGCGCTCGGTCGCTGGCTATCGTCTTCCTGAGGAGATCCCGCGCGACGAAACGAACGGCATGTCACACCGAGGCGGAAAATTAAACTGATGGATCCCAAAAGCCGTGTTGCCCCGAGGAACATTTTATTGGCCACGGATTTCTCCCCCGCCTCAAAGGCGGCGCTGCCTCACGCCTTGGTCCTCGCCGGCCACTACCGGTCCGACGTCTACGTCACTCATGTGATCCATCTCACATCATTTATCCCGTGGAGTTCGTCCCCGACACGAGCCATGCTGCAGATTACGTTGTCTCGCTGGCAGAGGAATTCCACGCCAAGCTAACCTTCATGAAAGTAGATGGCTGCATCCCCGGAGGAAAAAACCCAGATCCGGGAACCCGTCCGCCACTGGTTGGATGATCACATCTCGGCAGAATCAAACTTGCGCCAGCGTACTAACATTCAGCTAGGGTTTGGCCGTGCGCCGGAAGCTATCCTCAAGTTTGCCAGTGACCACGGAGTGGACTTAATTGTGATGAGCGTGAAGCGTTTGGACCCGGTTATGGCCGCTCACCTGCCTGAGCCTGACACTGCCTATGAGGTGGTCCGTGCCGCGTCCTGCCCGGTGCTCACGGTGCGCTGACGGCAAAACGGGCAGTACCGGCGCCACAGATCACGGCGGAAAGGCGGATGTGACATTTCCATGATCTTCCGTGCGCACAGTGGTGGGTCCTTTCTGCGACGCTGGAAATGTTAGACACCCTCGCTCTCCCGTGGGTGTTTGACCTTCGGCATCACGAGCTCCAGCACTCCATTCTTGAGAGTGACCGTGACTTTTGAGGAATCAACGTCGGTCGGCAAGTCAATTGACCGGAAAAGTTGGTTTGAGCAATGCTCCGAGTAGAGGGTCTTCCTGGTTTTACGCTCTTCTTTCATTGCCCGCTTGCCAATGATGATGAGGTGATGGGGCTCCAAGCTGACCTCGAGGTCTTTGGCGTTGAATCCCGGCACCTCGGCTTGAACTGTGACGGTTTGGTCTGTTTCTGCGACGTCGAGGTGGAGAGGATGGAGCAGCTCTGACTCAGCTCCTGAACCAATCTTCGAGATCATGCCCATCGGCACGCCCGCGACCTTCAAATGCCTCGAAGGCACGACGGGCAATCGCGTCGTAGGTTTCCTGCATCCGTTCAAAGAGATCGCTGGGAGGGAGCGCCCTTACGGCCGCGCCCTCCTTCGCTGGCTGTACTGCTGCGGCTGACTTGTGACTCATGGAATTTCTCCTTTTCATCGTGAATGGCCCGACTCAAAACGATTCATTTACACGTAAAACCACATCGCCCAAATCATAAACCGCCTCACCGAAGCGCTCGGTCTCTTGCGCAGGCTTTCTGATGATTCTCGCGCATCCGGCTAGTCCGAACGGCGAACAGCACTGCCCGAGCTGCTGCCCAGCGCTGCTGGCAGATTGCTGGGCAGCCTTGTTTCCGTGTTTCAAGTTGCAGGTGCGCGCTGGCTGCGAATATTGGCGAGTAGGTGCAGAATCTCGATGTACATCCACACCAGCGTCACCATGATGCCGAAGGCTCCGTACCATTCCATGTACTTGGCCGCGCCCGCATAAACGCCAGTCTCTACAAAATCGAAATCCAAAATCAGATTCAGCGCCGCTACCATCACGATAAACACGCTGATCGCGATTCCCCACGGTCCGTTGCTGTAGAGCACAGAGAGGTGATGGCCGAAGAAGCCCATCACGAGGTCGATCATATACAAGAGAAAGATCCCTCCGGTAGCGGCGATGACGCCAACGGTGAATTTCGGAGTCGCTCGAATCACGCCAGACTTATACAACAGCAGCATCACCGCGGTGACGGCAGCCGTCAGTCCGAGCGCTTGGAGCACGATACCGGAATAGACCTGGTTGAGAAACACTGAAATTCCGCCCAGCGCGAGACCTTCGCAAAGCGCGTAAATCGGAGCGGTGACCGGCGCCCATTCCTTCTTGAATATCGTGACGAGGGCGAACACGAGCCCGCCGACAAGTCCACCCCACAAGCACAGCGCCACGGCTGCCGGCTGCGTGCGAGCTACCCACCACGTCCAAGCGGCGGTTGCGGCGGCGCAGAACAGCAGGAAGCCGGTCTTGTTGACCGTGCCCTGCAGCGTCATCGCTTCGCTGCCGATAGCAATGCGATTCTCGAATGTGTTCGCGTTCAGGGCGGGGTTGGAAGTTTTAATAAGACCGGGCATGAACCAACTCCTTTCCGAATGCCGTGTCGACGCACCTACACCAAAGAGTGCACGCGGGATACCACGGCTCCGCCGGCGTTCAACTGAGATAAATGTCTTCTTGTAAGTGGATTAGGTTGGCGCCTAACTTACCAGACGAATCCGGCCAAATGACGAATGTCGAGGTTTCGTCACAGTGTTTCGATGTTGGACGAGAAGAGCCGAGATCTGGGGTCAGAGGACGGTCAAATACTAACTGAGTTATTCCGTATTCCACCGCAATCGCGTCACCGGGCTAGCCTGCCCGCTGCACGCCACGTCGTCGAATGTCGAACCACCGTCACTGAGTCTTGACGGCTGTCACCGAAAGATCCGCATGCTCCGGCGATGTGTACTCACAAACGATTGGAGAACGGAGCGATGGCGACGGCTAGCTGGTGACGTGGGATGGTGCCCAAAATGCTGTTTCCCAAGGTGCCTGAGTTTATCCGGCAGAATTGCTCGGAACGTCGGAAAGGCTTGGCTGGATGAACGAGGAAGAAATTTGGAGGCATTGGTGCGCCGGTGACGAGCGCGGGAGTTTTCCCCACCGAACCGAGAGGGGCTATGAGAGCAGGTCGCGTTCTCGAATTCGGTCCGCCAGAGGTGATCCGCTATGAGGAGATTCCCCACCCGGCGGGGCGGCAGGATTGACTGCGGCCGACATGCGGCCCCGCGAGGGCTACGACGGCCCGCTCACCATGATCAGCGCCGACGACTCCGCTCCCTACGACCGGCCGAATCTCTCCAAGGATTTTCTGGCCGGATACGCACCGGACGGCTGGGTTCCCCTGCGACCGCCGGACTATTACCGCGACCGTCGCATTGACCTGATCTTCGGGAGGCGAGTTTCCTCGCTGGATGTAAAGCAGCGCTGGGTTCAACTTGACAATGGGAAGCCGCACGAATTCGGCGCGTTGGGCGAGAATGCTGACACACTTTTGACCTCGACATCAGCCTGCCCACTCGCTGAACCTACCCTGCCAGAAAGGGGCCAATAGGACATGCGCCCGG
The DNA here is from genome assembly GCA_963825395.1 of uncultured Acidobacteriota bacterium. Lineage (GTDB taxonomy): Bacteria > Acidobacteriota > Terriglobia > UBA7540 > UBA7540 > Bog-366. Next base: position 228,809 of record CAWGTQ010000050.1, on the reverse strand, counting down.
GCATTCAGCAGGCGCATCCCCATTTATGAAACCATGACGGATTCAAATTCCATGGCTGTGACCCGGCAGAAAGCCGCCGAAGCGGAGAACCCTAGACCCCCCGGCCAAACTGACCAAAACCCTGAATCCTCTGCCTCGGGACTGACCCACGGGGAGGCCGAAAAACTCCTGGCTCGATATGGGTTCAACGAGATTGCCGAGAAGAAAGCCAACCCTGTCCTCAAATTCCTTTCCTATTTCTGGGGGCCCATTCCCTGGATGATTGAAGCCGCGGCATTACTTTCTGGCATCGTGCAGCATTGGGAGGACCTTGCGATCATCACAGTTCTCCTGTTTGGAAACGCGGTGGTGGGATTCTGGGAGGAATTCCAGGCGGGGAACGCGATTGCCGCGCTTAAAGCGCAGTTGGCGCTGGAGGCCCGCGTGAAACGCGATGGCGCGTGGACCACCGTGCCGGCCCGCGAACTGGTGCCGGGGGACCGGATCCGCCTGCGCCTCGGCGACATCATCCCGGCCGACGCTCGCCTGCTTCAGGGCGACCCCATTGAGGTCGATCAGTCCGCGCTGACCGGAGAATCCCTGCCCGTGGTGCACAAGACCGGCGAAACCGTCTATTCCGGTTCCATCGTCAAGCAGGGCGAGATCGAAGCCGTGGTGCAGGGCACCGGCAAGAACACCTACTTCGGCAAGACCGCCAGCCTGGTGGCGGAAGCCCGCACGATCAGCCACTTTCAGAAGGGGGTCTTGAAGATCGGGGACTACCTCATCGTCCTCGCTGTGGCGCTCGTGGTGCTGATTCTGCTCGTCGCGCTTTTCCGCGGCGACAAGATGATGACCACGCTTCAGTTCGCGCTGGTGCTCACCGTGGCCGCAATTCCCGTCGCGATGCCTGCCGTCTTGTCGGTCACCATGGCGGTAGGCGCCCGCGTGCTCGCCGCGAAGCGGGCCATCGTGAGCCGCCTGGCGTCCATCGAAGAATTGGCGGGCATGGATGTGCTTTGTTCGGACAAGACGGGCACACTCACCCAAAACAAACTTACCTTGGGTGAGCCCTTCGCGGTTCCCGGCATAACCGCTGACGAGGTCATCTTGAGTGGAGCCCTTGCATCGCGCGCGGAAAACAATGATCCCATCGACCTCGCGGTGCTGGCGGGGGCCAAGGATGGGGCGCGCCTGTCGAGTTACCGGGTCACTCACTTCCAGCCGTTTGATCCCGTCCACAAGCGCACGGAGGCGGAAGTGTCGGCTCCCGGCGGCCAGACGTTCAAGGTCGCGAAGGGCGCGGTGCAAATCATCATGCCGCTGGCCGCGAATCACAGCGGGGTGGAAGCGCAGATTGAGGAGGCGGTCAATGAATTCGCCTCCCGCGGCTTCCGTTCGCTCGGTGTGGCCCGCACGGATGACGACGGCCAATGGCGGTTTCTAGGCGTGCTGCCCCTGTACGACCCCCCGCGCGAGGATTCCAAAGCCACCATCGAGCAGACCAAACAAATGGGCATCAAGATGAAGATGGTGACGGGCGACCAGGTTGCCATCGCACAGGAGACAGCAAGGCAATTGGGTTTGGGAGCCAATATCATGGACGCCCGCGTCTTCTCGGAAACTAGCCACTATCAGGCCGTCCAAATGGATGAGGAGATCGAAGCGGCCGACGGATTCGCGCAGGTCTTCCCGGAGCATAAATATCACATCGTCGACGTGCTGCAAAAGCACGGGCACATTGTGGGCATGACCGGTGACGGCGTTAACGATGCTCCCGCCCTCAAGAAAGCCGACGCCGGCATTGCCGTCTCCGGCGCCACTGACGCTGCCCGCGCCGCCGCCGATATCGTGCTCACTACACCCGGCGTCTCGGTGATCGTCGACGCCATCAAGGAGAGCCGCAAGATTTTTCAGCGCATGAACAGCTACGCCATCTATCGCATTGCGGAAACGGTGCGGGTTTTGTTGTTCATGACGCTCTCCATTTTGGTGTTCAACTTCTACCCGGTGACGGCGGTCATGCTGGTGTTGCTGGCGCTATTGAACGACGGCCCCATCCTGGCCATCGCCTGGGACCGTGTCAACTATTCCAACCAGCCGGAAGCTTGGAACATGCGCCGCGTCCTTGGCGTCTCGAGTGTCCTGGGGCTCGCGGGTGTGGTGGCGTCCTTCGGATTGTTCTACCTGGCGGAGCGCACCTTTCACCTCGACCGCGGCGTTATTCAAACGTTCATGTTCCTTAAGCTCACCGTGGCGGGCCACCTCACCATCTTCATCACGCGCACGCGTGGGCCGTTCTGGTCGTCGCGCCCCGCGCCCATTTTGTTCTGGTCGGCCGTGGCGACCAAATTGTTGGCCACGGCTGCGGCAGTGTGGGGCATCTTCATGGCGCCCATCGGCTGGCACTGGACGCTGGTCATTTGGGTGTATTGCCTGGCGTGGTTCTTTGTAAATGATTGGGTGAAGCTTGCCGCCTATCGAATCTTCGCGGCGGAGCACTCGGGGTTACTGACCAAAGTTGGCCTACACCGAAAGCAGGATAGGTCCGCCGGAGTTCTCCGCGGACCTGTACATTAGATCGAGCGCGGAAGCGGGCCGGTGCGAGTTGGAGGCTCAATGAACATACTGCTGGCGGTGGAAGATTTCAGGTGTGCGGAAACTGTCAGGAAGGCCGTGATCGCGCAGTTCAAGACCGATAAAACTGAAGTGCGCTTGGTCCATGCGCTCGAACCTTTTCCGGTGGGTTTGACAGAAGAGATGGGAGGCGGGGATTTTCCCGATTTCGTTGCCGCCCGGGCCCGCCAGCGGGAGCGGCTGCGGAAGGCTTTCTCGGAGGCCTCTGACGCTCTTCGTTCCGCTGGATTTCACGTGACTTCATCGGTCCACGAAGGGGACGCCCGGGATGTCATTCTCGATTGCGCGGAGGAGTGGGGAGCTGACCTGATCGTGGTGTGTTCCCACAGCCCAAAAGGTCTGAAGCGTTTCCTGCTCGGCAGTGTTGCGGAAGCCGTCGCGCGCCATGCGCATTGCTCGGTGGAAATAATTCGAATTCCTTCCGAGCAGTAGCCCGGCAGAGAGGTCACTGGGGATTTGCACAGGCCACAGCCGAGCAAGGCGGACCGCGATGACAGCTTCTTACCGCTGACCAGAACCGATCGGTACGCCTCAGAGCATGATGCGGCGCTTGCTCCGCCGGAAACAGGAAGAGCTTGAGCCACCGGCACAGTCGAAACCTCCGTTCTACGAGGTGAGAGAGCGATGAAAGTCAGCCCCTTTGCCGGAAAGCCGGCCGAACCCTCGATGCTAGTGGATGTCCCGAGACTGGTGACGGCCTATTACACCGAGGCACCTGACCCCGCGGTGCCTGGACAGCGGGTTGCCTTCGGCACCTCGGGACATCGTGGATCCGCCTTCGACAAAGCCTTCAATGAAGGGCATATCCTTGCCATCAGCCAGGCGATTTGCTTGTACCGGGCGCAACAAAACATTGATGGCCCGATGTTTTTGGGTATGGACACCCATGCGCTCTCCGTGCCGGCCCGGGCTAGCGCACTGGAGGTGCTGGCGGCCAACGGCGTGGAGGTGATGCTGGCAGAGGCCGATGAATACACTCCGACCCCGGCTATTTCGCACGCGATTCTCACCTACAACCGGGGACGCACGACGGGGCTCGCGGACGGTATTGTGATTACGCCCTCGCACAATCCGCCCCACGATGGCGGCTTCAAATACAATCCCCCCAACGGCGGGCCGGCGGAACTCGACATTACCAACTGGATCGAGGCAAAGGCGAATGAGTTCCTCGAGACGGGTTTTCGGGGATTGAATAGGATTCCTTTCGAAAAAGCCCTTCGTGCCTCCACGACGCACCGGCACAACTACCTCGATGCGTACACCCGCGATCTCGGCAATGTGATCGACATGGACGTGCTGCGCGGCGCGAAGATCAGCCTGGGAGTCGATCCTCTCGGCGGCGCCGGAGTTCACTATTGGGGACCAATTGCCCACCACTACGGTTTGATTCTCACGGTCGTAAACGAGGCCATCGATCCAACGTTTCGCTTCATGACGGTTGATTGGGACGGCCAGATCCGAATGGACCCGTCGTCGCCCTATGCGATGCAGCGGTTAATCGGACTGAAGGACCGATTCGAGATCGCCTTTGCCTGTGACACGGACCATGACCGGCACGGAATTGTCACGAAAAGCGCCGGGCTGCTGCCGCCCAACCACTACCTTGCGGTCGCGATCTTCTACCTATTCCAGCACCGTCCCAAGTGGCGGAAGGAAGCGGCTGTAGGCAAGACCGTGGTGAGTAGCCAGATGATTGACCGGGTCACCGCCAAGCTCGGCCGCAAGCTCTACGAGGTGCCGGTGGGTTTCAAGTGGTTCGTCGACGGCCTCCTCGCGGGCTCCCTCGGTTTTGGCGGCGAGGAGAGCGCCGGGGCGTCGTTTGTTCGGCTGGATGGGAGTGTCTGGACAACAGACAAGGATGGCATCGTCCCGGCTTTGCTTGCCGCAGAAATCACGGCGCGCATGGGCCGCGATCCGGGTGAGATTTACCGCGAACTCACGCACGAGTTTGGCGAGCCTGCCTACGACCGCGTTGAAGCGCCGGCTACGCCGGAGCAGAAAGCGATATTGGAGAGACTCTCGCCGCATGAAGTTCGGTCAACGGATCTGGCCGGCGAAAAAATCCAGAACATCCTCACGCACGCGCCCGGCAACGGAGCTCCCCTGGGCGGGATAAAGGTGGTAGCGCCGAACGGCTGGTTCGCCGCACGCCCGTCAGGGACCGAGGATATCTACAAGATTTACGCGGAAAGCTTCCGTGGCGACGATCACTTGCGCCGCATCCTGGAGGAAGCACAGGCGATTGTCAGTAAGACTCTCGAATCTGCACCGTCACCAAGGAAGGACCCATGAGCCAGCTGAGCCGTGTCAGTCATCGTTTGTACGATCTCCCACCAACGGAAATCGAGGGGTTTGATTCCCTGGCCGAACTCGCCTTGGATATGCGCTGGTCGTGGAATCACGCTACGGACGTTGTGTGGAGGCAGCTTGATGCCGAACTGTGGGAGGTCACGCATAACCCTTGGGTGGTCCTGCAAACGGTCTCGCGCGACCGGATCGAACGCGCACTGGCGGACCCCGCCTTCCGGAAAAGCATGGATGGTTTGGTCGAAACCCGTCGTCGAGCGGAGGAAAAACCTGCGTGGTTTCAGCAAAATCATCCGGGTGCGCCCCTGACCTGCGTCGCCTATTTCAGCATGGAATTCATGTTGAGTGAAGCGCTGCCGATTTACTCGGGCGGGCTCGGGAACGTGGCCGGAGATCAGCTTAAAGCTGCTAGCGACCTTGGAGTGCCGGTGGTGGGAGTGGGACTGCTCTACCAGCAGGGCTATTTTCGCCAGATGATTGACAAGGACGGAGCGCAACAAGCCCTCTATCCGTACAACGATCCGGGACAGTTGCCCATCACGCCGTTGCGCCAAGCGAACGGTGAGTGGTTACGCTTGGAGATTTCCTTGCCGGGGTACTCGGTCTGGCTGCGCGCTTGGCAGGTTCAGGTGGGTAGAGTCAAGTTATACCTTCTGGACAGCAATGACGCGGCGAACTTCCCCGCGCATCGAGGGATCACCAGCGAACTTTATGGCGGCGGGCCGGAGTTGCGTCTGAAGCAGGAAATAGTCCTCGGGATCGGGGGATGGCGGCTGTTATGCGCTCTCGGGCTCCGGCCGGAGGTCTGCCACCTGAATGAAGGGCACGCCGCGTTCGCCATTCTAGAGCGCGCCCGCAACTTCATGGAAGAGACAGGCCAACCCTTCGAAGTCGCCCTGGCGGTCACCCGCGCGGGAAACCTCTTCACCACCCATACCGCCGTCCCAGCCGGTTTTGACCTTTTTTCGCCCGACCATATCAAGCAACATCTTGCTGGATATGCCGAGAAGAAGCTCGGCATTTCGGCGCACGATTTGCTGGGCCTGGGCCGCCAAAATCCGGCTGACATGTCCGAACCTTTCAACATGGCCTATTTGGCCATCCACGGGAGTGGGGCAGTCAACGGCGTGAGCCGCCTGCACGGCAAGGTGAGCCGGCATATCTTCCTGCCTCTTTTTCCGCGTTGGCCGGAAGAGGAAATCCCGGTGGGACATGTCACCAACGGAATCCACGTGCCCACCTGGGACTCAGCCCAGGCGGATGGTCTTTGGACGGGTGCCTGTGGCAAGGACCGCTGGCTGGGAACCACGGAAACTCTGGGAGAGGAGATTCGGCGGATCCCCGACGTTCAGCTTTGGCAATTTCGCCTCGCCACCAGCAAGTCTCTGATAGAGTATGCTAGGGAACGATTGTCCCGGCTCCTAAGCTACTTGGGGGCGTCGGCCGAGGACGTCGAAGCCGCCAAACATCTCTTTGATCCCAACGCCCTTACGCTGGGCTTCGCGCGGCGCTTTGCGACCTACAAGCGGCCTAACCTGCTGCTGCACGATCCGGCGCGTCTGCTCCGCCTGCTATCAAATCCGGAGCGTCCAGTGCAACTCCTCATTGCCGCCAAGGCGCACCCAGCCGATCAGTCGGGACAGGCCCTAATCCAGCAATGGGTGCAGTTCATCCGACGGCCGGATGTACGCACCCATGCAATCTTTCTGAGCGACTATGACATGCTCTTGACCGAGCGCCTGGTGCAAGGCGTGGACGTCTGGATCAACACGCCACGACGCCCTTGGGAGGCGAGCGGGACGAGCGGGATGAAGGTGCTGGTGAATGGAGGCATCAATCTTTCGGAGTTAGATGGCTGGTGGGCGGAGGCCTATACGCCGGAAGTGGGGTGGGCATTGGGAGATGGCCAGGAGCATGGCGATGACCCTGCCTGGGACGCAGCCGAAGCCAACGCCCTTTATGACCGGCTCGAACGGGAGGTGATCCCGGAGTTTTATAACCGGGACGATAGGGGTGTCCCCACCGCCTGGGTCAAGCGGATGCGGGAGAGCATGGCGCGGCTGACCCCGCAATTCTCTACCAATCGCACCGTGCGCGAATACACCGAGCACCACTACCTCCCGGCTGCGACAACCTACCGTGAACGCGCGGCAGATAAAGGCGCCGCCGGCAGGAACATCGTCCATTGGGCAAATACTCTGAAGGAGAAGTGGGCTATGCTCCGCTTCGGCGAGGTCCAGGCAGAGACGCATGAGGCTCAGCACATCTTTGAGGTGGAAGTGCATCTCCGTGGCCTCGACCCGGACTTGGTCCTGGTTGAGCTGTACGCGAACGGGATGGATGGCGACAAGCCCGTCCGCCAGGAGATGATGCTCCTCCGGCCGCTCGACGGCGAACCGAATGGCGGGATCTATGTCGCCTCGGTGCCGGCGACCCGTCCAGCAAGCCACTACACGGCCCGCATCATCCCGCGCTGCGCGGGCGTGGCCGTGCCCCTGGAAGCGAAATTTATTCTCTGGCAGCGGTGAACCAATGCCAATCAGCGGCGAGACAGGGGACATTCCATGAATGAGGAATCCGTGCTGAGAGAAAAAGGTGAGCCGGCAGCCAGGCAACTGACCCTGTCGAGCGCAGGGCCAAAACTAGTGGACGCGACGATACGACGGCGAACATCCGAACGCTGCGTGCAAGACGATGTGGGGGAGGCAGCAAAACGAGACGATGTTAAGGTTGGTTTACCATTGCCTTTGGGCGTCTATGGGCGTGGGGAAGGAGTGAACTTTGCGTTCATCAGCCGGAACGCCACCCGCGCCCAGTTGGAGTTGTTCGATCATCCCGAAGATGCCCGGGCAGCAAGGGTGATCGATCTGGACCCTTTGCACCACCGCACGGGTGACGTGTGGCACGTTTGGATCGCGGGGATTCGGCCTGGCCAACTTTATGCCTATCGCGTGGATGGCCCCTATCTACCGAAAGAGGGGCATCGGTTCAATTTCAACAAGCTTCTCCTCGACCCGTTCGCTACGGCGATAACGCGTATGCCCACGTTGGACTTCGATGCTGCTCGGGGTTACGATCCGTCGGCGCCCGATGGCGAGTCGGTGCCTTCTGAGATCGACAATGCAGGCGCCACGCCAAAATGCGTATTCACCCCGGAGTATTTTCCGTGGCAGGAAGACCGTCCCCCCAGGCATCCGTGGTCAGGGACGGTCATTTACGAGATCCATGTACGTGGTTTTAGCGTCCACCCCAGCGCCGGGGTGGAGCATCCCGGCACCTACCGAGGCTTGATAGAGAAGATCCCTTATTTCCAGGAACTGGGGGTGACAGCATTAGAGCTAATGCCGGTGCAGGAATTCAATGAACACGAAGCGACCGGCATCAACCCTCAGACAGGGCGGCCACTGAGGAATTACTGGGGCTACGATCCGGTGTCCTTTCTTGCGCTAAAGGCGTCCTACTCCCATTCGGGCGCCCCAGGTGAGCAAAAGCCGGAATTCAGGGAAATGGTTCAGGCCTTTCATCGGGCGGGCATCGAGGTCTTCCTTGATGTGGTCTTCAATCACACCGCGGAAGGAAATGAGAAGGGACCGACGGTCTGTCTTCGCGGGATTGAAAACTCGATTTTCTACATGCTGGCAGACGATAAGCGGCTCTACAGGAACTACGCGGGCACCGGCAATACCATCAATGCGAACCATCCTGTGGTGCGGGATTACATCTTGACCGCCTTGCGCTATTGGGTGGTGGAGATGCACATCGATGGATTTCGCTTCGATTTAGCCTCCGTGCTCGGCCGGGGTAGGTCCGGCAACATATTGCCCAACCCGCCGCTTCTAGAGCGGATTGCCGAGGACCCGATTCTAAGGGACGTGAAAATCATCGCCGAGGCCTGGGATGCCGCCGGGGCGTATCAGGTCGGGAGCTTCTCCGAACGCCGCTGGGCGGAGTGGAACGGCCGGTACCGGGACGATGTCCGGCGTTTCTGGCGTGGCGATGAGGGGATGCTCGGACTGTTTGCGAGCCGGATCTGTGGCAGTGCCGACATCTATAGCAAATCCGGCAAAGGCCCCGAAGCCAGCATTAACTTCGTCACCTCTCACGACGGCTTCACTTTGAATGATTTGGTGAGCTATTGCTGCAAGCACAATGAAGCCAACGGAGAAAACAACCATGACGGGGCCGACTATAACCTCAGTGAGAACTACGGCACGGAGGGGCCAACGGAGGATGCCCGTGTCGAGCTCACGCGAAAACGCCAAATCAAGAACTTTCTGTTGACGCTGTTCATTTCGCGCGGCGTACCCATGCTGCTCGGCGGGGACGAATTCCGCCGCACACAAGACGGCAACAACAATGCCTACTGCCAAGACAACGAAACCAGTTGGTTTGATTGGACCAACCTTGAACGGCATCAGGAGATTTACCGCTTTGCCTGCGGCATGATTGCTTTTCGCCGCACGCATGCGGTCCTTAGTAAAGAACAATTTTATTCCGACAGGGAAATCCATTGGTTCGGCCCGCGCGGGGACCTTCCCCACTGGCTTGACCCAAAAGAAAAGCAGTTTGCCTGTCTGATCCACGAAGACGAGAGGCACGGGCTTTGCCTGATGTTCAATGCCGGAGCCGACGCCGTCGAATTCAGGCTGCCTCCGGCGCCGTCGGGGGCGGGGTGGCGTCTGGCTGTTGATACCTCTCGCGAAGCGCCCCAGGATCTGTTTGCGGAGGGTGAAGAACCACCTTGTGAACACGCGCGGACCTGGCACTTGGGCCCCCGCTCGAGCGCCATACTCCTGGCTCGATGATCGGGCTGTCAATGGGGGCAGACAGCACAAGATATGCCGGAAGCCCGGAACTGGAAATGGAGCACTCGCCAATGAACACACAACAACTTATCGACACGGCAAAAGCGCTCATCGCCGGCGACAAGGGCCTGCTGGCGATGGATGAAAGCAATCCCACCTGCAACAAACGATTTGCCAATCTGGGGATTCCCCAGACCGTAGAGGCGCGGCGCGCCTATCGCGAGTTGATTGTGACCACGCCGGGCTTGGGTGAATGCATTAGTGGCGCGATCCTCTATGACGAGACAATCCGCCAACAGAAGACGGATGGGACTCCCTTTCTCAAAGTCCTCATCGATGCGGGAATCATTCCCGGCATCAAAGTCGACACCGGCGCCAAGAACCTGGCCGGTCACTTCGGGGAGAAAGTCACGGAGGGGCTGGACGGATTGCGTGACCGCCTGGCTGAATACTCGCAATTGGGTGCTCGTTTTGCCAAATGGCGGGCGGTAATCGTCATAGGCGATGACATTCCCAGCCGGGGGTGCATCGAGGCCAACGCGCAGGCCTTGGCTCGCTATGCGGCGTTGTGCCAGGAAGCGGGTCTGGCCCCCATCGTCGAGCCGGAAGTGCTCATGGACGGCGAGCACACCCTGGAACGGTGCTTCGAGGTAACGGAGGAAGTCCTGCGAACGGTTTTCAACCAGCTCTATACACAGCGGGTGATGCTGGAGGGCATGATCCTGAAGCCCAACATGGTGCTTCCGGGATTGACGTGCCCCCGGCAAGAACCGGTGGATGAGGTGGCCGACGCCACGGCGAAGTGTCTCTTGCGAGCCGTCCCCGCTGCCGTTCCGGGGATTGCGTTCCTCTCAGGCGGTCAATCCGCCCAGCTGGCCTCGGCCCGCTTGAATGCCATGAATGCCAGATTCAGGTCGCGAGTTCCTTGGGCGTTGGCGTTTTCGTTTTCCCGCGCCCTCCAGCAACCGGCTCTGGAGATTTGGAAAGGCGAGGAGGCCCACGTGTCGGCGGCACAGCAAGCTCTGTATCATCGAGCCAAATGCAACCAGGCTGCCCGGCGCGGGGAGTACAATGCGGCGATGGAAAGCTGAGGTAACTCGAGATTGAAGAGTGGAGAATGAAGATCCCTTCGAAAGATTACCGCGTGCGGCCCAGTGAAAAGGTCAAACTCAGCGAGTGGCCGACGAGAATGAAGCCTTATTACAAATCCAAGAAGGGGCGCCAGAAGCTCTTGGAAGAGCATGTGGAGCAGTTGAGCGCCTTGCAGCAGACTCACTATGCATCCAACCGGTTCGCGTTGCTGGTGATCTTTCAAGCGATGGATGCTGCCGGTAAGGATGGCGCAATCCAGCACGTAATGTCGGGGATTAATCCCCAGGGCTGCCAGGTCTTCAGCTTTAAGCAGCCGAGCGCCGAGGAATTGGAGCATGATTTTCTCTGGCGCACGACCTGCCGGCTTCCCGAACGCGGGAAGATCGGCATCTTCAATCGTTCCTATTACGAGGAAGTTCTGGTAGTGAGGGTGCACCCGGAGCTTCTGCGCGGCCAGGGACTGGCGGACGAATTGGGGAATGAGAAAACCTTTTGGAAGGAACGATATCGCTCCATCGTCGACCTGGAGAACCACCTCTATCGCAATGGAACGCGCACGGTGAAAATCTTCCTCCATCTGTCGAAGGAGGAACAGCGAAAGCGCTTCCTGGCGCGCATTGATGAACCGGAAAAGAACTGGAAATTCAGCCTCGCCGATGTTCGGGAAAGGAAATTCTGGAAGCAATACATGAAGGCGTATGAGGAGTGCTTGAGCGCAACCAGCACCCGCCACGCGCCGTGGTACATCGTGCCTGCCGACGACAAGGAGAACGCCCGGTTGATCGTTTCTCAGATTGTCCTGGACGGGCTCCGGGAACTCAATCCGGCCTACCCTCGGACCACGGCAAAACGCCGGCGAGAATTGAAATCTCTTCGTAAGCTGCTGGTGAACTGATTTGGCGAAACGGAGGCGCATGGCAGGCTGATGGAAAAACGTCTGGAAATGTGAAGAGCGAACGAGCTTTGAGCCTTATGCCCCTCTCGCTTACATCTCGCGCCTCGGGCCTGTTATTGCACATCACGTCGCTGCCCTCGCCCTATGGCATTGGCGATATGGGACCGGCGGCGGTGGCCTGGATCGACCGCCTTGCCGAAGCGTGCCAAAGCTGGTGGCAGCCGCTGCCGCTTGGCCCCACGGGTTACGGCAACTCCCCGTACCAGCCTCTCTCCTCTTTTGCCGGCAACAGTTTGCTCATCAGTCCCGACTGGCTCATCGAAGACGGACTTTTGCCGGCCAGCGACGGCCAGCCCCATTCTTTCCCGCCGGGCGAAATTGATTACAACGCCGTCATCTCTTTCAAGCACCGCCTACTGGAAACCTCATGGGCGAACTTCAAGGCCAGTAAGCGTCCTGACCTTCGAACCGCCTATGAGCACTTCCAAACTGACCACGCCCATTGGCTGGAGGACTACGCGCTCTTCCGGGCCTTAAAGGGCAAGTTTGGCGAGACTTATTATCTCGATTGGCCGACGGACTTGGTCCAGCGCAAGGCCGCGGCGATTGGACAGGCCCGCCGCGAATTGGAGGATGAGATCGGCCAGGTGTGCTTCGCACAATTTCTGTTGTTCCGCCAAGGGCAGCGGCTGAAGGCATATGCTCACCGCAGGGGTGTGAGGCTGATCGGCGACCTACCCTTCTTCGTATCCCCCGACTCGAGCGACGTGTGGGCCAACCCGGAGCTATTTCTCCTTGACGAGCAGCGCCGGCCGCGCTTCATCGCCGGTGTGCCTCCCGACTATTTCAGCGCGCAGGGCCAACTTTGGGGCAATCCTCTGTACAATTGGGACGCCGTTCGCCAGTCCGGCTATCGTTGGCACATCTCCCGCCTGCGCTCGCTGCTGGCCCATGTGGACATGATTCGCTTGGATCATTTTCGGGGTTTCGTGGCAGCCTGGCATGTGCCTGCTGGCGCTCCAACCGCAAAAATTGGGAAATGGGTAGCGGGGCCAGGGGCAGAGTTCTTCTGCGCGGTGGAAAAAGATCTGGGCGAACTGCCTTTCATCGCCGAGGATTTGGGGATAATCACACCCGACGTCTACACACTCAGGGACCAATTCCATCTGCCGGGAATGCGGGTTCTCCAGTTCGCGTTTGACGGCAACACAAATAACCCGAACCTACCTCACAACTATGTCACCAACACGGTGGTGTACACCGGCACGCATGACAATCCCCCCACCCGGAGTTGGTTTGAGGACCTGCCGGATCGCCAACGACAGAACGTTTGTGCGTACTTGAAAGGCCCCCCGGGCGCATGCGCGGAAGTCGCATCAAAATTGTTGGATTTGGCGTGGTCTTCCACAGCGACGCTGGCGATGGCTCCGCTGCAAGATTTGCTCAACCTGGGGAAGGAGGCGCGCATGAATGTGCCAGGACGCGCCGAAGGGAACTGGCGCTGGCGTTCGACGCCAGAAATGATGTCGCCGATGGCCTTTGAACGGTTGCGTAATCTTACGGTGGTCTCGAATCGACTCGGGCAAGCAACTACTTGACCTGGTGACGTATTGTCTCCATGTCGAGGTACGTCATAGGAGCTTCATCATGGATGCGGAGAATCCTGTTTCAATAAAGGTCGCCTCCGACCTGAGCAGCAAAGAGACTGCAAAGTGGCTCGCTCGGTTCGGTCCAAATGCCGCGAAGGAGGAAAGCACCGACCCGGTCTTCGCACTGCTCTCTAAGTTCTGGGCGCCCGTGCCGTGGATGCTTGAGGTTACGCTCATTCTGGAGTTCGCTTTAGGGAGGTGACCGTGGGAGTCGGAAAAACTGGCCTGGAGCCGCCGGTCGCAGAGCGCAAGAAGCCGGAGGGAATCATGAATGCGAAAATCTCAGCAATCGCGTCTCGGATCGCCGAGTTGAGGCGGGAACTCGATCATGAAATTGATCTGGACATTGCCGAGAAGCGTCACAAGCTCCAGTACAGCATCGACAAGGGCAGGATTGCCTTTGAGCGCGAGGCATGCGCGCTCCACAACAAACTGCGGCAGGGCATATGGCCCTTTCTTCGCGAAGCGTCGGTGGCGAGCTTGCTGGTTGCGCCGGTGATCTATTCGCTGATCATCCCGCTTTTCCTCCTGGACCTCTGGGTGCAGTTGTACCAGGCGGTGTGCTTCCCGGTATACGGAATTGCCAAGGTGGACCGCTCGCGTTACGTGTTGCTCGACCGTGGCCACCTCCGCTATCTCAACTGGATCGAGCGGGTCAACTGCAACTACTGCGGCTATGCCAACGGACTGGTCGCTTACGCGCGGGAGATCGCCGCCCGTACGGAACAATATTTTTGTCCGATCAAACATGCGCACCGCGCTTTAGGACCGCACTCGCACTATGGCGAATTTCTCGACTTCGGCGACGCTCATGCCTACAAGGAGGATTTGGTGAAACTCCGAGCCGAACTGAGGCCTGAGAGGTAGACAGCACGAAGAGCTGAGCGTTCGCGACGGGACAAGCTGGCTGCCAAGGTACTCATTGGTGCGCAGCAGCGGTGGCGTTGTAGATCCGGCCAAGGCAGTTTATTTACTGGCCGACCCGGGTGAGTTGCCTTGAATTCACGAAAAGGAGATTTGAGAATGTTAGCTCAGATCGATGTTTGACGGGGACGGACTCGGCAACTACGGAACGGACCCCGCCCGGACTCGCAAGTTGGGCGACGGTCGTGAGGAGATGGACGAAAAGGATCACGAGATTGCGCATCTCTGCATCATAGCAAGAACCCGAAAACTCGCCGAATTCCCAGCAAATTAGCAATTCGCCATGGACAGGTCTCGCGTCGCGTTCTGAGCCCTAAACTTGACGGCGGGTGGGAAGGTTGGTATGGTTTTCGCAGAGGTTTTGGCTCAAAACTCTAACGTCAAAACTCTATCGTCTTGGCGTGCCAGCTAAGATTATCTATGATGATTCTTCGGCATACCGATGGTCCACAATAGAGGCGATAATATCATCGTCGGTCGCACCGAAACCCCAGTAGTGATGGAGAAATCGGAGACAGCTTTGGGCAAGAAATGGGCAAAGAGGAAAAGTCAATATTCCTCTAAGTTACAGAAATGAAGATATTTCCCTGTAAGTTGGGACGGATAGACCAACGGTTTTCTAAAGCGAGAAAACTTCGACTTGTCGCGACGTAAAGCTATGAAAAATAAGGGCCTGTAGCTCAGACGGATAGAGCAACGGTTTCCTAAACCGTGGGTCGGGGGTTCGAATCCCTCCAGGCCTACCAATCTTTTCAGTGAGTTAAGGGTAAAGTCGAAATCACAGGTGGGCAGTGCAACGGTCGAGAGATTTTCCGGTAGTCGGCATTGTGCAGAAAACACGTTGGTTAGTCTAACACGCTCTGCACAACCATCCGCAACTCAGGCGCAACCAAGGTTAGCATGGAAAGTTCAGTTGTCCGTCGCCGAAAAAGTTCGCGCCGGGAAATCATGCGAATTGTTGCCGGATTTCTCCTTACGAGCGAGCAAGGTCGTCCCTCACCAGAATCTATTTTGGTGCGAATATGACAGGGTGGGCTTGCGTTTTCTTGCAGAACATCGTGACTTGTTTTATGGAAACGGCAGAGAATTAACGGAGTCCTCGCAAAGCGGATTTGGGCGTAGATGAGCGTTTGTCAGGCGCGAGGCACTGGGCCTTGGGTCAATTCCTGTGCCCAACGCTGCAGCCCGCAGACACCGTGATCCTCGACAACCTCAGCAGTCACAAGGTGGCGGGAGTCGCGGAAGCGATCACCGTGATCGGAGCCATCGTACTCTTTCTGCCACCCTACTCTCCGGATCTGAACCCAATAGAAGAGTATATTTCCAAACTCAAGGCGCGGCTCCTCAAGGCCGCCCAACGCGATGTCGATGCCCTCTGGAAGGAAATCTGGGAATTGCTCAATACTGCCTTCCCCAGCGAATGCAGAAACTTCCTCGCCTCTTGCGGATATGTAAGCACTTAAATCGAAACTACTCTAGGGCGCTCGTGCGCTATCGCGCTCTCTTCCCTCCGTTCGCCAACTGTGAGTGCGCTCAACTTGCCGAGTAGTGGCAGACGAAGAAGATGTCTTGCACAGCCGCGGGATCGATTCGGTAGAAAGTAGAGGATCCGCTCGTCACCTGCTGCTGAAGACTGGTTGCAATTTTCTGGATATCCGTACCCTTGGCAACCAGTGTCCATGCACCGAGTCCTCCAATCGCCGGGGGAGTAGGCGGCGCGGCAGGTGGTGGCGGCTGAGGAATTGTGCCGTAGGGGACGCCATTGAGAAGAGCATTGTTGCTCACCAGCAGCGTTGTCTTGGGCGTGCCGGAAGGGGCGGTCAAGTTGAGGGTCAGCGCGCCGCTGTTGCCCTTCGCGGAATAGTCACCCAAGGGGGTACCGTTGGCCGGATAAGTTGTGGGGTTGTAAATGTCGCGAAATATCAGGAAAAGGTCCACTTCGTAAATCTGGATCTTCTTTCCACGGTATCGGAAGGGGAAGCGTTCCTGAGTGAGGTTGAGCGTCATCGACAGGTCGGGTGACGAAGCGAGGGGGTTAAGGAAATTGTACCAATCGCTCGGAAATTCGTGACGCAGACTGAAGATGCGGGAAAGGTTCGTTTGGGAGGGGACAAGACTTTGCGCAGCGGGCGTAGCGCCGGGCGACGAAACAACCGGAAGAAGCGCGGCGCCTCTCGCGAATCCGCGCAGTGAAGCGCCACCATCTCGCGCGGTATATTTCAAATTGAAAATCACGTCAGAAATGGTTTCAAAATCAAAAGCGTTCGTATCCTGCGGCATTGATAACTGCCAGGTTGAAATCACTCCGGCGCCTTCAAATGGCAGATATCGCTCGTCATTGAAATTCACCTCAAAGAGCCCGCTATCGTTTTGCGCGGAGCTGGTCGCGATGGATTGCGCGGCGGCAAAGTTCGTCAAGAAATGAGAGTCCTTGACATAATCCTTGGAGTCAGTAGCCCTGTTGTCGATGCGGATTTTATTGCTGACTAATGTCAGTGTGCAGTTGACGCTGGTATAGGGACCGACGACGCAGGGGATGGTCAGGCTGAGGCTCTTGATGCGGCGCAGGTAGTGGCCGGGATAGTCCATATCGAGGAACGCCTCGGGCAACTGCACCGTGCACTGGCCGATCTCCTTCAGATTAATCAGCGCTACGGGATCGAGCAGCAGTAGCGACACGGACTTGGTGATTTCGAAGTCGCGCTGATTCTGATCCATGTACGCGATTTCCAGCCCCTTGAGATCCTGATAGAGGCGCTCGCCTGAAAGCAGGCCTTTCTTCAAGCTGTCCCAATAGCCGAACTGGATGAAAGGCGAGTAAGTGGAAAGGTCGGGCATGCGTTCGAAGACGAAACATGCCTCGGCGCGCTTCGCCAGGTCGTACGCCATCTGGTAGCACTGGAAATAAACGGCGGAAGTTTGGGATACCATCCAATCGTAAAGGGCCTGGTTGGTGTATTTGGTGCGCAGAAAGTCTTCGACGTCTGACGCATTGGATATTTGCAAGTCCTGATTATCGAGATCGGCCTGCGCAAATGCAACGCGAGCGTTGGCGGCCTTGATCTGGTCATTGATCTGCGTGATTTCGAGACCCGCGGTTAGCAACTGGAAATTCCAGTCCTGACTGCGGCGGTCCCACCCACCCTGAAGCCCTGCGATGTTGCCGGAACTGGAACTCATCGAAGCCATCATGCTAAACCCGCCGGCCACGAAGTTTGCCACGGCGGCCAATTGGGAGCCTCCAAAGGCAAGCGTGGCCGTGGGCGAACCCCCCACCCCCGTCAACCCGACATCAAGGTTGGGCAGAATCGAAGCCTCCGATCCAAACATCTGGGCTTGCTGGCTGAGCAATTGAAAGTTCTGCGCCTGCTTCAAGAGAGAAACCTGGCTCTGCTCGAAAGAGCTGAGCCCGGCGGTGACCAGCCCCTGGTAGTACTGCTGCCGGGCCTGCGTGACTTGAAGCGAGTCGTTGAGGGCCGCGAGGTTGGAGTTTGCCTCGTTCAATTGCTGTTGCTTGACGTTACGAACCGCCTTCATCAGGCTAAGTTCCTGGGTCGCGCGGAGCATGGCGAGCGCCTCGGCGTCGCTTTTCTCCAGGGCGGAAAGCAGGGATGCGCCCAACGACCGCACTTCGGAGCACAGCTCCAGCGCCTTGGCCAGCATGTAAGAAAAGCGATAGTAGGGAGTCGCCGCATTGATGTCACTCAACGCGCTGGACAAATCCATCCCCATCGCCAGAGCTTGAATCAGCAGGGCGGGATTGATCGGCGGGGAGAACAGGGGCAATTGCTCGACTTGTCCGGCAATGTTCATACAATTGCGAATTTGATACAGACGCTGAGCAATGGTATCCCAATAGCCGAGCAGCGTGTCGTTGGGCGGAATGCAGAAGTAAGGAACCATGGCGACACTGGACACTGAACCTGACCCGGAGCCATCCGCGTTGGACGACGCGGCGTCCGTACTGAAGGGAAAAAGATTCTCCATCGTCACCAGGACATCAGAGAACTGGTCCAGCCCCGGTGAAGTTGAAACCAGGTCGTTATAGGTCCGGTCGAGAATCACCCCTTGGGCAGGCACGATAACGGGCTTGTCGCCCAGCAACTCCGAGCACAAAACATAATGGAGAGTGGCTTCGTTAACGGACTCGCGCGTGAACTGGGAATACAGTTGATCCCCCCAGGAACGGTGATGATCGATGTACTTCATCACCACGGCCTTCTGGTACGCGACAATGCGCATGCGCGCGATGAGGTCGGGATCAAACGGCGTCTGCTCCCATTGCGTTATCTCCGCGGAAAAGTCGGCCTTCTCCTGGAGGAGCGTGGGATCGCTGCCCGTATACTGCAGCGCCGTGACAAGATCATCGATTCTTTCCGGGTCGGTGTCCTGGTAGAAGGGCAGGACATTCCAATAGCGGCTGGGAATGGGATCCGTCGAATTGCTGGTCGGATTGAAAATGTAACGGAACCACGTCTCGGCATCGTCGAACTGCTGATTCTGGCTCAGTTGCGTCGCGATCAGGAAGGGAATGTGAAAGAAGATTTCCCAGTTGTAAATCGAGTATGCGCCGCTGAGAGAAAAATCGACATCCTCAGACGGATAGGGATGGCCCACACTTGCGGTGGGGCTGTAGGTCGTACCGAAAATCGTGTTTGGATCGACGTCTCCCGCGTCAAGCTTCTGATTGGCCAGGGTAAGGAGGCCGGGCACGCCCTGCCAATTGAGAGCTTTCAAAAAGTCGCAAATGTGCGGGTGGCGATGGGTCGCGAAGTTCAGAACGGTCACCTGCCTGCGATAATAGGTTTGCCAGGGATCGTATTTCTGCGCCAGCCCAACGCCTAAGATGGCGCCCGTGTCTGCGACGCCGACCGTGGGCGCGGCTGCCACGCTGACCGTGGGCGTGTCTGCGACGCCGACCGTGGGCGTGGCGGAGGGAACAACCGTTGCCGAGGCGGCTGCAACTTCGGCTGTGGCCGCGACTGCAAGGCTGGTTGCAGGGCGGGCGGTCGCGAGTGCACCCGCGACGGTCGTTGCCGGTTGGACGGTGGCGATAGCGCCGGCGGCCGGCAGCCGGGTAATCGGTGGCTGCTCAAAAATCGGAAGTTGGGGAAGGGCCGAGAGGTTCGGAAGGGAAGTCAGATCTGCGGCGTTGAACGCCACCACCGAGTTGATGGGGTCGCGGATAATAATCGGAAGATTGTAGGATTCCTGAGTCACAAGGTAGGTGCGAGAGTGGTCGGCGTAAAAGAACGGTTGCCAGCCAAGCGGGGAAGGCGGCTGCATATCGAGATACGGGAAAAACTGCTGCGGGTACGAAAGGGTGTAGGGAGTGGGGGTAGCGTTGAGTATGGGAACTTGCGTCCAGAAATACAGAAATGCCGTGTGGTCGAGCGCTGTGAGGACCAGCTTATTCGCAGCCGAGGCGTCCTCCGGAACCGGCGTTTGTCCCTCGTTCTCGTCCAAGTTCATGTAGTCGAAAACGCTGTTCGCAGCGATCTCAAATTGAACCGTATCCTGGCTGGGCCTTCCCTTCGTCACCATCCGCGGCGCGGAGGAACAGCCATCGAAAATAACCTGCCCGACATTGAAAAGGCTATACTCGGTGCCGGCGAGTAACTGCGCCACTGTGATCGAGGCTCCGGGAAGCTCCGCCAGGGCTATATTTGCGGTGGTGGTGGGAAACGGCATCAAATCGTTCCAGGTGCCCCCATAGGGACCCCAGCAATAGGTGGTAAGGGTCAAGCTTTCTCCGCTCACAGCCGCCTGAAACGACAAACTGCTGGGATCAAACTCTCCCTGATAATTGCTGAACCCATCGGGAGTCAGCGAATCCACGGTCACCTGTTTCTTGCCCCACGCTCCGTTCCGATATTCGCTCCAGGCAAATTGGATCTCGAGACTTTTAACCGGAGTGGAAGCTCCTACCTGCGAAGAACTGCCAGAGATGGCGGGTACGGTGACGGTCGGTCCCCCCGCCGCAGTGCTGGGGGTCGTCTGTTCCTTGAAGACGGGCCAGAACAGATGGAGGCGCCGGTTCCAGATGACCGGAATCAGATGATCGCCTTCGATATCCGCATTGATGATCTCCCACGGCGACCAAACGTTCGTCGAGTTGTCAAACGTCCGGTAGTAATAGTTATGCGGACTTGCGAACGTCCGGCCGAACACATGGAAGATGTTGTGAGTGATATTTGAGG
This sequence comes from uncultured Acidobacteriota bacterium, assembly GCA_963825395.1. Classification (GTDB taxonomy): domain Bacteria; phylum Acidobacteriota; class Terriglobia; order UBA7540; family UBA7540; genus Bog-366. Next base: position 208,321 of record CAWGTQ010000050.1, on the reverse strand, counting down.
TTGAGTCGTTGTCGTACTCCCAGTAGAGTCCGCAAATTTCCAGCCGAGCGACTTCCTGCACCTTCTGCAGGTAATGCTGAAACGCTTCTTCCGCGCTGTCCGCCGTCACCGGCCCCTGCTGCAATTCGGTTTGCAGGTCCTCGAAAAATGACGTGCGGTTGTCGCGCAGGGTCGGATCGATATAGTCCTCCGGGTAGAGAAACACTTCGCGATTTGCTTCCCAAACCCGATAATTCTGGCGCCATTGCCACTGGTTGGCGTCGATGGCATCGGGCGTTACGTTGAAGATGGCGTTGGCCCCGGTGTTGTCGTTCTCCAGATTCAGCAGGCTGCGCTGGATGAAAAGTTGTATGGCCGCGGTGGCCTGCACGATGCGGGAGGTCATCATGCAGGAGGTCATCTGAACATCGATAAGGAAATACTCGTACAATCCGTCGGCGTCGGTGTAACCGAGAGCGACAATGCTCGGCATGTTGAGTACATACGTGATCAGAGCGTTCTTCGAGTCGTCACGGATTTGATTGTTCAGCGGCGCCCCCACCGTCACCCACGTGGGCTCGTCGTATTTTGCCTTCACGGTGTTGATGATGTCCTGCGCCTGGCTGGAGTCAGGGGGGTTGTTGGCCCAGAGGAATAACTGGCTTGTGGAAATTCCGAGGCGGCCGCTCAGATCCAGGCAACTCTTGAGCCAGACGAGGCCCGTCCCGTGCTGTCCCTCGGCATTGCGGAAATCGGCGTCGGTCAACCCAAATCCTACGATCACGAAACCTACGGTCGCTTTGCCGCTGAGCGTGGCAAACTCCGTGGCATCCCACCCTGTTGCGGCAAGGACTGCCGCGATGGTGCTGGAGCCAAGCGCCGCGGGATTCGTGCTGCTGGTGGCGGCGCGAAAAACATCAAACAGAGACACGTTGCCCTGCGGCAACACGTTTCGCAACGTGAACAGATCGTTCAATTTCTGCCATTGATTAAAGAAGGCGACGGCCTCCTTATCCACCGCGGCAGCATTGGTTCGGTCCACGGGCAATTTGGTGAGATCGAAGTTCACCGTGTTGGCGCTGTTGTTCGGATCCACGCCAACGAAGTCGCTGCCATGCGTGGAGAGGTATGCCACTTCATCGGATTTCATCCCGAAGGTGCTGAGCAGCAGCGCAATGGGATAGAGGCGGAAAAGTGTTGTGAAGGTATTGGCGGGAAACAGCGCCGTTTGCGGAATCAACACGTTTACGTTATTGCTGGTTGATTTGCTGCTCCACCCCAGGACCGCCGTCGCGGTGGCCGACGCGTTGTAATAATCCAGGCGGATGTCGTACAACTGGCCGGCGTTTAAATTGAGGGAAGCGCTGGTGCGCGTGGAGAGAGCCTGGTTCGACCATTGGTCAATGACCAACTGGTCGTTGATCCAAAGACGCACGCCGTCGTTAGCGGATACGTAGAAGACATAACTTTCGCTGAATTGCGGCAGCACCTTGCCGACCCAGCGTGCTCCACCCGGATTCGTGACGGTTTCGCCCGAGGCGCCGATGTTTACGGTGGGATCGATTTTGGTGCCGGTCGGAACCGTTAAATTCGTATCGGAAAAGTATGTTGCCAGCAAGCCTCCATCGCGGACGTCCAGTAAGTCCACAATCGCCGGTTGCGTCGCGTCTCGCTGTGAACCCAAAAGAGCGGGCGAGGCCGATCCCGGGTCCCCGGCAAGAAGCAAGGAAATTGTTGGCGAATCGAGCGAGAGCGCCTGGCTTAGCGACTGTTTCACCAGGCTCTGGCTTTGCGTGTTCTCGAGGTAAGCCAGGAGAATTTGCAGAACGTACGTGTACCGGTCGCCGACATTGGGCGAAGGCGAATTGATGAGCTGAGTCAGGGCATCGGCTTGGTTCAGGAAAGTCAGATCGCCGCTCAGAACACCCCGCGGCTGCTGGTAAAGGTTATTGACGGCGGCTTGATAAGCCGCATCGTTTGATAGAAGCAGTAGTTGGGCTTTGACGGTATCCGTCATTGGACCGTTGAATTTCAGCAGTTGGTTTGCACTGTCGTAGGAAATGAGATTCGCCAGCGTCCCCGTGAACGTCACTCCGGCGGGCAGCGCGGACAGGCTGGACGTGTAAACAGCGCTCCCGCTGATCAAATCCATTGCCGCCGTAAGATCCGCACTACCCAGAATGACGCCGAGTTTCTGGCGAAGGAGTTTGCCGCTTGGATCCGGCACAAAGGCGTTTGCCGCTTCAATCTTCTGCAAGCCCGTCTGAATACTCATCGCGAGCAGGTCCACGTTCGCTTCCAACGGGCCGACGCCCGCTGCTGGATTGGAGATGGCGCGGTAGATAAAATTGAGTTGGGCAACTGAGAAGCGAGAGGCCAGAACGGTCTGCGCCGCCTGCACAAACTGCGCCGTCTGGTCCGTGATTGGATTCGTGGCAGCCAGTTGGAACGGGTTGATTCCGGTGAGTGAAATCAATGAGATCAAATCGGTGATGGCCAACCCGAGAGACTGTGCAAGGATGGCGAAGCGGCAGAACTGCGAAAGGTTGGCCAAGTTCAATGGAGTCTGGGCCGTAGCCGGGGGCGGCGCATCCACAAGGTTCGTGGCCACGCGAATGGCGTTGAGATCGTCCGCAGATATGCGGAGCGCCGCAAGTATCGTGGGCATTTCGCCGGTTATCGTTGGCGGGGTGCCCGCCGTAGCGGCGGCGACCTCGGTGCCTTGCGCCCAACGCATCTGGTAGAGGTTTTGGACTGCGAGCAACTTGGCCGGGTCCGAACCCGCCCAACTAATCAAGGACGCCCACTGGTCGTCCGTCATGGCTCCGGTGAAAATCATCTGGTGATTCGAGGCGTCGTAGCTGACTTGCGCGGCAACCGAGGACGGGAGGCCAGTGGGTGCAGCGGGAAGAGCGGCGCGGTAGGCAAGCTGAAAATTCACATCCACCGGATTCAGCACCGCCTTGTTTTGGAACAGAGTGACATACAGCGAATTTCTTCCATCCGTGTCGATATGGCCCCACACGGTCAGAAGCTGGTTTAGCTGCAGATTCAGGGTGCTCTGCAGTTGCTGTACCTCGGCGAGCGCCAGCAGGAAACTACGATTGATGCCTGAAGAAGCCAGTACGGCGAGGACTTTGTCCAGGTCCGACATGGCCCAGCCGAGCTTTTTCCAGAGCCGGATGAATGGGAGGATGTTTGCCAGGGTGGCATCCGTGAGAGGCGTGATGACGGTTTGCGTTATGTCGCAGGGGTCGGAACCCGAAGCGCTCAAGGTGATCGTCTGTCCCGGATTGATGAATTGGGTCTGCAGCAGATTGATGAGGTCCTGGTATGCCAAGCCGGTTCGCGAAAGGAATTCAGGGACGCTAGCGATCCATTGTTCCCAAGTTTTGGTTGTGGTTGTGGAGCCCACCGTCCGCGTTACGTTAGCTCCGGAATATCCATACAGGGCGTAGAGGGGTGGCAGAGTGGCGGCTTTGTTTCCCAGGTAATCCCAACCCGCGACTAGTTGATACTCCTGGTAGCTCAGTCCAAGAACTTCGGCCGCAATTACCGAGGGCGCATCGACCGGCGCCTGGAGCGTCTGGAAGGACTGAATGACTTGGAGACGGTTCCCACCAAGAAACGCCAGATAGCGGCGCGCGACGTCCAGAAAGCGGTCATACGGGAGGGTGAGCGGGTAGCTGGCCCCGCTCAATGCCGTATAGGCCGCATCCAGGCTATATTCGGGATTCACCGACAGTTCCTCCGCGGTCGCGTCACTGGGTGTGTCGTGGGCCGTGGTGGAATTCAGGGTGCCGTTCAATACAATGTAGCTTTCCAGGATCTCGTTGATGAGATCGATGTAGGGCAGCGGTGTATTCGTGTTCTGGCAATTCAGCTTGATAAAGGGAAGGTCCGGGCGGCGGCCGACGATCGTCGTGCTGCCTTCCTTCCCCCCGATCAAAACGTCCAGGGGCGTGAAACCTGCGGCGTTCGCTTTCGAGTTTCGTAAGAACTCCAGAAGGTCCACGAAGTAGGCGGCGGGACTGTAAACGGAAACGCAGTCCGCGCACTCGCAGGCACTGGTCGAGCCAAACAATGTCTCCCAATTGGGAATCCCCGTCTGAATCGCTTGGGGGAGGTTGAAACGCGGATTGCGGATCGCGACGGGGCTGATTTCTGTAAGGCCGCTTTGGATCGTTCGGAACAGATTGACCGCCTGCGCGTTGATATGCGATGCCGTAGTGTAAACCGCCAATGCCTGGGGGTCGCCGCCTAGCGCGGAGGAGTATTGGCTTAGGAATTTCGTCCGCGATAGCTTGGCGATCTTGGCGGCGGAGTCGAGACCCGCAGAGACCAGGGTATTGATCGTCGAATAATCGGGGCTGATGCGGAAGACGCGCTGAATGCTCTTGAGCTTTGCCGTTACGGCCGCGACCTGGTCCTGTCCTATGTTCTGAAAGGCCTTTGCTGAATTTTGCTGAATGTAAGAGTCGATGACCGTGGTTTGAAAATCGAAATCGGGAGAGTTGGAAAGGAACTTACCTACGGATTGCTGCACGGCATCGGTCGAAGCGGTCAGCCCCTGTGCCACGTAGTCGGTCGGAAACGTCGCTTGTAACAGGCTGATGATTCCGCTCACGTAGTTCGCGGTTTGCTCAGCCGGCGTGGAGCCGGAAATATCATCCGGAATGGTGATTTTTTGAGATGTGATGAGCTGGGTTAGACTCGCTGGCGCTGAGTTTCGTCAAATCTCGCGTGGAAGCTGGTTTATACGTATTTCGCAGCGCGGTGACAAGCGACGGGTTATTCAAGGTCAGCACGCCCAACTGCATCGTGAATTGCAATTCGGGAACCAGGCTTTTGAACTCGGTATCCTGGCTTAGCTGCGTCCAGAAGTCCTGCATCGTGCCCTGAAAGCTCGTATACTTTCCGATGAAGTCGGTTTGTAGCTGCGCGGCGGAGAGCGACGGGGATGTGCTCAACAGCGTGCCCAGGTCTGTCTGGGCGACAATCCCAATAAAGATGGGGTTATTGGCGACCGTACTGCTCAACCCCAGGAGAGCACCGACCGTGGTCGTCGAAGAAAGTGTCGCAATTGCGGCCAACGCCGCCTGCTTGGCGGTAGGATCGGTGGGGAGAGTCGTGTTTTTGGTGACGAAGTCACGCAGGGATAGATTTTGATCGGCTGCAAGGTCCGCGGGAGCGAGCGTTTGCACCAGGTTGACGAGAGCCGTTTGCTGCGCGCTGCTTGCCGAATTCGTCAGCACGGTTTTTAGCGCGCTATTCAGCGTGTCGCTGACGGTGGACTTGTCGGGCGAAGTTGAACCAAGCAGTCCCGCCACCGTAGTGCCCACTGAAACTGGGTTAATCCTAATGCTGGTTAGTGATGCCATCCGCTATCCCCCTCCTGGCTGCCGCCTGAAGATCGCTGAAAATTGCGGTCACAAGCTGTCGAACGACCGCCCAAGGCAACCTCTAGAATCGCTTGCCGAAACCAAACGACAGGTTCACGAGAACGGTTTGGTTCCAATTCCACTTGCCTCCCTGGTCTGCACCCTCGGCGCTGTAATTCACGTTGACAGACATGCCACTTATGGTTTTTCCATTGGTCGCGGGGGTTAAATGCTGGATGCCGACTCCTACTTCCAGGCGGGTTCCTTGGCGCGTCTGATCCCCCGTTGCGGTCAGGGCATTTCCGGTCACATAGGAAACGTGACCTTCGACTTCTGCGGTCAGGCTATCCGAAACTGGGAAAGATTTCGCGGCCAGGGCTTCCACGGTCTTCTCATCCTTTATTGGGGCTCCCGGTCCAAATTGATCGGAAGTGGAAAAACTCGAAACAAGATTGGCATCGAGATGGAGCGAATCCGATGAGAAAAGGACCGCCGCCGAACCAGAGAAAGCGGAGCCTGTGGCGCTCGGAGCCCCGGGAGCCGTAGGGGTCTGCCCATACTTATAGGTTGGCGTAGCCAACAGGGCTAAGCCCTTGGGCAATTCGTAATGAAGCGTAGCTCCGAGCGCCGAGCTTGAATCGGTGGACGTGTTGCCGACGGCTCCTAGCTCGAGCCGGTGGCCCACCCCGTATCGCGCCGACAGTTGGCTGACTACCGATGCGTCACCGGACCCGGGCCTCAGCACAATCATGGTATTTGACTCGGCATTGAAGTCGTTCGCCTGAAGCACCGGAGCAGAGTTCGTTTTGTTGGCGAACATGAAGTTCAGCGGTACGCCGGGGGGCGGAGGTGGAGCTTCGACCACGGGGTTCGTCTTTGGCTTTGGATCCGGGGGTGTTTGATCGTCCCAAGGAGACGGCGGCCCCACTTCGGGTTGGGGAGGCCGTGTATTCTTAACGGGCGGCGGCGGAGGAGGGACGGCGCGCGGCAACGTTTGGACATGCGGGCGCATACGCGTCACCGCATCCGCTTTTTTCTTGGCGGTTGCCGCATTCTGGTGAAGGTCCTTGTCCATGTCCGCCTTCGCGTCGCCGGTGGTTGTGGGTTCTCGTCCGTCAGAATCCGTGAATACCAAGGGGTTGTCTCGCGAGTACAAATACACGTTCGGGCTGTCAGCGATACTCAGCGGATCGCCACTCGTCCATCGCCCCAGCCAGGGCACGTAGTAGCGCGCGCCGTGATAGGTAAACCCCGTCTCCTCGTCGCGCTCCTTCCCGGTGTAGCGGTACCGTTTAGCGCTGACTTCGATCGCGCTGGATACCGCTTGAAATGAGGTGCTGCCGTACGGGTAGAATTCCTCGTAGGAAATGATAGCCGCCAAATCATCCAGCTCGAGACAAGCCGAGCCAAGATGATTAGCGAACTGGAATCGAAACACGGAAGATGGAGCTGGGCTCGCTGTTACACTTGCGTCAGCCGTCTTGGTCTCAATCATCAAAACGCGGCGCTTGTCATCCATAACATGGAGAGTTTGCCGCTCCAGTGAAACCGCGGAGCCGTTGCCATACTCCCGGTAGAGTTCAAAATTGCCCAGGTAGATGCGCTCTTTGCTTCGAGTGCCGGAAGTAGCCGTAACCTTGCGAACCCGTTGTCCCGCTGAGTCATAGATGTAGAAGGTGGTCGCGGCCGGCCCATTGTTCACGACTTGCTGTTGCGTCGACTGAAGCTGGTCGGTGAAATCCCAGGTCATCTGCGGGAGGTTTTGCATCTGGAGCATATTTCCGTGCGCATCGTAGGTCAACGGCTCCTTCAAAGCGCCGACGGTATCGCTGGTAAGGCGGTTGTTCGTTGGGGATGGGTTCGGTTCGTCGTAGGCGAACGTGCGCGTCCAGTTCCCGTTCGTCGCCTGGTGGACCAATTGCAGAATATTGCCGACGGCATCGTAAGAGTAATTCTCCGTATAATTGCGCATGGCCGTGCCATCGGTGGGCAGGGGTTGGTTCATGCGCGGGGTATCGTCCCACGTGGTCTGCGGCTGGGCGAGCTGGCCGATATGCTCGCGCCCGGTTGCATTCAGCAAACGGTAGACCGCGTCGTACGTGTAACCGCCCGCGGCGGTGACGACCTGGTTGTTGAAATAGATCGTTTCCTGAGCAGCGTCACCGATCGAAGTTATGTTCCCGGCCGGATCGTAGGCGTAGGTCAGGTCCTGGAGATTCGCATTATCCGTGGATCGCGTGGTTTTGAGCTCCGTCAGGCGGAACGACTCCGCGTCATAGGTGTAGGAAGTCTGGGATCCATTTCCATAAACGATCTGATTGCGTTGGCCTCGCGCGTTGTAGTCGAGGGTGGCTACAACCGGAGTCGCAGCCGCCGCCCCGCGGACATTCACGGTCACCGTTTCAAGGAAATTCGCGTCGTTGAACGTTGGGCTGATCACGCTTGCGTCGGGCGTTGTCAGGGTCAGGGGGCGGTTTAGCGCGTCATAGGTTGTACTCGTGGAGAATGTCTCGGTTTGCAGGAGAGGCTTGGCCGCAGTCGCGATCTGTTGAGGGTCGGTAAGCGCGGCGAGCGTGGACCAATCCATGGTTTGCTGAAATTGGATGTTGAGCTGGCGCGAGCTCGAGAGCAAGTTGCCCTTGAAGTCGAAACCAATGTTCGTGGCGGCTCCGGCCGTATCATAAATCTGGTAGATCCGGGTGCGGAGGTTCTGCGCGACGGCGGAGGTAACGCCTTCGCCGTAAACCGTGCACTCGGCAAGAATCTCCGCCGCGCCCTGCGGCTGCACGAAAAGCTGCGTCGTCCGGCGCAACGCGTCGTAGGTGTATCGAAGCTGGAAGTTCCGGCTGTTCCAGCCGCGAATCGGTTTTCCTGCAGTGTCGTTGAGCAGCCACCGGTCGCCGGCATCCACGTTACTTTGGTGCAGGCGGCCGCCGAGCAGGGAATTGTCGTAAGTCATGATCTTCCGGCTCAGGGCATCGGTAACCGAAAGCTGGTTTCCCTGAATATCGAGCTCAAAGTATGTCTGGTATTTTCCGGCGGCGCCGTTGTCCGCGATGGTCAAAAACGTGCGGCCGAGGGTATCGAGTTGCGCGATCGAGGGCGTGTTCGCGTGGGGTACCGCCTTGTTATCGGCGTCGCGTTGCGGGTCGCTGGCAGGCAGGGCCTGGCGCACTGCATGCCACTGGCTCTCCAGAACGGTGTCGTTCTGGTCGAACGTGACGGTTTGCCAGGGATCGAACTCGATTCGCGATAGGGTCCCGTCAGGAAAGTCGGTGCGGATCAACCGGCTGAGCGGATCATAGGTGAGGATCGGGGTGATGCCCCACTGGGCGAGATCTTTTTCGGCTTCGTAGGCCGGACTCGAGTCGAAAAACGGTTCATATTTCTTGACCGGGTTACCCTTGTTATCAAATACCGTACGCCCACTACCCACCCAGCGTGTATTCGTCTGGGCAAAAATCAGATTACCCCCGGCATCATGTTGCAAGGCGCCCGAGGCATCGCGCGCCGGAGCCAGTCCCGGCTCCGCCTGGATTTTCTTCATGATTTCGCGGCCCAGGCCGTCTGAATAGCTGTAAGACTCCTGCCAGCGGGGATTTGCCGCTCCGTGCAGCTCGCGCGCCAACATGTGAACGAAATTGGGTAAACTGTTCGTCATCCAATTGAAAAGATCATATTCGAGCCGCGCGGTCGGATCATCCGATGAAGATGCCTCTGGCGTCGTCAGGTCAAGGACATCGCCCTGGTTCTGGCCCTGCTTACCCATGACGGCAGTGGCCACGACCATGCCCAGGGCATCGAAACGGAATCCGCTGCGGTTTTGATTGGGATCGGTGACCAGCCACGGCTGCATCACGCGATACTGCTGCTGGGCGACCATGATGTTTTGAAGAGCGTCTTGCGTCTGTTGAATCGAAAGCAGGTAAGGATCATGTTGCACCGTTGAGGTGTTCCCGAACGGGTCGATAAAGCCCTGTGGCAGGTAGAAATGGCTTTTGGCAAAAGAAGCATTCGGGGCTTTCGGATCCGTCGAGAAAAAGAGGTGTCCGGAGGGGATCCACCACACGCCGTCGGCATCAAGGTTCTGATATCCGCCCTCGTTCGCGAGAGTCGTCAGCAACGCGGGGCCGGCGATCTTCGTGGAATAGACGTTGTTCAGAAGTCCGGGCGTGAACGCCATCTTGTAAATCTCATAGGGCAGCGCGAGTGATTCGACCGTCGCGGTGGGAAGCGGACCACTCAGGTCGTCCTTCAGATACAGGGTGCGCGCCCGGCCAATCAGGCGTTTTTGGGCAGTCCCGTTGGGAGCTGCTTCAAACGAAATCTGCGCGGCAGCTGGAGCAGCGGTTTGCAGTTCATCCAGCCGAAATTGGCCGTTGGGGTTCGCAGCCGCGATTCCGGTCACCTCAAACGTGCGGGTCTCGACCGGCAATCCGATCCGGTACCAGGCCGATTGATCTGTGACGTTCGCTACGTCGTTCTCGGTGTAAGTGATGAGCAGATTTGATTGTTCTGGCGGCAACGGAGGTCCCCCACCCTGCGCGCGTCGCGGGTAACCGATGGCAACGGCCTCGGTGACGTTGCCGAAGGGATCGACCGCCAGATTCATGGTGTGTGCAGTGCGGGGGTCGAGCGAATTTCTTTCGTAATGGCAGGCAATAGTCTCGCTCTCAAAGCTGTAAAACGAAGCATATTTCTGATGCAATCGAGGCTGAAGGAGCCGAAGCTGGCAGGTTGATTCAGTAACGAGATAGGGGACTCCGGCTTGCGCGGTGCCGTCGTCGGCGTAGATCTCCCGGCGCAGCATCTTGCCTTTCAATGCGCGGCAAGCTTCGCGCACTTCCTCACCCGTGAGTCCGCCGGGCAAAGGTGTATCGGGCAGCGGGGCGAGCAGAGGATCGCCCTGGTAATACTCCGTTTCGAAGTGGCGTGTTATCTTGCCCAGCGCAAAAAACGCCCCGGTGTGATACCAGGTCTTCGTGTGGACGGCAGGCAGGTAAAACTCTTCGCCAATTACCCCAGGCGTTTGGGTGAACAGTCCCGTGCCGGAATACTTCGAATAGGAAACCGTGTCGAATTGCTCGACCATGCCGAAGCCGCGAAATTCGCGCTCGACACCGTCGTAATAGCCGTGGTGGTAGGCATAACGGGAAACAACCTGAGTCATGCTGACGTAGTCGAGCGTTTCAACAGATTCGACAACATGAACCGGGAACGGCAGCTTTGTGAGCCACGGTTTGCCAGCCATGCGGTCCTGCAGGTAAAACTTTGTCGACGCGGCATATTGGACCTGTGCTTCTGCTCCCAGATTGTTCTTAACGGAAATCAACAAGTGGGGCTTTTGGCCACTCATTAGGTCGATATAGCGCAACGGGCGATCTGCATCACCCGGCATGGGAGAAGACCAGGCGATGCACGCGGTCCCGTTTCCCAGGAGGTCCAGAACGGCGACTGAATCAGCGTCGTCAGTCGCGGAGAATTGCGGCAGCTCCTGTGCACTGCTAAAGCTGTTTCCGGATTGATTGAACCAGAATGTTGTCTTGTCGCGTCCGAGATAGATGATGTCTGTGGTCCCTGACCCGTCGATGTCGGCCAGGCGAATGCGGTCCTGCTCGAATTGATCAGGACGGTCGAAGATCGGCGAGCCGTCCATCGTGATTTTTGCTCCAAATCTTCCGTAGCCGACATTGGGCCAGTAGCAGACTTCACCGCTGCGGACCCGCACAATATCGGTAAGTCCGTCCCCAGAAAAATCCGCCAAATACACCGACTGTGTCCCATCGGCGAAAATCAGGGCTGGGCCTTGATCCTCATCGAATGGCTTAACGACGTGATTCGCCGGACCAAATCCCTCCCGAGCTCTGGATTGATACCACGTGAAAATATCATTCTCAGTAATCAGGACGTCGGCATGACCGTCGCCATCAAGATCGATGAACCTGAGATTCGGGTCCTTCCAGTCAACGTTGGGCTGGGAGGGAAATGCCGTGAATTTTTGCCAGCCGTCTTGCTCTTTTTCCTCGTAGAAGCCAGACACCGGCTCGTCGTACTGCACGAGACACTTTCTACCGTCCCCCGCTAGGTCGAGAAGTTGCTGGCGGCCTGACGAAAGGGCTGCGAGAGAGGGTTTTGGTGCGACCGTCCGAATCGAGTCAAAATAGGCTGAGGTAGTTCCAGCAACGGTCGAATCATCAGGAACAATCTGACCACTCGAATCGCGGGGGAGATTGCTGTCATTGCTCTTGTAAAACCAATTTGCGCCTTGTTCGGATAAAACACCCGTTAATCCATTACTTTCGAGATCGACCCACCGATAGCTCGTCCCGTCTGCGCCGACTGGCAGATTTTCCGTGCTCTCGGAACCCACAAATTGCAGGCTCGGGTCGATTACGGGAGTCGAGTATCCAAGGTCAAGGGAAGGCATCGAAAGAGGGCTCAAAACCGCGCTGGTGGTGGGATCGAGGATCTTGTAAGACTGGTCGGAAGGATTGCGAATGTATCCGGTCTGGACGATCGATGTAAGGTATGCCCCGGTCGGATTCGGCGCATAGGTAAAATCCGTAGACCGTACGAGACAGGGGGTAGTCCCGAGTTCCGAAAATTGATGGAACATGAGGACGCGACGGCACAATCGATAGGTGCGCACCTCAAACGTCGCGCGATAGGTGGAGAAGGCGTCTGCCCGGGCGCTCCAAAGATTTGCTTCGGTCGGCGTGGGCGTGGTGAGGTCGTGTTCTCCGTAATCGAAGATCACCTGGAAAAACCAGGAGGATGGAAGCGGAACGGGGACGGCGGCGGTATCGTCCGGATAGTAAGGTGTCTGGCCACCGTACGAAATCCGCTTCAGGTAGCGATTTGCCTCCACACTGCGGTTCGCTTCGTACACAGCCGGCGCGACGTTGTCGGAATTTTCCCCCTTGTATTCGTAAACCACCACATTGCCGTGTGAATCGTAGCTTTGTTCGAGGAGCCACTGGAAAACCTGCGAGCTGTCTTGAGGATTTGCGATCTGCCCCGCTGCAGAGATGCCGAAGAGGCTGGTTACATTGTCACGGGTCACTGTTTTCCAAAAGCTCGAGCCTGTCGCGTTATTCGTCCATCTCTCTATCCTTGCGAAAGCCGCCTCGACCCTGGGCCGAAAGCGCTTGACGGTATAGCCCTGAGAATTTCTAGACGGTTTAAAGACATCTTGTGTCCACGTACTTCCATTCTGCACAAGCGCCGGGATGAGATCTTCCGCGTCTGAGAGGATAAAAAGGTCTGAATCCTCGGCGTCGGCGTATCCTGGAAGCCCCTTCTCAGTCTTTCGGGTGATGGACGGAACCGAAAGATTCCAGCCTAGCCCGAAGGGACCGTTGGACGAACCGGAGTCGTAATTCAGAGAAAGCTTTGGGGAAAAATCGGATCGGCCGGGACTCGTAAAGATCGGAACGCTAAGGGAACCGGTGCCAGTAACGGGATTCGCGCCAAATTTCTCGCCAATCCCCCGAATGGCGCCCCCACCCTTAGGAAGAGAGATGGAGGGTAAACTTCCTCGTGAGTCCGATGGACTGGCCGAGTTGTTGCCTGTGTCGTTTCTGGATTCTTCAGGCATGAGAATACGAGTCCATCCTTTGATGCCCCAAGCTACTGAACCTTGTCTACGGACTTATCAAATAGTGAAGCGACCGCAGGAATCGTTTCACCCTTCAGGCGACAAAGATATTCACAAGCTGTTACTTAGAATTATTTATTGACCCTTGGCCGGGAATTTTAGCATCCTGTTCGGGAGCGAGTCAATTAGTTTATTGTTTACCTCATCGACTTCGGAATGTCCGAACAGACAAGCTTTGCACCGCGGTTCCTGGCGCCCATGTGGAAAACGCTCTCATGTGGTGCCGGAAGAATCTATGCACCCTCGTCACTGCGAGGTGCTGCCGGTCAAACGCGAGCTTTCGCGGCGGGGTAAAGCTGTGAGCCTTAGCGCGACCAACAGAAAGTGCCGACATCACGATCAGCCACTCAATGGCACAGCGCTATCAGGCCTGCAATAACAGACCATGACATATAAGGTCATTTTCCTAAAAGTTGGTTCCAAATTGCTACTGTTGCCCAAATTGCCGGGGCGCATCCGTGGCAGGAACTGAGGTATCAGCGCACCACGGGGATCTTCCTCACGGGCGAATGCGGTAGAGGCCCTTCGAATTCCAACTGAACGCGCCGGCTCGGTCCAGCTGCGTCGTCCAGCGCGTTTTGAGTTCTCACCGCGGGCGTAACGCATACGTGGTCGCCCGGGAAGGCATCTCGCCAGACGAATCCTGCCTTGCAAGTGTCCAGGCCGGAGGCGACGCCATCGGGGGAACGATTGGCAGATGCCTGCGAGTTCTCCTGGGCCACCGCATCGCGGGTCTGCGGCGTAACGCAGACGTGATCGTCCGGCACGGCTTCTCTCCAGACAAAGCCCGGCTTACAGGTATCGGGCCCGTAGGGAAGTGCGCTTTTGAATGCCAGCGTCGCGCGCATCAGCACCACGTCGTAGGGGTTCCAGGTCGACATCGTGTAGAAGATCGTCGTGCTCTGGAGCCCCCCCTCCGTGTAGCGCGGAATTATATAGGGCGCGTAAACGTCACCGATGTTGTCCCCCGCCGGGCTCTTCGGATCCTTCAAGGGGTCGCAATTATCGTCCTGATGAATGAAGTGGCAGAAGCCATGGTCATCCGCAGGATGAAAGAGCACGGTCGGCTCCGACCAGGGCCCCCAAGGCGTCGTCGCGGCTCGCGCGAGGACGTCCTGGTAGGCGTCTTTGGCGTTTAGATCGTGGCAGTTGTACAGCATCAGCCATTCACGCAAGTTGCGGTTCCAAGTAACGGAGAACTCACCGACGCAAGGGTTGTTACCCTGCGCGAACATCCGAGCCGGCTGCGTTGCCTCTCCGTGGAGGTTTCGGAATTGCGCCATTTGCGCGGCAGTGAGCCATCCGGGCTGCTGCGTGGTGGGGTTCATTCCCGTGTAATACAATATGGCGCTTTTCGATTCCACTTGGCCCAGAGGAGCGTAAGCCAGATAGACGTCGCTTTGCCGATAACACTGGCCAGATCCCCACAACAACAGTCCTTGTCCTCCCTTCTCGGGAAGCCCAGGAACCGTCGCGCTGTCAACAACCGCCGCAGAGAGATAAACAAACTTATTCCCGAGATTCTCGTAAGCCAGTTTGTAGGTGCGGCCGTTGTCATCGGAACGCGCCAGCGCTGCGTGGCCCACCTGGTTTGAAAACACCTCCCCGGGGCACGGCTGGACATTCGGATCCACCCTCATCTGGTCCCTGTGATCGGTCCAAACAAACACGTACATCTTGCCATTGGCGCTGAATCCCGTCGTGGGCACCTCAAAGAAACCCAGCGACACATTGGGAATCGAGATCGGGCGGAAAGTATTGCCGTCCGCCACGAAATCCAGATGCAGGCCGTTCTCTCCCGTGAATTCCCGCGTATCCGCAATGCTGTCTTCTCCGTGATCACCGGTGTCGCCAAAGAGGAAATACACACGCCCGTCGTGTTCAAACGGATATCCCAAATCGGTGCCTTTCACGTGAAAACGGGTGTCCGTCTGATTAAACGATGCATGCTCATCCTGGAAATCATAGTCTCCTGTAAGCTGGCACACCCGCTGGCTGCGACTCGCGAACGTGAGCTGCTGCGCCTGTTGCCAGGGTTTGTTAACGTCAGAGTTATCGTGGAAGTGATGGAATACCTGTTGGTTGTGAAACGCCACGACCTCGAAGTTCCCATGCCCTCCACTCACGAAATCGCTCTGGATGAGACCCGCATAACCCGCAACCCCGGTGGCGGCGACTTGTCCCTGCTGCCAGGGATTGTTCACGTTGGAATTATCGTGAAAGTGATGCACCAAATTGGTTCCCTCGGGAACAAGAACTTCAAAGTTGCCGTGTCCCCCGCTTTTGAAGTCGCTTTGGATGAGACTGGCGGGGCCGCTCGCGATCGTGGAAATCGTCTGCCCGCGTTTCCATGGTGAATTCACATCCGAGCTGTCGTGGTAGTAGTGAACCAGGGTCCGCCCTTCCGGAACCACGACCTCCAGATCCCCGTGATCGCCGCTCTTGAAATCGCTCTGAATGATCGTGCCCGGGCCTGTCGCATTGGCGGAGATAATTCCCCCCTGGTGCCAGTCCGAGTTAACGTCCGAGTTGTCGTGCCAGTAATGCACCAAGTTGCGATTTTCGAGCGCAACCACCTCAAAATTCCCGTGACTGCCGTTGCGAAAATCGCTCTGGATAATGGTTGCTGGTCCCGTCGAGCGTGGGGTAATCACCTTTCCCCGCAGCCACGGGGAAGTGACGTCTGAGTTATCGTGCGAGTAGTGCACCAGATTACTGCCCTCGGGCACGACTACTTCAAAGTTGCCGTGACTGCCACTTTTGAAGTCACTTTGGATGATGCAACCGTACCCCGTAGCATTGTGCGTGATCACTTGTCCACGGTGCCAGGTGTAGTTCACGTTCTGATTATCATGCCAGTAGTGCACCAGGTCGTTGCCTTGCAACACCACGGTTTCGAAGTTCCTGTGCGGTTGTCCGGTGCTAAAATCGCTTTGAATGATGCAGCCCGCGCCCGTCGTGGCTGCGGGTAGGAGAATGGGTTGCGGCGGAGGCGGCGCATTCTGCGCGACTGCCACTCCCCCCAGGAGAAAAGCGCCAGCAAGCGCAAGCATTCTCGTGAACATGAATCTTGGTGCCGGCAGCAAAGAGCGGCAAGAATCCTGCATCGAAGCCCACTCCCCAATCCCTCGGGACGCAAAAATCGTGCCAGTCACGCAGGGATTCATTGAATTGATTTAGCCAGAACTTCTTCTCGAGTATCCTGAGCGACAGCAGAATACACCGTGCCGGCTCATATCCAAATCCAATTTTGCAGCCCAAACACCAGCGAGCCATCCGGCAGCGGGCGGCTCCCCTTGGGGCGATGGCTGTGATCGATATGAGAGTGCCGCCGACATCCAACGCTTCTCGGGAATCACTTCGGTAACGGTGCGCAGCGGCAAGACGCAATGGGTGCACTGGCGGCTGGCTTGTCCCGAGTTTCTGCGCCGGACCTTTCACGAGTTCACCGCCCGGTCGCGCTTCTGGTCTCCCTGGGCTAAGGCCTACTATCTCCAGCTCCGCTCTCACGGTTGGGATCTCCATGCGGCGGTCCGCTCCCTGGCGTTCAAGTGGATCCGCATTATGTACCGCTGCTGGAAAGAGATGACTCGCCATGACTAAATGCGCTACCAGCAGGCTCTCCAAAGGAGAAACTCACCACTTGCACTGACGCTTTGCTTGGCTTCGAATCATGGCGCGAGGCAAAAACCAGAACACAGCTAAGATGCTGGGCACGGAACCGGAGGGAATAGGGCCGAGTGGACCCGAGCGTTTTGTCTCGTTGCGGGCCAGCCGACACGGACTCATTTCTTCTTAAGAATTGTCCTGGTCCCAGGAACGTAACGCCGGGGAGTTGCTCCCACGGTTCGGTTTTCTGTTACCCTCCGCGACATACCGCCACAGGTGGTAAAGTAATTTCATTGCAGCACCTGCCCTTGGATCGTAGTGGCCGGGCGTACCGGAGTCTTCTTGATCTTAACATTCGGTTGCGCTTGCTCGCCGTGTCCGGCCCTGCGGCCCGGTGGGATCGGAGAGGGTCAGCTGTGTGGACCGAAAACATATGTAGCCGCATTCCGTCGGCGCCGCGCCCTTGAATCGTTGGGAGGAACCGGTTTAATCTAGTACTTATGACATTGGAAGAATTCCGCCAATCCCTGCTGCGCGAGGAGCCGCCCGACAATCTAAGCTTAGCCCTCGCCGGCCTGTGGTGGGACGCCAAAGGTAGTTGGAAGCAGGCCCACGAATCGGCACAACAGGATGAGGGCCCCGCGGGCTCTTGGGTCCACGCCCACTTACACCGCAAGGAGGGAGATCCTTCCAATGCGGCTTACTGGTATCGTCGGGCTGACAAGCCTCCATCCCAAAGTCCGCTTGAGCAGGAGTGGCTTGAGATAGCCGAGTCACTGTTGAGCGCGGCCAAGCCTGATTTGTAGGACAGCTCAGCTCATGGCCTGCGCCGGATCCTACTTGGTGGTTGACATCATCTGGCCATCCGAGTTTTTCGCTCATCGCCAAAGGGACGTTGGTGCACGACGAGAAGAATGCCCGCCACCTGAGGTTCCGGCGCGATTGAATTACGCCACGGTGGATATTCGCTGAACCGAAGCGGCTCGCACGGCGTATCCCACTTTCCGGTAAGCCGGGTCACCGTCAAAGTGGAGCGCCTATGATTCACACTCCAAGTGCCTTCGCTGAAACTCTGGGTGATCTGGCGTGATCCTGTATCGACATTGTCCGTGGTGAGGGGATTTCCAACAGTTAAGCAGGACGCACCGCTTTGGAATCCGCAAAGGGCGTATGAACGAAGCCGCTGGGCGGCGTTGTCCGGAGAGTTTAGATAAGCTCTAATTCCCGTAGGCAGTACGAGGGTCTTTAAGAACTTCGGGATCAGGAGCCGCCGGACCCATGGAGGTCGAGACTACGAAGGTCTACATGCACGTCTTGAATGGGCTGTCGAGGGGTCCGCAGTCCGCTCGACCGGCTGCGGAAGGCCGTCTCAAACGCGAGCGGCCGGATTAGCCGGACCGATCGGTCGGCCAAAAACTGGGAGGGCAAGTTGTTGGACGAGGCAGAAGTCGCTGCAAGAAACAAACCGCTATCGCCCCAGCCCTTCAACCGGCCCATTCGTCTTTGGCTGACCGGGACCGGGTTTATCCAGGTCAGCCTAAACAGGAGTTCGGGGCACTGAGGGTGAGATGGACGGACGCACGGCGAGGTCGAATCCGGATCGAAAGATTTCCGACACGTTACTGCGCTTCGCAGTGCCCATACTTCATGATTTCCCGAGCGAGGCGGCTGAAGACCGAGCGCGGGAAGCATTACGGGTGTCCTTAACGGCCTGGAACGCAGTGGTCTTCGCGGATGTGCTCAACGACGATCTGTATCTCGACGAGATTCGACGCCTCACGGCCGACAAGCCCGAGACCGCCTTGCTCATGGAACAACTGATCGCCCGCAAACGCGCGCTCTTTGCCGATGACGAGCGACTGATTGGGAGCTGGGAAGTCACGCGGACGGAGGATGGCATCAACCTCCATGCCGACGCGCGAGACCCGCACTCCGTGGTGCGCGATCCGATATAGACGAACATCGCAGAGGCATCCGAAATCGCCTTTTCGAGATCGGCCATTCAGACATCGCCGGGGTACAGATGGTCTTTGTTGAACCAGACATCAAGGTCGTTGCGCCGGAGAATTTCCACGAGCTCGCGAGCCGTCACCGTGTTGGCACCGGCGTGGCTGATAAAGACGTAGCTTCGCGGAGGGCTGTATCCGGCAGCGTACCCATCGTGCCTAGTATGAATAGGGGTAATCTGCGAGATTCGGGCCGGTGTGCAGCCACGTCAACATAATACGCCCGATCCGATGGGCCCTCGTCGAGACGAAGATCTCTGGAGGCGGAGCCAGTCCACGATTTCCTGCGAAAGACACGCCAGGGATTAGTATCGCTTCATACCCGTTGAGAAATCCCCCCTTGCACCCAAATGCCCCGGAAGTCGAGGAAGTTTGTAATCGCATAGCACTCCAGGGGATCAATCGCGGGTAACGGCATACGATTCCACGCGAAATCCCCGTTTCACCCGTGATTCCGAGCTGATTGGTGGCAAATCAAGCTGATTTGGCCTGGGAAGCAGCCTGCCTGGAGAAGGCCCGTTGACCGATGTTGACCCTGGCCGAATGGAAGGCCGTAATCTGGGTGGCCGATAACGCGGAGCCGGAATCTGCCGTTCTGCCGGGAATATTCTAGTGAATGCTGGTGTGGCCGGCGGACGGGGATCCCACAAAGAACGAAGGGTCGGGCGCTGTAAGTGCGTTGTACCCTGTGTCCTTCGGGATGGTTGGCACGAGCGATGGCATCCAGCTTCCTGATTTTGCGTTTTGTGATTCCCATGCCCGAGAGTACTGCTTTGACGGGAACCGCGACCAGGAGTCTCGGTAGTCCTGCGAAGGCATGGGAGAGTTTGGGGCGAAGAGGTTCATGATTCGCCCCTTTCCGGATCTTTGTTTTCGGTCGGATTGGACTTGTCTTCGTCAGAATCCTGGTTGCGCCCAGGTTGCAAAATTTGCCGGATTTGTTCGGAATTTGCCGAGCTAACTTGTTGATCTGTTTTAGAATCAGTATCGGAAAAAGAATTCCTAAACCGTGGGTCGGGGGTTCGAATCCCTCCAGGCCTACCACTTTCTGATTTGTTTTCTGCGACTTAGGGGTGATTGAAATCAACCTACCTTGAGTTGGGGTGCATTAGAGGCGCATTGTTCTACCTGCGTCCGCCGAATTTGAGGCTTCCGCGGAACGCGCCGGGGTGCATTTTTGCGGCACGCTGCTTCGGAGGTGCGCATGGCGGCCACTGCGTCCGTAGACACAGATTCGACATAACTGTTCATGGTGGTTGAGAGATTCGAGCGCCGGAGGATTGCTTGGATGGTCTTGTCCGGAACGCCAAGGCGATAAAGATTCGTCGCCAGACCGCGCCTGAAGGCATGCCAGCCTCGCCAAACAATTTTCGCCTCAAGCAGCTTCGGTTTGATGTGCCACTTGAGTAGCGAATTCGGGGCAAGGGGCACGACTTTGTGTTTGTAATTCCGAGATTGAAAGATAAACCCGGCCTGCGGGTTGCCAGCCGCCTCTCGGTGTTTTTGGAGGAGCTGTGCGAGTGGACCAATAACTGGAATTGCGCTTGTGCTTTGCTGTGTCTTTGGCTCGGTGACAAATCGCTCCCAGACCGACTGAGTTACCCAGATTGCCTCGCCATGATAGTTCTCGCAGAGGAAACCGCGAATCTCTCCCTTCCTCATGGCCGTGAAAGCCGCCGCCGCCGCGGGCAGTCTGGGAGATTTGTGGTCAATCGAGTTTTTGGCAAGGACAGGTAAAAACTACTTTGGCCAAGGAGATTTGTTCCTTTCTTCAAGCGTCATTCTTCCGCCCACCTCCCTCATAACTCGAACAATTCACGAGGGATGACGCTGGTGGCGGACGGATTGCTAAAGACCATTCGGGAAAATGCTGCGTTTCCGCGGAGGAGAGCGTTCTGGGGAAAGTGCAGTGAGGCTCCGGGAAGAGGGTATCTGAAATTCATCCTGAAAAGGAGTGTGCAATGCTTTGGACAATCGCAGCGATTCTTTTTGTCTGTTGGCTCCTGGGCGTGGTTACCTTTCATGCCCTAGGCGCCTACGTGCACATCTTGCTGGTTCTGGCGGTCATCGCTGTACTGATCAGAATCATCCAAGGTCGAAATCCACTGTAAATGAGCCCCGAAGCCGCGCAGGTTCGACCCGAGGGATGCTGGGCTAGATGCTAAAGGAGGTCTGCATGGTAGAAAACCGGGAAAACCGGGGACAGGAACGTGTGAAAAAATCGACTTTGCCGACTTTAACATTATGATTTTTCAATGGGTTACATTGTGAATAACATGCCCAAAATCGATTTTTTCACACGTTCCAGGCACCACCTTTTCTGATACCGTGTCCGCTCATGGCGCGATTACCTCGCGAGAACCCATGAAACATGGTGCCTTTCCCCGATTTTCCCCAACGGGCACAAGGAAAAATCCCAGGGCTGGTCAATATCGCAAGCTTCGTTTCCGGGTTGCGGCAAGGTACTACTTTCCTAGGCGCTCCTGGCCATCGAGGACCCGGTCTAGATTCACCGCTGCGCTGATAAGGCTCAAGTGCGCGAAGGCCTGAGGGAAGTTACCCAGCGCTTCGCCCCGCAAACCTGCTTCTTCGGAGTAAAGGCCAAGGTGATTAGCCTCGCCCAGCATCTTCTCAAAGAGCACGCGCGCTTGGTCGAGGCGGACTGGGTCCGTTCTTCCCGCCCGCGTCAAAGCCTCGATTAGCCAAAAGCCGCACATGTTAAATGTCCCCTCGCCCCCCCTCAAGCCATCCTCGGCTTTGCTCGAATCATAACGATAAACGCCGCCGTCAGACATTAAGCCCCCTTTGGAGAGTGGCCGGCAGATGGCGTCGAGCGTCTGCGTCATCTTGGGGTCTGTCGGGGACATAAAAAATACGAGTGGCATGGTGAGACAGGATGCGTCCAGCGTGGTCCCGCCATAATGCTGAACGAATGCCCCGCGCCTTGGGTTCCATCCTTTGCGTAACACCTGTTCGTAGATTCGGTCCCGGGTCTTCGCCCACCGTTGGATGTCGGCCGGAAAGGAACGCTTGGTCGCCAAGCGAATCGCCCGGTCGAGAGCAACCCAGCACATCATCTTGGAATAAACGAAGTGTTGGGGGCCGCTTCTCACTTCCCATATTCCATTGTCGCGGTTCTGCCAGTTGTCGCACACCCAGTCCGCCAGCCGTCTCAAGTCTTGCCACAGGTCGAAAGAAATCGGGCTGCCATATTTGTTGTAGAGGTATACCGCGTCCATCATCTCGCCAAAGATGTCCATCTGGACCTGCTGGTAGGCGGCGTTCCCGATCCGAACCGGTCGCGACTGCTGGTAACCTTCCCAATGCGCGAGGGTTTCCTCCTTCAGGGTGTTCCGCCCATCGATTCCATACAGCGTTTGCAGCGATCCGCTCGACTGGGCTGCCTGTTCGCAGAGTGACTCCAACCAGCCCATAAAGCGGTCCGCTTCGTCGGTCAACCCCACCCGCAAAAGCGCATAGACCGTGAAAGCGGAATCGCGGATCCAACTGCAGCGGTAGTCCCAGTTCCGCTGCCCTCCCATCCGCTCCGGCAGACTGGTCGTGGGAGCGGCAACGATGGCCCCCGTGGGTTCGTAAACGAGCAGTTCAAGCGTCAGGGCGGAGCGATGGACCATCTCGCGCCAGCGCCCGGCGTAATTGCACTTCGCTATCCAATGGAGCCAATAGTCCACGGTTTGGGCTAGCAAGGCTTCGGACTCCGCCGCGGCGAGAGCGCGAGCGGGATTATCGCCGGGCGCGCCTAATTGCAGGAGAAAGGTTTGCGATTCACCCTCGTTCAGGGTGAATTGCGCCGCCACTCCACCGCCCGCCTCGCGCAGCAGAATAGGGGAAGAAATTGCCAGGCTTAGCGATTCGGAGCGGAATATCGCGCCTGTGGAACCAAGCTCTACCTGGTGCGAGTCGCGGCCATAGTTAAACGCCGGCCGGCATTCCAACTGAAAAATCACGGAACCGCGCACTGCTTGGACGCGCCGGATCAGCGTGCCAGCGTCCCGTTGCTTCGAATCCCCCATGGGCATGAAATCGGTGATCTCAGCCGCTCTGTCGGAGGAACGGAACCGGGTGACAAGCACGTTGGTGGAGGGCCAGTAATACTGCTGCCCAGTAAAATCACCTCCGGCGGGGAAAGATGCGGAATCGGCCGCCCTTGGCATGGTCGAGAAGGGCGCCAAATACGCTCGGAGAATCAAAACGGGGAAGGCAGAGCCAGTCAATTGACCCATCCATTGCTACCAGGGCGGCAGTTCGCAAATTGCCGATGATCCCATGGTTCTCAATGGCGGGATAACAAATGCCATCTTGTGCGGCCACCGCACGGCTGCGAACATTGATCCGAACGGTGTTGCGTGTTCACATAATATCGATAACTTAGCATATCACACTCGATCTTCCCTTTTCGATTCGTGCTGATCTCGAAGCATGCCTTCTTCTGGCTCGGCTTGCTCCTCTGGGATCTGAGCAACATCGCGACCCGAACGAGGCTCGGCCGGGCCAACAGTTATGTCTTTCCCGCCTCGCATCTTCCGCCCCGCTATTCTCATTCTGGCTCGCTGCGCATAGTTGACTGCCCCAGACAGACCACAACAACAAACACATGGCCACGACACCAAGAAGTCTCTTCATTTGAATCGCCTCTTTCCGTGTGTCATATTTTCGAGCCCTTTCCTTTACAAAGGTCATTCCGTATTACCGGCTAAGGTAACGCATTACCCCCTGTGCATTGCGAGTTCCATCCGCCCCACAGACTTGCTAAGCTCAATTCCAGCTTGCGGTTACACGCTGCCACGCACCGCAGCCATAGGCACTTTCTCTTGTTCAATATTACACGCCCCGGAAGAATAAGCCTGTGGGTCGAAGCGCGGGTCGGACAGCGGCTCGATAGGTAGCGTTCCTGAATGTCGCAGTGTCGACCAAATCTACAGTGATTTTCTTGCTCAGGTCAGTAATTTACCCTATTGGATCGAACTCCTTCAGATTGGAAGTGACAATTTCGCCATCCTGAAATTTGCGGTGGTTGCCTGGTTTGATGGCTAGCTCAGTACGTGGATCTCGCGGATGCGTGAAGTGGTGATCCGGTCGAAGACGGGATGCTTCAGTACCAGGTACATGCCCCGTCCGATGAAACCGGGATTGGGCATTAACAATGACCCGCTTCCGATTGATCCTTCCATTTCCATCTCGACGGGTTCCGGACAAAATGAGGGATGACCTGAAACACGCACGTGCGTGTCCGCATGCTTAACGAGTGTGTAGTGGTGATGTTGCGTTTCGATTTCCACCACAGCCCCCGCAGCGAGATCATCCAGGTACACACCCTCATTACTCTCGGGATGTTCTGCCGGCAAATCGTGCCCCTGATTCAAATTCGGCTGAGGCATAAAAAAGAACCCTCCTCCCTGTAAAGTCGGGGTCTCCCTTCTGGTGTGGCACGATGATGACCAAATGTCCGACGCGTGCACTAAGTTCTTTGTTTCTACTGTCTAAGCGTCCGCCGGAGGTGATTCGCGTGGGATCTTATGACATGTAACAATGGCGAATCCGGGCTTGCAAAGCGTAAAAATGAATCACCCGCTAAGCAACCGTCGGAGGAAACGGGCACGGTGTCTCTCTCGATTCTACTGCCTTCGCCACCGCCTCTAAAGTAGATGTTTTCGGCACTTGTAGCCCCCCCTCGATGCTGCACCACTTATCGAGTGTTTTCATTTCGTCTTGCGCGAAGCGCTTCGGATTGCGATTGCGGCAGCGACCGCCTTACTTTCACCGCCCCCCTGCACCTGCACAGCATGAGCCGCAGGCGGAAGGCGGTCGCTGCTGCCGCACTCCATCAAGGCTGGTTTCAACGGTAACTAGCCCACTCTGGCGCCGCGTCGATGCGAAAAGTATTGGGCTAGCGGCAGGAATTGGTTCTTGCAATCGTTCTCAGCTTGACTGAGGGTCGGACCGGCTTCATTTCCATTGGATTATTAGAGACCACGTGGGCCGCTTCCAGCGGGCTCTTGAGCCTGATGGGGGCGCTCAATGTGGTTTATGACGTCAAAGGGACCCTACCATCAATTCCCTCTGAAAACGATTAGTAGCCTGCCTGCTTGTCGACAACATTCCTCAGCGGCTCACCCTTCAAAAACCTCTGCAAGTTTAAGGTGAAGAATTCCACGTCCCTTTCATAGAAGCCGGGAGTGTGATCGGCGCAATGCGGCGATAACAAAACATTTTCCAGACGGTAAAAAGGGTGACCGGCGGGGAGCGGCTCCGTCTCGTAAACATCCAGGGCTGCCCCCCGGATGCGTCCATGTTCGAGGGCCTCAATCATCGCGGCCTCATCGACAGACGAGCCTCTGCCGACATTGATGAAAACCGCCGAGGCTTTCATGGCCGCAAACTCGGCCTTTCCGATCAGCCTCCGAGTCTGGGGCGTAGCGGGCGCCGCAAGCACGACATAATCGGACTGCGCCAGAAGGCCGTGAAGGTCGTTAGGGCCCATTACGGCTTCGAGCCAAGGATCTTCGTTGGACAGCTCCGGCCTTCGCCGCAGCCCCAAAATCTTCATCCCCAAGGGGCGAGCCCTCTCGGCGCAGGCCTGCCCGGTCTCACCGTAGCCCACGATCCCCATCACCTTGCCATGGGCTTCTTCCATCTCGAACGGGTGCCACACGCCCGCCTGCTGACTTCGAACCACGCGGCGAAAATCCTTGGCGAAATAAAGTACCGCCCCGATCACGAACTCCGCCAGAGACCGCTTGAACACGCCTCGGGCGTTCGTCAGTATCGCAGGACTCGCGACTAACTCTGGAAACAGAATCTTTTCCACGCCATCTGAAAGCGAATGCACCCAACGCAAACGGTCCGCGCAGGTGAGTATGTCGCGAAGCAGATGGCCGTCGGGAAAGCCGTTCAGGATGGCGTCGGCGTCTTGCACCGATTCCCGCAAGAAGTCGAGCTGATTCGACACTACCACTTCGATGGAGACCGGCAATGTATCAAGCACCTTAAGATGGCTTGCGCCGGGTTTGTCGATCACCACAACTTTAATAGGAGTCATACTCAGGATTTGAGCTCCCAACAGGCTGATGAGAAAGTCGCCCGCCGCCGCGTTGCCGCGGGTCTACCCCGCCCTATCTCTATTATTTTCAATGCCGGATGACAGCGCAAAGCTACCTCTTCGTCCCTATTCATCAACTTGCCAGTCCACCCTCGCTGGAAGTTCTGGCCGCGCCCGTTCCCCCCAAAATGAGCAGGACGGCGACATAGCTGGCCACACTCAACACCGAAAGCAGAACAAACACCGGCCGGTAGGCATAGTGTAGGAGGAGCCATCCGACGGCCGCGGTAAACAATATGGTGCTGAAGGTTCCGAAACTCGTGGTGAATCCCGAGGCCGTGGACAAGACACGAGGATCATACGAGTCTACCAACAACACGCTCAAATTCACCTGCCAGGCCGTGGTACTCAGGACGAAAATGCCGACCAGGAAAAGCAAAACGGGTGTGGAATATCGGGCGACCAGGATGAAGGTGAACGCGCGCACCAGCGTGGCGCCGGTCAGTACCGTGATCCGGGCTCGGCGAGATGCCATTCCGCCCCTTATCAGTCTTCCCGACAGCCAACCCCCGCCAATAAAGCCCACGTCGGCGAATAAGAAAGGGATCCAACCGACCTTCCCCATCTGCTGGAGGGATAATCCTTGGGCGTCCGTCAAGAATTTGGCAAACCAGATCACATAGAAAATCCAGACGCTGTCGCTGATGAACCTGCCGATTCCCACGGCCCAGAAGGGTCTGGTTTTCAAGAGTGACGTCCAGCGCCATCCTGCCTCCAGCTTTTCGCCGGGGCTGACCGATTTGACGTATTGACGCTCCTTCTCGGTAATCCACGGGTGGTCCTCAGGTGGGCGATAGGCCATCAGCCAGACTGGGCTCAAGAGGATGCCGCCGACGCCAGTAATCAGAAACGGAGCACGCCAGGTCCAGTGGGCGGTCATCCAAGCCACCAACGGAAACGCCACAATGGCCCCAAACGTGGCTCCGCTCACCGAAATTCCATAAACAAGGGCGCGCTCTTGGGCGGGGTACCACTCAGAGACGGCTCGCGCTGCCGCGACAAAGGCCGCGGGATAAGCCAGTCCGAGCAGGAAGCGGCAAACGGCCAGCTCATTGGGAGTATTGGCCAGCGCGTGCAGAGCGTTGGCGACGGACCAGCAGAAGATGCTCGCGCCGAGACCCCAACGAACTCCTAACTTGTCAATCACCAATCCGCCCAGAAGAAAGGCGACCGTGTACGACACCAGAAATCCCTGCGCTACGAATGCGTACTGGGAATTGGTCATCCCAATCGTTTTGGCGAGCGTCGGCGCAAGGACCGACATCTCCTGAAGGTCCAAGTAGGCGAGTAAGGTCTCAGTGAACAGCAATAGGGCGATGACCCACCGGAAGCCTGGAATCTTCATTTCAGGTCACTTATAGGGAGCGCGTGATGAAGAGGCGGACGATGTGGCCGCGCCTTGCGATCGACTAATATCCCCGTCGTTTGTCCACCACGTTCAACAACGGCAGGCCGTTAACATACCGACGGACGTTTTCGCAGAAAAGGTCCAGAGCGCGATCTATCGATGCGTCGGAGCGGCCAGAGGTATGCGCAGTAATAATGATGTTGCCGGCGGTCCATAGAGGATGGTCCGGTGGCAAGGGTTCGGGGTCCGTGACGTCGAGACCCGCGCCCGCAATCCAGCCTTCCTTCAGAGCGCGAACCAGGGCCGGTGTGTCCACTAAAGGGCCTCGCGAAACGTTGATGAAGTAAGCGGTTGGCTTCATTGCGTGAAAAACGGATTCATTCAGCATGTGGAACGATTCTTTGGTGTGCGGTGCGCAGCAAACCAGGACATCAACTTGTGGAACCATCTTCGGCAACCAATCCACCGAATGAAGCCGTTCGACGAAAGCAGGCTTCGGCAAGGGTTTCGGATCGACGGATAGAATCTTCATGCCAAATCCGTAATGAGCGCGATAGGCAATGTCGGTCCCGATGCCACCGAGTCCTACTGTTCCCAAAGTAAACCCGCTCACCTCCTGTAGATTGTCGTGCAAGGTTTCATCACCATTGTCGGCAAAGCGGCGCGCTGACAGGGCGTGCATGAATTCGGCGTCTACCTGTTTCCAGACACGCTGGCTTGTCTGGAGCGCGTACTTATTCAAGCCATGGGCAAGAGTCAGGATATATGCAATCGCTGTCTCTGAAATCCCTGGAGCATAGATCCGCTGCATATTTGTGAGGACTACGGGGCTTTCCACAAGCTCTGGCCAGGCAACATATTCCTCTACCCCCGCCGAACGCGCTTGGATCCAGCGTAATTGCTTCGCCCCGGCAAAGTCCTGGCGCGTTAATTCTGCAAAGATAACGTTCGCGTCCACCACTTCGCGGTGAAATTCCTCCAAGCTTCGGCAGTGCTGCAATTTGAGGGAGGGTGAATAACTCTGCAATTCTTCCTCGTAACGTTTCGGGATTACATCAGTGGTGATGATCTTGACGTTTTGGAGCGGCAAATTGCCGCTCGCGGAAAACAGCGGGTACGACACCATCGTCGAGGGGTAAGGTGGGTCGGCGACGGCGCTAGCTGCATGCGCGGGGTAACCTGCCGGCAGAGAAGCCAAAGCGGCCCCCGTGGAACCTGCCGTGATATTCCCCAGGAACTTCCTCCTTGAATAGTTCTTGTTTGGCAGGGGACACCTCCAAGCTGCAATTAACTCTTTCCGACGGACTCAATCTCGAAAAGCTAATGATGCTCCACTGGGCGGTCGCGAACACTGTCATGGGCCGGAAGAAGAAAGCCAAAGAGCGCCACCTTAATGCTCGTAAATACGCCCCCCGGACTTTCCAAGCCCGGGGAATAGCGATTCTCAAGCATGTGGAGGAGCCCTCTCGCTTCCCCGGCTGCAAGGAATAGATGTCGTTACACTCGATGAATCTAGAAACTAAATCATGACATTTTGTCCTGTCAAGCCAAATCTCTGGCAAAACAAAATCCACCTGACAAAGCCTCGTTGTCACTAAGGTTGACCACTGGTTTATCGGACTCGAAGGCGACAAATAGTCTTGACTTTGGTGTGGACCTCCAGTTACTGATTTCAAGGGAGGACATTTTGCGCCACAACAGGAACGTATCGTTCAGATTTGTATTAGCGCTCTTGGGCATGTGGCTAGCGATGCCCTTGCGGCCCGCTTTTGGGCAGGCGGTGGTGTTGAGCGACATTTTGGGGCAGATAACCGACGCGAGTGGTGCTGTCATCCCGAATGCCAGCGTGACCGTGGCGAATCAGAGTACAGGTTTTACGCGAACTGTGCACAGCAACTCCTCGGGTACTTATCTGTGCAATGACGTTGTGTCGGGCCTGTATACAGTCACCGTGCAAAAGGCTGGTTTCAACAAATACGTGCGGACCGACCTCGATCTGACCGCTTCCAGGAAGATGCGAATTGACATCACTCTCGAACTGGGTCCAGTGACCCAGGCTGTTACCGTCAAGGGCGGGACACCCTTGATTGAGACGGAAACCGCGGCGGTGTCCAGTGAAGAGCGGAATTTGGTCATAAACGAACTTCCTGAAGCGGGCTCGACCCAGGGCGGGCGCATCGGATACACGTTCTTTAATTATATGATCCCTGGGGCCGACGCCCCGAAAGCGGAAGCCGCTTCCTTCGACGGGCTGCCGAACGGCCCGGGGGGGGTGCGAATTACCGTGGACGGAATCCGCTCGGCGGAGTCTTGCTGCCAGCAACTTCCTTCGCTCGAAGCTGTAGATGAGGAGAAGGTCGAGACGTTTAATGCGCCGGCCGAGTACAAAACCCCCGCCACGGTGGAAATGGTCACGCGGCAGGGAACGAACAAATTCCACGGGGATGCCTGGGAGCTCTATGATGACAAATCGTTAGAGGCGCGCCAATTCTTCTTGCCCCAGAAGCAGTTGTTTCATGGCCATACGTTTGGCGGGAGTCTTGGCGGTCCTATCAAAAAGGACAAGGCGTTCTTGTACTTTGGCTTCGAGGAATTTAGGTTTGCCAATCTTTCCGTTTCGGTCAGCCCCATTACCACTTTCAGTCTCCCCACGGCCAGCATGCAAGAAGGGGACTTTTCGCAGCTCATTAATCCCGCGTTTGTGAACCAGTACAACGGGGGAGTGTCCGTTACAGTGAATGACCCACTGACCGCCCAAGCCTTCCCCGGTAATGTTATTCCTCCCAATCGAATCAGCTCGGTTTCCCAATACTTCGTCAAGAATTTTTGGTCGGTGCCGTCGAGTCAAGGGCTACTGAACAACACCTTCATCAACGCCCTGCACCCTTATGAACGGGACAAGGAGGATGGGAGGGTTGATTACAATTTTTCGCCGCGCCATACCTTGTTTGCAAGGTTCGGCAGGACTGCCTTGCAAGGCAGCCTACCCTCCGTAGGCTTCAGCCTGGCAAACAATTTTAACCAGAGTC
This sequence comes from uncultured Acidobacteriota bacterium, assembly GCA_963825395.1. Classification (GTDB taxonomy): domain Bacteria; phylum Acidobacteriota; class Terriglobia; order UBA7540; family UBA7540; genus Bog-366. Next base: position 178,192 of record CAWGTQ010000050.1, on the reverse strand, counting down.
AATTATTTCCGGGCCGCACCGCGGGTCTTACCGATACGCTTATCTTGAGTCCCCACGCGACGAACGAATTCAGATTTGGATTTTCCCGCACCCTGCTCGCTTTCTCGAGCCCTTTTGACACCCAGAGCGTGTTATCAGCCGCCGGCCTCCAAAACGCGACGGGCCTCGATGGCCTTCCCGGACTCAGCTTTGTCAATTTCAGCGGAATTTCTGCTCTTAGCTTCACTCAAAATGTCGACCAAGTGAAGGGCGTGGCCGATAACTTTTCCATTTTCAAGGGAAATCACACCTTGAAGATAGGTATGCTTTTCGACCGCAGCGACGTCTTCTCCAGCATTCCTCCCAGCCCTCCCTCGTTCAGCTTTACCGGGGCGCTGAGCGGTTATGATTTCGCGGACTTCCTGCTGGGCCAACCTTCCACGATCAGTCGGACTCTGGGAAGTTGGTCCGGTTACATTTTTCAGAACGAGTTGGGCCTCTATGTGGAGGACTCGTACAAGATCAGGCCTGACTTGACGGTTCAGTTGGGTTTGCGTTACGACCTCCAGCCGTTTGCCTACGAAAAATACAACAAGACGGCGGTGTATGACATCGCCAAACAAGCCTTGGTGGTTCCCAGCGCCAACACCTTGCACTTGGTTATTCCCAGCTTTCCCCAGGCCCAGGTTCCCATTTTGACCCCCAGTCAGGCGGGCTGGCCGGCCAACAACCGGTCATTAGTCAATACGCCCTATGATGATTTTTCACCGCGGTTGGGCTTCGCTTGGCGGCCTCGTGGCAAGGAGAACACTGTGGTCAGGGGTGGCTACGGCGTTTACCGCTACAACGCGGTCAACTACAATAATTCGAACAACTACAATGGGGTCAACAATTTCTTTGGCGGACCCAGTTCGGCGGCCTTCGTGGGCAGCCAGAGCGCGACTCAGACATTGGCGAATGGAATTCCGGCGCCCACCATCGCCTTTCCTAACCCTTTTGCTGGGCTCGGGCCCGCTGCCACCCTGAGCCCGGCAACCATATCGTATGCCACCGTCAATCCCAACCTCAAAGCCACGATGGTACAGGAATACAACCTGACCTTGGAACGCCAGTGGCGGGACTGGGGAATCCGCGGAACCTATTTTGGCGATTTCGAGACGGGGCTGATGTATTCGTCCGATTACAACCAGCCTCTGCCCAGTAATCAGCCGTTCGCGCAAAGTCGGCGTCCCATTCCCAACGCTTATGAAATTTACATTATCCAGAACGGCGGGTTCCAGCGCGTGAGCGGTTTCCAGACCGAGGTCAAACACCCAACCTCTCACGGCCTCCTCTTCGACGGGTCGTGGACATGGGAGAAATGCTTGGGGGACGTGACGCAAACGAATGACACGGATACTCCGTCTGTTCCGCCGATCGGGTCCGGGGGATACTATTTTCGCAGCCGCTTTAAAAGCAACTGCAATCTCCAGTATCATCAACAGGCGCTTTTCAGGTGGGTGTGGACTTTACCCGTGGGGCGCGGCGAAGCCTATTTGCGCAACACCAATAAGATCGTGAATGGCGTCTTGGGAGGATGGCGGCTGACCGGGGCGGCGGTCTTCCAAACCGGGATGTGGCTTGCTCCCTACTACACCGGCGTCGATCCGTCCGGCATGAGTCCCGGGGTGGGAGAGCAGCTTCCGGATCGCATCGCCAACGGCAATTTCCCTCGAAGCCAACGCAATGGGCTTACTGCTCCGTTTTTCAATATCGCGGCATTCGAGTGCCCGGGAGGAAGTACCATTGATGGCCAGACGAATCTTTTGAGCGCAGGCTGCCCTCTGAGCACTCCCCAAAACGTGGGTCGTTTGGGCAATTCCTCCCCCAACATCATTGAAGGACCTGGGACGAATACCTGGAACCTGGCGGTGGGGAAACAGTTTCCATTGGGCCACCGGGAGCACACCAACCTGGAAGTCTCGGCGCAAATCGCCAATCCCTGGAACCACCCCACGTTCACCCCGTCGCCCCCGGTGAACCTGTCTTCCCCTTCCACCGTAGGGATCTACAACGCCACGCGAGAGGATTACATCCAGCCTTGGTCCTACGGAAACCGCAAAATCAGCTTGAATGCACGCATTAACTTTTGACGGTTCCGTCGGACCGCTATAGGTTAGCTCAGGATCACAAGTTGGGAGGATCAAACGTGTTCTTCCCGAATCTGGCGTAGTTGTCACGCGCTTCAACATTCCCCCATGGCAGTCGCAGACAACTCTTCCACAACCGCCAGCCTTGCCGCGGACCCTTAACCGCGCTATCCTCCTTTCGAACTTTCCGCGATCCCGCATCCTGAACCCGTGGCGGAGAAAACGCAGGCAGACATGGGGCTGGAAATAATCAAGGTCTTGGGCGCACCACTCATAGCTGGCATCGTCGCGGTGTTCTTGACGAGTTATCTTGGAGCACACTTCACGCTCAGGCGATGTCGGAAAGAACAGTGGTCGCTATCTAAAAGGGACGCATACGCTTCGATAATTGGAAAGCTCGCTGAAATCAAGTTTAGTCGTGGGTTGGAGCTTCACTCGCTAGAGACTTGAAGGCAGGTGGTTCCACCGGAGGCGCCAGAGAGGTCTAAGGCTCTATCTTGGAGTCTCCGGGAGGTTGCTTCGACAGGAGCGTATATCGTCTCTGCAAAGTCCGTCGAAGCCGTTCAACGTGTACTTGATGTCCTTGGCTCTAGTGGATTCTCTACCGGTGGGGACTTTTACGAAGCGATCGGCAAGGACTACGAGGCCGCAGAGGAGGCCTTGCCGATTGTACGGGCAGAGGCGCATCGCCACTTTGACGTTGAGGCGAAGCCACACTGGACGCGGCAAATTTGGCCATTCAAGTAGTATTCCTGGGAATCCCGAAGGAACCCGGGCGAGCGGAAGAACCTAACACTTGCAACGATACGTCCGTGAGGGAAAAGGAGGATCTTCATGAGCACACTCGGGAAAGTCATCCGTTTGGAACGGCTGAAGAACCCTGAGTCAGGGCGCATTCTTACGGTGGCGCTGGACCATGCGCCGAGTTACGGCTTACTCAAGGGGTTAGAGAACATACGCCAGGTTGTCGAGCAAGTCGCTAGGGGCGGCCCTGATGCAATCATGTTGATGAAAGGGACGGCGGAGCACTGCTTTCGTCCTTATGCCGGGCGCGTGGCTTTAATCTTGAAGTGTTCCACGCTGTCCCCTTTCCACCCGGAGCAAGATGTCTGGATAAGCCCGGTGGAAGACGCCCTGAGGTTGGGCGCGGATGCCATCGCGATGGCGGTGACGATTGGCGGCCCGCACCAGCCCCAAATTCTGGCAAACCTGGCGGCTCTGGTCCGTGAAGCCGAGAGGGTAGCAATGCCGGTTATCGCCCATGCCTATCCCAATGGGGGACTCATTCCGCCTGACGAACGTTACTCGCTGGAACGGGTGGCCTATGCGGCCCGCCTGGCTATGGAGCTGGGCGTGGATATCGTCAAGACCTTCTACACTGGCTCCTCCGAAACGTTTGCTGAGGTCGTTGAAAAGGCCGCTCCTGCGCTCGTGGTGGCTGCCGGAGGACCCCGGCTGGAGACAGAGGCTGAGGTGTTGCGCATGGCCTATGACGTCGTTCAGGCGGGGGCCGCGGGCATAACCTTTGGCCGCAATGTTTGGCAGAGCGATAATACAAGCGCAATGATTTGTGCCTTGAAACAGGTGGTTCACAGCAACCGCTCGGTGCAAGAGGCCGCGCATAATCTGGTAGGTTGATTTAACGGATTGTCCTGGCGCTTGCCGAACCGCTTAATTGGCATACCAGACTACGCTCCCCTGCCGCGCAGCCAGCCAGTCCGCCATTGCGCGCAATATTATCGAAAAGGAGACAGCGCCCGGGTCAGGATGGCCGAGCGCCCGATCTCCCAGGCGACTCGCGCGACCCACACGGCAGAGCATGTTTGCCGTCCCCTGGGCGGCCTCGGAAGCGGTCGCAGCTTTCGTGAAGACCTCCAAAAGTGAGGCTTCGGAGTCTGCGATTGACTGAAACGCACTCGCAACGGCATCAAGGACTGTCTTGTCGCCGGGTTTTACCTTGCCCGCGCTCGAGACAGACAATTCCATGGCTTTTAAGAGAGACTTAAACTCCGGGGGACCAAATTGCCGGAGACCCTTCAGCGAGCGGCCGCCGGCCATGAACATTTTCCCGAACACCACGCCACTTGCTCCTCCTGTGGCAGCCATGAAGGCCATGCCGGCTTCAACGAGCAGGTTGTCGATACCTGTCTGCATGTCAAGTTCACCGAGTTTGCGCGCCACGGCTTCGAACCCAAGCTGCATGGTGATGCCGTGATCACCATCGCCAACTGCAGCGTCGAGTGAATTGAGATGTGCCTCTTCTGCCGTTATTCTTCCCGCCACAAAAACCATCATTTCGCGGAAATCATGCGCATCGATTCCAGTGTCAGGCATGGACTATACCTGTACGAGCGCCGGGCATTCGGCAGGCGCAAGAAGCAACCGCTTGAGTTCGGGATCTAAACGCATCAAAGTAACCGAGCATCCGGCCATATCTAATGAGCTGGCATAGTTCCCGACATAAGAACTGACAGCCAACAAACCGGCATCCTTCAGTAATCGGCTGACAGCACGGAACACAATGAAGAGCTCCGATAGCGGAGTTGCGCCTAATCCGTTCACAAGAACAGCCACCTCACCGCCGGATCTATAGGGAAGATCCGCCAGAATTCGAGAGAGAATCTCCGCGGCAAGCTCGTCGGCTGTGAGGATCGGACCGCGCTGCACGCCGGGTTCACCGTGTAATCCCATTCCAACCTCCATCTCGTCTTCGGGCAGGTCAAAAATGGGGCGGCCCGAGGCAGGAATGATGCACGAACTCAGGGCAACTCCCATACTACGGGTGTTTTCATTGGCCTCTTCTCCGGCGGCCGCGACTTCTTGAAGCGTTCCACCTTCTTCGGCTCGGGCTCCCGCAACCTTAATCACAAAGAGGTCGCCCGCTATACCCCGCCGTTCTCCTTTCCGCTCAGGGGGAGCAGAGGCAACATCGTCTGCGACACGCACCGTAGCTACGGAAATGTTGTCGTCCTGAAGCATCTCGGCAGCTATTTCGAAATTAAGGATATCCCCGGAATAGTTGCCGTATATGAACAAGACTCCCGCGCCGCTATGAGCAAGTTTGGCGGTCTCGTAGATCGGTGGCGGGGGAGGCGATGAGAACACGTTGCCTGCGACACTGGCATCAGCCATCCCTCGTCCAACATAGCTGGCAAACATCGGCTCGTGCCCACTACCACCGCCCGTCAAAACAGCTACCTTTCCTGAAATGGGAGCCTCCGTGCGCACCACGGCTTGGCGCCCGTTCACCACTCGAAGGTATTGGGGGAAAGCTAACGCCAAACCTTCGATGGCTTCAAGCGCAACCTTTCTTGGATCATTGATGAGCTTTTTCATGTCCGTCCCTAAGCGTGATTCTCTCTGGTTCTTACGGTTTGAAATTAAAAAATTCAATCGTCCCTAAGCCCATCGGCGCCCGCCCGTTTTTTCGGTGATTTCTCTCCCTAATCTCTACGAATGCATCCCCTGTAGGACTCTCAAGAAGCTTCACGAGATGATAATTCTTTCGCACGTATTCCCGTAACGGTCCGAGGTGATCCTCCTCGGAACGATAGAGGCCCGGGTCGGTGCTGTCAGGAGGCCATTCAATAAATCTCTCCCGGTACTTCTCCAAGCCAGCAACCGCAGCCCTAACGCCTTCCGGAGATTTTACCCCTGTTTCGTCGAAAGCACCCGCTCCTTCTGCGGGTCGGAGGGCGAGCAGAAAACAGAAGTAAGCCTCCCCGGTGGCAAAGAAAAACTCACCAAGTCGAGTGTGGGCGCAAAGCCACCGAAACATTCACCACTCTCCGGACTCCGGATTTGAGAACGCCATCCGACCCCGGGGGAGTTGAAGAAAAAGCGCTGGGGAGAATTGTACTCGTATGGGATGGACTGTACCAAGGTAGACAACAGCGATCCACAGCGAGGCAGCCAGTTGCCAGCGAAGCTGTCGAACCCCAAAAAGCGTTTTGGTTCCATGGCAGCCAGCCGCAATACAATCGCGAGTGCTAAAAGTAGACCGTCCGCTGTGGTAAGGTTAGCGGCACAAATCTTTAGAAGGAAGTGAACTATGAAGATTCGGAGAAGAGAGTTCATGGGGGTTGTTGGGGGTGCGCTTGCTTCCGCATCCGCTCCCGCCGTCAATTCTACACCCCAGGCGCCGGAAACGAGTTCGCAGGCTCCTCAACCCGAGCCCACGGCCGAGAAGAGCTACACCGTCATTGGGGGCGGTATCGCAGTGGAGATATCAAACCAAGGAAACATCATCGGTGTCACTCTAACTGGCAAGAAAATACATCATGAATTGCAAGGTCACAGCGCTCTATCGGATTGCGAGTTGAATGGCGAGGTGACGTCGGCGAAATTGCCCAATGGTGGTGTGGAATTCAGGAAACCTTTCTCTTTTCAGCGAGGATTCCGTACCGCGAGCCTGGCGGAACGGTTTCTACCCACATGCGACAGTGTTCGGTGGGAGGTCGACGTTGAATCGGGGACCACTAGACTACCGTGGCCTCCGTTCAGCGACACGGAACCCTGGAGCACGGCTATCGAGACACACCTGGAATGGCCGGAAGTGAGATCGGCAAAGTTCTGGACCGCCTGGGGCGATAACTTCTCCTCAAAGATCGTCGAGAAGATGGATTCTTCCGGCATGGCTTGGACGGATCCGACGGTCCCCCAACCCTTTCGCGAGATGCATTTGTTGTATGGAGGTTATTTCTCGACAGGCGCAGGATTTTCGGTTCCCATCGCCACGATTATCGAAGAAAGGAATGATGCCGGTGTGAGCCTGGCGTTGTCTCCAGAAGACACCCTGCTAGACTTGAGACTGAAGACCGATGGGAAAGGCTCAATTACATTCTCCAGGCTCGACAACAGATTCAGCAAGGGAAACCCCGTCCGCTTCGCCATGGACCTGATCGCACACGAAGGTGATTGGCGCGCGGCGATGGCCTGGGTGGTAAAGCGATATCCGGATTACTTTGATCCGCCCAATCCCAAAACGCACGAAGTAGCGGGCACGGCGGCCTATTCCGCATTTACAGGGGACCTGGACGCGGACAAGTTCAAGAAAATGGCCTATAGAGTCAATTGGCTGGCCAGTTTTGATTTTCCCTGGTATGGAATGTATTTGCCACCCGTTTCTGAGGATACAGAATGGATGAGTTTGTACGACAGAAAGCTCACGTCAAAGCGCAAAATGAACGACTATTGCCGCCGGATGCGCGAGTCGGACTTTCATGTATTGTGCTATTTCAATACCACCGATATGGGGTACATGATCGAATTCCCACCGCGTGCTTCGAACAGTTTGGATGAGTCTCGACCGTTATGGACAGATCCAAACGCTTTTGTTTACAGCAAGCTTGCCAGCAGCATACTCTACCGTGAGGATGGTCAGCCGCTCCGGGGTGGAGACGGCACTGTCATCATGGATCCGGGTGATCCACCCTGCCAGAGCTTCATCTTAGAGCAAGTCACAAGGCACGTGAAAGAGATTCCACATGCCTCCGGCATATGCGTTGACCAAATCGAATGGCTGCCGCATTTCAACTATCGTGCCGACGATGGGGTCACTTGGGTAAACACCAATGTCGGGCATCTCAATGGCGTGTCAGCCCGGGCCATGATCACCTCCTATAAGGGTATCCTGGCGAAGATCGGCCCCATCATGCACAGCGCCGACAAGGTGCTCTACGTGAACACACAGGTCCGGCGCCTCGATCTCATGCCGGAGGTGGACGGGACCTTTGACGAAATGGGGTACTACGGATTTAACCTGAACCAGGATTCCTTCATGGGGGTGCTGAAGCCAGTCATTGTCTGGACTTTTGACAAGGCGCAATTGCAGCCTGATCCTGATGCGTTCTTCCAAAGGCATCTTTTTTTGGGTGCCTTCCCCATGGTTCCTTATCCGGAGAACGATCATTCTATTCTCCCAGATGAGTGGGCAGAGCGTTTTTATATGGATTATGGCCCGTTATTGGACGAGCTGAGAGGACGACAGTGGATCCTGAAGCCGCATGTTATTGAAGTGGAGCATTCCGCCGCAAAGGCGAACATCTTCCAAACGCCCAAGGGCCTTGCAGTACCGGTGACATTCGGGGGCAAGGCCGCGAGTGTCGCGGTGATGGTTCGGGGGCTGCCCCCCGTTGTTTCCCCGCAGGATTATCGAATTGAGGCCATCTTGCCGAGGAGCAGTGAATGGAAGGCTGTCCAATTCCGCAAGGTTGCAGGCGGTCTCGCAATCACGGTGCCGCTGAGTAGAGGCTGTGCCCTAGTGCGTTTGGTGCAGGCGTAGGAGGGCAATCCGATACGAGGAGCACCGGCGCAAGCGTGAAGCCGTGGTGGCATCCTCCGGCAAGTGAGGCCAAGGCATCAACTTTGGCGAGGGAGACCCGAGCCGAAGCCTCCATCTGCCACCACTGCGGCTCCCCTCATGAAGGAAGCATCGTCGCTGGCAAGAAAGACTGCCACGCGACCTACCTCGTCAGGTTTGCCGATCCCCCACAATGCGTGGAGCTTCCCGGCCGCCGCCCGGGCCGCCGCTGCGTCGGGGTGTGCGTCGAAATAGCCCCAGGCCAAGCCCGCGTCGATGTATCCCGGACAAATGCAGTTGACGCGGATGCCTTCCTTGCCATGATCGATGGCCAGCGCTTTGGTCAGGGTAATAATGGCTCCCTCCTGTGCCCCGGCTGCGTTGCTATCGGCCACCACCACACTGGCCCCTTCCCGTGCAAACTCCAGCGCCGAGGCGCGGCCAATACCCGAACCGGCCCCCGCGATGACGGCAACTCTACCTCTCAGTTTCATGATTCCTCCTGCAGGGCGGAAGCTGGGTGAAGGATGGATTGCCGAACAGGCACTAGCAATCTCCCATTACTGCCCTTTGTGCGCAAGAGAGTTCCAGGATGCTCCACTATGCGACAGCGCGTACTTCCGAACCATGGGCGCGAAAGTTAACTGGGATGTACCTATCTTCGCGCCTGCCTTGAAGTTGGCACAAAAAACGGTATGCACTTACCGCAACACTGCCCAGTTCGCCGGGTCAGGCTGGAAAGAGATGAGCAGGGACCCCAAGTCCATTTGGCGATAGCGCTTCCATCGCGCCGCATGCAGAATCATCGCCGAAAGCGTGGGGGGCCGACTAACGATTCTAAGGCCAAGGCAAGTTGGGCGGGAGCAACGAATCCATTCCAACGCCGCTGGATGCGACCGTCAGGGGCAATAAGGAGTGTAGTAGGAAGCGTGAAGACGCCATAGCGAAAGACTATGCCAGCGTCGTCGTCGCGCAAGACGGTTACGTCATCAAGCTGCCAGTCGTAAGTGAAGTTGAGAAGCGTACTGGGGGCGAGCCGTTTGCCGCTGGATAGCTTGTTGCATCCCACAATCAGTACCGCAACACCATTCGTGGCATACTGCTCGGCCATGCTTTTCAGGAAAACCAACTGCCCGCGAGACAGATCAGAATGGGTTCGCGACAAGGGCTGCGACCGCGCGTCTATAAAGGAAAGCAGGACCACTCTCTTCTTGATCAGGAGATCAATGAGGTCACATCTTCCTCCGCGAACAACGGGAAGGCTGAAGGACGGTGCGGTCGAGCCCGCGCAAACACCTTGAGGGTTTGGACGTATTTGGCAAACTAGAAAGCTAACCACTAGCACGGCGAGTACACCAGCGACGAGAAACCATCCCCTCCGTCCCCGAAATGCTCTTGCAAATTTCTTTTGATGGTCCATGAGCGAGTCGTCCTTCCAGTAGCCTCGCAAGAGTGTTCCAGCATGGTGAGAAATCCAGGCTAAGGCGCCTGGTATGCGCCAATGTTCACGGGGCCGGACGTGGGCAGCGCGTTCCCGAAGAAATCCTGGGCGCCCATGTTTCCCAAGTTCCATCCCGCATTGACTGCCGGAGATCCCGTTGCCAGCGTGAACGCAGTGTTGGACCGTCCCACTGCGTGGTAGGTTGGGCTGTTCAGGAGCGGGTCAGCAAACAAGGAATGGGAATCCATATTCATCGCGCCCTGCCAGGCGCTCAGGGAAGGGTAATTCGTTGTGTTCGCCTGCCACTGGGGTGAGCCCGTGCCTGAATACCAATAGATGTTGTAATCAGAGGTCAGCCCCTTGCTGCTCGTGCCAGCGTAATTCTCCATGCCTGGGACCGCCGCCACGATAATGTTGTTCACGAAATCATTGGGCTGGCTCGAATCAAATGTGCTCTGGACGTTGAGGGCGGATGCGGTGGAGACGACGGGATTCCAATAGCAAGTGTTGTTGTACACCTGGGAGTTCAGGATGGAGCCACCGTCCCACGTGGAATAGAAGAAGTCACCCTGACCGGCATTATTCGGCCCCTGTCCGTTGTTCGAACACACGTTATAGCGGATGACCGTGTTGACGTTGGTATCGATGGCCTCGGCGCTGAAAACGGAAACGCAATAGCCATCGGCGTCGTGCCCGTAGTTGTACTGGATAGTGATATTGTTATTGTAGTAGTCGCTGTCGTAGTCGCCTCCGTCGTTGTTCAGTGGTGTGTGGGAAAGGTAAGCCTCATTGAACTGCACGGTGCACGTGTCGCAATCCCAATTCCAGATCGCGCTGGGAGTGCCCAGGCTGGTGAGGGTGGTTTTTCCGGTGTTGTAGGCCGTGCAATTTTCGATTAAGGCGTTCTTGGTGATGTGGATCACAATGCCATCGCCACCCACATCGTGAACGGTGGAATTACGAAAAGTGATGTTCGAGCCTTTCGCGCCTGTGGGGCTCGAGTACGTCGCGCCGTCGGCATAGAGGCCGGACCATTGGGTTGTGTTGTAGGCCGTCGCGCCATCCACCAGGATGTCGTTGAAACTCTCCCCGGCGCCGATGGTGTGAAAAACAATGAGCCCGCTGGCCTTCTGGTTGGGAGTTCCCGTGACGTCGTGGACGACGACGTTCGACAAATAGACGTGGTTAATGACGGCGTTGGCTGTGTTCCCGGTGATCCAAATCCCATAGGGATCACCACCCGTGGTTTCCAGGTTTTTGATTTCCCAGTAGCTTTGATCGGAGAGGGTCAAAGCTGAGGGATTGGTCCCGGCGCTGATGATCGGTAGTGCCCCGTCGCCGTAGTCGGCAAGCGTAATGACGGCGCCCGAAGCGCCGGAGCCCCGGGGTTTCAGTTGGCCTGTGCAAACGCTGCCGCGCGCGAGGAGAATCGAGTCGCCAGGCTGGAAGATCATCGAGTCGACTTTGGTGAGTGACCCCCAGGGCGCGCCGGTCGAGGTGCCGCTGTTCGCATCGCTGCCCGCGCCGCAATCCACGTAGTAGGTGGTTGCGGCCGCCGCGGTCGAGGGGGAAAGGCTCGACGAAAACGTCGCAGATCCGCAACTGCTGGTGTAGCTCGACAAGACGGGCAGCAGGAGTGCGAGCGAAGTGAGTTTCGAGGATGAAAACCGTCTCATAGCCGTTTTCCTTGAGGGGATTCTTGCGCTGCTCGGGTTCTTTCTGCGGGAATCGCTGTGGACTGGCGGACGACCAGTTCGGTTTTGATCACGTATTCTGCCCCCCATCCGCGCCTTTGACTTCAGAATTTTCTACAAAACCCGAGAGGCTAGCTGGCCAAGGAATTGGGGAAAGAATTATCGCTTTTCTGTCTAGGAGGCGCCGTGGTCTGGCGGACGACCAGTTCGGTTTCGATCACGTATTCTGCCCCAATCTGCCCCTTTGACTTCAGAATCTTCTGCAAAGCTTGGAAGGCTAGCTGGCCAAGCAATTGGCGCGACAGGCTGATGGTCGTCAGGGGTGGGGCCGCAAACGAGGCTAAATCGATGTCGTCGAATCCCACGACCGAAACATCCTGAGGCACGCGCAGTCCTGCCTCCTGAAGCGCGTGCAGGGCCCCGACCGCAGTGAGGTCGTTAGTGCAGAGGATCGCAGTGGGCGAGGGGCGATGGGCCAGAAACGCCTGAACGGCACGGATGCCACCGTCCACTCGGTTGTTCCCCTCCCAAGTCCGGTGGGTTGTTAATCCCCGTTTGCTGAGGGCGGCGATAAAGGCCTTTTGGCGTATAGCTGCTGAGCGGAGTGATTGTGGCCCGGCAATGAAGGCGAAATCTTGGTGGCCGAGACGGTCCAGATGGCGGATGGCCTGATGAATTCCCCGCGAATAGTCCACACGGATCTTGGACATGTACTTGCCAACCGTCCCAAGGTCGAGGAAGACGACCGCCACTTGATGGGCCACCAAGTCTCGCGCCAATGTGCTTCCCCATTCCGAAGTCATGACGGCGACACCCCGGACTTTGTTTTCGATCATCTTGCGCACCGCGACCTCGGTACGCTCGGGATCATAGTTCGTATTACAAAGCAGCAGATCAAGCCCCTTTGCCAGGGCTGCGGATTCAAAGCTCTTAATAACGTCAGGAAAGAAGGGGTTGCCAATGTCGGAGACAATGAGCCCTAAGAAGTCACTGTGGCCGCAAGCCAAGCGGCGGGCGTGGGCATCTTTGTAGTAGCTTAATTGGCGGACGGCCTCCAGCACTCGTCGGCGAGTTTCCGGCGCAACCTGGCGCGTCCTGTTAACAACGTGCGAGACGGTGGTAACTGAGACGCCGGCTTGTTTCGCCACATCTTCCATTCGGCCCGGCATGGGTTCTCTCTCCCTGCAGCATAAATTAGGATCCCTGTCTTCCGCTCCGACACTCGCGAAGCTTTTCTCGACATGCTTGGTCAATCTCGATGACGCATGGTGAATAGTCCGAGCGCCGCATAGGGAGGGAACTAAGATATATCCCCCTCCTCAACGCCTCTGCAAAATTTCGCTTGACAAGCTATCACACGCGGTGATACATAGCAAGCGTTTGCGCAAGCTCTTGCGGCAATCGCTTGCGGCGACCGCTTGCGGCGACCGCTTGCGGCAATTGCTTGCGGCAATTGCTTGCGGGGACCGCGGGAGACATGGTGGCGGTACGAGGTGGTTCCCATCAAGATCAAACGGTCCGAAGTAATACTATCAAGTTTGGATGCCTTCCTTTATCCCTTAGCGTCGGGTCTTAATTCCGGAGGAGATGAATGATAAAGCGTATTTTGCTAATGGGGTTTATTGCCCCGTTTCTCCTTCTTGCGCCATTGATGGCGCAGGAAGACCGTGCAACTATTACGGGTGCTGTTACTGACACCAGTGGAGCTGTCGTTCCCGGTGTAACAGTCACAGCGACCAACGTTACAACCAGGGTTCAGACCACTTCAGTAAGTAATGATCTTGGCCTGTACCAAATCAGGAACCTGGTCATTGGGGAGTATACCCTTTCGTTTACCAAGAGCGGATTTCAAAAGCTTGATCGTTCCGGGATCACCTTGGTGATCGCGCAGGTTGCGGAAATCAACGTGCAGCTCCAAGTTGGGGCTGTTACCCAGACGATCGAGGTCACCGCGGCAGCTCCCATCCTGGAGAGCGAGACCAATGAATTAGGCTCCACCATTGGCCTCAACCAGATTGCCGACCTGCCGCTGAGTATCAGCAGTGGCCGCGACGCTTCGGTTTTTGCCTATGATACGATCCCCGGGGTTGAGGGCGGCACCTGGGATTCTTACATTTCGGGAACGCAAGCCTTCAGCAAAGAAATCCTGATTGACGGTACCTTGGCGCAGGCCTCGGAGACCGGCAGTCTGGCCGAAAACTATCCTTCCATGGAAGCGGTGCAGGAGTTCAAGGTGGACACCGGGGGCAACGGTGGCTCGGCGGGCATGTACACGTCGGGCGGCACCTTCATGTACACCCTCAAATCCGGCACCAACAAGATACACGGCAGCGCCTATGGATTTCTGCACAACGAAGACCTGAACTCCAACACCTGGACGAATAACTACTACGGGCTGCCCAGGGGCCGTGACCGTGAAGAGGACTACGGATTCAGCGCCGGCGGTCCGATTATCATCCCGCACGTTTACGACGGCAGGAACAAGACCTTCTTCTTCGCAGCCTTTGAGCAGTATCGGCTGCACAGTTCGGTCGAGGGCGCGTATAATGATACGGTTCCCACGGCCGCCTTCCTCGAGGGGAACTTCGGCGCCTTGCTCACAAACAACGCCTCGGGCGCCCCGGTTCCGATTATGGTTAACGGGTCGCCGGCGACGGACCCAGGCGGAAACCCAATCTATTACGGCTCAATCTTCAACCCCGCCACGGGCCTGGTGATTCCCGGCAACAACTTTGCCAATGTAACTCCCACACCCCTCGCCCTCAGCACGATTTCCCAAAACCTCGCGGGGATCTACCAGAAGTATTATCCACCCCAGAATAACGGGATCGTCAACAACGATGGAGAGCCGCAAAACGGCGCTCCCTTCTTCCATCAGAACCAGATGAGTGTCAAGATTGATGAGAATTTCAATGACCGGACCAGGCTGGCGGCCTCCGTAATCTACACCAAGCGGCCACAGTTCCAAGTGGGCAGCGGGGGAGTAGGCAACGCCACGCAAGGGCCTTGGTCGTGGAACGGATTGGACGACGAATTTGGCGGTCCACTCTCGCTGGCACAATGGCACGATATTCCCGCCTGGGGAAACCGCATAAGCTTATCCCATAACTTCTCGCCTAACATCATGAACGTGGTGAGTGCCACCTGGAATCGATTCTGGGTGGGTGACATCTCAACGCACACCGCCGGCAACTGGCAGTCGACGATCGGTTTCACTGGCATTCCGGACGCCGGACAGTTGCCCGCGATCAACTATGGTAGTGCCGTTAATGGAGTCGTGGAAGATAATATTGGTTACTCTGGTAACGGATTCTACGATTCAAACAGCATTGTCTACGACGATAAACTGGACTGGGTCAAGGGACGCCACACAGTCTCATTCGGTGCGGAACTGCGCTGGTTTGAGTGCAACTCCGACACCGATGCGGGCGGTTTGAATTTCAATTTCTCCAACGTAACGACGGGCGCTCCCAACGAGCCTTATTCCCCCTATGTGGGCTTCGGATTCGCCAGCTTCCTGTTAGGGGAAGTGAACAGCGCTTCCGAACAGGGTCCGCAAAACGAATACGGAAGACGTAGGTCGTACTCCGTGTTTGCCGCCGACAGCTTTAAGCTCAACCAACGGATCACCTTGAACTATGGGGTCAATTGGAATTTCTACGGTCCTTTGAAAGAAAAATACGGGCACTGGGCGAACTTCAATACCACGGAAGTCGATCCGGTGTGGGGAATACCGGGGACGACGGACTACCTGACCAATGGTAGCCAGAGTTTTGAAGGCCCAACCAGTTGGAAGCAATTCGCTCCTCATTTGGGCGCAGCCATTAAGGTAACGAACAAGCTGGTCGTCCGATCCGCCTACAGCATGTTCATCGTGCCAATCGGCATCGACTATTGGGGTGGCGTTCCGCTGGGGTTTGATCCCGGGTACTGGCCCCAAAACATCATAAATGCCAACCCCACCTATGCACCGGTTTTTCAGTGGGACCCACGAACCTCTGCGGGTACGTTCAATGGGATGTCACTGCCAGCTAACCCCAATGGGTATCCGGGAACCTGGACCCAGGGGGTGTTCAGCCCTGAATACCTTACCGGGGGAGAGGTTTCGAACAACCCGAACGGGCTCGCCCATGAAGGCATCGTCAACGAATGGAATGCCGGTATCGAATACCAGGTCAGCACCAATACCCGGTTTTCCGTCAATTACTTGGCCAACCGTGGCACCCATCTCCACGACTCTGCCATGCAGTCCAACCAGCCGGATCAGGCAACGTACACGGCCCTGGTCCAGTCCGGCAATTACTTGAACACCGTGAATAGTCCGGCTACCGCCGCGGCGAATGGGGTACCCTATCCCTATGCCGGGTTCAGCGGCCCTGCCTGGTCGGCCATCGCTCCTTTCCCGCAAGTCGCTTCGGAATTGGGATCTATTTCCTTCATCAATTCGCCTTATGCCAAATCAGGATACGACGCCTTACAGATGGAACTGATCCAACGTTTCTCCCACGGCATAACAGCGGATTACAGCTTTAACCTCGCCCGGTTCATCACGAACGGACAAAACAACAATTTCGTGGCCGCCGGGACCTTCCCCGTTATCCAGAACATTTACAATGAGAGTTATGCCGCAAACGACATTAAGCCGTATAACCAGGCGATCATTAAAGGATATATTCAATGGGCTCTGCCGTTCGGTAGAGGCCGGGAATTCCTGGGGAATGCCGGTTATTGGACTGACAAAGTCGTAAGCGGTTGGTCACTGGGTAGCGTGATGTATTTCAGCACGGGCACACCCATGGGCGTCACTTCCAGCAACAGTATGCCGGGATACGGTTCTACTGTATTCGCTAACGTCGCTTCGGGTGCGAGCTTCAAAAGGGCGTTCAGCGGGAAGCTCGATCTCGCTAACCCGGCTGATACTAGCAATCAGTATTTGAACGTGCCGGCTTCCACGCTTTTCACGAATCCGGCCGAGGGCAGTTTCGGTAACGACGGACCCTATACAACAGGATATGACGGATTTGGGACCGTTAGTACTGATCTCTCCATCATTAAAGTAATCAGGATGCGCGAACGATATAGGATTCAATTACGTGGTGAGTTCTATGACGTAATGAATCGCCATTACTGGAACAACCCCAACAACAGCATCTCCAGCCCGTATTTTGGGATGGTGCAGTCGGAAAATGGGACTTCTCGTATTGGACAAGTCGGGCTGCGTATCGAGTTTTAACCTTTAGACGGTTGTGTGGCGGTGCGCTTCTGCGCACCGCCCACTTCCTGGTTGTAAGCTAAGAACGCTGAGAATGTAACCCCCTGTGAGATATCCTCAGGTAAAGGTCTTCAGGTCGTGCACACCTTGTGATTACTGGCTCTCAGGCGCTATAGAGCGTCCTCAGTTAGCACGTCACTCTCAAACTCAGCATGAGAGCCGGAGGCAGCCAATCCCGAGTGCGCGGTAGGGATAAGGTTATGCTCAAATCCCTGGTATTCGTCTTATGTTGCACTTCGTTCCTCCTCCTGCCAAATGGTTTGGTGGGAACTGACGCTGCCCATAGCCCACTCCGGTCAGCAGGCTCTGGCCTTGATGTCCAACCGGAAGGTCCGGTTATCAGCACCGCAACCATCCGAAAGTCGGGAGCGGGAGGAGCCGTTGTCACTTCCACCCACAAGTCTTTCCGCGTGCAGTTTCCCACTAGCGAAGGAAAACCGTGGGCGCTGTTTTCCTTCCAACCGGCCGACCTATCGGATCGTATGGGTATGGCTTGCGATGTCAAGAACACGGGTCGCGACCCAGTCAGGGTTTATGGAGAATTGAACGAAAACATGTGGGTGGCGGGTTACGTCGTGGTTCCACCCGGCCAGACCGGCACACTCTACATTTTTCTACAGCGCAAAGCCTTCAGCCCCGCGTCTGAAGAAGACGTCTTCAAAGGCATGAACGGCATACCTGGAGGCCAGATGAAGCTTTGGCCTGATGCCGAAATTGATTCAGCACAGGTATCTAGCCTTGGGGTCTTCCTGGTTTTACCGCAGCAGGCGGCAGAGATCGAGGTGAGTAACATCCGGCCATTTGGTTCTTCAAAACCGCCGGATGAAAAGGCGTTGGCGGGGGACTTCTTTCCCTTTATCGACCGCTACGGTCAGCTCAAACACAAAGAATGGCCGGGCAAGGTGCACTCTGATGAAGACCTTAAGGCTGCCATCCGCACGGAGGCTTCTGACCTGGCCGCACATCCAGGCCCGGAAGGATTGGATGAGTATGGCGGGTGGGCTGCCGGACCGAAACTTCAGGCCACTGGTCACTTCCGGGTGGAGAAGTATGAAGGGAAGTGGTGGCTGGTAGACCCCGAGGGACGGCTATTCTGGTCAAACGGCATGGACTCCGTAAGATTCAACATGCCCACGCGGATTCAGGGGCGGGAGCGCTACTTCGAAGCGCCTGCACCTTCGGGTGATTTCCTGGCCCAGAATCTTGAGATCAAGTATGGAGAGGATTGGCGTTCGGTCGTGGTGGACCTCGTGGGCCGAAGATTTCGGAGCTGGGGGATCAATACCATAGGGGCCTGGTCGGATGAAGCCGCAATGGGCCAGCACAAAGTGCCGTATACCGTTTTTTTTCACTCGGCCGACGGCTTTGGAAAGAAAATCGAGCCTGAATCCCCTGAGTGGTATGAAGTGTTGCGCCGGAATCTCACCAGTGCGGGCGCGCGCCTCAACAATGATCCGTGGTGCATCGGCTTCTTCGTGGACAATGAAATCCACGCGAGCACTGATCCGGGCTGGTGGGAGACTTACTACCAGCATGTAAGCACCCTGGCGAAAGAAATCCTCCCGAACAAACTGTACTTGGGCAGCCGGCTGGACTTCCACGACTTCCCGAACTCCAGCGCCGAAAGAATCGCGATTGCCCGGCTGGCAGCTAAGTATACGGACGTGGTGAGCTTCAATCAGTACCGCTACACGCTTGATGAATTCCGATGGCCCGCGGGCATCGACCGGCCAGTGATCGTCGGCGAATTCCATTTCGGTGCCCTGGATCGCGGCCAACTCCACACCGGGCTGCGCATGGTGGTGAACCAGGAGCAGCGAGCCGATGCGTACCGGCACTTCATTACTAGCGCATTGCTGAACCCAATGATTATTGGGGCACATTGGTTCGAGTTCTATGACGAGCCAACCACCGGGCGCGGCGATGGCGAGAACTACCAGATTGGATTCCTTGATATCTGTGACCAGCCGTATGCGGAAACGGTTGCCGCCAGCCGCGACGTGGGATACCGCCTCTTCGAAATCCGCAACGGAGGGAAGTAACACGGGCGCCACTCAATCGAGGCGAAACCCAGTGGCGAAAGTCCCGGAAAGAAAACGTACCCTGCGACTGGGAAGGAGAACTATAGTGAACCACTCGTGGAGCAAATTGGCGTTGCGATTTGTGTTGGGCTCTCTAGTTGTGCTGTTGATTCCTGCCTGCATCTTTCATAAACCAAACGGGGCTGCGAAGGGAGAAACCGTCACTTCCTTTGAGTCGCAGGAAGATGTTCAGAAGCTCGAGCTGACAAACGTTCGCGTGTCCCTGACAAGTGAACATGTAACGGACGGGAAAAGCGCTCTGGAAGTGGAATTCACCCAGCCTGGGCCAGCCTCGATTGGACTTTCTTCCGGAGCTTCACCCTGGAATTGGCGCTCCTTCGGAGCCATCGCATTCGACGTGACTAACCCGGCCGATAAGGAAATCGGGGTGGGAATTCAATTGAGCGACGCAGATCCTGGCGCTGGCCCGGATCATCAGGTGAGCGGCCACGGCAACGTAGGGCCGCACGATTCCGTCAGCTACTACTATCCAATCGGAGACAAGCTCATCGCTTGACCATGGCATGCGGGGCGGACCTCCCATGGTTCCGGGAGTGGTTCCCGTCAGTGGCATTTCGGGTTCGGACCGGCGCATTGATAATGGGCACATCACCGCCTTCAAACTCTCGTTCCAATATCCCGCGGGCGTGAAAAACGTCATCATCGACAATGTGCGGTTGCTGCCGCCATTCAACTACGACGGCATCGTGGATCAGTTTGGGCAATACACGCGCGCGGACTGGCCTGGTAAGGTAAAGGACGCTGCAGGTCTGCTGGCGCAGAAACAGCAGGAAGAGGAAGAGATCAAAGCCCACCCCACTGTTCCCGATCGCGACGAGTATGGAGGCTGGGCGGCAGGTCCGAAGGTGGCAACGACCGGCTTCTTCGGTACTGTAAAGCGCGAGGGGAAATGGTGGTTGGTGGATCCCGAGGGTCATCTTTTCTTTTCCTTGGGAATCGACGTGATGGATGCACGCCAAGACGGCGATGCCTTTACTTTCGTGGAAGGCCGTAAGGAGATGTTTACTTGGCTGCCTGCCAGTGATGATCCGCTGAGCAAGTACTATGGTTACCAGGACCATATGATTTACGGGCCCATCAGGAAGGGACAGACTTACGGCTTCTACCTGGCGAATCTTCAAAGGAAATACGGCCCCGGCTGGCCGGAAGCATGGCGGACCTCCTCTCTCGACCGGCTGCGTGCTTGGGGCTTCAACACGATCGGTAACTGGTCAGACCCCGCCCTCTATGCTTACAAGAAGGCGCCTTATACGGCAACTATTGAGATTGAGGGAAACTATGCGCGCGTTGCCAGTGGCCTCGATTACTGGGGCAAGATGCACGACCCGTTCGACCCGGAGTTTGCCAAAGCTGTTGACAGGAGTGTCCAGCAGGGCACCGAGAAGTATCGCGATGACCCTTGGTGCATAGGATATTTCATCGACAATGAGATTTCCTGGGGGGGTGGCAACGGGTCTGACAAGGAGCATTTTGGCCTTGTGTACGGGACGCTCTCCGGCGGCCAAGACTCGCCCGCCAAGAAAGCATTGGTTGAGCAACTGAAGTCGCGCTATTCAACTATCGAGCGACTGAATAAGGCCTGGGGCACCACCTTCGCCTCCTGGACGGCGCTGCTGGAGCAACCTTATCGCGCACCCGCTTCGCTGGCGGCGCCGATGAAGGATGACTTCAGCAAGTTTCTCACGGCGTTTGCGGACCAGTACTTCAAGACGGTCCACGATGCTCTGAGGAAGCACGACACCCATCACCTTTATCTCGGTTGCCGCTTTGCAGCGCGAACCCCGGAAGCGGTGAGCGCGGCGGCGCGCTACACCGACGTGGTGAGCTTCAACATTTATCGTTCGCATGTCGACCCGGCTGAATGGGGCTTTGCCACTTCCCTGAACAAGCCCTGCATTATCGGGGAGTTTCACTTTGGGGCGTTGGACCGCGGCATGTTTCACAGCGGCTTAGTGACTACCCCCAATCAGCAGGCGCGTGCGGCCATGTACAAGCAGTACATTGAGAGCGTTGAGGATAATCCCGCCTTCGTGGGATGCCACTGGTTTCAGTATTACGATGAGCCGCTGACGGGTAGATCTTGGGACGGGGAGAACTACAATATCGGGTTCGTTAATGTTACCGACACGCCCTACCCCGAGATGGTGGAAGCGGCGAAAGCCGTCCAATCCGAGCTCTATGCACGGCGGGGCGGGAAATAGGGATCCTGAAAAGGAGAACATTGGTGAACCACCCGGTGAGCAATTGGATGTTGCGAATTCTGTTGGGCTCACTTGTTGTGCTGCTGATTCCTGCTTGCATCTTTCATGGAAAAAACCGGCCTGCGAAGGCGCAGACGGTCACTTCCTTTGAGTCGCAGGAAGATGTTCAGAAGCTCGAGCTGACAAACGTTCGCGTGTCCCTGACAAGCGAACACGTGACGGACGGGAAAAGCGCTCTGGAAGTGGAATTCACCCAGCCTGGGCCAGCCTCGATTGGACTTTCTTCCGGAGCCTCACCCTGGAATTGGCGCTCCTTCGGAGCTATCGCGTTCGATGTGACCAACCCGGCCGATAAGGGAATTGGGGTAGAAATTCAATTGAGCGACGCAGATCCTGGCGCTGGCCCGGATCATCAGGTGAGCGGCCACGGAAACGTAGAGCCGCGCGATAGCGTCAGCTACTACTATCCGATCGGAGACAGCTCGCCGCTTGAGCACGGCATGCGGGGTGGACCGCCTATGGTTCCGGGCATGACCTCGATCAGTCACATTCTGGCTTCGAACCCGCGGCTCGATGAGGGGCACATCACCGCCTTCAAACTCTCGTTCGAACATCCCGCGGGGGTGAGAAACGTCATCATCGACAATGTGCGGTTGCTGCCGCCCTTCAACTACGACGGCATCGTGGATCAGTTTGGGCAATACACGCGCGCGGATTGGCCTGGCAAGGTAAAGGACGCTGAAGGTTTGCTGGCGCAGAAAAAGCAGGAAGAGGAAGAGATCAAAGCCCACCCCACCTTTCCCGATCGCGATGAGTATGGAGGCTGGGCGTCGGGCCCGAAAGTTGCAACGACCGGCTTCTTCGGCACGGTGAAACGCGGGGGGAAATGGTGGCTGGTGGATCCGGACGGTCATTTATTCTTTTCCCTGGGAATCGACGTGATGAATACTGGCCCAGACCGAGGCGACTATACCTTTGTGGAGGGCCGAAAGGCGATGTTCACCTGGCTGCCTTCCAGTGATGATCCGCTGAGCAAGTACTACAGTCACGAGGAGCGGGTCATTTACGGACCCCTCAAGAAGGGGCAGAGTTACAGCTTCTACCTGGCGAATCTTCACAGGAAATACGGCCCCGAGTGGCAGGAAGCATGGCGGACCTCCTCTCTCGACCGGCTGCATGCTTGGGGCTTCAACACCATCGGTAACTCGTCCGAGCCCGCCCTTTACGCTTACAAGAAGGCTCCTTATGCGGCAACTATCAGGATTCAGGGAAACTATGCGCGCGTTGCCAGTGGCCTCGATTACTGGGCCAAGATGCACGACCCGTTCGACCCGGAGTTTGCTAAAGCTGTTGACAGGAGTATCCAGCAGGGCACCGAGAACAATCGCGATGACCCCTGGTGCATAGGATACTTCGTCGACAATGAGATTTCCTGGGGGGGTGGGAACGGGTCTGATAAGGAGCATTTCGGCCTGGTGTACGGGACGCTCTCTGGTGGCCAAGACTCGCCCGCCAAGAAAGCATTGGTTGAGCAATTGAAGTTGCGCTATTCAACTATCGAGCGACTGAATAAGGCCTGGGGCACCACCTTCGCCTCCTGGCCGGCCTTGCTGGAGCAGCCTTATCACGCACCCTCTTCGCTGGCGGCGTCGATGAAGGAGGACTTCAGCAAGTTTCTCACGGCGTTTGCGGACCAGTACTTCAAGACGGTCCGCGATGCTTTTAGGAAGCACGACACCCATCACCTTTATCTCGGTTGCCGCTTTGCAGGGTCATGGCGAACCCCGGAAGCGGAGAATGCGGCGGCGCGCTACGCCGACGTGGTGAGCTTCAACATTTATCGTACGCATCTCGACCCCGAGGAATGGGCTTTCGCTGCTTCCCTGAACAAGCCCTGCATTATCGGGGAGTTTCACTTTGGGGCGTTGGATCGTGGCATGTTTCACAGCGGCCTCGTGACTGCCGCCAATCAGCAGGCGCGAGCGGCCATGTACAAGCAGTACGTCGAGAGCGTGGAGGATAATCCGGCCTTCGTGGGATGCCACTGGTTTCAGTATTACGATGAGCCGTTGACCGGTAGGCCTGTGGACGGGGAGAACTACAATATCGGCTTTGTTTCGATCACCGACACGCCCTACCCCGAGATGGTGGAAGCGGCGAAAGCTGTCCAATCCGAGCTCTATGTGCGGCGAGGCGGAAAGTAGGGAGCCTGAAGAGGGGAACATTGGTGAACCAGCCGGGGAGCAAATGGATGTTGCGATCTATGTTGGGCTTTCTTGCAGTGCTGCTGATTCCTACCGGCATCATTCATGGACAAAACGGGGCTGCAGGGGCCCAAACGGTCACTTCCTTTGAGTCGCAGGAAGATGTTCAGAAGCTCGAGCTGACAAACGTTCGCGTGTCCCTGACAAGTGAACACGTGACGGACGGGAAAAGCGCTCTGGAAGTGGAATTCACCCAGCCTGGGCCAGCCTCGATTGGACTGTCTTCCGGAGCTTCACCCTGGAATTGGCGCTCCTTCGGAGCCATCGCATTCGACGTGACTAACCCGGCCGATAAGGAAATCGGGGTGGGAATTCAATTGAGCGACGCAGACCCTGGCGCTGGCCCGGATCATCAGGTGAGCGGCCACGGCAACGTAGGGCCGCACGATTCCGTCAGCTACTACTATCCCATTGGAGACAGCTCGCCGCTTGAGCACGGCATGCGGGGCGGGCCTCCTATGGTCCCGGGAATAACCCCTGTCAGTGACATTCCGGGTTCGAACCGGAGGCTCGATGAGGGGCACATCACCGCCTTCAAACTCTCGTTCGAACATCCCGCGGGCGTGAAAAACGTCATCATCGACAATGTGCGGTTGCTGCCGCCCTTCAACTACGACGGCATTGTGGATCAGTTTGGCCAATACACGCGCGCGGATTGGCCTGGTAAGGTAAAGGACGCTGCAGGTCTGCTGGCGCAGAAACAGCAGGAAGAGGAAGAGATCAAAGCCCATCCCAGCGTCCCTGATCGCGACGAGTATGGAGGCTGGGCGTCGGGTCCGAAAGTTGCAGCGACTGGCTTCTTTGGCACGGTAAAACGCGAGGGGAAATGGTGGTTGGTGGATCCCGACGGTCATCTTTTCTTTTCCTTGGGAATCGATTCGATCAGTGCACGCCTAGGTGGCGATGCCTCCACCTTTGTGGAGGGCCGTAAGGAGATGTTTACCTGGCTGCCTTCCAGTGATGATCCACTGAGCAAGTATTACGGTCACACGGAACGCGTCGTTTACGGACCCGTCAAGAAGGGACAAACTTACAGCTTCTACTTGGCGAATCTTCAAAGGAAATACGGCCCCGACTGGCTGGAGGCTTGGCGGACCTCCTCTCTTGACCGGCTGCGTGCTTGGGGCTTCAACACGATCGGTAACTGGTCTGACTCTGCGCTCTACGCCTACAAGAAGGTGCCTTATACGGCAACCATCGGGATTCGGGGAAACTATGCACACATTTCCAGTGGCATCGATTACTGGGGCAAGATGCACGACCCGTTCGACCCGGAGTTTGCCAAGGCTGTAGATAGGAGTATCGAGCAGGGCACCGAGAAGTATCGCGATGACCCCTGGTGCATTGGGTACTTCATTGACAACGAGATTTCCTGGGGCGGCGGTTTTGGAAACGTAGGCGACAAGGAGCATTTCGGCCTGGTGTACGGGACGCTCTCCGGCGGCCAGGACTCGCCCGCGAAGAAGGCGTTCATTGAGCATTTGAAGTCGCGCTATTCAACCATCGAGCAACTCAATAAGGCTTGGAGTACTACCTTCACCTCCTGGTCGGCCTTGCTGGAGCAACCTTATCACGCACCCTCTTCGCTGACAGCGCCGATGAGGGATGACTTCGGCAAGTTTCTGACGGCGTTTGCGGACCAGTACTTCAAGACGGTCCACGATGCTCTGAGGAAGTATGATGCCCACCACCTTTATCTCGGGTGCCGGTTTGCTTGGAGGACTCCGGAAGCGGTGAATGCGGCGGCGCGCTACGCCGACGTGGTGAGCTTCAATATATATCGTTCACATCTTGACCCGGCGGAGTGGGGCTTTGCCACTTCCTTGAACAAGCCCTGCATTATCGGGGAGTTTCACTTTGGGGCGGTGGATCGCGGTATGTTTCACAGCGGCCTTGTGACTACCCCCAATCAACAGGCGCGAGCGGCCATGTACAAGCAGTACATCGAGAGCGTGGAGGATAATCCGGCCTTCGTGGGATGCCACTGGTTCCAATATTACGATGAGCCGCTGACCGGAAGGTCTGGGGACGGGGAGAACTACAATATCGGCTTCGTTACTGTTACTGACACGCCCTATCCCGAGATGGTGGAAGCGGCGAAGGCCATTCAATCCGAACTCTATGTGCGTCGAGGCGGAAAGTAGCAAGGTTGCAAAGTAAGCGTTATAGGGGTAGGGTTGGAGGCCCTGCTAGAGGTACTGCTGGTTAGTGGTCAGACCGAAAGGAGAGCTGAATAAATGAGGAAAAATAACTATTTTTGGACCGCGCTTATCATTCTTTCCTCCTTAATATTGTTGAGCTGCGGAAGCAACCCTCCGGTTGCGCCGGCGACTGCGGTCGCAGTAAACAAACGCATTCTAGGTGTCAGCGCTTGGTCAAACCCAAACTATGAACTGATGAAAGCGGGCGGCATCGGATGGGTACGGCTCATCTTTGAGTTTCCGTTTGAGGACAAGATCGGCGGAAAGCTCAGCCCGGAGTTTCTGAAAGAACTCGACGCGGCCAAAAAAGTAAGACAATCCGGCCTACGCATTATGGGAGTTACTCCCTTGGCCGGCGTGTTGGCTTATGACGAGAAGGACAAGAAAACGGCCTGGCGCCCTCATATCCCCGCTTGGGCCGGCTCTATCGACAGTGATGGTTACTACGACACGTTCGAGAAGGGCTGCGAGGAGCTCGGCCGGCAGACCCAGGGCATCGTGGACATGTGGCAGGTTTCCAACGAGATGGACATCCCTGACTTTAGGGGACCTCTTTCCGTCGAACAGGCGGAGCGGTTCATGACGGCGGGGGCGCGGGGTCTGAAGGCAGGTAATCCGGACGCGAAGGCCGACATCAACCCGGCTGGACTCGAGGGCGGAGAAAGGTTCTTTCGGGACATCTACTCAAAACCTGATAATCCCTTCGACTACGCGGGCATCGATGGCTACTTTGGGTCCTGGGCGCCTGGTGGACCGCAGGATTGGGTGCCGGTCATCGAGAAGATCCACGACATTACTGGAAAGCCCGTGCTCATCAACGAATGGGGCTACTCATCCATCGAGGGAAGCGGAATACCGCTGAAAAAGAAAATTGGGAATCCGATCTGTGACGGGCAGAAGTGGAAGAACGTGTGGGGTAAGGGGCATACGCCGGAAGAACAGGCCGCGTATGTCCAAATCGCTCTGAAAATCTTTGGGACGTACCCGAATGTGGTCGGATGCTTTTTCTACGATTGGGGCGATGACGCGGTGTGCTACCACTGTGGGCAGAAAGGTTGTCCGAGTGAGTGCGGCTGGGGCATGGTGGATCCCCAAGGGAAGCCGAAACCCGCCTACGATGTCTTCAAAACCCTGGCGCCGGAGTTCTTCTGATCCGGGCTTGGGAGCTCGCTTCTTCATGCGAGCACCGCGTGAAGCTGTGCTCGGTGGACCGCGGTTGCTGTTCTGGGGAAAGGGAGAGCTGGGCAAATGAGGAAACACATCGATTTGCGCATCACGCTTATCGCGCTTTCGTCGTTAATATTGTTGAGCTGCGGAAGCAAACCCCCGATCGCGCCGGCCCCCGCGATGGCAGTCAGCAAGCGCATTCTGGGGGTCAGCCCGTGGTCGAATCCAAACTATGAACTGATGAAAGCGGGGGGCATCGGATGGGTAAGGCTGGGCTTTGAGTTTCCTTTCGAGGACAAGATCGGCGGAAAGCTCAATGACAGATTCCTGAAAGACTTGGAGGAGGCCAAGAAGGTCAGAGGAATCGGCCTGCGTATTATGGGAGGTACTCCCCTGGCCGGAATGATGGCTTATGACGAGAAGGACAAGAAGACGGCTTGGCGCCCTCAGATCCCCGCTTGGGCTGGTTCAATCGACAGCGATAGTTACTACGAAGCTTACGAGAAGGGTTGCGAGGAACTCGGGCGACAGACCAAGGGCATCGTGGACATGTGGCAGGTTTCCAACGAGATGGACATCGACGTCTTCAGGGGCCCTCTTTCCGTCGAACAGGCGGAGCGGTTCATGACGGCGGGCGCGCGGGGCCTGAAAGCAGGTAACCCGGACGCGAAGGCCGACATCAACCCGGCTGGACTCGCGGGCGGAGAAAGGTTTTTTCGGGACATCTACTCAAAGCCTGACAATCCCTTTGACTATGCGGGTATCGATGGTTACTTTGGGTCCTGGGCGCCGGGTGGGCCGCAGGACTGGATCCCGGTCATCGAGAAGATCCACGACATTACTGGAAAGCCCGTGCTCATCAACGAATGGGGCTACTCATCCATCGAGGGAAGCGGAAAGCCGCTCCATAGGAAGGTCGGTAATCCTGTCTGTGAGAAGCAGAAGTGGGACAACGTATGGGGCAAAGGGCACACGCCGGAAGAACAGGCCGCGTATGTTCAAGTCGCTCTAAAAATCTTTGGCACTTACCCCAACGTGGTCGGATGCTTTTTCTATGATTGGGGCGATGACGCGGTGTGTTACCACTGCGGGCAGAAGGGTTGTCCGGGCGAGTGCGGCTGGGGCATGGTGGATCCCCAAGGGAAGCCGAAACCCGCCTACGATGTCTTCAAAACGCAAGCCCCGGAGTTCTTCTGATCCGGGTTTGAGGCCTTGGTTCTTCATGCGAGCACCGCGTGAGGCTGTGCTCGGAGGACCGCTGGTTGCTGTTCTGGCGAAAGGGAGTGCTAGACACATGAGAAAACATATCTATCTGCGCAGCACGCTTATCATACTTTCGTTCATGACATTATTGAGCTGCGGAAGCAAACCCCCAGTTGCCCCGGCATCCGCGGTCGCCGTGAACAAGCGCATTCTGGGCGTCAGCCCGCATTCGAATCCAAACTATGAACTGATGAAAGCGGCCGGCATCGGATGGGTCCGGCTGGGCTTTGAGTTTCCATTCGAGGATAAGATTGGCGGAAAGCCCAACGAGAAATTTTTGAAAACCATGGAGCAGGCAAAGATGATCAGGAATCTTGGCCTACGGATTATGGGACGTACTCCTCTCGCCGGAGTGATGGCTTATGACGAAAAGGACAAGAAAAGGGCTTGGCGTCCTCATGTCCCCGATTGGGCCGGGTCTATCGACAGCGATAGTTACTACGATACATACGAGAAGGGCTGCGAGGAACTTGGCCGACAGACCAAGGGCATCGTGGACATGTGGCAGGTTTCCAACGAGATGGACATTGACGACTTCAGGGGCCCTCTTTCCGTCGAACAGGCGGAGCGGTTCATGACGGCGGGGGCGCGGGGTCTGAAGGCAGGTAACCCGGATGCGAAGGCCGACATCAACCCGGCTGGACTCGAGGTCGGAGAAAGGTTCTTTCGGGACATCTACTCAAAACCTGATAATCCCTTTGACTACGCGGGCATCGATGGTTACTTTGGGTCCTGGGCGCCGGGTGGACCGCAGGATTGGGTGCCGGTCATCGAGAAGATCCACGACATTACTGGAAAGCCCGTGCTCATCAATGAATGGGGTTACTCATCCATCGAGGGAAGCGGAATACCGCTAAAACAGAAGGTCGGGAATCCGATCTGTGACGGGCAGAAGTGGAAGAACGTCTGGGGCAAAGGGCATACGCCGGAAGAACAGGCCGCGTATGTCCAAATCGCTCTGAAAATCTTTGGGACGTACCCGAATGTGGTCGGATGTTTTTTCTACGATTGGGGCGATGACGCGGTGTGCTACCACTGTGGGCAGAAAGGTTGTCCGAGTGAGTGCGGGTGGGGCATGGTAGACCCCCAAGGGAAGCCGAAACCCGCCTACGATGTCTTCAAAACCCTGGCGCCGGAGTTCTTCTGATTCGGTTAGGCGGACGTAAGGCTACCGGGGAAGGCTGTTGGATGGGAAGAGCCAAGAACAATCTTAGGGATCAGTTTTACGAACCCTCTTGGAATCCAAGAGGAATATGTCAATTCGAACTTTGACTGGCAGGAGTGATGATATGACGATTCAGATGAAGTCTCTGCGGTTAGTTTTAGTCTCCGTGTTTTTGCTGGCATCAACGTCACTGGTCTGGGGACAGGCGCCGGTGAGCATTAAGGAGGAGCCCCTGGTGCTTCCAACCTATGAAATAGGGCCGCCCGACCTTGAGCCGATGTTTTATTCGGGCCGTGATTACCAGGGCGCCCAGGGCGCAATATATCCCTATGGGCTCTATGACAACCTTCTGGATGTTCGAGACAACAAGACTTACCAGGCGGACTATCTTGAGAACAAGTACGTAAAGATTTGCGTGCTTCCGGAACTCGGCGGGCGCATTCTGTCAGCAACTGACAAGACCGATAGCTATGACTTCGTGTACCGGCAAACGGAAATCAGGCCCGCTCTCATCGGCATGCTGGGAGCATGGATTTCCGGAGGCGTGGAGTGGAACATCCCGCACCATCATCGCTCCACCAGTTATCTCCCAGTGGACCACCGGCTGATAAAGAATCCCGACGGGAGCAGCACCATCTGGATTGGGGAAGTGGAACTCCGCAATCGCATGGAATGGGCGGTGGCCATCACGCTTTACCCCGACAAGTCCTATATGAAGGTCACCACGACGCTGGTGAACCGCACGCCCTTTGTCAATTCGTTCCTGGATTTCACCAATACCAGTGTGCATGCCAACGAAAACTACCAGGTGATTTTTCCACCGGACACACAATTTGCGGTGTACCACGCCAAAGTGCAGTTCGCTCACTGGCCCATATCGCATGAGGTTTATCAAGGCATTGACTACACGCGGGGAGTGGACCTGAGTTGGTGGAAGAACCATCCTACCCCAGTCTCCTTCTTTGCCTGGAACTTCGACAGTGATTTTTTTGGCGGGTACGACCATGGCAAGGATGCCGGAGTCATCGGCGTGCAGGACCACAACGTTTCGCCCGGCGCGAAATTCTTCGAATGGGGAAATGGCCCGGAAGGGAAATTGTGGGACAAGATCCTGGACAGCCGGGGTGACTATCTCGAGCTGATGTCCGGTAACTTCTCCGATAACCAGCCCGATTACAGTTGGATTCAGCCCAATGAAACCAAGGTGGCAAGCGCCTACTGGTTCCCGATTCGCGGCATCGGTGGTGCCAAGAACGCGAACTTGAATGGAGCCGTAAACCTTGAGGTTGGACAATCGGGAAACATTAATTTCGGTTTCTACGCCACGCAGGAATTTCCCGGTGCCAAGGTCATGCTAACCGCCGGAAATCAAACCCTCTTCGAAAAGAGTATCGATATTGCTCCCGATAAGCCTTTTGTTCAGCACGTCCCTATGCCGGCCGGGATCAAAGAAACTGATCTCAAGGTTGCCCTCCTGGATGCGGGGAACAAGGAGCTGATCAGCTACCAGCCGGTGAAAATTGACCCCCAACCCGTGCCTCCGGTAGTGCAGCCTCCCCCGCCTCCCAAGGAGGTCAAGACGGTGGATGAGCTTTACCGCGACGGACTGCGGTTGGTGCAATTTCACAATGCCGCTGTGGCGCCTTATGCTTATTTCCAGGAGGCCTTGCAGCGCGATCCTGGCAACTACGACGTGAACACCACCCTGGGCCGTCTTTACTGTGAGCGTGGACTCTATCAGGAGGCAAGAGAGAGGCTGACCGTGGCTCTCGACCGGGCCACGCGCAATTACACCCGTCCCAAAGACGGGGAGGCCTATTATTATCTGGGCATAGCCCTGCGCGGTGAAGACAAGAACGCTGAAGCCGCGGACGCCTTCCACCGGGCCTCATGGAGTGAAGCGTGGACTGCGGCAAGCTATTTTCAGCTTGCCGAATTGGACGGACAGAAGGGCGAGTGGTCACAGGCGCTTTCCGATCTTGACCATTCTCTAGCTTACGACACGCTCAGCTGCTTGACATGGGACCTGAAGGCCGCAACGCTGAGAAAGCTGGGGCGCGCGGATGAAGCGAAGGAGGCCGCCAATAAGTCTCTGACGGTGGATCCGCTGGATCTTTGGGGCCTGAATGAACTGGCGTTGTTAGAAGGCCGCGAGGGACCGGAGATCAGCCTGGGTAACATCGAGCAGTCCGACCTGGAACTGGCGGCGACCTATAACCAAGCCGGATTGGCGGACGAGTCGGAACAAGTGCTCAAGCGGCTGGTGGCAGGGAGTCCTGATCAGAACAAAGTGAACGCGCTTGTTTATTATTACCTTGGGTACATTGCGGGGGAGAGACGTCAACCCGAGGAAGCTTCCAAATACTTCCGTCTGGCGGGGCAAATGCCTACGGATTACGTGTTTCCATTCCGCCTGGAAACAATCAAAGTACTGGATGCAGCCATTCGGGCAAATCCTTCGGACGCGCATGCCCCCTTCTATCTCGGAAATCTTCTTTACGACCGTCAACCTGCTGCCGCCATCAAGATGTGGGAGAAATCGGCGGCGATGGATGGCTCCTTCGCCATGGTGTGGCGAAATCTGGCGCAGGGCTACGAGCAAGCTGAGAACGACACGGCAAAGGCCATTGCCTCCATGGAAAAGGCCCTTCAACTGGACAAGAGCAATGCCCGTTTTCTGTATGAAAATGACATGCTGTGCGAAGCCGGTAACGTGTCACCTCAGAAGAGACTTGCAGCATTTGAAGTCGACCCCTCGGCAGCCACGAAACGCTCAGATTCGATGTTGCAGGAGGCTAAGGTATACCTGCTGGTGGGCCGATATGATCAGGCCATTGAATTGTTGAAGACCCACGAATTCCACAACTGGGAGGGGTACGGCGAAATTCACGACGTTTACATGGATGCACATGTGCTGCGTGGTGAGGGAGAATTCAAGGCAGGGAAGTATCAAGAGGCCTTGAAAGATTATCAAGCATCGCTCGAATACCCGGAGAATTTGGAAGTCGGGCGACCCTATCGTGAAACCAGGCTGCCACAGGTTGACTATTTGATGGGCTTGACTTACGAGAAGCTGGGGAACACGACAAAATCCAAGGAGTTATTTCAGCAATCGATGACCACCGAGTGGAGAAAGCGAAGGCGCGAACAACCCGAGATGTTGTATTACCAGGGTATGGCCGCGCTAAAGCTCGGCCGGAACCCAGAAGCAAATCAAATCTTTGACGAGTTGATCACGATGGGAAATAAGGCCCTGGAAGCAGGATCCGACATCGACTACTTTGCGAAGTTCGGACAGAAGCGGGCCAGCCGCTTCCGCCTTGCCGACGCCCATTACCTGATTGGCCTGGGAAATCTAGGAAAGGGTGAAACAGCCAAGGCTCAGGTTGAGTTTCAGGCGGTGCTTGGACTGAATGTCAACCATCTTGGTGCTACCACCCAATTGTCGGCTTCCGCTCGTTCAGAAAGTGTGGCATCCCGTTGAACTTTGCCAAGGGGGGCCTACGGCCTGACGCCGTAGGCCTCCCGGCGGGAACGGATATGGTCATGAACTTGGGCCGGCTGAGCGGAGGAGTTATGCGAAACACCTTCATCCTTTGGGTGGTGGTGGCACTCTATTGCCCGGCTGGTGGTGCGGTTAGGTGCTGCGGCCAGACTGTCGCGGGGGGCCCCGTCGGAGGCATGGAGTGCACCCGCATCGGGCCTCTTGGGCCGGTGCCGAAACCCATCACGGAACGGTTTCCGCTTTCCGATCAGGAAAACCGTGGCGGCTGGGTGAAATACGAGCCCATGTCAGACGAATTCGAAGGCACTGAACTTGATGCCTCCAAGTGGTATCCCAATAATCCGGACTGGCTCGGAAGACAACCGGCGTTTTTCTGGAGGGGCAACGTCAGCGTTCACGACGGTAAGCTCCACCTTGCCATGCGCAAGCAGGAAGTCCCGGAAATGCCAAAGGACAAGGGCTATCACGACTACACCTCAGCCGCTGTGCAGAGCAAAACGACGGTTCTCTACGGCTACTTCGAGGTAAAGGCCAAGGCGATGAACTCGGCCGGCTCCAGTTCATTCTGGTTCTATAACAGAACTCCTCACCTCTGGACAGAGATCGACGTCTACGAACTTACCGGCAAGGGGGCGAAGCTGGATGACGGCGAACTCGTTAGCTTCGAGAACAAGTACAATATGCATCTGCATGTGTTCCGGACTCCGGAGGAGGACCGGCATTGGTCCGTGGGCTCCGCCTGGGTTGCTCCGTGGCGGTTTGCGGATGATTACCACGTTTACGGCCTCGAGTGGGACGAACGCTCGATCAAGTGGTACCTAGCGCCTAAAGGAGACCCCCCGGCTTTGCCGGGGAGGCAGAAAAAGTTTGACAGATCCGGGAGTCCATCGCGGAAACTCCTCAACGTGAGCCGCCAAGCACACGAGGAGGAGATCCACGATGGACGAAAGAAGAAGCCTAAACCATACGAAGTGGGAGTGCAAATACCACGTTGTATTTATTCCGAAATGTCGGCGGAAAGTTTTGTTTAAGGAACTGCGGCGGCATCTCGGGGAAGTGTTCCGGCAGTTGGCGGAGCAGAAAGAAAGTCGCATTGAGGAAGGGCATTTGATGCCGGATCATGTGCACATGATGATCGCGATTCCGCCCAAGCACGCGGTGTCGCAGGTGATCGGGTATATCAAAGGGAAAAGTGCGATCCATCTGGCACGGGTGTATGGAGAGCGGAAGAGGAATTTCGTGGGCCAACACTTTTGGGCACGCGGGTTCTATGTATCCACGGTGGGACAGGATGAGCAGGCGGTACGCAAGTATATTCGGGAGCAGGAAGAAGAAGACAAACGATTGGACCAAATGGGCCTGTGGTAAGGAGCGCCACCCGGTGGTGGCGCGAAAACCTGCGGGGCCGCGTTAGCGTCCCCGCCTAGCCGCTTTGAGCGGCTCACAAACTAAAGCCCCCGGCTTTGCCGGGGGATACTTACGTGTGCCGAGCATGTTCGACAGCTTGGAGGTGAAAGTCCTTTTCACAACCTGATGGAGGTGAAGTGATAGCGAAGCGCAACGGCGTCGTCGCGAGACGGGGTCGGAAAGAAGCGGGGAGCAAACGTACGAGCCGATGTACAAAAAGCGGATCAGAGGCATGCGGTGCCGGGCGAGCGGGCGTATGACCGCGAAGCCCATATCCATCAAAGGCACTGGTTGTAAATCCGACGGTTGCGTACGGAAGGCGGTCGAACTTACCTCGGGAGGTCTGCCGTTTGTCTCGGAATCGGGACTGAGGATCGAGCGATCGATCCTGACCGGGCGGCAGAAGTCAGCAGCGGGCAAAGTAGGCAGGCAACTGTCGAAGGCCCAAACGGTCCCCCGCGAGGGGGGTAAAGGGAGCGGCGAGTAGGCAGCGCGACTCATGGGCGACAGGCGGCAGAAAAACCAACTCGAGTTGGCCTGGGGGGAAGAGGTGAAGGGTGAAGCCCCGAAGCTCATCCCGGCAGGGACCGAATCGTCTACGGCGGAGTGCGAGACCGAAAACCCGGCCATTACCGAACCGTTGATGGAAGAAGTCTGCGAGCGGGAAAACTGCAAGCGGGCATTGAAACGAGTCAAGGCGAACAAGGGGAGTCCCGGCGTGGACGGCATGACGGTTCACGAACTACCGGGATTTCTGCAACAGCACTGGCCAACCATTCGGGAACAGTTGCTCAGCGGGACCTACCAGCCGCAACCGGTGAGGCGGAAAGAAATCGACAAGCCGGACGGAGGAGGAGTGCGCAAGTTGGGCATTCCCACCGTGCTGGATCGATGGATTCAGCAGGCGGTGCTGCAGGTTCTGCAAAAGCGCTGGGACCGGACATTTTCCGATCACAGCTACGGGTTTCGGCCCGGGCGCTCGGCGCATCAGGCGGTGGAGGCGGCGCAGAAATATATCGCCGCCGGCTATCGCTGGGTGGTGGATTTGGATCTCGAGAAATTTTTCGACCGAGTTTCCCACGACAAGCTGATGGCGAAAATCGCAGAACGGGTGAGCGACAAGCGTTTATTGAAGCTGATCCGGGCGTTTCTGCGAGCCGGGGTGATGGAAGGCGGGCTGGTGAGTCCGGTGGATGAGGGAACGCCGCAAGGCGGGCCTCTTTCACCCTTGCTCAGTAACCTCGTACTGGACGAGTTCGACCGGGAGTTGGAGCGACGTGGTCACCGCTTCGCGCGGTATGCGGACGACAGCAACATCTACGTGCGCAGCCGACGGGCGGGGGAACGGGTGATGAAGAGCGTGACGCGCTTCATCCACACGAAGCTCAAGCTGAAGGTGAACGAATCCAAGAGCGCGGTGGCGGAGCCGAGGGAACGGAAGTTTCTGGGCTTCAGCTTCACGAGCCATGAGTCGCCGAAACGGCGGATTGCGCCGAAGGCGGTGCAGCGGTTCAAGGAGCGGATACGGGAACTGACGAGCCGGACGCGAGGGATTAGCATCGAACGGATGGCCAAAGAACTGACTCTGTATCTACGGGGTTGGATCGGCTACTTCGGGAAGTGCGAAACCCCCTCGGTGTTGCAAAGCCTGGAGGAGTGGACCCGACGTCGGCTACGGTCGGCGATCTGGAAGCAGTGGAAGCGCGGGACGACGCGGTTTGTCGAGCTGCGGAAACGGGGCGTCAATCTTAAACTCGCCGCCACCACGGCGGGCAGCGCCCACGGTCCGTGGCACCTTGCCCTTAGCAAGGCCCTCGCGCTCGCACTGCCCAATGCTTACTTCGACTCGCTCGGGATTCCGAGATTAACGGTCCGATAGTCGCTCAACCCGCCGAACCGCCGTATACGGACCCGTACGTACGGTGGTGTGACAGGGACAGCGGGCGACCGCTTACCTATGTCTATACGGCGTGCTCGTTCGCAGTGACCCGAACACTCACTGGCACCAGCCCCTCACGCTCAACTTTGATAGCGAGACGATGCCGACGTGGTTCGGAATGCCCAAGGACGAGGATCTGCCCTCGACATACAGCATCGAGTACGTCCGCAGTTGGAAGAAAGCCGGCGGTGGGGCGGGTGGAAGCCAGCCTTCCACTGTGACCGGCCGCGACACGTCTACAACCCGATAGCCGGGTTTTAGATGAGTTGATTCCTGCCCAACCTAAACGGGAAGCAGAAAATAAGGGTGTAGTTTGAGAAGAATCTCTGCTGACACGGAGGGGGTCGTGCGCAATTACTCGAGGGTACTCCTATCAATAATGTTCGCGAGCGCTGCGCTGGTTGTTGTGGCCAAGCGGACCGCACAAGCCAAGCCAGCCGGAACCTCATACTACGTGGACTCCGCGAAGGGGGACGACGGCAATCGGGGCACCTCACCGAAGGCACCTTGGAAATCGCTTGCCAAGGTGGGCGCGACCGTATTCAAGCCGGGCGATCATATCCTGCTCAAATCAGGCTCCGTCTGGAGCGGTCAGCTCTGGCCGAAAGGCTCGGGTGAGGACACTTCTCCGATCGTCATCGACATGTATGGCGGGGCCACGAAGCCTATCATCAACGGCGACGGTGAGGTGGAAGATACGGTGCGACTCTACAACCAGGAGTATTGGGAGATCAACAACCTTGAGGTGACCAACCAGGGAAAGGAACGAGGGAACTATCGGGGGGTGGCCGTCATCAACGACGAATATGGCACCATCAACCATATCCATCTGAAAAACCTAGTGGTGCACGACGTCAATGGTGTTGTGACCAGGTACGAAAACGGGGGCATCCAGATCCTGGGAGACAAGACCACGACGGACCCCATGGTCGTCCGGTCGAGCAAGATTCCGAGCCGCTTCGTTGATCTTCTGATCGAGGGTTGCCACGTCTACCATGTGGACCGCTCCGCCATCAACATTTGGATGTTCCCGAAGCGTGATGGCTGGCTCCCCAACCTGAAAGTGGTGATCCGAAACAATGTGGTCGATGACATCGGTGGTGACGGTATCGTGCCGCGCGGGTCGGATGGAGTGATCGTGGAGTATAACGTGGTCAGCAATTGCAACAAGCGTGTTGGCGAGTGGCACCCTTACAACGCGGGCATTTGGCCGCAGCATGGTGACAATGCCGTCGTTCAGTTCAACGAGGTGTACCTGACCCGCCGTACCCAGGATGGGGAGGGACTCGACTCCGATTTCAACTCCCTCAATTCGCTGTTCCAGTACAACTACAGCCACGACAACGAAGGCGGGTTCATGCTCATCTGTAACAACAACCCGAAGCCAGCCATCAACCACGTCGGCAACACTGGCACCATCGTGCGGTACAACATCAGCCAGAACGACAAGACGCGTACATTTGTCCTCGTCGGGGCGATCCGCAACACCAAGATCTACAATAACACGGTCTATATCGGCAAAGGCCTCGACGTTCAGCTCGTGTTTTGGGGAAACTGGAATGGTTTCCCCGGCGAGACTTACTTTTGGAATAACATTTTCTACGTGGAGGGTACGGCGCGCTACGGACACGAGGTGTCCAGGAACCCCGACGGCACCTATAACATCGAGCCCGGCCCCGGGCCGAGCACTAACAATGTCTTCGACTCCAACGTTTACTATGGCAACCACATCAGCCGGCCCGAAGACGCGCACGCCGTCACCGCCGACCCGATGCTGATCGCGCCCGGCACGGGCAGGGTGGGCCGTAATACCGTGGATGGCTACAAGCTGCGGCCCGGCTCACCCGCCATCGGTTCCGGTATAAAGGTCAACGACCAGGGCGGGCACGACTATTTCGGCAACCGTGTGACTAACAATGGAACGCCCGATCGTGGCGCGCACCAATTTTCCGATGACCTGACACGAGCGAAGCCTTGAGTGCGGCGCGAATGGGGATAGACTGGCTGCGGACGCTGGCTGTGGGCCTGTTCATGACCGCATTAACAGTCCCCATAGCCGCTTACGACGACACGACCGCCGCGGCGGCAACCGTCAACAGCGAATTGGTATGCGTCCGCGAACTGCAGCGCAGCTCGAACGCGAGCCGAGCTGCCGTGTTCCAGTACTTCCACCAGAAATATGGCGCCGTTGACGACAAGGCCTTTTGGGTCCGCCGCTACGGTTCAGAGCGGCCGCGTGACGTACTGGTTGAGCGGGCACTCGCCCAATGTGTGTCCATCAAATTGCAGCAAGTGCTCGCGCGGCAGGCGGGCATCTGGCCGGACATCACCTACCGTGCCTTTCTCGAGAGCCTGGCTCGTGAGAACGCGCGCCGCAAAGCGGTGGTGGGTGCGGGTGGGGTGATTTACGGCCCGGTTGAATACGGCGAGGACGAGTATTTCGCACAGACGATGCGGATCGCTGTCATCGCGCTCCAGGAGAAGCTCTCGGAACGCGAACCGGCGATCCCCTCGATGGACCTGGAACGGTTTTACGAAGAGAACAAGGATCAGTTGTTCCGCCAGCCTTCTGGGTCCTACGAGCGCTTTGAGGACGTAAAGGACGTGATCCGTGGCCGTATCGTTGAGCAGAACTACGACCGGCTTGTGGAGGATCGCATCAAGCGCGCGCGGGTGGAGGTCAACCGGCGAAACTGTCGCCGCATCCGGGTTCGATAGGCACCGGAGCCTCCCTGAGGCCGCCAACCACACCGAATTGCCTGTCTGCGTAGCAATGTCCAATCAGCGGGGTAGGTACACTAAGCCGGGTGAAGGTTTAAATCGTTTTGCTAAACCCGCGTCCAAAACACTCAATACCGACCGATAGACCGGAAGATCAGCTCGACCGAGCACGGCGGGCGCTTTGTACTTCCGCCCGATTCGAAAGGAGGATCTACAATGAAATGGCTTTGGTTGATCATTTTAGGCCTGCCTATGGCTCTGCAGGCTACGACCTATTATGTGGATTCGGCGAACGGCAATGATGCGAACGCCGGCACCAGCGCAACGGCTCCCTGGAAGACTCTGCAGAAGCTTAATGGGTCGCATTTCCAGCCCGGTGACCAAATTCTCTTGAAGGCTGGTTCGGAATGGCAAGGCCAGCTTGCCCCGAGAAGCTCCGGGAGCGAAGGCGCACCCATCATTATCGATCGCTATGGTGAGGGTGCGATGCCGCGTATTGATGGCATGGGGACCGTGGAAGATGCGGTTCGGTTGTATAACGTCGAAGAAATCGAAGTACGCAATCTGGAGATTACCAATCACGGCGACACCATGGCAGACCGCCGCGGCGTACACATCTTCCTCGACAATTTTGGAACAGGGAAGCACATCGTTGTGTCGGGTCTTTATATCCACGACGTAAACGGCGCGAACAATCCTAATAAAAGAGACAATGGCGGGATTATTTATCGCACCAATGGAGATAAAAAGCCCAGTCGCTTTGATGGCCTGATCATTGAACGAAATATCATCTGGAAGGTAGACCGATCGGGTATGTTTGGTGAAAGCTATCACACGGACCGCAGCCGGTGGTTTCCCAGCTTGCACCTCATCATCCGCGACAATTACGTAAACGATACGGGAGGCGACAGCATTGTCCCGCGGGCCAGTGATGGCGCTCGAATTGAACACAACATTGCCAGCAACTGTAATATGCGCGCCGGTGATTACAACGCCGGCATCTGGCCACATAGCACGGACAATACCCTTCTGTTGCTCAATGAGGCATCCTTCTGCCGGACTACCCACGATGGTGAGGGATTCGATTCCGACTTCAATTCCCATAACTCGACTTACCGGTACAACTACAGCCACGACAACACCGGCGGCTTTATGCTCATCTGTACGCCGGGTGATCAGGACCATGAAAAGAATATCGGAAATACGGGAACACTGATGCAGTACAACATCAGCCGTCACGACCATAACCGGATTTTCAACGTGGCCGGAGGGCTCTACCAAACCACCATCGAGAACAACGCCTTTTACATCACTCCCGGAGAGGACATACAACTTTTAATCAGCGACTGGAAAGGCTGGCCAACCGGGGTGAGCTTCAAACAAAATACGTTTTACGCCGAAGGCACGTTGCACTTTGGTTATGCCACTTCTCATCGCCCTGATGGCAAATACGATATCGCGGCCGGATGGGGCCCGGCAAAAGACGTTGTCTTCGAGGGCAATAAATACCTGGGAAAATTCGTCGATCGCCCTGAAGACGCCAAGGGTGTCGTGGAGAATTCCGTAACTGAACCGCAGATGGACTGGAACGAGCCGACCTTTGATCCTTCCCATCCAGAGGACTTCTCCAGATTCATTACCGAGCACCGCAAGTGGATGGTGCAATTGTTCAAGCAACAGTTCGGTCAGGAACCGCAGTAGATCGCCGGCACGAGGTGCATACATCGCAAAGAGCGCCGCGCCATGTATGCACCTCGCTGGCCCACTTCCAATGCCGGGCCTGAAGGTCCGGCGCTGGTTTTTGGCTACGAGACACGGCGGCAAACACCGCAAATGGGTTGCTTCACCGCCTGACTGAGACACCGTAATGTGGAGGTTTCGATGCGTCAATTCTTGCTGGGCCTGCTGATGCTTCTTTTCACCGCCAATGTCAGCACTGGAGCTTCAGTCCGGCGGGTGGTTTTCGAGGGCACGCTGTCGGAGCATAAGTGGGCACTGAAGGATCTCGATCCGGCTCTGCCGTCCGACTGGTCCTCTTACAATTACCTGGTCTTGGAATTCAGGCATTCTTCACCGCAGCGATTCTTTCTGTTCGTGTACGACAAAGGTGGGCCCCGGAGGGTAGTGATTCAACCCTACGGAGAGGGCGTATGGATTCGGGCGGCTGTGCCGTTGAAGTATTTCGAGCGCCGCGATTACGGCCAATCCATGGCGCCGGTGAACAACAAAGGTGCGAATTCGTTTTGGATGTCTGTCTGGGGGCCGTTTGGAACCCTTAAGGCCGTCGAGGCTCTAGGGGTCACAATGCAGTACCCGCTCGATAAGCCCACGCTCGAGATTCGCTCTGTCCGCCTCACCAAAGAAGACCCCGGATCCGAAATCCTGGAAAAATTGCCTGTGGTGGATGAGTTCGGTCAATGGATTCACGCCGACTGGCCCCGTAAGATCAAGAGCCTTGAGGAACTTAAGAAGGAGTGGGCCGAGGAAGAAGCCTCGCTTCGTCCTGGCGACTTCAATTATTGCCCCTATGGCGGCTACCTGGGAACCAAGGCCAAGGCGACTGGTTTTTTCCGGGTTGAGCAAATAGAGGGAAAGTGGTGGTTCGTCGATCCTGACGGGCACTTGTTCTTGTCGATCGCTGTGCCCGGCCTGCG
This sequence comes from uncultured Acidobacteriota bacterium, assembly GCA_963825395.1. Lineage (GTDB taxonomy): Bacteria > Acidobacteriota > Terriglobia > UBA7540 > UBA7540 > Bog-366. The sequence goes on along the minus strand of CAWGTQ010000050.1, from coordinate 136,787 downwards.
GACTGGGTTCCCGACTCAAACGAAAGGCCGCGAAAGCTACTTTGCCGCGCTGCCTCCAGAAGACCTGCTGCCGGCGATCCCCGGCTACCCCATCGGGAAGCCGGCCGCCTTTCACGAGTGGAACCTGTTGCGGCGATACGGTCCGGACTGGCGCACAAAAACTGCCGATATGGAGATCCGGCGCATGGAAGCCTGGGGCCTCACTACCGGACTAGCCTCCTGGTGGACCGGCACTGACCCCGACTGGAAACCGACGAAGCCCTACCTGAGTTTCTTCCGCGTACCCATAGACGAGAAGACCAGCTTTCTGGGATTGCCAGACGTGTACTCGAACGAGCTCGCCCGAAAAGTTGATGAGGCAGCCGCAAAACAGTTGGAACCGCGCAAGAATGATCCTTTTCTGCTGGGATACTTTGTGGGCAATGAGCCGCCATGGCCAGGGCGAGAAGCCGAGTTGGTTGACATGATCCTGGCTGGCCCCCCCACCGCCACGCAGCGCGAGGCCAAAGCGTACCTGGCACAAGGGGACACGCCGGAACGCCGGGGGGGCTTTGTCCGCCACGCCTTCGAGAAGTACCTCGACATCATTAACGAGGCATTCCATAAGCACGACCCCAACCACCTGAATGTGGGCATGCGGTTCGGAGGACAACCTCCGGACTACCTCATCAAGATGGGCAGTATCTTTGACGTCTGCAGTTTCAACCCCTATGAGTACTCACCGACCGAGATTATGGCAAGAGCCTACAACCTCATGCACCGCCCGATCATGTTCGGTGAGTTTCAGTTCGGAGTACCCGCTGATGGTCTGGGTGGAAGCCTGGTTCAGACCGCCAACCAGGAGGAACGCGGGGCAGCGTACCGCTACTATCTGGAGCACGCGGCGGCCTTCCCGGCCTTTGTCGGCGCAGGCTGGTTCGTTGGTATCGACGAGCCGGTCATGGGCGCCGGAACCACCGAGAACTACAACATTGGGTTTGTCGATGTGACAGATCGCCCCTACCCCGAAATGGTGGAGGCTGCCAAGCAGACGCACAAGCGGATGTTCGCATTGCACTCAGGCAAGTTACCGCCGATCAACCGTAAGCCGAAGGCGAGTGAACAGGGGACACCCTCTTACCACCTCAGCGATTCATTCTGAGGTCGTGTAGCACGGATATGCCCCAAAGAAGGGGACACTTGACTCGGTTTTCTCACCAGAATCCGAGGTTCCGGAGAAGTGGCCGGCCGGCCCCTTGAACCACGCTTCATTTTCTTCTTGACAAAGCCTACCGATTAGGCTACAACGGTTGGGTGGACATCGAAGCCGGTTCTGCGCAGGGGTCGCGGTGCACGGCGACGGCAAGTCCGTTGGCGAACGGCGAGGCAAGCGACAAACGGTACCAATGGCATTGCGACTTTATGTCCCATGCGGACAAGTTGCTCTAAGCTGAGAACTTATTGAAAATAAAGGGTAAAAGAAGCGATTTTTTCCCTCCGAAAGCTGACAAGTTACTGAGAATAAATCCACTTACATTCAATCGTACAAAGCTGAAAATGGGGTGCAAAGTGTCCGATGGAAGGGGCGGCAAATTGTCGCCGAAACACCGTCGAAAAGGCTTGGCATGGTGAGAAAATCGGGCTAACTCTAACGGGGTGCACGGCCAGAGAAATGGCCTTGGCATGCACGTTGATCCATCGGCTAGGGGAAAGGCATCAGGCGGTTTTGGTTGAGAATCTTTTTCAAACGCCGCAGTCTCTTCGGCTAACCCTGGATTCTCACTATGCTTGGACCCTCGCAGGGGGGCCGCCGGAAGGGCGGAGCCTCATCCCCGCCCTTCCAAACCCACCTACTCTCGCACCCGAGATCCGGAATTCTTGATTCCAAATTACTTGCCGAGATGGTTCAGTTGATTTTCGCCTTTTGCGCGAACGGCGGAATCTGACCGGAGTGGACGGCGTATAACTGCTTACAGGTCGCTTTTACCGCATCCACAAGCTCGCGGTAGGGCCGGTCGGTGACATCCACGAACCCGATGTTGTAGTTCTCACCATCACTCCGCCCCGTGGACGGCTCGTCGACCCACTGGAACCAGCCCGTACCGATGAAGGCCGGGAAGGCCGCAGCCTGCTCCACATAGTAGCGATAGGCGACACCGCGTTCCACCTGATCACGGGTTTGCACGAGGCCAGCCCCGAGCCCTCTGCCCGGAACCCCGAAGTGAAACTCTCCTATTAGAATCGGGCGCCCGGAGATCTGGTACGCCCTTTCCAGGGCTTTCGGGTCTATCGCAAAGGTGTACGCGTTAAAGCTGAAAACGTCGAAACTGCGTGAGAGTTTGATGACCTCATCGGGAGTTTCCTCGACCCTTCCAAACCGCAGCCCCAGGTTTAGATGATTGGGGTCGTATTTGTGAACAGCCGCATTGATGACCTCAATGTACCTTGCGAAGGCGCGGTAGATGAATTCTTTGCGACGATCCGGAGTGTCACCTTGAGCCAGGAACGTTTTCGCTTCGCGCTGGATGGCGCTTTCAGGACCTTCGAGAATCATATCGACCACCAGCGATTCCCTCCCGGGCCAAGGGGGTTCATTACCAATGAAGTACCCCAGCAAGTAAGGATCGTCCTTCCTTGGCGCACACTGTGAGGCAGCGGCTTCGTCGACCTTCTGGGCCCAATCCGGGGAGTACACATCGGGCATTCCCATATATCCTGTTTCCGTACCCCAACCTCTAAGGAAGACAATGTAGGCTTTCTTATGGGCATCCCATAGCCTCGGGTCGCTCCAATTCCCGACGGTGTTAAGACCCCAATCCTCCATGCGCCGGATCGCCAGATCGATCCATTTTGTGTCCGACTCCGTGCCGAATCGGCGGAGTTGGTTCCATGCCCGGAAGCTAGACTGCGCCCTGTACCCAGGCAATGCCGTCGCCAGATTAGCGGGAGGAAGCTGAGCAAAATAGCTTTCGCGACCTTCGATTCGGGCATCGTCGTTGCCAGCCCACATGCAATTCGAACCGGAGGAGAAAAAGAAATGCCCATCAGGATCGATGAACCACCACTTTCCTTCGATTTGCTCGACGCGGAAAAAGCCTGTCGCTTTGGCCTTGGTCCCCAGGTACCCACCATAGGGGCAATAATTGAAGTCGCCAGGACGAAGCGTGGTTTCTTCCTCAGCCCACACCTTCTTAAGCTGCTCAAGGCTCTTGATCTTTCCGGGCCAGTCCACCGGAATCCACTGTCCAAACTGGTCAACCACGGGCTTCGGGCCCAGCACATCGGAACCGGGGTCTTCCTTGGCGAGCCGGACGGAGCGTATCTCCATAGTGGGCTTACCGAGCGGGTACTCCATCGTGACCCCAATCGCCTGGACCGCGTTCAGAGGCCCGTAAGCGCCTGCGGTAGCGATCCAGAAGGTATTCCTGGGCACGTTGTAGACCGACGCCATGTCAAACCCCTTCCGGTTGGGCTCACGGTAGTAGGTTAGGGGCACGGAGGCGCGAATCCAGACATTGGCAAAGGGCTGCATTCGCCTCTTCTGCACCAGGCCTTCACTATACAGATTCAAGTAGAACCGCTGCGGCGAGGATACCTTCATTTCCAAAACGAGGAAGTTGTAGCCGGTCCAGTCGGAGGGAAGGTCGGGGTTCAAATCCCTCAGAGCCCATTTGTGTTCCGATAAGTTGCCTTCGAAGACAACTTGCCGGGTAGCCGCAGTGGCTGTCCCGGCTGCGGTAAGCAGAAGCATTAGTGTTGCAAGGACTGTTTTTAGCATTGCCACTCTCCCATAAGTCGAAATCCATTTCTATAAAATGCCCGCATTTCAAAGGGTTTCACGGCCGGCGGTGAAATCCGTGGCCAAGCCGGAAAACGCCGCACTTCACGTTGAATTCGGGCTGCATGGCTTTTGTCCTCCAGCTCGAACATCATCGCCCGAAGGTAGTGGTTCATGGCCGAGGGGTAAACGACGGGTATCACTCTCCCGCCGAAGGGGCTAATCATCATTTGATTCGCGCTACCAACTGTCGTCGGGACGTCGCTTTCGCTTCGAGGCCAGTTAGCAGGAACAGACCAACCGCAGAGCCCGCATGACACGACCCTCATCATACGGACCGGCTTCTGGAAGTGAGACTCACCGCTTGAATTCGGCTGAATTCTCCAGGAGTCCCATTCTGAGGTTCCGGCCATGCAAACTACACCATTCTCCCTCATAAAACAAGGGTCATGAAGAAAGGGCCATCTTCCCAGCCTTGGCAGGGTTCATGGATCGCCCCCGTACGATTGGAGACTGTCTGACGGGCCGGCAACTTTAGTGGCAGGTGGGAGAGAATCCGTCTGTGAGCGGCACCAGCAAAACGGGGTGTGATGCCACCAGGAAGAGGCATGACCTGGGATGGTAGTTCCGGATTCATCTGACACGATCCCCTTGATGAGATGGCGAAATCCCCGTCGCATTGAAGAAGCACGTTGTCAACGGAGGTGCCTAGGCGTATCATCGCCGCGCTAAGAAAGATACGGCGGTGCTGCGAGGTACCGCAACTTTACATATTCAGGAGGCGCTCAGATGCGCAAATACGTATTTATCATTGTTGCGGCTACCTGCCTGCTGGCTATTCCTATAGCGGCGGTGGGGGCGAATTGGCACACGGAGTTGGTCGATTCCGGTGGAGGGTACTGGCAAACACGTGTGGCTGTGGAGTTAGAGAATCCCTCGGATAAGCCGGTCGCGGGACAAGGAGTGAGACTGGTGATTGGAGCCGATGCGGGGCAACTCCCCCTGGCGGGCTCGACTACCCAAAGCCTGCGCGTCGTGAACGCGGATGGGCTGGAGTACCTGTACCGAATCGAGGCGGCGGGTGGTGCAAAGGATGTGCTTTCGGCGGGTGACGCCTTTATATTTGCAGTAGACGTCCCGGCCAAGTCCAAGACCACCTACTTCATTTATGCGGACAATATCATGGCCAATGCCGTCACCGAGTACCTGGACGAGACGGTCTGGACCTGGGACCAGGTGGAAAACAAATCTGTGCCCATGAATTCAAAGAAAACGCCTATGGCCGAAGGGATAAAGGTACAGGTGCAAGCCCCGGAACGGCTGAAGATCGAGGCGCGGCTAGGCAGCGATGTGTGGAATCCATTATCGGCGGGCGACTGGCGCGTCAGGGCGGAAATTCGCGCCGCGTTCTTAACCCCTCCTAAAAACGGCCAGGTCTTGGTGATCGCGTACGTGGCCCGGCCCGTGCATATGCTTCGCCGTTTGGCAGGCGGATCGCTCTCGGCAGCGCAAGCTCGTGTGATCGATCCGGAACGTAAGACCGAGCTGCCGAGCGTGTGGGCCGGCGATCGAATCTTTTTCAATGCACGCGTGGCTCGACCGAGCCAGCAACGCTTCTTCATCTACTTCTCCCCTTCCGGCGGAACGCAGGCTGCCACGGAAGACGCCTATTTGCGGTTTTTAAAGAGTCCGGCGAACCTGGTACCGCAGTCTGCCGGGGCCAAGCCCGCTCCGGTTGCAGTGGCCCCCAACGCTAAATATGTGTACGCGGCATGGTTGCGCACCGAAGGACTGGTGGAGGACGGTTTCCCGGCTCAATCCGGCACATGGGACCTGCGTGGCAAATTCTTCACGGCTGATGGCAAACCTGTGAAAAATCAGAAAACCTTCGAGGCTCTGCGCAGTATCACTGGAACCACACCGTGGACTCTTCACGCCAGTATGGTGGAGACTCCGCCGGACTGCGCGAGCTTCGAAATAACGCTCCCGCAAAACGATCATGCGACGCAAGACCGCATTCTGTTGGCCCAAGTCACCGAAGGTGTGGTGACGGAAACCCGCGCCGCGGAGTCGGAAGCCTCGCGCGCAGCGGTCGCCATCTGGTCCGTAAATCCGATGGTGAAAGTGTTTCCGGACGATCCCCCGCTACCAGGCGGGCCCGTAGCCATCTCCCTGGCACGCAACGAATGGGAGCCCGCGCAACTGGCAATGCGAAGCCAAAGCGCGCTGAAGAACGTCCACGTAACATTCGATTACGTGCGTAACGCCTCGGGAGCGGAACTTCCCGTGCACGCGTACAAAGTAGTAAGTGTGCCGGTGGACCGACCGACCGCCTATTATCAGACCTTCGTCCCAGCGTATTGCCGAAAGGTACCGAAGGGACCGGGTGCCAGCGATGGTTGGGCGGGAGAATGGCCGGACGCTTTGCCCCCGCTGAAGCCCTTCGACCTTCCCACCGGCCGTACCCAGCCGCTCTGGTTCGAAATCTACGCGCCGGCAGAAGCTGCCCCGGGCGATTATACCGGCACCATTCGCATCGAGGCGGACGGCATGGCGGCTCAGGAAATCCCCTTCAAAGCGACGGTGTGGGACTTCGCACTGCCGCGCGCGCATCACATGAGGGCGGTGTACGATCTACGCTCCGGCCCCGGATGGGACGTGACTGAGGGCGACAACCCGGAGGTTCTACGCAAGTGGTACAAGGTCTATGCCGAGCACCGCATGTGCCCTGATACCGTGCATCCTGAGCCCAAGTTCACTTACGAAAAAGGCCAAGTCCATATGGACGCGACGGTGTTTGACGAGATGGCCCACGTCTACTTCGACGAGCTGGGTATGAACCACGCGTATACCCCGCAACTGTTTTACGCTTTTGGATGGGCGACCCCGATCCCACCGATCTTCGGCTTCCAGCCCCATACTCCGGAGTACGACAAGGCGTTGCAGGACGCATACCGTATATACATTAACCACGTGACGACGTTCGGTTGGCGCGACAAGATCCTCTACTACGTCTCCGACGAACCTTTCCTGGACGATGATCGAGTGGTCAAGGACCTGCGATACGAGATTCAGTTGGCAAAGGGGGTGGCTCCCGACGTCCCCATCTATTCGAGTACCTGGCGCCACTCGGATAAGCTGGACGGATACCTTTCGATGTGGGGCATCGGGCAATATGGTGTGTTTCCTACGGCCAAACTGGCCGAGCGCCTGAAGGCCGGCGATAAGGCCCGGTATACCGTGGATGGCCAGCAGGCGCTCGATACGCCCTACCTGGCCACCGAAAGGCTCCTCCCCATCTATTCCTATAAATATGGCACAGACGGGTACGAATTTTGGGGCGGCTCCTGGTGGACTTTGAATCCTTGGAAGCGCGGATGGCACACCTATATTCCTCAAACCGACAATGGAAAGGACTATTACTTTATCCGCTACCCGGACGGCGATGGGTATGTGTTCTACCCCGGGCACGACGTGGGTCTGGACGAGCCGGTTGCAAGCCTACGCGCCAAAGCGGTACGCGAGGGCGCTGAGGATTACGAATACTACCTCCTGCTTGAAGAGGCTATCCGTGATGCCCGGCAACGCGGAGCGGATGTTGCGGCCGGCGAGTCGGCTCTCGGTGCAGTTCGCGACTTGGTCAGCATTCCGAATTCCGGGGGACTTCGTTCCACTGAAATTATGTTGGATCCGGACGCAATCTACCGAGTCCGCCAGCAGGTGGCAGAACAAATCTTACGCCTCCGCAAGCCCTGAGTGGCGGCAAGCCGATTACGCGAACTGTCACGGGGTTGGTCTTTGAAATTTCCTGCCGCAGCATCGTTTGTTGCGCTGCTAAGGGGTGGTACTGTCCGCGCGGATCGCCACAAGCGTTCGCGGGGTGTTATACGCCACAAGAAAGGTGAAATTGCAGGCACGGTTGATTTAAAAGATCATTCTGTGCCTGCAAGACACCCTCAATCCGCAATCTGCTTCTGATCCTGCGCGCCCCAGACCTGTGGTGAGAAGTCCGGGCTGGCGGAGTGCCCTATCCCAACAGGAACTTTCTGCTTTGCTGGAACAGTCTCTTCTCACTTTTCATTGACAGAAGTGATTGCCCTTGCCTATCGGCGCGGATTAACTAAAATCCTAATTATGGAATGCCGGACCATTCGGGATAATCGATTCTTCGGATGAAAAACATGAGTATTGAACCCGAAGGGAAAGGGAGCCATCCCGTCGTTTTCGTTCGAGATTCCTGTGAGAGCACAGGCCAGCATCTGCGGGCAGTTACGCTACCGCGGCTGCTGATCCTTGTCATTGTCAGCCTCGTTTTACTTGCAAATCCGGCATGGAGCTCAGACCAGGATTTTATTACCGCAGAGAAGCTCTATCGAGCGAAGGAGTTCTCCCAGGCCGAGAAATTTTATTCGCAAGTTGATTCTAACAACGCAAACTATGCGGTTGCCCAACTTCGCCTGGGGACGATTTATTACCTCACAGGACGGGCCGCCCAGGCGGAGAAATGCTTCTCAATCTACCTCAAATTCAAAGAGACTCCCGAAGTCTATTGCCTCTTAGCAGGGGCACAATTTAACCAGAGAAAGTTCGATCTGGCGACAAATTCCGCTCAGAGAGCGCTTCAGCTTGACCCCAGATTTGCGAAAGCCTATACCGTTTTGGGAATGATTCATACGGACGAGAAGGATTTTGCGCCAGCCGAGGCAGACTATCGCGAGGCGCTGAAACTGAATGACAACGACTCGGATAGCTGGTTCATGTTGGGGCGGGCGTTGTTCTTAGGCGATGATTTCGCCGGGGCCGCAAGTGCTTTCGACCGCGCCCTAAAAATCAACCCCCAAAGCGTGAGGAGTTACGAGAACCTGGCGCGAACAAAAGACGTCATGGGTGATCTGAAGGGCGCGGAGGAGTGTTACAAAGAAGGACTACAGGCCAGCCATACGCAGAACCTTTTCGACCCGCACATCTATGTTGGATATGGCGAGTTTCTACTGAAGCTCAATCGGTTGGCGGATAGCCAGAGCGTCTTGGCGGAAGGTTTGCGAACTGCTCCTGACAATGCCGACCTCCATTACGAATTGAGCAAAGTCTACTTTCGCATGAACCGCCTTAAGGAGGCTTCGCAGGAGGGGGAAACCGCACTCAGCCTTGGGGGCGCTGACTATAAAGTCGACTTCCTGTTGGCACAGATTTACACGGCCATGGGGAATCAACAGGAAGCGTCAAAACATGCCTCCCGTGCCGCGCAGGCAGTGCCCAACCCAAACCGTTAGGGCACATCTCCGGGCATTTAGTGAAAGGGCGCTACTGCGGGAAGGGCTTATTGTTCAGGCTCCACAACTTTCAGGATCTGATCTGCCCTGATGTCGCTGAGTTGCTGCCGAATGCCGCTTGGCCATTCGATAATGAGCCGTTTGACCATGGTATCCTTGCCCAGCCCAAAATGTACGCGAGGATCGCTGGAGCTTGCATAGCCCACACTGGTCGTGACGTGGTTGTATTGGACTCCGCGGGCCGACTCCAAGCGGATTTTCGTCCCGATTCCGTCTCGATTACTTTTCGTTCCCACCGTTCTAATTTCCAGCCAGTGGTTCCCGTTTTCGGTAACATTTCGAAAGATCTCAGCCGGGCCGTTTTGCACCGAGTCGACCAAATCGATTCTCCCGTCGTTGAAGAGGTCGCCGAAGGCGGCGCCCCGGTGCACGGCGGGGAGTTGGAAGTCCGGGCCGGCGGTGGCCGAGACATCGGCAAACCTGTCCCCAAGGTTCTCGAAAATAGCATTCTGCTGCCTGTAGGGAACGTTCATCTCGTTTTCGACGTTGTCGTTAACGTGTGAATTGACCGACACCAGGTCTTTCCACCCGTCATTGTTCATATCATAGATTCCGTCACCCCAGCCGCCCATTAAGAGGCTCAACCGGCTGAGCATGGTCAGGGGAGAGTAATCTTCGAAGAAGCGGCCACCCTCATTGTGGAAGTACGAAAAGGCTTCATTGGAGAGTGCCGTTACAAAAAGATCGGGCCATCCGTCGTTATCGATGTCGCGAAAGTCCGCGCCCATGTATGACAGTGCGGAACCATCCCCATTATAGGCAACACCTGTCTGCAATCCGACTTCGTCAAACGTTCCGTTTCCTTGATTGTGGAAAAGAAAGTTGCGGGTTGTGTCATTGGCAACGAACACGTCCGGGTAACCGTCGTTGTCGTAATCCGCGAAAGCCACACCCATGCCCTTGCCGATGTATTTGGCAATGCCGGAGGGAATGGAAACATTCGTAAAAGTTCCATCATGATTATTGTGGAAAAGCATGTTGGGCTGGCCTTTGAATTCCGAGGGATGGCAGTAGGAACGGGCGCCGGTGCGGGAGGTACTGCAATACGGGTCTTTATCCAAACCCCATTCGCAGTAGTTCACCACAAACAGGTCGAGCCAGCCGTCCCGGTCGTAGTCAAACCAGCCGGCGCAGATCGACCAGGTCTTGCCCAGCTTGGGATCGACCCCCGTCAGCCCGGCCTTTTTCGCAACGTCAGTGAACGTGCCGTCGCCGTTATTATGAAAAAGATAGTTGCGATTGACCCCAACCACGTAGAGGTCCTCCCATCCATCGTTGTCATAGTCACCGGCGGCCACGCCCATGGAGTATCCATCGGCCTTAACTCCGGCCTGTTCGGTCACGTCAGTAAAGGTGCCATCGCCATTGTTACGATAGAGTCGGTTGTAGTACTGCGGCCCGGTCTTTTGGAGGTCTGGAATCCTGGCCCCGTTGACGAAGTAGAGATCCGGTAAGCCATCGTTGTTGTAATCGAAAACTGCGACTCCGGCCACCATGGGCTCGATCTGATACTTTTTGGGTGTAGCGCTGTTGTCAAGAACGAAATGAACTCCGGCAGACTGTGCGACATTCTTGAGTTGCACGGGGGGGGGATGCGGACCTGTATTAAGGGCGCCGTCAGCGCTCGCGAGGATAAGCCCAATCAGGCCAGCCACGAGAGGCCAAACTCGGAGTTCCGCTTGTACCTGAGACCACATCCTTTGTTCCGGGAAGGTCAGATGACTTGTCGTCAGTAGTAATTAAACAGTGTACGCAAAGGTTGACCCCAAACTCCAGACTATTCTTCGCCAGCCTTAAATTCATTCGGGCGCACGCGGAGCAATTCGATAAAGAGCACTTCCTGAAGAAGATGGAAAGTTTCGTGGCGGAAAAGTTGAATGAGTATCGCGAAACCGCGTCCACCCTGGTGAGCGCAGGCGTGCGCAATGGCTGGTAATAATGGCGTCTGACAGCAGAAAAGCATGGTGAAAGCTGGAGCGAGTCATGGAGGAAGCCGTGCCGCGAAGATTGCCCGCGCTGATGGGGCCGGCTTGATTCGCGTGAAGTGAAACGCCGCATGAATGCGTTTCGAGTGCAGGTGTAAGACGACAAGTTCCTAGCGGTAAATCCCACGGACAATCTGGAGGACAAAAGTCGGCTCGTCCGAGCCCGAAGACTTTCCATCGGCTTCGTTCAAATCAAAGCCCCAGTAAATCTGAAGAAAGGAAGGGAGCTATGATCATGCGTCTTAAGCTGTACCGATTATTCCTGAAAATAGGGATTTACCTGCTCCCCGTCCCCGCCTTCAAACTGGGGTGGTGGCTTTGGGTGGCGCTTTGCCTGGCTTTGAATAGAACCATCCACTACTCTCCGCACGGGCATCTCAGTCATATTTTGTTTGGAACTTTTGTTTGGGTATTGGTCGCGGAACTGGGGACGCTTGACCCTCTACTTGCGGGGTGAGTATCAACATTCGCCCTCGGCCCAGGCTTATCCCCAGGCCGCTCGCGATTTAATCGGGCAGTTAGACAATATTCCGGTGCCGCCGGACAGCCCCACGCCGACGGTAAACCAGTTTCGTCTCCTCGACACCTATGCCGTCGCCAGCCTGGGGAATTGAAACTTATCTTTCGGCAAGCAGAGCCTGTGGTGGGGCCCGGGCGAGGGGGGCGCTCTACTCTTCAGTGACAATGCCGAACCTATCTACATGTTTCGAGCCAGTCGAGACACGCCGTTCACCCTTCCCTGGATATTTCATGCGCTCGGACCAGTGAAGTTCGATACGTTCTTCGGCAAACTCTCGGGGAATCAGTTCCCGCCGCGCCCTCTGCTGCATGGGGAAAAAATCAGCTTCAAGCCCACGCCCTACCTGGAATTCGGTTTCATGCGGACAACCGAAATGGGCGGGGTGGGGCGCGCCCTGACCCCGCTGGCGATTCTCCGCAGCTACTTCAGTCTGCACTCATCCGATGATTACCCCGCCAATGCTAATCCCGGAAAACGCATGGGAGGTTTTGAGTTTTCTTACAAGATTCCGCATTTGCGCAACCGGCTGACGTTGTACGACGAAGCGTTCTTGCCCGAGGACAATCCCACGAACTTCGACATGAGTCAGTCCCCCATCTATGCGCCTCGGCGGGCCGCCATGCGTCCGGGCATTTACATCCCGCAGGTTCCCCACCTGCACAAGCTGGATTTTCGGGCTGAGGCTGTATATACGGACCCGCCGACTCGCCGAAGCGTGGGTGGAGATTACATCTATTTCAACGATTTTTATCACCAATTGTATACGAATAAGGGCAATCTCATCGGCGATTGGATTGGCAGGGAAGGGAAAGGTCTGCAGGGCTGGACCACCTATTGGTTTGACGGGCGGACTTCACTTCAACTTGGATACCGCCATGCGGAGGTCGCTCCGGATTTCATTCCCCACAGGGAGACCCTTAATGACGGCTCGGTGAGAATGAATTGGCAGATTGGCAACGAGCTGAGCGTGTCAGCCTTTGTTCAATACGAGAAGTGGCTGGCCCCTATCCTGGCTCCGAGCGCAAAAAACAATGTCACCACGTCGTTGCAGCTCACATTCTGCCCCCGGAACTGGGGCTTCAGAAAATGAAGCGGGAACGACGCCTGACGGCATTATTGAGCTCGGTTATTTGTGGCTCCCGGAAGGGCGCGGCTTCCACCACGACTTGGTTTGGACGGCTGCCTTGCAACATTAGGTCCGCGGTATTTCGCTGCCGATGGGGACGAACCTCGGACCTACAGAGCAGGTCCACGCTACACGCTCCGCTTTCGGCATTCGACAATCGTCAATCGAAAATCGCCAATCATTCATACCTCAGCGCCACCATGGGATCGACCTTCGTCGCCCGGCGGGCGGGAATGTAGCAGGCGAGAAGTGCCATACCGACGAGTACGAGCGCGACAGCGACGAAGGTTCCCGGATCAGTGGGCCCGACGCCGAAAAGCAGGCTGGACAAGAACCGCGTTACCGCCAGTGCTACAACGATTCCGACGCCTACGCCAATCAGCGTCATCCTGATGCCATTGCCGATGACCATCTTTAGTACGTTGTCACTTTCCGCCCCCAGCGCCATGCGGATGCCAATCTCATGCGTTCGCTGCACGACTATATAGGAAATAACGCCGTAAAGGCCGATGCAGGCCAGCGCCAGGGCCAACAGGCTGAAAAAGCTCGTAAGCTTGGCGAACAGCGTTTGCTGGAGCAAGGTTTGATCGATTTGTTCGGTCTGCGTCTTGACGAAGAGGAGGGGCACGCCTTTATCGATTCCCTGGACAGCGGCTCGCACCGCGGATGTCCAATCCTTGGGATTACCGGAGGTCCGCACCTCAAATTTCATGGCTCCAAGCCTTTCTAAGGACGCTGCGTACGAGTAATAAACTGTGGGCGGAACCTCCTGTCGCAAGTCGGTGTACTTCGCATTTCCTACAACTCCCACGATCTCCACTTTTTTGCTCGACATCGCGCCCCACTTGAAATGCTGGCCGAGGGGGCCCCACTTCGCGAAGAACTTACGAGCGAACACTTCGTTGACCACCGCCACGCTGGACGAACTGGCGATGTCGTGCTGATTGAGACTCCTTCCCAACAATAATGGAATGCCCATCGTCTCGAAGAAGCCATCGCCGACTTGATTCACGTAAACCGAGACAGTTCCATCGCGGCCCGCATCGCCTGGTTGAGGTGTGTACCCCGGGATCGAAATGCCCGCGATACTCTCGCCTCCACCGATAAGAATGGAGCTGGAGAGGCTGGCGTTGCGGACGCCGGGAATTGCTCTCAGGCGCTCGTGCAAAGTTTCGTAGAAGCTTTCGAGGCGTTGGCCCTTGTATCCAGCCTGGGTCGGATCGAGTCCCAGGAGCAGGAGATTCCGTGCGTTGAAGCCGGTGCTAACGTTCTCCAGGTTTTCCAGAGTGCGAACGAACAGGCCTGCCCCCACCAGCAACAGCAAAGATAGGGCGATCTGGGAGACCACCAGTACCCTGCCGAGCCCTACATGCACGTTAGCAAACCGGTGGGTCTTTCCCACCCAGCCTTTGGCGCCATCCTTCAGCGCCGGAGACAAGTTCACCCGGGTGCTGCGCAAAGCCGGCGCCAATCCGAACAGGATTCCCGTGAGCAAAGAAACGAGAATCGTGAATCCCAGGACGCGCCCATCGGGGCTGACGTGCAGATAGATGGGTTCGTCTCCGGAAATAAACACCACCAGCAGGTTGCTGGCCCAAAATGCCAACAGGAGACCCGCGATCCCTCCCAGGGCGGCAAGCAGCACGCTCTCCGTCAGCAACTGGCGGACCAATCGTTGCCGGCCCGCACCGAGAGCAAGCCGCATGGCGATTTCTTTTTGACGGGTGGTAGCCCGAGCCAGGAGAAGATTGGCCACATTCGCGCAGGCGATGAGAAGGACCAATCCCACCACGGCCATCAGAATGTAGAGGGGCCGAGAGAACTGCTGGCGGAGAAAATCCAGACCCTTGCTTGCCGGGGTCAGCTCAATGCGCGGAATCGCCGGCGCTTTGAGTGAGGCCCCCGCATCGGCAGTGACGTTCTGCCGCAGGATTACATCGAGCCCGGCGCGGCCTTGTTCCGCGGTGATTCCGGGTTTGAGGCGCCCCATGATCACGACCCACCAATCGCTCCGGTCCGCGAACTTTGATACCCCCGGCTGCGACCATGCGGGTTCCACTTGCGGCAGAGATGCGAGGGGAAGATAGATGTCCACGGACCGGCCCGGTTGGACTCCAAAGAACTCGGGAGGGGCCACGCCGAGGAGCGTGAAGGGAATCCCGTTCACGGTAATGCTCTTTCCGATGACGTGCAGGTCGCGGCCGAATCTTCGCTCCCAGTAGCCGAAGCTGATCACCGCCACAGGGCTGGGTTGGGGCCGGTCATCGTCGCGGGTGAGAGCTCGGCCAAGAATGGGTTCCACCCTGAGGGTGGAGAAGTAGTCGCCGGAAACGAGTTCTCCATCTGCCATTCCGGCCTGGCCATTTACCCCCACATTCAAAGGGTCCGGGTGTGCAAATGCGCAGACCTCCGAAAACACGCGGTTGAGGGTCCGAATCTGTTCAAAGACCGGATATGAAAACGAGGTGCTCGTGGTACGTCCGGACCTGTCCTGATCCCAGTTGCCCGTCATCGATTGGAGAAAGGTCGGCCACCCATGCGTTGCCCAGTCGAGCAGAACGAGCTGTTCCGGCTGTTTGACGGGAAGCGTTTTGAGCATCACCGCATCGATCAGGCTGAAGATAGCCGTGTTGGCGCCGATTCCCAGCGCCAGCGAAAGGACGATAACGGACGCTAAGCCAGGATTGCGGCGCAGTTGCCGCGCGCCGAAGCGGAGGTCCTGCCAGAGCGTCTCTGACCAATTCCATCCCCACATTTCGCGGCTCCTCTCTTGTGCCAAGGTCACGTTGCCGAAGCGGCGCAACGCCGCATAGTGAGCTTCGTCAAGGGACATGCCGGATTCCAGGTTCTCCTGCTCTTCCATGCGCAGATGAGAGCGAATCTCTTCTTCGAGATCGTCCACCGGCTTCGACCGGCGAAACAGCGCACCGAATTTGGCAAGCTCGCGATGCCAGGTCATACTTTGCTCTCAGCCATCAGCTCTCAGCATTCACCAACCGCCCGCCGGTTCGTGCTACGCGCTTTGTCGCGACGTGCCACAAGATGAAGCGTAGCGCGGGCGGGACGCCCACGCTACAAGAGGTAACAAGCGGGTGGCGCCGAGTTATCCTGCACCGAGCGGGATTACTCCGCGGCTTCTCGTCCTCGGATGTTAATAGCCATGTCAAGGTCATCACGTTGAAAGCCGCCGAGTAAGGTAGACTGCGCCTGACTCCGCGCTACCCGTTGTTAATGGGGACGAACCGCGGACCGGCAGAATAGGCGCACTACACGCTCTTCGGCAATCGACCATCGCAATCGAAAATCGCCAATCGCTCATTGCCCTTCCTCGGACCCGGCGGGCCGCAGAACGCCGGTAATGGCCCGCACAAAGCGCTCCCAACGCGAGGTCTCGGCCACCAATTGCCGTTGTCCCGCCGCGGTGAGGCGGTAGTATTTGGCCCGCTGGTTGTTTTTGGATACGCCCCATTCGGCCGAAATCCAACCTTCCTGTTGCAGGCGCTGGAGTGCGGGGTACAGCGACCCGTGTTCCACCTTGAGCGTCTCTTCCGACATGCGCTCAATGGATTTGGCAATGCCATGCCCGTGCGTGGGTCCCCAGCGCAAGGTGCGTAGAATCAGCATGTCGAGCGAGCCATAAACAAGTTCGATTCGGTCTGTGGATGATTGCTTGGCCATAGTGGCAGGTAATCTACCACACAAGGTGGTAGATTGTCTACTCAACGAAATGGTGGGTTACGCGATACACAAATGATAGCCGGAATCCCCCGGACGCAGCGCGGGCGTCTCGCCCGCTGCGGCGGTAGTGTCCCGTTCCCGCCAGGAACGCGCGGGCAGGATGCCCACGCCCCCGCGGCCGGGACGCCCTTGACCCCACTCCCAGCTCGCGGGGGAGGAGTGTTCCCCAAATGGTGCTTGACAACGCCGATGCCGTTATAGACGCGCTACATGCCGGTGCGCAACGTGCTTTAAACTTTGTGGATAACGCTTGCAATAATGGCGATGCTGGCGATGCTTCGGTATTATCTAGCACGTTGCGGGGTTTGGTTCTCAGAAGAAGGGTTCGCGGGTTGGGTGGCGGCGGGGCCGCCACGACTTCGGCGCCCGGCCAGGGGACCGCAATCCCTATGAATGATTTCCCGTGGCTGGAATATTGCGTGTGCGAAAGCGGTAGGATTGGACCATTCCCCTTTGGCGGAAGATGCAGGTTGAATCAATGGCGGACCTGGCCAAAATGTCCGCAAAGCATACGCCGGCCGGGAAGTAGACAGCCGCAGCTACACTGACATTATGACCGAAGGTTCCGATATAACTTCTTGTCAACTGCGGCAGGGGTTGATGGTCCTCAACCGTTTCTATGAGGATTTAACGGCTATTAGGGGTTTGTCAAGGATAGAAGCGGGTGGGCGGCGCTTTCGCAAGTACAGTCCTCCGTGCATGAAAGGTTTCGCTTAGAATATGCGGGGTGCGCCAAGCGTTTTGACTAAACTACTATCTCTGGGACTTCCATTTCTCCCCTTCGAAACGCCTCTAGGAATCCTTCGACCACCCTGGGATCGAATGCCGTTCCTGAACGTTGTAGGATGACGTCCCGCGCTTCGAATGGCGTTATGCCCTTCCGGTAAGGGCGGTCGCTGGAAAGGGAGTCGTAGGCATCTGCCACGGATATGATGCGTGCCTCCAGGGGAATCTTCTCACCCGCGGTTGGGTGGTAGCCAGTGCCGTCGAATTTGTCGTGGTGGGCAAGAACGATGGGGATGACCCGGCGAAGCGAGCCGCCGACGGTGCCCAGAATCTCAGCCCCTTCCTCCACGTGCCGTTGAATTTCTTTGTATTCCTCCTCGCTCAGACTCGCTGCCTTGTAGAGAATCTGACGGCTGATGTTGAGCTTCCCAATGTCATGAAGAAACGCGGCGGCGCGCACGTCCTCAATCCGCTCGGAATCGAACCCAAGTCGGCCGGCAATGGCGGTGGCGTAGATCGCGACTCGATAAGAGTGGTTTTGCGTGTACTCGTCCCGGGATATGAACTGGCGCAGGATAAGCAGGATGCCATGGTAGGTCTCTCGCAGTTCGCGCACTCGGGCTTCCTTGTGATCGTAAAGTGTACCCATTGTGTAGGCAGTGATGATCAAGATGCCGGCCCAAAGCGTCAAGTCGTACCACTTTTCTCCCGGGAGGGGAACTGCAGTTGCTTGGGCGAACAGCGACGGATTGAAGTGGACGACCAGGGTTACTACTAACGCACTCGCGACTGCCGTCAGTGTTGCGTGGCGACGACCATAGAAATAGGCGGAAAAAAGGGTTGGCAATGTGTACAGACCCAATAGGATGCGGTGCGGAGCCACAAGGAAATTTAGGATGGCTGCAATGACCACCATGGATAGGATTAGCCACAGCTCTTTGTTCACATCGGCCAAACGGCCCCCTGACGGAAAGCTTATCCGCCTCCTGCCCATCGCCAGAACTCCTTTCATCCGAATTCACCGGAATTCCCGCTTTTGCTTTCCGGCTAACCGGTAACATACACCCGACTGCCTCTAAATGAAATGTCCAGTCGAGTTTTTAGTGCGGGGTACTTCCACGGACCTCGAAACGGGCCAGTTTCACCTCTCGGGAGAATCCCAAAGACCGAAACTGCCCTACTTTCGACCGATTTCTCGGGCACTTTTCTTTTCCCCCAAGATTCGTTGCCGCCGAAATCTGCGCCCAGTGATCCTCCGCAGGGAGCACCGGTCGGACGCCAGAGAGCCCCGTCCACGCACTCGCTCTATCGGCACAATCCCCCACAAGCCGCCCGATGCTTTCGATGACCTGACCATTGAATTCAGAGGCGGTCCGGTGTAAGTTATCGGGCAGGCGAAAATTGAACAGGGAAATTCCGGCTGACAGCCAGTCAGGAGGGCAGATTCGCATGGGAATCGTCTCGTGGATCATACTCGGCTTGGTAGCCGGGTTTATTGGAAACAAGGTCGTTAACAAGAGCGGCAAAGGTTTTTTCCTCGACATCATCCTGGGAATTGTCGGCGCCGTGGTAGGCGGTTGGCTCTTCAGCCATTTCGGGGGGCACGGTGTCACTGGCCTGAACATCTACAGTTTTGGGGTGGCCGTGGTTGGTTCCATCGTGGTTCTGCTGATTTTTCACGCGATCCGCAGCGCGGTGTAGTGCGCTCCGGTTGTTTCGAGCGCGGGCCCTCACGAGGCGCGAGTGCCTGCGCTTTGGTTCATGATCGTGCTTCCGCACTAAACCAGCTTATCCCTCTTTAATCCTTTTTCGAACGACGAGGTCCCATAGACGGTGCGTAGGTTAATCGGGCGCCCTCGTTTGGGATTTTTTGACCCGCGAGGTGCTCCACTTGTGTGGGTGCATGACATAAGAGTGAAAAAGTTTGGTCTTTCCTGGAGGCTGGCGGGAAATCCTCTAGGGCGGGCGAGACGCCCGCGCTAGTCCAAGGCAGCTCGGCTTTCACTTTGATGTCGTACACGGCATTCATTGCGGGAATTGACGCCCTTCGACCGGGTTGCTAAGATGGCAGGGATCAGTATTCGGAAGGAGCCAGACTGTGGACCGTCAGACCCGCCATCAATTGAAGCACGATGAATTTAAGGACACGTTAGTACAATTCGAAGAATACTTTAAAAAACACTACAAGGAAATCCTGAACGTCACGATCATCGTGGTCGTGGTGGTCGGGCTCGCCGCCGGCCTGAAGTTTTACACCGAGCGCCAGGAAGCTGCCGCCAACGCTGATTTGGGTGAGGCGCTGGCGACATTCCGCGCTTACGTGGGTCAACCTACGCCCGGCCAAAACGAACCCGGCGGGGCCTCTTATGACACCGCGCAGGAGAAATACAAGAAAGCTCTCCAGCAATTCGATGCCATTTTAGATAAATATAAGATGCTCCCGCGACCGAAGGCAGTGGCGATTGCGCGCTACCAGGCGGGCGTTTGTCAGGCGCTTCTGGACGATCAATCGGGGGCGATCCGGACCTTGACGGAAGCCAGCATGGACCACGATCCGGATATTGCCTCAATGGCGAAATTCGCCCTGGCAGGGGAGTTGGCGAAGTCCGGCAAGACGCCGGAGGCGGCCAAGCTTTATCAGGAGTTGGCTGACCACCCCACGATGAGCGTGCCGAAGGCGAGTGCGCTGCTGGCCATGGCAGACGCTTATCGCGAGTCGCAGCCGGCTCAGGCACGCCAGATTTACGAGCGAGTTGAGAAAGAATTCGCCTCCAACGCTACGGTGACGCAGGCAGTCAAGCAGGACATTGCCAGCCTTACGCCGTAATGCCGTGTATGGCAATTGGCTTGGTTCCGTAGCGCCATCCTCGTGGCTTTGGCCGGCCAGTCCGATTTCAGGACTCCGGTGGAGTCCATCGGACTCCAGAAACCGGATATGCTGGTGCTACGGAGCGGCTGATGCCAATTTCTCTCCCTGACCCGAACCCAGAATCGGCGTCCGCAGAGCCGATCGGCGCAGGGCGGACCAATCCCTTCCAATTCTTTTGAGGGAGTTCGATTCATGCCGGAAGCCGAGCGCAAGGCGCTCGAGACCTCCTTAGGCGGCCACGGGACTAGGAACATAGCACTCCCAAGCTGCGCATGCGTGGGCAAGCTGTGGTGACGCCCTTCCAAACGTCATGAGGTAAGTGATGGACCTAAATTCAACCAAGGCCAATTCCTGGGTCATTGCAATCATTGCGCTCGCGTCGTGCGCCGCCTTCTTCCTGGGTGGCCTGCCGCAAGCGGTTTTTATCGTGATCGCGTTGGTAAGTGTTTGGCTCTTTTTCCGAACCGTCAACCGCCGCCTTTTTTGCGTACTTCCGAAGCACGGTGATCTTCCGCACGACCATATCCCGAAACGGCTCTGGCGGGTTTTTGTTGAGGTCGTTCTGCAATATCGGGTGGTACGCGACCGGCCGGTGGTGGGCATTCTCCACGCCCTGGTTTTGTGGGGATTTTTTGCCTTCGCATGGGTCAGCGCAATCCACATGCTGCTGGGCTTGCGAGGGCTGGATAAGGCCACGGGGGAGCGCACTTGGTATGGCGCGTTTGTCGCGGTATGGGCCGTCGCTGTACTGATAGGAATGATCGGCTTGTCGTTCCGCCGATTCGTCTTAAGGCCCAAGGCCCTGGGGAAGCTCTCGCCGACTTCCGGGGCCGTGGCCTTTTTGATTTCCGCGCTCATGGTCACCTACCTGTTGGGCTGGGGAGTGTTATCAGCCGGCGCTCTATCTTGGAAAGTAAATTGGTGGCTCCACACCCTTTCATTTTTTGCATTGCTGGTGGTGATCCCCATCTCCAAGCACCTGCACCTGGTGCTTGCCCCCGTCACGATATTCCTGCGCCCGGAGACCACCAGTTCCATGCGCGCGCTGCGGGAAGACGGCGAAGACCTGGGGATGATTCACTTTAGGGATCTCGGGCGCAAGGACGTTCTGGATGTCGATGCTTGCGTTGAGTGCGGCCGTTGCACGGACAACTGCCCCGCCAACCTCTCGGGTGGAACGCTGAGTCCCAAAGAAATCATCCTGGACCTTCGCCAAGGCCTTCTATCGGGCGGAGATGTGGTGGCCGGGACGGCGGATGAAAAGAAACAGGGCAAGGCCTTCATTACCGAGGACGACCTCTTCCAGTGCTTTTCCTGCGGTGCGTGCGAGTATGTATGTCCGGTGGGTATTGAGCACGTAGGCAGGAAAATCCTCGACCTGCGGCGCGGACTCGCCAGCGAAGGCCGCATTTCGAACGACCGGGTGAACCAACTCTTTACCACCATGGAACGGGTTCCCCACAATCCCTGGGGCATCGCCCACGACACGCGGCAAAAACTGATCGAGTCAAAGCAATTCCCCATATTCGACGGCACACAGGAATGGCTCTTCTGGCTGGGTTGCGGGTTGAGCTTCGATCCGCACGGGCAGGCCGTCGCTCAGGCCATGCAGCAGATTCTGGATGCCGCGGGCGTTTCCTGGGGAGTGCTTTCGCGCGAAACCTGTTGCGGTGAGCCGGCGCGGCGGGCCGGGAACGAATACCTTTTCATGGAACTGTCCGGAAAGCTGGTGGAATCCTTTGAGGGGGCACGCGCCAAGAAAATTGTCACCTGCTGCCCCCATTGCACCACGATGTTGGACAAGGATTACCGCCAAATCCCTGCCTACGCGCAGCTTGGCATTGAGGTCCTGCACCACACCGAATTCATCGCACAGGTGCTGCCGAAACTTTCGATCAAACGCTCAGGTGGGAAGGTTACCTACCATGATCCCTGCTATCTGGCGCGGGGACGCGGCATCACCACCGCGCCGCGGGAAATCCTGCATGCCGCAGGGGTCACAATAACCGAGGCCGCACATCATGGGCAGAACACGCAATGCTGCGGAGCTGGCGGCGCACAGCTTTTTGTGGCCGATGACACGCGCGAGCAGGGTAAAGTGCGCGTGAACCAGCGGCGCTTCACCGAGCTGCTGCAAACCCAGGCTACCACGGTGGCGGTGGCGTGCCCGTATTGCCCCATCATGCTGCGAGACGCCGCCAATGCCCTCAAGCGTGATGATGTCGAGATCCTGGACGTCGCGGAAATCGTGGCCAGGAACCTCGCGCCGATGCCTCCGGGAGCGAGAAGCTTGTAGCGAGGGCAGGATGCCCACGCCCCAGCGAGCGAGACGCCCTCGCCACAAGTTTCGCATCGATGGTTTGCACGAGAAGCCCGGTTTTCAACTTTTATGTCACACACCCCCGCCGCAGGCCTGTCTTGCAACCTGATAGGATCAAATAATATGCTGGGTGCTGCATCCGAATTTGAATTCCGCAAACGCTTCTGGTTCATCTGCCTGACATATTTCGTGGGTTTCGGATCGTATACGTTCGATCACATGAACGCGGCCGAGGCACTGGTGCGTTGGATGTTCAGTAGGAGCGATCCCCATCTGGATTCTCTAGCTGCCCGGCACGCCATTCGGGGCCTGTTCGCCCTCTCGGCAACGCTGGTTACTGCCGCCGCGTGGATTCGCACTTGGGGAGGCGCCTACCTGCGCACGGAGGTGGTCCACGATAGGGCGGTGCGGACGGAAAGACTGGTCGCGGACGGGCCTTACCGCCACCTCCGCAATCCCCTTTATTTCGGCAATATGCTTCTGGCCACGGGCATGGCAGCGCTGGCCAGTCGAACCGGCGGCGTGGTATTGATCCTGGGGAATTTGCTCATCGTGTTGCGCCTTATTGGGCGCGAAGAAGCCGCGCTAGTGCAAGCCCAGGGTGAAGCGTATCGCGCATTTCTAGCGGCTGTCCCGCGCCTTTGGCCGTCGCTTCGGCCCCGCCTGCCCGCCAGTGGCTTGCAACCGAGATGGTTCCAGGCGTTCTTGGGCGAAGCGTGGATGTGGACCTTCGCCGTGAACGGTTTCCTCTTTGTTTGGCAGCTGAATGGTCGTCTCTATAACATCATTTTGGGGGCCTCCGGAGCCGCATATTTTCTGATGCGGATCCTGCTAGGGCGCTTGCGCCGCCGGAACTCGTCGCCTCCTGCGCCTGACCCGCCATCCCCTCCCTCTCCACCTTAACTGTGTGCGTCGTCTGTGAGTACCAAGCGTCGTACCAAACCTTCTCGCCACAATTTCAAACTAAGATACTACTTCGTCATATGAGATTTTGCGCCCTGCGCCGAGAAAGAACTATAATTCGAGCGCGCTCATGGTCTTGGGGGTGCGACGTAGGGGGATTCGGGGACAACGCGATGGTAGAAAGTCCGGAAAATCGGGACGAGACAGTCGGGAAATCGAGCGGAGAGCCGCTTGGTGACACCAAAGTGGCGTCCCAGGGAGGGGCGAGGAGCTTCTCACTCTGGCAGCGTGTCCAAATCTCTTTAGCTAGCTGGACGGGGTCCCTCGTTGTCAGCCTTGTTGGGTGCACCTTACGCTGGAAAGTCTTTGGCTGGGAAAACTGGGAGGCGGCGCGCCAAATGAGGAAGGGGTTGATCTATACCTTCTGGCACCGTGAGATTTTTTCCGCGACCTGGTTTTGGCGAAAGCGCGGCATCGTGGTCATGACCAGCCAGAATTTCGATGGCGAAATCATCGCTGGGATAATCCTGAGGCAAGGTTATGGCGCGGCGCGGGGATCGAGTTCGCGCGGCGCTACCCGCGCCCTCGTGGAAATGATTCGTTGCCTGCGACGAGGCTCGGATGCGGCCTTCACCATTGATGGCCCGCGCGGTCCGCGCTTCGTCGCCAAAGGCGGAGCAGTGTTGCTTTCTCGCGCAACCGGAGCTGGCATTCTCTGTTTTCACATCGCCCTCTGTGATGCCCACGTTTTTGAAAAAAGTTGGGACCATCACCAGATTCCCTACCCCTTTTCCCGCGCCGCAATCTTCATTGCCCCTCCCATCGTTGTTCCACGGGACGCAGATCCCGTCGAGATGGAAAGGCAACAGTCTCATGTCCAGACGACCCTGGATGATCTTCGCCGCCAGGGGGAAGAATGGGTTCGCCAAATGCGCCGGGCTGGGGAGTCTCTGAGCCCCTCGAAGGAGAGGAATTCCGTTAGCCGTAGGTGAAGTCTGTGGGTAGGACTAGACGAGAGACTGCGTGCAACTCCTACTACCCGGCTTGCGCCCCCTCTACCATCCGCCGTAATTCCAGATAAATCGCTTTGGCCTGAGCGCGCGACTGTTCCAAGGAGCCGGAGCAGTCGATCAAATAATCCGCGCGGCGGCGCTTTTCCTCCACGGGCATCTGCGCCTGAATGCGGCGTTCAGCCTCGACGCGTGAAATGCCCGTCTTGGCCGTCAAGCGTTCCATCTGCTGCTCAGGATAGCACCACACCACCATCACTTTGCGCAGAGTGCTTTCCATCCCCGTTTCGAAGACCAGCGGCGCGTCAATAATCACCACCGTGTGGGGGTTCCGAAGTTGCTCCTCAGCCGCGAGTTCCTGCAGGCGCGCAATGATGCGGGGGTGGAGAATGGAGTTGAGCAGGTGCAACTGTTTCGGTTCTGCAAACACCGTGGGACCCAGCTTTTTCCGGTCGATGCGGCCGCTGGGATCGAGGATCTCCTTCCCGAAGCGCTCGAGGATTTCCGCATAGGCGGCGTGGCCGGGCTCGATCAGTTCGTGCCCCACACGATCGGCGTCGATGATGTATGCGCCCAGGTCCTGGAAGCATCGCGCTATGGTGCTCTTTCCGCAGGCGACGCCTCCGGTGAGGCCAAAGGAGAGTCCGAAGCCCGAAGTCCGAGGTCCAAAATCAACTCCCCGCAAGCGGCACTCCCCTCGAAAAGCAGTTTCTAGTGTCTAGTGGTTAGTGAATTGTAGCTACCGCCTGGTGGCCTGTGACTAGCCACTAACCACTTGCCACTAATCACCGCTCTTAATTCCCCGTCGCAGCCTAGCGGCCTGAATGGTGTTTGACATCAGCATGACAATCGTCAAGGGGCCAACGCCGCCAGGCACCGGGGTGAAGGCGCCGGCGATGGCTCGCGCGTCTTCCGGTTGCACATCGCCTACCAGCACCGAACCTCGCTTCTGGAGGGTAGCTAAAGGGCCGGTGGGATCGTGGAAGATCTTGCGCACTTCCTCTTCCGTCGTCAAGCGGTTGATCCCGACATCTATGACAGTCGAGCCAAGCTTGATAAAGTTGGCAGTTACAAATGCTGCCTTCCCCATAGCCGCCACCAGGATATCTGCTTCGCGCGCTACCGCGGGCAGGTCGCGTGTGCGGGAGTGGCAAATCGTGACCGTGGCATGCTCGTGTAGCAGCAGCATGGCCACCGGCTTCCCCACAATGTCGCTGCGGCCAATCACAACGGCGCGCGCCCCTTTAAGTGGAATCTTCGAGCGCTTGAGTATTTCCAGGATTCCCGCCGGGGTGCAGGGCACAAAACCCGTGCGTCCCGCCACCAGGTTGCCGACATTCACGGGATGAAAACCGTCCACATCTTTTGCCGGGTCGACGGCCATCAGCACGCGCTTGGTATCGACCTGTGGCGGCAGAGGAAGCTGAATTAGAATGCCGTCGATCTTAGCGTTGCGGTTAAGATCGTTGACCAATTCCAAAAGCTCTTCGGTGGTCGAGTCTTTTGATCGATCGATTTTCTCGCTGTAGAGGCCCAGCGTTTCACACGTCTTCACTTTGCTTCGGACATAGATCTGCGATGCGGGATTCTCACCCACCAGCACCGCTGCCAGGCCGGGCGTGAGGCCCACGCGCTTCAGGTCCGCGATCTGTTGTAAGAGTTCCGACTGAATTTCATCTCGAATTTTATTCCCGTCAAGAATGGTTGCCGTCAAGGTAGGTCTCCCAGGGGATTATGAATCGCTGCGAGTTTAGCACAACCGGAGTGCCAGTTGAGCGCCGACCTGTTCTCGAGGTTTACAGCTCGCCTCCAATTAACCCTATAAGGCCGCGCACCAAAAGGGCAGGTCGCGCTACGCTTACTGAGAACTGACAACTGAAAACTGCCCCTTCGATTGGAAGCCCACGGGGTTTCGATTATAATGGCTGCCGGTTGCAGTGACTTTTCCTGCGACATGCTGTGAGCCGTGGAAGCGCGGATCACAATCTTACGCTACCGCGCGACGCCCGAATGGGATGGTGATGAATGGCTGACCCGATTGCAGGCCCCGCAACAGAGAGCCGCATTGTCTACAGTATTACGGAAATCATGAAGTTCCTTCCACACCGCTATCCATTCCTGCTCGTGGACCGGATCGTGGAGATGGACCCGCCCCAACGCATCGTGGGGTTGAAGAACGTCACCATGAACGAAGAGTTTTTCCAGGGGCATTTTCCCGGCGCGCCGGTGATGCCGGGAGTGCTCATTCTGGAAGCCATGGCGCAGGTGGGGGGCATCATGCTCTACCGGGAAATGCCCGACGAGGAGAAAGGTAAGAAGCTCATCTACTTTTCCGGAGTCGAGAACGCCAAGTTCCGCCGCCCGGTGGTGCCGGGTGACCAGTTGCGCATCGAAGTTGAGATGGTGCATCGCCGCAGTAATTTCGGCAAGATGTCCGGGCGTGCGCTGGTCGAGGGCAAGCTGGCGGCGGAAGCCGTGGAAATGTTCGCGATCGCCGATCGCCCAGGTCAACCACACCCATGAACGTTCATCCCACGGCAATTATTCATCCCCACGCGCAGATCGCCGGCAGTGTGACGGTCGGGCCTTACTCCCTGATCGGCGAGAATGTCGAACTCGGTGAAGGTACGGAAGTGATGTCCCATGCGGTCATCGACGGCCACACGCGGATCGGCAAGAACAACCGGATTTTTCCCTTTGCCTCGATCGGGCTCGCGCCCCAGGATTTGAAGTACGGCGGCGAACCCACCCGCGTCGAAATCGGCGATGGCAATTCCATTCGGGAATACGTAACCATTCATCGCGGCACGGCGGAAGGCGACGGGGTCACGCGCATCGGCAGCCACAACCTGCTGATGGCCTACGTCCACATTGCGCATGATTGCATATTGGGAGACCACATCATCATGGCCAACGGCGCCTCGCTGGCCGGGCATGTGGAGATTCAGGACCACGCCACGGTGGGAGCTTTCACCATGATTCACCAGTTCTGCCGTATTGGAGCATACAGCTTCCTGGGCAGCGCCACTTTGGTGAATCAGGATATTCTTCCCTATTCCAAAACCTCAGCGCCGCGGCCCGTGGAGGTGTACGGCACGAACCGGATCGGCCTGGAGCGCCGGGGGCTTAGCGAAGGAAGACATCAAGGAGTTGGAATCCGCGTTTCGCTTGCTCACGCGCTCGAAGCTGAACACCACGCAGGCGCTGGAAGCCATTGAGGCCAAGGGATTCCAGTCTCCGCACGTCAAGGCCCTGGTGGAGTTCATCCACACCTCGGAGCGGGGAGTGGCGAAGTGAGACGATGGGTTGATCCGATGATCGGGTGAAGGAAAAACCTGAACCCCGGAAACCGTCTGGAATCCCAAAGGAGATTCATGGAGCGCTGCCCCGGCGAACCAAGTGCCTGTTCTTAAGATCTTTACATCACCTGATCACCCGATGAACCGATAATGCTATGACCCAATCACCCGATCACCCGATCACCCGATCACCTGATCGCTTCGCTATCATTGCGGGCAACGGGCATTTTCCTTTTCTGGTGCTGCAGGCGGCTCGCGACCAGGGTTTGGAGCCCCTGATCGTGGCCATCAAGGAAGAGACCTCGCCGGAGCTCGCAGAGAAGGCACGGGACATCCATTGGCTGAGTCTGGGGGAAGTTGGCAAATGCCTTGACCTGCTGGTTGCGGAAAAGGTCAGCAACGTGGTGCTGGCAGGGCAGGTGAAGCACGCGCAATTGTTCAGTGCCATCAAGCCGGACGGCATGATGAGCCGCATGTTGCAAGGACTTTCGCGAAAAAATACCGACGTGCTCATTGGCGCCTTCGTGCGCATGATTGAAGGGCGCGGCATGCGCGTGGTGGATTCCACGCTCTTCCTGAAGCCGCTGTTGCCGGAAACCGGCACGCTCACGCGGCGCGCTCCCGACGCGGACGAGGCAGCCGATATCGCCTATGGCCGCGAAATCGCCAAGAAGATTGCGCGGTTGGACCTCGGCCAGACCATCGTGGTGGCAGACCGCGCCTGCGTGGCTGTGGAAGCCATGGAGGGGACCGACGCCACCATCCAGCGTGCCGCCAGCCTGAGTAACGGACGACGGCTGGTGGTCGTCAAAGTAAGTAAGCCCCATCAGGATATGCGCTTCGACGTTCCGGTGGTGGGGAGAAAGACCATCCAGGTCATGCATGAGTCGAAAGCCACTGTGCTCGCGGTGGATGCGGGTAAGACCCTGCTCTTCGACCGGCAGAACCTGATCACAGACGCCAACGAGGCGGGAATTGCCATCGTGGGTATGTGAAGTAAGATGCCAGGTTACAGGTGTCAGGGATGAGGTGCTGAGGAGAATTATGAATTCGGAATTATGAATGATGAAATGCAGTCACCACCTAGAATTCATAACTCATAATTTTGAATTTTCCATAGCACCCAGCCTCTAACACCTGGCTATTGACACCGGGAACCTAGGGGAGAGCATTGAGCCGGAAGATTCCAGTCGCGGTCCTGGGTGTAGGCGAGCATGGAAAGAAGCATGCGCGTGAGTTGAAACAGGTCCCGGGGGCGGAACTGGTGGGGGTTTACGACCTGCGTCCGGAGCGGTCACAGGAAATCGCCGCCGAACTTGGGGTGCGCGCCTTCCAGAGCCTGGACGAAGCGCTCAGTGCCGTCCAGGCTGTGACGGTGGTAATCCCCACCACCGATCACGCCGCTGTGGCACGTCAGGCGTTCGCGCGAGGTGTGGATGTGCTGCTGGAAAAGCCCGTCACCCGGACCTTGGAGGAGGCTACTGAACTTATTGAGCTGGCCGAACGCGGTGGGCGCATCCTCCAAGTCGGCCACCTGGAACGCTTCAACCCCGGCGTGATGGCGGCCAAGGCCGCAACCACGCGCCCAATGTTCTTCGAAATCCATCGCCTGGGCGTCTTCAGCCCTCGCAGCCTGGATGTGGACGTGGTTTTTGATCTCATGATTCACGATCTTGATCTCGTCCTCTGGATGGTGGATTCCCCCTGGCATGATGTGCGCGCAGTGGGGCTGCCCGTGCTTTCCAACAAAGTGGACATCGCCAACGCCCGCGTGGAATTCCAAAACGGCGCAGTGGCCAACCTGACGGCCAGCCGCGTGAGCACGGAAAGAGTCCGCAAGTTCCGGTATTTCCAGCCTAACGAGTATTTTTCCATTGATTTCACGCGCCGAGATGCGACACTAATTCGTGTGGACCGCGACGGGCCGACCCCACGGATTGCGTTTCAGAAGCTGACCACAACGCCGCAAGAACCCCTGCGCGCGGAGTTGGAGGCTTTCGTGGAGTCGGTTCGGACAAGAAGTCGCCCGTTGGTCAGCGGTAGGGAGGGAAAACAAGCTTTGGCATTAGCCGAAGACGTCATGTATCGCATCGAACAACATGCGGCCCTCGTCAACGTGCCCCTGGGACGTTCCGTGGGGCAAAGTGGAGAAAGCTAGGATTTGTGATTTAGTGATTTGTGATTTGCAATAACCCGAACCCGACCGCCTGTCCCTCAATCACCAAGATTTTTATGTACCTTGTTAGGGGTTACAATAGAACATAGGAGCCCGGAGTCAGAGGATTGGTAATGAAGTGACGGAAATTCGCAAATCACCCATCGCTAAATCGAAAATTTTTGACTTCCGAAGTATCGCATGACCGTGGAACCCCAAATTAACTTGCTCCTGGACCTCGGCCCGGATATGGAATTGGCGCGTTGGCGCCGCCGGGCGTTGTTCCTGACCTCGGTGTTCCTGCACTATCTTTCTGATCCTTTTCATCATTTTCGCTCCGGATCTTCTCCGTCGCGGCAAGCTGATGATGGGGATTCCCGTCACCGCACGGCCGAGCCAGCAAATCACCACCTTATTTCTCCCCCCGGATCTTTTGAAGTCGTTGCGCCAGCCGCCTCCGGAAGCGCGGCCTTCCGACAAGAATCGCCGCGCTCAGGGGCGCTCGCCCACGATTGATCCGAATGGCCTGCACATGCCCTATTCGCGCGGCAACACGCCCGAACCCGAAACCGCTCGTGGGGCGCCACCTGCGCCACCGCCAGCGGCCGCGCCCACCCCTCCGAGCGGGCCCCCACAGCCGCAACCGGCTCCAGCCAGCTCCCAAACCAGATTCCCAGGCTGAAGCACGCTTGCGGCTGGAGGATGTCACCCCCCAAGGCGGTGGTGGCGCCGGCAAATTTCGCATTCCCTCCATGACCCCGGGGCAGGCCATCCAACAGTCGATGCAAGCCGCCGCCAGGGGCGGATACCACCCTGAAGGCGGGGCAGGGGGCGGGGGCGATTCGAACATGGAGTTCAACAACCTGCACCCGAACTTCTCCACGGAAGCGCCCACCATCCTGTCGGACACGCGGGGAGTGGACTTCGGCCCGTACCTCGCCCGCATCATCTTCATTGTCCGGCGCAACTGGTTATCGGTGATTCCGGAGTCCGCGCGCTTGGGCGAGAAAGGACGCGTGGGCGTGGTGTTCGAAATCCTCAAGGATGGCTCGGTGCCGCAGTTGCGCTTGGTGGCCTCCTCGGGTTCTGATCCCCTCGATCGCGCCGCTGTGAATGGCATCCATGCCTCAATTCCTTTTCCTCCCTTGCCCCAAGAGTTTACAGGCAATCACCTGGTCCTCCAGTTCATTTTCCTCTATAACCTCACCCCCCAATAGCGCCACGTCGGGCAGCGCCGATTTGCGGCGCGGCACAGGACTGAATTGCACCTCAACGTGGACCACTGACGGCAAACCTTGTTTTGTGCCTGTTGAGTTTGGGTGTGAGTTTCAGGGAACGGCAGGGAGCAGCACTGTGAACGTTGAGCCTTTACCCAACTGGCTTTCGACGCTGACGGTACCGTTCATGCGCTCGATGATGTGTTTGACGATGGAGAGTCCCAGACCCGTGCCGCCCACTTCGCGCGAGCGGGCTTTATCAACGCGATAAAAGCGTTCGAAGATGCGCGGCAGGTCGTCATGGGGAATTCCGATGCCGGTATCGCTTAGAGTGATCCTGACGCGGCCCTCGCCAGCGTGCGTGACTTCCAACAACACTTCACCGGAGGGCCGGTTGAATTTAACGGCGTTATCGAGCAGATTGACCAGCGCCTGCTCGATTTGGAGGCGGTCTCCGAGCACTTGCACGTCCTCCATGCGCCCACAGACCAAGGAGACGCCGCGCAGGCGCGCTTCTGCCTCCAGGGTGCGCATGGCCGACTCCACGGCCCCACGCACGGAGACGGACTCCGGCTCGGGCCGCGCCTTGCCCGCTTCCAGCTCCGAAAGCGTCAGCAAATCGGACGAAATGTTGTTCAACCGGATGGCGTGTGCCTTGATGATTTCGAGAAAGCGGCGATTGTTTTCCTGGTCTTCCAGGGCTCCTTCCAACAGCGTTTCGGCGTAACCGCGGATGGCGGTGAGCGGCGTGCGCAACTCATGCGAAACGTTGGCCACAAAATCCCGGCGGATGCGCTCCAGGCGCTCGAGGTCAGTGATGTCGTGCAGGATGGCAATGGCACCGCGTGCGCTCCCCGAAGTGAGCGGGGCCGCCTGCACTTCAAAGACGCGATCGGCGGAAGGAACCTGCATGCGTCGTTTTACGGATTCGCCGGCGGTTAGTACTCGCGTCAGAACCTCGCGCAATTCCGGCGCGCGCACGAGTTCCACCAAAGGCATCTTGGCGGGAATTGGATTGGGCCCCCCCACTGCGCGCGCAAACGACGCATTGGCGAAAGTGATGCGCAAACTGCTGTCCACGGCGAGTACGCCTTCCACCATGCTGGCTAGTATCGCTTCGCGCTGCGCCGACTCCACGCGCAGCCGGTCCACCAGATCGCGAAGCTGCACGGCGGTGGAGCTGAGCGAGCGCCCCAGCGCGCCCAGTTCGTCATCGGCGGAGGGCAGCGGCGCTTGGGAAAAGTGTGCAACCACCAATCCTTCCGCAAAAGCGCGCAGCCGCGCGATGCGTTGAGTGAAAGACTGCGAGAAGTAGTAGGCCAAAACCAGCGCCACCAGCGCGGCGTACAACGACGCCCACAAAATTCGCCAGCGCACCGCGGCAAGGGAGGCATCCAGGTCATCCAGCGGCACTGCCAAGCGCAGAACGTATCCGGGTTCATCGTGGTAGGTTAGGCGCAACGCCAGATAGCAGAGATCCTGATTGACGGTGGCGCTGTGGCGCGTGGACTTGCCCACACCATTCCGGTAAGCCGCCATGATTTCCGGACGGGTGGCGTGGTTTTCCATGGTTTCGGGATCGTGGTGGGAATCAGCCAGGGCCACGCCTTTTGGGTCGACCATTGTGACGCGCGCGCCGGACCGCTGCGCCGCCTGGCGGGCCCAATCCTCCAGTTGGGGGCGCGGAACGTTGGTGGCTTCCGTTTGCAGAATTCGCGCTTCCGCTTCCAGCCGCTGTTCCACGCTCTGCACCTCTCGAGCGGCGGTGTAACGCGTGAGATAGAAACCCACCACCACCAGAGTTACCGCAATCAGCAGGAAGGCGCTGGAAAGAAGCTTGCGAAATATGGGGCTGCGGAAGATCATGGCATTTGGGATTTTGGATTTGCGATTTTGGATTGGGGAGAGACTGGCGAGGCACGATTACCAATCCAAGGTCCAAAATCAAAAATCCAAAACGGAAAATGAGCGGGGGTCGCGACCGGCAGCCTCAGCCCGTCGGAATTACACCACATTGCATCTCGGGGAGCAACGACTTTGCCGCTATAGATGGCGGCCCGCGCCATAACGTGACAAGTCACTTTGGGATTTGGGCTTGGGGATTGAAGAAAGGGAGAGGGCATGCACCGTCCGTAATCCAAAATCCGAAACCCGTTACGCCTCAACGCCTTCCAGGACTTCCGGCGAAAAGCGATAGCCGCTGCCGCGTACCGTTTGGAGAAACATGCGGGTGGTTGGGTTGCTCTTCGATTTTCTCGCGCAGGCGGCGGATGTGCACGTCCACGGTGCGCGGCGTCACAAAGCGGTCGCGGCCCCAAACTTCGTCCAGCAGGCGGTCGCGATCGAAAACGTGGCGCGGGTGCGAAGCCAGGAAGTAGAGCAGCTTGAACTCGAGGGCGCTCAACTCCACCAGGCGCCCGCGTACGGTCACTTCCTGCGTGCGCGTGTCGAGACGTAAGGCGCCCGATTCCACCACCTCGCGCTTTTCCGCCACGCGTTCCTGGCGGCGCAATACCGCTTTCACCCGAGCCACCAGTTCGCGCGGGCTGAAGGGTTTCACCACGTAGTCGTCCGCGCCGATTTCGAGTCCCAGAACGCGGTCCATCTCCTCGCTCTTCGCGGTGAGAAAAATGACGGGCAATCCTTTCAGCCGCTCGTCGGCGCGCAGGCGCTTGCAAATCTCAAATCCATCTTCGTCGGGAAGCAGAATGTCGAGGAGCACGAGGTCGGCAGGATTGCGACGGAGATACTCCAGGCCCTCACGGCCGCGGGAGAAACTTTCGACTTCAAAGCCCTCCTTGCGGAAGTTATACCGCACCAGTTCTACGATGTCGCGTTCGTCTTCAATGATGATTACACGTTGACGCACGGCGAGATTATAACACTCCAAATGTTACGGGAGTGTTAATAGATGCACAATCTGGGCAACAAAGAGTGGCGGCCGTTCCTGACACCTGGCGGATTATGATGGCACTCCCCAGGCGCCATGACGGGACTCGGTCGTTTCCAACTATTGTATTTTCAGTGCGATATGAGCCGAATTGGTTTTGGCCAGCAAAACGCTCCTCTCCTGCTGGCGGCATCGGGGTTACCCAGGCGCAAGCCAAACCTGACGCGCCAAGGTGATTTCCAACGGTCGCCACAATTCTTGACTGGGAGCAGCCACCGTGAACGAAACCTCTTCCGTGGGATTGGCCAGGACACACCCGATTCTGTGGGCTTTCGACACCCGAACCCGCCTTCCCATTGTTGAACAGGTCGCCCTCGGTTTTTTCGTCTACGTCACCATTGCCGCGTTAATTTTCCATCTGGCCGCGCGCGACTTCGGCATCATCATTACGCTCAACACGCTGACACTCGCCACCCTGATGGCACTCCGCCGGAACCATCAGCACACCCCCTGGCTTGCTATTGCAGCTGACATGTTTCCAGCAGTGTTGATCCTCGTCGCCTATCGAGAATCAGGGCTGTTGCTCACTCCCGATCCAGCGCACCATTTGGATCATGTGTTCATCCAGTGGGACCGGGCCTTGCTGCAGAATCAATTCATCTACGCCCTGCTGCAAGGCGGAGCGCCGTGGTTGCAGCACTATCTGGAATTTGCCTATCTGCTCTGCTACCCGCTGGTGCCGCTGGGGGTCGCGGCCATCTATTTTGCATCGCGGCGGAGCGCGGCCGGCGAACCCGCCGCCGCGAGGGCCAAGCGCGCCATGGACAACTTTTGGGCTACCGTGGTGCTTGCCACCCTCTTCTGTTACGCCGTGTATCCCTTCTTTCCTCTCACGCCGCCGCGCGTGCTGTTCGGTGATGTGCCGGGGCCGCACGTGGAACCTCTGCTGCGCGAGTGGAATTTCTGGCTGCTCGATCACTACAGCGTGCAAGCCTGCCTCTTCCCCAGCGGACACGTGGCAGCAGCGACCGCCGTGGCTTTGGCCGTCCGCAAGCACGCGCCGCGGTTCGGCGCATTGTTCCTGTTCCTCGCCGCTAGCGTGGCGCTCGCTACCGTCTACGGCCGCTACCACTACGCCGCCGACGCCGTAGCGGGCGCACTGGTGGGCATGGCAGCTTACTTCGCTTCGAACACTATCAACCATCCAGTTCAGGATGATACTCTTCAACTTGGGTCTTGACCTTTCGGTCTCCCGTGCCAGCTACTTACACACAATTCGGGAGAACTTCTGACTCAGGACACTTATTTGAAATTTCTTTTGAATACTTATCTTTTACACTCGAATCAAAGTATTGTAAAAGAAAATGGAAGATAAACTAGGGGGCAGGACTTTTATCCTTTTCGAAATTCCTGCCTGGGTCGAGTATGTTGTGTGCAGAAGGAGAAACCTTTCATGAGTGTTGTCACCAAAGCCCGCGGGGCGAATACGCGCGCTGAAATCTTTTCACAACCGCAATGCTGGGAAGAGTGTTTCCAGGCATTGGAGAAAAGCCAGCAGATCAAGAAGCTGGCCACGAAGTTTCACTCGGGCACCGATAGCCTTTTCATCGGCTGTGGGTCCAGCTACTACATCTCGCAAGCTGCTGCGGCCAGTTGGCAAATGCTAACCGGGAGACCGGCGCGCGCCATTCCGGCTTCCGAACTGCTCCTCTTCCCGGACCTGGTTCTGAATGCCCACCGCCAGTGCCAGCCTATTCTGGTTTCGCGGTCGGGGAATTCTTCCGAGGTGGTGCGGGCGGCGGAATACTTGGAGCGGCAGCGGGACATTCGCACTTTGGCCATCAGTTGCGGGGAGCATCAGCCGCTGGATGAAGTCTCGAGTGACACCCTCTATCTTCTGCCGGCTGACGAAAAGAGCGTGGTTATGACGCGCTCCTTTTCCTCCATGTTGCTGGCCGCGCAGCTTCTGGCGGCGCAGGTCGCGAACCGACAGGAAGTGGCCGAAGCCCTTCGCAGGATTCCCGATCGTGTACAGGTGATGCTGGGTTCCGTCCCCGAGAGGATGGAACACTTTGTGGAAAGCCACGGTTTCGCCGACTATGTCTTCCTCGGCCAAGGTCCGCTGTTGGGCATCGCTTCGGAAGGCCAACTGAAGGTCAAAGAAATGTCGTGTTCTTACGCGCAGGTCTTCCACACCCTGGAATTCCGCCATGGCCCCAAAGCGATAGTGGGACCGGAAACCTTGCTCACGTTCCTCCTCTCGGAAACCGGCTACGAGGAAGAGAGCCAGCTTCTGGCGGAAATGAAAGCGCTGGGCGCCACCACGCTGGTGATTGCCAACCAGGCGGATGACGCGACCAAGGAGAACGCCGACTTCCTGCTGGAACTCCATCTGGATGCTCCCGAGTGTGTCCGCCAGGTGGGTTACCTGGTGACCTGCCAATTGTTGGGTCTTTACACCGGGCTCAAAAAGGGGTACGACATTGACAGCCCGCGCAATCTGACGCGAGCCGTGATTCTGAACAGCGACTAAGACGTTCCTGCCATGCCCCATTTTGATGTCACCGTGGTCGGCGAGCTCAACCTTGACCTGATCCTGTATGGCTTGCCGGCATCATTTAATCCTGCCCAGCCGCCAGCCGTGCGCGTGAGAAAGTCCGCGTCCCTCGTCAAAGGCACACTAAAAATCGTCACCGTGACCTCCTGGCCCTCGGTCAGCTCGACCCTTTCCAGTGGCTCGAGGTTGCCGCCTGAGTAACGCGCTTTGATTGTTGTGCTCACGTGTTTCTCTGCTTCACAAGCCGTGCTCCGGAACGCCATTTTGGCATTTCGATTGCCCCTGCCTGCACAAATTTACTTCCGCGCGGACATGGATGCTGCCATCACGATCCCGGGCCGCGCCCATGAAACCCGGCCTTCCTGTAAACCCGATGCGCCGCCTCAGGCCGGGACATACCGCTTGATCGCGATGCCCCGCGCGTGCTCTCGCGTTTTCGCCACGTCATAGGCAAGCTGCATACGGAATAGGTGATCCATGTCCGGGCCGAAGGCCTTTTCAATGCGCAGGGCCATTTCCGGCGTCAGTCCAGCCTTGCCATGCAAAAGATCGGAGAGCGTGGCGCGGCGCACTTGCAAAATGTCCGCCGCACTCGGAAACAACTCTTCCCGAGGTCAAGGCCTATACCCCTTCAGGGTCGGCCCACAGGCGGAGGATGGCGAGAGATGGCGATACTTGGTTAGAACGGCCGGTCACGGATAAAAAAGGAGATTCTTGACAATTTGTCTCTTGACAACTTTAGCCTATGGTGTATACTAGATGCTCGGCTAGCCCCTCGGTGCCGCCATGCCCTTGCGCCCGCCCCCCGCCCTGCCCCCGGCACGAATCGAAGCCCCCCCCTCGCCACGCTCACCCATGCACCGGGCCGCGGGCCCTGCGGGGCCAGGCGCACTCACGCCTGAACCGGCGAAAGAACGGCCGGTGTTCACCGGCTTTGACTACACCCATCTGTATACTTGACGGGGATCCGGGTACCGGGCGCTGCGCAGGGCCCCCATCGACGGATCCTGGAGGTTTTTATGTCTCGCGATCAAGAACCGGAAACTCCCAATGCCCCGGCGCCGGAAGTGAGCGCCCCCAAGGCGCCTGGGCCATCGGCGGCGGAGCCCGAAACCAACTCCGCTATGGCCGATTTTCGCAAAGGAGTCTGCACCGAATCGCAGGTCGAGCTGCTGCCGGCCCTGGGGGAAGAGCCGCAGGGTTACCAGCAGATGATGGCGACGGAAAATCATAAGGGCGTGCTGCTGCAAAGAATGGAGGACTCGCACCTACGCCGGTTGTGGCACCTCACCTATACCTTGGCGAAAGTCCGGCAGGGGATACTGCAAAAAGGATGTTAAAAGTAATCGAGCGAACCCGGAATGTATATGAAAACAAACGAGACATGGACAGAATGCCCGGTGAAAAGTCGGACACTTACGTCGATCTGACACGGCTTTGACGGCCAAAACCAGCTTTGTGACAGCCAACTTCCAGTTGGATTTCGTGGTTTAAAATGAAAGCGCCCTCACTGAATTCAAAATTGCGGCTGGCCAATGCACCCCTTGCGGCCGTGAACGTAGCTCCGCCCTTTGGGGCGGCACATGCCGGGCTAATGTTCGGCGCTACAACGGAAATTAGGACAGCACCGGCCGGGGAGGCAGGGCAGGACCATTGGGTGTATTCTATTAATATGCGACCCGGCGGGACGCCCATGAGGACGAAGCGCAGGGGGAAAGTCTTTCCCCTGTTGGCCGTATGCACCCTCTTGATGCTGCTGGAGCATCGCCCGGCGCTTGCGCAAGCTCCCGCGCCCCAATCCACCGCAACGGACCCCGCCGCTCCCTCGGAGTCCACCACGCCCGCGGCGCAGGATTTCTTCAAGCAAGGCAATGAGGCGGCGCGTCTGAACAAGTGGGACCAGGCAATTGCCTCGTACAAGCAAGCCCTGGCCCTTAAGCCGGGCTATATTGAAGCGCATTACAATCTCGGAATTGCTTACGCCGCGCAGCAGGAAACCGGCGAAGCGCTGAAGGAGTATCGGGAAGTGTTGCGCCTGCGCCCGGATTTTCCCGGAGTCCACACCAACATTGGCGCACTGGAAGAAGCCGTTGGGCAGATTCCCGAGGCCATCGCCGATTATCGCACCGAGGTCAGCTCGCATCCCAATAGCGCTGACGCGCATGTGAACCTCGCCAATGCCCTGTCCTTGAACCGGGCCTTCAGCGAGGCGGCCGAGGAATATCGCACGGCGCTGGCGCTCGCGCCGCGCGACGCGGAAGTTCACGTGGCCCTGGGCAGCGCGCTCCTGCAATCCGGTGATGCCAAGGGAGCAGGCGGGGAATATCGCCAAGCCATGGAATTGGACTCCCATAATGCCGACGCCCATGCCGGCCTTGCCGCCGCGCTGACCCAGGCCGGAGATTTTGCCGGCGGCATCAATGAGTATCGTACCGCTGCTCGCCTGCGTCCCAACGACCCGGAAATTCACATGAGCCTGGCTGCCGCCCTGCGCGCCACCGAAGATTTGAGTCACGCCATCGAGGAGTACCGGCAGGCGGTGCAACTGCGCCCTAATCAGGTGGACTACCGCTATGCCCTGGCGCTGGCTTTGCACGAAGCCGGCGATTATGGGGGGGCCATCGAAGAGCTTCGCCGTGTCATCCGTCTGCGGCCTGACTACGTTGCAGCCCACGCGGAGCTTGCCGCCGCCTACCTTTCCATCAGCGACCATCCTGCCGCCGTCAGCGAATACCATGAAGCGGTGCGATTGAAGCCTGGCGACCCGGCGATTGCACGAAGCATTGGGACTGGTCCTGCGCAAGACCGGCGACTTGGCGGAGTCGATTCGAGAACTCCGCGAGGCCGTCGACCTTTCTCCCGATGAGGCCGACTACCACCGCAACCTGGGAGAAGCACTGCAAGCTTCCGGCGACGTCGCGGGCTTTGTGCAGGAATACCGCGAGGAAGTGCGCCTGCGCCCCGACGATGCGGATGCCCATGCTCACCTTGCCAACGCCTATCAAGCCGCAGCCGACCTGCCCAAGTCACTGGGGGAATACCGCGTGGCGCTGCAGCTTCAGCCGCGGAGCCCGGAATTTCATTTTCGGACTGCGCTCGTTCTGGAGGGGCTGGGGAACCGACCGGAGGCGCGAACCCAGCTCGAGCAGGCCGTGCAACTGCGGCCCGACTATGCTGAAGCCTTGGTGGCTCTGGGTGATTTGCTGGCTCAGGAAAAAGATTTTACCTTGGCCGTGCCCACATACCGCGATGCCTTGCGCCTGCGCCCGGATGATCCGAGCCTGCACGCCAGCCTGGCGGCGGCCTTGCGCGCCTGCGGCGAGGCACAGGGGGCGGCCGCCGAAAACCAGGAAGCGGTACGCCTGAATCCCACCAACGCCACCTATCAACGCGACCTTGGCAACACCCTCTTCGGCGGGGGGGATTTTAAAGGGGCGGCCGCAGCTTACCGCGCCAGCCTGGCGCAGCACGAAGACCCGCAAACCGAGGAAACCCTGGGGCTGGCCCTCAGCCAGTTGGGGGACTGGCAAAACGCGGCGGAGGCTTTTCGCGCGGCTGTGAAGGGGCAGCCGGATTGGGCGGATGCCCACCTGAGTCTCTCCAATGCGCTGGCTCGCCAGAACGACTTTGCCGGAGCAGCTGCGGAAACGCAAGCGGTTCTGCGCGTTACGCCCAATCTTCCCAAGGCGCATTTTGACCTGGCCAATGATTGGCTCCACCTTGGCAAGTTGGATGACGCCGTCAAGGAGTATCAGGAGGCCTTGCTCGACATGCCCGATTACGCCGATGCCCGCCTGGCCTTGGCCAATGCGTTGTCCCAGCAAGGCAAATTGGACGAAGCCATTTCCGACTATCGCGATTACGTTCGAGAGCGGCCGCAGGAATTCAGCGGTCACGCAGGCCTGGCCGATGCCTTGCTGGCCAAGAAAGATGCAGACGGCGCCATGCACGAATACGAGGATGCCATCTGCCTGCGGCCGGACTCCCCCAATGTCCATTACAATCTCGCCTTGACGCTGGAAGCCTTGGGCCAATTCGATCGCGCCCGCCGGGAGTTTGAAGCCTACCTCCAACTTGCCCCCAACGCCTCGGATGCCGAGCAGGTTCGCAAGCACCTGAAGCAAGTCGGGGCGGCACAAAACAAGAAGTGAATTGAGGTTAAGGCTAGCAGGGTCCAAGTATGGGATCTCAGGAAATTACTTCACAACGCGTAGCCGGGAACCCCTACTCGGTGGCCGGTTTCATGTTAGTACACTGCCCGCGGCCTAGCCCACGCTGCAAGTTTCATGAGAATCGGCGTATCACCCAGTTCGAGCCTCCATTCCCGGCAGAGATGGGCCAAGCTTGCTCCCAATGCAGGAAGGGGATCCGCCCCGGGAGTCATGCCGGCCACTTCACCCCTCAGCCAATCGAGAAGGCTATCCAGACTCTTGAACCGGCTTTGAGCAATTGCCTCGCGAAGCTGCGGAACGGTTTTACGCTCAAACTCCTGTTTCCGGCCGATGTCGATGATGTCGGGAAGCAGAAGGCCCGGCTCACCCAGGCGCAGATCCAGGCGGGCCAGTAATTCCTGATAGACAGCACGCGCCATAGTTTCCACTTGTTCCGTCAAATCGTGCATCAATTCCATTCCCCGCAGCGCAGGGCCCGCGGTTCGGCCCTGCGGCTGTTCAAACGGCACATGCTGGCAATAGAATTTCAACTTGGGCTCTGTACCCGAAGGACGGACGGTGACGATGAAGCCATCGAGGAAAAATTGCAGCACGTTACGCGAGAGTTGATCCGTGCTGCTTTGCAACTTGCCGAAAGATATTTCATTCCAGTAATCCACCACTTTGCGGACAGCGCGGCCGCCCATTGTTTCCGGCAAGGACGCGCGAAGCGAGGCGACGATGCGGTCACGCTGGATTTCTCCCTCGGCTCCGGTCATTACGATGGAGCGGCCCGTGTCAGCGTATCCGCCGAGCTTTTCCAGTATTTCGATGTAGTAGTCCAAAAGGTTTCGCCCCTCTAGGCGCACTTTTTGATAGAGGGCGGCGAGGAACATGCAGGCCGGGGCAGAATCCTTGTCGCGAATTGTGGGGGTAAGCATCAGCCCATGCGCTTCCTCCGTGGCCAGCACGAGGGATTCCGGCCGGGTACAGGCGTTTCCCCATCGTCCGTTCTGCTCGAGGATTTTGAGGACGTTCGCCATATACTTGAATCCGACCAGTAGGTCATCGACGATCCAGGATTCGCCTGCCGTCGCGGCGATTTGACCCAGGATTTTCGTGGTTACCAGAGTCTCCATCACCAAACCGCGGCGCTGGGGGCCGTCGGGATCAAGCATCAGGTAATAGCAAAGGAGTGTGGCAATTTTGTTGCCGTCGAAGTGGTACCACGACCCATCGGCGAGAAGGGCCTCCAAGCCCACGCGGTCGGCGTCGGGATCGCTCGAGAGGACAACGCCCGAACCGACAGACTCAGCAAATCGAGTGGCGGGCAGGGTCGCTTCCGGAACTTCGGGATTGGGCGCTTTGAAAGGGATGGGAGCGAAGGTCCCATCCGGACCTTGATCCGGCGGCGACAATAGGGGAAAACCCAACTTCCGCATCACCGCTCCGGCCGAACGCAGTCCACACCCACACAGGGGAGTGTAAACCACGGGAATATCCGGATGCGGAGCGAAGACATCACCATACAGGCGCACGTATTCCTCGACGTACTCGCCGTGCAAGCCTTCTGGTATTGGGCGAATCAGCTCACGGCCGAGCGCCTCTGTGAAGGAAATGCGATGCACATCCGTGACTTGGTCCATGGCGTCTGCCAAAACTTGATCGTTAGGTGGGATCGGCTGCCCGCCATACTCGTCGTAAACCTTGATGCCATTATCGTCGGGAGGATTATGCGAGGCAGAGATATTAACCCCGCCCAGCGTCCGCAGTTTGCGAATGATGAAGGACAGTTCGGGCGTGCTCAAGAGGGACTGGTTGGCTTCCGGCTCAGCGAGGTACGCCACAACTCCATTTCCGGCATAGATCTCGCACGCCAATTTTGCGATGGACCTCGACGACATTCCCAGCAAAGGGTGCTCGCTTCCCAGAAAACCGTAAACGCCCGCGAAATCGTTGAACACGCGGACGTCATTGGCCACAATGACGGAGAGTGCCTTACCGGGGAAAGCCGCCGACAGGTAATGGCAGTGACCCTGCACGGTCATGGCCACGGTAGTGGGGTTAAAGCGATTCGAACCGTAGCCAACGCGGCCGCGACGCCCGCCGGTGCCAAAGGGAAGCACCTGCCAAAAGGCGTCGAAAAGCAGCGGCACGTGTTGTTCCTCCAAATGCCGGGCCAGAACCTCCGGGAATCCCATCGGAACGGCGCCCTCGAGCCAAGCCTGCAATCGGTCGGCGGCAGCTTTTCCTTGCGTGCCAAACCGGTCGGCCAAACGATTGGAGATTTTCGTCAGGGCTGCGAGATGAATCATGAGTTTCGCCTCGATTAACCGCTTTGAAACAACGATTCTAATACGAACGCCTTCTGTATCGGCGCTCTATAAGTGCCAAAAACACTTTTGACATTTATGGTTTTGGAATAGACTGTCGCCATCTTCACGCTGGGGAGGCCAGGATATGCCGGGAACGATCGAAGTTGTGATTGGCCCCATGCGCAGCAACAAAACGGCGGAACTGATCCGGCGCGTCGCCATGCGCGAGGAGTACGCGCACCAAGCCGTCATCCTTTTCAAACCCAAGGATGACACCAAGAGCGCGCAAGGAGTGGTGCAAAGCCGCAACCAGCTAAGCCATCGGCAGATGGATGCTGTGGAGTTCGAGTCCTCCAATCCGTGGGAGATGTTTGCCTTCATCGGTGAACGCGAGAGAGTCATCGGCAAACCGGTCAATTGCGTTGCCATCGATGAGGGCCAATTCGTGCATGAGTTATTCGACTGCGCGCGCACGCTCCTGGAGCGGGGCTATGACGTGATTGCCGCGGGGCTTGACCTGAATTTCCGCGGCCATCCCTTTGGTGACATGCTGGCGCTTGTATGGCTGGTGAATGCCTATGGCGGAAACGTCACGTGGTGCATTGCCTACTGTGAATGTGGGGCGCGAGCGTTCTTCTCGCAGCGGCTCATCAACGATCAGCCCGCATCCTACGAGAGCCCAACATTGATGCCGGGCGATGCATATCGGCCGCGCTGCGCAAAGCACTTCGTTCTTCCCGGGCGGCCCAAGCGCGCGAACATGCCGACCGATGACGAACCGTCCTAACGGCGGGATGAGGAAACAATCTACTCAGGACGGCTGACGATGCCGAAGAGCGGCTCCAATCCTTCCCGAGTTTCGGAGGCCGGCAATTCGTTGCGGGCCAGAGGAGAAATTATGACGAAGCAATCCCAGATTGCGGTGGTGGGAAGCGCCAACGTTGACCTCGTCACCTTTAACGACACGTTTCCGCGGCCGGGCGAGACGATTTTCGGGAAGAAATTCGACATGGGCTTTGGTGGGAAGGGCGCCAACCAAGCCGTGGCAGCGCGCCGCTGTGGCGCTTCCGTCGGCATGGTCGCCAAGGTCGGCAGTGACTTGTTTGGTCCGGCCACGATCAAGAACTTCGAGTCCCAGGGCATCGATGCCAGTCACGTGCGAATCGCGGAGGGAGTCTCCACCGGCGTCGCGCCCATCTTTGTGGACCCGACGGGCCAGAACCGCATCCTGGTGATTAAGGGCGCGAACGAAACGCTCTCTCCCGAGGATGTGGATGCCGCCGCACCACTTCTCAGCAAGGCTGACACTATCCTGCTGCAATTTGAAATCCCCTTGGCCACCGTCTACCACACGATTCACTTTGCCAAGTCGAATGGCATTCGCTGCATCGTGAATCCTGCCCCCGCTCGGCCTCCGGATTTCAAAGAAGTTGCCGCGGCGGACTACTTCGTACCCAACGAAAGCGAAGCCGAGGCCATCACGGGCATTCCCGTTCACACCATCGAAGATGCGAAGAAATGCGCGGACTATTTGCTCGCGCGGGGACTCTCCCGCGTCGTCATTACCCTGGGCGAGCGCGGCTCCCTGCTGGCGACATCGAAAGGCCTGGAATTGATCCCCGCCTTCAAGGTCGATCCCATTGACACCACCGGCGCCGGCGATGCCTTCATCGGCAGCTTTGCCGTGTTCCTGGC
Organism: uncultured Acidobacteriota bacterium; assembly: GCA_963825395.1. Taxonomy (GTDB): domain Bacteria; phylum Acidobacteriota; class Terriglobia; order UBA7540; family UBA7540; genus Bog-366. Next base: position 92,221 of record CAWGTQ010000050.1, on the reverse strand, counting down.
GGAGGGTCTGGCGGACAAGGAAGCCCTTACTCGGGCCAGCCTCTACGCGGCGCTTTCGACGACGCGGGTGGGAACGCAGAAATCGTTTCCGAACCGGGAAGAGTTCGACAAGGAATGGAAGATTCGGAGAATTATGAATTCTGAATTATGAATTCTGCAAATCTTCTTTGTATCCCTTTGCTTCAGTGGTCACCATGCCCATTTCATAATTCAGAATTCACAATTCATAATTTCTCCGCGCTTCGGCGTCATCACTTGATCAGCCGCCGTCGGCATTCCTCCAGAATATCTTTGGTCCGCGAGGCGCCTACGCGCGATACGCCCAGGGCGCGGAAAGCCAGGAGTTGATCGAGATCGCGAATGCCTCCTGCCGCCTTCACCTGAACATGCGCGGGTGAGTGGGCGCGCATCAATTTCACGTCCTCGATGCGTGGCTCCCGACGTGCCGAAGCCGGTCGAGGTTTTCACCCAATCGGCGCCGACTTCCGCGCAGATCTCGCACAAGCCGAATCTTGTGGGCGTCCTTCAGGTAGCAGTTTTCGAAAATCACTTTCACCTTTTGGTTTCGGGCATGCGCCACATCGATGACGGCTTTCAGGTCCTGACGGACGTAGTCCCAGTCTCCGCTCAACACCTTGCTGATGTTCGTGACCATGTCCAATTCCTGGCAGCCGTCGTCCAGGGCCCGCTTCGCTTCCGCCAGCTTGATGGCCGTGGTGTGGCCGCCGTGCGGAAAACCGATCGTGGTGCTGGCCTTCACCGTGCTGCCTTGCAAAATCTCCGCGCACCTTTTGAGGTAATAGGGCATGATGCAAACGCTGGCACAGTTGTATTCGAGGGCCATGCGGCAACCGTATTCCAAGTCCTGGTCAGTCAGCGTAGGGGGCAGCAGCGAGTGGTCAATCATCTTTGCAATGTCTTCGTAGGTGTAATCCATTTTGTGCTCCATCATGGGGTGGCATTTCATGCTCCGCAGTCTGGGGGAATCTTCGCTTTAAGTCTTCGCTCGATTTATGATTGTATGCCCAGCCTCCCCGCGGGCTCAAGCGCCGATCCTCCTGAATGCTCTCGCGGGTTGGAAAGCAACCCAGTACAACGGGCAGCCGCAAGCCAAGAAGGATTTCACCACAGAATGCACAGAGGTCACGGAGAACAGGCACAGATAAATATTGTATACTCCTATCCTCTGCCAAGCTAAAAGGGGAATTGCGGGTGACGTCCAGGGTTGCACACTCGCATCCGAGCATGGACACGCCTGAATTAATCCGGAAAAAGCGCGATGGCTTGGTTCTGACCAAGGCGGAGGTATTCGACTTCGTCGAACGCTACACCCGGGGCGAAATCCCCGACTATCAAGCCTCGGCTCTGCTGATGGCGATCTATTTTCGCGGCATGGACCGGCGTGAAACGGCGGACCTTACGGAGGCGATGCTGCGATCGGGCCGGGTGCTCGACTTCTCTGCCTTGCCCCTGGCGAAGGTCGACAAACATTCCACGGGCGGCGTGGGCGATAAGACCTCTTTGATTATCGCGCCGGCGGCAGCCGCGGCTGGGGTCCTGGTGCCCATGATCTCCGGCCGCGGCCTGGGGCACACGGGCGGCACGTTGGACAAGCTGGAGGCAATCCCCGGCTTCAGCCCCCGTTTGTCATTCCAGGAATTCCACCGGGTGCTGGAGGCCTGCGGCCTCGCCTTAGGCGCGGCGACGGAGGAATTCGCTCCTGCGGATCGCAAGCTCTATGCCCTTCGCGACGTCACCGCCACGGTGGAATCCATCCCCCTGATCACCGCCTCCATCATGAGCAAGAAACTGGCGGAGGGCATTGACGGCCTGGTGCTGGACGTTAAGACCGGTGCGGGGGCATTCATGCAAAAGTTGGAGAATGCCCGCGCGCTGGCAACGAGCTTGGTAAATACCGGCACGGCGCATGGCAAGCGCGTTCACGCCTTGATCACCGACATGACCCAGCCGCTGGGAAATGCGGTCGGGAACGCCTTGGAAGTGATCGAGTCGGTGGAAACGCTGAAGGGCCGCGGCCCACGCGATTTGGTGGAGCTTTGCCGTGAACTGACCGCCCACATGTTGCTGCTGGGAAACGTGACGGATTCTCTGGACGAGGCGCGCGCGCGGTATGATTCCGCCATCGCCAGCGGCCAGGCGCTGGAAAGGTTTGCGCGCGTGGTGGCGGAACAGGGAGGCAATCCGCGCGCCCTGGAGGACTACTCGCTATTGCCTCAGGCCCAGTACGAGGATTCCGTCGTGGCGCCCGAGGACGGGTATATTGCCGGATTGGAAGCGAGAGTGATGGGCGTGGCGTCGATGATTCTGGGCGCTGGGCGGGAACGTTCGGACGCAACCATCGATCCCGCGGTGGGCTTGGTTTTCGAGAAGAAGGTGGGAGACGCGGTCCGCGCCGGCGAGCGGGTTTGCATCCTCTATTCCAATGACCGCTCGCGCCTGCCCCGGGCGCTCGATATGATTCGCGAGGCCATTGCCATTTCCCCGGAGCCGGTTTCTCCCCCGCCCTTGGTTTTGGAGCGCGTGCTGCACTCAGAGGGCGCGTGACCCCGACGGAGCGGGCCGTGGAGCTGTAGTGAATTTGGCGATTTAGCGACTGAGCCACGTGGCGATTTTTGAAATCACCAAAGGGCCGATGCTGGGTGAAATGGAAGGAATTGAATGATAGAGTGAGCAGGCGGTTTTTGAGATCACCCAATCGCCAAATCACTAAATCATCAAATCGCAAATGTCTATGACACGCTTGATTCCGATACTCGGCATGCTCGTGATACTGTCGGCGGCCGTCCTGCTTTCCAAGAATCGTAAAGCCATCCCTTGGCGCACAGTGGGCATAGGATTGGGACTACAAATCCTCGTGGCGTTATTCGTGCTGCGCACGGGTTTGGGCTATTGGCTGATGGCTAAGATCTCGACACGCTTTCGTGAGTGTCCTGAATTGTTCCTTTGCCGGCTCCTCCTTCGTATTCGGCACGATGGGGGAAAAACAAGGAAGCTTTGGGGTGGTCTTTGCTTTTCAAGCCCTGCCCATGATTATTTTCGTGGCTTCGCTGATGTCCATCCTTTACTACCTGCGCATCATCCCCACTCTTGTCCTTTTGACTGGCAAAGCGATGGTCAAATTGCTGGGGACGAGCGGCGCTGAATCTTTGGAAGTCGCTGCCAGCATTATGATGGGGCAGACGGAAGCACCGCTGGTGATCCGGCCATATCTGAAGGACCTGACCGAATCTGAGTTAATGACTATCATGACGGCGGGCATGGCACATATTGCCGGTTCGGTCTTCGGCGCCTATGTCCTGTTCGGAGCGGAGGCCCGCCACTTATTGACGGCGGTGGTGATGACCGCTCCCGGAACCATTGTGCTCTCCAAGATGGTGATTCCAGAAACCGGCAATCCCAAAACCTCAGGCCATATTGAAATCACGGAGGAAGGGAAGCCCATCAACCTATTGGACGCCGCGTCACGCGGGATCTTGGATGGCCTCCATTTGGCGCTGAACGTCGCCGCCATGCTGGTGGCTTTTGTGGCGCTCATTGCGCTGATTAACCTCGCCCTGGGTGGCGTTCACACCAGCCTTCAAACCCTCCTCGGTTATCCCCTGGCTCCCGTCGCATGGCTGCTGGGCGTTCCTTGGAAGGACGCGACGACGGTTGGAAACTTGATGGGAACCAAAGTGGTATTGAATGAGTTCGTGGCCTTTTCCATGCTCGGTCCACTCAAGGGCCATATCGCCGAGCGCTCGTTCACGATTGCCACCTACGCTTTGTGCGGCTTCGCCAACTTCTCTTCGATCGGGATTCAAATCGGCGGGATCGGCGCCCTGGCCCCTTCGCGGAAGCAAGACTTGGCCAGACTGGGATTCAGGGCGCTCCTCGCGGGCACATTGGCAAATTACCTGGCGGCAGCTATCGCTGGGCTGCTCTTGACGTGACAATTTTGGATTTGCGATTTTGGATTTCGGATTGGCAAGTGCTGACCCGGCAGGGGGCTGCACCAACCCGGTGAGTTTAATCCAAAATCCAAAATGGTGAAAACCCATGGCTCGTCGCACACCTCTTGACGCTCGCCGCTCGCAACATGGTTATGAAGAAGCGGAGCAAGCGGCTGCGTACATTCGCTCTCGCGGCTTCGCGCCGCGTGTTGCCATCACTCTCGGTTCGGGATTGGATGAGGTTGTGGGCCGGCTGGATACGCAAGTGAAAATTCCCTATAAACTCATCCCGCATTTCCCCCGGACGACAGTGCAGGGACACGGCGGCACCCTGCATCTGGGAGTCTGGGCAGGCGTTCCTGTGGCCATTCTGGAAGGCCGCGTACACTGTTACGAAGGCCATGCGCCGGCAACCGTTGTTTTTCCCGTGCGTGTCCTGGCGCTGGCAGGGGTCCAGACCTTCATCTTGACTTGCGCCGCGGGTGGTATCGCGTCGAAGTCAAAGCCCGGCGGCTTCATGGTTTTCTCCGACCACCTGCACCTGCAAGGAATGAACCCTCTTGTGGGAGTTCACGACCCGCGCTGGGGAGCTCAATTCGTGGATTTGACCGAGGCTTACGATCCTCGCTTGCGCCACATGACGCGGAAAGCGGCCACCAGGCTGCGTGTGCCGTGCTTCGAAGGTGTGTATGCTTCTTTGCTCGGACCCACGTATGAGACGCCGGCTGAAATCCGCGCCTTGAAGGGCATGGGTGCAGATGCGGTGGGCATGTCCACCGTCCCGGAAGTGATGGCGGCACGACAGTTGCAATGCCGCGTGCTCGCCATCGCCACGATTTCCAACCGCGCTGCGGGACTGGCGGGAAAGCCCTTGTCGCACGAAGAGGTGCTCGTCGCCGGGCGCGCCGCTTCGCGCCACCTTGCGGATCTTCTCGATGCGGTCCTGCCGCAATTATTGTAGCGGCGCCCTCCGACCGCCGAATTGTAGCGTCGATCTCCGATCGACGACGGCGTTCGGAGACCGCCACTACAGCAAGGGGAGTGAGCGGCCATGAATCCTGAAGAACTCATCGCGCGCGCCGTGATAGTGCGTGAGAACGCCTGCGCCGGTTACTCCCACTACAAAGTGGGGGCGGCATTGCTGGCCTCGAGTGGGAAGGTCTACACGGGGTGCAACGTTGAGAACTCCACTTACGGCCTGACCGTATGCGCCGAGCGCGTCGCACTTTGGAAGGCTCTCTCGGAGGGCGAAAGAAAATTCACACAAATTGTTGTAGTGACTTCCGGCGAGTCTCCTGCCTCACCCTGCGGCGCCTGCCGGCAACTCCTCTGGGAATATTGTGACGACATTGAAGTCATTCTCGCCAACCTGCAAGGCTTGCGGAAAACCCTTCGGCTCTCAGATATCTTTCCCCGTCCGTTTGATCAGCGCTCTCTCTGAGAGGCGGCGCGCGACGTGGCGAGAGCGGGAGGCGCGATTTCGGTGGGGCTAAACCCCACCGACAAGAGGCAAATTCTCGGGGTAGCGGACTTTGGCGTAGCCCGGTTTGATGGCAGTATAGATGATGCGGATGCGCTCTGCGTAAGGGAGGAAAGAACTCTTCATGGCATTGATCGTGATTTTCTCGAAATCGTCCAAACCCAAGCCAAACGTGTCCATTGCCACCTGAAATTCGTTGGTCATGCTGGTGCGGCTCATCAGCCGATTGTCGGTGTTGAGGGTAACCCGGAACTGTTGTTGATAGAGCACCTTGAAGGGGTGTTCGGCGAGGGAAGGAATGGCGCCGGTGTGAACGTTGCTGGAAAGGCAGATTTCCAGGGGGATGCGCTTGTCGAGGACGTACTGAGCCAGCCCGCCTAACTTCACTCCCATCCCGTCCGTTACTATGATGTCGTCAATCAGCCGCGTCCCGTGACCGATGCGATGCGCCCCGCAATACTGGATGGCCTGCCAGATGGATTCCTTTCCATAGCCCTCACCCGCGTGGACGGTAATATTGAAATTCTGACGCTGGATGTAATGGAACGCGTCAACATGTTTTTTGGGGGGATAGCCGCCTTCTTCACCCGCCAGGTCAAATCCCACCACTCCTCGGTCGCGGAAGTCCACGGCGAGTTCCGCCATCTCGAGGGAGATTTTCATATTGCGCATGGCGCAGATAATCAACCCCGTCGGCACTCTGAAGTCTTTTCGTCCCCGCTCCAACCCTTTGAGCACGGCAGAGACGACGTCCATGTTCGTGAGCCCCTTCTTGGTGTGAAAAATGGGGGCAAACCGCGTCTCAAGGTAGACCACGCCGTCATTCTTCAGGTCCTCCACCTCCTCGTAGGCGACCCTCTCCAACGCCTCAGCCGTCTGGGTTACGGCGATGGTATGGGTAAAGCCCTCGAGATAGCCGGTCAAGTCCCCCCGATAGGCTCCCTGATAGAACCAGTTCGCTAGCGCCGTAGGATCGGCCGTCGGCAGCTTGGTGTATTTGGCGTCCTTGGCCAATTCAATAATGGTCTGCGGACGCATCGAGCCATCCAAATGCTCATGCAATAAGACCTTGGGTAGAGCCTGGATCGTGGACTTGTCCAAAGACATTAAGGGTTACCTCCACTGCCCAGTGGGGCAATAACCATTATATGTAATTGTGTCCGCGCTTTGGCAGAATTAACCCAGATTTCTCGCCCTGCGTTTGGAAGAGGGGGGCTTTCCTCAAACCGGAAGGAAGGCGGTAAGTGGAAGGCAGAAGGCTCAATCGTAAGGAAAAGCCGAACGCTGGCATTCGGAGCGAAGCTTTGGACTGCGGCACCTTGCTGGCTGGTCTGAATCTTCCATTGTTATCGGCCAGCCTGTTGGTTGGGATTTGTGCTCTCGGTTGAAGTTCCCGCGAGCAAGCTCGCGCGGAGGAAAGCGGCAGTAAGCTGCCGCACTCCAAATGACACCAGCACCACTACGCCGATCTGCGTTGGCTTCCGACGTAAACGGCGGTAACCTAAGCGTTCGAACAACGGAGATCTGAATATGGAATTCGTAACGGGACTCAAGTGCGTTTTCTGCGGCGGGGTATATTCGACACGCGTTCCCTACACATGTCCGGCGTGTGGAATTACCGGCATGCTTGACGTTCAATACGACTACCATGCGATTGCCAAACGCCTGACCCGCCGCAGCCTGGCCAAGCGCCCCGAATACTCCCACTGGCGGTACCGCGAGTTGTTGCCCATCCGCAAGGATGCCGCGCTGCCGAGCCTTCAGGTGGGGTGGACGCCGGTCGTGCGGGCGGATTCCCTGGCTCGCCACTTGGGCTTGAAAACTCTCTACATCAAGGACGACGGGCGTAATCCCAGCGGGTCGTTAAAGGACCGCGCCAGTTCGGTGGGCGTGGTCAAAGCGCGCGAGAAACGGCAGAAGATTATCGCCTGCGCCAGCACGGGGAACGCGGCCTCTTCGCTCGCAGGCATGGCGGCGTCGCTGGGACTGCGGAGTGTCATCTTTGTGCCCGAGCGCGCGCCCGAACCCAAGGTCACACAACTGTTGATTTTCGGCGCCACTGTCTTGCGAGTTCGCGGCAGTTACGAGGATGCGTTTCAAATGTGCCAGCGTGCCTGCGAGCGGTGGGGCTGGTATAACCGCAACAGCGCCATCAATCCTTACCTGGTTGAGGGCAAGAAGACCGTGGGGCTGGAGGTCTGCGAGCAACTCGGGTGGCACGTTCCCGATTGGGTGGCGGTTTCAGTGGGCGATGGCTGCACGATCGCCGGTGTGGGGAAGGCCTTCCACGAAATGAAGACGCTGGGACTCATCGAGCGCACTCCCAAATTGCTGGGCGCCCAGGCGGCGGGCGCGGCCCCGGTGACCACCGCTTTTCTCAGCGGCGAACCGCTGAAGCCCATCGAGCCGCATACGATTGCTGACAGCATTGCGGTGGGCGTGCCCCGCAACTGGAAAAAGGCAGTGCTCGCCGTTCAAGCGTCTGGTGGCGCCATGATCAACGTGCAGGACGAGGAAATTCTCGAAGCCATGCGGTGCGCCGGCCGCTTGACCGGCATTTTCGCCGAACCCGCCGCCGCCACAGCAGTCGCTGGTGTGCGCCGCGCAGCCGAAGATGGCGTCATTGGACGCAAGCAGAGCGTTCTCGTGGTGGTTACCGGCAATGGGCTGAAAGATATTCGCAGCGCGCAAGCCGCGGTCACCAAACCTTTCGACATCGCGCCGGATGGAACCGGACTGGAGGAGATCTTAAAGGAGCGGGATTTGATTCCAGCAGGTGGGTAGCCACGGTCGGCGCAGTTCTGACCGTGGGTATTACCCTTGATGACGAACCCACAGAAAGGCAGCGCAGACCCGACGTGCAGGTCTGGGGCTCGAAATCGAAGAAAAGCCGCGGACCTAAATGACAGGTCCGCGCTACTCACTTGGGTTCTGGGGATACTTTGTGTCTTAGCTTCTTTGCGTGAAAATGTTTTCCGTGGGTGAAGCTGAAAAGCAAACAGCCCCACGCAAAGGCGCCAAGGCGCAAAGGGATTCAATCTGAAATTCAAAATGACTCGATGACGCAATGACCAAATCATTCAATCTCCTCTGCGTCTCAGCGTCTCCGCGGCATAAACAATCATGACCAAGCCTCAACCCTCCCTGCTCATCCGCGACATCCACACGGTAATCACAATGGATGCGCATGAGACCGTTCTGCGCGGCGGATTCATTTACGCCGAGGACGGCGAAATCAAGCAGGTGGGGAGGCGTCCGCCGGAGGGGTTGCGCGCCGACCGCACGATCAGCGCTCGATATGCGGTAGCCCTGCCGGGATTGATCAACACCCACCACCATCTCTGCCAAACGCTGACACGCGCTTGCGCGGCTGCTGCCGACATGGGGCTCTTCGACTGGCTCCGCACCCTTTATCCCATGTGGGCGCGCCTGGATGAGGAATCCGAGCATGTGGCCGCCTTGGTGGGAATGGCGGAGCTAATGCTCTCCGGTTGCACCACGACCACAGACCATCACTACCTTTTCCCGCGCGGCCAAACCAAACTGATCGATGCGGAAATTGCTGCCGCGCGCAAAATCGGCATGAGATTTCATCCCACGCGGGGAAGCATGAGCGTGGGCCAAAGCAAAGGAGGCCTGCCGCCCGATTCCGTGGTACAGAGCGAAGACGAAATCCTGGAAGATTGCGAGCGGCTGATTCGCAAATATCACGACCCCACACCGGGTTCCATGCTGCGGATCGGGTTGGCGCCCTGCTCTCCGTTCTCAGTATCGGAAGGACTGATGCGCCAAACTGCAGCAATGGCCGAGCGCTACCAGGTGCGGATGCACACCCATCTGGCGGAGACCCGCGACGAGCAGGACTATTGCTTGAAACATTTCGGCAAGCGCCCGCTGGATTTTATGGCCGATGTAGGCTGGTTGGGCGAAACTACCTGGGTCGCGCACGGGATTCATTTCAATTCGCGCGAGGTCAAACGCCTGGGTCGGGCCCGCGTGGGAGTCGCGCATTGCCCCAGTTCGAACATGCGGCTGGGTTCCGGCATCGCCCCGGTTCTGGCGCTCGGCCGCGCCGGCTCGCCGGTGGGCCTAGGTGTTGACGGTAGCGCCTCCAATGATAGTTCCCATATGCTGGCGGAAGCGCGACAAGCTTTGCTGCTCAATCGCCTGGCACACGGCGCGGCAGCGCTGAAGGCGCACGAGGCACTGCGCATGGCGACGGTGGGAGGCGCGGCGTGTCTCGGCCGCGATGATATTGGAGGCCTCGCCAAGGGCAAGCGCGCGGACATCGCGCTTTTCGATCTCCGCGACGTGGGATACAGCGGGGCTGAAGACGTAAGAGCGGCCCTGGTGCTCTGCGCTCCGACTCGCGTGGAAACCTTGATTGTCGAAGGACGAGTGGTGGTGGAAAACCACGAACTCACGACTGTCGCGCTGGCTCCCGCCCTGGCTCGCCATCGGCATTTTGCCGCCAAAATGGTTGGAAGCCCGCGACTGCTTTGATATACTTCATCGCATTAATGCGAGGGACAGAGAAGAGTTGCGAGTGAAGAGTGACGAGTGACGAGCAAGAACGAGAGAGCGAGGCTTCTTACTCTTCACTCACCACTCTTCGCTGTTTTTAATACCCATGTTTGACCACATTGAGTGTTTCTACCAACCCACTAACCTTCGCGAAGCGCTGCTGTTGCTCCGGAAGGTGGGGAAGCAGGGACGGATCGTGGCCGGCGCGACGGACATTGTCACGCAGGCCGACCGGTCAACGCGTTTCCTTGTCGACATCACTCGTCTAGGCTTGGATTATGTCCGGGGAAATAGCAAGGGATGCGTGATCGGGTCCACGACGAGGATGGGGGAACTCGAACATTCGCCCGTAATCCTCGCTTTCGCCGGCGGCATTCTGGCCAAGGCTGCCTCCACGTGCGGCTCGATTCAAAACCGGAACATGGCAACCGTGGGAGGGAACCTGGCGAATGCCTCTCCCGCTGCGGATACCGCTGTGGTGCTTCTGGCGCTTGACGCACAGGTTGTGGTGGCCAGTTCGCGCCGCAAGCGCAAAATCGCACTGTCCGAATTTTATTCTGGCCCGCACCGGACCGTCTTGAACACCGAGTTGTTGGAGGAAGTAGTTATCCCCGCGCTGCCCGGGGGCGGGCGCTTGGGATGGTCATTCCAAAAGCTCGGACGCACGGAGACGGACATTTCCCTTGTGAACGTGGCGGCGGGGTTGCAGATTGACGCCCGTGGTCGCATCAAATGGGCACGCATCGCACTGGGAGCGGTGGGACCCATTCCTTTGCGAGCCCGGAATGCTGAGGCCTTGCTGCTGGGGAACGCTCTCAGCGAAGACCTGCTGGCGCAAGCAGTTGTAGCGGTGATGCGAGAGGTAAACCCCATCAGCGACGGCCGGGCCTCCACCGAGTACCGCCGCGAGATGAGCGGGGTGCTGGCGCGGCGGGCTCTGCGCGAGTGCGCGGCCCAAGCCGGGTGCAAGCTATATTGAGCCCCTCCGGGCCGGTGATCCGATGAACACCACCCAACTCTGCCTCGAGGTGAACGGCGAACCGAAACATTGGACTATCGCGCCCGGCGACCTTTTGCTGGATGTGTTGCGCCGTGAGGGTTATTTTGGTGTAAAGCGGGGTTGTGAATCGGGTGAGTGCGGCGCCTGCACGGTTCTGGTGAACGGCAAACCTATTAATTCCTGCTTGATGTTTGCGGCGCAGACGGAGGGGTGTGAAGTCCTGACCATTGAAGGCATTGAGCAGGACGGAAAATTGGATCCCCTTCAGGAAGCTTTTTTGGAACACGGCGCCGTGCAATGCGGGTTTTGTATACCGGGGATGATTCTCAGCGCGAAAGCATTGTTGGCCGAGCGCCCCGATCCTACGGAAGCGGAAGTGCGTGAAGCGCTGGCGGGAAACTTTTGCCGTTGCACCGGCTACCTCAAACCGGTGGAAGCGGTCCTGGCTGCGGCGCGCGTTTATCGGCAGGAGAGTAACGCAAAAAAGGCTTCACCACAGCGGCCCAGAGGCCACAGAGAAAAGATTGAAAAAGGAAGTGAATCAACCAGGGCGAATCGTAATCTTTAATCCCTATCCCGGTGGATGAATTCGTTTTCTCTGTGGTCTCTGTGCGCTCTGTGGTTAATCTTTTCTTTGCCGTTCGGGAGCAACGATGCGATGAGTTCTAACCGCTCTGTCGTCGGAAAAAACCTTCGCAAGGTGGACGGGTTCAAGCTCGTCACCGGCCGCCCGGCGTTCACGGACGATATTCACATTCCCGGATTGCTCTATGGCAAGATCCTTCCCAGCCCGCACGCGCACGCGCGCATCAAGCGGATTGACACGAGCAAAGCCAAGGCGCTTCCGGGCGTGCACGCAGTCCTAACTTACCAGGATGTTCCGCGTGTGCCCCACACCACCGCCGGTCAAAGCTGGCCGGAGCCTTCACCTTACGACACCTATCTGCTCGACTCGAAGATGCGCCTGGTGGGTGATCGGGTGGCGGCCGTCGCGGCGGAGAGCCGCGCCATCGCCGAGGAGGCGCTGCGGCTCATTGAAGTGGAGTACGAAGTTCTGCCAGCTATCCTGGAGATTGAGCAGGCCATGGCCGAAGGCGCCCCGGTAATTCATGACGAGCCGGATTCCAAGGGCATCCACGACGCTCAGCACAACCTTGCCGGATACATTTTGAAAGAAATCGGCGACGTGGAAGAGGGATTCCGCGAGTCCGACCTGGTCATCGAGCGCGAATTCCGCACCCAGCGCCAGCAGCATTGCCCGCTCGAACCCCACGTGACCATCAGTTGGCTTGACTCCGACGACCGCTTGGTGATCCGCACCAGCACGCAAGTGCCCTATCACACTCGCCGCCAGGTGGCGATGATTCTTCAGATCCCCGTCCAGCGGGTGCATGTGATCAAGCCCCGCATTGGGGGCGGCTTCGGCGGCAAGCAGGAAATGCTGCTGGAAGACATCTGCGGGGCGCTCGCCTTGGCCACACGCCGGCCGGTGAAAATCGAATACACGCGTGAAGAAGAATTCTACATGGCGCGCAGCAGGCATCCGCAAATTCTACGCATCAAAATGGGCGTGAAGCGCGACGGGACGCTGATGGCCAACAAGATGACAGTCCTCGCCACCACCGGCGCTTACGGCAGCCACGCCAACACCGTTCAGGGGAATACGGGGAGCAAGGTTCTTCCTATTTATCGCACACCCAACATGCGGTTTGAGTGCCACGTCGTTTACACCAACACCCCTGTGGCTGGGGCGTTCCGCGGGTATGGTTGCCCTCAAGGTTATTTCGCCCAAGAATCGGTAATGGACGAGATTGCGCATGAGTTGGGAATGGATCCCGTCGAACTCCGTAAGAAAAACATGATCCGGCTCGGTGATATTGACGAACTCTCCGCGCAGCTTGGTGAGGGACGCAAAGGCCTGCCGCGCCACATCCGGAGCTGTGGCTTGCCGGAATGCCTGGAGCGGGGCGCCGCGGCGATCGACTGGGTGAATAAACGGCAGACCTTGCCGGAAAAGAGCGGCCACCTGCGGCGCGGCGTAGGTGTGGCCTGCTCGATGCAGGGCAGCGGTATTGCCGGCGTCGATTGGGCCGCGGCCTTGCTGAAGCTCAATGAAGACGGCTCCTTCAATCTGCAAGTGGGCGCCGCCGACCTGGGGACGGGTGCGGACACGGTTCTGGGGCAAATCGCCGCGGAAACATTGGGCATTACTCTGGACAAGATGATTGTCTGCTCTGGCGATACCGACTTCACACCTTTTGACGTCGGCGCTTACGCTTCCAGCACCACGATTATTTCCGGCGGGGCGGTGAAGAAGGCGGCAGAGAAGGTGCGCGATCACCTGCTGCGCCTCGCCTCCAAGATGCTGGATATCCCGGTCGATAACCTGACCTGCCGCGACAATCAGGTGGTAACCAAGTGTAAGTGCGAGAAGTCAGTAAGCATGGAAGATTTGGCACATTACGCCATGTACAAGGAAAAAGTGCAGGTAATGGAAAACGCCTCGCACTTCAACACCGACAGCCCACCGCCCTTCTGCGCGCAGTTCGCGGAGGTGGAGGTGGATACGGAAACCGGCCACATTCGCGTGCTGCACCTGGTGACCGCGGTGGACCTAGGCGTGGCCATCAATCCCATGCAGGCGGAGGGACAGAGTGAAGGTGCCGTCGCTCAAAGCCTCGGGTATGCGTTGACCGAGGAGATGGTGCTCGATGCCAACGGCCGCGTGATCAATCCTTCCTTCCTCGATTACAAAATGCTGGCGGCGAAAGACATGCCCAAGCTCACGACCATTCTGGTCGAAACCGAGGAGCCCTTGGGGCCTTACGGAGCCAAATCGATCTCCGAGATTCCCATCAATGCTCCGGCGCCGGCGGTGGCCAACGCGGTTTACCATGCGATCGGGGTGCGCTTCCAAAAGCTCCCCATCCGGCCGGAAGATGTGTTGCGTGCCTTGCGCGAAAAGGCAGAACGAGGTTAGGGATCGGTTTCTCAAGAAGCTTAGTGCCTTTGCGAGAAAATGATTTCCGGGTTGCTATCAATCTTTGAAAAACAAAACAATCTCACGCAAAGACGCCAAGGCGCAATGACGCGGAAAGGGAAATTACCCCGAGGATATGATGAATACAGCCGAAACAATTGTTCTCAACCGCGAGCGCATCACGGCCCTCGCCCAATCCTACGAGGCGGAGATGGTAGCCTTTCTGCGCGATCTTGTCGCCATTCCCGCCGAGAGCAGCCATGAAAAGCCGGTAATCGAGCGCATCCACCGTGAAATGGAAAAGGTGGGTTTCGATGAGATCCGCACCGATCCCATGGGCAACCTGCTGGGGCGCATTGGCACCGGCAAAAAAATTATCATGATGGACTCCCACACTGACGCGGTGGGTGTTGGCGACCCGAAGGAATGGTCCTGGGATCCCTACAAGGGCAAAGTTGAAGATGGGTTTGTATACGGGCGCGCCTCGAGCGATCAACGCGGAGGAATGGCCAGCCTGGTTTACGCGGGGAAAATTATCAAGGAACTCCGCCTCTTGGGAAATTACACACTTTACGTGGTGGGCTCCGTGCAGGAGGAAGACTGCGACGGTTTGGCATGGCTCTACATTCTGAAAGAGGACGGCATCCCCGCGGATTGTGTGGTGCTGACCGAGCCCACCAACCTGCAAATTTACCGGGGCCAACGCGGAAGGATGGAGATGGAGGTGCATTTCCGCGGCCGGTCGTGCCATGCCAGCGCTCCCGAGCGCGGTGACAATCCCATTTACAAAATGACCCCCCTGGTGCGGGAGATCGAAGCTCTGAACACTCGCCTGCGCGACGATGCGTTTCTGGGCAAGGGGACGATTGCGGTGACGGACATCCGCTCGATGTCGCCCTCGTTGTGTGCGGTACCCGGGGCATGCTCCATCCACCTGGACCGGCGCCTGACCACGGGCGAGAGCAAGGAAAGCGTGGTGGCGGAAGTGAAGGCTCTGGCGAGTGCCCAGGGCGCGGAGGTGGAAATCCTGAACTACGAAGTGCCCAGCTATACGGGCCTCCTCTACCCCATGGAAAAGTACTATCCCACCTGGGTGCTGGCGGAGAATCATCCGCTGGTGCAAGCGGGCGTTAGCGCCTACGCGGCCTTGCACGGCAAGCCGCCGATGGTCGACAAGTGGACGTTCAGTACCAACGGCGTGGGTTCCATGGGATTGATGGGAGTGCCCACCATCGGGTTTGGGCCCGGCGAAGAGGATGTTGCGCACAGCGTCCTAGAACGTGTGCCCATTCGCCACTTGGTGGAAGCAGCCAAGTTCTACGCGGCGTTTCCACTGACCTATGTAAGTACAGTGGCAAGTGTCTAGTGTCTAGTGGTTAGAGCTTGTGTAGCGCCGACCTGTTTTGTAGGTCCGCGGCTTTTCCTCACTGGCTAATTATGTCAGAACTGGTTCCCATTCCCCTTCCGCTGCTCCTGCGCCGGGCATTTCTTGAGTACGAGCGGGAAGGGAAGATCTTCGACCTGCCGAAAGCCAAGTTTTTCCGCGGCCTTCCCGGCCTCGACACCTCCGTCCGCTTCCATGGTCACGCCGCCTCCACGCCGCTGGGGCCGGCCGCCGGGCCCCACGATCAATTGGTGCAGAACATCGTGCTTTCGTGGCTGGGCGGCTCGCGCATTATCGAGCTGAAGACGGTGCAAATTCTCGATGAGCTGAAAATTCCCCGTCCCTGCATTGACATCATCAACGTCGGATACAACGTGGAATGGTCGCAGGAGTTGCGCCTGGAGCAGTCGCTGCGCGAGTACGTGGGCGCGGCGATGTTTATTGAGATTCTGAAAGCGTCCAAGCTGCTGGGCGAGGATTTCCCCGGCGATGGGGGCGACACCATCTTCGACATGAGCGTGGGCTACGATCTGAAAGGAATCAGTTCACCGCGCGTACGGGCATGGATGGATGCAATGAAAGACTCGACGGCCATCGTGGACGAACTGCGCGCCACGCTCACCGGCCCTTGGGCGCGCTATCGCGATTTGCCCTTTCCCACGCGCATCAGTGACACCCTTACGCTCTCCACGTTTCACGGCTGTCCCGCCGGTGAAATCGAAGGCATTGTCAGCTTTCTGCTGACGGAGATGGATCTGAACGTCTGCGTGAAGCTGAACCCCACGCTGTTGGGGAAAGCTCACGTGGAGCACCTGCTGCACGACGTGCTCGGTTACCACGATCTGTTGGTGACCCAGGAAGCTTTTGACAAGGATCTGCAATTGGCCGAGGCGATGGAGATGATTCCGCGCCTCGATCGGCTGGCGCGTTCGCGCGGCAAGCGCTTGGCGGTGAAGTTCAGCAACACGCTGGTGGTGAAGAATCATCGCACCTTCTTTACCGATGAAGTCATGTACATGTCCGGCGCGCCGCTACACGTACTTACTCTGAATCTCGTGCAGAAGTTTCGCCAGCACATGGGAGCGGCGATTCCCGTTTCCTTTTCGGCCGGTCTTGATTCCAACAATATGGCGACTGCGTGGCCATGAACTTCATTCCCGTGACCACTTGCACGGATTTGCTGCGGCCCGGCGGCTACGCGCGTCTGATTCGCTATATGGAAAAGCTGGGAGACAAGATGAGCGCGGTGGGCGCAACTCGGCTGCCGGATTTTGTCAGTTCGCCACGCGGGGCAGGGCGCTGGCGGCGGTTGACCTGGTAACGCAGGAAATGATGGATTCGCTGCGCGCGCAATTCGCCGGCGCCGACGCCGAACTGACGGGCCGGGTCGATTCATGGTGGGAAGCAGAAGTGGCCACGCCCTTGAAGGGCTTTGTAGGGGCACGCCATGGCGTGCCCCTACGCGACCTCTGCCAGCAAATTGCGGCCAAATTTGATGGCGCAGGGGCGCATCGCGATGCGCCCCTACCAACCGCCATGGTGAACTGGCTACGTGGAACCATTGCCGGCCTCGAGCAATCCCTGGTGGATGCGGCCGGCGTGCTCAATACTCCTATCCTCGTCAAGGAAGCGACGGAAAATCCGCGTTACGCGTGGGAGCATAACAAGGGCGTGCCGCGCAAGATTGGGTCCAAGCTCTGGCTCTACGACTGCATCAACTGCGACAAGTGCGTGCCCGTGTGCCCCAACGTTGCCAATTTCGTTTACGAGACTACGGCGGTGGATATTACCTACGACAACTTTGAACTCGCGCCGGAGGAACCGCCGCGGCGCGTTCCGGGAGGCGTTTTCAAGGTGGCGAAGGCGCATCAACTGGCCAACTACGCCGACGCCTGCAACGATTGCGGAAACTGCGACGTGTTTTGCCCCGAAGACGGCGGCCCGTACATCGAGAAGCCCCGCTTTTTCGGCAGCCTCGAAACCTACAGGAAATATGCGGGCCGCAACGGCTTCTACATCGATTTTGAAGGCGACCAGACGACCATCTACGGCACGATCGCCGGCGCGTCGTATCAGTTGAGCCTGAACCCGCTCATCGACCGCGCCTGGTTTTCTAACGGGAACGCCGAGGTTGAAATCCAACCGAGCCGTGACGAAGCTGGTGAGTTGGAAGCTGAAGCCGGAAATTTCCGCAACCCGCTACGTGCTCGACATGCTGCCCTATTTGCAGCTCAAGTTGCTCGCGGAATCCATCCGCGATCCCCGGCGCGTGAATTTTGCCAATGTCGGGGGCATGTGAGAGGTGTCAGGGACGAAATTCGAAACTCGAAATTCGGCACTCCGCCTGCGAGTTTCGAGTTTTGCTCTTCCTACACTTTCCCGAACAAGGAGCAAACCCGTGATCACCAAGCAAGCGCTCTTCAAAGGCAAGGACTACATCACCACGCAGGAGTGGGCAGACGCCGAGATTGAAACCCTGCTGGATGTTTCCGGCGATCTCAAGCGGAAGTTCAAGAACCGCATTCCGCACCGCCACCTGCCGGACAAGACGATTTTCCTGATGTTTTTCGACAAGTCCACGCGCACGCGGAATTCCTTTGAGGCGGGGATCACGCAACTGGGCGGCCACGCGCATTTCCTGACCGCCGACGTGATGCAGGTGTCGCATGGGGAGAGCCCCAAGGACACGGGCATTATCCTTTCGAGTTACGGGCACGCCATCGCCATCCGGCACGATTTGATTCCCGGGGAAGGGAACAAATACATCCGTGAAGTCGCGCGCTGGGCGAACGCGCCGGTGATCAACATGCAATGCGATGTAGACCATCCCTGCCAAACCTTGGCAGACCTGATGACCATTCGCGAAAAGCTCGGCAAGAACCTGCGCGGGCGCAAGCTGGCGGTGACCTGGGCGTACGCCCCCAGCTACGCCAAGCCTCTCTCCGTGCCGCAGGGACTGATCATGCTGATGCCGCGATTTGGCCTGGACGTAGTGCTGGCGAATCCTCCCGAATACCGGCTGATGCCGGAGACGCTGGAGGCGGCTCGCGAGAACGCGCGGGCGGCGGGCGTGAAGTTCGAAGTGGTGGACAGCATGGACGAGGCCTTCCGCGACGCTGACATCGTCATCCCCAAAAGCTGGGGCTGTCTCGACACCATGGGAACCAAGCCGGAGGAATCACTGCGCATCGCCAAGCAATATCGCCACTGGATTTGCGACGCCGACAAGATGGAGTTAACGCGCCCCGATTCGCTTTACATGCATCCCCTCCCCGCCGACCGCGGCAACGAGGTGACGGACGAGATCATCGACGGCCCGCACTCCATTGTTTTTACCGAGGCGGAAAATCGCTTGCATACGGCGAAGGCGATCATGGCTTTGACGATGGCCGACGACCCTGTCGCTTACGAAGTTGAGGAGTAAGCGGGGCGGAAGGCAAAAAGCAAGCGTAGCGCGGACCTGTTTTGTAGGTCCGCGGCTTTTCGATTCCAATCACCGTTTTGACGGCTGATGCACGTGGCCGATTTGCGTGCCACGGCACGCGGAGACAGGTGACGAAGAACCGCGGACCTACAAAACAGGTCCGCGCTACGCTTGCTGTCTATTGCTCTTGTGTTGCCCTTGACCGGAGTAGGAGTTTTTCATACCATAGCGCGTATGGCTATACGAGCGGTGAAGAAAACGATATCGTTACCATCGGAGCTGGCGAGGGAACTGGAAGAGCAAGCGCGCGCTGAGCGTAAGACCTTGAGTGGCGTCGTCCAGGAAGCGCTATGGAAGGCGCGCCGCAGCCGGCTGAAAAACCAGTTTCATCAATTGCAGAGTTATTGGAGCCGCAAGGCGAAGGAAAAGGGTATCCTTACCGAGCAGGATCTGGAGCGGTACCTCCGCGAGTGAGAGTCGTCTTCGATACGAATATCTTCGTTTCGGCCCTAATTCTTCCCGGCAGCCGCGCCGAGCAGGCGGTGACGCGAGTTATTGCGGGTACCGATCGATTGATCCTTTCCAAGCCGATCCTGGATGAACTTCTTGGTGTCCTGGCGCGGAAGTTCAGCCATGACCGGGAAGCGCTGGCGCGGGTCGCGGTCTGGCTTGGCGACTTGGCGGAGTGGGTGCACCCCACTCGCCGTCTAAACGCCGCAACCGAGGAAGCGGATAACCGCATCTTGGAATGCGCGTTAGCGGGCCGAGCCGAAATCGTTGTAACCGGTGACAAGGACCTGCTTCACCTGGGGATCTTCGAAGGTATCGGCATCATTACCCTAAGGGAGTACTTGTCCAGGAACCATTAGCAAGAGTTGTGCGGAACCATTTTCTAGCTCCGTGGCTCTGGTGCCCCGCTGTGCGGAAGGGCTCTGCCTTGCCCTGGAGTTTCGACATTTTGGGTCCACCGGCACGGCATACGGAGCGAAGCTTTGGAGTGCGTGCAGCTCGCTGCCGCTTTTGCCCCAGCCAGCTCGCTGGCGGGCACTCGTGATTGCAGGGAAGGAATGCGAATAGAGATCGAGGTGGGGGTGGAGATTCCCGCAAGAGAGCTTGCGGGAAGAAACTGCCGCAAGCAAGCTTGCGGAAGGAAAGCGGCAGCGAGCTGCACGCACTCCAAAGCTTCGCTCCGCGGGGAAGGATGGGGCCGCGTCGGGGTGTCGGGCCGAAGAACCCTGGCGGTTGTTCGTGGCGCATCGGGAGGAGCGAACTCCCGGGGTCCTTCCGCCCCGGTGAGGGCTCAGGATGACAGGAGCATGTGTTCGCTCCAAATGAAAGTCCTCATGTCGGAAATGTAGAAACTCCAGGGAAAGGCAGAGCCTTTCCGCACAGCAAGCGGCGAAGCCGCAGGTGAACACCCGTCCGACTTGGTCGGAGACCGCCGCTACAAACGTAGGCTGCGCCGCGGCCGGGAGATTTTGGACCTTGACAGGCAAGCCATGATCATTCGCAACGCGCGCGTGCTCACATTCGATTCCGCCAACCGCGTGCTGGATTCCGGTGCGGTGGAGATTCTGCCGGATGGCTCGATCGGTCAGGTCGGGGACACCCCGGCTGGGGATCGTAGGGGCACGCCATGGCGTGCCCCTACCTTGGTTCGTTCGAGCGATAAAAATGAAGAGAGTACGGCAAGCCGTACCCCTGCAACCCAGCCCCCCGCACCACCCCTTAATCCCCTCCTTAGCAAGGAGAGAAGTTCAGCACACGAGAAAGTTATCAACGCGCAGGGCAAGCTTCTAATGCCTGCGCTCATCAACTGCCACACGCATCTTTACAGCACTCTGGCGCGGGGAATATCGCTCCCGGGGCGCGCGCCCAGGAACTTTCCGGAGATTTTGAAAAAGCTCTGGTGGCGGCTGGACCGTGCCTTGAATCTGGACGATGTTTACTACAGCGCGCTAGTGGGGCTGATTGACTCCGCCAAGTGTGGAGTGGGTACGCTGGTGGATCATCACTCGAGCCCCAACGCTTGCGCAGGGAGCCTGGACCGGATCGAGCACGCTTTCCGGGAAGTCGGCCTGCGCGGGGTTTTGTGCTACGAGACTTCCGATCGCAATGGGAGGAGGGGCGCGGCGGAGGGCATTAGCGAAAACATCCGTTTTCTTGAACGCCAGTCAAGGGGCCAGGGCGACGGCTTGGTGGCGGGTAGCTTTGGCCTGCACGCTTCCTTCACGCTGAGTGACCGCACCTTACGTCGTGCGGTGGAGGCGAATGAGTCTTTGCGCGCGGGGTTCCACGTGCACGTAGCGGAGGACCGCTGCGACCTCGATGATGCCCGCCGGCGGCACCACCAGTCGCCAGTCATGCGCCTGCGGGACCTGGGCATCCTCGACGACCGGTCGCTGGCTGCGCACTGCGTACACGTGAGTGCCCAGGACATCGCTGCTCTCGCGAGGCGCCACATCAACGTTGTTCATAACCCCCAATCGAACTGCAACAACGCGGTGGGAATGGCCCGGCTACTCGAGATGTTTCGCCAGGGGGTTCTGGTAGGGTTGGGCTCCGACGGGTACACGCCCCGGATGTGGGAAGAATTCAAAGCCGCGTTCCACGTGCAGAAACTCCGCAAAGGAGACCCGCGCGTGGCTTACGCTGAGGCTTACGCCGCCGCTCTGCTCAACAACCGCACCATCGCCAAGAAGATTTGGGGATGGGAAATCGGCCGCATCCAAACCGGTGCACGAGCGGATCTCCTGCTGGTGGATTACTTCCCACCGACGCCTCTCGACGCTAACAACTTGTTCGGCCACTTCCTGTTCGGCATTGCCAACGCGCCGGTGGATTCCCTCCTCGTCAACGGGCGGTTCGTGCTGCGCCACAAGGAATGTGTTACCGTGGACGAGCGCGAGGTAGCAGAGAAGGCCTCTACGCACGCTCGTGCCTTGTGGAACCGATTCTAGAAGCTTAACCTCTTCACTACAGAAACACAGAGGCGCATAGGAAGAGCAAGGCAAAAGTCAAAAGGCAAAACGCAAGTCCGTTACTTTTGATTTTGGCATTTTGCGTTTTGACTTTTGACTTGCACTTCTTCGGTGTTAGAAATAGCCATTAGGAGTTACATGTCCACATTCATTCCCGGTCCCACGTACGCGGAGATGCTCGATCCCGCCACGCTGCCGGCCGCTTTACGGGATAAGGCTATAGCGGCGCAGGGGGACGAGCTTGATCCTGCTAATCTCTTCAACATTACTTGGCGCGGGCCGGACCAGGGCATTCGCCACGTGCTCCTGCCCAAAGAGCTTACGGGCGTGAAGGCGAACATCGTGGTCATGGTGGGGCACTTCTTTCCCTCCGGCAGCCACAAGGTTGGTCCCGCTTACGCTACGCTCATGGAAGGGGAATTGGCCGGGGAGATTGAGCCCGGCAAGTGCACAACCATAGGCCCCTCCACGGGGAATTTCGGCATTGGCGTGGCGTATGTTTCGCGGCTCAAGGGTTATCCCGCCATCGTGATCATGCCGGAAGGGATGAGCGCGGAGCGCTACCAGCGCATTCGCCATTATGGCGGGCGGCTTGACCTCACGCCCGGCTCGGAGAGTGATGTCATCCTGGTGCTGGAGCGCACGCAGGAATATCGCCAGGACCCGCGCAACAAAGTGCTGGCGCAATTTGAGCTGCTGCCGAATTACCGGTTTCACCGCTATGTTACGGGACGCAGCGCGCTGGAGGCAGCAAAGCTTTATGGAAATGGCCGCGTGGCCTTATTCGCATCGGCGCCAGGGTCCGCCGGGACGCTGGCCGCGGGCGACGAGATCAAATCTGCCTTCCCGGAATGCCGGGTGGCTGCGCTCGAACCGCGGGAGTGCTCCACGCTCTTCAACAATGGGTGCGGAAGCCATCGTATTGAAGGTATTGGCGACAAGATGGTGACGCTCATCCACAACGTCTTGACCACCGACTATGTGGTAATGATCCACGATGAAGATTGCGTGATGGGGTTGGATTTGCTCGAGCGCCGGCAGCGCGGCATGGAAACGCTTCTCGGTTTGCCGGTGGGATCGCTCGAATGCTTCCAGGGATTGTTGGGTGTTTCGGGGATCTGCAACATCCTCGGCTCAATTCACATGGCGCGATACCTGAACCTGGGCCCCGATGACAATGTGGTGACGATTGCTACGGACGGGTTTGACCGCTATCCCTCCGTGCTCGCGGACCTTGAACGGCGCCAGGGGCCGATGAGTGAAAGCGATCTCGGCGCGCGATTCGAAGAGGTTTTCCGCGGCGGCAATGCGGGGGATATCCTGGATGTGCGCCCGCGGGAACAGAAGGAGCGTCTTTTCCGATACAAACAAGAAGTTTGGACTCCCTTCGGCTATTCCTTGGCCTACCTGGAAAGCATGAAATCCCAGTCCTTCTGGGATGATGAGTTCAACAAGATTGAGGAAATTGATGCGAAACTGCTTAAGGCCCGGGACACGGGATACGGGATACGGGACACAGGGCCGAAGGGTAAAGTTTGAAGGATAAAGCGTAAAGCACATGCCGACCTCCCGGCTACGTGGGGACAGGCATGGGTTTACCCTGCTTCACCCTTAAACCTTTATCCTTTACCCTTTACACCTTATCATTTATTATTTTCCCGAGTCGCGAGTGCTGAATGCCGTGCCCCGTGTCCCGAATCCCGAGTCCCGTATCCCGAGTCCTGCTATGGAAAATGCCAACGTTAAACCCAAGATTGCTGAGATCCGCGAGAAGTCCCAGTTGATGTCGGCTTCGGAAATTGACCGCACGCTGGTGCGGCTGGCGAATGAAATCCTGGAGCGCAACAACGGCCTGGCAGGAGTTGTTTTGGTAGGCATCCGGCGGCGAGGAGTTCCCCTGGCGGAGCGTCTGGCCAAAAAGATGATGGACATCGAAAAGACCGCGCCCCCGGTGGAGACGCTCGACATCACCTTCTACCGCGACGACCTCTCGACCGTCGCGCAGAAGCCGGTGGTCCAGGATATACCTTCGGCCTTTACCGTGGAGGGGAAGACGGTGATTCTGGTGGATGACGTCCTTTACACCGGCCGCACCACGCGCGCCGCGCTGGATGCCCTGCTGGATCACGGCCGGCCGCAACGAGTGGACCTGTGCGTCCTGATCGACCGCGGCCATCGCGAGTTGCCCATCCAAGCCAACTACGTGGGGCGGGTTATCCAAACCTCCGACACGGAAGTGATTGAAGTGCGCCTGCGCGAAATCGACAACCAGGACAAAGTGATGCTTTGCGAGCGCGTAGTGTAGAGGCGCCGGGCGCCGGTGCGGGCGCAGCCCGCCTTGGAGCTGTAGCGCTAAGCTTTAGCTCAGCATGTGCCGGCTCTTCGCCTCGTTCAGGGCAGGCTCTAAAGGTCGGTGCTGCAAATGCAAACCTTCCCACATTGAATTGCCATACTCCTTCTGTTTGCTGCCCACCGACTTTTCTGGCCTCGATATATAGCTAACTCTCCCCCCTTCTCACCGCACTCCTGCGGCCGGGGGGTGTCCTAATTTGGGGACCCTACCCAGAGCCCAAACTGTTACCCACTACTTAATCTTGAGCAGCTCGACGTCGAACGTCAACGTGGAGTTGGGCGGAATTACTCCGGGGTATCCGCCCGGGCCGTAAGCGAGGCCAGGAGGAATTGTCAACTTGCGCTTTCCACCTACGTGCATGGTTGAAAGCCCCTCGTCCCATCCCTTGATAACGTCGCCGCGGCCCAGATGGAGCTCAAAGGGCCCCCTGCCCGCTGCGAGGGAACTGTCAAAAATCTTGCCATTGGTGAATCGGCCCGTATAGTTCACCAGAATGTCGTCGCCGGGCTTCGGCACCGGCCCTTTGCCCACCACCACGTCACGGTATTTCAGGCCGGAACCCGTGGTGGTCCACAGCACGGGTGGGGATGTTTTGGATGGGGTGGACCTGGCTCCGGCCGCGGAAGTTGTCCTACTGGTTGCGGTATTGGAAGTTCCTGTCTTGGAGGCCGTCCCGGTTGTGGTCTTGCTGGTTGCCGATTTGGAAGTCCCGGTCTTGGACGTAGCCGCAGAAGTTGTTTTGCTCGTTGTCGTGGTGGACGCACCCGTCTTTGAAGCCGTTGCGGAAGTCTTGTTGCCGGTGGCGGTCTTCTGCACGCCGGTCTTGGCAGGAGGGACGGAAGTCTTCGGGGTAGTGGTAGCGGGCGCAGCCGGAGCCTGCGGCGAATCCGTTTGCGCCAGGAGGATTGCGGCCGAAACAAAACTGCAAACAAGAATGACAATCAAACGTTTCATGGCTCATCCTTTCAAAAAAGCTGTGGAGGGTAAGGTACCAAGACCGTGAAGGCAATTCAAGAACTGCGCGTAGTGGGCGGTGGTGCAGTGTGGCACGGGCGGAATTGAACATGTGCGGCTGAGGCCCCGTCCTTCCAGAGCCGCGGTGAGAAATCCTGACGCGATTGGCTTCGAATCCACAACGAGAACCCCATGCGCCCTCTCGTTTGCGCTTTTTCACACCATGAGGGACATGATGACTGTCATTTTACGCATTGATGTTCGGTCAAGTTCGAACGCCCTCCCCCAGGCACAAATTGTCACCGCATCGCTAAGTGATTTAATTTCAATACAAATTCAGCTAGCGGCATTATTCCCGGTGGTTAGGAGTGTTTGGCACACTGGTTGCCCTAGTTGCGGGTGCGAGGGACTTCGGGTCCTAGGAACCTGGATAAAACCAGGTTGGGGGTTGGGGATAACGGAAATCGGACGAACCGGGATCTTCAGCCCCCATAAAAAAACAGGCGCGGCGTTCAGGCAAACCCTCAGCAGAAAATTTAGGAAGTTTAGAGGTAAGTAGTGATGCTGGACATCACACAGGTTAACGATTCCCTATGGAGGCAGGCCGCCGCCGGGACCTGGAAGTCTGGGCAACAAGGCGAGGCAGTTTCACCTGCGGATTCTCCTTTCCCCCTTGCCGTGGCGAATCCCCAGCCCATGGTCACGTGGCGGGTAACCCGCACCTGCAACCTGAATTGTTTGAACTGCGCATACGACTCGTCACCGCGTCGCCATGCGGCGGAGCTCACCACCTCCGAAGGCAAGGCGTTGATCAGCGACTTGGCTGCGTTCGACGTTCCCCGGTTGCTCTTCGCGGGCGGCGAGCCGCTGCTGCGGGAAGACCTGTTGGAATTGGTGGCCTACACGCGTGAGCGTGGCATGCAAGCATCGCTGCTGACCAACGGCACACTTCTCAGCCGGGCGCGAGCGGCGGAGTTGAAGCGCGCCGGATTGCACTCCGCCAGTATTCTGCTGGAAGGGATGGGCCGCAAGATGGACCGCCACCGGGGAGCGCCGGGTGTCTTCCCCGCTGCCCTGGAAGCGTACGCGAATTGTGAAGCTGCCGGCCTGGCAGCGGAGATCCGCACCCCGCTGAACCGCTGGAATTATCCCGAACTTGACGGCATTCTGGATCTTATCGAGCGCCGGCGAATCCGGCAGGTGGTTTTCTTCCACCTTGTTTATGCTGGCCGGGGCAATAGCCCGCAGGATGACTTGACCCACGATGAGAAACGCCGCGCCCTCGACCTGATCATCGCGCGCGCGGAAGATTTTCATCGCCGCGGAGTGGAGAGCAAAATTGCCACCGACGAAAATCACGCGGACGGCATTTACCTTTACCTGCGATTAGCGCGCCGGAATCCCCTGCGCGCCGCCGCCGCCTTCCGCCGGTTGCAGGCGTGCGGCGCGAACATGCAGGGCGCGGGTGTGGGCCTGGCGGGGATTGATTCCGCCGGCGACGTACACCCTGATCCTTACTGGGCCAACTGCATTCTCGGCAATGTGCGGGAGACACCCTTCCGTGAAATCTGGGAGAAATCCCCACATCCCCTGCTGCGAGGATTGCGGGACCGCCTTCCCTTATTGAAGGGACGATGCGCTAATTGCCGCTGGAAACAAGCCTGCGGGGGAAACTTGCGGGTTCGCGCGGAGGAATTTTTTGGAGACCCTTGGATGCCGGACCCCGCGTGTTACTTAACGAATAAAGAAATTAGCAAGGAAGTTATCGAGCAAGTCGAGGCAATGGAAGACGACGTGCTCTTGTCAGAGCAGGCTGCGTAAAACAGCCAGCTTTAAGTTCTGGGTCGTGATCTTCTGATGAAAACTGCGACACATAAACCGCGACTCATTTTTTGGGAGGTGACAAAGGGCTGCAACCTGCGTTGCATTCATTGTCGCGCCACCGCTACGGAACTCTCATCAACTAATGACCTACCTATTACCAAAGCCCTGAACATAATAAAGCAAGTCTCTCAGTTATCCCTACCAATCATAGTTCTAAGCGGTGGCGAACCTCTTTTTCGAAAGGACATTTTTACATTGGCCAGCTACGCGCGCGAGTGCGGATTGCGCGTAGCCTTGGCGACCAATGGAACCCTGGTTGACCAGGAAGTTGCCCGCAAGATCGTGGATGCCGGCGTGCGCCGCGTCTCCATCAGTTTAGACGGAGCGGACGCCGCTACCCACGATGCCTTTCGCGGCATCCCGGGAGCATTTGATAAGGCCCTGCGCGGCTTGCGAAATTTGAAGGACCTCGGCATGTCCGTGCAAATTAATATGACCATCGCGCGCCACAACGCCCACCAACTTCCCGACGTGCTGGACCTGGCGCGCAACCTTGGTGCGGACGCCCTGCACACCTTCCTCTTGGTCCCGGTGGGTTGCGGCGTGGATATTGCCGAAGAGCAGATGGTGCCCGCCGACGAATACGAGAAAATTTTGAACTGGTTTTACGACCGCGCGCAGGAAGGCGGAATCGAGTTGAAAGCCACTTGTGCGCCGCACTACTTCCGCGTCCAGCGCCAACGCCGCGCGGCGGAGCGCCGCGCCGCCTCGCTGGCAGAGTCCTCGTTCGGCGGCGGCCATGGGCAAGAGATCGGCCCCACGGAAATAACCATGCCCGGCTCGACAGGGATCGCCCTTCACCCGCACGCCCGGCCTGCCGGGGCGGGTCACCCGGATAGCATGCAGGCGATGACCAAAGGTTGTTTGGCGGGCACGGGCGTGGCGTTTATTTCCTATCAGGGGGAAGTTTTTCCTTGCGGCTACCTGCCGGTTCTGGCAGGCAATCTCCATCAGCAAAGCCTGGCGGAGATTTGGGAAAACGCTCCGGTGTTTCAGCAACTCCGTGACACGGGCAACTTGAAAGGCAAGTGTGGTTACTGCGAGTTTCGCAATATTTGCATGGGTTGCCGCGCACGGGCGTTCGCCGCTACGGGAGATTTTCTGGACGAAGAGCCTTTCTGCGTTTATCAACCGCGTACCCTGGAAGCGGTCCGCAGCAAGGAGGAGGAAAGCCATGCTTCAATTCACTGACCTGGTGCGCGGAGGAGAAGCCGTGCGGGACATCAAACAGAAATACCCCGAAACGGCGCCGGTCTTTGACCAGTTCGGGCTGCGGCCTTCCTGTGACGACTGTTCCATTGAAATGGCGGCCCGCAAAGTTGGCGCTTCCTTCGAGGATTTGCTCGTCGAAGTTAACAAGTCCATTTACAAAAACCGGGGAGTTACTGCCCGAGCGTCTTGAGGCTCGACTGCCATGGCCAGTGCCACTCCCATTCTTCCCTTGCTGGCTCGCACGCGAGGGCGCTCGTTCTTTTTGCCGCGTGAGCACGGAGCCTGGGGAATGCTTCTGGTTCCGCTGGTCACCGGCGCCGCTGCCGGCAATCCCCGCGGGGAGCGGATCATCTGGATTTTACTCTTCGCCGCGATCGCGCTAGGGCTCTTCTGTTTGCGGACCCCAGTGGAAGCTGAGTTGGAAATTTCAGCGTTACGTCCGCAAAACGATGCGGAGCGGAGGCTGATTCATTATTCCATTTATATTTATACTTCCATTGCCGTCTTGCCCCTAGCAGTCCTCATGTTGTGGGCACGCGCTTACGGACTCCTACTGCTAGGCGCGGTCGCGGCGATAGCTTTTCTTCTTCAGGCCGTCCTGAAACAACTCGGCCGGGAAACCCGCATGAACGCCCAATTGACGGGCGCCATCGCGCTGAGTTCCACTGCGGCGGGAGCTTATTACCTGGCCACGGGCCATTTTGGCCCGACGGCAGTAATCATCTGGCTGGCCAACTGGCTCTTCGCCGCCAACCAAATTCACTTTGTTCAACTTCGCATTCATTCCGCGCGAGCCATGACGCCCGGGGAAAAATTCCGCCAGGGAAGGGACTTCCTGCTTCACCAAGCCTTTTCCCTGCTTGCTCCTGGGATTGATTTGGCGAGCCGGGTGGCTCCCCGGTCTTATCCTGATGGCATTCGCTCCTTTATTTGTCCGAGGGTTCGCGTGGCTTCTCGATTCCCCCCGGCCACTCCAGGTCCGTAGGCTGGGGGTCAGCGAGTTGCTTTATGCCATCGCCTTCGGGATGATTTTCATCGTCGGCTATCACCACCCGATTGGGTAGCAATAACTTATCCTCTATGCGCGACAATGCCAGTGCGGATAACCACCATCCCCACAAGAAAGTCTTGTTGGGCGTGGGACCGATGTTTCCCCGTTTCAGCGAGCAGGATGTCCCCGACGATTGCTTGGGGCGCGTCACCGAGGTGGCTCGTCTGGCGCCCTCGGAATGGAACCTGCAAACCTGGCGCTGGATCGCGGTGCGCGGCGATGCCGCGAAGAAATATCTCGAGGCGGCAACTTACATCAAGGTTCCCCTCAGTTCTGCTCCCGTTATTCTGATCTGCTTGGCGGATACCCTGGCTTGGAAGTCCGCGCCGGAGTACTTGCAAGAAATGATTGCCAGCCGGAAAATCACCGAGGAGGAAAGCCGCGAGGCCTTGCGCCGGGTGCGCGAATACTATTCGTCCTCTCCCGAGATTGCCAAACGCACAGCCCTGGCCAACGCCTTTGTGGCCGTGCACCAAATCCTCCTGAACGCGGCGGAGATCAGTCTGTCGGCGTACTGGGTGACGGAATTCGACGAAACCAAGATTCGGACCCACTTTCATATTCCCGATCACTTCCTGGTGGCCGCACTGCTCCCCATTGGCTACCGCGAGGAGACGCAGGCGCCGCCCGTCCCTAAGCTCCCCCTTCATTCGCTCATCTACAAAGAGAAATTTGGCGAAACCCTCGGCCCCACACCCTAGCCCCCATGGGCATAGGGAGCGTGTAGCGCGGACCTGCTCTTTAGGTCCGCGGTTCGTCCCCCAATGACCGCGAAAAGCCGCGGACCTAAAGAGCAGGTCCGCGCTACCCTGGCTCCTCCCCGCAGCGAGGCCTTTCCATCACCCCGACGCGGCCCCATCATTCCCCGCGGAGCGAAGCTTTGGAGTGCGGCAGCTCGCTGCCGCTTTCCCTTCCGCAAGCTTGCTTGCGGCAGTTTCTTCCCGCAAGCTCTCTTGCGGGAATCTCCACCCCCGCCTCGGTCTGTATTCGCATTCCTTCCCGGCATGCACGAGTGCCCGCCAGCGAGCTGGCGGGTGAAAAAGCGGCAGCAAGCTGCACGCACTCCAAAGCTCCGCTCCGTATGCCGTAAGGGCCGCCTATTCCAGAACTTCGCTCCGTATTCCAAAGCTTCGCACGCGCAAATTGGCGGTGTGGAGCACGGCGCATGATAATAATTGGAAATGCCCTGTAGCAGCGGGACCGGAGCCCCGCCCATCCAAAAGCTGGTGAGAAATCCGGGCCAGTGCCGCCCCAATTTAGCCCTACGTGCTGATCACGCTGGTGGCCGACTTTTGGCGTCTGCGAATCTTCCGATGGGACATCAAACACCGGCTCGTTGACGACCCATCCGAAAAGGTATAGCTTTGACCGCAGGTTGGCGGACCCCGGCTGGTAGTGAGAAGATGAATTGCGTGGAACCGGCGCCGGGTGCTTCGATTCATGAATGGGGGGATGATCCATGGACCACATTTCCAGCAGGAGACAGTTCCTGAACCTTTTGGTGGGGGCTCCCCTGGCTCCCTATGCTTTGCATGCCCTTGAGCCCCAGACGGCGCCTCCAACCAGCGCTGCGGAGCCGCGAGTGTTGCTGTCGCCCTTCAATTATCAGGGAGTGCGTCTCCGGGATGGCATGTTGAAGAAACAATACGATGCCACGCGCGACTATTTCTATGGCCTCCCGGACGATGACATCCTGAAAGGCTTCCGGAAGAGAGCCGGCATGCCGGCCCCGGGGAACGACATGGGCGCCTGGGGTTCGGGAGACACCGGGCTGGTCTTCGGCCAATGGCTGAGCGGCATGGCGCGGATGTACAAAGCCACCGGCGACACGGCAAATCCGCGACAAGGCGGTCCGCCTGATGCACGGATGGGCGAAGACGATCGAGCCGGACGGCACGCCCTACTCTCCTACCCTGGCTATGGAGTTGAAGCTCTCTCACTACGGCTGGGACAAGCTGGTATGTGGCTTGGTGGATCTTTATGAGTATGGCGGCGAGAAGGATTCGCTCCCGCTGCTGGAGAGAATCACCGATTGGGCTATGCGGACCCTCGACCGCACTCGAAAGGCGGCCACCGCGGACGACTCATCCAGGGCATCCCTACGGAGTGGTACACACTATCCGAGAATCTTTATCGCGCCTACCGCTTGACGGGAAACGGCACTTACAAAACCTTCGGTGACTTGTGGCGCTACGACCATTACTGGGGAATGTTCAACGGGAAGACGCCGCTTGATCCAGCCCAATTCCATGCTTACAGCCACGTCAACACCCTGAGCAGCGCTGCTATGACTTACGCCGTTACCGGCGAGTCCCAGTATTTGCAGACCATCGTAAACGCCCACGACCATTTTCAAGAGGTCCAGTGCTACGCCACCGGCGGCTACGGCCCGGCGGAAAGGCTGGTAGCGCCGGACGGGGAACTGGGCAGGTCGCTCGAACGGGAGGCGAACACGTTTGAGACCCCCTGTGGGGCGTGGGCGGTCTTCAAGCTGGGGCGCTACTTGATCGAGTTCACCGGCGAAGCCCGGTATGGAGACTGGATGGAGAAGCTCCTCTACAACGGGATCGGCGCGGCGCTGCCGATGGCCGCCGGAGGGAAGACCTTCTACTATTCGGATTACCTGCTCGGCTCCGACACGCCTATCGCTTCCGCGCGCAAAGACTATTACTGGGACCCCTACCCTTGCTGCTCCGGCACGTACATTCAGGCGGTGGCGGACTATCACAACATCATCTATTTCCATGGCGACCGCAGTCTGTGCGTTAACTTGTTTGTACCCTCGACGGCGGCCTGGAATCTCGACGGACATGAGATCCAGATCGAACAGGAGACGGCCTACCCGGAATCAGAAACCGTCGTGCTAACCGTCCGCCCCAAGACCAGCGTCTCGTTTCCAGCTTCGGTTCCGAGTGCCCGGATGGTCGCAGGGGGCGACGGCGAGTGTAAACGGCAACAACCTCGACGTGCGGGCCCATCCCGGGTCGTGGGCCACCATCGACCGGACGTGGAATCCGGGCGATCGCGTCACGATTCAGATACCGATGCGGCTGCGCTTTGCGCCGATCGACAAACAGCACCCACAACGGGTGGCCTTGATGTACGGCCCCTTAGTCTTGGTCCAGGATGGGCGCTATACCCAGCGATTAACCCGTATGGCGAGCGAGGCGGATCTCTCGAAATCCATCGTCCGCGAGGGGAAGCAACTGCGCTTCCGGGTAGCCGACCTGAGGCAGAATATCTTCATGCCGGAATGGGGAGGGTTCATGCCCTTCTACCAGATGGGGCAAGGATTCCCCTATCGGATGTATGTCGATCTTATCGCCTGATGCGGGTCTTTGGCGGGGAGCACGCCGCCCTCCCGTTGTAATCCTGCCAGCCGAGGCTCGCGAAAGACAATCCCGCACCGGTGACAGCATGGCACACGTCCGGGATCGCCCCTGCGGAAGCCGCTCTCCCAACCTCAACAAAACCCAAAGTGGACATAATAGCTATGCACGAATATGATTGACTTCATAAAGAATCTTCATATAATCAATCATGATCGAGCACGAAGGTTTTATCGATGGAAGGTTCTAAACCCAAGGATCTGGCGCCGAAACGCTTGGAGCAGCTTCGCAGCATTCTCGGCCAGGACCGGGTGGTGCGCGTCGAAGAGCTTACCGAGCAACTGGGCGTTTCATCGGCGACCATCCGCCGCGACTTGGGCGAACTGGAAAAATTGGGAGAGCTGCGGCGCGTTTATGGGGGAGCCGTCAGCACCGGCGGGCGCCTGGATGAACCGCTGTTTGACGACAAGACCTCGGTTGCCGCCGCGGAAAAACGGCGCATCGCGGCGGCCGCGCTGAAATACGTCAAGCCCAATGACACGATTTACCTGGATGGCGGCAGCACGGTCCTGGAGCTGGCGCGCCTACTGAAGGATCGCTCGAACGTCACCATTGTGACCAACTCGCTGCGCGCGGCGGTGGAACTGGCCGGGCGTGGGCCGCGCCTCATTCTGGTGGGGGGCGAACTTCGCCGCCTTGCCCAGACTACCGTGGGGGCACTCACGCGCTTCCTGATTGAGGAGCTGCACGTCGACAAGGCATTCATGGGAACCATCGGCCTCAGCTTGGATGAGGGCCTCACCACCACCGACCCCACCGAGGCTTATACCAAAGAGCTGGTCATGAAACACGCGCGCGAGGTCATCCTGCTGGCGGACAGCAGCAAAGCGCACAAGATTTCTTTTACCCGCGCGGGGCGGTTGGAGAAAGTCCGCGTTCTCATAACCGACAGTCTTTTTGACCGAAAACTATCGAAGGAGCTGCGCAAACGCGGCACGGAAGTTGTGCTTGCTTAGGAACTTCGGAGGAGTGCTGAGGATTCGCGGGGATTCGCCATTTATCCACAATCGTCCCCTACCCCCTGACCACCGTTTTTTGGAGAAAAAATGACCCCAGTTTATTTGCAAGATTCAAGACCCGATTTTGCTCCCTTTGAGATCGAATGCGGAACGATTCCCGCGTTTCGTTTCCAGGGAAACCTTCAGAGTGAATTGGCGGCGGGACGCATCGACGGCGCCACGGCCGTGGGGCTTCTGGAAGACATGCTCATGATCCGCGAGCTGGAGGAGATGATCGTAACGGTGCGGTCCGGCGCTTACGAGCCGCTGGCAGGTTTCAATTATCGCGGTCCGACGCACGTTTCTATAGGTCAGGAAGGAGCTTCCGTGGGAGCGTGCAGCGCTCTGATCCTGAAGGATCACATCACCAGCACGCATCGCGGCCACGGAGACAGCCTGGCGCGTGGATGCTGCGCCCTGCGCGAAATGCCGGATAAGTTGCTGCGGAAGCGCGTTCCAAACTCCACCGCGGTGAGCCGCGAAGAACTTCTCGAACAAGCCTTGGAAGACCACGTCTATCGCACCATTGCGGAATTGTTCGGCAAAGAGGATGGCTATTGCCGGGGGCGCGGCGGCAGCATGCACATTGCGGACTTTACGGTGGGCCACCTTGGGGCGAACGCCATTGTGGGCGGCGGCGTGCCCATCGCCACCGGCGCAGCGATGGGTTCGCGCTACCTGCAAGACGGGGGCGTGGTGTGTTGTTTTGCCGGTGATGGCGCTTACTGCAACGGCGTGGTCCTGGAATCGCTGAATTGGGCGGCCCAGGCACAATTCACCAATGAAATTGCCGGGGACCGCAGTTTCGGCATCCCAATCATTTTTTTCGTCCTTAACAATCACTACGCCATGACTGGCCGGTCCGACAACGAAGTCATGGGAGTGAGCCACGTGGCCCAGCGCGCGGCGGGATTTGCCGACAATCGCATGCACGCGGAAATTATCAATGGGATGGACGTGCTGGCCACACGCGACGCCGTCCTGCGGGCGGCCCAGGGCTGCCGCGAGGGACAAGGACCTTACTTCTTCGATGTGGACACCTACCGCTACTTCGGCCACTCCCTGAGCGATCCTCGCAACGAATATCGCACCCGCGACGAAGAGGCGGCGTGGAAGGCCGTCGATCCCATCGCCACTTTTGAAAAGCAGCTCCAGGCCTGCGGGATTTTGGATCAGCAAGGAATTTCTGTTGTAGCGAAGAGGGTTCGTGACCGCAACGCGCGGGCGGCGACTCGCGCGGCACAAGCTGCGGATCCCCCCCCCGCCGATGTCATCAAGTACATGTATACGGACACCTTTGTCGAGAAGGTGCCGCCCGAGTTTGCCAAGGTCGAAGTTCTCGAAGCACTTCCCCCCATCAAGCGCGTCAACGGCGAAATCACATACCGCGACGCCGTCAAGGAAGCCGTGGTGGAAGAGATGCTGCGCGATTCGCGCGTCATCTTCTATGGTGAAGACGTGGCCGAGTACGGCGGGGCTTTCAAGCTCTCCAAAGGCCTGCTGGAAATGTTTGGCCGCGCGCGCGTTTTCAATGCCCCCATCTCCGAAGCGGCCATCTGCGGGACGGCGGTGGGCGCGGCCATGATCGGACTGCGGCCGGTGGTGGAATTGATGTACATGGATTTTCTGCTGATGTCGGGCGATCAGGTCGGCAACCAGGCGTCCAAGTGGCACTACATGTCGGGCGCGCAGGTGGAAGTACCCATGGTACTGCGCGTATCGGTGGGCGCGGGGAAAGGGTACGGCGGGCAACACTCGCAAACCCTGGAGTCAACGGTGGTGCACGTTCCCGGCCTTTACGTAGTCTATCCTTCCACCGCTTACGATGCCAAGGGCCTGATGAAGTCGGCCATCCGTGACAATAACCCGGTTATGTTCATTGAGTCGCAAGGGCTTTACAACGAGAAAGGCCCCGTACCGCAAGAAGAATACCTCGTGCCTCTGGGCGTGGCAGATGTGAAACGCGCCGGCAGCGACATCACGCTGGTTGCATACGGCCCGGCGGTTCCCCTGGCTTTAAAAGCCGCGACCCGCTTGCAGGATGAATCGGGCGTGAGCGCGGAAGTGATCGATCTCCGCTGCCTGGTACCTCTCGATATGGAAACTGTTCTGATGTCCGTGCAAAAGACCGGGCATTGTGTGGTCATCAGCCAAGCCGTCAGCATAGGCAGTTTTACGGGCGAAGTTGCCTCGACGGTTCAGCAACAGGCTTTTGATTATCTTGACGCGCCGGTGGTGCGCGTGGGCGCGAAAAACGGCATCGCTCCGCAATCGCACGTACTGGAAGCAGTCTTCTATCCTCGGGTAGAGGACATCGTCGCGGCTGCCAAGTCAATTTTGTAAGGCAGTGGTTAGTTCTGAATGACTAATTGTGGTTAGTGGATAGCCGCCGACGACTCGCCACTAACCACTTGCCACTAACCACTTCGAAGGAAAGAACTGCATGGTTAAAGCTGTGGTCATGCCCAAATTAGGGCAATCGGAAGAGACGGTCACCATCGTTCGCTGGCGCAAGCAAGTGGGCGATATGGTCGCCAAGGGCGACGTTCTATTCGAAATCGAGACTGACAAAGCCCTGTTGGAAGTCGAGAGTTTTTATGAGGGCACCCTCCTGAAAATTGTCGCCGGGGAGGGAGTGACCGTCCCCGTGCAAACCACCGTGGCTTTTGTCGGCGATCCCGGCGAGCCAGTTCCGGAAGTTGCGCTCCCGCCTGTCGTGCCCAAGAAGGTGGAAGCATCGCGGCCCAGCGCGACGCCCTTGCCTCAGGGTGCGGCGGGGATCGAGCGCAGGGCACCGGCAACCCCCGCCCCATCTGAAGTGACCGCGCCACCAGTCGCGCCCAGCATTGCGGAGCCGCAGTTGTTCAGGATCAGTCCTCGCGCCGCGAAACTTGCCAAAGAGTGCGCCATTGATCCCACTCCCATCGTGGGCACGGGCCCTAACGGGCGAATCGTAGAGCGCGATGTGAAGCAGTACCTGGAGGCACAAGGTTACGGCCGGCTGCGCATCACCCCCACCGCGAAAAAACTGGCGGCGCGCGAGGGAATAAATCTGCTGAGCTTGGTGCCGGAAGAAGACGGCAGCCAAGTCACCGTGGCCGGCATTGAGCGGCTTCTTGCGGAGCGGCCCAAGCCCATGACCCGTATGCGGCAGATCATCGCCCAGCGGCTTACGGAGAGTTACACGCACGCGCCGCACTTCTTTGTGACCGTATCCGCCGATGTGACGGAACTGGAGGCGTTGCGGGCTGAGCTGAAGGCTCAGGGCACGTCTTACACGCTTACGGACTTTATTCTGAAAGCCGCGGCGCTCGCCCTGGAACAATTTCCTGCCGTCAACAGCACCTCCGATGGCGTGAGTATCCGTTGGCATAGCAGCATTGACCTGGGGCTGGCGGTGGCGCTGGAGCAAGGGCTGGTGGTGCCGGTCATCCGCAATGCCAATAAACTGACCCTGGCGGAAATTCACGCGCGGGCGCAAGAGCTGACCGCGAAGGCGCGGGCGGGCCAGCTCACACCCGCGGAGATGACGGGAAGCACGTTTACAATTTCCAATTTGGGCATGATGGATGTGGAGAATTTCACGGCGATTATCAATCCCGGTGAGAGCGCCATTCTTGCCGTCTCCAGCGGCGCCAAACAGCCAATTGTGAAAAACGAGCAAGTCGTCATCCGGACGATGATGAAGATGACCCTGTCTAGCGATCACCGCTTGATCGATGGGGCGATGGCGGCACGCTTCCTGAACTCGATTCGAAAAACTCTTGAGGAGATAAGCCTGTGGCAGCGTTCGATATAGTGGTGATTGGCGCCGGACCGGGGGGTTACCCTGCGGCGATCCGGGCAGCGCAACTGGGTGCCTCCGTGGCGTTGGTGGAGAGGGAAGAGATGGGGGGCACGTGCCTGAACTGGGGCTGCATTCCCACCAAAACTTTGATCGCGTCGTCGGAATTGTTTGCGCGCATCAAGTCTGCGGGGGCGATGGGCCTGCGCGTGGACAACGCCTCTTTTGATTATGCCGCGATGGCCGACCGCAAGGACCAAGTGGTGCAGAAGCTGCGCAACGGCGTTAAGCAATTGCT
Organism: uncultured Acidobacteriota bacterium; assembly: GCA_963825395.1. Lineage (GTDB taxonomy): Bacteria > Acidobacteriota > Terriglobia > UBA7540 > UBA7540 > Bog-366. The sequence continues at coordinate 54,572 of CAWGTQ010000050.1, read as the reverse complement.
CAAGGCCAATGGCGTCACGGTTTTTCAAGGCAACGCCTCATTCCAGAGCCGCAATCGGATTCAGGTCGACCCTGCTGCCGGTGGCGGCGTTGAGACGGTTGTCCTGGCCGCGGCCAAGACGATCATCTCCACCGGCGCGGCCTCCGCCATGCCGGGGTTCCTGCCGCGCCATGAGCGCGTCGTGGAGAGCCGGGGCTTTTTGGGCCTGCGCGCACTGCCGGCCACGACGCTGATCCTCGGTGGCGGGATCATCGGTTGCGAGTTTGCCTGCATGTTGGCGCAACTGGGCGTCCGCGTGACGATGGTGGAGCTTTTGGAAGATATCATCGCCGTGGTCGATGCGGATGTCCGCCGGGAGTTGCGCCGCCACATGGAAAAGACTCTGGGCATTCGCATCCTGACTGGCGTGACGCTGGAAGAAATCACCGCGGACGACCGTAGCGTGCGGGGTCGGGCCGGGCAGGAAAAGCTGGAAGCCGATTTGTTGCTCGTGGCTCTCGGCCGCAAGCCGGTGACCCAAATCACTGAAATTGGAAAACGCTGGACTCGCCCCCAATGAGCGAGGCTTCCTCGACGTCGACGCCTACGGCCGCACGAAAGTCGCCACCATTTATGCTGTTGGCGATGTCACCGGCGGCCCGTTGCTGGCCCACGTCGCCACGTCACAGGGTTTGGTGGCCGCCGCAAACGCCTGCGGCCGTTATCTGCACAAGAACGAAACCGTGGTTCCTAATTGTATCTTCACAACACCCGAAATCGGCACGGTCGGCCTCGGCGAGCAGGAGGCCCAGCAGCAAGGCAAGAAGATCAAGACGGGAAAATATATGATGAGCGCGCTGGGGAAAGCGCTCGCCATCGGAGAGCCGATCGGGTTTGTGAAGTGGGTGGCGGACGCAGGAACGGATCAACTTCTGGGAGCGCACGCTATCGGTCCCCACGCCACCGACCTGATCGCGGAAGCGGCGGTGGCGATCCGTGCGGAATTGACCGCCGCGGAACTTGGCCATACGATCCACGCACATCCCACGCTGGCCGAAGCCTGGATGGAAGCAGCCCACGTCCTTCTGGGCGAACCCATTCACTCCGCGCCACCACGTAAGCAGCAATCCTAACGTAGAGTTGTCCGGCGTGCGAAGCTTTGGAGTGTGGCAGCTTGCTGCCGCTTTCCTCCCCGCGAGCTTGCTCGCGGGATTTCGAACACGGACACAGTTCCAAGCAAGTTCGCTGGCAAAAGTTGAAGCTTCAGACCCGCCCGCTAGGCGGCGTACTCACCAAGCGGCGCGGATCATGCCAACCCCACGAAACTGACCTATCAAAAACAAAAAGTCGCGGACTTGAAAGACAGGTCCATGGTACGCTTGCTGGGCACCGTGGACGGGTTAGCTCTTCCAAAAGGCCGCTTCGTGTCTACCCCCAACTTCCCGGGGAAGCGCCCTGTAAATCCCGGTTTAGATCACCTGGAGAGATGCGATGGAAACCCCGAAAATGGATGTATCCCGAAGAAATTTCATCCTCCTGCTCGCCGCATTGTCTCAGTCAAGGGATCTGCTTGGCCAGGTTTATCCCAAATCGGCTCTTCAATTTGAAAACCAATGGTTAAAGGCAACTTTGGTGGGCAGAAGGGATTGCTTATGGAGTTACCGAGCCGGGAAGTCGGGACGGGAATATCGCATCGGCCCTCCGGTGTTTAACATCAACGACAAACGGCTCTCTGCCACGCTTGCCAGTCTCGAAAGGAGCCGGGAACCTTCACGTCTGGATAATGGGACTATCGAATACGTCTATCGAGGGACTTTCGCCGATGATCCTGAATTATCTCTCGAGATGATGTTTCGGGTGGCTGATGACAATCCCATCATCCGTTTTCGTTACGCTCTGGAAAGTAAGACGCAGCATACCATCACCAAACCTTTGGGTCGCGATGACCTCGTCTATATGAATTTGTCTCTCAACGGCCTCCCACAATTAGAGGAGATCAGATTTTCCAACTTTGTGGAACTGTCGCACAGTTACTCCCTCGAGGAAGTTTCTCTCGAAGAAGGCGATTTTGAGGAGGAACTTGATGTGATGGGGCCGATGATTGTGGGATCGGATGGCCTTCATAGCATGCTGGTGGCATATGAGCATGGGTCGCAAGTCCCCGATGCCTTCCTTCGCTTCGAGCTCAATCCTGATCGCACCCTGAGCTTGCATGCCGTTAAAGGCAACTACGTTACGGGGCAGGTCATTGACCGAGACCGCCGTTATGAGACCGCGTGGCTTGAAACCGGTGCCATCGACGCCAACGAGGATGGGCTCGCGTCAGCCTTCCGCAGCTTTGTCCTGAAGCACATGACCGAGAACCTGGCGAGCCGCCAGCCTTATATTTTCTACGACACTTGGAATTTCCAGGAACGAAACAAGTGGTGGAACGGCAAAAAGTACAACGATTCCATGAACGAGGAGCGCATCCTGAGCGAAATCGATGTCGCAAACCGTATGGGAATTGAAGTCTTCGTGCTCGACTCGGGCTGGTATGCCCGCACGGGCGACTGGCCCGTTAGCCTGAAGCGCTTCCCGGACGGAATGAAGAAAGTGAAAGCCCAGCTCGATGGCTACGGCATGAAGCTGGGACTATGGTTTGGGCCCACGTCCGCGGCGGCCACCAGCAAGGCCTACCTCGAAAACAAAGACTGCGTGATGTCCTGGCGCGGAGAGGAGCGCAATCCGTCCCCGGTGTGGGAAACCGAAGAAAGCTATCCCATGTGTTTGGTCAGCCGCTACAGTGACGTTTTTGCGGATCAACTCATTCACGTGGCGAAGGATCTGGGGGTGACCCACTTCACTTGGGACGGCATTGACCAGTACGGGTGCGATTCGCCCCGCCACTGGCATGGCAACGCCGCCAACTCGCCCCAGGAGCGCGCGGATTCCTACGCCTTCCAACTCGTGCAGCAGATGTCGCGCATTGCGGATAAGCTGGCGAAGGCCTGTCCCGAGACTATTGTGGATTTTGACATCACGGAGAGTGGCCGCGCCGTCGGGTTGTCCTTCCTCTCCTCCGGGCGATACTTTCTGATTAACAACGGACCCTACTACATGGATTATGACGTTCCCTTTGACCGCGAGAAATCCAATTGGAACATCTTCTTTTATAAAGGCCCGGCACGCACCTGGATCTGCCGCTCACCGCTGGGGTTCGACCGGTGGATTCCCTCGACCCTTTTTCTCACTCACTATTTCCCCGATGACCCTCTGGCGTCTCAGGAGGTGAACGTGGCTTCGCTGATTCTGGGGCAGAACGGCATCTGGGGAGACCTGCCCGCCACTTCTGACGCAGGAATCCAATACATCAGCAGCATGTTGGCCCGCTACAAGAAAGTGCGCGAGGCAATCACGGAAAGCGATCCGGTGGTAATCGGACTGGTAAGTGGCAGCCCCGAAATCCACGAGAAAATCTCTGCCCGCTCCGGTAAAGGTGTTGTGGTCATGTTCGCGACCGCTGCGGGCCGCTATTCGTACGTGACCCGGCACAAGGTGGTGCCGCAGTATTGGGCGAGCGAGGGCGTCAAGGTCGAAATTGACTCCGCCGCCCGCGGCCGACTCTCCTTCGAATTTACCCAACCTGGGGCAAAGGTATTGTTCTTCGGAGTGGAGTGAGGCATAGTGGCCCAGAAACAGGCTCCAGTCGGGAACGAACCTAGTGCGAACGCATTAAGCAGGCCGCGGCTACAGTTTGGTTAGCTGCTCTCTAATTTTGCTCGAGGTCAATCCAGGGTTATGAATCGTCGAGACTTTTTGACCAATTCGATGATCGCGCTAAGCATGGCGGGGAAACGTTCGCAGGGCGCGTCCGTGAACACGATGGGCCAAGCACAGTCGGTCCGGTTGAAGGTAGATCCGGAGCGGGTGCTCGGCCTAATCCCACCTGATTTCATAGGGCTTGGGTATGAGACTTCTTCCGTCGCGAGACCGGGTTTGCTCAGCGGGAAAAATCGTGCCTACGTGCAATTGGTCCGAACCCTCGGGGCGCAGGGCGTGATCCGAGTGGGCGGGAACATATCAGATTACACGAGGTTCTCACCCGAGGGACAGGTGGTGTCAGCGCCGCAGCCGCAAACGACGGTGGTGAATGCGGTAGTGATTGAGGACTTGGGAGAGTTTCTGGATGCTACCGGGTGGAAACTTATCTGGGGCCTGAATCTTGGGAGTGGCACGCCGCAGCAGGCAGTGGAAGAGGCGCAGGCGGTCGCCGCGGCGGCCAAGGACAAGCTTTTGGCGCTGGAAATAGGAAACGAGCCCGACCTCTTCGACCGGGCGCACCGACCGCAGGGCTACGGGTATGAACAGTTGCACGATGAGTATCGGCGCTACCGGGATGCGGTACGGGCGAAGCTGCCCAATGTTCCGTTTGCCGGGCCGGATGTCGCCACCAAGACCGATTGGGTCACCCGGTTTGCAGCCGATGAAGGCAGGGACATCAAGCTGCTCACGCACCACTACTACGCGGAAGGGCCACCGAAGAATCCGGCGAGCACGATCGAGAACCTGCTCAGGGGAGACGAAAAGCTGACCCGAATCCTGGCACAATGCCGGTCGGCTTCACAATCCGTAAACGTGCCGTATCGCATCTGCGAGACCAACTCCTGCTTCGGCGGGGGGAAACCGGGAGTGAGCGATACCTTTGCTTCCGCGTTGTGGGGTTTGGACTTTCTCTTCACGCTCGCTACCGCCGATGCCAGCGGGGTCAACCTGGAAACCGGCGTGAACCAGCACGGTTTTATCAGCTCGTATTCACCCATTGGTGACGATGAGCATGGTAACTATTCCGCGAAGCCGCTCTACTACGCCATGCTGGCGTTTGCCCAGGCAAGCCGGGGGCGCCGGGTAGGTGTGCAGTACGACGCGGGGAACGTGAATGTGAAGGCGTACGCGGTGCTGGGCGAGGACAAGCGTATGTCCGTGACTTTGATCAATAAGGAAGCCTCGCGGGACGTGAAGGTGAGCATTGTTGGCACACAGGCTTTCGCGGGTGGCAGTTTGCTGCGCTTGGCAGCCCCGTCACTTGAAAGCAAGGGAGGAGTGACCCTAGGGGGTTCCGAAATTGCTGCTGATGGCCAGTGGACGGCAAGTCGTCGCGAGCAATTAGTAACTCGGCGCGGCGAGTGGGTAATTTCAGTTCCCGCGGCGAGTGCGGCGCTCTTGACATGGGGGGGCTAGTGCGGATTTCTCACCACAGGTCTGGAGGGCGGGCCTTATGAATCGCAGAAAATTCATCGCCTCGGCGGGCACCGCCGCGGTCGCGCTGAGGAGCGGTTGCGCGCCCGCTGCCGGAACCTCAGGCCATCGCGTCTTGATGAAACTCGGATGCCAGAGCGCCCCCACGAATGAAACGCACCTCCAGTACCTCGCTCGGTATGGCGTTCGCAACATCTGCGGGTATCCGGAAATCGGCGAGGGCCGTCTTTACGCCACCGTGGACGAGCTGAACCGCTTGCGTGACCTGGCGGAGAAAAACGGCATATCCATCGACTGCATCGCGCCATCTTTTCTGGCGTCCACGCATGTCGATGTGACGCCGCATCCGGCGATCATGCTGGCGAACAGTCCCGAACGGGATCGCGATATCGAAGCCCTCCAAAACCTTATCCGCAATTGCGCCGCGGCGGGCATTCCCTCCATCAAATACAATTTGACCCTTCTGGGCGTGCTGCGCACCGAACGCACTCCAGGACGGGGCGACGCGATGTACAGCACATGGCGGCTCAAGGACGCGCATCCCAGTCCGCCGCTCACCCGTGCCGGACACGTGGACGCCGACATGTTCTGGGAACGGATTACGTATTTCCTCGAGCGGGTGATCCCCGTTGCCGATGAGTACAAGATTCGGATGGCTTGCCACCCCCACGATCCGGGCGTGCCGCCACAAGGCTACCAGGGAGTGGTCCGCGTGCTGGGTACCGTGGACGGGTTGAAGCGATTCGTCACCCTCAAGGAGAGCCCTTACCATGGACTGAACTTTTGCCAGGGCACCGTCTCGGAAATGCTGAACGACCCCGGACGGGAAATTTTCGATGTGATCCGGTATTTCGGTTCGCGGAAGAAGATCTTCAATGTGCACTTCCGCAATATCCGCGGCCACCGCAATGATTTTCAGGAAGTCTACCCCGACGAGGGCGATATCAACTTTGTCAAAGCCCTGCAGGTTTATAAAGAGGTTGAGTATCCCTATATGCTGATGCCCGACCACGTGCCCGTGGCCGCAAACGACCCCGGGGGATTGCAGTCATTTGCTTACTGCTACGGCTACATTCGCGCACTGCTTCAGGCTGCGGATCAAATGGGGTGAACCTCTCGCCGTAACGGAGAAATCCATGAACCAAAAGCGCCTGGAAGCCATTAAGGCGTGCGTGTTCGACGCCTATGGCACGTTGTTTGACTATGCGTCAGCAGCGGCGCAGTGCCGAGGCGAACTGGGCGGCAAGCTCGATGGGCTGAACACTTTGTGGCGGGAGAAGCAACTCCAATACACTTGGCTGCGGACGCTCGAAGGCAGGCACGCGGATTTTTGGACGGTCACCGGCGATGCCCTGGATTTCACTCTGGAGACGATCGGAGTGGCGAGCCCGGCGCTTCGCGACAGGCTGATGAAGTTGTATCTGACCCTCGAGCCATTTCCAGAGGTGCTGGAAACACTCCGCCGCTTAAAGCAGGCAGGGCTGAAAACCGCCATCCTGTCGAACGGAACGCCGGAGATGCTCCAGCGAGCCGTTGAAAACGCGAAGATCGGGCCACTCCTAGACGCCGTGCTCTCAGTCGAGGAGGTCGGCGTCTACAAACCGCATCCAAAAGTCTATCAGCTCGCAGTCGACCGGCTGGGCGTCCCTCGCGAGGCGATTTTATTTCAGTCGGCCAATGCCTGGGATGCCTATGCTGCCTCTGAATTCGGCATGCGCGTCGTTTGGTGTAATCGCTACGGCCAAAAGCCGGAGCACCTTCCCGGCAAGCCTGACTGCATCGTGCAATCGCTATCGGAGCTGCCTGCATTGGTAGGTGCGCTGTAGGCGGCCCATGGTGCCGCCGCGGCTGAAAGTCCGCCGATCTCAATGGGGGGGGCCGGGATTCGGAACCCATTGACCCATCTCCCATGGGAGGGTACAAAATTTGAGAGTCGACATTCCCAAGACAGAAGACTTCATCCTGCGCCCGAGTTTGGGTTAAGCTAATAAGTCATCTCTTTGACGGGGGGCTCGTTATGGCAACCGAATTGAAGGACAAAGTCGCCGTGGTCACCGGCGGATCGCGTGGGATCGGCTTCAGCATCGCGCAGGCTCTGTTGGCGGAAGGCGCAAAGGTCTTCATTTGCGGGCGCGAGCAGAAATCATTGGAAGCGGCTCTGGAAAAGCTCCGCAGCGCAGTCCCTGCCAATGTGGATGGCTCGACGGCAGACGTCCGCCATTATGAAGATTGCCGCAAGCTGGTTCGTGTGGCGGCGGAACGGTTCGGCGGCCTCGACATTCTTGTGAACAACGCCGGCGTGGGCGTCTTCAAACCGGTCGACCAGCTCAGCGTGGAAGAGTGGGACGCGACGATTCATACCAACCTTTCCGGCGTCTTCTACTGCTGCCGCGAAGCCATTCCCCTGATGCGCAAGCGCGGCGGCGGGTACATCTTTAACATCTCAAGCCTCGCGGGCGTCAATCCCATGGCCACCGGCTCCGCCTACAACGCTTCCAAGTTCGGCCTGAACGGTTTTAGCGAGGCCCTGATGCAGGACGTCCGCTATGACGGCATTCGCGTAAGTTACCTGATGCCGGGCAGCGTGGATACGGACTTTGCCGCTGCACCGGGGTCAAAGTCCCGCGAAAAATGGAAACTGACGGGCGAAGACGTTGCTAAAGCCGTGATCGACCTGTACAGGTTCCCGAGCACGGCATTGGCCAGCCGCATCGAGATGCGACCATCGCAACCACCCCGGAAAAAATAGCGAGTCCACTTTCAAGCCTATCAACTTCCTTCGGTAGCCGTTGATGTTACACCTTGATGAGTAGGGCCAGAAGCTCCGGCTTGGGCGCAGAGCGATCAAGTTGGAACGGCACGTGCCCATCCCCGGTTCCTTAGGTAGGTGACACGTGGAATCTCGGTCCTCCACTGATGAAGGCCCGGTTGGAGGGCAGGGCCATTCGGGAGTGTAAACATTCGGAGCGCATTCTCCGATTTTAGTTCCCATCGATCCTGCCGATAGAGCTAAAGGAATGCCGCAGCATGAGCACTTTACGGAGGCGTGAAATCACTTATGGAAGCCACCCAAGAGGACCTTTTTTGCTGGAGTGAGAAGTATCACGTGGGTATCGCTTTTGCCGACGTACAACACAAACAGCTTGTGGACATCATCAACCGGCTTCATCAGGTCTTAATGGAGGGCAAAGGAAGGGTGGTGATCGGCAAGACTTTGGATGAACTCATCCGTTACACCACTGCCCACTTCGCCGCGGAGGAAAGCGTTCTGCAAACCTGCGAGTACCCGGATGTCCTTGCACACCAGTTGGAACACGAACGCTTGGCCTATGCCGTGCTCGAATTCTACCAAAAGCTTATGACCAATGAGATCCGCATGACTGCCCACGCTGTAGATTTCCTCAAAGATTGGCTCGGAGAGGAAATTCTAGATGTCGATATGAAGTTTGCTTCATTCCTGAAGGGCAAGGGCGTGCCGTAAGGATTGGCGCAAAATCGCGGCCGGCACTTTGTGTTGCTCACAGCAAGCAAATTGCGGGTCGAGACATCGACAACGGCACCGTCAACTTACATTAACCATAAATTTTCAGCCTTTCAAAATTTACTGGACCTTTGCCGGCATTGACGAGTCTCAGTGTGTGCGGTCCATTAGGCAATCCATTTCTTTGAAACACGCAAACACCGGAAAGTGCGGGAAAATTCTTCAGCGCAAGATTCGCTCCTCCCAGGAGCTTTCCGTCGAGGAACACTTCCACCTGACCGAACCCTTCGCACTTTTTTGCGACGTAGGCAACTCCCGTCCCTTGGAAAGCCACTGTCAGTGTATCTCCGGGTTTTCTGCTCACCTGAACCTGGCTGTCGCCATGCTTTGGATCAGGGAGTTTTGTCCAGCCTCCTGCCCATTTTATTCGCGAACTGTCTATGGTCAGCTCTTCGTAGCGAGGAAGTGCTTGTGTTCGCAGCACGATGGGTAGGGTCCATGCCTTATAAATGCCCGCCGGCGCATCCTCGAACGGGCATCCCGAGGTAAACATCTGTATGCGAACCTCCGGACCTTTCTGTTCCTGAAATTTCGCGCAAAGTGCCGGTCCATACATGTGGTTACCGGAGGCAAGGAACTTGTCACTGATGGAGCGGATAAATGACCAAGGGCCCCACGGATGTTCTGCCTGATAGAAGTCATAACGCATTTCCTTCGGCTCGAACCACTTGGTCAGGGTCTCCGGGTTGTACCAGGAAATGAGGAGATAGATTCCGAGAGAGGGCACGTAGCAAATGGGGGTCTGGCCGCATCGGGCAGCAGCTTTCAGAAGGGGTGTTGCCGAATCGACCTTTTTGGACCAGTTTGCCGAATCTACCCCGTCTCCGCCGGTAAAATAATCCCAATCCGCCGCATTCAGTTGCGGCAACAGGCTCCTTGCAACTCGCCCAAGAATTAGTGTGTCGCCATCGTTCCAGAAACCATTCGTCGAGACTGCATAGACGAATTTATTCGCCCCATCTTGTGGTACGTTTCCTCCATTCTTTCCATAGTGGACAAAGAAGGGCGCGCCGAACCGTGGGCCCTCCCACATCGGCTTCACGTAGTTATCTTCCGCAGGTCTCATCCAGGTGCGGCCACGATCAAGCGATTTGATGAGGCTGCAGTTGAACGCCGTCTGGCGCATCAGGAGATCCTTGCTCTCGTTTCCATAAACATTTCTGGATACGAACGAATAAAAGACGCCGTCGATACACTCCTGGCCACAGGCTTTCCACGTGGCGTTGTCCTTCCCGCGCTGACCGGCAGGGCCATACTCGACCATCGGATTGATCTGCGTGCCAGTTAGAGCGGCGAGGCTTTCGCCGTCAAACCGATTGAAAGCCAGGTTCTGTGGTTTTTTCCCGAAGCCCCGCCCATCGCAATTGAAAGCGTAGAGATGATCGTCGTCCGCCCAGAAAGGATCCCATGTATCGCCATTCGAATCATCCCATTTATGGATGTTGTGGAGATCCCAATCCAGTTCGGCAACACGCTTCGCCGCAAGGCTTTTCGGTGTCAACCCTAAGGGGGAAAGTCCAAGTGCATCTTTTTCGAACAAGGCGGCCGCCGTCAGCATTCCCGTGCGGTGGAGGAAAGACCGGCGATTAAGTTTCTGCATGAGCGCTTTTCTCCTCGTCATAAAACTCGGCCTCCCATGGATTCCGCAGCACATTTTGTGATCACTCCGTCGCGCCCATTTAGAGTAGTGCGTCACAAACCACGGTGCAGTTGATTGGCAGGGTCGATGTTGTAGCGCCGACCTTTAGGTCGGCACCTTGAGTTTCCACATTTCCCCTCGCCCCTTATAGGTTGTGTTCCAGCGCCGCAGGCGCTGGAACCCTTAGCGCATATAGAAACCCGCTATGACGAGCTTGAAGATGTCGCCGCGAAGAGATAAGAAGGCAGTCGCAAGACGCGCCCGGCCCCGCTACGAATTGTCGCCCCGATCGTTCGACGATCACCCAAAGAGCTTCGAGCGGGGCCGGATGCCTGGACCGACAACGCATACTCAGATGTCGTCCCGCGAGGACTCTACTATAAGGGTTGCGCCGGTTCCGGGCAAGCGCGTCGTGACTACGCTTTCGGGAGGACTGCCCATGGAAAATTCCGCTTCCTCTTCTCTGCCCATCGTGGCCTGGGCCGGTCTCGACTGGGCCGACCAAGCCCATGCCGTTTGCCTGCAGGCCGACGGTTCGGCGCACCTCGAACACTTCGAGTTGAAGCACACGGCGGAGGCCTTGCAACTCTGGGTCGCCGAGTTGCAGAGCCGATTCCCCCAAGGCCGCGTCGCCATCGCCCTGGAACAATCGCGTGGCGCGCTCTTCTCTGCCCTGATGACGTACGATTTCCTGGTGCTTTACCCCATCCCGCCGAAAGCGCTCGCCGACTACCGCAAAGCGCTCTATCCCAGCGGCAGCAAGAATGATCCCGGGGATGCGCAGCTCCTGCTGGAGTTCCTGCGCAAGCACCGGGAGCGCTTTCGCCCCTGGGTAGCCGACGATGCGCCGACGCGCGAAATCGCTCTCTTGGTGCAGCACCGGCGCAAACTGGTCGACGACCGCACCGCCCTCAGCAACCGCCTGCAAGCCCTTTTGAAGGGCTATTTTCCGCAGGCCCTGGAGTGGTGGGGGGATTTGACGGCGCCTCTGGCCTGGGACTTTCTCAGCCAGTTTCCGAGCCTCGGAGAGGTCCAGAAAGCTTCGCGCTTGAAGGTGCTGAAGGTGTATCGCGCCCACACCCGCCGCACCCCGGAACAGATCGAGCGGCTCCTGGAGCAGATCCGCAGCGCCCGCCCCCTCACCACCGACCCCGCCGTCATCGAGAGTTCGGCGCTCATGGCCCTGGCCCAGGTCGACCAGTTGCGCGCTCTCGCCGCGGGACTGGAACGCCTGGAGCAGAAGCTGCAGGAGTTGTTTGCCGCTCACCCCGACCAGGCGATCTTCAGCAGCTTCCCCGGTGCCGGCCCGGCGCTGGCGCCGCGCTTGCTGGCGGCCTGGGGAACCGACCGCCAGCGCTATGCCGCGGCCGAGGACATGGAGTGTTGGTCGGGAGCGGCCCCGGTCACCGACCAGAGCGGCAAAAAGTGCTGGGTGCATTGGCGCCTGGCCTGTCCGAAATTCTTGCGCCAGACCTTCCATGAGTTCGCGGGCCAATCGATTCTCTGGTCGCCCTGGGCGCGGGCCTATTACCAACAAATGCGCGGGCGCGGGTTGGACCATCACCCCGCCGTTCGCAGCCTGGCCTTCAAGTGGATTCGCATTATCTATCGTTGTTGGAAAGACCATACGCTTTACGACGAGGCCCGTTACCAGAAAGCCCTGCAACGTCACGGCTCGCCCCTGGCCACGGCCCTACGCCAACTTTCAACCGGGGAGGCGCGCTCCTGAATACAAAAAGCCTTGACATCGATCCTCAGATGTCTTTGGGGAGAGGGGGGACCGCAAGTCCGGGGGTGAGGGGGTTTGCACCAAGCTGATGGCCCCAGGTTAAGTTTGGATCCAGCCCCACGGTTTTGACCCCCTCACCTGACTCGCCCCGGCGGGTGAAAGCGCCGGTTGCGAGCCACCCTCTCCCCCAAAGGGGTGAGGGCAGTAAATGCAGGATCGCATGCGGCGTTTTTATAAGCAGCGCGAGGCCCCTTATTACAAATGTAGAAAATCCAGCGCTGAGCTTTAGCTCAGCATGTGCCGACCTGAAGGTCGGCGCTACAGGTGCAAATATCTCTGACGCACAACACTGGCTCTACGTTGGTCATGCTCTTGCCGGGAAAATGTTCCGGGCCAAGCGGCAGCCAGGAAGAGCGTCCCCGCAGCGTGCCGGGTCCCGTTCCTCCCGCGGCCCTCCCAAAGCGTCCAGGCGTGATGAGAAATTCACCCTACTCGAGTGGCACCTCTTTCAGCACATCGTCCCAGTGGCCGGTGGTTAACTCCCAGCGCCGCTTTTCCAGCCGGGCGAGTTCTTCCTGGTCGGGATAAAGCTCACACTTGATTTGCGGATCGCGATAATGAGCTTCTTCCAGCGCCGCCCAGTCGCGCCAAACCATGACGATTTTGTAATCCCACGCCGGCGTCTCCGCGTGGAAGCGCCGTTCATAGAGCTTTTCGCTCTGGAGAATTCCTTCTTTTATGAGTTGTTGCAGAATTGGGTTGTGATTCTTCTTGTAAAGCGCCAGCCATTCGGCGCCAGCGCCCGGCGCCAGCTTGTAGTAGTACTCGATCACTATCGTCGTGCCGCCTTGCTCAGTCCCTGTAGGTTGCATTAGCTCTCCTTTTCCTCATCGATGTAATTCCACCACATCTTTATCTTCGAGCAGATGATCGCGGTTCACCATCTGGCCCTCGAATCGTCCCTCTCTCCACAGTCGAGCATACTTGAGCTGAGCCAGAAAATCCTGGTGGACATGCGCAGCGAGGTCGATCAGTCGCGAGCCTCGCTTGAGGATATACGGCGCGACCCGCTCCAGTTTCTTTCCCGGCGCCTTGGTGTAGACGCGAATGACTTCCAACAACTCGAACACGGCCCGGCGGAGGGATTCCAGGCCCTCGCCGGTCTCCGCGGACGTTCTGATCAAGACGAACCGCCCGCTGTAGAGGTCACGCAGAATTTCCAAATCCTCCGGGGCGCCGCTCGCGTCAATTTTGTTGGCCACCAGCAGGGTGCGCTTGCGCAGCCAGCCGGGTGTATTCGGCAATTCCGCCTGGTCGAGTTGAACCTTGGCGTTCGCGACTTGGCCGAGCGTTGTCTCAAGATCCTCCAGCAAGTCGGGGTCGCTCAGGTCAACCACCAGCAAGGCCGCGTCGGCGTTGCGGATGATCTGATAAAGCCACGACTCGGGAAAGTCCGGATGCACCGGCGGCAAATCCACCAACTGAACCTGCACGTCTTCAAACGGCATCATTCCCGGCAGCGGCACGCGCGTGGTGAAAGGATAGTCGGCAACTTCCGGCATCGCATGGGTAAGGCGCCGCACCAGCAGCGATTTGCCGCTGTTGGGCGGCCCTACCAGCACCACTTGCCCGGCGCCCTCTTTCTCGACACGATGAATTATGCCGATGCGGCTTGTAGGCCGGCGGGCCTGCTCGGCGCGCAGCTTGGAGATCCGCCGCTTCAGGTCCGCTTGCATCTTTTCCGTGCCCTTGTGGCGCGGAATCGTGGCCATCATCTCTTCCAGGGCCGCGATTTTCTCCTCGGTTGTCTTGGCGCTCTTGAAGCGTCGCTCCGCTTCCAGGTAAATGGGGGTCAGATTTGCAGGCATGGCAATCCGCCGCGCGGACGCTGCTCATTATGCTCCGAACTGGGCCTTGAACCAAGGGGGCTATAGATTGGCGAAGGGTCAGGCCGGGATGATCCGAGTAATTTCCGGCTCCGGAGTTTCCTCTTTCCCTTAAATAGCATTCCAGGTTGGTCTCGAATATCGCGTGCCCTGTGTGTTTTGTCAGAAAATTCTAATGAATTGTTATCAAAAACCGCGTAAGCGCTGCATTTTCGGCAAAAAACCCGATGAATTCTCGTCCCTTTTGTCGTCCCCGCCTGTGTTTTCAAGCATATAGCCGGGTCGATCTTCATTTTTAACATCTCTTTCTGTTTCGTGGTTCTGCCAAAGATTTTGACTCTATAAGTCCGTAAGTCCTTGGATTGCCTTCGAGAAACGCGGTTTCTGCTTTCTCCCCCCCTGGAAGCGGGTACAGCAGGGCGTTCGGGGGTGAGCCGAAGGCGGGTTGGCACTTGGCTGAGTGTCGATGGCGGCTTCGTCGTGGGACTTGACGGCAAAGAAAAAAGGCGGTGAAGTCTCTCTTTCCCAAACCACCGTTCAGGGAACCCGCCAGGTTCCCGAGAGACTCACCGCCATGGGCAACATACCACGATTGGTACTTTGGCTCTGCAGGAAATTTACCCGCCAGGATTTGCAGGACCTCGTCGAGCAACTGCAAGAGATCCTCGCCGGGCGTCAACCCGAGCCCCAACCGCGCGACGATTTTCGCCAGCAGCATCCGCACTACCGCGATTTCTACGTCGATCCTCAAGCCCCTTTGACCCAGCCTCCCGCGCCTCCCTCCCCAGCCCACCTTGGACTGGCAGCAGTTGTGTGCTCAGTATCAGCGCGAGCATGGCCGACCGCTGTCTCCGGTTCGGCGACCGGCGCGCACCCCTTGCCTGCCACCTGTCGCTGTGCCCACTGCGGCGCACCCCGCGATTTCCTCTACCTCAACGATGGCCGCCAAGCCAGCCAACTGCTTTGCAAAGTCTGTGGCCGCTTCTCCCAGCTCGCTCCCCGTCATCGCCCCACGAAAACTCCTTATTGGTGTCCCTACTGCCACAGCGCCCTCTACCGCTGGAAACAGCGTGCCGACTGCACCATCTACAAGTGCCCTTGCGACCGCTGCCCTCACTACCTGCAGAAGCAACAAGCCTTGAAGTGGAACGAGAAGCTGCTCCAGAAGCTCCGCCTCTCGCAATTCAAGCTGCGCTACCAATATCGCCAATACCACTTTCAACCCGCTCAACTCGCCCCTTCCGCTCCCCATCGGCCTAGCGTCGACCTCACCCGCATTCATCGTTCTTCCGACCTCTTAGGGCTGGTCCTGGCCTTCCACATCTCCTTTGCCCTCTCCGCCCGCAAGACCGCTCAGGTCCTGCGTCAAGTCTTCGGCGTGCCCCTCAGCTACCAGTCCGTCCTCAACTACGCTCAGGCCGCCGCCTACTACTGCCACGCCTTCAACCTGCGCCACAAAGCCCCGCTCAGCCACACCGCCACTGGCGACGAAACCTATATTCGTGTCGCCGGCAAGCACCAATACACTTTCTTCTTCCTCGACCCCCAAGAGCACCAGATCACGTCCTATCACGTGGCCGCGGAGCGCGATGCCTTGGCCGCCACCGTGGCTCTGGGCGAAGCCGCTCGCACCCTGCCGGAAGATCGCTCCCTGCGCTTCATCACCGACGGCAACCCTGCCTATCAGGCCGGCGTGCACTTCCTCAACGCTCACCGCTCCCCTTCCCAACCCGCCCATACCTTGCGCCAGGTCATCGGCCTGGAAAACCTCGACGCCGTCTCCACCCAATTTCGCCCCTTCAAGCAACTCATCGAACGCCTCAATCGCACCTACAAGTACCACGTGCGCCCCGCTTGTGGCTTCGCTACTCAGAATGGCGCCGTGGCGCTCACCACCCTCTTTGTCACCCACTACAACTTCCTGCGCCCTCACCTGGCCCTGGGCTACCGAGTTCCTGTCCCCTTGCCGGAACTTAGCTCCGTCACCACCCTGCAAGGTAAGTGGAATAAGATCCTCGAACTCGCTCTGGCGGCCTGAGTCAAGGGGGAGGTAAACTTCCTACCGGCCGGGGCGGAGGATAGGGCTACGCAGGGATGCGACCTGAGCGCCGACACCGGGGCCGAGATCGGTCGGGAGCGAGCCCCACTCGCTCCCCCAGTCCAGACCCATCTTGGCACCAAAGCGATAAATCCTGGGGGTCTGGGGGCAAAGCCCCCAGCTCTATCCACCTCCCCACCCTTCATTACCTTTCATTAAACTTTTGACAGAACCTGTTTCGTACTACTGCAATTCACCCGTGTTATGATGCGCGGCGGCGACGAACTCAATTGAGGAGGGCCGAGCCATGCGGCCAAGATTTATCCTTCTTATTGTGTATTTAACTTTCAGTGGCCAAGCCGGATGGCCGCAGGCGCGGGACTCTCAACAGATGTCGAAGGTCGCGTTGTCGGCGCCGGCGGGAGATCGGCCCGTTAAAATCGATCCCAACGGCGAGACCATCTTGCCCAGCGGGCGGCTGATTACGCCACTCGGGAGGCAGGTCAAAGTTGCCCCGCATCCTTACGGCATGGCACTCAGCCCAGACGGCAAGACGCTGGTCACCGTCAACAGCGGCACCAAGCCGTTTTCGGTCTCGATCCTCACGGAGCTCGCGAGCCCGCAGCCCCAGGTGGCGCAAATTCCGCCCGGCTTCGATTCCGCCGATGCCGATCCTGAGAGCGTTTTCTTGGGCGCCGCCATAGCGCCCGACAATCGCACGCTTTACATCTCTGAAGGCGACAACGGGAAGATTGGGATTTTCGACCTCGTGACGCACCAGCGGCTCGGTGGACTCAGCCTCGACGGGACATATCTCGGTGCGACTTACAACAACAGCCTGACCGGCACGATCTTGCTTACGCGGGATGGCCGTCACCTGCTGGTGCTCGACCTCGCGCATTTTCGGCTGGTTATCGTGGATACGCAATCGAAGCAGGTTCTCTCCAGCATTCCGGTGGGACGCATGCCGTTTGGCCTCGCGCTTTCCCCGGATGGAAAGCGCGCGTACGTTTCCAATGTGGGGATGTTCCAGTACTCACTGGTGCCCGGGTACGATCCGAAGGACCCCAAGCACACGGGGCTGGAATTCCCTGCTTTCGGTTTCCCCTCGCCCGAGGCCGAAAAGGGTGCGACAGTGGAGGGGAAGCAGATCGCCGGCCTGGGTGATCCCAACGTCCCCGATTCAAACTCCGTTTTCGTGATCGATATTCGCGACGCGGCGCAGCCCAACGTGCTGGCAAAAGTCCGAACTGGAATTCCCGTAGGCGACAAATCCGTTGGCGGTTCGAGTCCCGGGGCCGTGGTGGCGGGCAAGAAAGAGGTGTTCGTCTCGAACGCCGCACAGGACAGTATCACCGTCCTGGACGCCCGTACGAACCAGGTGAAAAAAACGATCGTGCTCGAGCCGGCGGAAGCCGTCAAAGGCCTGCGGGGAGTGCTGCCTTTCGGCATGGCTCTTAGCCCGGATGAAAAGCGGCTGTACGTGGCGTGTTCCGGCATTAACGCCGTCGCAGTGTTTGATGCGCACAAGGCGGAAGTTCTGGGATATATCCCCACGGCGTGGTTCCCCTCCCGCGTGGCCGTCAGTGCCGACAACCGAACCCTCTACGTTGCGAACGGAAAGGGATTCGGGGCAGGGCCTAATGGAGGATCTAATTTCCATGAAGGCCCGGAGGGAACTTATATCGGGGACATCGTGAAGGGGGTTGTGTCGATCGTGCAACTTCCATATTCCCACATTACCGTGGATGGACCGGAAGACGGCGTACCAGACCCAGACCCCGTACCCAAAAACCGGGGAACCCTTCGCGCAGGCACCAATCAGGTGCTGAAAAACAATGGCTTCTGTTGCATGACTTCTCCCTCCACCACGGGTGGGAAGGGCAAGACGGGAGTGCCAATTACCGCACCACCGCCGCCGATCCCGGGCAACATTGGGCACGTGGTCTTCATCGTGAAAGAGAATCGAACTTTCGACGAAGTCTTCGGCGACTTGCATCCCAAGGGCACCGACTTCGAAGGTGACGCGACGCTCGCCCGCTGGGGAGAGACCGCCGAGGTCAAGGAAAAGGGTGAACCTACGATCGAAGACGGTCATGTGACCCCCAATCATCACGGCCTGGCGCGCCGCTTCGCGATCAGTGACAACTACTATGTGGACTCTGATGTCTCCGTCGATGGCCATCACTGGCTGGTGGGGAATTATCCCAACGAAGTCCTGGAGACCACATGGCCGGCGGCTTATGGCAACCAACTCAATTTCCGTGCTGATCCCGACGCGCCCGGCCGCCTCGGCATCGGCTCCACCCATCCCTTACCCGAGACCTATCTCGAAGCCGGCTCACTGTGGGAGCATCTGACGCGCGGCCGCATCAGCTTTCGCAACTACGGCGAGGGCCTGGAGGTGGCGGGAGAAGATGAAGGAATTGGCGATCAGCCCACGGGAGTTCGCGAGGCAACAAACATGCCCATGACGGAAGCGTTGTTTCGAAACACCTCGCACGATTACGCCACCTTCAACACCAACATCTCTGACCAGTATCGGTTCGGCCAGTTCGAGCGCGAATTCCAAATTAGGTATGCCAGTGGCAAGGAACCGCTGCCGCAATTCATCTACATCTGGCTGCCGAACGATCACACCGCGGACCCGCGGCCCGCCGATGGATACGCGTACCGCGCCTCCTACGTTGCCGACAACGATTTGGCTCTGGGCAAGCTGGTGCAACTGTTTTCGCACAGCCCGTTTTGGAAAGACATGGCGATTTTCGTGACGGAAGATGACGCGCAGAGCGGGCGCGACCACGTGGACGCGCATCGCAGCGTGTTGATGGTTATCAGCCCCTACGCGGCGAGCGGTCGCGTTTCCCACGTGCACACCAGCATGGCCAGCATCCTGAAGACGTTCGATTTGATCTTCGGCCTGACTTACCTCAACCAGTACGACGCAGCCGCAACCGATCTTTCGGATTTCTTCACCGCTCAGCCGAGCTTTACGCCTTACGACGTGCTGCCCAGCGACGTGCGCATCTTCGATCCCGCCAAGGTGCGCGAGCCGGGATTGGACTTGAAGGCGCAGCCCAGCACGCCGCTCGACGACCCCGCCACGATTCGCCGCGAGATGCGCGAGCACGACCGCGATTGAATTCGCCCGCGCCACAAGATGCCTTGATGGAGTGCGGCCCCGAAGCTGCCGCCTTCCTCCCCGCGAGATGGGGAAGCAGCATGGGGGGCTCCATGGCAATAGCGATCGCGGTGGGGTTCCCGGTTGCCCGGCACCCGGCGGCAATGTGGCGGGGCAGCCCTCCGCCACACGCGGGACCAGAAAGCGGCAATTTTCCCTCTTGACAAAAGCGCGACTACATGATAGGCTATTATGGCAAAGGGAAGGGGGGCGGGTCGCCGCCGCGCTACAGGGCATCAAAATCCCCCGAGACTCAATCTGCGTGCCCTCGAGCTGCTCACGGATTGAAGGGATGTCGTAGAGAAATTGCCGTTTTCCTCAGACTATGTTATTGATAATAAATAAGTTACAAAAATTTCCCTTTACGCGCTCGAACCGTCAAGTCATTGAAAATACACATGTTGTAATGATTTAACTGCTGGGTGGCTCCAAGGGAAAAAAACCAAAAATGAAGGTAAGTCTAAGGATGTTATTGAAAACAAACGAAGAGAAATTTGCCATTTGTGGCCTTGAGACGATGTTGATGAAAACGAACGGGTTATTTTCATCCTGAAACGATGTTGATGAAAAATTAGAGAGTTATATGATTCTCGCGAAAATGCCCCCGGCGTGGTTTTCTGGTCCGTTCCGACGCGAGCAAACGGAGCGCCGAGGCGCGTCGAATCCCTTACCTCGAATCCCGAACCACGCTATATGACACCCGGGGCGCGAGGCAATGCCGGCTACATCCCCGTACCGATAACCCCCAGGGGCTGAAGTTTGGCCTTGAACTTTGGCTGCGGCCACCAGGCCACGCTGCGCTCGCTCAGTAGGACGGATTTCCTTTCGCCAGTCTGGATGAGCCGGCCGGGCGGCTGGCGAAGACAATCGCCTTTGGGGGTCTGCGATCTCCCGGAGGGAATCTCTTCCGGCAAGACTTTGGCGCGGGTATACTCTCCGGCAGCGCGCTGTTGGGCAAGCCGACGGAGAGCTACGGTCAGTTCGTCTTTGGAATTTACCGTGGGTTCGTCGTCAAAGGAAAAGCGTGCGTCCACGAGAGCGGTGACCGTGGCGCCCGATGCTTGAAGGATCGCGGTCTCCACATCCCGGCCAAGGAAATCAAGAACAGCGAAAAGAAAAAAATGAAATCAGCATTTATCGGATGTTTTGCTGCCCTTACATTTGTTACCGTTACGCGAGCCACTGACTTCCATGTTGCCCCCCATGGCAATGATGCCAACCCCGGCACGCAAACGGCTCCGTTCCGCACCATTCAACATGCCGCCAACCTTGCCCAACCGGGTGATGTCATCACGGTGCACGAAGGTGTTTACCGCGAACGCATCAGCCCGCCGCGCGGGGGCGAATCCGAGACGAAGCGCATCGTCTATCAGGCCGCTCCGGGGGAGAAGGTTGAGATCAAGGGGTCGGAAGTCATCAAGAACTGGGTGCAGGTTCGGGACGATGTTTGGAAAGTGACGCTCGCCAATTCATTCTTCGGCAGCTTCAATCCCTACAGCGACCTCATCCACGGCGACTGGTTCAACCCCAAGGGCCGCAACCATCACACGGGCGCTGTTTATCTCAACGGCAACTGGCTGGCCGAGGCGGCCAAGCTGGATGAGGTGATGGAACCCATGGGAAGCACCGCACTCTGGTTCGGTCGGGTGGACAAGTAACCACACCACGATCTGGGCGCAATTCAAGGGCGTCAACCCCAATCAACAACTGGTGGAAATCAATGTGCGGCAGACGGTGTTCTATCCCCAGAAGACGGGCATCAACTACATCACCGTGCGCGGCTTCACTCTGGAGGATGCGGCCACACCGTGGGCGCCGCCCACGGCCGAGCAGATCGGTTTGATCGGCGCTCACTGGAGCAAAGGTTGGATTATCGAGAGCAATAAGATCAGCTACTCCACTTGTTCGGGCATTTCGCTTGGCAAATACGGCGACGAGTGGGATAACACGTCGGCCAATTCCGCCGAGGGATACGTCAAGACCATCGAGCGCGCGCTCACCAACGGCTGGTCAAAGGATAACATTGGCCACCACATCGTCCGCAACAACACCATTTCTCACTGCGAGCAGGCCGGGATCGTCGGCAGCCTGGGCGCTGCGTTCAGCACCGTCACCGGTAACACAATTCATGACATCCATGTCCGCCAGTTGTTCAGCGGCGCGGAGATGGCGGGCATCAAGTTCCACGGCGCCATTGA
This sequence comes from uncultured Acidobacteriota bacterium, assembly GCA_963825395.1. Classification (GTDB taxonomy): domain Bacteria; phylum Acidobacteriota; class Terriglobia; order UBA7540; family UBA7540; genus Bog-366. The sequence continues at coordinate 33,143 of CAWGTQ010000050.1, read as the reverse complement.
CGTCGAGATCAGCCGGAACCATATCTACCGAACCAACCGGGGCCTCTGGCTGGACTGGATGGCGCAGGGCACGCACGTCACTCGAAACCTCTTTCACGACAATGGGGAGGATGTGTTTGTCGAGGTGGATCACGGGCCGTTCCTACTGGACAACAATCTCTTCCTCTCGCCCTTGGCGCTCATCGACCTTTCGCAGGGCGGCGCTTACGTTCACAACCTGTTCGCCGGGGCCATCAAACTGCTTTCTTACGACAGCCGCCAAACGCCCTTCCTCAAGGCGCATTCCACGGAAATTGCAGGATTTCACGACAATCCCAACGGCGACGACCGGTATGGCAACAATCTCTTCGTGCAAGCCGCCGATTTGAGCATCTATGACAACGCCCCCTTGCCCATGTGGATGGATGGCAATGTTTTCCTGGAGGGAGCCAAGCCCTCCAAGGATGAAAAAGACCCCGTCCTCAATCCCGACTTTGATCCGGCGATCAGACTGGTTGAGGAAGCCGACGGCTTCTATCTCGAAATGAAATATGATCCAGCCTGGAACACGGAGAGAACGCGAAAACTCGTGACCACCAAACTGCTCGGCCGGGCAATCATTCCCAATGCTTCCTATGAACAAGGCGATGGCAAATCCATTTGCATCAACATCGACTACTTCGGCCGGAGCCGGAACGAAGCGAATCCAACGCCTGGACCGTTCGAGAGTCCCGGCCGGGGCGATCTTAAACTCAAGGTGTGGTGACAAAGAACATGAGGATGACACCATGATTCTTGCACCATTGGATGAAACCCGAAGGATACTCTGCCGATTTCGGTTTTCCCAGATGGAAAGCCCGCGGCACGACAATCGCGCCGCGGGCAGGTGGGCTAAATCCTCTCGTCATTCCCCTCGAAGCCTGAGACGTTTCAATCACAGGTCGATGGTGAGGGAGAAGCTGTAGTCAGACTCGTGGATGTAACTGTAACCGTTAATGGTCCGGTCCCACACGTCAAGATAGAATGTGTGGGCACACTGCGTGGACGATGTATCGCCCGATACAGCCGCAGCCCAGGGCGCCAGCGAAGGGGGCGGTCCGGCCGCAGGTGGCACAGCGGTACCGGTGATGCCGGCCCAAAGCGGCCCGGGAAGGTGGTTGCTGTAATTGTCGGAGGCCACGGCCTTCGACTTGTTGGCGCCCCACAGGGCGGTCAAGTTCCAGCTCAGCAAATGCTGTTCCGGGTCGTCGGCAGTGATGACGAAGGTGAACGCATCCGCCCCGCTGGTCACCATGGCGCAAGCACCCACGGGCGTCCCGCTATGGAGAACCTGCTCGATGGCGGCGGTGGGCCAGCCGTTGTCGATCTGCACCCAGCGGCTTTCGATGTTGGTCGCTGGCACGGTGATCGGGCTGTAGCTGGCGTCAAACAACTTGACGCTAATCTCGTGAATTCCATTACTCAAAATCGTGGTATCCAGAACGTAGCCGAGCGTGGGGTTGTACCATAGCTGGCTGGGAGTTCGTACCGGGTAGAAACCGGTGTGCGGCGGGGTTTTGGAAGGGCTGATGGTCTGGAGAACGAACGTGGTCCCGTTCCAGAGGTAGTCGTCAAAGGATTGCAAAGGTTGCGATCCATCGACCAGCAACTGGTAATAGCGGGCGTTAACGGGAGCCGCATAGATCCCCGCGTGGTTGATCATCAAGGTGAGCGAGGAGCCGAAGGGCGAATCCGTCACCTGCAGGTAGTAGCCCGGGGCCGTGGTGGCGAAACCATCGGTTGAGTGGTTAATGGGGCTGCTGTTTTTGATGCTGGTGATGGGCACCAGCCCGATGCCTAGGAACACGGGTCCAGAGGACCCGAAGGCGCCCCCGGTGAGGTCGAGGTCACTGATCTCGCTGTCGCTGCAAATCAGCAGGTTGGTGGGCGAGGTGGTGGCCACGCTGGATGGCCGGGTAGGAACTCCTGTGGCTAGGCTGGCGACAGTAACAGGAGAAGTGGTTAAATCAACCCGCCAGACCAGATTGGCCGGGTCGCGCTCGGTTACCAGCAGGGCGCTCTCCGAGGGATCGGCCCAGGTTAGAAAGAAAAGCGGTGCCGTGGCGCTCGAGTAAAGCAGCTTGCTGTTCGAGCTGGTGAGGTCGTAGCGAGTCAACGTGCCTTTGCCGGCTGACGTTTGTTCGGTGACGTAGGCGGAGCTCAGATCATCCGACACGGCCACGCCGATGGCATTCTGAAGTGTGCTCACCAGTGGAGTTTTAGCGCCGCTGACGAGGTTAACGCGCCACAGCCGCCCCGGGCTTGCGAATTCCACCACGTAAGCGTTACTGTGAGCTTCATCCAGCGCTAGTTGCTGGGGAGTGTTCAAACCCGAGGCCACCACCTTGGCGCCCGAGCGGTTGGCGCTCGACAGGCTGACGCGCACCAGATCTCCGCTACGCTCCGTGATGTAGGCCGTTTTCCCGTCTGCCGTCACCGCGATGTCTTCCGGCTGCGTGTAGCCGGTGCCCAACACGTGGTAAGACTTAGTGGCGAGGTCGATTGCAGAAACATTTCCGCGATCCCATTCCACAAAGACCAGTTGATTGGTGCTCTGAATGTACTTGCAACCTATGGCGCCACCGAGGCCGGTGGCGATAGGGGTAGGTGTTGCCATAAGGAGCCTCCTTTTGCGCGTTCGGTTTCTGTTTTGAGAGTGAAAATTAAAGATGCGCCTGGCGTCCTGAAGAATCAGGACACGGTGGGAAGCTAGCACGCGGGCATTGAGATGTCAACCGGAATTTCCGTTTTCTCGCCCGGTAACCTAACATACGACCGACTCTGAGTGCAAAGTCCGATTCAAGTTTTCAGGCCGAGAGAGTTGAGGGTTGAGGAAAGATTAGTCTTGCTGATGGTTGTCTCGCTGACTTTTAGGGATCCGTAAAGGGTGTGCGAAACCTGGGCTCCGAAAAGGATAACTGCTGAAGATATATATGCCCAGGTCATAAGAGAAACCATAACGCCAATCGACCCGTAAACCTGGCGGTAGTTGAAGAAAGGAAGGAAAATGGTGAAAAGCCAACGGGCGGTCTCCCAAAGGACGGCGGTCAGCAAAGCTCCGGGCAAGGCTTGGCGCAGGTGAATGGGGCGGTTGGGGAGCCGGTTAAAAAGGACAAGGAACGCTAGCAACGCCACCGCGAAGGAGCTCATGGCGGTCAGCAAATGGTAGAGGAGTGTGACCTCGGAATGCAGGGAGGGTCCCAGTAAGGCCTCCAGCCGCTTGCGGAAGAAAATCTCAACGCCCACAAATGCGGCGGCGATCAGGATCAGGCAACCCACGATGAGAGCCATCTCCAACGCCAGCAGACGCTTTTGCCACCACCTGCGTCCCTCGGCAACCTGCCAGGCGCGGTTCAGAGCTCTTTCCAGGGGCAGGAAAACTCCCGAGGAGCTCCACAGGAGAAGAAAAAACGAGAGGAGGCCGATTCTCCCATAAGCACGGCTGATACCGACCAGGTTCTGCATAATGATGTCGGTCCGGACAGGCAGATAACGTTGGAGCACTACAGAAATATGGCCTGCCAATCCGAATCTTCGGATGTAAAGCCCGCTCAACCCCAGCAACAATAGTAGCAGGGGGAAAACGGCCAGCAAGCTGTGGTATGCGATCGAGGCCGACACCATCAGCGAATCTTCTTTGAGAAAGTTCAGTAGAGCTTGGCGCAGCAGAAGGCGAGTCTTCGCCCAACGCCTTTGAATGCTTTCCCCTTTTCGCGTCGACGGTACGTTTGGCATTTTCCCAGGGGGCCAGTTCCTGTCGCGGGGTGATGATCGCATCCGGAAATCCGGCCTTGACTTTAGCTTATACTCGATTTCTGCAATGCTTGGCTAGTGTTGTTCCAGCTTCTATGCACTAATTCGCGAAATCCCAATGGCGGGCCAATGCGGTACAGCCAGGGCCCCCCCTTTTTAGTTGGAACGGCGCTTGTCGTATTTAGGCCCGACGGGGAGACAGTCAGTGCTTGGTGGGTGAAGCGTTCTGTTTCGGGTAGGTCACGGACCGCAAGGTCCCGGTTATGGAGCCGACCGCGATCATCGCCTTAATGCGCACGGGCAGTTGGCGTTCGTCCGCGCTGAACCAGATGAGCATGCGCCCTTTCCTTTGGAGGAGCCCACTGAAAACTTTGGGCTCGACCCGCAGAGCGTCAAACGTCCCCAGGGGGGTTTGCACCTTCTCGCGGGCTTGCACTTCCACGATGACGCGCTGCGTTTTTGAGCCGTCATTCACCGGCAATTCGATAGTGTGGCCGATCTCCAAGTGTTGGCGGCGGAGATAGTAGAAGGAGGTCACCACATCTTCCACGCACGGGGGGATATCGAATTCGGCGAGCTTGGGTGGTGCCGCGGGCTGGTTCAGGTCGCGCTCATTGAGTAGAGCAAGCTTCCGGGTATAGTCAAAAAGGATGTGCGTGTCTTTGTGCCGGTGCCCTTCGTTCACTTTCTTGTCAATACTCTCAGAGCACAGAGTTTGGGGGCTGGAGATGGCGTGGAAGACGTTGTCGACATCAAACAGGAGAGAGGTAAAGCCCTCCGACCGCGCCGTGGCGGTGATCTCGTAAGCGTCGTGCTTCCCTTCGTTGCTGGTTCGTAATGTGGAGGTCACCTCGCCCGCGCGGAAGACCGTCCAGGTCACGTCGTAGGTCAGCGTCTCGCCCGGGGTGAAAGGTTCACGGGAATTTTGCGCATTCCCTGCGGTAGGCGCAATGAGCAGGAGCACGAAAACCAACGCAGAGACCAAGCGCGAATCAAGAATTTGCATAAAACAGTTAGACGCGGGGCCTCTTACCAAAGGCAGCCTTCTATAATCTAGCGGAGCCGGATTTTGAACGCCAGTATAATCATTATGGCAAGGAAACCCAAAAAGGCTTCGTATTCATGATTTTTCCAGTACTGCTTCCACTGAAACTTCTCACTGCCTACAGGCCGGCGAAAGCGCGGGAGGAAAAGGGGAACACGCAGAGCGTAATGATCGTAAACCTCTCCGAACTCGCGGCGTAAGTATTCTTCCTCGCGGCGGATAACCGGCCAATAGATGGCTTCGAACAGAACCAAACAGGCCAGACTGAGGATCCAACTGCCTCCAGCTAGGGCAAATCCCGCGCCCATCAGAGCGCTTCCAAGATAAAGAGGATTGCGCGTGTAGGCATATGGGCCACTTATGGCGAGTCTCTGGTTCTTGGCGAGATAGCCCGCGGCATAGGCGCGAAGAGCCAACCCCGCCGCGGCCACTGCGCCACCGGCAATGAGGAGCTTCAGCGTAGGCCGGCAAAAGACCACGTAAGCGACGCCGAGCAGAAACCCCAACGGCACACGCCAGCGCGAGGCCCATAAAGCGTAGGCGCTATCCATTTGCCCTCACCAGACGTTTTTCCGCGGCAGCCACGACAGACTCGACGGAGATTCCGGAAAGATACGCAGGGTTCGCCCCGCGGCGCGTGTGATTGATCGGGCCCTGGTTGGAAAGGGCAATGTCATCGGCAGCAAACGGGCCGTTGCGCACCGGGTCGGTGGGGCCGTAAATGCCAACGATGGGGGCGCCGACAGCGGCAGCCAGGTGCAAAGGACCCGTATCGCCTCCGATGAATAGCCGCGCGCGCCTTGCCAAAGCGATGAACTGCACCAGGGTAGTGGGCAAGAAGCGCGCGCGTGGGGCGCCGGCGCTCTGCAAGATTTCTTCGATCAACGGCTCTTCCGAAGGTGAGCCGGTCAGAACGATTTGATCGCGCAGGGCGCCTGCCAATTGCCTGACCAGCGCCGCGTAATTCTCCGGCGACCAGCATTTCGAGCGCCAGCCACCACCTGGGTTGATGAGGATGAAGTTTCGAGTATCCAACGCGGCGAGTTGCCTGTCCACGTACGCGTCATCTTCCACGTTCCGCGGCAAGGGAAACTGCCAGCGTTGAGCGTGCGCACCGAGCCCTTCGACCAGCGCCAGGTTCTCCTCCACCACGTGAATATGCTCGCGCGGTGAAACTCGCTGGGTGTAAAGAACCGCCGCGCTGGGCTCACGTAACCAACCCTCGGCAAATCCGATGCGTTCCTCGGCCCGGCTGATCCAGGCCACCCCCGCGGACTTCCAGAGCCCCTGGAAGTCGAGCGCAGCAGTATAGCGGGTCCCGCGGAGGTCGCTCAAACCGTTCTGGATTTCGCGCCAGGTTGCGGAGGAGGTCAGACGCCTACGCCATCCCAAGGTATCGAGTACCACGATATGGTGAAGGTGCGGGTTGCCTTCCAGCAGCAGTGCGTAACGTTTCTCCACCACCCAGTGAATCTGCGCCCGCGGGAACGCCTCGGCCAGCGCTGCCGCCGCAGGCAGCGCGTGGACAATATCGCCGATCGAGCTGAGACGTACAATCAGAAACCGCTGCGCCGCATCCGTCATTCCGCCCACCTGAAAACAACTCTGGCGCCGAAGGAGGCGGCGCTATTCCCCTTGCGCGCGGCGGGAAATCTCGGCCAGAAGCTCTCGCGTGGAATGATTCTTGGGGTCGCCCACGATTCGCACCTTACCACCGAAACTCTTCACCACCTCACGTTCGGGTACCGTCTCCTCGGAGTAGTCGGTGCCCTTGCAATGCACGTCCGGGAGCAGGTCAAGCAGAATCTCCGCCGCCGTTAGCTCGTCGAAGATCACGACGTAATCCACGGATTCGAGCGCCGCCACCAGTTCCGCACGTCCTTCCGCGGAAAGAATGGGCCGTCCCTCGCCTTTCAACGCTGCCACCGCCCGGTCGCTGTTTACACCCACCACCAGCACATCGCCCGAGCGCCTTGCCTCTTCAAGATAACGCACATGGCCGACGTGGAGAATATCAAAACAGCCGTTGGCGAAGGCAATGCGGCTGCCTTCCCGGCGCAGGCGATCACCGAGGGCGCGCACTTCTTCACGAGGAATCAGGGCTGCGCTCATGCGTTGCGGAGTGCCTCCGTGATCTCGCCGAGGGAAACAGTCGCGGTGCCGCGTTTCATGACTACGATCCCGCCGGCGCAGTTGGCAATCAGGGCGGCTTCAAGAAAGCTCCCTCCGGCAGCAAGTGCCAGCGTGAACGCAGCGATTACGGTGTCGCCTGCGCCCGTCACGTCGACGGCTTGGTCAGACCCGAAGATGGGAATATGGCGCGGCCGCCGCCGCGGCTCAAACAGGGCCATGCCATCGCGGCCCCGCGTGACCAGCAGCGCCTGGAGTCCCTGGCGCCGGAGGAATTTCCTTCCCAGGGTGTGAAGGCGTTCCAGATCATTTCCAATCGTTTGCCCGAAAGCGGCCTCGACTTCGGGTTCGTTGGGCGTGGCAGCGGTCAGGTTTTTGTAAGTCAGGAGGTCGTAGCGCGAGTCGATAGTGATGGGCAGCGCATGGCGGCGAGTTCGCCGGCGAAGGAAATCCACCTCCTTAGCATTAGTGGTGCGGTAGCCATAATCAGCAACCAGCAGGCCTGTGGAGGAGCCGAGCAACGCCGCCGCAGCCCGGGTCAAGCCGTTTCGCACTTCCGCCGCCAGGGGGTGGGCCGGCTCGCGGTCGATGCGCACGACCTGCTGGCGCTGCCAGTGTGACAGTCCTCCCAGAATCCGCGATTTTGTGGGAGTCAGGTAATTGCGCACGCGGACGATCTGCCTGGTAGAAATGTGCCTTTCCCGAAAGTAGTGGAGCAACGCGTCGCCCGACTCATCATCGCCTACGACCCCCACGGGAGTGACCTGGGCGCCAAGCGCCGCCAGGTTATTCGCGGCGTTGGCCCCGCCGCCAGGCGCCACTTGCTTCTCGCGTTCCTTCAGGATCAGCACCGGCGCTTCGCGCGAGACGCGTACGATTTCGCCGTAGACAAACTCGTCGGCCACGAGGTCGCCCAGCATGATGACGCGCTGGCGCGGGAAGCGCTCCACGAGGGCCAGCAACGCGGTCCGGTCGGGCGTTTGGATCGTCATATATCTGGTTCCATGAACTCCGAGGCTCCCACGGGCCGGACCTCCGCGGGCTGTGGTTTCCCCTTGCCGCCCCGAGCCGGTGTTTTCGCGCCTAGGCGGAGTGGTCATGCGTTATGTTCCAACGCTTGACGAGTTCCAGGGTGGCTCGAAACACTCCTTCCACCGAGATGTCATGCATGCAACGGAAATCAATCGGACACGCGCGTCGCCCGCAGGGGCTGCACTCAACATCTCGCTTGACGATGCGCACCCGCGCTCCCACCGGCCCCGTGGCGCGCTCGTCAGTGGAACCGAAGATGGCGACCAGGGGGACGCCCAGCGCCGCCGCCAAGTGCATGGGGCCTGAGTCGTTCGCTACGATTAACCTGCACCGCGCCATGAGCGCCAGCAATTGCCGCAAGGAGGTTTCACCCGCGGCGATCGCGGGCGTGTGCTTCATCGTGCTGGCGATTCCCTCCGCCAGCGGCCGCTCCGCGGCGGACCCGAAGATTAGCACATCGGCATTCAACGCACCAATCACGCGGTCCGCCAGTTCCCCAAAGCGTTCGGGCAACCAGCGCTTGGCAGGGCCAAAGGCTGCGCCGGGAGCGAGGCCCACCAGGAATCGCGGGCCGCTTAATCCCAGCACGTCCAATTTTTTGGCGGCCCAATTTTCATCCACCTCCGTGAGGCGAAGCCGAATTTCTTCAACAGGCTGGGGCTTGTCGATCATCCCGGCTCGGAAAAGGAGCTGCAAGTAATAATAGACCTGATGCCCGTAGGCGGCTGTAAGGGGCGGTTCAATGGCGTCGTGGAGCATGAAGCTACGGCCGTCACGCGCGTACCCAATGCGCAGCGGGATGCGTGCCAGCCAAGCTATCGAGGCAGCTTGAAACGAGTTGGGGAAAAGCAACGCGGCGTCAAAACGTTCCGCCCGGAGCTCCCGGATGAGCTTGGCAAACCCCCAAGGCCCGCGATGCTCACTGTTGGGCTTATAGACGATCTGGCGATTCACAGCCGGATGATGCCAATAGATTTCACTGACCCAGGGCTTGGAAAGCAGGACGATTTCCGCTCGCCGGAAGCGCGCGCGCAGGGCTTCCAGGGCGGGAAGCGACATCACCGCGTCGCCCACCCAGTTGGGGGTCCGTACCAGGAGGCGCTGTACGATCGCAAAGCGGGCAGGATCCGTCATTAATGGGCCTTTTCCAAATAAGTCAGCAGAGTTTTTTCGAAATCCCCGGCGTCCGGGATCTGCGCCTCAATCTCGCATGCCAATATGGGCAGTTGCGGCGCCCAATCCCGGGAGAACTTTACCGCATCCTTTTGGGTCGTCAGCAAAGCGGCCGCTCCATTCTTGCGGGCGTCCGCCACCAACTGGTGAATCTCCTCGCCAGTGTATACGTGATGGTCGGGAAATGCATCCTCAGCGACAAGGCTGAATCCCCAGCGGCGCAGATCGGCAAAGAACGCCCGCGGGTTGCCGATTGCGCAGAATGCCGCGACCTTCTGAGTGCGAATTTCCTCGCTGGCAACGGCCTCGCCACTCACTGCGTCCGTCCATCCTAACAATTCCGTCCGGCTGCGAAAAACCTTGGCGGCGGGATGGACCTTCAGCACCAAGTTCTTCCAGAGATTGCGGGTCGGCGGAATCCGTTCGCGTGAGCACCACGATCTGTGCGCGCCGCAGGGCAGAGAGCGGCTCACGCTGGCGGCCGGCGGGGAGCAAGTGCCGGTCGGAAATGGTCTGCGTCGCATCCAGCGCCACCAAGTCCACGTCGCGGGCGAGCGCCAGATGCTGGAAGCCGTCGTCGAGAATGTGCGCGTCCACCTGGAAGCGCTCTTCCGCAGCCTGCCCGCCGCGAAAGCGGTCGGCGCAGATGACGAGCGGAACCTCCGGAAGCATGCGGGCCAGAAGCGCCGGCTCGTCGCCGATTTCCTGCGCGTCCGGCGCGGCGGCCTGCCCCGGGCGCCACAACGATCATCTCCTGCCTTGCTGCTGCGGCCGTACCCTCGCGTGAGAATGCTGGGTTTCCATCCCCGGCGCAGCAGGATGTTGGCGACGCACGCGACGAGGGGCGTCTTCCCGGTTCCACCCACGGTGAGGTTGCCAACACTCACTACCGGCCGCGCCAGGCGGCGGATTTTGAACCAGCCGCGTTTGTAGCCGGCATGGCGCAACGCGACGCCGAAGCCGGAATCCCGCGGAAAATGGCAGCAAAAGCGGGTTCACTTGACCTCGTGGGAGAGCGGCTCGCGGCCTCGCGCATCATGGTCCAGATATTTCCGGAGGCCATCGAGTGTGCGCGCGGTCGCGCCGGAGTTTTGCTCCAGAACCTGCCGTGCGCTCGCGCCCAGACGTTCGCGCGCCTCGTTGTTTTCCAGCAGCCAGGTGGCGTGGGCGAGTTCCTCCGGGTTACGGACTTGGATGGCCGCCCCGGCGTCCAGGAACAGCTTGGCGATGTCGCGGAAGTTCTCCATGTGGGGTCCGAAAGCAATCACCTTTGACCAGTAGGCGGGCTCGAGCAAGTTGTGCCCTCCCGTGGGAACCAGGCTGCCGCCGATGAAAACCAAGTCCGCCACTTCGAAAACTCCCGCTAATTCGCCGATCGTGTCCAAGAGGAGAATGGCGGTGGAGGCTAGTTGGCTCGATAACGCCTGCTCTTCAACTTGCAAGGTGGTGCGACGCACAAAGCCGCGCTGGGCCCGCGCCAAGTCCTGGCTGACCTCCTCGAAGCGGGCGGGATGGCGCGGAGCAAGGATCAGGAGCGCCTTGGGGTACCGCGCCTGGATCAAGTCCCAAGCCTGAAGCACCAAGCGGTTCCTCGCCGGGCATGGTGCTCGCGGCCACTAAAACCGGCCCGCGCTGAGCTTGCCGGAGCGCGGCTTTCAAAGCGCGAGCAAACTCTCCGAGTTGCGGAGGTTGAGCGTCAAATTTCAGATTTCCAACCATCGTGACGCGCTCCGGCTTGGCGCCGAGTTGGCGGAATCGTTCGGCGTCTTCTTCCGTCTGCGCGTAGATGCCGTCCACGTTGGCGAGTACGCGCCGTATGAAGGGCCGCGCGAGTCGATAACCGCCGCAGCGACCGCTTTGACATGCGTGCGTTGACCATGACCACGCGGGCGCCCGCCTCCTGCGCGGCGCGCAGGAGATTGGGCCATAGTTCGGTTTCGACGATCACCAGCAACGATGGTTTGATGCGAGCCAGCGCTTTGCGTGCCGCCCAGCGCCAATCCAAGGGAACGAAGAAACGGCCGGCGATGGAGGGCAGTCGCTTCTCCCCGGCTTCGCGCCCCGCCGGTGTCACGTTGCTCAGATAGATCTTGCGCTCCGGAAACGTCTGTTGCATTTCCTTGACCAAGCCTGCAACCGCCAGCGTTTCCCCCAGGGAAACAGCATGAACCCAAATTGCGCCGGGACTGCTTTCATGAAACGGGAGACTCCCGAACCGCTCAGCCCAGTAAGCGCGCTTCTGTGCCCGGCCTTTTCGCCACCAGTAGAATGGCGCTGTCAGTATTGCACCGACCGAGAAAAGCATGCTGTAAATCAGATACATATCAGGAAGGACTGCGAGCAGGTTTCGTGAATACCGGCGGAGCCGAAGACAGATTATATGCTGAAAGCGTGGTGCGGACAATCCAAGTACAACATTAATTGACACGCAAATACCAACCGGCTACTATCGGGCGGAGATCGGAATCTTCGACACGTTGCATTGCCCCGGGGAGGGCAGTGAACTCGCTATGAGTGAGACCGAGCAGCGCTTCTCTAACCTCTTCATGCTTCGGGCTGTTCTTTCCATTGTGGTCCTGGCTCTCGTCTTCTATCATCACCAGCAAAACTCAACTGCTTTGTGGATATTTGCAACTACATATCTTGTCTCGAACCTCGTTTTGCGCGCTCTCCCGGCTCGCCGATTTGAGAATCCCGCGCTGGGCTATGGCCTGTTTTTCGTCGATATCGCCGTCCTCACCTTCCTTTATTACGCATCCGGAAGCAGTTCTTCCTGGCTGTTGCTCTTCTACCTTACGATTCTCATGGCGACTTTGGGCGAGACCGTTCCGAAGAGCATCGGGATCGGCTTTGGAATTTCGGCACTCTATGTCTGGTTTCTCAGCGAAAGTGGCGTGCACATATTCCAAGATCATGGGGCCTTGTTGCCGATCCCCTTGTTTCTTGTCACGGCGGTATTGTGTGGTTTCCTCGCTAGGGAGGTTCGGCAATTCAGGCGTCAGGTTCGCAGCTTGAAAGAAATTCAGAGGACACTGGAGTTGAAAATCGGAAGGTCTTCCGAGGACTTGGCGCAGAGTGAGGATCTAAGGATAGCGGCACAGGAGTTGGCGCAGCGGTTCCGCAATCTCGTTGAGGACCTTAATGCGGGCATTTGGGAAATGGACGTGCCCAGCTTCAAGATAACTTTTGTGAGCAACCAGATGGAGGCCATTTTGGGCTTCCCCATGGAGAAGTGGTTGCAGGAGGCAGATTTCTGGGTCCAGCACGTTCATCCGGAGGATCGCGACGAGGTCATCGAGCGCTGCCGCAGAGCGATTGCAGAGGGGAGGGACTACAGCTTCCGATACCGGGCAACAGCGGCGAACGGCAAGACGATCTGGCTCCAGGATATTGTCCGCGTGGTAAGAGATGATCGCGGCAAGATACGCCAGCTCCGCGGGGTGATGGTCGACGTCACTGACCACCAGCAACTTGAAGAGGAATTTCGCCAGGCGCAAAAGATGGAGGCCGTGGGGCGGCTCGCCGGAGGCGTAGCTCACGATTTCAATAATCTTTTGACGATCATCTCAGGGTATGCGCAGTTGGCCCAGGATCTTTTGGAGACTGAAAGCCCGCTTCGCTCCTATATGGACGAGATACTCAAGGCGAGCGACCGGGCGAGCGCGCTGGTGCGTCGGCTGTTGGCTTTCACCCGCCGCCAGTCCTTGGAACCCCAGGTGCTCGACCTGAACGGCGTCGTGAAAGGCACGGAGAAGATGGTGCGCCGCTTGATCGGCGAGGATATTGAGGTTGTGACTGTACTGCCACCCGAATTGGGAGCGATAAGATCCGACCCGGCACAGCTCGAACAAGTCATCATCAACTTGGCGGTGAACGCCCGCGACGCCATGCCGAATGGCGGAAAACTGATTTTCGAAACCGCTGACGTCCAACTGGATCAAACTTATGCCGACACCCATAGCGCCGTGACGCCGGGGCCTTACGTGATGCTCGCCGTCAGTGATACCGGCTCCGGCATGGATCCCCATACCCGTGCGCATGTCTTCGAACCTTTCTTTACGACCAAGGAAAAAGGCAAGGGGACGGGGCTGGGGTTGGCCACCGTCTACGGTATCGTCAAACAGAGCAGAGGCAACATTTGGGTATACAGCGAACTGGGGGTGGGCACTACCTTCAAGATTTACCTGCCACGCGTGGTCGCGTCTATGGAACCCGCACAGCCTCTGCTTATTCGCACCTCCCAGCCACAAGGTTCAGAAACCATTCTGCTCGTGGAGGACGAGGAGAGCATCCGGTCACTCGTGCTCCGCATTCTCCAGGCGCATGGATACACAGTTCTGGAGGCCGGGCGCCCATATGAGGCGCTGGAGATCAGCAAGAGGTTCGATGGGCCCATCCATCTGCTATTCACTGACGTCGTAATGCCTCAGATGAGCGGGCGAGAGGTTGCAGAACGGATAAGTGCGGCCCGTCCCAATACGAAAATCCTCTATATGTCTGGATATACGGACCAGGCGATCGCTCATCACGGAGTATTGAACCCTGGTGTGCCTTTTCTGCAAAAGCCCTTTACCCCGGAGGCGCTGACACTCAAGGTTCGAGAAGTTCTGGATACGGTTCCCCCCAACTAAATCTAACGCTGATTTCTCGGTGTGAATAACCCTGCAGACGAGGTAAGGCTGGCAGGCGCGCCAGGCCGGTGTTTCTTCGGGATGCCTTGGGTGTGGCAGTCCGCGCACTTCACGAAATGGATGTTGTGCGGGCTCTGTGTGGATTTGAAAGTCGTGTCCATGGTCTCCACGTCGAGGCCGCAATTCGACAGGCGCGGATGGCAATTGGCGCAGGAGGCGCGTGTGCGCATGCTGTGATTTTCGTGGCAGGCGAAGCAACTGAGGCCTTCATGAACGCCCAGGGGAGTGCGGTCGTCGCCGGAGTGGACCTGCCGCGTGGCGTCCGGCCCATGGCACTGGTAGCAGAGCGCCTGCCTCGGGTCGCGGCTGATCTTCACTTCCCGCTCCCCCTCGCGCATCGCGGGCAAGGGCAGATTCCGCCAGGGCAATGGATTGCATTTCTCGCCGGTCGAAGAGCGCGAGCGAAGGCCGGTTCAATTCCTGGGTCGTACTTGTCGAAGGCTTCACCGCGGGTCGCGCCAGGGGATCGCCGTGGTGATGCATGACATGGCAGTTCAAACAGACGATGACGGGCCGGTCGGCAAGAGCCGGATCGCGCAGTTTCCAGGGGCCCTGCGTATCGATGGGCGTTACCAAGTCGCGAATGCTGCCGTCGTAATGCGTGCCGTGGCAGCGCAGGCAATCGTCCATCAGCAGGCGGCGATGATTGTGCTTGTCGTCGAGGAACACCTCCTTGTACGCGGCGTGGTGCAGGCCCGACGCCCACTCGGCCCACTCCTGCTGATGGCAGGTCTTGCATCGCTCGGAAACGCGGAACACATCGCGCGTCCTCAACCGCACCTGTTCCGGCACGTCACCACTGAGGTGGTTGAACACCCGGCGCATGTTGTTGATGTGGAAGCCAGCTTCCAGCGTGAAGACATCGCCGTGGCAGGCGCCGCAAGGGATGTTGCGGTGAGAGGAGGTATGCCAGTCGGAGTAAGGCTGCCAAATCTCGTGGCAGCGCGCGCAGGCTTTCCCACCGGAGTATTCATAGTAAACGCTGGCGCCGGGAAGGGTGAGGACGGCGACGCCCAACGCGATGAGCAAAATTCGCAGGCGGCGGGAATGGGGACGTGGTGTAGTCATTGCTTGTTCTTTCTCAGCCGGATGAGTCGCCCGGGGCCGGACGCTATCCGCGCATTCGCGTGCCTTGCCATGTGTGGACGATGTGCTCCGAGGCCATGTAGGCGATGGCCATGATTGTCAGGGCGGGATTGAACCCGCCGTTGGTAACATGCACGCTGCCATCGACAACGAACAGGTTCGGCACGTCGTGCACCTGGCAGTAGCGGTTCACCACGGAAGTTTTGGGGTCGTTGCCCATGCGGCAGGTTCCGGCCTGGTGCTGGCCTCCGCTCAGGCCCTTGCCGGGAAGTTTTCGGCCAGGTCGTGGTGGCGCCGGCTTCCTTCAGCCAAGCAGCCGCTTTTCCCGAAATGTAATTCGCTACGTCAAGGTCCTGGGGATGCCGGGCGCCCGAAAGGCGCGCCACCGGAATTCCCCAATCGTCCACCACGCGCGGGTCCACTTGCACGCGCGCTTCGAAGACCGGCATCTCCTGCACGGGGCCTTGCACCGCCATGCAGCGATTGAAAAACCTGCGCATGAAGTCCTTGCGCGCGGCGCCCCAGCGCGGTACGTCCGGCGGAGCGACGGAGGCGAATTGGATGGGCAGGCGGATGAATTCATTGCAAAGCATCGCTCCGCCCACCAACCCCGGATTGCCGTGACTGTAGTCGCAGATGGCGATGGAAGCCCCGGGGCCGAGGTCATCGTAGGTGTCCGTTTCCATCAGCCCGTAAGCGCCGGAGTAGGCGTGCCCCATCAAATTGCGCCCCACCCAGTCGTAGCGATTGCCGAGGCCGTTGGGGAAAAGGCGGCTTTGGGAATTGAGCAGCAGGCGCGGCGATTCCGTGGCCGAGGCGGAGACCACCACCATGTCAGCGGGCTGCTCTTGCAGGCGGCCGCGCTCGTCGAAGTACTCGACCCCTGTTACCCGGCCCTGATCGTTGGTCAGGACTTTCTTCACCACGCATTCAGTGCGCAACTGGCAGTTGCCGGTCGCGAGGGCGCGCGGGATCACCGTGTTGTGCGTTCCGCACTTGGCGTCAACTTCGCAGGCAAAACCGACGCACCAGCGGCAGCGCATGCATCCACCCCGCCCATTGTAAGGAACGGTATTGCGCAACATGGGAATATCAAAGGGGTGGAGGTTCAGGCGATCCGCGGCAGCTTTCAGAATCACGTGCTCGCGGCTCGGGGGCAACGGCGGCATGGGTAGGGGCCGGCTGCGCGGCCCTTTGAAGATGTTATTCGTGTCGTCGCCGGAAACGCCGATTTCCCACTCTGCTTTGGTGTAGTAGGGCTCAAGGTCCTGGTAGCTGATGGGCCAGTCGTCCAGCGTACTGCCTGCCACCAGTCCGTAAGTGGAGCGCATGCGGAAGTCTTTTTCCAGATAACGCCACCCCATGGCGCCGTAACTGAACGTGCCGCCACCGACGCACGCGGCGTTGTTGTTGTACGCGCCGTCGCTCGGCAACACCACGCGCTCCTGGCCATCGGCTTCCACCACCACCCGCCGGTAACGGTCATCGTCGGGGCCAAAGGCGCATCCCAACAGGGAGGTGCGTTGGTTTCGCAGGTCGTCCTTGCGGCAATCGTAGGCGGTGTACCATTTGCCGCGCTCCAGCAGCACCACCGTCAGGCCGGCTTGCGCGAGCTCTTTGGCCACAATACCGCCAGCCGCTCCTGCTCCTACGATCACCGCGTTGACTCGTGGTAGTGCCATTGCTTTTCCCATCCGCAGATTACTCAGATTACGCAGATTTTCTATCGGCAAAATCTGCGTCATCTGCTGATGTCTGAGCCGGCAAGCGCCCTCGCACGGGGGGGTAGGGCAGGCGCAGCATCTTCCAACTCACCCGCTCGCGATTGCCGCCGTGCCGCGGGTCGCCGTAAAACCCTTGCATTGTATGGCTGAGTACAAGGTCGAAGAACGATTTGGCTGAAACCTGTTTCCAGCGTTCCCCCTGCGCCTGACCCTTGTCCATGGCTTGCAGCACCGCGTCCTGCTGCTGGGGAGTAAGCGCCACGAAGGGCTTGCCCAACATTTCGACGCTGGTTTCGTTCGTGCCGGCGAGGCCCAAGCGGTAAGTCTTCCGCAGTTTACGGTAGGGACCCAGCAGTTGCCGGTCGATGTAAGTGGCCACCCCGGCCCACGCAGCCCCCGGGTCCTGGTCAGCCGGGATGATTCGTTCGCACATGGCTTCCAGCGTGCGACCTTCGTCCTCGCTCAGGCACCGCCAGGGAGAGATAGAGCCGACGCACGCCACCATGGGTCCCGCCGCCGCGGCCACGGCGGTGATTTGCATGAATTTCCGGCGGCTGAACTTCGCATTATGGCTCATACGGTGGAAGAGCCAGCAACCAAGAGGCCATCCGCGTGGTGTGGGGATGAACAGAGCCATTTCAAGGCTACGAACGGAAAATTTGCTAACTCCATTTCTTTTCATCACCATAATGGAGAGATGGATGTAACAAGCTTATTTTTCAACAACATAATGGAGGGCTCGATTTCGGGCATTTTTCCTCCATTTGTTTTCAATAACATAATGAAACTTACCTTCATCTTTTCCCCCCGCGTTTTTTCACTACCCGGGACCAAGGACGAGCTAACTATCTTAGTTTCAATGATATAGATTCTTACAAGATTTTCCCTATCTATCGCTAACCCCTATTTGTTTCATACACATAATGGAGAGCCACGGTATTTGCGGCGCTGAACTTTAGCGGTTAGCATTTAGCCCAACCCCGTGCCTCCCATCCCTAGCACCTGCCTCCAGAGTCCAAATTATTTTCCACCAGCCTCCTACGCTAGAGTACATGGGGTCACTGCCACTGTCAAGAGAATAATGGCCTACACACTACAGCCTATGGTTTCTGGAAAACTGTCAGGAAAAAGTTCCAGACAAAATCTCCAGACAAAAATTATCTAGATGTGGGGTTCCAACGCGCACCAGGGCGGTGTAAGGACAAACGCCGTTTCCGGCTCGCCCGTCGCCCGGGTCAAGGCGGCATGGGAGCGGTCCCGCGGGTGGCGCATACATCGGTTGGTAGGTATGCGCCGGAGGGGACGACCACGGGTGATCTCACTCTAATCGAACACGATGGCAAAGGATATCGCTTGAAACCTTCACTTCATCCTCGCTTCTTGACCACGCTGAGGGCTTTTAGGATGACGGCATTATTGGGAATCACTCCGCCATAATTATTCTCAAACCCCGGCACGGCGCCGCGGAATCCCTTCGACCCCCTCAGGCGGACTTCCCTGATCACCTTGCCCAAGCGCGGGCTTTTCCATTCGAAAACGAAAAAGGTGATCGGATGTTCAGCGTTGGGCGAGCACATCACCGCCTGCGCATCGTAGCAATATTTCCCCGACCTCTTATCCCCGCCCCAATTCCATTCCAGGATGTTCACACCGTAACGAACCGGGATGATTTCCGGCAGGCCATCCTCGTATACAACTTCATACCAGCCGAGCAGATCCGCCGAATCCACCATGTCCCAGATCAGCCGAAAGGCTTCCTTGTTGGTTGCGGGCATAGCGCAGGCGTGCAGGAAGAGCAGGCTCGTGGCGTCTGCGCCAATCTCTACCGTGGCCTCGCGCGGCAGCGGGTTGGGCTGTGTCCCTTCGGCCCCCACCATCACCGCGGCCTGGGCGCCGGTCCCAGCCAGGTCAAATGTGCATTTCCCAAAGGCAGTCCTCCCGGTCTTGATTCCGCGCAAATCCACTCCGAAGACGGGGTCGACCGCAGGCGCGTTAAAAGCACGGGAAATATCCAGAGGCGTGACCACACCTTCCGTCGCACTGGGAGGCGCCTCCCCTGTCAAATCCGATATCATCAGAGGAATGGAACCTTGTGTGGTACTGGCAAGATCCCCCGCCCCCAGCGCCTTCTTTGACCAAAGCATGTTGCTGCATCCGAGAATAAGATAGAGCATATCTTTACTCATAATGAACTCGGTCGTCGCTGACCACGAGGAGGGCGCGCCTCCGATGATGGTTTTCCGCTTGCTGCGGTCCACGTAGTTCTCAATCCCGGGCTCCATGTTGCCGTAGACCTGGTGGAAGCCCCATTCATCCAGTTGCGCCTCGTTCCCTACTCCGCCATCTTCCTTGGACCAAAACCAGTTGAAAAGCAGGATGTCTTTGGGAACAAGGTCCTTAACTTGTTGCGGCCTCATGCCACCCGGCGAGGTGTACTTCCAGCCATCCGGGGCGGTGCGATTTTGCAAGCCCTTGCCGCGCACGGCTTCGAGCAAGTAATCACCCCAAATGGCCATCTTGATATCTTTGTTCGCCAGGTAATCATGAATCTTCCGCAGATCTTGCCCGTAGAGCTCACCATAATCTTTACCCTTGCAGCGAGGGCAGACTCCGAAGGGTGCAAACCACTCGTCGTGGCCGGCGTGAATCATGCGCGGCTTCATGACCTCGATGTATTCGTCCATCACGTCAAAAATGAGTTGGTAACTACGGGGCTCGGAGGGGCAATAGGTGTCAGGCCACTTGTCACCAGGGACGTCGGTCAGGTCCTTATGGTTCGCCAACAGATAGAAGCTGTGCGTAAACGAGGGAGTTTCCGGGACGACCTCAATGTGATGCGCTTCCACCCAATGAACCAGGTCCGCGACCTCGTCCTTTTCCAGAAAGCCGCCATCGCCACAATCCTGGTGCGATGAGTTCTGTTCGCGGCCGTGCAGCGGCCCGGGCGGGTAGTTGCCCCGGCTGTAATTGGTGTCGCGCGCGAATTCCACCCAGCCGGCATTGACTTCCGGGTGGCGGTCGAGCCGCATACAAGCGTTCATCTCCATCATCAGCGTGTTGAATTTGTAGAGCGCCATGACTTCGCGAATGAAGCGGCGGAAATAGGGGATATTCGCGCGGCCCGGCACGTAGAGCTTGATGCCCCGAAAAGCCTTGTCGGGCCAGTCGCGCACCTGCACGCCCGGCACCTGGAGGTTCCGCTCACCGGAGGCGAGGAGTTGCTTCAGCGATTGCAGGCCATAGAAGGCGCCGCGCTCGTCGCTGCCTGCGACCATCACGGCATTTTCATCGGCGTGCAAAACGTAACCCTCCGGGCCGGGGTTCTGCGCGGTCACTTCCTGTTGATTCCGTTGGCAGAATTCGCGAACCAGCGGATTCTGGATCGAGCCGGCGACAAGGAATTTCCCCGAAGAGGGCAACTTCTCGAAGTGTTGAGTCCTCAATCGCAGATCATAGCGGTCACTCAATTCCTCCGTGAGGAAGCGCGCGAGCGAGGTATCGGTATTGGAAGGGACGAGGGGAAGCACGAGGGTGCACTCTTCATTTAAGGCAAACGGGGCGCCGTGCAGTTCCATCTCTTGCGGAGTGGGAAAAATGGCAGGACGCAGGGAACCGGCAAGCGCTTCGGCTGGCTCGGCGGCGCTGCCCGCGGCGCTCCATTCGGGGTGGCGGAAACCCCGCAAGGATCTCTTACTATTGAACGTGGACTCGCCAGTTGCATCAGGGATTCCCGCCGCCGTCGGCCGGGCAGACACCATCCCATCCGCAGCCGTCGGAACGAGTTGCGCAGCAGCGAAGCCTACCGAAGCCCTTTCGATGAATTCTCGCCGGGTCAGCTCTCCTCTTGCCATCGCCATACACCTCCTTTGAACTTAGATCATCTTCAAATCTCACATCGCCGGCTTAACCCGGTAGAGCCCAGCCCCGTGCGCTTCAACATTCGGGGCAAAATGGTTCTCCACCACCCCCAGATTCTTCTTTTCCCAGAGATCGCGCACTTCGCACTTCCCCTTCAACCCCAAGTCGTTCCATGCTACATCCACCGCGGCAGGCCCACCGTCGCCGATGTTGAACACTGCCAGGTATCGTTCGTCCGTACCGGGGATATCCGCCGCCCAGGCGACGGCGTCACCGCGCGCAAACAGTTCGCGGTTGTTTGTGCTTTTTTGGTCGACCGCAAGCACCTCAGCGTTTGTGAGCAACGCCAGCGTGGGGGGATCAATGCTGAGCAGATCAGTCCCGATCATCAGCGGAGCGCGGAAGATCGAAAATAACGTCATCATCGTAAGTTGCTCCGCGGGTGTTAACCGCGTGTAGTGCGGAAGCGGCGGAAAATTTCCCTGCAGACCGCGCGGATAGCCTCGCACGCGAATGGGGCCCAGCGCGATTATGTCGGGGTCGGGCCAACTATCCGGGCCGTTGTGGCCCACCCAGGGGCGGCAAAGTGAGAACTCCTGCTTCAACTGCTTCCAGGTGTCCCAGAAATCGTCCGAGATCCGCCACATGTGGGCGGACTGTTCCACCTCTTCAGCATGCGCAGGATTGGTCGGCCCGGGCGACAGGCTCAGCACCATTGGCCGCCCGGCTTTCTCGATGGCCCGGTCGAGCGCACGGATTTCCGGCGCGTGGTAACTCTCGCCCGCTGGGTTCTCCCCGCGGCTCATATCATCCGCTTTGATGAAGTCCACACCCCATTGGGCGTATAACGCCGCGATAGAATCGTAATAGGCCTGCCCAGCCGGCTTGCTGACATCCAAACCGTACATGGCTTTCGACCACCGGCAAGTGTTATTGGTAAGGGCCACGTCCTGGGCGTGAGCGTCCGTACCCAGGATGGGAAGATTTTTCTGTACCGCGGCCCGTGGAATGCCCCGCATGATGTGAATGCCAAACTTCAGTCCCTTGCCGTGGATATAATCCGCTATCGGCTTGAATCCCTCTCCATGAGCGGCGGAAGGAAAACGATTGAGGGCCGGCAAAAACCGGCCGTAATCATCCATGGTCACTTCCGACGGCGAGTCTTCCAGGATTTTGAAAGAGCGCACCGGGTCGGCGAATTGCCAGCGGCCATCAATTACTACGTAGTTGTAGCCGTACCGGGAGAGATGCTTGGCCATATAGTCCGCGGTCGCCTTCACCTCTTGCTCGGTCACAACATTCAAATAGGCATCGAAACTGTTCCATCCCATCGGCGGAGTCGGCGCGAGGCCCGGCTCCAACTTCCGCTCTTGGTCAGATCCGATTGCGGCAGGCCCGGCAGAAATGCCGGTGAGCGCTAAAATCGCCAATACAAGCCAGAAACCTGGACGAGGTCTGCTCATGACGTCCACCCCCTCATAAAACGCTCACCAGTATACGACATTGATCTTCGCCGAGCGCTCTAAACAAAGGCCGAATGAGTCTCTCGGCGCTGGCCAGACCCCGACGATTGCATTCAATGGCGGTCCACTTTAGAATGTGGGTCGGCGAAAATTCAAAAATGAAATTCCGGCTTAAGCGTGATCTGGCAACGCATTCCACACGGGGTTCCGGTAATCTCGTAGGGTTGTCGTTGCACGGAGAGGTGCGATGAGTTGGGCCTTTCATGTGAAGGGGTGAGGGGAACTCTGGGGTAGAATATCAAGATATGGGCGGCAAAAACGGGAACCCCGGCGAACACTTCTTGGGGACGCCACTCGTCTGAAGGACTGTTCATTCAAGGAGCATCAATGTACCTTCTTAACCTCCGGACATGCATTGCTTTGTTGCTCTGTTCACTTTGTTATGCCTCAACCGCCCCGCCATCACTATCCTCTCTCGAATCCCGACGGAAGGCGCTCAAAGATCTTCTGGCCGAGCAGTGGGAGTATAGGGTGCGCACCAACCCGCTGTTCGCTTCTTTCTTGGGAGACAAGCGCTGGAACGACAAAATCGACGACTTCTCGCAGGAAGCCATCGACGAGGATCTGCAGGAGACTCAGAAATTCCTCACTCGCTTCGAAGCAATCGACACTTCCGGATTTCCCGAGCAGGAGGCGCTCAACAAAGCTTTGATGATTCGCGACCTTCAGATGAAATTGGAGGGCGCGCGCTTCAAAGAATGGGAAATGCCTGTGGACCAGCAAAATGGTGTCCAGGTTTGGTTACCCCAGCTTGTCAACGTGCTCTCCTTCCAGTCTGTCAAAGACTACGAGGACTATATTTCTCGCCTCGGGCAGATGCCGCGTTTCTTGGATCAGAACATCGTCCAGATGCGCAAGGGCATGAATGATAAATTGATGCCGCCACGTTTCCTGCTGGGGAAAGTCCTAGAGCAGTGCAACAGCCTCGCCTCCCAAGAAGCGGAAAAGTCTCCCTTTGCCCAGCCCTTCTCCGTTTTCCCCAAGAGCATCTCCGAATCCGATCAGAAGCGCCTGCGCGAGGCCGGGCTTGCGGCGATTAAGGTATCCGTCTTACCCGCTTATGCCCGCTTCACCGCATTCGTCCGTGATGAGTACATCCCGGAGGGTCGCAGCGAACCCGGCGTCTGGTCTCTTCCCCATGGTGAGGCCTACTACACCTTTCTCGTGAAAGAGAACACTACCACCAATTTCACACCTGAAGAAATTCACCAGCTTGGACTGGCTCAGGTGAAAGAGATCGAAGACCGCATGTTCGCTACCGCCAACAAGCTTGGCTATCAGGACCTCAAGTCTTTCAAAGCGGCGATCGCCGCCGACCCTAAAATGCATGGCCACTCCCGCGGGCAAATTCTCGATCTCTACCGCAAATACATCGAACAGATGTCCGGGAAGTTGCCCGACCTTTTCAGCCGCTTGCCCAAGGCCAAACTGGAAGTCATGCCCATTGAAGAATTCCGCGAGAAAGGGGCTCCCGCCGCCCAATATCAGCCTCCAGCCCAAGACGGCTCACGCCCCGGCCACGTGATGGTCAACACCGGCGAATTCGAAAAGCGCCCCCTAGTGAACATCGAATCAATCGCCTATCACGAAGGCGTTCCTGGCCATCACATGCAGATTGCGATTGCTCAGGAGATGCCGGACCTGCCGCCCTTCCGCCAACACGAATTTTTCACCGCCTATACCGAGGGTTGGGCGCTGTACGCAGAACGTCTCGGCGAAGAAGTGGGTTTCTACCAGGACCCCTATAGCTACTACGGTCATTTATCGGGGGACATGCTCCGGGCCGTTCGTCTCGTGGTGGATACCGGCATTCATTACAAACATTGGACGCGCCGGCAAGTTGTCGATTTTTTCCACGAGCACTCCGGGGAAGACGAAGTCAGTATCCAGTCTGAAACCGACCGCTACATTGCCTGGCCAGCTCAGGCTCTCGGCTACAAGGTCGGCCAATTGGAAATACTCAAACTCCGCCAATATGCCAAGGACCAGCTTGGCGAGAAATTCAACATCCGGGCCTTTCACGATGAGATCCTCGACGCCGGGGCACTCCCCATGGATGTCCTGGAGAAGCGCGTCCACGAATGGGTCGCAAGACAAGAAGCCCTTGGCACCTCCGCTTCCTCCTGCGCCGGCTCCGCCATTGGCGCGACGCGATAATCGGAAACCACCGAAAATTGTCGTCCTCAGTGAGCCTTCCCTGAAAAAGCCGGTGCCTGCCACTCATGACCGAAAGTGCTTCACCAGTTGGTCGCAAGCCCAGAAGGGAACATTGGCGGCTGAGGATGGCACTTAATTTGCCATCATATTTCGTGTTACACTCGCTAAGGCATACTTACGGCGCTCGCTTTGGCGAGGCTGTACAGATGTATTCGAGATAATGCGGCTTGTGGGACATTCCAGCGTGACGGGTAACCAGCGGTACGCCCATCCAAGAGCGGAGCGCCACGAAGCAGTCGGAGGCGTTGAGTGATGCAGCAAAGATGGCCCTACCGGCTGGCCAAGTCCCTGTAATTTCCACTGTATTTCATGAACATCATTATTCTTTAAATGATTGAGGGCCCATAGCTCAGTTGGTTAGAGCAGCGGACTCATAATCCGTTGGTCCCAGGTTCGAGTCCTGGTGGGCCCACCAATCATTTCAATGACTTGGGGGAGTACCGAAGAAGGGGGCGGAGTGGGCGGTTGCGTCTGGGTTGCGGATTGGTGCGGAGTTGTTTCCGTGTCGAGCGCATCTACCCAGCCGATATTGCCACCGGGAATGAGGTGCCCGTAGATGTCCACGGTCACCTGGATCGAGCTGTGACCCATCTGCTCCTTGACGTAGGCAAGGCTCGCGCCTTGTTGGATGAGAAGAGAAGCAAAGGTGTGACGAAGAGAATGGAAGGTGACGCGACGTATCCCGGCTGCTTCCAGGATGGGCAAAAAGTCTCGGTTGAACACGTTGCTTCCGTTTATTGGCCCACCAGTTTCCGAAGGAAATACCAGTTTCGACAGGCGAGGTTGACGCGATTCATCGAAATCGCCACGGCTCACGGCCTCCAGAATTCTCTTATCCCGAAGCTCAAGCAATTCACGCCGAAGTTCCTTGCTAAGGTCAACCCTGCGCTCTTTCCTGCTTTTCGTAGTCGTGAATTGGCCGTGCGTAAAGTTGTGCCGGACAATGATGAAGCGGTTAGAGTCGTCTTGGCTTTCCCCGAACTGAATGTCTCTCCACTCGAGGGCAAGGAGTTCTCCTAATCTGAGCCCGGCCCGAAGTGCGGTCAAAAACAACGCGTAACGATCGGGCCTCAACAGGCGCGTCTTCTGTAAGAACCGCAGGGCTTCGCTTCGCGTGAAAAAGTCTGCCGCTCGTTTTGTGGCTTTGCGAAAAGCGACTTTGCCGAGGCGAAGAGCGGGGTTGGTAATAACGAGCCCGTCCTCGACCGCATGGCTCAGAATTGCCCTGATCGTAGCGAGCATATTCTTAAGCGTGCCGTGGCCGAATTTCTCCTCCGCCACTGTCTCGGAAAAGTAAGCTTTCAATTTGTCTCTCGTAATTTGATCCAGCCGACTCTCTCCAAAATGCGGAATGAGGTACCGGTCGAGAACCTGTTTGTAGCTGATTGATGTCGACAGTTTGCAATGAGGCTTAACGTGCAGCCGCAGCCAGCGTTTGGAATAATCCGTGAAGGTTGGGCAATCTTGCTCGACGAGAATTCCGAAATCACCCAGAGCCAGACGTGCCTCAACCTCTCGTTTAACCTTTTCTGCGGCCTCGCGTGTGCCGACTTTTTTTGCCTTTCGTTGACCACGGTGGTCGATAAACACGTACCAATGACGGCCTTTCTTGCGTATTTTGACTCCCACTAATGACCTCCTTTCAAGACATCTTGCACGATGGCGTCGATGTTAATTTCCTCCAGCGGTCGGATTCTATACCTCTGGAGAAAG
Organism: uncultured Acidobacteriota bacterium; assembly: GCA_963825395.1. Taxonomy (GTDB): domain Bacteria; phylum Acidobacteriota; class Terriglobia; order UBA7540; family UBA7540; genus Bog-366. The sequence continues at coordinate 7,180 of CAWGTQ010000050.1, read as the reverse complement.
GCGTCGAAATCAGACTTGCGGACAAGTACCTTGCCAGACACCTTGACTGCTGGGAGCGGATTCACTGGAGACCGAATCCATGAGCGAATGGTAGCCCAGAGAAGCTGATGGACTTGATCGATCACGTCGGTATGTGCTCTCCCTGCTATAAGGAGTATGACGCACTGCGGCGCCAGCTTGTAAGGCGGCGCTGGATTCTGTTAAGTGCCATGGTGGCTTGGTTATGCGACATTTTCCGGGGTAAGCGCGTGTCGTCGGGAGCGAAGACCGGCGACATTTAGGGAGGGACGGCGGGTCGGTGAGAAATGTCACCAGGGCGCTGGCTACATCACGTCAACCCCAGGATAGCTTTCGATATACTCCTCGCCGTTGCAGCCGTAGTAGGCGACGGTACGGCCTGCAAAATCGACAACGTAACGGACGACTCCGGCGCGCCACGAAGCCGCGAGGAATTCAGGGAACGTGCTTTGTCCGGCCTGGTCGGTTCGCAAAGCCTTGATCAGCGCCTCCCGGTCAAACGGAGGTATATCCGCCGTGCCAGTTACCAGCGGCGTGCCGAGCGTCACTACCGGCCCATCGTGGGTCAGGTACAAACTCTGACACGCGGGCAGGAACCAAAGGTTGCGCGTAACGCCTGCCTGGCGCAGCACCTCGGCGAGGTAGGGAAAGCCACCAACTTTCGGGCGGATCGCCATGGCCTTCTGTAGGGCAGCCTGCAGATTCTCGATCGCTCTGCTCACTGAGATTTCCTCCTTCTGTTATGCAGTCAACCCCAAGAGCCCACATTATCTGCGAAAAAACCATTCTCGAAAAGGACCCTTTATGGAACGGCTCGCATTCTAAAGCGCTTTCTAAAAAACAGGGTGGATGGTTCTCGACATGATATCCTAACGTTTAGGCATGCCAGCCGTCGCCCCTCTTCTCGCCACTTTCCAGCGGTTCAAAACTCTAAGTGGCCGTTGAAAGGAAAGGAATGACGCATGCAACCATCTACAAACAACGCAAGTAATCGGGACGACCGTCTTCAACAGATAGCCGCCCTTCTTTTGGAGCACCGCGCCGGTAAAGCGGACTGGGGCGCAATTGCGCGTCTTGAGGGAAGGGAATGCTCGAAAGGGATCGCCAACACATTCCTGATTTGTTGTCTGCTCGACTGGCAATGGGACGCCGATGTAGCGTGGCAGAAAGGCGAACGTTTAGTTGAAAACCTCGGTGGCCCAGAGAATGTCTGGGTGACAATAAGCTCCTTTTCAAAGGAGGCGTGGGACTCGAAGTACGAGGAATATGGGAAGCCGCACCGGTTCCGCAGGGGCTACAAGCGTCTGTGGGGCATCGCCAGTGACATGTGCGCTCGGTACGACGGCGACGCGCGGAACATCTGGTTGGGCAAGACCCCGTTTGAAGCACTTATTCATCTCTGGGCTCTAGGCGCGGGGGATCAAATATCCCGGATGGTTGTCGGCGCGTTGCGCGACTGCGGCCAAATCAAGGGCGACTCTGGCGACGTGAAGGCGGACGGTCATCTCCACCGGGTACTCGGTCGCGCCGTTTATAACGAGGAGATCAGCGGTGCCAACGCGGCCAAAGTCACTGAGCTGACCCGACAGCTTAACCCGGCAGACCCGTGGCAACTAGATTGGCCCCTGTGGAACGTTGGAAAGTATTATTGCAAGCCGACAAGTCCGAACTGCCCGAACTGCTACTTACGGCCTCACTGTGCCTACTATCGGCTGCATTGTTAATTTCGGACGGGCTTTTTTTGTTTTCTCAAAACTTAAGGGTTTTGAGAGGCACACGCACGCCGCCGCCGTGTTTCACAAACTACCCTTTTTGAAACGAAGAGGAAGCTTAGGGCTTCGGGTGCGCCTTGTCCGAACGGATTCACTTTACCGGCGAAAGTGGTTCCCTGTCAGCCGGGTTCTAGCAGAGACAGACCGTCGCCGTAGGATTGTCGATGGGGACAAGGGCAGAGCGGCGATTGCCGCCCTGCCCAGAAATGGTTACTGCTTTTTGATGTGCGGCTTTGCTTTGGCAGAAGTAAGCGAGTTTTTGGCGGTCTTGGAGGCGGGTTTCTCTTTCAGTTCACGCAGAATTCGCTCGGCATTGACTTTGTAGTGGGCCGCCTCGCGCGCGAGATTGGAATCCTTTGTGAGCATTCCACCACCAACATACGTCGGGCAGTAGAGGTCTGAGGCGAGTGCGCACACGATTAGGAACTTCCCGATTTCTACCGTAGTCACCTTTTCGAGTTTTCCGCTGGCCAGCTTCGGGTAATCCACGTACCCGCCGTTGGCCTTTGGTTTGGTTTCTTCCCACGCGAAGAATTTGAATATGCGGTGTTGGCTGTCGTGGCCCAACTGCTGAAAATGTCGCAGCGCCACAAAATCAAGCTCATGCCGCGTTAGTTCGGCGGGCACCCGCTTATAGATTTCGGCGAGTAACCGCTTCCGGTATTCCTGCTGGACGCGGACCGCCTCGGCCTGCTTGCGCCGTTGTTCTCGCTCTTCTGGGCTGATCGTTACGCGTGGATGGTGGACTTTGCATTGCTTGTCCCTGCAAACATACAGCGTGCTACCCACGGTCTTCCCTTCCGCCATGACCGCTGGCACAGTCGTCGGGCACTCGCCTTTCTGCGCTTCGTGGTAGTCGTCCCGGTATAGCACGCCGGGTTGCGGCTTGAACCCGTAGTAAAGATGACTCTCGGAGACCTGTACGGGCTTCTGACCGTTGCCCTCAAGTTCCTTCACCCGCAACTGCACGAGCGCGTCTCGCTTCTGGCGAAAACAAGCCGGGTCCGTGCATGTGTCCCGCTTCTTGATATCGGGAAAGAGAATCGGGTTATTCCCGGTGCGCTTCGGGCAGGCCGAACACGCTCCCGCTACGGGCAATAGGTTTGGGTCGTTGGCGTCAAAGGGAGCGGCGGAAAGGTCGAGGTGAATTTCCCGTTGAATCCACTGCCGAAGGCCGCGAACGGTGATGGTCGCCTGTGCTCCACGGTCTTTGAGGACAGCGGATGCGCCGCGATGGTCCGGGAAGCACTCCGCAAAGGCGCGTTCCTGGTCGGGGATTTGCAGTCTGGCAACCTCCAGCGCGTGCCCCACGGTGAGCTTGCCTTCATAGAATGCCTTCTGGACCGTGGGTATCAATTCGGTGAGCTTCAGTCTGCCAAGCACGTACGCGGGACTCTTTCCCACTTTGGTGCCGATGACTTCGACGGTGTAGAGGTCGGGATTTTGCTCCATCAACGCCTTGTAGCCGAGGGCTTCGCTTCATACTGCACCTCCATATCAAGTCTATGTACATTTGCAGAGAGCCGAGCGGTAGAACAGATGGTAACCCTCTTCAAAGCCTCCGCACGCCCACCTCATCTATCGTCATGTAGCCCCAACAAAGCGCCTTTAGGCGTCGCCGGTAACTTTCGTGTGCCCGAGCGAGAAGCCCTTCGTGATGGTCACGTGGTGCGATGGATATTCACTGGGATAGCAGTCGCTACTTCCCGGTGAGCAATCCCTAATAAGAGTTCCGGGCTGTATCCACAGATACACGAGGCCGTCTTTCTGGTTCTCTCGCACAGTGCCCGCCATCGGTCCCAGATTTCGGATTGCCGGTTCCCGTTCCTCTTCCGGAGACTTCGTTGAGGATGTCGTAGGGAGCTACGTCTGTTGCAGTTGCTGCTTAGTTCCCTAATGTGAGAAGTACCATATGGCTGCGGCGACGACGATAATGGCGATTACAAGTGAACCTAGGATCACGTAATCGGCTCTTTCCTTCTCACGGCGCTCCACCTCCGCCTTCTCGGCAGCTTGCATTTGCACGCCTTCCTTCTCCCGTGCGAGCAGATGCAGTTCATAGGCCTGTGCTAAGGAAAGAATCCGTGGCCGGACCGTCTTCTGCTCCGATGCCACTTTCGGCCGCGCCCGCTCCTCTTGTGCCGCTCTCTCAGGTTCGACCTTTTCCTGTTGGGCTTTCTCTCGGGCAAGCCGGTCCGCGTCAGCTCTCGCAGCACCCTCCTGTTGCAACAGCTCCCGCTGTTCCTTCTCGGCCCTTTCGCGAGCAACTCTCTCCGCCTCAGCAGCTTGTCGTTCTGCTTCAGCTTTCTCCCGCCGCAGCCGCTCTTGTTCCTTTCTGTCCCATTCTAGCCTCTCCTGTTCCGCCTTCTCCCGTGCCAGCCGCTCTGCCTCGGCTTGCTTCGCAGCCCGCTGTTCCGCTTCGGCTTTCTCTCGTATCAGCCGTTCTTGCTCCGCTTTCTCCCTTGCCAGCCTTCCTCGCTCAGCTTTATCTCGGGCGTTTCGCTCCGCCTCGCCTGTTTCGAGGGCTCGCCTTACTGATTCCGCTTCAGCATTCTCTCTTGCCAGGCGCTCTTGCTCGGCGATCAGCCGCGAAGCCTCTTGCTCTTCAACTCGGCGGGCTTCATCAAAAGCGGCTATGCACTTTTGGGCGGCGCTCGCTACCCTGCGACTGTCGTCTTCCGTCAGCATGCGCAGAGCCTCCCAGGCAGAGAGTGCTAGTCCCTTATTCCTTCCGCGAAGGAACGTATCGAGTGTTCGGACGGTGCCCTCGCGGACTTCCGGGAAAGGGCTCTCCATAACCTCTAGCAACTTCGAGGGCAATTTGGTAGGACGAGGCGGCTGGGGATTTCGAGCAATGATGATCTTGCCCTCGACCTCAACCTGGATACGAGGGTTCTGCTGCGGGTTCTCGCTGTGCACGCGTTCATAGGCGTAGTCGTACAACTCATCAAGGGAGATAAGTTGGTCGCCGTCCCGGTCAGCCTTCCCCGTCTCAACCCCGTCCACCAGCGCTCGCGTAAAAACGGAACATACACCAGCAGTGCCAAGTTCTTCACCTTCGAAGGAGTACTGAAACGCGTCAGAAGCCGTGAGCGTGACGAGGCCCTCTCCCTGTTTAAACTCCTCCATTGTGCCCACCGCGACATCACCCTTCGCCAGGAAGGCTTTTGAGAACGCGCCACTGTAACAGCAATCTAACACCAAAATCTTACGCCGGGATCTGCTTTTTCCGATCAAGTCGTTCACCTGGTATGCCGGCACGGCAGTGGCGACCAGGCGTTTGTGTCGTGTATTCTTCGTGGCATAGTACAGCCGCCCGTCTTCGTCCTTGATGCCGTGACAGGAAAAGTAAAGGAGCAGAAGGTCGTCTCGATTACGGTCAGCGAAGAACTCCTCGATCGCGAGAACCAATACATCTTTCGGCTCGTTTAGCAGGGTCTTGACGTCGCCAAAGTCGCCGATGGCCGGATCACCTAAGACCCGCGACAGCGCTTTGACATCCTGCGCAGGGGCCTTGAGCGGCCGGAAGTATGGATCGTCGTATTCGAAGCTCGCGATAAGCAGCGCGAATCTCTTTTCACTCATGGTTGCTTAAGATGCCTTCTCAGTGTGTAGCCAGTTCGCGATTACCTGCTGTTGGTCCTTCGAGAGAGTTCCCGTTACGCTAACTTTCTGGTCCCCCTTCTGAAGCGTGATACTGGTCCGCTCGTGGCGCGTCAGCCAGGATTGCAGGATAGTAATCACTCCCATAAGTGCTGTCGGAGCAAGAGTGACCGCTAGGGTGGCAAGGGTGACTGCGTCGCCTTTCGACCCCACAGGCGCTTCTGCTCCGCGGACGTGTTCTACCGACTCCACACCCGTCTCCATCAAATCTTCCCGCAAACTGTGCGTCAGTTCCGCCAATTCCTGTGCATCGGCTGCTGGCTCGGCACCAATACTCAGGATTAATTCCGTGGGCTCACGTGTCATAGGGATATTCCTCCTCCCGACGCCTGCTGGCTGAGGGATGGCCTGTTCCGCTTTCTCGGATGATCCCGGAGTAGGCCGACCTAAGCGTGGGGCGGATTGATCATCCTTCCGTCGTTGCCTAAAATTGTACGTCCAGGAAAATCCGAAATCAATCCGGATCGCGCCTTGTGGCCCTCTGGCGCGACAAGCGAAGACGGTCGGAACGGAATGGAAAGCTGTGGCCAAGGACGGCGATAATGAGTAAGTATCAGTCACGATGATTTCCCGTGGCGGTACCGGCGGTTAGGATCTTCGAGAGCCGATTCCGCGCCCGGCCGCTCATAAAGGTACGCTCCCTCATGGTTATAGAGGTGGCCGCGGAGTATCCCGTTTTTGTGCCAGATGTAAATCGTTCTGGTGCATGTTCCCAGCAGGTGCGCCATTTCGGTCGCATCGAGCATCCCGGCTTCGCGAAGCCGGGTATAACGGCTCTTGAGGTTATGACGATTGCGCAAGGCCGCGATGATCGGTGCCGAAAACGGGAGTTGCCTCCCCGAAGCCAAGCCGCGTTCATTCAAGATCCTCGCAACCTCCCAGTCCGGGTGGTCGTTCAAAAGACGGTCGATCTCCGCAATGACAGCCGGCACGGTCATGTATTTCTTCCAGCCGTTTTTCGCTAAGGGAACAGTAATCGTTTTATTGAGCCCTCCCTTAAAACGAACATGCGCGGTGATCTCAATACCCTTGGTAAGCGTTACATCTTCCAGGATCAAGCGCGCCAAGCGTTTGCGGTCGCGATCGGGGGTGTGGGGGTCGTTCCACAGGCTAGGAAAGCTGGTCGATAAATCCATAACCATTTTTCGCTGGTCTTCCTCCATCACCTTCCGGTCTTCGGCGTGCTGGCGCTCATATTCCCTTTCGGCCTCCATTAACTCCCGCAATTTCTTGTTCCAATCCGCTTCCAGCGCATCTGCGACGAGGCGGTTGTCGGGGTCCACACGTAAGTAACGGCGCTGGGCGAGGAGCGCTTCGTAGCGCGCCCGCTCCACCTGCTTTCGCCGCAGGCGGTCAGCTTCTTCCAGACGCGAATGGAGCTCTTGCTGTACAGCCAGCGATGCTTCGATGGCCGCCGGAGTGATGGCTTCCATGAGTACTTTACTAATGGCGGTATCCACATCCGCTCCGGGTATAACTTGGCAGGCCTTCCCGCCGTTTTCGATAGAAACATACTGACACATGTAATCAGGAATCAGAACGCTCTGGCGCCAGTGGTACCGAATTGCCATGCGCCTCCCACACACCCCACAAAGAGCTAGGCCCTGAAGCAAGGCGGGGCCTTCCCGGGGCGGAGCCTTGAGTTGGATGAGATGCGCCCGTGCGTTTTCTTTTAGTCTGCGGAGGTTCTCCTCGTAATCGTCCCAGCTAATGTAGCCCGGGTGTGT
>CAWGTQ010000049.1:0-41172 GCA_963825395.1 uncultured Acidobacteriota bacterium | reverse complement strand
CGGTGGGTTTCCGTTGGACGACGGGCGGGTAAATCAAATGGGACCCGGACCGCCGCATTCAGCAAGCCCTCAATCTGACGTTCCGTAAGATGACGGAACTGGCGTTCCTGCGGCAAGTGCAGTTGTGGTTTCACCGCGAGAACATCTCGCTGCCCGTTTTTCTTCAGGAGGGGGGCGAATGGAAACTGATATGGAAGTTGCCGGTCTATGGCAGAATCCTTGCGATTCTAACTAATCCCCTCTATGCGGGCGCTTACGCGTTCGGCAGAAGGGGGACGCGGACTCGGATTCTCGACGGGCGGGCGCGAAAGAGCGAGGGACATCGCAAGCCGCTCTCCGAATGGACGGTCTTGATTCAGGACCACCATCCTGGGTACATTCCCTGGGAAGAGTACGAGAGGAACCAGTCTATGATTACGGCCAACGCCCACATGAAATCACGCATGGAGCCGAAGGCAGGCCGGGGAGGGCGGGCGCTGCTGGCCCGTCTGTTACGGTGTCGCCGGTGCGGACGGATGCTGAACGTAGGATACGCAGGCCGCGATCGACTGGGGCGCTACCGGTGCCGGGGCACGCAGCTCGAGTCGCGGGGAGGATTGGTGTATTTCCTTCGGGGCATGGCGACCGGACCAAGCGGTCGCCCAGGAAGTGCTCGAAGCCATCGGCGGCAACGCGGTCGAGGCGGCGCTGGAAGCAGCCGAGCAGATGCGGGAACAACGGGAAGCGCGCCGCCGTGCGGCGGAGATGGAACTGGAGCAGGCGCACTACGAGGTCCGGCTGGCGGCGCGGCGGTATGAAGCGGTCGACCCGGAGCAGCGGCTGGTGGCGGCGGAACTGGAAGCTCGGTGGAACGCGGCGTTGCAGAAGGTGCGCGATCTGGAGAAGAAGCTGCAGACGCTGGCGAGCGACCCGCAGTCGGCAGCGATCCCGTCGAAGGAGGTACTGTTGAGCCTGGCGCAGGATCTTCCGGCCGTGTGGGATGCTCCCTCGACCGATATGAAATTGAAGCAACGGATCGTGCGCATTCTGGTTCGCGAGATCGTGGTGGATATTGAAGAGGAAAGGCATGAGATCGTCATGCTGCTCCATTGGGCCGGAGGGCGTCACTCGGAGGTGCGGATCAAGAAGAGCCGCGCCGGCCAGCACCGTTATTGTACGCGACTTGAGGCGGTGGAAGTGGTGCGCCGGATGGCGGGCCAGTTCACCGATCAGCAGATCGCTTCCACCCTGAATCGTTTAGGAATGCGAACCGGCGCGGGCAACACCTGGAACGAAGGGAGGGTGTACTCGCTGCGGCACTACCACGAACTGGCCGCCTATGATGCGAGTTGTTCCCAGACGGGCATTCTGACGCTTGAGCAAGCCGCCCGTCGGCTGGGAGTGAGTCCGACCGTGGTTCGGCACTTGATCCATCATAAAACGATTCGGGCCACCCAAGTGTGCTTGGGGCGCCGTGGCAGATTCCGGCCGAGGCCGTTGAATCGCCGCCCGCCCGGCAAGCAGCGATGGAAATCAAGAACCGTCGCCGCCGAGAGCAGCCTCAGAGCCTGGACGATGCCACGCTCGATCTTGCCGGCTCCTCAAGTGACACCGAGGAGGGTGTTCCAGCACCCTGAGAGTGGGGATCACCCAAGGGCTTAACAACGAATGGGTGACGGCGAGAGAGACCCCTGCGGACACTGTGCCCGCGAACTGGAAATTTGATTTTCAACGTTCACTATTCTCAAAAGGTTAGCGAGGTGACGCACAATGTCGCAAGGTCGGTGGGGCCGAGCAGAAAGATATTCTGATGCTCGCGCACCCAAGCCGAATCCAGGGTGAGCGAGCGCACCAGGGCACGGTCCAGGCCGCGCGGGGAGCGGAAGTCCAGGTCTTCCACCGAGGCGCGATGGCGCAATTTGGCCTTGCTCAGGCGATGCGCTAAGGCCCGGTTCTGTCGCCAGTTCCACTGCTGATCCACCAGCAGCGCGAACCGTTCCTCGAAGCTCAACTCCGCGATCCCGGTCTGCTCGGACTGGGCGCGAAAGGCTTCGGCCATGCCGTGCAAGCGCAAGGCGTGCAACTTCTCCAGGGTCTGCTGATTCAACATGTGTTCTCCTCTCTCCGGATGGAGCTACTGCACCCTCGGCGTATCCGAGGGATCGAAATAGGCCGCACCCCGCAGGTTGTCGTGTTCGAGCGGGGGGCGGGGCACCGAGGCGGGCAGCGGTTGGCGGTCGAGCCCGCGTTTCAACATCGACTTCACACTCTGATAGGAGCAGGCACCGGTGGCCACGGCTCGCGCAGCGGCCGCTTCCACCCGCTCGGGCGAATAGCGTTGGCCCAGCCGCAAAATCCCCAGGCACGACCGATAGCCCATCTCGGGGTGTGGCTTACTTTCCAGAATGGCCTTGAACAACTGTGCCGTGGACGGTCCCACCGACTGCGCCCAATGCAGCAGGCGCGACGGGGGCCAGGCTAGGTGCTGCTGGTGGCTCTTGGGACGGTGCTCGTTGACGGTGGTGGCTTTATAAGGCCGGTGGCTGCGGACGTGCGAAGCCACGCGCTCGCCGCGGTGAAAGATCTCTACCGTGGTCAGCGTCGAGCGGACCTCGACCACCTGCCCGGTCAAGATGTAGGGCACGCTGTAGTAGTGAAAGTCGATCTCGACGTGATAGTCGATGTTGACGCGCGCCGTCGCCCACTGGTGGAGCTCATAGCGATCCTGCGGCAGAGGCCCCAGCGCCGGCCGGTCTAACTCCTGAAAGAGGCTGGCACGACAACCCGGCCGCTTGCGAAAGGGCCGTTGATTGAGCTTGTCGAGTAACTCTCGGATCGCCTGGTTGAGTTCGGCGAGATTGAAGAACTTCCGATGCCGCAGCGCCGCCACGATCCAACGCTGGACAATCTGCACTCCGGTTTCGACCTTGGCCTTGTCGCGGGGCTTGTAGGGCCGCGTGGGCAGCACGCCCACCCCGTAGTGCATGGCCAGTTCGTGATAGGTGCGGTTCAGATCGGGCTCGTAACGGCAGGCCCGCTTCACGCCGGTCCGGGTGTTATCGGGGATGACCAGCTTGGGAACACCACCCATGAATTCGAAGGTTCGGATGTGGGAGCCGATCCAGTTCTCTAGCTCTTGGCTCTCGGTGGCTTCGGCATAAGTGTAGTTGCTGGCTCCCAAGACGGCGACGAAGATCGAAGCCTGCCGCTCCGGCCCGCCCTGGGGGTCATGGATAGGAATCGTCGCCCCGGCGTAATCGACGAAGAGCTTCTCTCCCGCCACATGCTCCTGGCGCAGCACCACGTCCAGTCGCTGTCGCCACTGTTGGTAGAGTTCGCAGAAACGGCTGTAAGCGTAGCCGTCCGGGTGGGCCTGCCGATATTCTTCCCAGGTTAACTGCAGCGTCAGATGGGGATGGCGTTGGAGTTCTTCATGGAGTTGGGCAAAATCCGGCTGGGGCTTGCGGGGCTCGTAAGCGCGCCGTGGGGTTCCCCCAAACAAGGCGGCTTCCAGTTGGCGATCATCCCAGCCTTCCGGCAGCGGCCAAGTGACCCCCGACTCTTGGGCGCGTCGCAGGTATTCATAAACCGTGCCGTGTCCGATCGAGCAACTACGGGCGATCTGCCGCTGCCCCAATCCCAGTTCGTAGCGCAGTCGCAGGACTTCCTTGAGCTTTCGCATGGACAACCTTTTCATGGGCAATGTGGTCCCTCCACTTTCCAGTGGAACCTCATTGCCCGAGGTGTTGTCCAGCGTCCTTCGCCCTGCTCCTACCCGGTGGTACAGAGCCCTGTGGAAATCGTTCCGAAATTCATCCGGTCAGCCTTCCGACAAGCGGCTGATACTGACCGACTTAAAATCGGAATCCCTGACCGACTTCATCCCGGAATCGTGACCGGATTAATTTCGGAATGCTGACCGAATCAATTTCGGAATCGCGCCCGCCTTGCCCCGGAATCCGCACGTCAAGCAAAACTTCGCCGTTGGGGTGGCGGTTGGTTTTTTCTCACGCCTTTCCCCTCGTGGATCCGTGTTGGGCTCATCCCGACCAAGGCTCGCCTGGTCGAATCTCACGATGGAACGCTGGAGCGGGTAGCGCATCGATAACGGCATCAGAGGTCGCCGCAGTTTGGGAAAAGGTGTCAGGTACCGTTTTCTTCAAGAACGATGTGGTAGAATGCCGTCATGGGCAGAGTCCGGCGAGTTGATGTTGGCGGCAGGGCGGCCGAAAAAAGGTACCTGACACCTTTGTCCGGCACAAATTGATTATGAAAATACAACCATACGAAACGAGTCTAGTCGGGCAGTGGGTTGTGGAGAACGGTATCGTGCGTGGCGATTCCACCTGTAACCGGATCAAGTGGTTAACTTCTCATCACTTGCGAAAAATAGGTGTCAGCAAGCAATGGGGAGCCTGGGAAACCCTTCTTCAGGATCCCGATGACGGCCGTTATTGGGAGCAAACGTATCCGCAAGGCGAGATGCACGGTGGTGGCCCCCCAGCATTGAATGCCCTGACAAGGGACGAAGCCAGAACGAAGTATGGAGACCTAGTTTCATGAGCTTGTGTCCCCCGCCGTCTCTCCACGGGAAAAGGTGTCAGGTACCGTTTTCTTCAGGAACGACGTGGTAGAATGCCGTCATGGGCAGAGTCCGGCGAGTTGATGTTGGCGGCAGGGCGGCCGAAAAAAGGTACCTGACACCTTTTTCGTCCTTGACACCTTTTTCGTCCTTTTTCCCCGTTTTCTTCCAGGTACCGTTTTGTTCAGATCTATCGACGGGATTCGCGAGAGGCATGAGTCGCAGAGCTGGCTCGCTCTGATGCGCCAGCCTGCCCGCATCACTCTGCCTGCCGACCCGCGAACACGAATATGAAGAAGAGCCGCAGAGTCTCTGGAAGGCGGAGACTCTGCGCTACCTGCTCTGCGTTACCTGCTCATCCCGACCAAGGCTCGCCTCGTCGAATCTCACGATGGAACGCTGGGGTTCCACCAGAGGTCGCCGCAGTTTGGCTTCCTCGCTTCCACGTGCCACGGCCCTGACGGGGATCACTGCTTGGCGTAAACACGGACGTACTTGATTTGCATCACCGAGGGATTCGGCGTCCTGTCGGTCTGCCCCTCGAACAGCGCCAAGTCCAACAGGATATAAAAGGGCGCATTGGCTTCGGGCGGGGTTGGATAACGCCACAGCTCCACGCCATCGAAGTACATGACCATTTCGTGCTCGTCCCAGAGTAAACCGTAGGTGTGGAAGTCGTTCGTCATGTCATCGACGCGGAATCTGTTTTCGAAGCAGCGTTGCGGCTTGGTCTTGTACCACCAGTGGTAGGTGCAGTTCATGCCCTGGGGATACAGGCCATCCATTTCCAAAATATCAATTTCGAAATTGCTCAGGTCGGGATCGCCGGGGCCTTTGAAGCCCGTTTTCCTGTTCAGCCAGAAGGCCGGCCAGATGCCGGGGCCTGGGGGCATCTTGGCACGCATCGCAAAATAGCCGTATTGCTGTGAAAAACCGTTGCCCTTATCGTCGTTGGAGTAAAGGATGCCGGACTGCCAATGACCCTTGATGTCTTTGCGGGCAATGATATTCAGCATGCCGTTTTCGACCCTAAAGGGGAAGCCGGGTTGGGGAGCCACAAACTCGGCATCGCCGAAAGTGCCGCTGGCATCGCCGGCGACCCAGCGATGTTTTCCGTCGAGCAAGCTGCCATGGGGGTTCGCCACCGACAGATCCTGGAACTCGTCGTCGAAGGTCAGCCGGTAGCCGGAAAGGTCCAGGGTTTTGGGCTTGGCACAGTCCAAGGGCGGCGGCGGGGCATCCGGATCCACCTTAAACGTGCCGATCTGAAACTCGTTGTTGGCCAGCGCCGTAACGCCGTCGCCGGCATTGAGCGGCTGGTGGCCTTCCTCGCGGCCATGCAGGCCGGCGACAAGGCGATAGGTGCCTGGCGTCGGCGGCACGCGCAAATACCGGGTGTAGGCAATCCTGCCCCACCAAGTGGAGGTCTCCACCCGCCAAGGCGTATTGTGGTCGTCCGAATCAACCATCGCGCCGGCAGCGTTGAGCACATGGACGAAGATGGAATAGTTTTTGTCCATGGGAACGCCATCCCAGGTGTAGATGATTTTCACGGCGCTGCCCGGCGGCACTGCCGCGGGAAACACCTGGGCGGCCAAAATTGTGGGGCGCGCCGCCGCCGCGGCTCGAGAGTGCATCAGCCCGCACATCGCCAAAAGCAACACAAGCGGCCAACAGGCCGCAGAAGGTCTTTTATGATTCATCGTAATCACCGCATACCTTTTCCACCAAAGATTTGTTGTATTCATGGTGCGTACTTTACCGCTCGCTTGCGGCGCTTGCACCAACAAAAAATGTTGCGGTTCTCATTTCAGATGTAGCGGCGAGTTTACCTCGCCACATGGCGGCGTAAAGCTAGGCTTGTCCAAATTACGCCCCCGTTGCCGAGGAGCGACGTGCGGCTGCGCCGCTTGCTGTGCGGAAAGGCAGAGCCTTTCCCTGGAGTTTCTACATTTGTGCGACGGCAAGGTTGGACGGAGAAACGATGCGAAACGCGAATTTCCTTCCCTCGCCCCTTTGGGGGAGAGGGTGGCTCGCATCCGGCGTTCTCATCAGCCGGGGCGGGACGGGTGAGGGGGTCGAAACCGTGAGTTCTCCACATCCTTACCGGAAGACGCGCTCCCTCGCACGCACGACGGGACAGATTGATAAAGCCCGCGAGCTTCGTCGCTCGTCAACGGAAGCGGAACAAGCCGCGTGGCATTTGCTTCGCAAGTTGAGGTTAAAGGGATTCCGGTTCCGCCGCCAGCATCCTGTGGGACCGTACATTGCCGACTTTTGTTGCCGGGAGCGGCGCCTGATCGTCGAGCTTGACGGCAGTGTGCATGGGCAGCCGAGCCAGGCGAGCAGAGATGCGCAACGGGATGCGTACCTGAAAGCCCGGGGATATACCGTGCTGCGAATTTCCAACGGCATGGTTCTCGAAGCGCCGGAGCTGTTTGTGGAAAAAGTGGTGGCCATGGGATGGTCGCTACCGGAGGCGTTGGGTTGAGCAGGTTTGGGTTTTGACCCCCTCACCCGTCCCGCCCCCGCTGGTGAAAGCGCGGGTTGCGGTCCACCCTCTCCCCCAAGGGGGCGAGGGATGAGATTTTTGTTGGAGCGTTTCGAAATGTAGAAACTCCAGGGAAAGGCAGAGCCTTTCCGCAGAGCAGGGGGCGAAGCCCCCTCAAACGCCATGATCGCTCGCTAATTTGGACAAGCCTGGCGTAAAGCCGCCCCTACACGAAATTGACCCACGGCGTCCCGCCGCGCCAACAAGCACGCGATCCTATGTATAATGAAGGGTTCCGACCCGAGGCCGCAAACTCATGTGGGACCGCTACCGTGACTGGATGTACGCTTGGGAAACCCGGCTGAACGCCCGCGACACGAACCGCGTGGTGCGTCCGCTGGAGTGGGGACTGGACTGGACCGAGCATTGGCCGGTGTTGAATGGCACGCGTGAAGCGCGGCAAGCAAATGCTGCGACGTACTTCGCCCAACTGAACCAGCAGATTGTTTCCCGCAGTGATGAATTCTACTCTTACCAACCTCCCTCCGATTTCCGCCTCGAGGGCGACTTCCTGCTTTTTACGTCGCCGGTGCACACGCCGTATGCGGTGAACAATTTGGCGCGGGCGCGCTGGTTTCCCTCCGGACATCGCCGCGCGCTCATCGTGCTGCCGCAGTGGAACGCCGACGCCGAAGGCCACAACAGCCTCTGCCGGATTTTCAACCTGCTGGGATTTTCGGCGCTGCGCCTGAGCCTGCCTTACCACGACTATCGCAAGCCGGCGGAAACCGAGCGCGCGGATTACGCCGTCTCCGCCAATATCGGGCGCACCATCGATGCCGGGCGCCAGGCCGTGATTGACGCCCGCTCTTGCCTGGATTGGCTGGAAACGCAGGGCTACACGGAGTTTGGAATCCTCGGTACGAGCCTCGGTTCGTGTTATGCCTTCCTGACCAGTGCGCACGACCCGCGGCTGCGGGTGAACCTTTTCAACCATTTTTCCGTGACCTTCGGCGACGTGGTTTGGACGGGCCAGTCCACGCGCCACGTGCGGCAAGGCCTCGAGCGGGATATCGATCAGGAAACTCTGCGCCGCGCCTGGATGGCGATCAGTCCCGCTTCCTACGTTGATAAGTACACGCGCTGGCCCAAGAAAACCCTGCTTATACATGCCAGCTACGACTTAACGTTCTTACCCGTATACTCCCACCAGCTCATCGACGAATTTACCCGCCGGGGGTTGCCGCATCGCAGCGCGGTCTTGCCCTGCGGCCATTACACTACCGCCGAAACGCCTTTCAAGTTCCTCGACGCCTACTATATGGCGTCGTTCCTGCAGTCGGCATTTGACTGATTTGGAAGGGCGGGGCTGAAGTCCCGCCCTTCCGGAGGTTGCTTAAGAACGTCAATCGTGGTGATGAATAGGGATTAGGATTCTGCCCGAACCACCGCGCGCCGGCGGGCCAACGTGCGAAGGATCCAAATGCTGGAGGAAGGCTGGGGAATTTTGTAGCGCGGGCGTCTCGCCCGCTGTAGCGGGAGCGTCCCGCTCCCGCCTGGAGTTTCTACATTTTGGGACGCTCCAACAAAAATCTCATCCCTCTCCCCCCAAGGGGCGAGGGAAGGAAATTCGCGTTCCGCATCGTCTCTCGATCCATTCTTGCCGTTGCACAAATGTAGAAACTCCAGCGCCGGGCTTTAGAGGCTGAGGAAAAACTCATGGTTAGCGAGGTAGCGGCGACTTTATGTCGCCATAACCCGCGTAGTTTCAACACGTGGATGGCGGGGTAAACCCGCCACTACCTTTTTTTCCGCAGCCTCTTTAGCCCGGCATGTGCCGCCCTAAAGGGCGGCGCTACGGTAAACGCATTTTCCTTACGCAACATTAGCCTCCTTTTTGCTGGGCTGTAGTGTCGGCTCCGGATGTTCGGACGGAAGGAAGCTGTTGCGATGCAAGGAGGATATCGCAAAGCGTCAGCTTCCCCTGGTTTCATTGCCGGGGAGGCGTCTTGCCCGTATTGATCCAACGTGAGCGTCACTTGGCGCTTGCCAACTGCTTGAAGAGAGAGGGATCAAACTCTTCCAATTCGAAGATCCCCTTCAACTGGCTGGTGGCAACCCAGGGATACCATCCGCGGCTCACCCCGAACCCGCGTCTCGGCGCCAGGCTCCAGTGCTCCTGTTGCCACCCGGGCCCTGCCAAGTCGTAGAGGCGCCCCGGCAGGGCGATCATGACCTTAGTGTTGTGAAGGAGCAGCCGTGATACGTCCAGATAATGCGGATCTCCGGTAAACACATGGAGCTTCGCGTAGCTACCCACATCGAATGACATGTAATCATCCACCAGGGAGTGCCCAGTGGCAATCAGTTGCAGGCCCACGGTGGGTACACCGCGTTTCCAGGAGGTGGTGTCGTCGTCCGCCGGCATGGGTACGTTCCAGATGTAAATCCAGCTTTCGGCGAAGTTGGCCGCGATCACCGCCCGGTCCAGCCATTTCTTATCGTGGGTCATCTCATAGAGAATCAGGTACGCTTCCACCGACAACGTCCCTGCCTCCTTATCAATGACGTTCGGATTGTCAATGGTCCCACCGATGAAAACACCCTTCGCCTGGCCGTTCCTCCAGCAGAACTCGGCTGTGCGTATGGCGGCGTCCATGTACTTCTGCTGGCCGGTTAATTCGCCGAGGAGGGCAAACATGGGTATGGGGTTATAACTGGACTCCGGGGAGGGATCGATCACTTCGCCCGTGCGGGGCTTCCAGGTGCGCGGGAATCCGCCCTTCGGCTCCTCTTGAGTCAGCAGCCAGTCCGCGTACTCCTGACACCAGCTCAGCCATCGCGGGTGGTCGCGTCCGAGGCTCTTCTCGCGCTTGTAGGCCTTGAGCGTGCTCTTGAGATCATCGGTAAACGAACGGAGAAAGATCCTCGAATCGGGTGATTCGCCGGGCGGAGGCACCGGTTCTCCGGTATCGATGTTGAATCCCTCTCCGGCGGGCGGGGACATCTTCAGGTGGGTGAAACTGTCGATAATCGCCGTGCCTTGGCGGCGATGCAGTTCACCTCGGGGTGTAGCGTCCTGATCCGCGTCCTCCAAGAGAAAATTGGCAGACTCAAGATTCTTTGCCCCGAACCCCATCGTCGCTTCACGACTGGTGTTTTTCCCCGACACCGGGTCAAAGGCATCGGGGACCGCGGTCCGGCCATCCCTGCTTTCGACGCGCGCCGAGACCATGTCAATCACGTTGAGGCGAATCGAGTCGATGTCCTGCGGTATGACCGGAGGTTTCAATTCAGACCACGCCCACCGCCAAGCGTCCTTATAGAATTCGGGGAACTCCGCGCGAGGCGCAAAGCGGAAGCTGACCTGGTAACGCTGGGTAAAGCCGTCCTTGGCGGGATGATAGCGTCCGCGCCATTTTCGGAGTTGCCCACCGGGGTAGGTGTCACCGCGATAGGTCACTTCGCCTTCCGTACCCGGGAACCAGAAGCCGCAATCCAATTTTCCGTCCTTAGGCTCGACCCCCACGGAGCCAAACTGAAAACGCTCATCCACGAGGGTGGTTATCTCCACATCGTGTGAGTCGCGAGCCGTGGTGTCGCCACGCGGGGCCGGATCGAGCACCGTTAGCGAGCTGCCGTCTTTGAAGCGAACTCCGAACAGCGGCGCCGGCATGCGGTCCTCACGGATCCGCACCCTGCCTTGTCCCGAGCGGTACGTTTCCATTCCGCCGATCGCAATCTCCCTAAGGTGCTCAGGTCCGCCGTAGATCATCCCGGGAACGAAAAAGTCAACATCGGATCGCGCGAATGGCTTCCGCGTCTCGAAGGTAATCGCAGAAAGAAAGCCGCCTTCCCCATTGCCGGAAACCGTGACACGGCGCGCGAGGCTCAGCACGTCTCCCGATATTTTCCAGTTGTCTTCAACGTTGAACGTAGGGCCGCCGGGTTGGGTGACCGCAGCGGTCCCGCGAAAACCTTCGGCCGTCTTAACCACCGCGCGGTATCCCGCGCCGATACCCGAGGCCCCTGCTGGCTGGGTACTGAACTCAAGCTGGATCGGGTTCGGCTGTTCCACGGAGGCCAGGTTCGGCCCCCTGATGGCCAAGCCCCAGTCCCCTTTGGCCGTCCTCAACACTACGACTTCGTCCCCGGTACTCAATCGGCCGAGAACCGTAGAGCCGTTGGCTTGCGGCGCCTCCAACCCCTGACCGCCGAAAGCCAGGAATACACAGGCAAAGATGGCAATAAAAGAGCTATCTTTTTTCATGGTGAATTCTTCCTCGCGCGCTGCCAAGGCAGAAGTAGGGACGGAGTGGCTTGAGCCAACGCTAGCCCAAAAATCCCAGTCGAAACCAACTCCGCTCCGTCGCAATCGTGACGGGATTGGCGGGGAGGGATACTACCATGAATGCGGCATTGCACCAAGCGTGTCGAGGTGCCTTGAAATTAGAGGCGGACGGGTGTAGATTCTAGGCAAGACGAAAAGTGAAAACGGAAATTCCGGCTTAACCACCCGTACCACGGCTGCGCTAAGCTCTTGGTTGCACACGAGCCCGCAGACGTATACTGTGGGGCCGGGGTGTGTCGACGCGAGGCAAGGCGAAATAAGTATCGTTGGAGGGTTTACGCCTCCGTGCAACGATCTGCAAGAGTCGAAACTCAGTTTAGGGTCACGCTGGCAGCGCGGCCGGAAGAGGCACGACCATGGGAAAACTCCTTATCGGATGCTTTTCGTTTCATTCACCTAGTAAATATGGAGCGGATCACAAGGACGTGCTCAGTTGGCTGAGGGGCGCTGTCAAAAACTTCGACGCGACCCTCCAGTTAAACATGGGAACGCTGGAAAAGGCCAATGCCTTTCAAGGAATCTTCGTGTCGCCGGAATACCAGTTCACGGATCCTTCTTCGCCCGCGGCGCGGCATGCCATGGATGAGAAAACAAAGGATGCCTTACTGAAGGAACTCAAGGGCCTCAGCAATACGTATAAGAGGGTTTTGATGTTCCCCGGAACGATTTTCTGGAAGCAGCCTCTGGATACTGATGAAAACCGCAAGAAAGCCCAGGCAAACTTGATCGCCGCCCAATTGGCAAGGCGGTTTGCCGAAGGCCCCAAGGGCGCCTCCTGGGCTCTAAAGCCGAATGCAATCGGTCCCATGGAAAAGGAGATCGCCGACTCCGGTTGGAAAACAGATGGCTCTAACATCTCCATCCCCAGCTTAAAGAGCGTCTCTGGCGCCCTCGGGCTTAAATCCAAAGGTTACCGGGCCTATAACGAACTCTACCCCTTTCTTGGTGGTGAGGTTCGGAAACCTTACCTGAAGAGTTGGGATTTCAAGGAGACGGAAGGAGCGACTGTAACCGATCAAGCTTTCATACCGGGAAGCTCATCTGGGACGATCGATATTGGTGGATTTGAATTCGGCATGGAGGTTTGCTTTGACCACGCCAATGGAAACCTGAAGTCCAAGGGCAAGGAAGTGGACTTTCACATTGTCGTCTCCGATAGTGTGGAGACCGTAGACGCCAACATGGCAATGAAGGACGGAGGCTTCTTTATTCACGCCTCCACCGACTGGAATCAGACCTGCGTCCACTCGAGAAGTGGTGCCACGAAGAAGAAGTTGCCCTCGGCACCCCCTGACCTTAAAGCCTACCAAATCAACTATTGGCTGGTCGATGTCGCAAAACGGGCGAGTGCTTAGACCCCAGCGAACAGCGAGCCATCGGTTACGAACCCTGCGAGGGGAGTACCTTCGGCTCCCGCAGTCTGCCTCGAGCCTACTGCCTTCTAACCCCGGGTACCTGTTCCGCCCCTGAACCAAAGCCGCAATTTTCCGATTTAGGACAAGCCCTCGGTGTTAACTCCTTTGCAAAGGTGATCCTGCTTATTATGGTTGGCTGCAACAAAACAGGCCGGAACTCGTACCCTTCGGGCGCCGTGGTGGAGACCCAAATCAACTACTGCAATCCATCTTGACGCCTCATGTTCGCTCAGACCAGTAAAGGTCAATCCAGGCTCATAGCTTTCACACCCGCATGAATATTGATGATTACGGGTTGAGCCCCTCATCGAGCACGGAAGCCGCAATTTCCCCCTTTCCCGAGGCTTCCGCAGCCCTCAACTTATCTCCCGCGGGCGAGAAATCCAATCTAAAAGCTGAACATGATTTGGAAATCGATCCGGCGATTTCCGCCTCCTGGCGGGCCGAACCCCCCCGCCAGCGAATTCGACTTGCCGAAAAGCGGTGAACTCAGTTGGCCAACGGGTGCCCCCAAATTCACAATGTTGAAGACGTTCATTGCCCCGATGCCCAGGGTCAGGTTGTAACGATAACTCACATTCTGTCCTGGAGGCCCGCCACGTCCGCCGCTGCTGCTCAGCCCTCCGGGGCCAAGGCCCCCGCCCCCTCCCGGTGGTCCACCGCGTCCACCGCCCGGCGGAGGCCCCATTGGACCACTGAGCGTTCTGGTCTCGGTTTTCCGCCCAAGACCGATCGTCTTGCTTAATCGGAGATTCAGGGAAAATTGCCCAGGTCCTGTTCCCAGGTTGATAGGAATGATGGTCTCGCCCGCTTGGGGGTTGGGATCAAACGTTCCCCACTTGCTTTTGACGATGTTGGTTCCCGTGGCCCCGGCAGGGGCGTATGCGGGACGATCATTGAAAATGGAATCGCCGTTAAGGTCTTGGCCCACGGTGATGTTGAAAGGTGAACCTGAGTTGGCCATCATGAATGGGCTTAGCCGAACTCCTTTGGGCAGCGCGAACGATCCTCCTAAGAATAAGCGATTCCGGACATCAAAGGCGGCGCGGCCGTAATCCAAGGCGACATCATAAGAATTAGAAGGGAAGGAGGTGACCCCTGATGTGTTGCTGCGGGAAAAATTCAAAGAGTAAAACCCGAACAGGGAAGCCTTAGTGCCCAAGCGGAGATTGAGGTTCGAAATGAGCTGGTTCTGGTTGAAAAGGCCATCTGACTCATACTGGTAAAGGTTCCCTACGTCCCCGTAGGGCCGTATGCCGGCGGACGGCGTACAGGTAGTATCGCCCGCCAAGCATGAAACGTATGTGCCGGGAAGTGGCGCGTTGATATTTCTCGTCATCAACTGGTGAACGCCGTGCGAGTTGAGATAGGTGACGGAGACCGTGGCGTTCTTCGTAACTTGCCGCTCCAAACCCACCCCGCCTTGGACGGTGTAAGGCGCCCGCAAATTCGGATCGATCTGATAGGTCGTGTTCGCTGTCTGGCTTGCGGACATCTGCGCGAGATCGCTCGAGAGCGGAATGTTGGGAAAGAAGGCAGGATTTGTAACGATATATTGCGTTTGGTTCACGCCATTCAAACGCTTTGCTTCGAGAACCTGACTTTCTTCAAACCGGTCGTAGAAAATACCGAATCCGCTGCGTACGACCGTCTTCGCGCTGTTGCCATGGCCGAGGGCCCAGGCAAATCCCACACGAGGGGCGAAATCGGCGTGATCGTGAATGGAATTCTGCGCTTCGTAACGGAGTCCGAGGTTGAGCGACATGTCGGGGCGGATGCGCCATTGATCTTCAGCGTAGAGCCCCACGTCGATCCAATTGACCGCCGCCACGGGATTTCCAGCCGTAAGCGTGAATTGGCTCGCGCCGCTTGCTTTGCAATCGCTTTGTCCAGCCGCCTGACAAGCTGTGAGCGCGGTTTCCGCGGATTGATAATCAGCCAGTGATGCGAAGGTGAAGGCCCCGTTGAAATTCCCGGTGGAGCTATTCCACTCGTTCACATCTCGCAGCCTGCCGCCGAAGGTAATGTAATGTTTTCCGCGCGAGATGGAGGTGAGGTTCTGGACTTCGACGTGGTTCTCCGTGTCCAGCACCTTGCCGAGAGCATTTCCCCCTCCCGTGAACGCCCCCTGGACTTGCAGGGTGGCGTCCTGGCTGACGGGAAGTTGATTATTTGTGTCATGAGCGAACTCGAATCGCAAATCGTTGACGGCGCGCGCGCTGACGACCTGCGAGTCGCTGAGCTCTATGTTGTCCTCGGTTTGTTGCGTGCTGTAACCTTGCGCGGCCAAGGAGAATTGGCCGATTCCGTCATTCTTGCTGTTGGCGTCAAAGAACTGGTAACGTGCGGTTAGCGTGTTGTTCGAGGTCAGTTGGTAATCCACCCGGGAGCTCAGATTCGTGTTCGTGTTGGGGTTGGGCACCGCTTGGCTGAACGGCGTCTGCTGTTGATCTGAGTCCAGGATCACCGCACTCACAATCGAATTTCCGGCCATATCCCGGCGCCCGCCGTCGATGAAGATGGATGCCTTCTTGCCGAGCGGTCCTCCCAGGCTTCCATCCATGAACTCGCGATGGTAGCCCGGCTCCGTGCTCACAAAGGGGTTCCGCGAGTTGAGTACGGAGTCATTAAACATGCCCATTCCCTGCCCATGCCACTTGTCTGTGCCCGGCTTGGTGAAAATCTCGATGCGCCCATATCCAAGCTTGTCATACTGGGCTGAAAAGGGATTCTGATTCACGCGAATTTCCCGGATGGAGGATTTCGTCGGAAGTTGGCCGCCCGTGAATCCGTCCACGTAGATTTCCCCGCCATTCGGCCCGGCGGCAGGACCCGCCAGGGCTTGGAGTTGCGAAGACAACTCGTCGGGGTCATTGGAAAGCGCATCCAGGTCCTTGTCCTTAATCACCAGGGCGCTGGCATTGTTTTCAGATTGTACGCTGACATTAACGCTATTCTCTTTCACTGTGATCTGCTGCTTTTCCAGCGCCACAATAAGTTGTGCATTGACCGTCTGAGCCTGCCCTGGGGCGACGACCACGCCCGTTTTTTCGAAATTGGCAAAGCCCTTGAGCTGAATGCGGATGGTGTAAGTCCCGGCGGCCAGGCGAGTGAAAGCGTAACGTCCCTCTTCGTTGGTTTGAGCTTCGTGTGAAGCGCCGGCAGCGTTAACGGCCACCACGGTTATTGCCGGGATCGCCGCGCCGGATGAGTCTGTAACCTGGCCTTGCAGGTTCCCCAACTCCGACTGCGCAAATCCTGAGATTGCAATCAGAAGTCCCGCCAACGCAGCAAGGAGCGAACGCTGAAACCAATTCCATGACTCTGGCATTTTAAGATCTCCAATCATTCTGGTTCTCTCATGTTCAGTGACGTGTTGAATCCATACACGGGATTTCTCGCCATGGATCCAGAAGCATGTCTAGCGCGGACCTGTCTTGTCGGTCAGCGGCTCGTCCCCTATGGGGAAGTGCAAGCCACAGACGACCAGAACAAGTCCGCGCCGCACTTCCTAATTTGCTTCACCGCCGGGACTTGGCTCGGGAGGTTCGCCGGGAGGTCTGCCTGGCCGCTGGTCGGGAGGCCCAAAACCTGGCGCCGGCGGGACGTGCATGGGCCGCAGGTCACGAAGCTTTTGCGCCTGTTCGGCTGTCAAAACGCGCCGTATGGCCAGCATCATTTGCACATGGGACTTTTCGAGATTGACTCGCGCCTGATTCACTTTGTCCATCTGGGCGAGCACTTGGGCTTCGTCCGGCAGGTCTTTCTCCATTTGGGACCGCAGGATGGCATCTTGTTTTTTCAGGTCGGCGCGCAGGTCGATGTCTTGGATTTGGTGATCCTGGGCGATTTTCTCGATTTTCTGGACTTGCTCTTCGCTGACATGGAGTTTCTGCGTGAGTTCCGGATCCCTCCACCATTTTCCTTCCGTGCCAGGAATCATGCCTGGCGGGCCCTCAGGGGGCGAATCCATCATTGAAGAGGGCGGACGTTGGCCGGGAGCAGCAAAGGCTAGAAACGTCCTCCGGACCAGAGTGGGCCCACAAAACACGATGGCGAGTGCGAGACTGGCAATAGCTGGTTTCATTGGTCAATCCTCCTTTGTTCAAGTCCATTTGAATCCCCCCGTGTAAAGGGAATGTGTGCGCAAAGAAGAGAATTGTTAAGCTATGGTAAAAATCGGCTGGTGCTCTTACCCCCGGTGCTAAAATGCCCGCAGGTTAACTATGCCGGCTCGAAGTGACAACTCCGCAGACCCGTCCGTTCCCATTCTTATCGTGGATGATGACGTGAAGCTTTGCCGATTGATTCGCGAGTACCTGGAGCCACTCGGGTATCAAGTGACCGTTGCGCACACGGGGCCGGAAGGTCTTGCGGCAGCAGTGCGCGAGCAGTTTTCTGCCGTCATTCTGGATGTGATGTTGCCGGGAATGAACGGCTTTGACGTGCTTCGCAACCTGCGCGCCAAGTCGAACGTGCCGGTGCTGATGCTAACGGGACGCGGCGAGGAAGCCGACCGTATCGTGGGCCTCGAACTTGGCGCCGATGATTACCTGCCCAAGACCTTTTCCACGCGCGAGTTGCTGGCCCGCCTCCGCGCCACGATTCGTCGTTCCAACGTTGCGCTCGTGCAGGAGGGGAGCCGCGAGCAGCAGGTGGTGGTGGGCGACCTGCGTCTTGACCCCGAGGCGCGCGCCGCCGTCCTTGCTGGTCAAGCCCTGCCGTTGACGGCCGTCGAATTTGACCTTCTGATGTCGTTGGCCAAGGCGGCGGGCCGCGTGCGCACGCGGGAACAACTCTTGAATGAGATTGCGGACCGGAATTTCGATGTTTTCGACCGCTCGATTGACGTGCACATTTCGTCGCTGCGCAAGAAGCTCGGCGACGACTCCAAATCGCCGCGGTTTATCGTCACCGTGCGCAGCGCGGGCTACATGCTCCGCAAGCCGGATTCGGAGGGCTTGGCATGAAAGCGCGTGTCTCCATTTCCGCCAAAATCTTGCTGCTCGCCTTCTTGAACGTCTTCCTGCTGGGGCTGGTGTTTGCGGTCTTTGTCCGCATTGAGTACCGCCTTGACCTGGGCTCGCTCCTGCTCTCACCGGGACGGGACCGCATTCTGGCCCTCTCGCGGCTCATTGCCCTGCAATTGCCCAACACCGAGCGAGAGGATTGGGACCGCCTGCTGGCGGGCTACACCTCCACCACGCACGCTTCGGCTTGCCTCTTTGATGGCCGAGGAAACCAACTGGCAGGCCCCCCGGTGACTTTACCGCCGGAGGTGTTGGCAAACGTTCGGC
Organism: uncultured Acidobacteriota bacterium; assembly: GCA_963825395.1. Classification (GTDB taxonomy): domain Bacteria; phylum Acidobacteriota; class Terriglobia; order UBA7540; family UBA7540; genus Bog-366. The sequence goes on along the minus strand of CAWGTQ010000049.1, from coordinate 23,057 downwards.
ACGATGGACAAGATGAGCATCCACTCCGGGGGCCGGAAGGCCCTGGTCCCCCGAGGGCCATGGATCACCCCATGACAAACCTGGCTCCCCCGGCGCGGAAGCCGATCCAGACGCCATCCCCGGGGCGGGCGGTTGGCAGCCTTCCGCCCACCCCCCGCAGCACCCGCCACACCCGCCACTATTTCCCGTGTTCTTGACCAGGGCCGGCCCACCCGCATGCTATTGGGTAGGCGTTCACGTTCCCCTCTTTGATCGATCCACGATGCGAGAGGCTGATGGACCACGCTGGTGTGGATGTTCCCGTCGCTGTGGACGAATCCGTTTTTCTTCGACTACACGCCCTGGCTGGCGGCGGCCATTGTAGTGATTTTGGTTTCCGCAGCTTGCTGGCTGCCGCTGATTCGAGGTCTGACGCACTCCATTTCCCAACTCACGGCCGCTACCGGAGCGATTGCCGAAGGCAAACTTGAAACCCGGCTCTCCCTCCGCCGCCGCGACGAACTCGGCCAGTTGAGTGAAGCCATCAATCGCATGGCGGAGCGTCTCTCCGGTTTTGTGCACGGCCAACGGCGGTTTCTCAGCGACATCGCCCACGAACTCTGCTCCCCCATCGCGCGGATTCAGGTTTCGCTGGGAATTCTGGACCAGCGTGCGCAGGACAATCAGAAGAAGTATGTCGAGGGTGTGCAAGAAGAAATGGAGCACATGTCGGGACTCGTGAACGAATTGCTGCTTTTCTCCCGGGCGCAGCTCAACAGCTCCACCACTCCCTTGACCCGCGTGAATGTTGCGGAGACGGTTCGGCGCGTTCTCGAGCGGGAAGTGGGCGAGGGGGCGCACGTCGAAACCCACGTGGATGAGCGCACGGAAGTCATGGCCCATCCGGAATACCTCTCTCGCTCGATCGCCAATGTGGTGCGCAACGCCATTCGTTATGCGGGGGAGTGCGGCCCCATCGTGATCTCGGCGCAGGAAAAGGACGGCATGGTTTCAATCACCGTCGCCGACCAGGGTCCGGGTATTCCCGAGGCCGAAATCGAAGCGGTGTTCAAACCCTTTTATCGGCCCGGAGTATGCGCGCCAGCGGGAGACGGGCGGCGTGGGTCTGGGCTTGGCGATTGTGCGAACCTGCATCGAAGCCTGCGGTGGCGCCGTCCATTGCCGCAATCGGTCGCCCAAAGGCCTCGAAGTCGAAATCAAACTTCCCAACGCGCAACCGTAGTACTGCAACTCCAAAGCCTCCGGAGCTATTCGCTTCTGGTAGGATCGTGGGCGCTAGCTGGACTCCAGTCCAAAGACCTTTTCCGTGTAGACCCGGCTGCGGCGCAGGTCTTCCTCCAGAGAGCGGGTAATGGCCGTGCCGTTTTCGTAAGCCAATTCCACAACCAGGAAGCCCTTGTAGTTGATCTGACGCAAGTACTTGACGACCTGGGAGTAGTCAACATCTCCCGGCCCAAAGTCTTCCATCCACACGCCATGTTGGGAGTTCCGCAGGTGCAGCTCCTCGGTCCGCGTGCCCACCTTGCGTAAGAAAGGCATTACTTCCTGACCGCCGCGATAAGCCCAATGCACATCAACGCAAGCACCGACCGCCTTCGGGTCTGTATGCTCCAACTCGTACCACCATTCGCGCGCGTTGTCGCGGAGTTCGGGAGTGTGGTGGTGGAGCAGCAGGCGTATTCCTTCATGCTGCAAGGCTGTTCCTAATTGGTTAATGTATTGTGCCTGGGTTTTGAGTTCCTCGTCAGATTTGCGGTCCTGGTTTGGCTTAGGGCTGGGGTTGGTGACAATGATCCGAGTTCCCAAGGGCTTGAGGAACTGGGCCAGATCGAGGACTGACTGGATCGACCCCGCGGCAGCTTGCACTTCGTGGAGGGTCGTGCCGGCATAGACGCTTTCCGGGTTCAACTGATATTTCGCCAGCAGTTCGCGCGTGCGCTCCCGCACCTCCGGGTTGAAAAAGTCTGAGGAAAGCTCCACGCGTTGGTACCCCGCCTGATGCGTTTCCCGCAGCGCCTCGTCCTCGCCCTCCGCCAGCGTTTCTTTCTGGGAGGCGAAATGCTGGATCCAGATGTAGCCTTCCACGGACAGCTTGGGAGCATATCCAGTAGTTTCTTTGCCGGGTGAAGCCCAGATGATTCCCGGTGAGACCAGCGATGCGCCGGCAAGCTTGACGGCATTCGCTAACATTCTTCGTCGGGTAAATGGCGCGAGTATGATTTTCATGACTCTCCTTGGTTGCTGCCGACAAAACCGCAAAGGGATTGTTCGCCAGCCAGAGTCTGGAGCGGTTCGACCAGTAGGCGGGATGACTGTACGGCTTGACTCATCACAGGTCAAGTTAGAAAACGTATTGAAACCCTGCTGGCGCTAAAGTACGATGCAGGCCGAACTCTATTCGGGGGATTTGCAACATGGGATGGATAAAGCACTTGTTCTGCCTCGCAGTCGGGGCGCCGTTGGTCTTCGGGGTTCTTTTGGCGGAGACCGAGGCCGCTGGACAATCCGGTTGGGAGCAGATCAGCGCCACGAGGATTCTGGAGAACATCAAGGTCCTGTCGTCGGACGAGTATGAGGGCCGCGCGCCCGCTTCCAAGGGTGAGACTCTTGCCACCGGATACATCGAGGAGCAATTCAAGAAAGTGGGGCTTAGGCCCGGGAACCCAAATGGAACTTATTTTCAGAGCGTGCCGATGGTGGGCATCAAAGCCGATCCGAGCGCACAATTGGTGTTCACGGACTACGCCAACGGAAAGCACGAGACGCTCAAATTCGCCGACGACTTTGTGGCCTGGACCAAACGCCTTCAGCCGGTGATCAATGTTGAGGCTGATATGGTTTTCGTGGGCTACGGCGTGGTGGCCCCGGAGTACCACTGGAATGATTTCAAGGGGGTGGACGTCAAAGGCCGAATCATCGTGGTGCTGATTAATGATCCCCCGGTGCCTGACCCTAATGATCCTTCCAAGCTGGACGAGAAGACTTTCAAGGGCAGGGCGATGACCTACTACGGTCGCTGGACTTACAAATTTGAAGAGGCGGCGGCAAAGGGGAGCTCTCGGATGCCTGATCGTGCACCAGACCGGGCCAGCAGGCTACCCCTGGGGTGTGGTCCGGAGCAGCAATACGGGCGAGCAATTCAGCCTGGTGAGCGCCGATAAGGGGATGTCGCGATGCGCGGTGGAAGGCTGGATAACTTACGAAAAGGCGAAGGTGTTGTTTGCTTTAGCGGGTAAGGATTTCGACGCGCTGGAGAAATCTGCCGTCAGCCTTGATTTCCACCCCGTAGACCTGCACGTGAAAGCCTCTCTGGGGCTCTGCAACACCATCCGAACGATTAACTCCAAGAATGTAGCGGGCAAAGTGGTGGGCTCTGACCCCAACCTTCGCGACGAGTATGTGATTTACACCGCGCACTGGGACCATCTGGGAATCGGACCGGAAGTGAACGGTGACAAGATATATTATGGGGCAGCCGATAATGCCTCCGGAGTTGCGGGTTTGGTGGAACTTGCCGCCGGGTTTACGCACATGCAACCGCCGCCGCGCCGCTCGATCCTGTTTCTCTCGGTGACGGGAGAGGAGAAGGGTTTGTTGGGCTCGCAGTACTATTCCGAGCATCCCTTCTATCCGTTGACCAAAACTTTGGCGGAAATCAACATGGATGGACTGAACATGCTCGGGCGCACCAAGGATATCGAGGTCATAGGGCTGGGGCAATCGACCCTCGACGACCTGGTCCAAGCCGCAGCGACGCAGCAGGGAAGAGTAGTCAAACCGGATGCGGAACCGGAAAAGGGTTACTATTATCGCTCTGATCACTTCAATTTTGCCAAACAGGGAGTGCCGGCGCTCGACCCGAGCAGCGGCGTGGATTATATCGGCAAGGCGCAGGGCTGGGGGCTCCAGATGCGCGAAAAGTACACCAGCGAGGACTACCATAAGCCCTCCGACAAAATAAAACCTTACTGGGATTTGAGCGGGACGGTGGAAGACTTGCGCCTTCTGGGAGAAGTCGGCTACCGAGTCGCCAATGCCAAAAGCTTTCCGGTTTGGAAAGCGGGTTCGGAATTTAAGGCCAAACGACAGGAGACAGGGGTCAGGAGTCAGAGGTCAGAATGAAAGCAAGTCCGATGGCCGGAGTCTAGAGTCTGATGTCGGTGGCTCTTCCTTCGGGGTTCGGAGCATGGATGGACATGTTTTTAACCTGGCTTCTGACGCCGGACATCTGGCTGATAAGGAGGGGGTATGTCTTCGGAAACGCAAGGACTCACTCGAAAACCGTTTGCACTCTTGCTGCGTGGGGCGATGGCCACGCTGGCGGTGTTGGTCATCGCCCGTTTGGTTTTGGAACTCGCCGGGGTGCCCCACGATTTGGCGCGCTATATTTCCAGCACCGTGGGACTGCCCTTGGTGGCGATTTATGTTGCGGCGGTAGGACCGCTGTACGGGGGATTGCGCAAGTTCTCACAACTTTTGCTCCCTGCTTTCATCCTTGTGGCATGGACGGAAGCGTGGATCATCCTGGTGACGGTCGCCGCCGCGGTCCTGCGCCTCTCGCGGACTCATTTTGCCGAGAAGGAAGATTACGGCAACTGGGGTCATCTGGGCAGGCATGTATTGGGGCATACTATTGAAATCGGCATACTGTTTATAGCCGTCCTGCTGTTGATGACGATCGTTCACCTGCTGTGGCGCTGGCCGGTGACGGTCGCTCCCGGCGCCATGCTCGGCGTGTTTGTGATCATGCGTTTTTGGACAGAGGCTATGGGGCTTGAACCTTTACGCACAGCCGCCTGGAGTTCGACGGTCCTGGTCCTACTAAGCGCATTCTTCCTGGGTGGGGTGGGGCCGCGGGCGGGATTGACGGAGGCCCGCCAGCTCTTTGTACCCTCCCTGGTATTGGGCTGGGCGTGGCGTGGGTGGGTCTACCTCGCCACGTTGTTTGCCGCCGCCATGCCCTTCTTCAAGACGCACTTCTTCGCTCCCTCGCGTGGCGACGTCCCGTTGCGCTTGTTGAGAGCGCTGGGGACAAGCGTTGTGGAGGGCTTCATCATCGGATTACTCGTGTGGGGCATTGCCGTGTGGATTGCGTGCGCGACGCAGGCGGGCAGCGCAGGCTCTCCCCCCGAAACCTAGAGTCGCGACTTGCGCGAGGCGCACGGCGGTATTCAGGAAGCTTCGGGGCAAAAAGACTTACTGCCCACGCCCCCTTGGGGGAGAGGGTGGACCGCCACGGCGCTTTCTCCAGCCGGGGCTGGAAGGGTGAGGGGGTTACCCAGCAACGATTTCAGAAGTAAGTGTGGCGCGGACCTGTTCTGTAGATCCGCGGCTCGTACCCTACGGACAAGGAAAAGCCGCGGACCTACAGAACAGGTCCGCGCTACACTTCATCCGAGGCGCTCCTTTCCGACGGGTATTGACGCTAAAAGAGATTCCACAGGAATTGCGTATAGACTTCGTGATGGAACTGAACCTCCGGCGACTTCACCACCGTTCCGAGCAATCGCGGGCAGCGGTCCGCGGAGGCCTTTTTCAAGTCGGCAAACCTGCCTTTAACGTCTTTACCGAGTAGTTCTGTGGTCCACTCGGCATCATGGAAGTTCTTAATGGCATCGTAAATGTTATCGGGCAGGAAGCGGTTTGCGTTGCGGAGATTCTCCACCTTGGCGATATCGCCTTCGATGCCAGTTTTGAAGATGGAATACAGCAGCAAGTAGGGATTGGCATCGGGAGCGACCGCGCGCACTTCCAGCCGGGCGCTACGCGAATTTCCTAAAGGAATTCGGACCATCGACCCGCGATCCACGGCCGAGGCTTTGAGCTGGTTCGGCGCTTCGAAGTGCGGATCGAGACGGCGATACGCATTAACGCTGGAGTTCATGATCAAGCACAGGTCATTGCCGTGGGTAAGGATGCGGTCAACGAACTGCCAGGCAAAGGGGCTCATTTTCTCCAGGCCTTCGGGATCCCAGAACAGGTTCTTGTTGTCCTTCGTAATCGACACGTTAGAGTGCATGCCACTGCCATTTACACCCACAATCGGTTTGGGCAGGAAACAAGCACTGAGTCCCATCTTGGTGGCGACCTGGCGGCAGATCAGTTTGTAAATCTGGATTTGGTCGGCCGCGGCCACCACTTCCGCATAGCCGTAGTTGATTTCGAACTGCGAGGGTGCCACTTCCGGGTGGTCCTTCTCGTTTTCGAAGCCCATCGCCCGCTGCACTTCGGCGCTGCGATCGATGAACGTGCGCAGCGTGTCGCCAGGAAGGGAGTGATAATAGCCCCCTGCGCTGACGTACTCGAACTTGCCGGTTTCGTGATAGTGCCGCTCGGCGTCAACCCCCTGGAAAATGAAGCCTTCGATTTCGTTGGCGGCGTTTAAGGTGTAGCCATCCTTCTCATAAAGGCTCTTGGCATAAGCCTTCAGGACGGCGCGAAGGTCGGCGGGATAAGGCTTTCCATCCTTATCGATGACCTCGCCGAACACCATGACCTTCCCGGCTCCGAAGATGTCCGAAGGTCCCCAGTAGAAAGCTGACCAATCGATTCCGAGCCGCAGATCGCTCTCGTGTTGTGCCGCAAAGCCACGGATCGAAGAGCCGTCGAAGGTCAGGTTATCCCAGCTCTTGATGAAGAATTTCTTGTCGTAATCGAGCATGTGCAGCCGGCCTTCGAGGTCACTGAAAAGCACTGTCACGGCTTTAATCTGTTTCTCTTCTGTCAGGTACTTGAGGCGGTCCGCTTGAATTTGCTCCTGCGGAACGCGCTTCTGCCTTTGCTCCTTGGCACGCAGGTTCAAATCTTCCAATTCGCTGTAGGGGAGTTCTAAGTGGTTGTGCAGTTCGTTGCTCATGCATCTCCTTGTGGCCGGGAATTCCGGAAAGTGTGTTCAAGCTGAAGTCTACGGAGACGTCGACATGGTCGCGCCGGAAAGCTGTTTCGGTCTCGGATTCAGATTTGAACTGAGTGAAAGCCCAACCCCTCTATTGTTAACGACGCCCAACGAATCTGGCAATGGTTTTACCCATAGATTATCTTTATGGTACGGATTGGCGTGACTTGCGTTGATTGGCCAAGTTGGAGGGCGGAGCACATCCCGGTTTACGGGGTCTGCGATTTCCCGAAGAAACGTGTGGGAATTGGAGGCTCATTCGAGCAAGCAACGGGCTGCCGAAAATGGCGTCGGCTGTGGACAATCGAAGTAATGCTCGATAAAGTGGATTTAGAAGGTCGATGAATAATTGCAAACAGAGTTCACTTTAGGCGTCCGTCTTCGTTGCCCTAAGGCGTTGTGACACAGGAAGTCCTGGGAACATTGATCGGACGTTTGGGGGTTTGGGCGCTAATCTTCGACGCAATGGTGGTGATTGATGAAGCGGGGCAGTTTCTTCGGCTTCTGTATTGGGTGGAATAAACGCAGGCTCCAAGCAATCCAACGTTCTGAAAACGTTGCATTACAAACTTAAGTATCGCAGGCTCTGACCGATATGCGATGAGTTGAGGATGCTCACAAGTGAACAAGAACGCGCGCTAATCCAGTGGAAGGACCTGTTGGCGGAAGCGGGACTGGAACGAGTGTTGATCCGCGATCCGAAGGGTGAGCCCCCGCAGATTGAGGTGAGATTCCAGGTACTGGCGCGCCTGTTCGACGAGGGCAAGGATGTCGAGAGGCGCGACTTCGAAGCGTGTGTGCCGAACGAACTGCTCTCGACGGTCGAAGCGCTCGGCCTGGTGAATCGGATCGGGGACAGGGTCGCGCCTGCTTACCGGCTGGTGTTCCACCTGGGACTGTGGCTGTTCTGCGAAAAGGTGTCGGCCTCGGCAAAGTTCTACTACGGGTATGACTCGATTCAGCTCAGCCGCATGCTTGTAGGGGCGAAGGGCAGCGTGCTGGACTTGTGTTCCGGCGTCGGGACGCAAGCGTTGGTATGCGCCCGGACCGCGGCGTGCGTAACGGCGGTCGAGATCGAGCCCCTAGCCGCGAAGCTGTTCTGGGTCAACGCCGCCATGAATGGACTGTCGGACAAGGTGGAACTGATCAACGGCGATCTCCTTGGGCCGGTGGCGGGGCGAAGCTTCGACGTGATTTCCTGCAATCCTCCGTTCATGCCGGTGCCGCCGGGGGTGCGGTATCCGCGGTTCGCGGACGGCGGGGGCGACGGGCTGGGGATTGTGCGCCGCTTGATGGCCGGGTTGCCGGAGGCCCTCGCCCCGGGCGGCCGGTGCGAGGCGATCGGCGCGGTTTTGGGGACTGGCGAGGGCCCGGATTTAGCCGCGTTCAAAGAGATGGCTGCGGATTCGAGCCTCGCGATCATTGTCGACTGCCGCACCCGTGAGGAACTCGAAGGGAAAACCATGAAGCAGCTCGTCGGGATCGTCATGGAAGGCGGCGCTGGGGAAGACGTCGAACGAGCGTTTCGAAGTCACTTCGCGAGCCTTGGCGCGACGCACTTATACTGTTTTTTGCTTCATGCCGTGCGATCGCCGAGTCCGATGGTTTTGGCGTCTTACCACGATGGTCAAGGCATTGCTGTTTCCATGGTGCCCTTTCCTTAAGCCTGCTTATTGCCCCCCAATCTTTTTGAGAACCGCTGGTCCTGAAAGTAAGGGCAGCCCATCCCCGACGAGTCTCGCCGCGCGAAGCAATAATCTTACGGAGGGGGCGGTGAACCCATGCGCAATTCGTGATACACTTCGCCTTTCTTGGATGGCCTCGGGTTATCTCATCATATGCTGGCACGTTTCCAAGGAGGAGAATCCATGAAGAAGACGTTAGTGGTTATCGCGTACATAGCTTTCCTGTTGGCGGCTTGGCCGAACTCGGCGCGCGCGCAAGGTGGGTTCGAAAAGGTTACCGGTGAAGCCTTCACCAAAGCCGTACCCGACCATTTTGAACTGGAAGGAATTCATCTTCCTGTGCGCAAGCCCAACACCGTTTTGCTGAAGACTGACAAAGGGGCGCGGGTGATCATGGGGTTGCTCGATACTTCTGGTTCCTCGCGGGGAGTTCGGCTGAAGTACTCCGGCATGCTCTTTTCAGAAACCAAGATTTCCGTGTGCGGCATTTCCGTCAGCGCGGGTAGCTACGGCTTCGGGTTGTGGGCTCCCAAACCCCCGAGCAAGGCCGACGGCAAGTTTACGCTTTATACCCAAGAGGGCGACGAAGTAGGCGACTGCGACGCGGCGAGAGATGAAAGCATAAAGGTGCCGCTGGACGCGATCACTGCCAAGGGTAGAGCGGCAAAGGTCATTATTTTGAACTACGCCGTGGATATCCAATAGCCAGCGGGCCACGGTGTCGCCGGAGCGACCCGTCCTGACCGTGGCTATTCTCATCTCCGATGCCGCAGCGGCTACGGCACGCCCTCAATATGGATGAGGCGCGCCGCCAGCGTTGGTGTGTCCAACGCAGAATTGTTGTAACTCGACCACCGCCAGTATTCTAGTCCCAGTACCCCCGTACTATTGGCCTAATCCAGCGCTCATGTTACAAGCAGTACTGTTGGTTAAAGCTACTAGGAGGTTCTACGTCCCCCACCGTTGACGCAGGAAATCTGATTTGGAACATGCTAGCCGTGGCTCAGACGCTGTCTATTCGTCTACTCTCGATGGGATGCTGCCCGTTGGTCGATCACTTCGTCCGATGCGACAATCTCGCCGAAGGCAAGCACGCCTTGGCGAACCGGTGGTAGGGGGTTAACACCCTAAGCCTGACCCAGACCGTGTTGAATGTTTAATGCGCAATAGTCAGCTCGCCGATATATCCCGTGGACGCGCAGAGGAGCTCTGTAGGATACGCACCCTGCCGGAGAGAACATGATGAAAAATCTGGATTACTACGAATTCCTCCAAATCAGCCCCAATGCCGAGCCCACCACCATCAACCGCGTTTATCGATTTTTGGCGGGCCGACTTCACCCGGACATCCCGGGGACCGGCGATGCTGAAAAGTTCCGTCAGTTGAAGCAAGCGTATGACGTATTGTCCGATCCGGAGCGCCGTGCCGAATACGATGCGACTTACAAAAAGCAGGCGCCCCAGCCGGTCCCCCTATCCACTTCGATTGATTTTATGGACAGCATCGACGGCGAGTTGAACCGGCGGGTGGCGGTGCTGGCGCTGCTCTATAGTCAGCGCCGCACAAAACCCTACACCCCGGAAGTTTCACTGGCCGAGGTCGAAATGCGCATGGGGTTTCCCCGCGAATATTTGCAATTTACGATATGGTATCTCTGGAACAAAAAATACATCACCCAGGCGGACAACTCAGATTTTACTCTGACGGCGCTGGGCGTGGACTTTGTGGAGGCGAATCGCGCGAGTGTCCCGGTTCTGAATAAATTGCTGACCAGTGGCACGGGACCTTCCACCACAGATGAAGTGGCGGGGAGCAAGGCCTTGAATCCTTCCCGCACGCCTATCATTGTGCCTGTGGGCAATGGTGCATCCGAGGGGATCGGCTCAAACGGGGATCATGATGCATATCGCCCGGAAATGAGGGTGACCTGAGCCAGCGTAGCGCCGACCTGCCCTCTAGATCCACGGCTTTCTGCTGTCATTGGGGGACGAACCGCGGACCACAAAACAGGTCAGCGCTACACTCCCTGCAGTTATCAGGTTCCAGAAACTAGCTAACGGCCCACAGCCGACAGCTAACAGTTAGCCCGGCTCCGAATCCCAAATCCCATTTCCGGCACCTCGACCCGATCCCTTGCGAGTGGGATTCCGGCCTTCCGCTTCGTCATCGAAGGGAAACTCCATGGCTGCGAGGTTAGTGACCGAGGCTCCCGGCTTGCCCTGAAGTACCAATCCAAAATTTACTGTTTGCCATACCATTGGGCAACGCAACTGCCCTTTGGTTGCATTGACAGCCATTTCGAGGTCCGGTACAAATAGCAGTAGAGATTCTCAGCCTTTGGTTCAAGGAGAAAGTAGGGTTTCGGCTCTACCCCGGCGTTCGCTCCGTCAGTGCGGATGATGGGTTAGAGATTGGAGCTAGGCTGAAGAATCTTGTTTGGGAGCGGGTCGATCCCCGAGAAAGTGGAGGAAAAAGTGATGCGAAATATCGTGAGAAAGTATTGGATCTTGATGGTCGTGGCGCTGCTGGGTTGTGCGCCGGTGGCCTTCGGTCAGCAAGTCACGATGACGCTCCAGCCAATCCCTAGCGGCCAGCCAAACTTGGGCGGTGTTTACACCGGCGCGTATCCCTTCGCAATAAATGGCAGTACGACGATCACCACAGCGGTATGTGATGATTTCAGCGACGACATCTACGTTGGTGAGTCTTGGAAGGCGAATGTCTACTCCTTCTCCAGCCTGAACGCCAGTTCCCCCACCGTATTGTTTGGAGTAAACGGTTCCGCCAGCCAATTGCAGGATTATGAGGAAGCGGCTTGGCTGGTTGAGCAAATGTACAATCCAGCCAATGCGGCTTCCATATCCAATATCAGCTACGCCATCTGGGGCATTTTTGAGCCGAGCGCGTTGAGCAACGACCCCTCGGCGCAGGCGTGGATTAATTCGGCGGCAACTCAAACCTATTCGACAGGCGAATTTTCCAACTTTGAGATCCTCACGCCCATCAGTGGCACCCAACCGGCAGGTGATGGCCGGCCGCAGGAATTCTTGGTCATGACTCCCGAGTCATCTGCCCCCATCCTTTTCGCTGCGGACTTATTGGGCTTGGCCACGCTGATTTTCTTATTCCGTCGACGAATGGTGCAAGTACCAAGTTAGCGGCTTTTGGTGCCGGGACCAACGAGCAGCCGACGGCCAACAGTTGGTCCCGAGCCTGGAACCCCAATTCCCGTTTCCCCTATCGCGAGCCCCGCGCCCCGAATCCGAGTCCCGTATCCCGGTTCCAGCGTAATTTTCCGCCCAAGTGAGCAATTGTGACCAGACACGGAAACACCGAGGATGCTTGAATTGTTGCCTTGAGCTCCCAAGCGAGTAGTGGGCTGTTCTCGCTGACCGTTCCCCAGGGCTACGGACCTACAAAACGAGTGCGCGCTACGCTCGCTGTTTTTCAACATGATCGACCAGCGGATTCCTTTACCACGCTGGCCGCCGCAAAGTTGTAACAGGGCTGGGCCGCAAAACGGCCTGTTGAGGGGGGCTTAGTGCGCCCATCCGTAAAAGTGAAGATTACTGGACGGATGATTAAACGAAACCCTTGGCCTTTTGGCACCGTCCTGGCGGTGGTTTTCGTTTTTAGGCCGGGATTGTCTCATAAACTATGGGCGCAACAGCCCGGGCTGGTCCCCCCTCCGCCCACAGCTCAAACCACATCTACGAATGACGGCTCCGCTCAAAGCCAGCCCCCTCCGGATCCCAACATTCCGCAAAATGACAGAATCCTCTGGACGTTGCCCAACTACTTGACCGTGGAAAACGCCTCCTCGTTGCCGGCGCTTACGACTGGGCAAAAATTCAAATTGGTGGCCAAGGATACATTCGATCCGGTTGTATTCGCGTTCATTGGCCTGGAAGCTGCTGTCAACCAGGCCAGCAATACGGACCCCACGTTTGGACAGGGGTTTAAGGGCTATGCCAAACGCTACGGATTAGCATATACCGACAACGCGCTCGGAGACTTTATGACGAGCGCGGCCTTTCCGGCTGCGCTGCACCAAGACCCGCGCTTCTACCAGATGGGGAAAGGAGGCTTTTTCCACCGTGCATGGTACGCCGGCACAAGGGTTTTGGTCACGCGCTCGGACGTGGGAATCGCTCAGTTCAACCTATCTGAAATTCTCGGTAACGGCATGGCTGCGGCAATTTCCAACGCCTATCATCCCGGCCCCCGGACGCTCAGCAGCAATATCAATATTTGGGTAACACAAATTGGGTGGGATGCCCTGAGTTACGAGATGAAAGAATTTTGGCCAGACGTTCATCACTTTCTTGTGCGCCAACACCACCAGTGACTCCTTCCGCGCAAACAAACATGGACTGTGGCTAACCACTTTGGATGGCCGGAACTGGCTGTCTGGAATCGGCCAGGAGTTGCCCAGGCGAACAACCGAATTCTAGTCCGTTGGGAGACCCCCCGGCTCTGCCGGGGCGGCAGTAGCAGTTTGACAGTTCCGGGATTTGGGGTGGGGGACAAGACCCCTCACCCGGCGGCGTAGGGCTGCCACCCGCTTGAGACCGTGCACAGATCATTGTATCTTGATCTCGGCGTCATTGCATGGATGTGGTGTGTTTTCAACGCGGGCGAAAAATTGGCGGTGCAGGGATGGTGAGTAAGGATGTGTCGATGTCCGAATTAACCCCACGTTAAGTTATTGAAAGTACGTGGGGGGGGGGACACCAAGTCTGATTATAATTCGGACATGGCGGGCAACCCTAGGCAACTGCAACTATAAAGCTATTAATATCAAGTAGTTATAATCCGGACATGGCGAGCGGTTGGCTCGCAGGGCGAAGAAAAGGGCGATTTAATTCGGACATGGCGAGGCCAAATGATTAGGACAGTGTTTTACAGCCGAAGGGTAGGGCTGGCGAATTTTGCCCTTGCTTTTGCGGCGAGGGCATGATAGGCGGCTGATTCCAAAGGAAGAATAATTTTCGGCGGGCGCGTTGGACCTCCGCAGGGCATTTTTCGGCTCTGACGAACCTGACAATCGTGAAAAGTAATATGACGGAAACAAACAATATAAACATAATGACAGTCGGAAAGAGTGTCAAAAGGAAAGGCTGATAAACTGCCAAGAAAGTATGTTCCTTTGGTGTCATCTTATGAATCGCGGAAGTGAAGATCAAAAGAAAGGGCGGGGGGAGCCCGCCCTAGAAACCTAGTTCCGCCAGCAGCCGTTGAAGTTTGGGAGCATTTCATCTGTAGGGGCTGCCTGCAAGTCTTGGCTGCCGAGACCAGGAACTACCTCAATCAAAAACTTCTGCTTCGGTCGCACCAGGATGATTTTTTCTCCCCCTGACTTTGTTTCCAGACCACCATTGTTGAGTGCACAGCAGACGGAGCGTCGCTCTCGTTCACACGGCAACGTGACTTTGAGCCAGTCCCCATTCTGCAACTTTTCAGCAGCATCGTAGATCGATTTATACTTTGCGTTCTGCTTTTCCACTTCTACTCTCCTTTCAATTTGGCATCCGGGCCGGGCAGATCGGGGGGCCGGTCGCTCGGCAGATCGAACCAGGATTGCAGGGTTTCAGCGCTCGGGGTTTCGGGGTCAGCTTGGCGGGCGGCGCGGGAGCCGGTAGCCTGTGAGGTTTCCGAGCGGCGAGCGCGCGGAGATTTTACGCTCCTATCCCCGACACAGAAAACCCCCGTGCGGTCGTACTTCACTTCGGCTGTGCCGGGTTCAACAAGCCATCCCGCGTCAAAACGTTCTTGTAATTTGAGAATGGCGAAGTAGTTCGGGGCGCAGTATACCGACATCCTTTCCGCGAAGGAACGATTCATCCACTCGTTTGCCATAGCGCGGGCGGCGGCAATTTCAGCTTGAGAGATGATTCCGGGCGCGCCGGTCAATTTCAGGATGCGGTTTTGGGCCTCTTCGATGATGCGGAAAAGGCCGGATGTGGCCTCTTGCAAGGCCGTCTTGGTATCGCTCACTTGCTCAAGGCGGCGTAGGGAGTTTAGCGCCTCGGCAATGGCGGCGCGGTTGGAACAGTTCAACTCCCTCGTTTGAGCTTTGACGGTAGCGAGGGCCTTTTGTATGTCGGCGGTCAGATCGCGCAAGGTCTGTTCTGCCTCCATGTCGCCAGCTTCGGCGGCCTCAAGCATAGCATCCCCCGCTGCCCGGATTCTCTGAACGTCGGCGTCTACTTGCTCTTGCGATGTTGCGATGATTCGCGGTACGATTTTTTTAGCCTTCATGGTGCACCTCCAATGCACTTTGTGAGGTTAGGGGCCGTTCACTGCTTACGACAGTGGGCGGCCCCGTCTTACGTGCTTTCTAAGCCTTCCTCTTGCTGTTGATTTTGAGTAGCCTCGCCATACCCTCGCCAGCCGCAAAAATACCCTTGCATTGCTCGCATAGCGCATAGCGCTCTAATTCGTGATCGCCAGTGACCTGGCAAAGGGCCTTAACCCATGCTCCTGGAAACATCTTCCCGCGTGTGGGCCGTGTAAACTCGTCCAGGTCGTACTTTGAGACAGGTTCCTTCACCAGAAACTCTAACTCTTTTGCTATGTCTTCGCGGCGTTTGTGGTGAAGGCAGCGCTTGATTGCCTTAGCGACCAGCCGTCTGAATTCCAAGTCCGTCTCGCTTGGTGTTCGCATATCCTACCTATCTCCTCTCCGATGTTCGGACAAATCAATGTTCTTGGTGATGTTAGTATACTTCGCTTATGCTTGCAAGCGAAAAATATTAAAAGGAAAGGCCGGTATGAAGGTTCCTGAAACTGCAAAGCGGATTAGAAAACTTCGGGAAGGACTTGGCCTCAGTCAGGCCATGTTAGCAGCCAAGTTGGGCCTCTCTCAATCAACAATGCGCGATTGGGAGTCAGGGAAAATGGTGCCTGACCCCTGCATGGGTATGATATTAGCCAAGCTGGCCACAGGTGAGGATAGGAAATACTTCCTCGGGCGAGCAGGGCAACACCTTCCTTCCTTGCTGGGACTAGCGCGAGAACTTCTGACAGAAGAGATCGAACCGCGCGAAGTCATCCCGATTGCCAAGGTTCGGCGGACGGTTCGAGGGAATGAAGGGACTGGCAAACTGCTCCCCATGCCTTCCGTAATGATTCTGCATCCATCTACCACTTTCTGTTTTGTGCTCGAAAAAAGCGAAGCGGTGGTGGACGCCTTCGACGCTGGCGGAAACACTCTATTCCCGTTCTTGGGAAAGCTCGTACTGGTGGAATTTGCCGCCACGGGTGAGGGGGAGGATTATCCGTCCTGGCTGGCGGGCCTTCGGGTGGGGGCTTTTTATCTGCGTGATGAGCGGCGCGTGTCCGGGAGAATCCAGTGGTTCTCAGATTTCGTGCCGTTGATCGAAAACGTGTGCGCATCAGAGCCGACGACCATCGGGATTTGGACGGAACCACAGGCCACGGGGAGTGACGCTGGAAGTGTCGCTACGCAGGGGCCGATTGCCACAGCGCAAGAGTTTAAGCCAAAACTTGCTGCCGGGGAGTCAGCCGGAAAGGATACCGGGGAATGGTATCCGAGCCCGGAGCTTATCTGCGATTTCAACGAAAGCTTGTCGTTTGCGAAGCAGAGGATCGAGCGGGCGGCGCGGCAGATGCGCCTTATAGCGGGCTGCAAGATCATTGGGACCGTGCTGGCGCAGTTCCCCGCATCGGGAGTGAAGGCGGAAGAGGCTCGTTAGCGAACTGAGGCGAGAGCGCCATTGATGCGCACGTTGGTTTTGAACAGCGAGCCACTACGCCGCGCCTTGAGTCAGGCGAACCGGACGGCGCGGCTGAAAGATGACGAATGGAAAGCTCTACTGGGTTTGAAAATGCGGTTGGAAGCGCACTACATCAAGGAGCGGCGGGCGGCGCTGTCTGCGGCGTTGGAAGATTCGCGGCTTCCGCTTCCATTGAGGGGCTTGATTCGGATGCGGCTCGACGGAACGGATTTTACCGACCAGGAGTTGCAAGGTGAAATCAAGGCGGCGAGAGCGATCAGCGCAAAGGCGGATGAGGAAGCGAACCGGGCGGCTGTTGCGGCGGAGAGAGAAGTGATTCCGAATTCCGAAGTCAGAATGCCGGATGTGAGCCGCGACTCGGATGCTCAGATCGTGGACGATATCGCCCATGGCGCGGCTTTCAAGGGTGAGAAGGCAGAGGATTGAGGCCGGGAGCCTCAACATGGTTTGCATGTGCGGGTGCAAAACGGAGTTTGAACCCACTCGGCCGGGGCAGCGCTACCTTGATCCCCAGCATCGGTATCGGGCGCACAATCGGCGCAGACCGGCGAGACGGTCAAATGCTTTGCCAGTGGCCGCGTCAGATGCCCTTGACGAGCCTCAGCAGGCGTGTTACCGCGCGGTAGCCGGGCCATCGGGTCCCATAGGGGCGCAAACTCCCGAAGGACCTCAAATTTTGGCTGCTAGCGCGTTTTCGGAGTTTCAGATCCTTGACCAGATCATCCAGCGCGAGAAGCTTTTGACTCCCCGTGAAGTCGCTGCGGTTCTAGGGGTGAGTATCAACACGTTGCGGAGCTGGCGCGGCAAGCGGTGGCGAAAGGATTTGCCCTATGTGAAGCTCGCAGGGCAGCACACGCGGTACAGGCTGCGTGACCTTCGGGCTTGGCTGGATAGGTTGGGCGTCGCAACACGGGAAGCGATAAAAGAGGCGAGATGACCGGCGCGGCGGTAATGCCTAATTCGACGATGCCCACTTCCGAAGTAGTTTCCATTTTGACGGCGCAATTCCTGACGCCAGCGGAAGTAGGGGCGGTGCTCAAGGTCTCTCGAAAAGTGTTGGCGGATTGGCGACTGAAACCGCAGGGGCCTCCGTTCACGCTGAAGGCGGGGGGCGCGGTGGTCTATCCGGCAGAGAGCTTCAAAAACTTCTTGCGGGCGCGGCTCCAAGAGGATTGCCGGGAAAGAATCGGCCCGCGCGAAGTCCGATGGAGCCGGGCGAAAGGGCTTGACGGCGGACGTTTACCGAATGGAGCCGCGCGGCTGCGGGAAGGGTTGTCAGTAAATCTGTAACTGGAGGTTTGCGAGATGGGCGCACAGATGGCATTGATTAAAAGGATAATCAGGTTTCAAGACACACCTATATCGACGCATGATGTCTATGCCGTCACAGGGCTTACGGAGAATGCGGCGAACACAGTTGCTTTGCCCGCGTCACTTCCACGTCTTCCTTTCCTGGCGTTCGCTTCTCCCGTGGGAAACGGCGCGTTGGGTGTTTTGGTCTCGATGGACACATCCCAGGGCACGCCTGATCCTACGTACTCCTTTGCGGGCGGAAAGCTCGGGGTTGACGCGAACAATGCTTACCTCTATATCGGCGCAGGCACACAGTGCTTGCTGATTGTGGAATGGTGAGGGAGCAAAAGGCGGCGCGCAACAAGGGCCGCATAGCGCAGAGAGGGGCGAAGTGAATCTCTTAAAGAGGCTAAAGGGCAAGGGATTTTCGGCGCGTTCACAGAAGAGTTATCGCGCAGAGTTTGGGTTGCGGAAACAACTCTGGACCCTTCGGGAAAAAATCCGCCACTGCCAATCGCTGATAGATAATGCGCAAGCGGAAATTGAACGTCTGTCTAATACTACAGTCGCGGGGGAGGGGTGGGCCACAGAATTAATCCCTAAGAGCGCCTCCAAGGTGAGGGATGAAAAAGATAAACTCTCCGCCCTTGAGCCCGCGCGAGAGCGCATCCAAGCGCAGATTGACGCCTTGACCAACCCAAGGCCCACAGAGATGAAGGCGCGGGTAGAGCATCAAAAGGCTCTGGCGGAATTGGCGCTTGAGCGATTGGAGGTTGATCGGGAGTTGGCCAGGACCGCCCGAACGCTACTGGGCATGTTAGAAAAGCGCTCCGACATGACGGGGAGAATGGGGGGGCTTGCGGCCAAGCTCGACTTTACGTTTGCCTCTGATGGCCTAGATAGCAGCCGGTTCGCGGCTCTGAGGGCACCCCTCCAGGAAGACATTGAGGGCGCAAGCGAAGAATGGGTGGACGCCTTTCTGGGTGACAATCGAACCGGGCGCATAACGATGGAGCCATATAGGGTGCAGGATGATGTGCTTTTCATCGAAGAGACGCTGGCGAACGCCGGAGCGTTCCGGCGCGGCGACCAGGTCAACCTAACCGCAAAGCAACTTTCGGAAATTCGTTCAAAGGAAGAACGCAGGTTGGCGCATTCGACGGAAACAATGCCGGGTGGCGCTATCCGCTCCGGCGAGACAATCGAAGTTCGAGTATCCCGCGTGGAGAAAATCGGAGATTCCGTGCGGTCGGTTTATCAAAGGGGATGAAGGCAAGAGATGTTTGAGCGGTTTCTCTCCCGCGTGATGGGGGAGTGGGGCCGCACCTTTCGGGCTGGCGCAACCCTGTGCATCCCTCACAGGAACCCGAATTTTCTGCCATTCGGGAGAGCCTGCGTTCATCTTTGCGCACTCCTTGGCCTGGGATTAAAGGTGCGGCCTACTTTTCAGGAGGTGAAAAATGGGCGGGAATTCAGAGTGGTCATTGCCGGATATCGCGAACGTAATTGGCCTTGGTTTCAGTTTTGCGCGAACCGATGCGGGGCAGCGATTTCTGCGGTTGATGAAGAATCGCATGGAGGAATCGGGCGACACTGCGCGTGAGGCTCAATATGCAGTCGGTCTGACCGCTGAGGGCCGAGCCGCATGGGAGGAAGCTCGCAAGGCGTCCCTTGGAATGGACTAATCTCATAAGGACAGCGGCAGAGAGGAGAAAATAGATGCCGAAAAATGGAAGGAAAGATCAAGCTAGCGCGACGGCTGCCAGATCGAACACCATGATAGTCGAAGTGCTTCACCCTATCACTTACCAAGGCTCCGAATACTCACGCGGCGTGCATCACCTCGTGCCTGATGTCGCGGAATTTTTTTTAGCGATTCGCGTGCCTAATCGGATGACTGGCCCGCAGGCCGTGGCGCGCCTTCCTCTTCCGGCTGAAGAGCCGAAGAGAGGCGAAGTCAAGCTTTTGTCGATTAAGGATTAGGACGGTCATACCGTGGCATCGCTGGTGGAGTTTCCCGAAGAAGACCAGGTCGCTGCCCTTCGCGCGGCGCTACGCCGTCTCGAAATTGGTGCGCCGGGTAAATTGGCAGCGCCACTGGTGGAGTTTTCCGAGGAAGACCAGATCGTTGCCCTTCGCGCCGTGCTGAAGACTTTTCAAATTATCTTGGAAGCCGCATCAAAAGCGGCGCTGGCGCGTTGCCAGCCGATTTCGACGAGGGTCCAATGAAGCATCTCCCGCATGTTAGAAATATAGAGCAGAAAGAGGCAGAGCCGAAGGTTGAAAACACAACGCGCGATGATGGGATTTGCCGCGCGGAGGATTACGCTTTCGCGCCGGCCGGGGGCGAGCATAAGGTTAAGCTGCCTTCGGGGAACACTTTCTTACTGCGCTATCCGAGGCTGGCGTATAAATTCAAGAATCTCCCAGTAGCGCAGTCAATTGCCGCAAAGCAACAGGCTCCTGATGAGAGTACGGACGGGCAGGCTCAGAACGTGGAAGCGCTAGCGACGACCTATTACGGACTGCTTTGTGAAGTCTGCGTGCGGCCAAGGGTATGTATGGAGCCCGAGGCAGGGGAACTGCATCCAGACCGAATTCGTTTGGTGGACGCCATCTTCATCGCCCGATGGGCTGGAGGGGAGATCGACGCTAACGGCGTCGATCTCGCTACCTTTCGCGCGGGAAAATCCCGAGCAAATGATTCTGATGGGAAGGGCGGCGCACCTGTTCGGCCAGTGGCCAAGCGACCTTCTGATGATGCCGCCACTGGCACAGCAGTTTAATCTGGCGTGCGCAGTGGCGCTCTGGGAGCATGAAAGGCGCTTAGAGGAAGCTCGGCAGTAGCGCCGAGACGGAAACCTATGAGTGAAAATACCCTTGGCCTCGCGTTCGAGATTGCGGCAGATCCATCCAAAGCGATTGCGGGAATGGAAGAATTAAATGCCGCTGCGGTGGCGGAAGCTGGTGAGCTTACAAATATCTGGTCTGGGGCGATGAAGGCAATCACCGGACCGACTGGAATCGCCCTAGGCGTTATCGTCGGCTTGGGCGGCGGCATGAAAGAGCTTGCCGATAAGGCGGCTGAGGCGGGAACTCAAATATACGAGGCTAGCGAAAAGACGGGGATGAGCGCCCAAGCGCTCTCGGGAGTGCGGGCACTGGCGAACGAAACCGGCTCAAGTTTTGAGTCTCTCAGCACCGCCTTCGCGCGCGCCACAGTGAATCTTGCAAAAGCTGCCGATAGCGGGAAGGGCGCATTAACGGAGCTTTTCACCACAACTGAGCTTCAGAGTTTGAGACTGAAGCCTGTAGATGAGCAGATGCAGACCGTGCTGCACCGCATTTTTGCTCTCACCGACGCGGGAGAACGAAACCGTGAGCTTCAGGCGCTGTTGGGCCGGGGATGGCAGGATAACATCCAAGTTTTAAAGCTTCTGGCAGAGGAAGGGTTTTCCCCTGCGATAGAGCGGGCAAAAGAGCTAGGGACATACTTTGACCAGGACGCCGCAGAGCGTGCGCGCCTTTATACTTTACAGATCGACCACATGAAGGCTACTTGGGAGGGCCTTTCGGAATCCCTTGATCGAATTGTAATGCCCACGATATCGGCTCTTTTTGGGCTAGTTTTTGGGTCTGGCGACGAATGGCGTATATGGAGCGATCAGGCAACCGTGCTTATCGAAATTCCTTTCGAGAAACTGTTTGCCTTAGTTGGCAAGTTGCCGTTGGTAGGGGAAGGTTTTAAGGAATCTGCGCTGGAGATGAAAAAGGCCATTGATGACCTAGAAACTGATGCGGCCTTAACTGAGAAGAGAATCGAAGACCGTCTAAAATCGCTGCTTCCATCGGAAGGCGGCGGGGGAGCCGGAGCGGGCGCTGGTGCGGCTGGAGCTGCGGGCGGGACCCGTGGCAATCAAGGGAGTTCTTCGTTTCTTACTTATGGGCCGACACTTGACCAGTTGAGGCCCAAAATTGATGGCATCACGAAGGCCACCGATGGTGCGATTGATAGCTTTGCGCTGTGGGAACTCCAGCAAGAGAAAGAAACCTACGCTACATTGCCTTTGCTGATTCAAGGCTACGACAAGCTGATTAGTGTGTTGAGCGATGAAAAGGCGGCATCGGCATCTAAAACGCAAGTGGGTACGGTAGCTTCAGCGGCTAACTTCGCCAAAATTGCTATAGATGGCTTGGCCGCCAGCTTCGAGAACGCGGGTGGTAAGAGTAGCGCCGCGTCACAGAAGTTCCTCCAATCCGCGCAGGCGATGGCGCAGATGGCGCAAAAGGCGCAGGATGACGCTGATAAAGGCGAGACCGTTGACCCTAAGCAACAAATTGCAGGCATGGTGCAAATCGCGGCGGCGGCGATTCTGACCTACAAAGAGCGGGCTATCATCGAGTCGGTCTATTACGCCGCGAAGTCTGTGGCGGCGTTTGCCATGCAGGATTATTGGGCGGGGGCGGAATTTGCCCTAGCTTCGGGTTTGTTCGCGGAAGCGGCGGGGACCTCATCAAAGGCGTCTTCTGGTGGTGGTGGGGGCGGCAGTACAGGCGGCAACCAGTCGAGTTACGGCGGCTCGCCGGGAAGCGGTGGCCCCGGATCGGGCGGCGGCGGTGGCAGCCGAGGCCCCAGCATCGTGCTAAACCAGTATGGGCCGATGGTGGGTACGATGAATGACTTGGCTAAGGCGCTGGTGAACACTATCAACCAGCTTGGCACCTCCGGCCAGGTGCGCTTGACCGCCTACAACAGCCTGACGAATGGAGCGAAACAGACGTGAAGGGCTGAGTATTTGCGGTTTGTTAGTTTCTGGAGGTGATTTTGCCTTTTCGTTTCTTCTGGCCTCTCCGATTGGCGCGAGCTGCGGGAGGGCCTCGCGACCTTGGATGTCGTTTTCTGCGCTCTGTCAATTCGGTTCTTGATTTGAGATTTTACGCGTCTCACGCTTCGTCTGCGTTCTCACGGGTATCATGTCTGTTATCGGTATCGCCTTTGTGCGACGTTGCCCTAGGACGCGCGCAAAGGCTTTCTCCCTACCTCTTGGCCTCAGTTTTTCGGGCCTTCGGCAGGTTTTTCTAGGGGTTAATTGTCCGTTTTTAGCTTGCTGAAGCCAGCGGTAATGCGGACGTTATATTGTCTCTTCACATAATCCTTACTCATGAACCTTGCACATTCCCCCTATTTCGGACATCCTACCAACGATCCTTGCACCTAATGCCCTCACGATCCGCGCGCTTCTACACCGCTCCCCCGGGGAGAGGGCGGGTGTTGTTCTGGGCGCGCTAGCGCGCGCTGAAAGTCTTATCCTCTCCCGTGGGGAGAGGGTGGCCGAGGGACGAGGTCGGGTGAGGGGTCTTCACCCGACGGTGGCGGTCACGCCCCTTTTGAGGGGCCAGCCACCGTAAAGCCTCCGGCTATG
>CAWGTQ010000048.1:0-84854 GCA_963825395.1 uncultured Acidobacteriota bacterium | reverse complement strand
GCAAGACCCCCACCACCACGCAGAGAACCCCCATCATGCGAAAGCGGAGGGAGCGCGCCTGAATCATTTGGGTAGCCCCAAGCGGTAACCGGAACCACGCAGCGTAAAAATCAGCTTCGTGGGGTGGCCCTGATCAACTTTTTGGCGCAAAACGGTCGATCCAGCAACATGAACAAGAATTCGTTTCGCTGTTAAAGTGGCAGTCCCAAACGTGTTCGACAATTTCACTCCGGGTTACGGGTTCGGGAGCACGGAGCGTAAAGAATTCCAAAAGCGCGAACTCTTTGGCAGTCAACTGAATCGCCGTACGTCCCCGCTGGGCGCGCCTCCGGTGCCGATGAAGCTTGAGATCCTCCGCATAACGGATGACCGCCCCACTCTTATTGAACCCCCGGCGGATCAGCGCGCGCACCCGAGCCAGCAATTCTCTCAGGGCAAAAGGTTTGGTCAGATAATCATCGGCGCCCGCGTCCAACCCTTCCACGCGTTGCTCAACCAAGCTGCGGGCGGTCAACATCAAGATCGGAGGTCACACATCGTCTCGGCGCAGCCTTTTTTAAACTTCGACGCCGCTCAACCCAGCGTAGAAGAATATCAAGAAGCACCAGATCGTAAAAGTTGTCCAAGGCAAGCTCCAATCCTTTCTCTCCGGTGTCCACCACGTCCACGGCATAGGCATTTTCGCGAAGTGCCCGGGCCAGGAAGCCCGCAACCTTACGTTCATCTTCGACAACGAGGACGCGCATGCTAAGTCCATTATAGGCCCTGAAAGTCCAACTTTTCCCCGAGGTAATGTCGGGGAAGAGAGCGAGCCCGGTGCGGAACACCCCGTCGTGACTCACAGTTTCCAAATCGGGCCGGTTTGCCTGCCAAGCGTGCCGTATGGTTTAC
Source organism: uncultured Acidobacteriota bacterium (assembly GCA_963825395.1). GTDB lineage: Bacteria > Acidobacteriota > Terriglobia > UBA7540 > UBA7540 > Bog-366. The sequence continues at coordinate 83,963 of CAWGTQ010000048.1, read as the reverse complement.
TTCACAAATTACGCTAGCATGGGCTCGCAGGCCTCCCCGCGATTTCTTCTACTAGATTTCGTTTCCTTTCCGATATGTATCATCCCCTTCCGGCTCATTCAGGACCAGCAGGGGTCGCGCCCACCAGGCCGGTTACTAAAGGCGGAAGGGCACAAGGAGTTCCGACATAGAGATGTCTGCTCGTGGCTTTGTTTGGCTTATTGCTGGCATCGCAGGCGGGGGCTCAGGCGCCTGCGGGAAAAGGGTGGATTGCCCTTTTCGATGGTAAGGATCTCAACGGTTGGCTAAATAACGGACAAGAGAAGTGGGTCGTTGAGGATGCCACAATCTTAGGGGCAAGAGCACCACGGGACATTACGGCTATCTGACTACGCAGAAGACCTTCAGCAATTTTGTGTTGCAAGTAAAGTTCAATCCTGAGAGGGGAAATAGCGGTGTCTTTACCGCTCGCGCGTTACCGGCAACTCGCCCCAAACCGGACCGGATATCGAAGGTATGCAGGTGGAAGTGAACAGACTCGCAATACGGGCTCGATTTATGAGATGGTCATCGCGGCTGGGTAGCGATGGGCACCCCCGCGTGCGAACATGCGATCAAACCCGGCGAATGGAACGACCTGGAGATTACGGAGGAGGGAGCCCACTATGTTACACGCTTGAACGGTGTGCCCTGCGTGGACTTTCCGATCCTCATCCGAGTTTCACTGAGGGCGTCATCGGTTTACAACTCCACACCGGCGGTGGAGTGAAAATACGGTTCAAAAATATTTACCTCCAACCTCTCCCGGCGAACTAGCGTGGACTTCTCACCACGCCGGAACGCTTTTGGGGAGTTATCGCAAAGGTGGGGCAGGGAAGTGATACGGATGGCCTTGCGGCTTCTTGGCAAGACGAGATTGTCCGTTGCCAGCGGCTCATCAGATTTACAATCCCGAAGGGTTTTTCGCAGCCTGCTTAGCCTGCCCCTTCCAAGTCCGAGGAAAATCTCAGATCTTTAGTGTTCAATTCGTTTAAAGAGGCAGTGGAACCGACCGATCGACTCGAGAGCAGGCTGGCAAACCATGCGGGGAGAAGGGTCTCCGTGGGCCAGACTAGCAGCCAAAGCAGGAGGTCATCATGAAACAAACTTCTTCGCGCCGTGATTTTCTGAAGGTATCCGTGGGAGCCGCCTGCGCGGCGCCGTTGGCATCGCTGGGCCCGGCAGCAACCAGCCCGGCATCCGCCGCGCCCGCCCCGATTCCCCGCCAGCGGGCGCATCAAGAAGGCTGTCCAAATCTATATGCTTCCCAAGGACCTGAGCTACGCCGACCGCTTCAAGCTTGCCGGTGATGTTGGATTCGAGGGTGTCGAAGGTCAGACCATTGGGACCCCAAGGTGGCAGAGGAAATCAAGAAGGCCTCAGAAGATGCCAAGGTTCCTATCCATTCCGTCATGAACATGGCCCACTGGAAATACCCGCTTTCCTCCAGTGACCCCGCAGTGGTGAAGATATCCATGGACGGCATGAAGACCTCGCTCCATAACGCCAAGCTCTGGGGCGCGGAAACCGTGCTGCTCGTTCCTGGCGTTGTCAACGCGGACATCGCTTACCAGGATGCCTGGACGCGCTCGCAAAAAAATATCCGCACGCTGATCCCGTTGGCAGAGGAATTGAAAGTCATCATCGCCATCGAAGAAGTATGGAACAAATTCCTGCTCAGTCCACTGGAGATGGCGAAGTATGTGGACGAATTCAAGAGTCCTTCGATCAGGCAATACTTCGATGTGGGCAACGTGGTCCTCTACGGCTATCCGCAGGACTGGATTCACACCCTCGGCAAGCGCTTCGTGAAAGTTCACCTAAAGGACTTTAAGGTCCTGACGCACGGATTCAGCCCGTTCCAGACGCAGTTTGTTAATCTCGGCGACGGAGACATCGACTGGGCAGCCGTACGCAAAGCATTTGCGGACGTTGGTTACACCGGATGGGCCACAACCGAGATTGATCCGGGCGACGAAACCTATCTGCGCGACGTCGTGAAGCGCGTCGATAAGCTGGTTCTGGGACTTTAATTTTGGGTTTTAGATTTTTAGATTAAGAGTCACGCGGGCGGTCCAGCAGCTATCCATTTTTCTTTCTGAGTGTGATGGGGCGATAACTTGTGAAGTTCGAATCTGCAGATTGCGCAGATGACACAGGTTTTATATCTACGAAATCCGGGTAGTCTGTGGATACCGCCAACTGTGTACCGGCTTCTGCTTACTGCTCTAGCCCAAGTTCGTCATGAAGAAGGCCAAGAGCCAGATAAGTGCTTTTGAATCAGTTCAGGCTATAGCCGAGTCTACACTACATTCGAAGTTCAAATTGAAGTGATCGGGTAACGAGATGCTAAGTTCCGTCAGAAGTTTTTGTTGTTCAGCAGTGAGGGCGGCAACCCGCCGCAAGCGAATCTCCCGGCCATCGGTGGTCGGCAGAACAATGTCGGCACTTTGAACGGTGGCTAGCAGGGCCAAGGCTTGGCGGGGCGAACAAGCGGAATTTTTCCGTCGTAGCAGATGCTTCAGCGTGACCCACAACGCGTAGCCCAGAAAGGCCACCAGGATGTGTGCCTTCACGCGCGGCTCCAGCTGATGAAACAAAGGTCGGATCGACAGCTCGCTCTTCAGCGCGCGGAAAGCCGCCTCGGCTTCGGTGAGCTGGATATACTTTGTCCAGAGCTCTTCCACCGCCGCTCCGTCCAAGTTCGTGCGCAGCAAGTAGGCGCCTTCTCGCGCCTCCCGCCAAGCGCGTCGCTCCTCGATCAGGTTCCAGCTCAAGACGCAGCCTCCCCCCGTGTGACGGAGGTCCGCTTCATACAAGTCGGCCACCTGAACATAGCGCTCCTGAATCTTCCCCAAGCGACGCTCAATTTTCGAGCGGTCTTTCAATTGCCCTTTCTCCACGCGCTGCGCCAGATTCGCCAAGGCTCGCTCCATGCGGCCCGAGAAGCGGCGGCGGATGGCCCGTTCCTTTTCCCGCCGCGCCGTCGAGCGGCACAGCACGTAGGTTTCGGGGCCGCCCGGCAGGGGGACCAACTGGGCTTCCACTTCTTCCCGCACTTGCGTCCAGGGGCCTTGCAGAAGTTGGCGTTCCATCCCCTTCAGCTTCGCGCGTGGCGTGCCCACCAGGTACTGCCCGCCCCGCCTGCGCAGCGCCGCCAGATTCGCCTCGCTCACAATCCCCCGGTCAAATACCCAGATCCGCCGCGCCCGCCCGTACTTGCGTTCCACCATACGCATGACCGCTTCCAAGGTCGTGACATCCGTACGGTCGCCGTCGAAGGTTTCATAGCTCAAGGGAAAACCTTCGGCGCTGACGATGAGCGCGATCACCACCTGCTTGCAGTCGGGCCGATGGTCGCGCGAGTAGCCACGCTGCAGCATCGGGTCCTTCTCGGCTTGGCCTTCCACGTAGGTGCTGGTCAGATCGTAAAGCAACACGTCGAATTCGGCACCAAACAATTCGCCGTAGCGTTCTTTCAGATGTCGCTCCAGTTTCGTCTTGTGCGGCAGCAGACGATCCAGGCAGCGATACAAGCGGGTGTCGTTGATCTTGCCTTCCGCGATCCCCAGCAGATCATCCAGCGCCGTGGTGGGATACCAGCGCTCCTCGATCCCCAACTCGCTGGAGGGCGCACACAAGCGGTTAATCGCCAGAAGCGCCGCCACTCGCGACCAGGGTACGTCAGCGGCTTCCCCATCCAGCAAGTTTTCCCAGAACTGGTCCAACGCCAAACGCTTCCACAGTTCCAGGCCCAAGCACGAAGTTCCGAACTGCCGCACCCGCTCGAAGCGAACCCGGTTCACCCGCACTTGAGCCACGTCGGCATCGTTCTCCGGCAGTTCGACATCGGAAGGAAACAGTTTCAACTGCCGGCGCTCGCCCTGCTCGTTGAAAACCTCGATCACCTTCAGCCAGCGCGCCTGCGCCGAGTCGTTCAGTTCGCCCAGGTAACACAAGGTCCGCTGGCGCGGACCGTCGGGTGTGCGTACAGTCTCAACCAGCGACCAATAGGTGTGATCCTTGCCGTTTTTGTCCCGATGATTGGGTCGCAAAAACATCGAGGCAATAGTGTCACGCTGAATACCCCAACCGCAAGAGGGTGGGTCTACACTACATCCACTCTTCAGAAAGGTCGGGCGGAAGACAAAAGCGTTAACGAATCACCGAGACCCAAAATAATCAAAAAACCCTTCCCGGTGACGAACTTGGGCTAGCCGAACGAGGAAATCTGCTTGCATTTCTTTAAGATGGGAAAGACCGACAGGAGCTGTCTTGGCAGACCCGGAATTCTGGGTACGATTATTCAAGGAACTCGGCCCCGTGTGGGCCCACCGGAATCCGCAGGCTGGCGTAGACCCCTCGTGGAGGTTTGCGGCTTGTGCCTGTTTGCAATGAAAAGCCGCGGACCTGGCGAACAGGTTCGCGTTACACTTTCTTTTCCAGCACTAGTATCCAATCTGCGAATGTCGGAGTGAGGGGAGCCGGCCACGCGCCGGCGGAGTCCGGCTTCACATCAGCGAGATCATGTTGCTTTCCCGACTTGGGATCGAAATAGAAGGCGCGATATGGCACGCCGAGTTCGAGGCCTTTCACTATCGGCGCATTCCATGCAGCGGGAATGAAGATCACGCGAATTTCGCCGGGAATTCCCGCGGCGTAAGGCAACTCGTAGTCCTCCCGGCTCCAGTGTGGGTCCACCCACTCGGGGTGCGGTTCGAAGCGCCACCACTCGTATCGCATCAACAATCCCTTGCTCAGCCCGATGTGTTGCGAGCCGGGGAGACGCGCGGCCACGTCCCAGGGCACATCTCCCCACGAGCGTCCATGCGGCGACGGGCCGTAGGGCCGCTCGTGTGTATTCACTTGCCAAATTCCATTCGCGCCGTAAGTGTGACCTCCCGCGCCGTTCAGGATGCACGACCAAAACATAAAACGCTGAATCTCCTGGCGGCTGGCCTCTAGAATTCCCTCGTAGCACACTTCCCCGGCCAGCACCGGCATACGGGGAGTGTTTAATAATGAGCCGGTGATCAGATTCTCGGTATTGGGGATGCTCTTGCGGTCGCCGTGGCCGGTCTGCAACATATCGAAATCAAGCACCGCCGGATCGTCGACGCAATTGCGGGCACTGCTGCTAGGATGAATTGTCACGGGATGGTGGTACGGATCGACGCTGCGAACATACCTTGCGACTTCCGTCCAACCCTGCTTCTGAGCGGCAGCGTCCTCCTTGGGGGTTTTTGAAAGGTAATAGGGCATGGTTCCCTCACCTGCCAAGCACCAGACCACAGGATATGCTCCCCACCGCGCGATGAGATATCGCCAGTGTTTTTTGATTTTGGGAACACCCATGATGGGCAGAAAGTAACCCCAGCAGGCGACAACGCAAGGAGTCAATCCGCAATCGATGAGGTAGTGGATGCGCAAATCGGCGGCATCAAAGTACCCGGGATTAATGCGCGCGAAATCCGCTTCCCAGGGGAATCCCGCTTCATTCGCTCCCCGTGGGTCGAAAGGCGGCATATCGGGATACAAGCCGGCGATGATTTGAATGACCGTGAAGCCCTTCTTCACGCGGTCGGCCGCTAACTCTTGAAAGTCCTCCGGCCAGCGCAATCTACCACAAAGACCCATCCACCAAGTGTCGCCGAGCCAGAAGAAAGGCGTCCCGTCGACGTGCTCAAAATGGCGATTGTCAGCCGCGACGTGGACGGGGCCGTGCTTCCGCAGCGGGTTGCCTCCCTCGTAAGCCGCGACCTCGAGCACACCGCGAAGCCCGTGAAGATCACCGCTGTCGCTGGCAACGGTCCGATAAGTGTAGTGCCCGGCAACCATCGGTGTGTATCGAATCCGCCAGGTATTTTCGCCGGCCCAGAAAGCCGGGACAATTTGCTCGTTCCCTTGCGGGTCGGTAAACACCACATCCAACTCCAGATCGTTAAAGGGGTCGGCGTAGGGTTTCCCCGCGCTGTAAGACCACTCCACCACGCAGCGCGCAATTCCCTTTCTCGCGGCATCCGTAAGGTCTGGGCTCTTCCCCGTAGTGCTTCCCTTCCCCGCACCAACTTCCCCCGCTGCAGCGGCCTCGATGGGTACGGACCCTGTCGCGAGCGCCACTCCCGCCCTTCCGAGAAAAGATCGACGGTTAACTTTGCTCATTCCATCCTGCTTCTTTGCGTTTCACTCGATCAATTTAATTTGCTTACCAACGCGTCGGCATCAGCCCTCCTTAGGGCGATGCGCCCGAACGGTCAGTTTACTCGTCCTGGCCTATCGGAGGCTCCTCCACATCCCAATAGGAAGATGGGATTGTAGGCCGGCCACTGCCAGCAAGGAAAGAATCTCTGACGCTTATTCGAGCACGTGCACGATCACTCCGGATGATTTCCCCTTCCCTCGATAGACCCGCTCGGTGGCCTTCTTGAAATCCGCCGGTTTGGCTTCCGGAATATTCACGAAGGTCTGGGGATTACGGTCGATCAGGGGAAACCACGCGCTTTGCACCTGAATCATGATGCAGTGGTTGCGGCGGAATGTGTGGTTGATGTCGGGCGCGGTAAAGTTCAGTTCCTCGACTTGGCCGGGCGTCATCGGCTCGGGCTTCTCGAAGCTATTACGGAACTTCGCTCGCATTGGCCAGCCCCGCAACAATTGCTGGTATCCCGCCAGGACGATGGACGGAGGCGGAACATCCGTGAGCAGGGCCGGAGTGCCCGGCGCCCCTTTCGTTTCCGGTTGCGGGTAATCGGGTGGATAGACGTCGATAATCTTCACTACGAAATCGGAATCGGTGCCCGTAGTGGAAACGAACAGGCGAGGCGAAACGGGACCGGCAATGGTCACATCCTGTTCCAAGGGTTCCGTTTGGTACACCAGAACATCCGGGCGGCTGGAGGCGAAACGCTGATCGGCCACCATGTATTCCTGCGGCACGTTCAGAGAGGTATAGCTGATGAACGGTACAGGGCGGTTCGGGTCGCTCACATATTCGTCAAACGCTTCGTCCCTGGCTTCCGGGGCCGTGAATGACAGTCCGCCCTGGTCCTGAAAGTAGAGCACGCGAGTCTTGGCATTCGCGGGAGGCCAGCTCGCATACTTGCGCCACACGTTGGTGCCCGTTTCGAAAACATAGGCCTTCGGCAAGTCCTCGGTACCCATTCCCTTCAAGTACTTTTCGAAGAAGGGAAACTGAATGTTGTCGCGGAAGTAGAGCGATGTCTTGGAGGCAAAGCTGACACTGCCTAGATGATCGCCATCCCAGTGCGCCCAGCCGCCGTGCACCCAGGGGCCCTCCACCAAGCCATTGTAAATGCCGGGATCATTATGTTCGATGGAGCGGAAAACCTGGAAGGGGCCGGAAAGATCCTCCGCATCGAACCATCCGCCCACCGTCAACACGGCGCAATGAATGTTTTTCAAGTGCGGCGCGAGATTGCGCGCCTTCCAGTAGTCATCGTACGTGTCGTGCCTAAGCTGGTCGCTCCAGAGACTCCCCTGGTCATGGAAGTAGCGCATGCCGGCATTGGCGAGCGGCCCCAGTTTGAGAAAGAAATCGTAGGCGCTCTGCGTGCCGTAGTCAAACTCCGGAGCGGCGACCGGCAGTGCGGGGTTGGCCTGGGGCTTGAAAACCGCGTAGAACCCAAAGTTGGCCGCGAGCATGAAAGCCCCGCCGTGGTAGGCGTCGTCACCCATGAAGAGATCGGTCATCGGGGCCTGCGGTGAGGCGGCCTTGATGGCGGGATGCGAGTCGATAATGCTCGCCGAGGTGTAAAAGCCCGGATAGGAAATTCCCCAAATTCCGACTTTGCCATTGTTGTTGGGCACGTTGCGAAGCAGCCACTCGACTGTGTCGTACATGTCGGAGCTGTCATCTACGTCCTTGTTGCCCTGCTTCTCATCGATGTGCGGTAACATTTCAACGAACTTGCCCTCCGACATGTACCGTCCGCGAACGTCCTGGTAGACGAAAATGTAACCGGCGCGTTCAAACACTTCCGAGGGTCCCAGTGAGGGGCGGTATTGATCCTCTCCATAGGGGGCCACGCTGTAAGGCGTGCGATCCACCAGAAAGGGATAAGCGACGGACATGTCTTTGGGCACGTAAACGGACGTGAACAAGTGGACGCCGTCCCGCATGGGGATGCGGTATTCGTACTTGGTGTAATGCTCCCGGACATTGAATTCTTCTTTTGCCTGGGCCCACGCCCGTGGCATGAGGACCGCGGATAAAATTAGGAACAGAACTGCAATCCGAGAACGCATCCTTGATCCGTCCTATCTAAGTCACTTCAACTCTAAGTCACTTCAACGTAGGTTGTATAAGTTTCATCCTGAACTCGATAAAAGGGCACAAAACGCTGTGTCCCCGCCGGTCGGGGTGCTTCAAAACTCAACGGGATGTGCGTGGCCGGCTTTAGTCCCTCGGAGGATACCGAGACTGTTTTGCGGGCAATTTCCAAGGGTGAGTCGAGAGCCACGAGCATCAACGGCCCCCACATCAAAGCAACGGTCTTTGGGTGCTCTTCATCGATGGGTTCCAAGCGAAGGGCGAAGGGAATTTGGACCTGAATTGCATCGTTCGTTTGCCAGCGACGACGAATAGCCGCGAAGCTTCCCGGCTGGGCATCAACGGAGAGAGGTTTTCCATTAACGGCGAGTTGCGCAGGTGACCGCAGCCAGCCTGGAATGCGTACATAAATCGTAAATTCACTCGGCGCCGCAACTTCCACCCGCAATTCCGTGGATTCCGATTCCGGATAGGTAGTTTGCTGGGTGAGCTTCACCGGGGTTCCCTGAACGTGCCAGTTTACCTCTGAGGGTGTGAAAAGGTTCACGTAGATTCCGTCCGAAGCCCGGAAATAAGTGCTGATAACATAATCCGCCACCACTTGAGGAGTGGTCCCGGAACAGCAAGGCCACTTGTCGGGATGGTAGGCTTTCTGCGTCGCGGGGTGATAATCCGAATAATAGAAGACATGCCCGTCGCCTTTAGGGTCCTTCACCCCCAGCATAGTGTTGTATAAAACACGCTCCAGGCTGTCCCCATATCGGCCTTCCCCGGTGAAACGCAGCATGTATCGCGAGAGCTTCAAATGCGCATACGACCCGCAAGGCGTCTCGAAGTGTGCGTGAGTTTTGGTCAGGCTCTCCCCCATCAATCCCTTGTTGGGAACCACGAACTCCTCATTTGGAGCCCAGCCGCCCGAGGCATACGATTGTGTCTTGGTAATGATCTCCCAGGCGTTCTGGACCGCTTGGAGATACTTCGCTTCACCCATGACGAGGTACGCCCGAGAAGCGGAACACAATGCATTCACATGGCTATAGGCATGCAGCCCCGGCAGCACGTTCTCACCACGAGAGAGCGGATCGAAATAGGTTTTGTCCATCAGGTATTTCCTGGCCATCTCACGATAGTCCTGGTCCCCGGTTGTCTGATAGGTGTAAAGGAGATTTTCCGGCAGGGTATACGTCTCATCGTAGACCGCCTGCTTGGGGGCTTCAAAACGCTCATAGGCTCGAGGGGGAAGGTAACGCACCGACCCCTTGATACAACGCCGCGCCGCATCGAGAGCCGAGGATACGCCGGCAAGATTGTGAGCGTCCAGCAGACCCACCAGAATCTTGTCCAGGGTGTATGCGGTGGACGCCGTGGAGGCTTTTTCAGAGGGGTACCAATAGTTGTCGGCGTCAATCGTTGCGGCAAATCCATTTACCAGTCTCTGCACCTTGGCTTGTGTGGCCGCATCGCCCGAAGTGGAGTAAAACCTCGCGAGGCCGGAGATAATCTGCCCCAACACTTGGCCAGGCCCGAAACCGTCCGCGTCGTACCAACCGCCCATGTCTTGGCCGGGCGCCGGCAGGCCGGCGCGTTGCCGGTATACCTTCAACAGGCGATCCTCATCCAGCTTCATGTAGGATTCGTGGATGCGATCCCACTGAGCTTTCAGCGGGCCGCCCGTGAGCTTCACATCAGAGTAGGCAAAGACCGTGAGCTTCTCCCTGGAAGACATAGATGTTTGTTCTTCCGAAAATAAAGAGCGTGCTCTGTGCCCGACGGCCGCAGCCGTGGCGATCCCCTGCAGAAAGGTTCGACGGGGAATTCCGTGTTTGGTTTCCATTTAACATAGCCCCCTTGCTTGAATTTCTTCTCCGTTCCTTTCTTTTGGCTCCCCACCGCACATCAAGCTCCCTGCCCGAATGTGCCGGCATGGAAAGTCCCCTAGACCCTGTGCAAGTAGGTCGTGTACACCTCATCCTGAACTCGATAAAAAGGCATGAAGCGAAGTTTTTCCGCCGCCCTCGGTACTTCAAACGTCAGCGGCGAAAAGGGAGTTAATTTGAGCCCTTCAGGAGAAACGGATACCGACTTCCTGGCCAGTTCCAGGGGTGGATCGAGCGCCACCAGCATGAGTGGACCCCACATCAGTGCCACCGTGTCCGGGTGTTGCTCGTCAATGGGCTCCAGGCGGAAGGAGAACGGCAGCTTGATTTGGATCGTGTCATCCATCTGCCATCGGCGGCGGATAGCCGCAAACGTCCTCGGCTCGGCGGGTATCGAGAGAGCCTTTTCGTTAACAGCAATTTGCGCAGGCGACTGCAACCAGCCCGGAATGCGCACATAAATGGTAAATTCGGTGGGAGTTGGTATCTCCAGCCGTAGCTCACTGGAACTCTCGAGAGGGTAGTCGGTAGTTTGAATCAGTCTGACTGGCATCCCCTGAAATGCCCATCGTACTTCCGATGGAACGAATAGATTGACGTACAGACCATCCGTGCTGTGAAAATAACAATCGAGAAGATAGTCGGATACTACCTGCGGCAGCGTGCCTGAACAGCATGGCCACTTATCATCGTAGTAAGCCTTCTGCGCCGATGCATGGTAGTCCGAGTAGTAGAAGAAGTGGCCGTCACCGCTCGGGTCCTTAGCTCCCAACACGGTGTTGTAAAGCACACGCTCAAGCCCGTCGCCGTATCGCGATTCAGCGGTGAACCCGAGCAGGTAACGCGCCAGCTTACAGTGCGCGTAAGACCCGCAGGGTGTCTCAAAATGAGCATGGCTTGAGGCCAAGCTGGCGCCGAGCAGGCCTTTGTGGGGCTCTACGAATGCTTCGTTGGGACCCCACCCGCCGGAGGCGAAGCTCTGGGTTTGCTCGATCATGTCCCAGGCATTTCTAATCGCCTCCAAGTACTTTGGATCGCCCAGCACCTTATAAGCCTTGGCGGCTGAACAGAGCGCGTTGACATGACTGTACGCATGGAGGCCAGGAAGCACATTCACTCCGCGCGCCAGTGGGTCGAAATAGGTCTGATCCATCAGATATCGCTGGGCGAGCTCCAGGAAAAAATGATCACCCGTCACTTCGTAGGCGCCAAAGAGATTCTCCGGCAAGGTGTAAGACTCGTCCACGGGGGATTGTCGCAGGGCTTCGTCGCGGTCCAGCGCCCTTGGAGGCAGGTAGCGGACGGCACCTCGAATGACCCGTCCCAAGAGGTTTCCCGCAGATTGCACATCGGCCCAGTGATAGGCATCCAGAAGTCCCACCACATTCTTGTCAAGATCATAGCCCGGGGCAAATGTGGACGCTTTTACGTTGGCATATGAATATCCATCCGAGCCAACCGTGGCGGCAAAACCTTCCACAAGGACCTGTACCTTTTCGTGTGTGGCCCTATCCCCTGTTGCCGAGGCAAAACGCGACAGGCCGGAAAGGTACTGCCCCAAGGTTTGCCCGGGATTTTCAGCATCCCAACCATACCAGCCTCCCATGTCCTCTCCGGGGTCTGGCAATCCAGCGCGACGACGAAAGGGCTTAAGAAGCCGGTCGTTATCAAGAGCCACATACGCTTCATGAATACGCGTGAACTGGTCCATTAACGGCCCTTCCCTCAGCTTCACATCGGAGTAGTTAAAAACAGACAGCTTCTCTCGCGCAGACGACGGAGCTTGCCCAGGCGAATACAGAGGACCTTGCCCTGCCGCTGCGGCCATTCCTCCCAAAAGATTCTTTCGGCGAACGTCTCTTGTTGTTTTCATTTGTCCCTGCCCTCTTCGATCAGGTATCTTTCCCTCGTTTAAAACTTAGCAGCACCTTACGCGGAGCCCACGCGCCGACCCGCAGATCGGAATCCTGCATCCTTCTAGCGCTGCGTGAAAGTCAAAGGGGTTTCTCTCCCAGGCGTCACACCCTCTTCAACCAGCCTGATACGGTTTCTCTCCGATTCACGTCTTTGTGTGGCAGTACTGGCTTGCGCCAACTGTTGCGTCAACCCCGGTATCCCAGCCTGATTTCCGGTTTTTCTCATGCCCACAATAAGGTGATAAACTGCAGGCTGATCTTCGGGGTCTATCTTAAGTGCAGCGCGCGACTCAGCGATGGCTTCATTCGCTCTATCAGATCGCAAGTAGAGCTCACTTAGAACATCGTGTGCCAGGAGAAAGTTGGGATCGGCATGAGTTGACCGCCGAGCCGCAGCCACGGCTTCGTTGAATCCAGGGGTGCCGGGTTGCACTCCCTTTCGCAGCAAAGCCTCAGCTAAAAGGTAGTTCAGAGTCGGGCTGTTGGGTGTCTTTCCAAGGCGTGTTCGGATAACTTTTAGAGACCCATCAAGGTTGTTCGCCTGAAGCAGTGAAAGGCCCAGCGCCACCGTGCCAAGGTCCTGATGTGGGTTCAGACTGTTGGCTTTCTCGAAATCTGCGTCGGCTTCAGCGAAGCGTTTCATCTCGATATAAAGTACACCACGCTGGATGTATAGAGGAGCCGAATCAGGAATGACCTGCAAACCCGCATTCAAGAGGTCAACACCGACCTGGAACGATCCATGATCGAGGCATAGCACTGCCAGGTCAAGATAGTTGTCCGGGTCCTTCGGCGCAAGCGAGATAGCTTTCTGTAAGGCCTTCACGGCAGGGGAGGTCTGCTGGTCGGCTTCGTAAACTGCGGCGATGAGATTCAGACAATCCGCATTTGCGGTGGAGCCTTCCGTCACGGGTAGTAGAGTCTCAATGGCCATGTTGTTTTGATGTGCCTGGTAATAAACTAAGGCCATATTATAGCGAGGACGCCAATCCCCCGGCTCCAGTTCGCTCATTCTCTTAAACGCCGGAATTGCCTGCTCAGGATCATGAGCCGGAAGAAGACAAGTCCCATATTCCGCCAGTGCAGTGAGGCTGTTCTCAATAACCCGCCAGCTTTGGCTAAAGTGTGTCAGCGCCGATGCGCAATCTTTATGCCGGAAGGACATGACCCCCAGCATGGCATGAGCTGTTTCCTCCTGCGGATTCAGCCGAACAAGCTTATCAAGGTGGGTGCCCGCCTCCTGCCACTGGCCCGTATTGTATTCAATCTGTGCAGCGCCCTCGAGCGCTGGCACAGACTCAGGCGAGATAGCCAGGGCTTGGCGGAAGGCTTTCAGGGCCTCCTGTGATTGCCCCAAATTAGAAAGCGCAATGCCTTCGAGAACCCAAGCCCGCGAATCGCCGGGTTCCTGACGAACCAGTACCCGGGCCAACTCGAGCGCCTTCGTGTAATCGTGTGCCCTAAGGGCCTCCGCTGTTGAGTGGATTGTAGGAGGAGGTGTTTGCGAGAAGGCTGGCGTCGCGACAGGAATGAGGGGCGCGAACAGCGAAAAAACAAAGAAAAAACTTGCTGCCTTAAACCCTGAGACCATCTGAATGTCGGTACCAAGTTTGCAAATGGCCTACCCTCCCGTCAATGCGCAAAGGACTGAACAACCTTGAACCGGCACATTGCAAGCCCTAACCCCTGATTCTAACATCAGTGTGGCTGATGTACGAGCCCCGAACTGAAACCACCCTTCTGATTCAATAAACCACATTTGCCAAGCACTTCCCCCATGCTCAGGCGAAGCTTCCATCCGGTAACATCTACCGCGTCCTCGGCAACTCGGGTGCTGAACTGTAAGCAGGCACCCGAATTGCCTTGGACACTGCGTGCGGAATGAGTGTTTCCACAAACTATCTGGACTCCTTACTCAAAACTGTATTTTTGCTCCAATTTGCAGGTAGCGGGGGTTGAAGGTGCCGGTCGCTTGGCCGAAGAGGCCGTTCGACACGTCACTGACCAATCCATTGAGATTGGGACGGTTGAAGATGTTGAAGAACTCAAAACGAAGCTGCACATTGACCCGTTCGGTAATAGGAGTATTCTTCAGCAGTCCAAGGTCCACATTTGCAAAGCCTGGGCCCCGAAAGCGATTCTCCAGTTCATTGCCAAAGGTGCCCATTGCCGGAACAGGAAACGCCGAGGCGGGCCAAAGGCCGCTGAGATAATCGTGCCGGCTGGTCCCGTGAGAATATCCAGTACTGGGAATGTCGGGGAAAGCGTAGTCGTACCCGTCGGCTTGGTAGTCACCGCTCCCTGGCGCCATACCAATCACGGCCGTCCCAGCGGTATTGAAAATCGGCTCGAACGGAGCACTGGTGTATACATTGAAGGGCGTGCCGCTTTGCAGAATGAGCGTTCCTGGTAACTCCCAGCCGCCCACCACTCGGCGGACGAAGGCATTGGCATTCTGCAAACGCGGCAATTGGTAGGTTTCCATGAAAGACACACGGTTGGGCACGCTATAGTCGTCGGGTCCCCAGTATTGGGAGATGTTCGCACTATCCGGGTATTCTGCCCCGAGAGACCACCAACTGGAACGAGTGTACGATGCCTGGAATACCCCGCGCGTTCCGAAGCGCCCCGTCAAACTCAAGATCAGGGCCTTGTAATTGGAGGAGGCACCGTTCCAATAGTAATCAATAGATCCGAAGCTAGTATTCAATCGGGTCAGCACGTCGTCATGCTCGATTAGGTCACCCGCGAACCGGTTTACGTCGTTGTTAGTGAGCTGGTATTCTAAGTCGTGCCCTACGGGTAAGCCGGTTGTGCGAGTGCCACTGTAGGCGGCGGTCGCTACTAGCTTGCCCAGTAATTGCCTTTCCACCGCAATGGTGTAATTGTACGTATCATCCGCCCTGAGATTCGGGTCATAACCTGCTACGCCTGCTTGGATCCCCACCAACCCCCCCTTGGAGTTGAGCTGGCCTGCAGGTATAGGGGGAACGGGATATCCGTATGGGTAGGTGTTGCTCGTTCCCAACGCGAATAGGGGAGGAGTTGCGCTTCCCGCGTAAAACGTGGGTTCGACGTAGGACGGCGGATTGGAGCCAGTGATGTTGCCGAAGTCGCCGGTCGTGACCATGTCGTGGTACACGCCGATACCCCCGCGAATAGTCCACACGCCTTTTCCCGTGGGGTCCCAGGCGAATCCTAGACGCGGGCTTAAGGACTGGGGAGAGGCCCCGAAGGCATAGTGCACGGGCCTTACGGCCCCGTTAGCAACTTGCTGCTGAAAGGTCGTGCCTGCACCCAAGAAGAAGTTGCTGTTCTGGAAGTACTGTGAGTAGGCCGGGTCGCCATAGGGATTCTCATCGAGGTCCCAGCGAACGCCTATGGTGGCGGTGAGCCCCGGCCGGACTCTCCATTGGTCCTGGGCAAACAGCCCCATGTCTCTGGCCTTCCATCCAAAATTGTACACCCCCGGCTGGCCTAGCAGCGGATTGTAGATGAGGCCACCTTCGGTGTAGGGTTGATCCTCAACGAGGTCGAGCAAGTTGTCGAAGGTGAAGGTCGGTTCGTTACCGACCGGCGCGAACTTGCTTTCGACTATCGAATAGAGATACTCCCCACCGAATTTAAAGGTGTGTTTGGCGTGCGTATAGCTAACCATATCCCGCCAATGATAGTTGTGTTGAATAAAGTCCCCATCGTCAAAACCCTGGTTAAAGCCGTCTGAGACACCCACAGTATTGATCGTCGGAACTGAGAATGTCCCTGTCTGTTGGCCAATGCCCTCAATCTTGACGAAGCCGAATACGGCTTCGTTGAGTAGATTGGGAGAAAAAGTGTGGGTCTCATTGAACTGAAAGGAATGGCTGTTCTCCGGCGTATTTGAGCTCATATCGACGCGGGGGGCCGGCTGTCCCGAACTCAAGCTGGTATGGTAGAAGTTAGCATAGAGCCGGTCCTTCGAGAAGTACTGGTCGCCGCGAATATTCCATTGTTTCCCCGTGCGCGGCGGGCTGAAATCGAATGTCCCGGAGTCGATCATGGGGAGACTGCAAGGGATGCTGGCAGTCGCGGACGTTCCGCAAGTGCCGGGGAAAATATCGGCAGCCGTTGAAACCACGCCCGTGGTGGCTAATCCCGTCGGCGGATAGGTGGTCAATAGCTTTGTGCCGATCGTGTTAGGGAAGTTCGTCTGGGCCCATGCCGTAAACGCGGGATCTTCGAACGTCGTCGCTCCCGTGGAGGCAATGGCCGACCACGTGGGTTCGAGGGAGGCGAAAAAGAACGTGTGGTTCTTCCAGATCGGCCCGCCGATATTTCCGAATGCATCGTTGATATGGAACGGGAGATACGAACCACTGGTGAATTCGGTCCTCGCCCACAATTGTTGGGACGTGTAATAATCGGCAACCTCTCCGTGAAACTGGTTACTCCCTGACTTCGTGGTGATCTGCGTCACGATCGAACTCGCCTGTCCGAATTCGACGCTAAAAGAATTGGTCTGGACGGACAATTCCTGCACCGACTCAGGATTGGGTGACTGGTTCGTAACTCCCGAGCGCACGGTGCTGGTAACGTCCAAGCCGTCCACGATATACTTGTTCGCGTAGTAACTCGATCCGTTGGCACTCGCGCTGACCTGAGTCTCAGGGGAATAATTGTCGGTAATACTTCCCGGTGACCCGCCGGTGAGCAAACCCAAGCCCGTCACACCCGGCGCGAAGGCGATCAAATCAAACAGGGTGCGCCCTTGGAGGGGGAGGTCGGACACCTCCTGGGCTACCACTGTCTGCTGAGTGCGGCTGTCGGCCGTATCGAGCAGCTTGGCGCTGCCCGTTACCACGACCTGCTGCGCCTGAGTGGCAACGGTGAGGGTAATAGGCAGCTCGAAGGTTTGCGCTGTTTCGAGCGTGACCGTCACGTTGCTCTCTGCAAAGCCTTTAGCGCTCGCGCTCACCTGATATTGGCCGGGAGCAACGGATGAAAAGAGATAGGTACCGACGTTACTCGTGGTCGTCTGGACGGGTACCTGAGTACTGAGGTTGATAAGGCGGACCGTCGCTCCGGGGACAGCAGCCCCACTGGGATCGGTGACGGTGCCTTGCAGGTTACTCGTGAATTGCGCCCACGCACCAATCGTACTGAGCAAGAGAATGGACGCCAAACCGCCGACTCCTATGACTAATCTTCGGATGTTCATGGACTATTCTCCTTTAGATGTCCCCGACGCATATCGAAGCAAGCACGCAAAAACCAAGGACGGGTCCCCTGTAGCAATTCTAGTTAGAAAAGCGGCAATAGCAGCCCGTTAGAATTTCATTTTTTGCCGCTTGGGTGGATATGATGGATATCTTTGATATAGTTGTCAAGACATTTCTTTTTGGCTTGACATATCTAATATCGCGATTCGGCGGTTAAAAGGTCAAGGCTGTGACAAAATCGTCGTTATGATAAATCTTGGCCTTCATACAGCCTGGCTAGCATAGATATGCTGACGTATCAGATTTTCCCACTGGTTGGTACAACTATAGACAGCATGTTGTAATGACAATCGGTTTTATGATATGTTATATATTCAGAAGGGGACGACAGGTTAGGTGACTCCTGGCGGAGCTGTAATCGGTTCCCAAGAATTATGCAGATGGAGCGAGACGAAAAACGAGCGAAGCGGAAGTATGAAACGGTCCTTGAGGACTTGCGTGACGCAATCGCTTCTGGCCGGTTTCCCCCCGGGCAGCGGCTACCGAGTGAGCTAGAACTCGTGAAACGCTATGGCGTGTCGCGGCCCACGGTGGGGCATGCATTAAGGGATCTTATGCAGGAGGGCTTGGTCACGCGGCGCGCCGGGTCTGGAACCTATGTGCGGAGCCCGTCATTGCAGACGGTATATGTCTTCGGTCTACTCATACCCGACTTGGGCGAGGGCGAGATCATCGAGCCGGTCTGCCAAGGCCTCTCACAGGCCACTCACTATGTGCATCACGAGCTGCTGTGGGGGCGAACGACCCCAAATTCCCCGAAGGCAATGCAGGTGGAAGAGCTGTGTGCTCAATTCATTGAACGGAAGGTCTCCGGTGTATTCTTCGCGCCTCTCGAACTGACGGATGCAAAGGACGACATAAACCGCCGGGTCGCTCATACTATCGATGTGGCTGGTATACCTATAGTCCTCATAGATCGGGACCTCTGCCCGTTTCCGCAACGGAGTAAGTTTGACTTGGTGGGTATCGATAACCGCCGTGCCGGCTACGTTCTGACTGAGCACCTACTGAAATTGGGATTACGTCGCATTGGCTTCTTCGGCCGCCCCAACTCCGCCCCCACGCTTGATGACCGCGTTGCCGGTTATCGCGAAGCGCTGCAACAGTACGGAGCACCGTCAAAAGCGCGTTTCGTAACGTGGGGCGATCCCTCCGACCGGACGTTAGTCCAGCAACTCTTGGCAGATATCCAGCCGGAAGCATTTGTCTGTGGAAACGACAGGACTGCCGCGGTTCTGATGCAGACTCTGACTGCTTTGGGGGTCCCGATTCCCGAAAATGTCAGAATTGTGGGCGTCGACAACGTGAGGTGGGCAAATCTGCTGCCGGTTCCATTGACGACCTTGTGCCAACCCTGCCGTGAAATCGGCGCCGTTGCCGTTCAAACGATGTTAACACGAATGGCCGACCCCAGCCTGCCTGCCCGGACCATCCATCTCGATGCGCAGCTGATCGTCCGCAAATCCTGCGGCTCAAGATTGGATAACGAAACGGCACAGGGCGAGGACGGGCGCGGGAACCAGCGATTTGCTGCCTCTGAACCACTGACGTCCCGACATTGAGCCGAACGCGGCAAGGCCAGTTCAAAGCCTGCGCTCGGTATCCGTCGCCAGCATCGATCCCGGAAGTGGCCCCCCCTCCACTTAGTCTTATCCGTACATGGACGACTCGTCAGGCAGAAGATCGATCATTTATATCGACAGGCCGTAACATATCATTTCTCCAGCAACTCATTTCTCCAGCAACCCCAGGCCGCGCAGCCAATTGATGAGCAGCTTTGGCCATTCGCCCAAGGAGGGATCGCCTAAATCCAATCCCACGCCGTGGGGGCCTTTCTGGAAAATGTGCAGCTCGGCAGGCACCTGCGCCTTATGCAGAGCCAAATAGAATGCCACGCTGTTTTCCGACGGAACCGTGGTGTCCTCACTCGTGCTGAATAGAAATGTGGGAGGTGTTTGGGGCGTGACCTGCTGGTCGTTGGAAAGGTTCTCCAATAGCTTGGGGTCGGGCGAATCGCCCAGCAGCGCTTGGCCGGAGCCGCGATGGCTATAAGGCGCCGTGAACGAAACCACCGCGTAGCCCAGGATGGCGAAATCCGGCCGCGAGCTCGCGCGGTCGATGGGATCAGGAGCGTTGGCGTTCCCAGTGCCGAAATGGGTTTCGGCAGTAGAAGTCAGGTGGCCGCCCGCCGAAAAGCCCATCATGCCGATGCGGTCCGGTCGCAAGCCGTACTCAGCCGCGTGCGCCCGCACCAGACGAATGGCGCGTTGCGCGTCGCCCAATTCGATGGGATGGTGATAACGGGGCCCAAGCCGGTACTTGAGGACGAATGCCGATATCCCCATAGCGTTGAGCCAATTCGCCACCTGCCGGCCCTCGTGATTCATGGCCAGCATGCGATAGCCGCCTCCCGGCGCGACGATGATCGCCGTGGGAACTCCATGCAAGGCGGGGTAGTAAGTCAGCGTGGGGATGTCACTATCTTCATGGCCTAGAGCCCCCGGGGCACCGTTCTCCCAAAGGGGGAATGTCTGGACCTCTTGTGACATCTCAGGCTGGGTGGTCCTGGGGGCGGGCAGTTGAGAGAAAACCACCACCGTGGCCAGGGAAATCAGCCACATCGTTATGATGACGCGCAAAAACGTTTTCATAGAACCTCCTTTAACTCTGCCCTCTCGAACCTTCCGAGCGGTGAAGGATCGCCAAACACTCAATCGCCTCCATCCGCAGGACAACGACTCGATCGTCCTCCCACTCCCCGGGCGCCGCGCAATCAGCGCTCTGGCGATGAAGGACCAATCGGCAAGACCTTTTCAGTGGTGACCTCGGCTGGCGCGGCGATCAAGGCCAGCCGGTCGACATCAAATTTCTTGTAAAGGTCCAGGCAAAAGAGCTCGGGCGCATCACTGAACGAGACAGGCTCTTCCAGCAAAAAGCCCAGGCTGGGAATCCCCTCGTGAACGACTACCTTTGCGAAGAGGTTGGGCTCAAGCGCGGCCGCGATCAGGCCCGCCACCTGACTGCGCATCCCGGTGATTTCAAGCCGGAGGTTCCGGGCGCCACCGCGTTGGCGCGCCCAACGGGATACCTCAATCAACTGGGCTACCTGCAAGCCAAGGGGGCGGTCGCCCGTTCCGTCCAAGAGCGCCGTGTAGGATGCCGCATCCGGGTCTTTCCCCCAGGCATCGCCGGTAAAAAGAAGGTCGAGGGCAAGGACTTGCTCACCCCGATTAATTCTGTCTGACACTTCCTTGCCCGCAGCTTTCTTCCCCGCATCGTTCAGGATCACGGTAACGGGCGCATGGTCGCCAATCCCGATGGCCTTCAGCCAAACACCATTCGCGGAGAGCCCATTGCTCATCAGGAAAAGAAAAGATTTTGTCTCCACCCCCAGGTGCTTGGTCATGGCAATTGCTTGCGCGTCGGCAACCTTAACAGGCTTGTATCGGACCACTTCGGCCAGATCTTTTCTTTCGGCCATTGCCCAGGTGGCTCGCTCCGAAGCTGCCGAGGGGACGGGTGGCCGCTGGATTTCGCTCGCCAGGTTACGAGCCAAGCCGAGAGTCGTCAGGTTGTCTTTGGGAAGGCCGACCACTAGTTCATCGTACGTCTTCAATTCCGGCCCCACGGGAATTTCTGTGTCGGCCGCCGGAAGTCCGAAAACCTTGTTGAAGAAATGATAGGACTGCTCACGATTATCCTGCTGGTAGTTGTGGGTGCCGGGATCGCGGTTCTCATGCCATGCCAATGAGTCTTCTTTACCGTAGAGCTTGTAAATCGGCACGGTCCCGTCAAATATCAGGGGCTTCACCATCGCCGCGCGGAAGCAGCAACTGTCTTCACCATTGTAGGCGAGTTGCACCGGCCGAGGCGCCATCATGGCAATAAATTGTGGGTAGTCCTGGCCATCAAGCAAATCCGTGGCTTCCTGTTCCAGGTCACCCAGGTCTCCATACTCTTTCTCCTCAACTCGCGCGTGAGTGGAAGAGAAACCTGCAACCGGCATGGCCATCCTGACCCGCTCATCCAAAGAGCTCAGAATGATGGTTTGCCACCCTCCGCCCGACAGTCCTGTTACTCCCAAACGGTTTCTATCAACGTTGGGATGGTTGTACAGATAGTCCAGCCCTCGTCGCATTTCCAGGTAGAATAGCCCCAACGCATTCGAGCCCACCAAATCCAGATGGGCTCCATTCCAATGGCTGTTTTCCGGCCGGTGCAGCTCACCACACCCAAGCCACTCGATATTCAGCGCCATGATCCCGCGTTTCGCATAGTTAATGCAGCGCTTCTGCTTGTACTCGGCTGCCTTGCCCAGCAGCAGATCATGCCCGTTCACGTTCAGAATGGCGGGAACCTTGCCCTCCAGATGATCCGGCTCATACAGGATCGCCGTGGAAAAAAAACCGGGAACAATTTCGTACCGTAGCTTGCGCAATTTGTAGCCATTGCCGGTCTCGATGACGGCGACCTCTTCAAACTTGGGAGCAGAGTTAACCCAATCGGACGGCCAACCGTGGAAGACCACATCGCGGAGCAGGTGGTTGCGAATCCGGTTGGCCTCTGCTGTCCAAGCCTCGCTGCTAGTTGGGCTTGGCGGCGGAGCAACGCGGCCCAATATGTATTGACGAACCTGAAATGCTGAAACCGCCGGCGCCATATTCTCGCCGCTAAGAATGTCCTTCATCATCTCCGGCTCAGCCTGCGCCAACGCTAAGGTTGCGGCCAGGAGGTTTGCCATCACGAATAAGAAATACCTGTCGATACGGGACATGGGTGCCTCTTTCCCCGGGGGTCCTGAAAATGGAGCCGGTGCGCGGCAGACTAACATTTCTTGGCCCCCCACCGCAAAGGTTAAAGTCGGTGTCCTGATCCGCCATGGGCGGGTGAATGACGTAGAACTTCGTGGTACGAGTTTCGTTCGGGCCTCTCTTTTTGCATAGGCTACAATATATTTTCTCCGGCCGCGCGTGAAACCTCCATCTCCTTTCCGTTCAGCAACATCATGGAGACGCGACGCTAACCACTTGAATTTTCATCAACATCGTGGAGAGCCGAAAAGCTGACATTGTGTCTATATGTGTTTTCAATAACATACAGCGAACGAGGGCAAGAAATTACC
This sequence comes from uncultured Acidobacteriota bacterium, assembly GCA_963825395.1. Taxonomy (GTDB): domain Bacteria; phylum Acidobacteriota; class Terriglobia; order UBA7540; family UBA7540; genus Bog-366. The sequence continues at coordinate 61,482 of CAWGTQ010000048.1, read as the reverse complement.
CCTTTTTTTCCCCTAGGGCTCAGTGAAGCCAGAAATAACTCTTTTTATATCATATCGATGCATTTTTCCAAGATTCCCGATATGCACAGCCAACCCCTTTTGTTTCTTATACATCGTGGAGAGCCACATTTTTTCTGCTTTTTCCTCTTTTTGCCCTTAACCTCAGCTCAACTCCTTTAATTTCAACAGGGTCGATTTCTGCAAAAGCTCTTATCCCGAACCGCTAAACCCTTTTGTATCCAGTACATCGTGGAGAGCTACGTTCGTTTTGACTGCCCCGAGCTCGCCCGTGGAAACATGTGTAGCCCTGATCGGGCCATGGCGGGATGGACGCTTCATTCGCGGGGGCCGGCATGAAGATCACCCTTGCCGCGCTCCAGGGAAGAACCCTTCCGCGCTGTCCTCCTCCGCGGGGCAGCATCCCGCGGTCGCTGACAACTGACGCCGCACAACTGGCCACGGGCAATTGCCCTTTCTGTCCTCCCGGCATGGGTCCTCTCACGGGGGGAAAATCCGAGAGGCGCCGGGCGCCGGGGGGACACCCCCTCCCGCTACCATTGTAGCCCATATCCGGCCTTTGTCAAGAACTTTTTCGAGCCTATCGTTTTCAGCCTCGCGAAATCCGCGATCCCACACTCCCGGCTTCCGCTTGGAGCGAACACACGCTCCTGGCATCCTGAGCCCGCACCTGGGCGGAAGGACCCCGGGAGTTCGCTCCTCCCGATGCGCCCCCATCATTCCCCGCAGAGCGAAGCTTTGGAGTGCGTGCAGCTTGCTGCCGCTTTCCCTTCCGCAAGCTTGCTTGCGGCAGTTTCTTCCCGCAAGCTCTCTTGCGGCAATTTCCATCCCCACCTCGATCTCTATTCGCATTCCTTCCCTGCAAGCACGAGTCCCAGCCAGCGACCTGGCTGGGGCAAAAGCGGCAGCGAGCTGCACGCACTCCAAAGCTTCGCTCCCTACACCATGCCGTTGGACCCAAAATGTAGAAACGCCAGGGAAAGGTAGAGAACGTGTGAAAAAATCAGATTGTGCCGTCGCGCCGTAGGGGCAACTCTTGTGGTTGCCCGAGGGCGGCCACGAGGGACGCCCCTACGACACGATTCTTTCACATCTTGAGAGCCTTTCCGCTCAGCAGGGGGCGAAGCCCCCTCAAACGCCATGATCGCTCGCTAATTTGGACAGCCGCGAGTTTACCTCGCCACCTGGCGGCGTAAAGCTGCCTCTACGTCAAACTGCGCCACTTCGCACCCCGCCCGGGGGGCTTGACGGTTTCCCTCCCAAGCGATAACGTGGGCAGTTGCTATGACGACCAACCCCACGCACCTCCTCGGTACTCTTCAAATCCTGGAAAGGGTTGCGCCCAGCGGTCCCCCCCTTGCCGACTTGCCGCGAGAATTAAATCGCGTTCTGGAGGGACTGGCCTTCCCGGCGGGCACACTCCGCGAAAAACGCATTGCCGTAGCGATCGGCAGCCGCGGCATCGCCAGCATTGACATTCTGGCCAGGGAACTCTGCCACTGGCTCATGAGTCAGGGCGCGCGGCCATTCGTCTTCCCTGCCATGGGCAGCCACGGCGGTGCGACGGCGGACGGGCAGAAGAAAATCCTGGAGCAATATGGCGTCACGCCGGGTTTCCTGGGCGTTGACCTGCTTTCATCCATGGAAACCGTTTCCTTGGGAACAACCCCCGAGGGCTTTCACGTTTTTACGGACCGCCTCGCTTGGGAAGCTGATGGCGTGGTCTTGCTAAATCGAGTCAAGCCGCACACGGATTTCTCCGGAAAGATTGAAAGCGGGCTGCTCAAGATGACTGCGGTCGGCATGGGAAAAGCCGAAGGGGCATTGGAATGTCACCACTGGAGTTGGAAGTTCGGATTTGAAACAGTTATACGCGCGATATCAGCGAAAGTGCTTTCCAGCGGAAAAATCCTGGCGGGCGTTGCCGTGGTCGAAAACGAATTTCATCAAGTCGCTGCGCTGGGCGCCGCCGACGCTGCGGGCATCGTCGCCATGGAAGAAACTTGTCTCGAAACCGCCCGGCAGTGGGTGGCGCGGATTCCCTTCCCCAAGCTCGATCTTCTCATGGTGGATGAATTGGGCAAAAACATCAGCGGCACCGGATTGGATACGAAAATTGTCGGCCGCGGCGTCGAACTTCAACCGGGTGAGGCGCCGCAGATTCGCCTGATCTACGTCCGGGATCTTACTGCCGAAAGCGGCGGCAACGCCCTGGGTTTGGGACTGGCAGACGCCATTCACGAGCGGCTTTACCGCAAGATCGACTTACAAAAGATGCACGCCAATGCTCGAACTTCTATGAATCCTCCCATGCCGCGTATCCCCATGTTCTTGCCATCCGACGAACAAGCGCTCGCATGGCTTCTGGGTGCGCTCGGCAGTCCCGAACCTGCGGAGCAGCGCGTGGCATGGATCCGCAACACGCTAAATCTCAACCGCATCGCCGTCTCGGAACTTCTCGCTCGCGACGCCGCGGCTCTTCCCGGTTGGCGGCTTCTTTCTGAGCCCTTCACACCAGCCTTCGATGGGGCTGGCAACCTGGCCTCATCCCCTCTGTAGTTTTTACCAAGGACAGAGGGAAAATTGCAACGCATGTCGGCTCATGCTATTGTCACCCCCTTGATGAGGTTTGGGGAACTCGCCCGAAGCCGGTTTCCTCGATCTCTGGAGGTTTTCATGAAAGCCAAACACACGATGACGTTGACCTTCGCACTGCTTCTCGCGACCGCCTATGTGTCGGGGGCGCGCGCCGCCGACATTGCCAAGCCCACCGTTGATCTTTCCATTTACGGACATGTGAGTTCGGTCGTCTGGATCGCGAAAGACCTTGACCCGGTGGTGAATTACTGGGAAAAGCTCGGCCTGAAAAATGTTCAACGGACAAAGGTGACGGAATTCACCGGTCTCACTTACAGGGGCAAGCCAGCTCCGACCACGGCCAAATCTGCGTTCGGCCACGTTGGGGGGGTGTTAATCGAGTGGATACAGCCCGTGACTGGAAACAACTTATATACAGAGTTCCTGAAGAGGCATGGAGACGGCATCCTCGCCTTGGGTTATGCCGTGAAGAACGACGAGGATCTCGAACAACAGACCCGGTATTTCCGGTCCAAAGGCGTGGAGGTCGTGCAGCGCACCCAATGGAAGGGAACAAAAGGGACAGGCCACGGCGCTTACCTCGACACCGCAGCAAAGGGCGGAGGGGTTGATATCGCGGTTTACTACGATCCTGACGGCCCCACACCGACCGTGGCGGGCGCCCAGGAAAACGACTACCCCTTAACTAAATTCAACCACTACGCTTTCGTGGTGCGAGACGTTCGGCAGGTGGGAGAATACTGGCAAGACCTGGGCTTCGGCGGCATGCAGATCGACCATAACATCAGCCTCGACCGCATCTATCGTGGTCAGCCGGGAAAATTCGAAATGTACCTCGGCTGGGAGCGCTTCGGGGAATTGCCATTTGAGTGGGTTCAAACAATCCAAGGGCCTAATGTTTATGAGGAGTACGCCAAGGAGCACAACGAGGGGTTCCACCACTTGGGAGTTCAGGTCGAGGACATGGACGCTGCCATAAAACTCCTGGAGGCGAAAGGCGCGCCACCCTCCCAGTGCGCTGCCTGGGACGGTCCCAAGGGCAAAGGAAGGGCCGTTTACGTTGATACCGACCCCCATGGTGGAGTTACCCTTGAACTCATTTGGAACCAGAAGATGCCCAAGTGAGCAGGCTAGCGCCGAAAAGGGCGAATCCTGCTTGCCCGAAGCAGCGAACTTGACTCCTGCGTGGCGTAGCCTCAGAATGAAATTGTTGGTGGGGTAAGTCTCAACTCATAGGGCAGCAAAGGTAATGATCCGGAATAGCTTCATTCCAGTCGCCCTGACTGTCGCGTTGGTCCCCGTAACTTGCGCCATCGCAGGGCAAGAAATCCAGAAACCTGACGTGCAGGAATCTTCCCAGGCCGATTAATCTATGCGCCTATCGCAACCCGCTTCCGACCGCCTTCGACGGCTGATTGGCCCAAGCCTCACGCTGTTCGCCTGCATCTTTTTCGCTGTGCCGGCCCTAGCACAAACCCTCTCTGCCCACGTCGATTGCGATTCCATCTCCAGCGCCATCCTCGGCCGCGCGGTGGAGTATTGTGTTGCGCTACCTCCTGGCTACGATGCCGGTGACAGCCGGTACCCGCTGCTTTATTACCTGCACGGCCTCTTTGAGCATGACCGGAGCTGGAGTGAACACAGCGGGCAGCAAACTTGGGAAGGTTTGATGAGCCAGGGGAAGATCGGCAAGTTCATCGTCGTGATGCCCGAAGGCGGCAAGAGTTTCTACGTGAATTCCTATGACGGCCATGAGCGCTACGAAGATTTCTTCATACAGGAACTCGTCCCGGCTATCGATCACAAGTATCGTACGATCGCGAAGCGTGAGACCCGCGGAATCAGCGGCGTCTCGATGGGAGGTTATGGGGCACTGCACCTGGGCATGCTGCATCCGGACGTCTTCGGCTCAGCCAGCGCCCACAGCGCGGCGTTGATTGCGAAATTCCCCAATCCCCTTCCTACTGATGGCCGCTGGGGATTCTACGCGCGGGTCTTGCAGGAACCCTTCGGCGCGCCTCTTAACGAGGCTTATTTCGATGCGAACAACCCGCTTACCCTCGCCGAGCATCCCGATCGATTCGCCAATTTGAAGCTCTACTTCGACTGTGGCGATCAAGACCGCTACGGTTTTGACGAAGGCGCCAAGGAGTTGGACGGGATTCTAACTTCCAAGGGTTTCCCGCATCAGTTCGCTCTGCGGCCGGGCAACCACGGCTGGAGCTATTTGGACCAATACCTGCATTTCTCCCTGGAGTTCCATTGGCAGGTATTCAGCCAAGCCGTGGAAGCGCGCGCTGCCGGGAAGAGGGGTTCGCAGTGAGAGCTTGCGTCTGGGGCACGCTATTGCTCGCTTCCCTTTTGGCCGGGACTGTCCCTGCGTTGGCATCCTCCGACGCGGAGGCGCGCGTGCTCGATTACATCCGGACTCACCTCCAACCCGGGCAACCTTTGATCGTTACCGACCTCTATAACCGGGTCTTTACCCAGCCGGACGAAAGACAAGCCCTTAATAAGTTGTACAAAGCCTTCTTCCGCATTCCTCTCTTTGTCGCCAATTATCAGGAGAAGTTCCAGGCCCCCCCATCGCTTGCCGTTATATCCGGACAATTTGACCTAAATTCGGCGGCTGACGCCGATGTCCTGCTGCGGGTCATGGAATCCGATCCCCGGGTTCCAAAATTTCTCACACGGGACCCGAAAACCGGCGAAATTACCCACGTAGATGTGGAAAGAATCAAGGCCGATCCGAAATTCGGCCAGGCCTTCGCGCGCCAGATCGGCGGTTGGGAAGGCAATCCCGCCCCGGACGTAACCCTGACACGACTCGGGGGCGGGGACCTTCACATCGCGGACTTCCACGGCAAGGTGCTGCTCCTGGAAGTCTGGTTCACCGGTTGCCCGCCCTGCATGCAGGAAGCGCCCGCGCTTGTATCCCTTGACCGGGAACTCTCCCCGGGCGGCCTGGTGATTATCGGCGCCAACGCCGACCGCACATTGGGGCTCGACTATGACGATTCAGTACGGCAACGTTATATTCAGGACCACCACATCGTCTATCCCATCGTCAACTGGACAAAGGAAGGCGATCAGGCTTATGGCGGCATCGCGATTTTCCCGACCCTTTTCCTGATTGATCGAAAAGGTGTGGTAAGAAGCCACTGGATCGGGTACGTCCAGCCAGAAACCCTCCGACAGGGTATCAGCGGCGTTTTGAGCGAGAACTGACGTGTGCCTCCCGCCCTGCGCGATTGACGGCGCAATCTGAGCGTTATCATGGCAATGCAAGATCCTTCTTCCTTCGCCAGGCTCAGGACTGCCCGCGGCCCCGAATGACAGTCTCTACGAGTTTTTCCGCGGCCTATTTGGACCCGCCGTTAGAGGGCCGTCCTGATGATTCGCGTTTCCCTCGCCCGACGCCCGCCGTGGCGGCGCGTGCGGCCGGTTGAAAATCCCCCGCCAGCCCTCCTCTACACGGAAATGAAATGTACTTGTAACATTTGCCTAACAGCGTGCCCATAAACTCGCCTGTTTACACCTTCAACATGTTGGGTCCGTAACCTAGGAGATTCAAAATGAAGATTCCCCCCAAAGGCCTGATGTTCTTGGCCGCAATCATCGCCGTGAGTTTCGTCGCATGTAGTGGAAACAAAAGCTCTTCCGAAGAGGTGAGGCTGCAAGGCGCGGGCGCGAGCTTCCCTGCCCCGCTTTATCAAAAGTGGTTTAAATCCTACAGCGCCAGCCACGATGGCGTACAGATTGACTACCAATCCGTAGGCAGCGGCAGCGGTGTTAAGAGCGTGCTCGATAAAACCGTGGACTTTGGCGCCAGCGATGCGGCGATGACTCCAGAGGATATGGCCAAGGTGGACGGCGGGGTCCAGCTCCTGCCGATGACCGCCGGCTGCATCGTGCTGACTTACAACCTCAAAGGCGTAAGTGCTTTGAAACTCTCGCGTGCGGCCTATGCGGGAATCTTCCTGGGAAAAGTCAAGAAGTGGAACGATCCGCTCATCGTGAAAGACAATCCCGGCGTGACTCTTCCTGACGATCCCGTGAACGTAGTCGTCCGCGCGGATGGCAGCGGCACAACCTTCGTATTCACCAAACATCTGAGCGCTATCAGCCCGGAATTTGCCAAGAATCCCGGCGTCAACCCCCTTCCCAATTGGCCCGTCGGGACTCGCTCCAAGGGCAACGAAGGTGTGACAGCCAGTGTCATGATGACCCCTGGGGCCATTGGTTATATCGAATACGGCTATGCCAAGAGTCAGAACTTGCCGATGGTCATTCTTGAAAACAAGTCGGGCAGCTTCGTGGCGCCCAGCACGGCGTCAGCGCAAGCGGCCCTGGCGACGGCGCAATTCCCCGAAGACTTGATTGCCTGGGTCCCCGACCCGGATGCCAAGGATGCCTATCCGATTGCCACGTACACCTGGCTCATTTGCTTCAAACAATACCACGACAAGGGGAAGTTCAAAGTTTTGCAAGACCTCTTAACTTATTGTTTAGCCGACGGGCAGAAGGAATCCGAGGCTCTCGGTTACATTCCTCTGCCGGCGGCGGTCGCGGACAAGGCAAAAGCCGCCATTCAGAACATTATGCTGGCTCCCAATGCCACCTAGGCGGGCAAGGGAGGCGCTTTCCATTTAGCGCCGGCCTTCAGGTCAGCACGTGCCGGGCTGGCCCGACGGTAAATTGATTCAAGCAACGTTGTGCTTTCAGAAAAGTTAGGTGAATCTTGGCAGAAGCCAAAGCGGTAACACAACCACCAACAGGTTTGCAACGAGCTACGGATTCAGTTTTTCGCGGTCTCTGTTACTCGTTCGCGTGGCTGTCAGTCCTCGTCGTCATCTTCATTGTCTTGCGGATTGCCTTCGCTGCCGCGCCGGCAGTCCGGCAGTATGGTTTGGGATTCCTTGCCACACGTACGTGGGATCCCAACAAGGATCAATTCGGGATTCTCCCCGAAATCTGGGGCACGATGTACACATCGCTGCTGGCGCTCGGGATCGGCACAGCTTTCGGTGTGGCGGCAGCCGTGTTCCTGAGTGAGGGCTATCTGGGTGGATTTGTCTTCTCCGTTCTGAAGATCTTTCACGTGGAGTTCCATGCCTTTTGGGGAAAGCTGCCCGAGCGGGTGGAAGATGTCTTGAAGAACCTGATTGAATTACTCGCCGCGATCCCCAGCGTTGTTTACGGCTTATGGGGGTTGTTTGTCGTCATTCCGCTCATTCGTCCGGCCTGCGATTGGCTGCACACGAAGATGGGTTGGTTCGCACCGTTTGGGACCGACCTCAGCGGCCCAGGAGTTCTCCCCGCAGTGTTAGTGCTGTCCATCATGATCCTGCCGACGATCACCGCCATTAGCCGGCAGGCTCTGGTTTCAGTGCCGCCCAAACTGCGCATGGCGGCTTACGGACTGGGAGCCACGCAATGGGAGACGATTTTTGCCGTGATTCTCCCTACAGCCGCCCGCGGGATCTTGGGCGGAATCCTTCTGGCTTTCGGCCGGGCGCTGGGAGAGACCATGGCGCTTGCCATGCTTGTGGGCAACGCCAACTTGATCAGCCTCTCGCTTTTTTCGCCCGCCAACACCCTGGCGGCACTGCTGGCCAACACCTTTCCGGAGGCACATCCCAAAGAGATCGGCGTTTTGATGTACGCCGCCTTGGTCCTTTTAGGGATAACGCTTGTGGTCAACATGATCGGCGCCTTCATTCTGCAACGTGCTTCCGCCGGAATAGAAGGAGGGAAGTGATGGCGACGCACGATGCCGCGAATAGTTCGCTGCTCTCCCCCATCCAGGGTGAACCGGACCTTAACCCCTTCGCCGGCGTGGACTTCAACGAATTGGAGAAATCGCTGCGCCGCCCCCGCACGCTGGTGAATGTGCTTTTGAGCGGGTTGGTGACCTGCATGACCCTCCTGGCACTCATCCCGTTGTTTTCCGTGATCTGGATGCTCCTCTGGCGAGGTGGAAGGAAGCTGAGCCTGGCCTTATTTACGCAACTCCCTCCCGCCCCACTCGAGCAGGGAGGAGGCTTTGGAAACGCCATAGTAGGAACTCTGATTATTGTGGTGCTGGCGGTTCTGATCAGCGTGCCGCTCGGCATCCTCAGTGCCCTATTCATGGCACAGGCCCCGGAGGGGGACCGTCTCGCCAGCACTGTCCGGTTCTCCGCCAAGGTGCTGACGGGGTTCCCTTCGATTCTGGCAGGCGTCTTCGCCTATGGAGCGGTGGTTTTAGCGATGGGCGGGTACTCGGCAATTGCCGGGGCAGTGGCTGTCTCCATCCTGATGCTACCGACAATTATGCTGACCTCCGAAGACGCTATTCGCATGGTCCCGGCAAAAATGAAAGAAGCGGCAATCGGGATGGGAGCGACGAAAACTCAGACGGTCCTTATGGTGCTCTTGCCCACGGCATTTCCAGGGATTCTCACCGGCATCATGCTGGCCGTGGCGCGCGCGGCAGGGGAGACGGCCCCGTTGCTTTTTACCGCTCTCTTCAGTAATTACTGGCCGGTCTCCGGCAACCATCTCAACCTGACGCAGCCGACGGCATCTCTGGCGGTACTCATCTACAACTTTGCCGGAATGCCCTTTCAAAACCAGGTCGAACTGGCTTGGGCCGCGGCTCTGGTGATGGTCCTGATGGTGCTGATAACGAATCTCATTGGCCAGACCTTTTCTCGACGCCAAGTGCAATCCTAGGAGCAACAAATTATGCCAGGCACAAGTCACGCCCACGAACTTCAGCCGGAGAGAAAACCGCATCGGAACGAAGAACAGAAGGCAACGAACCACCAGGTGGTGATCGATTGCCACATCAAAGAACTGTATTACGGGACCTTCAAGGCCGTCCGCGACACTGCCATCCCCGTCAAAAAGAATAACATCACGGCTTTTATCGGCCCTTCCGGATGTGGTAAGAGCACGGTCCTGCGCTGCCTGAACCGGATGAATGATCTGGTGCGGGGCTTTCGGTTTGAAGGCCATGTCCACTTCCGGGGTAAGGACATTTACCATCCGTCCGTAGATGCCGTGGCCGTTCGCCGTTTTATCGGCATGGTGTTCCAGCAGCCCAATCCCTTTGCCACGAGTATCTTTAACAACGTGGCTTTCGGCCTTCGTCTGAACAATTTCAAGGGAGATAAGCACGCGAAAGTCGAAGAGGCATTGAAACGCGCAGCTCTCTGGGAAGAGGTCAAAGACAAACTGCATAAGAGTGGGCTTTCCCTCTCCGGCGGGCAGCAACAGCGGCTGTGCATCGCCCGCGCCATCGCTACGGAGCCCGAGGTATTGCTGATGGATGAACCTTGCTCCGCCTTGGACCCCATCGCTACGCGCAAGATTGAGGAGTTGATGCTCGAGCTGAAGACCCGGTTCACGATTGCCATCGTCACGCACAACCTCCACCAGGCCCAGCGCGTCGCTGACCTTACCGGGTTCCTGTATGTCGATACCACCCAGGGGGGCCGTACGGGCTATCTCGTGGAGTTCGGAGATTCCAAGCAGTTATTCGAAGACCCCAGGGAAAAATACACGAGGGATTACATCCGCGGGCGAATTCAGTTAGCTTTCAGAAATTCACGTGGCCCGTTGACCCGTTTTACAGACCCTTTTCCCTCTGCCGCCTGGGGCGGGAAGAGTGACGTGCCGGGGGGCCACTTCGTAACCCGTACTGCAGAAGAGGGAGAGAAATCATGGGATCGGGAAGCAGGTTTCGGAGGAAGTTCCATCACCTCCTGCTGGCCCTGGCGGCATTGGCACTCTTGGCCAATCTTCTTGCCTGTTCGACGCAAGGCCCGGAGAAGCCCAAACCCCAAGTTCCTCCCGGCGGCATCCTTCTGCGAGGAGCAGGGGCAACGTTTCCCTCCCTGATCTACAAACAGTGGTTTGCTACCTACCAACAAGCCCATCCCCAAACCGTGATCACTTACGATAGCGTCGGCAGCGGCGAGGGCATCCGGAGATTCATCGGCCGCAATATCAAGGATGAGGAGCAGGTGGACTTTGGCGCCAGTGACGCCGCCATGGAGGATAACCAGATTGCGCAAGTTGCGGACGGCGTGGTCATGCTGCCCGTGACGGCAGGGGGAGTGGCGCTTGCTTACAACGTCCCCGGCGTGCCGCAAGGACTTCGGCTCTCGCGACGTGCCTACGCCGGTATCTTTTTGGGCGAGATCAAGAACTGGAACGATCCGTTGATCACCGCCGCCAATCCCGGCGTCAAGCTGCCGAAACTCACGATTGTGACGGTGGTCCGGCAGGACGCCAGCGGGACGACTTTCGCCTTCACCAAGCACCTTGATGCCATCAGCGAAAAATGGCGGAGCCAGTACGGCCCCTCCACCCTGATTGATTGGCCCGGAAATGCTATGCGGGCAAAGGGCAACGAGGGCGTAGCCGGACTTCTACAGCATGCCGTCGGCGCGTTGGGTTATGTCGGGTACGAATTTGCCCACAAGTACGGATTGCCAACCGCCCTGCTCGAAAACAAGGAGGGAAGGTTCATCGAGCCCATCGCAGCAAGCCTCCAAGCGGCGCTGGACTCAGCGGAGATGCCGGAGAATCTGCGCGTTTATGTTCCCGACCCCTCGGGGCCCGACGCTTACCCGATTGCCACGTTCACCTGGATTCTTCTCCGCAAAAACTATGGTGACCCTGCCAAAGCCCAGGCGCTTCGCGATCTTTTTGCCTGGTCTCTGGGCGATGGGCAGCGCTCCGCCTCGGATCTCGGCTATACCCCTCTGCCTCCCAACATCGTGGCGAAGGGCCAAGCCGCGTTGCAGACCGTCAAACCCTGATTTTCGCTGGCGCCGGCCTGGACGGGCGAGTACTCCCAACCGTCCAAAAGGGCAAAAACTTAATCCGGCAAGTGAGGACAAGAAAAACCTATGACCCAGCACAATCTATTTCTCAATCTGTTTCGTGACCAGGAAACAATGGGCTTCGACGCCGGAAAGTCTGTCTGCCAGGCGGGAGAGCCAGGAGAAACAATGTACGTCGTCATGGAAGGGGAGGTCGAGATCCTGGATGGATCGGATGTCCTGGAAACCGCCGGCCCGGGTTCCATTGTCGGTGAATTGGCGCTCATCGACGACGAGCCGCGCAGCGCCACGGTCGTGGCGAAGTCCGACAGCCGGGTGGTGCCGGTCGATCGGCGCCGTTTTCAGTATATGGTGCAGGAAACTCCCAACTTCGCCCTGGCGGTCATGAAGGTTCTTGCCGACCGGCTGCGCAAGAAAAACATTAGAACTCGCTCCAACTAGCTCCTGACCTGCTGTTGGCCCCAAGGAATTCGCTTTCGCATCACCACCGACATCCCTAGCCCTATCCGCATGAGTCCGACGGTGCACGGCTCAGGCGTTGCCGTAACATTCTTCACGATTAAGGCGTCAGTCTCGGTGTAATATGGGCTGTCAGTGTAAGACCCTCGGTAAGGTCCGGCGGTCTTGAAGTCGGACGTTGCAAATGAGATGCCCTCCCCATAGGGGTTAAGACTAAAGTCAGGGTTGTATGTAAGGAACTGGTCACCTCGTGGGGGGACCGTCGGAGTGATTCGGAAAATGCCGACTCCTTCATTTGGCCCATCATTCCCGCCTTCGGGACAAAACCCGGCCCCTCGGCCAGGAACCACGTTGACTGCAGATCATGCCGCGAGAATGGGCTCGCCGAGGAACGTGCTATTTTTGTTTCTGGTTGTAGTGTCCCTCTTCATATTCTGGACGCCGTTGGGGGCCGTTCTGCGTTACTACCTCTGGGGGGACAACCCGTACGACAAATACTCCTATACCATGGTGATCCCCTTCATCAGCGTGACACTCGTGTTTTTCGAGAAACGCAAGATCTTCGCGAGTGTCCATTACTGCTTTCGGATGGGAGTTATTCTGCTTCTCACCGGAGTGATATTGAATTGGTTCGCGGGGCGGGCCCTGCCTCAACTTGGTGCGGACAACTCTCTTTCAACCCAGATCCTGGCACTAGTTATATTCTGGCTTGCTGGATTCATCCTCTGTTACGGAACACGAGCACTCCGGGCGGGAGCGTTCCCACTATTCTTGCTCCTCCTGACGGTGCCTATCCCTGATGGGTTGCTCGATAGGCCCATTACGGTTGTGCAATATGGGTCAACCGAGGTGTGCTCCCTGATATTCAGCCTGGCCGGCGTGCCGGTTCTGCGGAATGGGTTGGAGTTTTCCTTGCCCAACGTCACGATCGAGGTGGCGAAGGAGTGCAGTGGGATTCATTCAACTTTCGCCATCCTCATCATGAGCCTCCTCGCCGGACACCTTTTTCTTTCCCCCGTCTGGAAGAAGGTCGTGCTGGTTCTCTTCGCCTTGCCCATTGTGTGCGTCACCAATGGATTGCGAATTGCCGGCCTGACGCTGCTGGCGGAGTACGTCGACCCAAGCTTTCTGTACGGCAATCTTCATCGTAAAGGAGGCATGGGTTTCTTCCTCCTGGCCCTGCTACTCTTATTCGTAATTCTTCAACTCCTAGGGAGGAGGCAGGGCCGCAGCAGCCCAACAGCGAAGTCTCCGCAGAGCGGAGGTCAAGCGAGCGCCTCGCTTGCCAAGTGACAGCCCGCCCTTGCCTGGGAGTACCCGCCGCCTGGCCCCCGCCGGATTTTTGGCCTACGAAGGCGTTTCTTTGCCGATAGGAAGCATCCTACAGAAGTATAATGCCAGAGGAAGGCTGCAAGAACATTGATGTCGGGTTGGCGGGTAAACTACGGGGTGCGTTCCTACAGCCGAAATTCTAGATTCATGTCCGTATATCCTCCACGGCGTCAGACGGGGCGCTGCGGCCTCACTCTCTTTGGCGGCGGGGCAGCCTACTCGCTGATCCTTCTTGGGCTACTGATGGGCGGTTGTTGTAGGCAGAGCCTGGCTCAGGACGGTCCCCCGCTCTGGGGGCGGCCGGTTACCCACCTTCATCTCGAATGCGACTGTAATCTCAAGCTCCAGAATTTCCCCGAGGCCGTAACCCAGCAGATCGGTGAGCCTCTTGACCCCACGAAGGTCTCCGAAAGTCTCAAGCGGCTTTACGCTACGGGTCGTTTCTCGGAGTTGCGCGCGGAGGGCGCGGTTGAAGGCGATGGGGTCTCACTCACTTTTGTCGTCCGCGCCCAGTATTTCATTGGCATCGTTACTGCGGAAGGCAATCCCGGCCCCATTGAAGCCAGAGCGCTCGCCACCACTTCGCGATTGCACCTGGGCCGCCCTCTTACCGACGAAGATCTCAACGCCGCACACAAACGCCTGAGCGACCTATTGGTTACCAATGGCTACTACCAGTCTCGCATTACGCATGAAATTAAGCGTAATCCCGACACCCTGGAAGCCAACGTGAATTTCACCGTTAAAGCCGGCCCTCCTGCGCGGGTGAGCACCGTGCAATTCCAGGACGATTCCGGATTTCCCCCCGAGCGCCTGATGAGAATTTCGGGCTGGCGTCCGCGCATGGTTCTGACGGCGGCACGTGTCCAGCGCGGGCTGTACCGCCTGCACCAATTTTACGTTGCTCATGGACGCCTTCAGGTCAACATCGGCATCCAACAAAGGATCTACGACGCCAAAACCAACACCGAGAAATTAGTCGTAAAAGCCGATGGCGGACCACTGGTCTTGGTGCGAGTGCAGGGCGCATCGATATCCTCCTCCCAACTTCAAAACCTGCTGCCCTTGTATCGTGACGGCGTTACCGACGACCAAGCCCTGGCCCGCAGCGAAAGATTGCTGGAAAGTCATTTTCAACAACAGGGTTATTTCTTTGCTAGCGTTAAGGCCAGCCGTATGCAGAGTCAGGCGCCGCAACCCCACCTCCAGATTCTCTTCCGCGTGAACCTTGGGCAGCGCGGTGATTTCGTCGGCTACGGCGTAAAAGGCAACAGCGCCATCCCCACGGCGGAACTGGTAACCGCGATTACCCCGCCCGTCCAGGGATTGCTTCCGCCGTCGCCCACCTATAGCCAGGACCTTGTGGACCAAAAAGTCGCGACGCTCCTCGCGCTTTACCAGTCGCGGGGATTTCTTGATGCCCGCATCACTCCGGCAATTAACGACCACTTCGGTGACGCCCCCGGCCGGCGATACGTGACCCTTGTCATTCAAGAAGGCGCGCGCACGACGGTACACACCCTCACTCTGGTGGGAATCGATCCCGCCGCCGAAAGGAAGCTCTGGCCGTCCCTTCTCAGCAAGCCGACGCGTCCCTATTCGCTGGACCGGGCGCGCGCTCGGATCGCGACCGCATCCTGGATTACCTGGCTGACCACGGATACACCCATGCCGCGGCGAACTGGCGCACCACGCCGGCGAAATCTGGCCATCAAGTGGATTTGGAATTCCACATCGTACCCGGAGCACAAGATCGCATTCAGCACATCGTGGTTTTGGGGAACGAACACGTACGCCCCGGCCTGGTGAATCGTGAACTGCTTATTCACGACGGCGAGCCGATCAGTCAGAGTGCGGTGCTCGAATCCCAGCGGCGCCTCTACGACCTGGGAATCTTCAACCAAGTCCAGATCACGCCGCAAGAGGAGCCGGCTTCCGACACGGAAAAAACCTTGCTCGTAGGCTTGGAAGAATCCCGTCGCTGGGTTCTGGGTTATGGCGGCGGCTTCGAAGTCCAAAAACTGGGCAGCAATCAGCCGCAAGGGCAGTACAAGGAGAGCCCGCGATTGTCGCTCAACCTCACCCGTTTGGACGTCGGCGGGCGTGGCCAAACCTTCAGCATGGGCGGGCGGCTTTCCAACATCGATACGGGCGCGAACATGGGTTATCTGATTCCCCGCCTGTTCAATCGCGACGACCTCAGCTTGCGCATCAACGGCTTGGTGGATCGCTCTCGCGACGTCCTGACCTTCACGGCAGACCGCAAGGAAGCTTCCGTGAGCGTGGAGAAGCGCTTCAGCGCTTCCACTCTCCTGATCGGGCAGTACAGCTTCCGCCGCGTGGAAGCCCTCGATATTTCCAGCAAAATATCCGCGCAGGAGATTCCGCTTCTCAGCCAGCCGGCGCTGGTGGGAATGGTCGGCGGGAGCTTTGTGGAGGATCACCGCGACGACCCCGTCGGACGCAACCCGCGGCACCTACACGCTTGTGGACGCGGGAGTTTCCTGGCGGGACTTTGGATCGCAGGCAAACTTCTTGCGCTTCACAGGGCAGAACTCCACTTACTATGCCTTGGGCTCCCACTTTGTATTTGCGCGCAAAACGCAGTTCGGCGTGATTTCTCCCTATGGAAGCCTGTACTCCATTACCGTGCCCGCCAGCAACGGCCAGCCCGCCGAGGTCATCCTCACGGACTCAATTCCCTTGCCGGAACGCTTCTTTATGGGTGGCAGTGAATCTATGCGTGGTTTTTCCATCAATCAAGCCGGCCCCCGCGACCCCGACACAGGCTATCCCATCGGCGGCAACGCGCTATTCCTCAACTCTTTCGAATTGCGAACATTTTTCGCGCAACGGCGTCTGGGTTTAGTAGGCTTCGAAGACGCCGGCAATGTTTACACCACCATTCGCAGGATGCGGCTGCTCAAAGTCACTCAGGACGCCCCCGACGACTTTGATTACACCTCCCACGCGGTAGGACTAGGGCTTCGCTACAAAACCCCGGTGGGACCTATCCGTTTCGACGTCGGTTACAATCTGAATCCCCCACGCTACAACGTGATTACAACTACGAACGGCGTGACAAACACCGAGGTGCAACGATTATCACACGTACAGTATTTCTTGAGCATCGGCCAAAGCTTCTGATCCTTGTGGCATGGGCAGTGGGCATCGCGTGCGGCGGCACGGTTTGCCCCGCCGCCCAAACCCTGGATCGCGTGGTCGCCTCTATCGGCAACCTGGCCATCACCGCGAGCGAGGTGGAGCAGGAATACCGGTTCGAGCGGTTCCTCGATGCTCAATGGCCTGCACCCCCGCCCAATGCCGCCATGCTAGCCGATGCCCGCGAGCACCTTACCTACCAAATTCTACTGACCCAGGAAGAGAATCCCGGGCCCAGCGATAGAGCGGAGAGCGAGAAGTCTGCGACAGAGCGCCTTGCCGCGCTTCGCAAGGAATTTTCCCACCCGGAGGACTTTCAGCGAGCAATCAAGGATCTAGGTATGACCGAAACGCAGGTGCTTGCGCGCATCGCACAAGAAGAACTCATGTTGCGCCTGATCGATCAACGCCTACGCCCTGCCGCATCCCCCAGTGATGATGAGGTTGCGGATTATTATCGTTCCACCTTCGTCCCGGAGTTCCAAAAGAAAAATGCTGATGCAGCGCCGCCGCCCCTTTCTGAAGTGGAAGGACAGATCCGGGAAGTCCTTACTCAGAAACGCATCAACGAATTGCTCGATCAATGGATCGAAGAGCTGAAACCCACCACCAACGTGCGGTTTCACTCCCTTTAAGTGCGAGGTGTCAGGTGTCAGGTGCCAGAGGCCGAGATTCGAAAATCGGAAGTCGAGCCGAGTTTCGAATTTCAATTTTCGAGTTTCGTCTTAAGGAAGGTCGCATACGCGCTGGAAGATATCCAAACCGGTTCGCATCACGCTCTATCTGGTGGAAAACCTGCTAGTGCTGTCGCTCGCCGCCCTTATTGTTATGAGCAGCGCGTGGTTCCAGCATTTGTTGGAACGGCATGTCATCGCCAGTCTGGAGAACCTCACCGGCGGCCGCGTGGAAATCGCCCAGTTCCGCTTTAAGCCCTGGCTTTTCCAAATCACCCTGCAAAAGCTTGTAATCCACGGCACGGAAGCCGGCGGCGATCCTCCCCTGATTTCAGCGCGGGATGTGGAAGTTGGTCTGAGTCCCGCGCAACTCTTGCGACGCCAGCTTCGTCTTCGCCATCTGGATGTGGATGGACTCGAGGTGCACCTCCGCACAAATCCCCAAGGCATCACCAACCTTCCCGGCCCGGGCAAGCAAACCTCCCCGCAACAGGGCCTGGCTGACTTGATGGACCTGTCGATTGGCCGCCTCACTGTTTCTCACTCCGCTTTCTTCTGGAACGACCAGCGGCAACCGCTGGAGCTTGACGGGCGGAAGTTGGCAATTCTTCTCCACATGACGCGCGGCCGCTATTACGGCACGCTTTCTTCTTCCGGCACTACGATTCGTTTAGCGAATTGGTCAACGCCGCCCATCAACTTTAACAGCCGCTTCGAACTCTCCCCCAACAGTCTGGTCTTCTCTCCGTTCGCGTGGCAAGCGCCAGGGACGGCCGGTGAGGCTTCGTTCACAATCCTCCCTCGCCCTGCCCTCGAAGCTTCCGGCTCGTTCCACGCTTCGACGGAGATCCCCGCGCTGGCCCGCATTCTCCATGCGCCGGAATTACGGGCCGGCTTTCTGCAAGTTGAGGGAGTCGGTGTTTATCATGGTGGGACCATCTCGGCGCGAGGCCGCGCCCAAGCTCGTCAGGTCGCCATCCTCACGCCCGCCTTCCCTTCCTTCCGCCTGGATGCCACAGCCAGCTACGCACTGGAACAAGAACAACTCAATCTCACCAACCTTCTGGTTTCTGTTTGGGGAGGCACGGCGCAGGGAACGTTCCAAGCGAATTTTCAGGAATTCCCGGCGAAGTTTCGATTGAACTCGCAACTCCATCAGGTGCGATTGGATGACGTTCTGCGCACGGCGAGCACGCCGCCCCTCCTCGCAGCCCAACTGCATCCGGCCTCAGTGGCCGACGGCGCCCTCAGTGCAACATGGTCCGGACGGTGGGAAGGACTAAAAGCAGATTTTGATCTCGCCTTGCATGCACCAACTGCCGCGTCCCACAATGTTCTTCCCGTGAGCGGCGCCGCGCGCGGCACGCTCGAAGACGGAGGCAGCTTGACCCTTCATCTCGCCGAATCTGAATTCCGTACACCGCATTCCACTATCACGGCCCGGGGGACACTTACACAGAAGGCGTCCCCCGCCGCGGCAGAGCCGCTGGCGCTCACCCTCACCACCGACGATTTCGAGGAATGGCGGCCCTTCTTCCAGGCGCTGGTTGCCGCTCCCTCCGGCATCCCATTGGAGCTGAATTCGCGTGCGGTGTTTTCCGGAAAACTCAGCGGCAGCTACGAGGCGCCCTCTCTCGAAGGGCGCGTAAACATGGGTCCGTTCCAGTATCACGGTTGGATGTGGGACCGGCTGATGGCAGGAGTCGCACTCAATCCCAGTTTCATCCAGATTTTAGACGGGCGCGTTGACCATGGAAAGAGTTCCTTTGAGCTGACCGGTTCTGCCCAACTCGATCATTGGCAGTTGACGCCTAGTTCCAAGATGCGGTTCTCCGCCCAAGCGCAGCGCACCCCCATCGAGGGCCTAAAGGCGGTCACCAACTCGGACCTTCCCGTCCGTGGCTTGGTAACCGGCCGCCTGGATGTTGAAGGAACAGTTTCGACCCTGGCGGGCTCCGGCTCGGTACGGGTCGATGCCGGCGCCATTGCTGATGAACCATTTGATTCCTTATCCGCCCGGTTGCGGGTTACCCAGTCGATTTGGAAACTGCAAGACATCCAGTTGACGAAGAACCATGGGCGGCTGAGCGGCGAAATCACTTTGGAGCCCGCGCGCCGTTTTGCTTCCGGTCAATTGGAGGGAAATGATTTTCACCTGGCTGACATGCGCCGATTGGCGATGACCGCTTCCACCGCCCTTCCTAAGGGGGGGGTGGACGGCAACCTGAACTTTGAGGCGCATGGCCAGGGAACCCCGGAGGATTTTCACCTACAATGTTCATGGCGTTTCCGGAACTTGAGTGTCGCGGGCACTCCGCTGGGTGAATTTCACGGCACTTTGACGGGCGAAGGAAATCAGTTGAGGCTCCAGGGCGAAGACCAAAGCCCTGGGGGAACTTTGCATCTCAACGCGAAGGTAACGGCAAAGGGAGATTGGCCGATGGAAGCTGAGGGCGATTACTCCAGCCTGCGCGCCGACCCATGGATTCACGCCTTCTTAGATCGCGAATTCGGCGCAACGGTCACCGTGGGGGGCTCCTTCCGGGCTGCGGGGCCTTTGCGCACTCCGGCGAATATCAACCTCCATTCCCGTGTGCGTGACGTGGCTGAAGACTTTCCCAGCGTCCAGTGGCGTAACGCCCAGCCCATTGATGTGTCCTACTCGGACGGCCGGCTGACGCTCAGCCGGTTCGTCATGCGTGGACCTTCCACGGAACTTGAAATCGAGGGGGAAGTGGGTTTCACCGGCGGCGTCAAGCTGGCCCTCAGTGCCGAGGGCAAGGCGGACGCTACTTTACTAACCGTGTTCGATTCCAACCTCCAGGCCAGCGGCCGTTCGGTTCTCCGCTTGCACCTGACCGGCACGCCGGGCCACCCCCTACTGAACGGTGCCCTCGATATTCAAGACGTAAGCTTGGACTACAGCGGCCTGCCCCTTCGCTTCAACAACCTGCAAGGAACCATCAGTCTCGAGGGCGAGCGTGCTGTCATCCGCTCCCTGCGCGGCACCAGCGGCGGAGGAACGGTCAGCATCAGCGGTTTCGTGACTCTGGCGGAGAATCCCCGCGCCGAATTGCGCGCTGATCTCAGCCAGGTTCGTGTGCGCTATCCACCCAGTTTCACCTCCGTGTTGGATGGCAATCTGCGCCTGGGCGGCAGCGTCGAACAGTCGGAATTGCAAGGTGAGGCTCGTAGTGCGCCAGATGGTTGTCAATGAAAACATTAATTTCATAACGAAGATTATTGAATCTTCAAATCCTGTGGCGGAGCAGCCGGTCACCATCACCTCACCCCTGGCCTCAAAGATTCGCATGAATGTTCGGGTTACGTCCGCCCCTCCGGTGCAGCTTCAGACGCCCAACTTACGGGTGGTGGGTGATATCGACCTCCGCCTGCAAGGCACCGCCGCCAATCCTGTGCAGGTGGGAAGCATCCATCTCCTCAGCGGAGAATCGGTTTTCCGGGGCAACCGGTATACTCTGGCGCGCGGCGACATCAATATGACCAACCCCTTCCGGACGCAAGCTTACCTGGACATGGAAGTCGAGACGCAGGTACAAAGCTATGACCTGACGCTCGATATTTCCGGCCCCTTCGACCGGCTGAAGTTCTCGTATCGTTCCGACCCGCCCTTGGCCAATACTGATATCCTTTCCCTCCTGGCGCTCGGCTATGTGAAACAGGAGGGAGCATTCTCCACCGTTTCAGGAAATCCCACCGCCAGCGTCGGGGCCTCCGCTATTCTCTCCGAGGCGCTCTCTAGCCAGACGACAAGCCGCATCCAGCACCTGTTCGGGGTGAGCCGGATCAAGATCGATCCCAACGTGTCGATGCCCGGCTTTGGCTCCGGCGCTCTCGTCACGGTAGAGCAACAGATCACGCACGATCTCACCCTTACCTATGTCACCGACACTTCCTACTCCCAGTACCGGATCATCCAATTCGAATGGAATATCAGCGACAAGGTTTCAGTGCTTGGAATCCGCGACCAAAACGGAGTGTTCGGGGTCGAATTCCGTTTCCGCCGGCGCTTCAAGTGACCCCAAGGCCTCAGACTCGTTCCCCTAAGGGAGACAACTTCATTAGCCGTAGGTGAAACTTACCGAAAAGAAAGCCGGAAAATTAGGTTCCGCCCTTCCGGAAGTTCCCCAAATGCGGCTTTAGCCCGGTTATCTCACCAGAATCGGAGGTCCTTAAGAAGTGGCCGGACGGCCCCTTGAAGCACGCTTCATTTTCTTCTTGACTAAGCCTACAGATTAGGCTAGAATAAAGGCGTGGACATCGAAACCGGTTTTGCGCAGGGGTGCAAGGGCGCGTCGGCAGCAAGTCCATTGGCGAACGGCGAGGCAAGCGACAAACAGTACCAATGACGTTGCGACTTTATGTCTCTCAGCGGGCAAATTGCCCTAAGCTGAGAACTTATTGAAAATAAAGGGTTGAAAAAGCGATTTTTCTCTTCCGAAAGCTGACAAGTTACTGACAATTAAACCACTTAAAATCAATCTCATAAAAGCTAAAAATTGGGTGCAAAATGTCCGACTTAAAAGGCGCCAAATTGTCGCCGAAACACGGTAGAAAAGGCCTGGCAGGTTCAGAGATTCAGGCTACTGTCGAGCGAGGAACCGTCTCATGGGAAAAACCGTGCGCACCGGATTCCGCCTGGCGCTAAGTTCCCTTCCATCAAATGCGGCCGCGTCATTCGGAAATTGGGGCTAAATTTTTAGTATGGGTTCGATGGAAGCTGTGCCCGATCTCTTCCACCAGTCTGCGGGTGACGCAGCCGGAGGCCTTAAGCTTGGCCCCTTCCCCGTACATTGCTTCCAAGAGCTTCTTCCCTTCATCGCCCACGAACGTGACGTCCGAGAGGTCTACCGAGACGCAGCCATTGGCGGGGTCAATCGTGACCGCGCGCCAAGCCCGCTCCAGTTCGTCCACCCACGGGCCGGTAAGCCTGCCTTCCACCCGGAGGGTGGTAGCGCGGGAGTTCTTGTCGATCGTGATTCGTAGCATTGATTCTCTCTTGTTTCGCGGATCAAGCAAGTCAAAAGGCAAAACGCAAAAGGCAAAGGTCAAAACCAAGGCGGTTCCCGCTTGTCCAGGAACGGCGAAGAGGCAATAGGCAAAACCCACGGGCCTCACGGCAACGCGGGACTGAGGAGCCAGCTTTGACTTTTGCCTTTTGCATTTTGCCTTTCCTATCTTCCTACCTTCCGCCCGCCCCATTCCCCGCGGCATTTCTGCTCTGCCCGGCGACTTGGGGCAGCTTTGACACGTCCCACCCGCCGCCTAGCGCTTTGATCAGAAAGACGGCTGAATTCATTCGGCGCGTCAGGAGATCGACAGCCGTTCGCTCGTTGCTCAGGGCAGCGCTCTGCGCGGTAATAACCTCGAGATAAGTCACCAATCCACCCTTGTAACGGTTCGTGGAAAGTGTCAGCGACAGCTCGGCTGACCGGACGGCTTGACTCTGCTTCCTGCTTTCCTCGTCGAGAATGCGCAGCCCCGCCAAGTTATCCTCCACTTCCTGGAAGGCGGTGAGGACGTTTTGACGATAAGAAGCCACATTCGCATCGTAGGCGGCCCACGCTTGGTCGGTGTAGGCGTGGCGGCGGCCGGCGTCATAAAGCGTCTCCAGCAACTGCGGTCCTACAGCAAAGAAGTGGCTGGGCCAAGCGAACCAGTTGGTGATCGAGTCCCCTTCCAACCCGGCCGCGGCGCTGAGAGTGAGCGTGGGGTAATAGGCCGACTTGGCCACTCCGATTTCGGCATTGGCGGCGGCCATACGCCGTTCCGCCGCGGCAATGTCCGGTCGGCGCTGCAACAAATCGGATGGGACTCCCACCGGAATCTGGGGCGGGGGGGCATCGAGCGGCGAAATAGGAATCGAGAATGTCGATGCCGGCTGGCCCACCAGCGCGGCAATGGCGTGTTCGAACTGGGCGCGCTGCACGCCCACGTCGATGGCCTGCGCCTGGGTGGTTTCAAGCTGCGTTTCCGCTTGCGCCACTTCCACTTTGGCCGCCAAACCGCCATTGTAGCGGTTGGTGGTCAGATCCAGAGCTTTCTGGTAGGCGATCACCGTGGAGTCCAGCAACTGCTTCTGCGCATCTAGCCCACGCAGCGAAAAGTAATCGGCAGCCAGCTCCGCATGGTAACTCAGCCGGGCGGTTTCCAAATCCGCCGCACTGGCCTGGGCATTGGCCGTGGAAGCTTGAACCGTAAGATGAATGCGTCCCCAGGCATCCACTTCGTAGGAAAGGTCGAAGGGCAACACGAAGTCCCCTTGCGTTTGGCCATATTTGGAGCCGGCGTTGGGAGCATTCTTGGAAAATTGGTCCCCGGTAATGTTGGGGCCGGCGGTAACCGTCGGGTACAGCCCCGACCGGTCGATGCGAATCTGGTCGCGCGCCTGGCGAAACTGTGCTTCGGCAATTTTCAGATTCTGGTTCGAAACGTCTATGCGTTCCTCAAGCGCATTCAATTGCGGGTCGCCAAAAATCTCCCACCACTTGCCTCGGAGGGCCAGCTCTTGCGGCTGCGAGGGCTTCCATTCGCTTTGTGGACCGGTAACGCTGGGCGCCAGTTCCTTATACGAGGGTGGCGTTGCAACCGTCGGTTTGGCGTATTTCGGCCCCGGCGTGCAAGCGCCGGCAAAAAGCAAGAAGCAGAAGGCAGCAGGCAGTGCGCAGCGCGGACTTCGGACTTTCATTGCGTCCCCCATTCGCCCGCGCCCGGTGTAGCGCTGCGAACCTCTTGACCATCCACCAGCGAATCTGGCGGGTTCGTAATCACCTTTTCGTTTCCGTCGAGCCCCGATACCACCTCGACCTCCGTTCCATTGTCCCTGCCGAGGATTATCGGAATCAGGACAGCGTGGCCGTTGCGGACGACTCCGACGTGCAAGCCTTCCGAACGGAAAATCAGACTCGTGACCGGGATCACCACCGTCGAGGAGATAGAGGGAAGCTTTAAATGGACTTCGGCGTAGGCCCCCGGGAGGATTTCGCCCGCGGGATTGGCAACATCAACCTCGACGAGCAGAGTGCGGGACGCTTGGTCAATCGCCTCGGACGTGCGCACCAGCTTGCCGGGAAAGCGGCGTCCGGGAAACTGCGGCATGGTCAAATAGGACTGGACACCCGGAACCGCCGCGGTGGAGTAAATCTGCGGTACATTCACGTAAACGCGCAGGGTGTGAATGGCCGCCACATGAAACAATTCCTTGGCGCCAGTGCCGCTCCCGGAGTCAATAAGCTGGCCGATATCGGTCTTGCGCTCCGTAAGTACCCCGTCGAAAGGTGCGTAAACCTTTTCAAAGGATTGTAACTGCTCGAGGCGCTTCACGTTGTCCGTGGCGGAATCCACCATCGCCTTTTTGGCGTGAGCATCACCCACGGCGTTGTCGACATCCTGTTTGGCGACGGAATCGCTCTTCAGCAGGAATTCATAGCGGGCGGCGGTGGTCTGCGCCAGATCGTAATTGGCATTTGCGGTCGCCAACTCCGCCCGCGCCTGCTGGAGTTGCTGATCCAGTTCAGGGGTATCGATTTCTGCCAGAAGCTGGCCGCTCTTTACCCTGCCGCCGATGTCCACGTACCAGCGCTTGAGGTAGCCGTTCGTCCGCGCGTAAATCGGAGCGTCGATGAAGGCCTGGATGTTCCCGGGCAATACGATTTCTTCTTGCGGTGCGCCGCGTTTGGGTTGAGCCAGCGAAACCGCGGGCACGGCAAGGTCTTGGGTGTCAGCTTTCACATCGGCGGCGGCGCGGACACGAGTGGAAATGCCCTTGTAAACGACCGCGCCCGCGACAATTAAGAGAACCGCCAACCCAAAAATGACTTTGCTTACCCCGGACGACGGGGGCCTTTGTTCCGGCAGGAGGGAACCTCCGTTTTCTTCGTCGTGGGTTTCAATCTCGAAACTTTCCTCAACACTCATTACGTCCTCCAGGACGTGGAAACATCACGCTTGTTCATTCCGATTGGGATTTGTAACACCCTTCCCCCGAGAACCATGGACCACGCTGAACACCGTGGGAACGAAGAACAGCGTGGCCACGGTGGCAAACAGCAGGCCGCCGATCACTGCCCGGCCTAGGGGAGCATTTTGCTCGCCCCCTTCACCCAGGCTCAGAGCCATGGGCACCATACCGATAATCATGGCCAGCGCCGTCATGATGACGGGACGAAAACGCGTGAATCCCGCCTCCAGCGCCGCCTCCGCGGCACCCTTGCCTTCTTCCAATAGTTCCTTGGCAAAACTGACCACCAGAATGCTGTTGGACGTGGCAACACCGACGCACATAATGGCGCCAATCATGGCGGGCACGCTGAAGGTGGTGTGCGTCGCGAACAGGAACCAGAGGATCCCCGCCAGGCCCGTCGGCAGAGCAGAAATGATAATCAATGGGTCCAGCCACGATTGGAAGTTCACTACGATGAGGAGATAAACCAGCACAATCGAAAAGACCAGCCCGGCCATGAGTCCCACGAAGGATGAGCGCATGGTGTCAATTTGCCCGCGCACAATGGTCCGCGAACCCCGCGGCAGGTCCCTCTGGCTCTGACCCACGATGCGGTCAAGGTCACGAGCCACACCGCCCAAGTCCCTTCCCTGCACGGAACCGTAAATGTTGATGACTGGTTGAACGTTATAGTGCGAGACCGCCGCCAGCGAAGCGCCGCGGCTGACCGAGGCAAGATTTCCGAGAATTTGCGGGGGAGCGCCGTTGGTGGTCGCAATGGGCGTGTTTTGGAGATCCTCGAGTGAGTCGACGCGGTACTGCGGCGTTTGAGTTGTGATGCTGTAGCTAACGCCGGTTCGCGGGTCCAACCAGAAGGTGGGAGTAGTCTGGAAGCTCCCGCTGAGGGAAATCAGCAGGTCGCTGGCAACGTCGCGGGGCGTAAAGCCCACCTGCGCCGTCCTGGTACGGTCAATGTCAACCTGAAGCCGGGGCAGGTTGAAAGGTTCCTGAATTCGCAAGTCAACCGCGCCGGGAATATATTTGAGTTGACGCATCAGCCTATCGGCGAACCGCCGATTGGCGTAGAGGTCGTTTCCCACCACCTGGACATTGATGGGCGCAGGGAGGCCAAAATTCAGAATCTGGCTGACCATGTCAGAGGGCAGGACGTAAAACGTTACGCCGGGGTATTCTTGCGCCAGTTTAAGTCGCAATCGGCGGAGGTACTCTGCCGTGGGATGATGATCTTCCGACAGCGCCACCATAATGTCAGCATCCCCGGGACCGATGGGAGCCGAGTTGCTATAGGCGAGATTCACGCTGCTATACGGCAAGCCTATGTTGTCGATAATGTTGGTGACTTCCTCCGGCGGAATCTCTTCTCGAATGGAACGCTCCACATGATCGCAAAGCAGAGCTGTCTCTTCGATGCGGGTTCCGGTAGGCGCCCGCAAGTGGAGGGTGAACTGGCCACTGTCAACCTTGGGAAAAAAGTCCTGGCCAATCCAGGGGATCAGCAAAAACGAAGCCGCGGCGGCCCCTAAGACCCCCACTGCGAGCCAGGCGCGATGGTGCAGGCAGGTCCTCAGCCAACGCTTGTAATTTCCGCGCCAGCGTTCGAAGGTGTGCTCAAATCTGATTTGCAGTCGTGCCAAAAAATGTCGCTGGGCCTCGGCTTCCAGATTCTCTGCGTCGTGCTCGTGGCCGCGCAGCAAGTACCGCGCCATGGTCGGCACCAATGTGCGGGATAGGAGGTAAGACGCCAACATGGCAAAGCTCACGGCTTCCGCCAGCGGAACGAAAAGGTATCGGGCCACTCCCGTCAGGAAAAACATGGGCACGAAAACAATACAGATGGCGAGGGTGGAGACAAAGGCCGGAACGGCAATTTGCGACGCGCCATCCAAAATCGCCACCAGGATTTCTTTATTCATGGCGATGTTGCGGTTGATGTTCTCGACTTCAACCGTGGCGTCATCCACCAGAATCCCCACCGCCAATGCGAAGCCCCCTAGAGTCATGATATTGATGGTTTCCCCAAGCGCGCTGAGCACCACCAGAGAAGTCAGGATGGAAAGCGGGATGGAGACGGCAATAATGATGGTGCTACGCCAGCTCCCTAAGAACAACAGAATCATCGCCGCAGTAAGCAGAGCAGCGATTAGAGCTTCTCTCACCACACCCTTAATGGCAGCTCGCACGAAGATGGACTGGTCATTTAGATAGTGGATTTGCAATTGCGGCGGCAGACCCTTTTGAATGACCGGCAACTCCGCTTTAATTCGGGAGATGATATCTAGAGTCGAGGAGTTCCCGGTTTTCATCGTCGTCATCAAGGCCGCGCGCTGGCCATTGACCCGCACGATGTTGGTCTGGGGGGGGAAGCCATCGCGCACATGCGCGACATCGCGGATGTAAATCACCGTATTGCCGGAAGTTTTTATCGGCAAATCGTTAAGTTCTGCCGTCGTTAGCGGGCTGCCATTCGTCTCGACATCATACTCGTATTGGCCGATTTTTGACGTCCCGGAAGGAAGAATCAGGTTCCCGTTGTTGAGAGCCGTCACGACGTCGACGGGTGAAAGTCCCTTGGATTGCAGGGCGACAGTGTCAAGATCCACCTGCACCTGGCGTTGCTTCCCCCCAAACGGCCAGGGTATGGCGGCTCCTTCCACGTCGGCCAGTTGGACGCGGATGAAATTCGCACCCAAGTCAAACAACCGCTGCTCCGAAAGCCCTCGCCCGGAAAGCCCCAATTGCAGAATGGGCACCGTGGAGGCGTTGTACTGCATAATGAACGGGGGAACGGTACCGGGGGGCAATTGCCGAAGCTGTGTCTGCGACATTGCCGTTACCTGGCTCATTGCCATGGCGATGTTGGCGCCCGGCTGGAAGAAAATCTTGATGAGGGAAATGCCATTTAGCGATTGGGACTCGATGTGCTCAATGTCGTTCACGGTTAAGGTGAGAGAACGCTGGTTTACAACCGAGATCCGATAGGCCATCTGCTCGGGTGAAAGGCCGGCGTAATTCCAATTGACCGTCACGACCGGGATGTTGATATTGGGAAAAATATCCTTTGGGGTGCGAATGATGGCAAGCGCCCCCATGATCATGATAACAATCGCCATGACGATGAAAGTGTATGGCCGTCGTAAGGCTAATCGAACTATCCACATAACAGAAGGAGCAGGACCTTTTCCTCCGCTGGCTTTTCTCGCTGAGGTTTGTAGCCGGCAGAAAATTCAATAAATTGCAGCCCTGCCATTCCCTTGCGCCTGACCTTATAATCGATGGCAACTTACTGAGAACGACAGAAACTCACCTGGTTCTGACCCGAAAAGTAGGGCATGTCGAATTCCATTCGCCATTGGAAACAGAGTATTTTATAAGTAACTTAAAATAAGCAAATTACGTATTCAATTGGCAATCTGGAGGTGACATTGCACGTGTCAGATTGGAAAAATGGCGTCAAAAAATTGACGCTATGCCGCTATCGCGTCAGCTTGGGGGACGTGTAATCCCCAGCCGTCGCATTCTATAGAAGAGAGTCGTGCGATTAAGTCCCAGCCTCTCAGCAGCGCCCCCGGGACCGCCGAGCACCCATTGGGATTCGCGCAGGGCCCGCATGATTTGGTCACGTTCGGTCTCGGCGAGGGTACGCGCTTTCCGCTGGACTCCCCGGCTCGCTTGCCGCAGCTCCGAGAGTGGCACCTGAAGAGCGGATCCCGAGGTGAGAATTGTGGCGCGCTCGATGAAATTCTGTAATTCGCGCACATTGCCCGGCCAGTGGTAGCGCTTCAGGGCATCCATCGTTTCCACCGGTATCCTGCTGATTCGCTTATCCATTCTCCGTGCATATTTGTCTGTAAAGTGGGCCACGAGGAGGGGAATATCCTCAGGCCGTTCCCGTAACGGTGGAACAAGAATAGGGAAAATGTTCAACCGGTAATAGAGGTCACCACGAAATTCCCGGTTTTCGACCATTTGTGCCAAGTCCCGGCTGGTCGCTGCCACCAAACGGGAATCTACATGGAGCGTCCGGGTGCTGCCCAGGCGCTCAAATTCCTGTTCCTGCAACACGCGCAAGAGCTTAGGTTGCAATTCCAGGGGGATGTCACCCACCTCATCAAGGAAGAGCGTCCCCTGATGTGCTAGTTCAAAGCGACCGATCTTTTGAGCGATCGCCCCTGTAAAAGCTCCCCTTTCGTGCCCAAAAAGTTCACTTTCAAGGAGGCCCATGGGAATTGCGGCGCAATTTATACTTACAAATGTCCGCTCGCGTCGTGGGCTGATGTCGTGGATGGCCCGCGCCAGAACCTCCTTACCCGTGCCGGTTTCTCCCATGATGAGGACGGTCGAACCGGTTGGCGCTACCAATTCCGCTTGTTTCAAAATCCGTTTGAGCGCCGGACTTTGGCCGATGATGGCCTCAAAGTCGTGCTCGGTGCGAATCTCTTCGGTGAGGTAGTTCCTTTCCTCCGCCAATCTTTCCCGAGCCTCTACCACTTGCTCATAATGAAGAGCATTTTCCACACCTATGGCAATCTGCTTCGCCACTTGGGCGAGAAAGTCCACATCCCCCCGCGAAAAAGCATCCTCCGTCAGGCGTCCTAGATTCAGGGTGCCTATAACGCGGTCACGGCTGATCATGGGGAGGAAGCAAACTGATTTCAATCCCATCGACCAGAGGTTAAGTTGCGGGCCATACCGACTAAGCGCTTGTCTATCAAGAATTAAGGGCTCACCCGACGCGAGGACTTCGCTGGCAGGCCTTCCTAACGCCGGAACTACGATTTCCTCCGGCCAGGATTCTCCCCCTTCGGAGAAGTTACGCGCGTAAACTCTTAACAGTTTCCCATCCTGCTCAGGCAGAAGAACGCTGGCATAATCGCAATCCATAACCTGCCGAACTTTCGCCGAAATCGCACGAAAAAGCTCCCGAAGGTCAAGGGTGGAAACCACACTATTGTTTAAATCCAGGAGCAACTTCAGTCGGTCCCGCTCGTGCTCGAGTAGTTGCTGCAAAGCTTGGGCGGCTTGGTAATTGAGGGCGTTGTCCACGGCAACAGCAATTTGCCGGGCCACAAGTTGGAGGAATTCCACCCCCACCTCACTGTACGCCCCCACAAGCTGGCTGCCGAATCCGACCGCCCCCAGGCGCCGTTGTGCTGTAGTTAACGGCATGATGCATAAGGACTTAACGTTATAGCCCTTCAACAACTCCATGGCTTTAGCAAAGCGGCTCTCTTGCTCCATGTCCGGGACAATCAAGGGCTCCTGCCGCTCCCACACCAACCCGCTGGGTGAGTCCTCCACCGTTCGCTCAATAACGTCGATATAGGCCCGACCCGGCGTTTCCACGATGTGGAGGCGCATGACTTTGCGGTTTGGATCATACAAAACCAGCCACAGCGTATCGAAGTTTACTAGCCGCGGCAGGCGTTCGCTGAGATCATGAAAAAGCGCCGGCAGATCACGGTGTGTAGCGATCGATTCCGTGACCTCAAGCAATGCCTGATACTGCGAGGCGGGCGTCTTGGGCGCCAGATTCTCTCCTGCTCCACTGGAGTCCATCATAACCATTTCAATACTCTAACTCTGTCCATGTGGTTCCCCTCCTTGATAAGGAACGGGCCAGTGAGCCAACGGATTGACCGCCGCAGTTTGTCTCTTCCCCCCTGGCCTGCCTGCATCTTCTCAATTTCGACGAGAGCGTAAGGTTTGATCTCAAGTTCAATGAAGTCCGCTGGCGGCACCGGCACTTCTGCCGGTGGCGAAAAGGTGTAACTTGCCCTGAATTCCAACCGTATAGATGCGCTTCACATTTTCGACTCTGCCGTCTCCATCGTAACGCGGAAAACAGTGAGCGAACTCGATAGTGGACTAGTTTGGGGTTTTGATTCGATACCCGTCCGGGTCCTTGCCGCGCATACGCCGCCACCACACCTGCAACGTCGGTAGGTTGATGGTAACAATGAACAACTTTCGTAGGATGCTTGGAGGACACTGCAGGGGACGAACGCCGTGCCAGGAATGTTCGGTTCTCTGGAAAAGCAAGCTCCCGTTTCCTCGCGGCTCCAACGCTGCAGCGACATCAAGGTCATCGAAGGCGGGGGCGGAGTGCGCCTTGAAGCGTCCCCGGTCGTCCAGAATCAGGATTTGGCCTCCCCAACTCGTCTCCCAGTCTGTTTCCGCCGTGAAATAAAAAATATGCGTCGCCAGCTTGCGCCGGGCATCGCAATGCGGCGAGACCGAACAACCTTGCCAGGCATAGTACCATTCCATCGTCAGAATAAATGGCTTGCCGGGTGGGAGAGCAAGCATCCGGCGGAGGAACAATTGATAAGTTTCCCCATGAAGTTCCCCGAGAAATTCCTTCCACGGTCCCGGCAGGTCCAGCCCCGGTGTGTAGTGCAGTATGGACCGGTCATGAGGACCCTGTCCGTATGCGCGTTTGATCCCGACCTTACGTTCAAACAAGGATACCCCGGGAAGACAATCGCGGAGGACTTGGAAACCATCCGCGTTCAGCGTCCCAGTGATGTTTGTCCATGGATAGGGTTGTCGTTTCTGAAACACGTCCGTAGAGACCCCCTCGATTGCGCTCTGATTTAAATATTGCACACGTCACCTCCTGCGATTTCGGCTGCTTGATGCCAAGGAAGGACGAGTTCGTCCTTGACCCGTTCAACTTCTGGTGAAGTGGTACAAACAGTCGAAAGGGTGCAGCGGCGGGTCTTATAGGATTATTCCATACTTCATAATATTTGCGAGCTTTGAACCCGCCGTGGCTTCGGGCCAAGAACACTACTTGCGCCACTTCCACCAGAATTTCCATTGCATCATGCTCAGCGACAGGATTATACACCCCGGCAACTGATTCACAATGGCAGTAAGGATCACGTCCACCCACGGCGATTGGGCGGCTTCGCACAATGTTTCAATCCTGTGACATGAGCAGCCAATGTGAAACCTCCTGACTCCACGCGTCATCTAAAATGCCAGCCAGATGGTATGGTCAGGGTTTGACGTAGGATTAGGAAGAAATGCTTCTATCCACAGGGCGTCCAACAAGACTTTTTTGAGCTACAAATTTTTCAGCAACGTGTGTAGCGCCTGCAAAACCTCCGAAAGGGGATTCTCCTGATGGCGACGGCTGTTTTAGGTGTTCAAGAGAACGTTCGCCCATCCTGGATCGTCTCGGCGCGCGCGGACAATCTTTGGTTCACCGCCGGGGGGGTTGCGTTTGCCTACCTCTTTTGGGCTCTCTGGCGTTTCACGCACGTGCCACTCATTCTACTGGTTGCGATCCGGGCGATTGTCTTCGACGAAACCCACGGTTTTGCCACCATATCCCGCACTTACTTGGACGCCCAGGAACGCCAGCGCCGCGGCCGGTGGCTGTGGGGTAGCCTCGCCTTTTTCTTGGCCATTGGCCCCGTTTTGATCTTTCTCCACCTGGGCAATTTGCTGGAGCTTGCCACGGTGATTTGGGGCTACTACCACGTCTTCAAGCAACACTATGGTTTCATGATCCGGAACCAAATTGTCTTTTCCTTCTTCGCCGCTCCCGGATTGCTGCACTACTGGGTAGACGGCCACATCTGGAAGATGCGTTCGGATCCCGACCTTCGAACCTATTTACACCTTTAAGCGTGGGAACAGCCCCAACCATCTTCGCAGCCAACTGCTTGAAAAACAACCGCATCGAAAAAGGTGATAAGATAGCTCGGTTCCGTCTGAAAAGAACCGGGGCAGCAAGGTCCGCCCCTGTTCAAGCTGCATGATTGATTTTGATATAGCGCATGGAAGTTCTGCTGAACACAATCTGGTTGGTATTGGCCATCGGAGGCTTCCTCTTCTGGCGCCCCGAGAGTGTCAGGGGCACGCCCGCGGACCGTGGCCACAATCGCTCCTTTGCAATTCTGGCTCTGGCCTCCGCTTTGGTTCTGCTCTTTCCCGTCATCTCCCTGACCGACGACCTGCACGGCGAGCAGGCGACCATGGAAGATTCATCCCGTTCGGTGATAAAAGCCCGGAATCCGGAGCAAGCGTGCCTGCGCCCTGGCAGCTTTCCCTTCATGGTGGCGGCGACCCCTGCTGCTTATTCGGCTGCTGCTCCGCAATTATTCTCGGGTGCAGTCGTCATGGTCGAAGCACCTGCTTTCTGCCTCGCTCTGGTTTCCGCGCACGAAGGTCGCTCCCCTCCTTCCAAGGCGTAGGCAACTCACGCGGACCACTCGGGACGAGTGGCCACCAGCTTCCATGCTAGAAGGATCATCACGAGTGCAACCATGGGCAAGCTCAGTTTGCCACCAGCGAATCTCCATGCCGGATTCAGAATGTTCAGCCCCAGTTCGGCGTGCCTCGCCACAGATGCATCGGCGAAGTAAATACGGGCGCCGATCATTCCCAATCCCATGGCAGCCGGAGGCAAAGCATAAAACATGCTTGATACTGCCGAGCCGTCGCGCTGTGCGCGCCGCGGGAACAGGTCAAGATGCCAAGACATGCGCCTCGAAGGTAGCCCCCCCGGACACGCGCGCGGAGAGTATTTGATGCCGAATCCACAACAACCCCTTCCCCTGATCCTTGGTGCCATGGTGATTACCATCTTTTTAATGCCCGGTTGTAATCGTCAGACAAGCGCGGACGCGGGAGGGGCAGGTCCGAGAGAGGTGAAGGTGGAGGAAATCCATGGTGATGGAGTGGTGCAAGTCGCGCATCCCGAGCAATTCCTCCTGGCTACGGTGGAACAGCGCCCGACCCGGGACGAACTCAACGTCACCGGCGTCATCGCTCCGGATGTTAATCGCGCCGTGCCGGTGCTTTCGCTAGCTGGCGGGCGGGCGGTGGACATCCGCGCCAAGCTCGGAGATAAAGTCGGCAAAGGCCAAGTTCTGTTGGTCATCGACAGCCCTGACGTGTCCCAGGCATTCGCCGACTACGATAAGTTTCAGGCCGATGAGGTATTTGCCCGGCAACAACTTTCGCGCGCCCAGGATCTTTACGACAAAGGTGCCATCGCGCTGCAGGACCTGGAGGCCGCGAAGAATGCCGAGCAGAAGGCACAAGTCGACATCCGCGCAGCTAAGCAACATATCGCCGTTTTGGGTGCAGATCTCAACAATCCCTCTCCCCTGGTATCCATTCGAGCGCCCATTTCCGGGTCGATTGTGGAACAGAACGTGACCGGCGGCACAGGGGTTCGCTCCCTGGATAATTCCCCCAATCTTTTCACTATAGCCGACCTTTCCCAGGTCTGGGTGCTCTGCGATGTTTATGAGAACGACCTTCACAGCGTCCACTTGGGCGACCCCGGTGAGATACGGTTGAACGCCTTCCGCGACCGTGTTTTCGCGGGGCATGTCGGAAACATAAGCACCGTGCTCGACCCGGCCACGCGCACGGCAAAGGTCCGCTTGGAGCTTACCAACCCTGGCGGCCTGATGCGCACGGGGATGTTTGCCACCGCAACCTTCCGATCGCGCGCGGAGCAGTTGCGGCCCATGATTCTCGCCACGGCCATCTTGCGCCTGCACGATAAAGATTGGGTCTTCGTGCCCCTCGGCGGCAGCCACTTTCGCCGGCGCGAAGTGCAAGTAGGCCCGGTTTCTTCCGGCGGATTTCAGGTCGTCCTGAGCGGCCTAGCCGAGGGCGAAAAGGTCGTAGCCAATGCCCTGCAATTTGCCAGCGCGGCGGGGATGGAATAGCCGATGATCCGCTACCTCGTCGATTTCGCTCTCCGCGAAAAATTCCTAGTCATGAGTCTCGGCGTCCTGCTGCTCATCTGGGGGGTTGTCTCGTTTCACCGGCTCCCGGTGGAGGCCTATCCGGACGTTGCCGATAACTACGTGAATGTCATTACGCAATGGCCGGGCCGGGCCGCCGAGGAGGTAGAGCGCCAAGTCACCATTCCTATTGAGTTGCAGATGAATGGCCTGCCCCACCTCATGCACCTGCGCTCAATATCTCTGTTTGGAATTTCCTCGGTGACCATGATCTTCGACGACGGGTCCAACGATTTTGAAAATCGGCAGGGAGTGCTGGAGCGCATTTCAATGGTGAGCCTGCCCAACAATCTCAGCCCGCAAATCGGGCCGGATTACAGTCCAGTGGGCCAGATCTACTTCTACACGCTGCAAAGCACCGATCCGCGGTATGACATCATGGCTCTAAAGTCCCTCCAAGACTGGGTGGTGCTCAAACAATTGAAGTCCGTTCCGGATATTGCCGACGTTGACATCTTCGGAGGGATTACGCGCGAATATCAGGTGCAGGTCGATCCCAACAAGCTGATTGATTACGGCTTAAACATTGCCCAAGTGGAACAAGCTTTGGCGGCGAATAATGTGAATGCCGGAGGAAGCTTCATTGAAAAAGGCCAGCAGGCCTTCAATGTTCGCGCTGTGGGCCTGATGCAAACGGTTGAGGACGTGGGCACCACCGTATTGAAGGCGCAAAATGGCACGGCCGTCCGAGTTCGCGATATCGCCGAGGTAACGCAAGGCGCAAGAATCCGGCTGGGAAAACTGGGGAAAGCGCAGCCTCACCAAGACGGCAAAGTTGTAGATGACGATGACGTGGTTGAGGGCATCGTCCTGCTGCGCAAAGGAGCCGACGCCGAAAAGGCCCTGGTAGCCCTGCACGAAAAGGTGGACGACGTTAATCGCTACGTGCTGCCGCCGGGCGTGAAGATCGTCCCTTATCTTGACCGCAGCAACCTGGTCAGTTACACCACGCATACAGTCTTGCACAACCTGGGCGAGGGCATCGCCCTGGTGGTTATCATACTTTTCTTGTTCCTCGGCAACTTTCGCAGTGCATTCATCGTGGCGCTTACAATCCCCTTCTCGCTACTTTTCGCCTCGATCCTGCTTGACCTCCGCCACATACCCGCAAATCTACTTTCGCTGGGAGCGCTGGATTTCGGCATGGTCGTGGATGGCTCAGTGGTCATGGTGGAAAACATCCTGCGGCACCTCAGCCAACGCCGCGACAGCAGAAAAAGCCTGGCGGAGACCATCCGCGAAGCCGCGCACGAGGTGCAGCGTCCTGTCTTCTATGCCATCGCCATCATCATCACCGCCTATCTTCCCATTTTTACCTTGGAACACGTCGAGGGACGGTTGTTTCACCCCATGGCTTGGACCGTGGCTTTTGCGCTGCTGGGAGCGATACTCTTCGCGATTCTTCTTGCCCCAGTCCTTGCCAGCTACTTTTTCCGGGGGGAAACACGCGAATGGCGCAATCCTGTTCTGGAATTCATCACCGAGGTTTACCGGAGGGCCGTCGAGTGGACCCTTCGCCACCGTAGGATTACCCTGGCGGGTGGCTTCGCGGTCGTGCTGTCGACGTTCGGTTTGGTTGCCACCGGCCTGATTGGCTCCGAGTTTCTCCCCCACCTCGACGAAGGGGCCATCTGGGCGCGGGGCACACTGGCCCCGAGCACGGGACCCAGCGAGGGAATCCGCATTATGAATCAGGCGCGCATCGCTTCCGCCAAGTTTCCCGAGGTCACGCAAGTGGTCTCGCAAGTCGGAAGGCCGGATGATGGCACCGATGCTACCGGCTTCTTCAATACAGAATACTATATCGATTTGAAGCACCACGACCAATGGCGGAAGCAATTCCATAAGGATAAGGAGTTGCTGATTGCTTCTCTGGACGGTGAGGTCGAAAAAATTCCTGGCGTCATATGGAACTTCTCTCAACCCATCTCGGACAATATGGAAGAAGCGGTCAGCGGAGTTAAAGGCGAGCTGGCCGTCAAGATCATCGGCGGTGACCTGAAAACCCTGGAGACCAAGGCCGACGAAATCGTGAATGTGATGCAGCCGATTCCGGGCGTCGCCGACCTGGGAGTCTTCCATGTACTTGGACAGCCCAACCTGAACTTGATTGTTGACCGCGCCAAGGCCGACCGCTACGGCATCAACGTCAGCGATATTCAGGATGCCATTGAAACCGCCGTAGGTGGAAAAGCGGTGAGCGAGATTTTGATTGGCGAGGAGCACTACGACTTGGTGGTTCGCTACCAGGCGCACTACCGGACCACGATAGACGACATCGCCAATATCCGCATCCTAGCGCCTTCCGGTGAACGTGTCTCCCTGGGGCAGCTCTGCGACATCCAAATTGAAGACGGCGCATCCATGATTTACCGCGAAAACAATTCGCGCTATATCGCCATCAAGTACAGCGTGCGTGGCCGCGACTTGGGCAGCACGGTGAGGGACGCCATCCACGACGTTGGCCAGAAAGTGACGCTGCCCACTGGCTACACATTGCAGTGGGCAGGCGAATACGCCAGCCAGCAGCGCGCCAATGCCCGGATGGCGCTCATTGTTCCGATTACCGTCTTGCTGATTATCCTGCTTCTTTACACGGCGTTTGGTTCTTTCAACTGGTCGCTGTTGATCATGGCGACCCTGGCCACGGCGCCCATCGGAGGCATGCTGGCCCTGCTGGTCACCGGCACGCACTTCAGTGTCTCGTCAGGCATCGGCATGCTCGCTCTTTTCGGTGTGTCCGTGCAGGTTGGGTTGATCATGATTCAATATATCAATCAGGCGCGAGTGAGTGAGCCCGATATCCATAAGGCGACAGTTGAAGGAGCCGTTCGCAGCCTGCGGCCGACTCTTATGGTCATGCTCGTCGCCACTCTGGGACTTCTCCCCGCCGCGCTTTCCCACGACATCGGATCCGATTCGCAACGGCCCTTCGCCATCGTCATCGTGGGAGGCCTTACCACCGACCTTTTCCTCAGCGTAATCCTTCTGCCCACGCTCTACGCCTTGATTGCCCGGCCGGGGGACAGAATCGACGACAAGTGATGTTATCGCGCTTACCCGCGCGTCAGCGTTTTCACACGCTGCCCCCAAGCCCGTCGCGGCTGGATGGTTTTCTGTTTACCCGATTACCGAATTTCACGATTATGGGTTCATTGCGTCCTCGGAGAGCCGCCGGCAGTGGTCTGCTGAGCCGGTGGGGCTTCGGCCTGCTGTCCTAATTGTGGCGCCATAATCCGGATTTCCACACGTCGGTTCTGCTTGCGTCCGTCGCGGGTGTGGTTGTCGGCCGCCGGCTGATCTTCACCGAGTCCGAGTACGTGAATTTTTACCAGCGGAACATGTTCGTTCTCAGTTAGGTAACGCACCACTGCGTCGGCGCGGCGGCGGCTGAGCTCAAGATTGTATTGCTTGGAGCCAATCTTATCAGTGAAGCCCTCCACCTCAATGGCGTAATGCTTCATGGAAGTGAAAGATTGTGTCAGGCTTTCGAGCTGTTGTTGATCATCGGGGGTCAGTTCGGAACGGTTGAAACCGAAAAGCACACTCTCGGTTTTCACCGGCTGGTAATTGTCGATGTTGTCGATCTGCTGCTCCGTCTGCGTCGCCAGGTTGACGCCCTTGTCGGCCGTCTGCTGAGCACCTTGAGCGTCCTGGTCAGCCTTTTGAGCATCTTTGTCAGCCGATTCGGCTTTGGCTGTAGCTTCGGAGTATCCCTGCTCCGCTTTGCGGTCGACGTCAGAGATGCGTTGATCGAGTTCAGTGGTTTTTGTATCCACCTTCTTGTCCACAGCCTGGATGTTCCCTTGCAAGGGCGCAACGGCTTGAGTTTGTACGTATTTCCGTGTGGCTAGACATCCCGTGGTTCCGAGAATCAGCAGGGCTACTGAGCCCAGCGTCAAGACGTTACACCTCTCATCAGCAATCATCTTCTCCCTCCCATACAGTCTAATGTCGTAAACGAGAGCCCGGCTTCATGGTAGGCAATTTGCTTGCCACCTTGGACGAAGCCGTATCTGTTTTAGGGTTAGGGGGTTAGTTCGTGCGCCAGCGCCGCGGCCGCACGACTTTTCTACCTTAATCTTGCAGAAATTTCCCGGTGGAACGATGGCTGGCGGACGGGTGCGGATGGCCGCTTTGTCTGGAGGGCCAGGCCCGTTAAGCCAGAATCTCGCGCACCATCTTGGTGGTTTCAGCGACTTGGTCGGAGTATCGCGGATAAAGGCCGATGAGCGCCACATCCGTCGGTTTAATGTTCTTAAAGGCCCACTCGATGGCCTTTCGCTTCTCTTCCTCCGACTCGCACTTACGGCCTGCCGCCAGGACCTTATAAACCAGCGCGGGTTTATCCACCTTGCGTATGGCCTCGGCCATCTTCGGTGGGTCGGAGGCGATAAAGCCGTCACCCAGAGGAAGCGTACCAATGTCCCTCATCCAATCCTCGGGGTGCCGGGTGAGATAGTGCAACCCCGTCATGTAGAAGTCGTTCGCGAATCCCTTTTGATGGAGGGCGTCCAGGATTTTGGGGTTGTGCGTGGAGATGCCAGCCTGGATTCCCAGGTCGTGAACGCTGTCGATATAGGTTTTGAGCAGATCGATCTTCCCCGCCCGATAGAGGATGTCGGTGGCCCCGCCGTGGAAGGCGATGCCGATGGGTTTGTATTTGGCCGCGGCCTGCGCGCATTTGATGGTCCCATCCAGAACTGCCTCCGGCGTTCGAGCCATCTTCTCGTCGTAGTGCCAGGAAGCGGCCAGGCAGATGAATTGGATCTTGCACCCCGCCGCACGGATCTTGGGGATTTGCCGGTCCTGGTCGTAATTGAAACTGTACTGCCAGGTGTTGATCCCGGCCTTCTCGCAGTCCAGCAGCAGTTTGACGATGCGCTCGTCCGTGAACCACTCGCGCATATGCTGGTCATACTGTTTGTTGAAGTGGGAATAGCCATAAATGGGATTGCTGCCGACGATCAGCCGGGTGACGCGATGAGGACCCAGCATCACCGTAGGTAGGGGGTCAGCGGTTTCCGCCTGAAGCGCCTGTGGAACGACCAGGCCGGCAGCCACCGTCGTGGCGCTCTTCAAAAAATCACGTCTACTGCTCTCACCCTGTCCGGAATTCGGACTCCTGCGTATTTTCCGTCCCATGCGTCTTCCCCCTTTGGTATGAACCCATCATCATGTGTCGACATCCTTGCGGCAGCAGACGATACCGCTGCGCCGCCCGAGTGTCAATGCCAGAATTTGGGCCAGAATTTGGGGATACCGGAAGTTGTACGACAGAGCGGCAAAGGCCGCCGCAGAACCGCAAGAAAAAATCAAAAGCCAAAGGGCAAGGGGAGAAGTTTCCTTCCCTTCCCCTTGGAGCCACTGTGCCCGAAAGACCGCTTACTGGAAGGGTGGGCTTTGGCCCCGTCCTTCCTGTAGCCCCATCCAAGGGTGATGAGAAATACGGGCGAAGGTTGGCGTTTATGGGGATCAGCCCTGGGGGGAGAGGGTGCTGAACGGAAGAAGCTGCTTGTACGGCTACGTGGACTGTTAAGGTGTCTGACCGCCAGGTTGCTGTGCCTTTTCAGTGCGTTTGAGCCGTGGCCGTCTCACGGCTGCCTGATGGCGAAGTGGCCTCTCCTGTTTGCTTATTGACAAGGGGTTCGGCCAGTGGACCGCTACTCTTCAGCAATTCTGTCTTGAGTTCAACCTTTTGATCGGCAACCGCCTTGATCTTCGTCTCAAAGGCTTGGTAGCCGGGAAGGGCGATGCTGATTTGATGATCTCCTGGCACCACCAGCATTCCCCGACCCAGGCCCTCAAACTCCTTGACGTGTCCAACATAAAGGCCATCCACAAAAACTGCGGCCCGCGACGGGTTGACCTCGAGCTTGACAGTGGCCTTTACGGCCGGGAGCGACGGCGTTGGGGCCTTCGCCATGGCTACCTTAACGATCTCCGTCTGCCCCGGCTGAACTAAAACTCGTTGGGTAAATTCTTGATACCCATCCTGACGCACGGTAACGAGGTGTTCGCCGGGAAGAAGCAGAATCTTCTTCGACCCCTTGAGCTCTTTCAGGTACCCTACGTACTGGTTGTCTACCCAGACGCCGGAAGTTTTCTCAATCGCCGACCTTCCTTCAAATCTGATCTCTCCCATGACATCGTTTCTCTCGGCATACAGGGCGGAGCCCAACAATAAAGCCGAGAGCAAAAGCCCGAGCAATGGGTATCCTCTTCGAAATACACTCTTCATAGTGTTCTCCTTCTAGATCGGACATCCCGATAGGCCCTGCCCCAAAATCATTGACACTCGGATAAACCCTGAATCAGGCGCGGACTCATGGGGTGTAAATTGCGATGAGCCGCCCCTTCACCGGAAAACTGCATCCCCTACCGCGGAAGGCAGCATTCTTACAGAGAGCAGTACCTTCGCCAAACACTGGAAGCTGTTGGAATAACAAAATCTTCACTACGGGCGAGGAACCCCTGATAGGGAAGAATGTTCTCGTTGAGGTAATAATTTCGCGGGATAAGTCTACCCTTGGCGACTTATGAGGAATAACCCAAAGCAACGGATAACGCTCCGGAACCCCTGTGCATCACTAAAGAAATGCAGGTGGGACCTCGAATCGCTCCACGCAGCGTCGAAGGTGGGACCATGAATGCCAAATCAAACCCCGTCAGTCGACTTGGCCGTCCGGTCGTTTGCATCTGCCTTCTGTCCGTACTTCTGGCTTGGCCGGCGAAATCTATCGCATATGATGAGTGGTTTCGCGACCTGGACTTGGAACCGGCGCTGAGCGAAGCAAGCCTCGTCTTGGCGGGACGCGTCGCAGATGTGAGCAGCACAGTCATGGCGGCGGGGGGCAAGGGAGAGTTCACTCTATTCCAATTCAAATTCGTCCCGGTCCTAACGCTCAAGGGCGTGTACTCACGGGAATCACTATCGCTCACGAGTGCTGATATCGGGATTGAGGGGTTCAGGAGCGCTACACCCATCGAGACGGGACAGTTGCGGCTTTTGATGCTGGGGCGCTCACAAGAGGGGTACGCGGTCCTGCGACAATCCTCGAGCCTCGAGCAGGCCGTCCCGCTACTGCACGATAGCAATGACGCGCTCCTCGCCAGCGTGAAAGTGCTGCTGGCGGTTAACGCCAACCGGGATCGATCGG
The DNA here is from genome assembly GCA_963825395.1 of uncultured Acidobacteriota bacterium. Classification (GTDB taxonomy): domain Bacteria; phylum Acidobacteriota; class Terriglobia; order UBA7540; family UBA7540; genus Bog-366. Next base: position 19,485 of record CAWGTQ010000048.1, on the reverse strand, counting down.
GAAAGGTCAGCTTGCTTCTGGACGGACTCCGGAAGCAAAAGGGGCCGGCGGTGATCCCGCTGCTTGCGGCACTCGATCGACGTTCGCTGCTTGCTGCACAGACACCGGGGGCAATGGCCTCCATCGCATCCCACCTGAATGACCCTTCGCCCGCCGTCCGCGAGCGGGCGGCAAAAACGGTCTACTCTCTGCTGCGCGATGACTACCTCGAGCAGCCTGTGCTTCGGGCGCAGGCTGTGAAAGCACTGGTTGCAGTCTTTGAGATCCGGCAATCGCGCTTTACGCCGCGCGTCGCGGCCTTCGATGCGCTGGGCGCCGCTGGACCCCAAGCGCTCGAGAACAAGGCCGCCCAAGAGGAACTCGAACACGATCCACCCAGCACGTTTGCCGAACAGGGCGCGCGGCTCCGAGCGATTGGCGAACTCAGAATGCACGACCTGGAAAGCGCGCTGGTGATGCTGCTCAAGCAAACGCCTTTGGATGCACCGCCAATAATTCAGCGCCCGGCAGAATGGGCCCTGGCACGCTTGAACCCGGGGGAAGGCATCAAAGAGATCACCATCAGGAGCAAGAACAAATCCGATGCGGGCCTCCCTGTCACAACTGAAACCAATGTGCTGGGTGACCTGCCGGCCCCTGACGCGGTACCTGCTCTGGTCGAGATTTCGAGACTCCACTTGGATGAGATGGAATTGTATGCGTTTGCTTCGGCCAGCGGAAAGTTGGCCGACCCGCGGCTTGTTCTACCCCTGGCAGGTATGCTCGACCCGAACCAGCCGAACGTCCGGCGGGCAGCGGTCGAAGCGCTGATCAAGATCAACGCGGACGATGCTGCGAAAGCGTTGCAGTCTCACCTGCGCGAGGAAATGGATTTGTCACAGAAACTCGAGATCGCCGAGTTTCTGGGCCGGCATGGGATTCGGGACGGGTATCCTTACGCCATCGAGCATATGTCCGAACCCTCTCTTCGCGAGCAGGCCATCTCTGCATTGGCTTCGCTTCGCGACCCTCGTGCAGTCGGAGAACTCCGCAAAATCCTCGAGACCAGCAACGATGTCGACTGGAACAGCGCGGCCATGCGCAGCTTAGGGAGGCTGGGAGAGGTTGAATTTGCGCCACAATTTCTGGAGATCGCGCGAAACCCCAGTAACCCACTTGCTCCTTCGGCACTGATTGCCCTCGGCGACCTTCATGAGGCCAAGGCCCTTGAGATCGCGCGCACAGGCTTCGCCTCGCGCGACCCCGAGATGGTGACGGCCAGCGCACGCGCTGCCGGAAACCTTCTGGCGTTAGCCACCGAAAATGCGGATGACCTGCACAATCAGCTCGCTGCGTTGCTGGCTGATTCAGGCTCCCCGGAAGAGGCCCGCGCTGCGGCTCTCGAAGCAATGCTGATGTTGAACGATCCACGCCTCGATAGAGCGCTGGCTCAGGCAGTGGTCGATGCTCGAATTGAGGGAGGAAACCTCCTCAGCAAAGTCGAAGCATCGCTGCGTGAGCGAAAGGTAAGGCTCACTCTACCGTAGCTCTTCACCGGTTCCAGAGTATACAAACCGCGGAGTTCAAGAACAACTCCGGGCTACGATGCTTTCGACCCTCGACGAGCAGCGCCCGGCTGTCCCCCCTCCATCGACATTTTGTAGCCTATTGTTGTTATTGCTTTCTCTTGACATCAATAGCGTAGCCTGGTAAACTCAATGAGTGTTTCCGCGAGGTGCCGGTATGTCCAGGCGCAAGTCTCCCTCCTTGATTGATTCCAACCCATTCCCCTCGCGAAGACCGCGGCCCAGAATTCCGGCGTCAAGCTTCGAGGGACGACATTACGCAGCCCTCACAGAGGATGGAAGATTCCAACCTCCGCCAGTCGTCGCGGCTCAAGAATGTGCTCACCAAGATCAGGAAGCGGTTCTGTCAAAAGTTTAATGAAAGGTAATGAAGGGTGGGGAGGTGGATAGAGCTGGGGGCTTTGCCCCCAGACCCCCAGGACTTATCGCTTTGGTGCCAAGATGGGTCTGGGCTGGGGGAGCGAGTGAGGCTCGCTCCCGACCGATCTCGGCCCCGGAGTCGGCGCTCAGGTCGCATCCCTGCGGAGCCCTATCCTCCGCCCCGGCCACTGGGAAGTTTACTCCCACCTTGCTCAGGCCGCCAGGGCGAGAGCGAGGATCTTATTCCACTGGCCTTGCAAGGTGGTGAGGGAACTCAACTCCGGCAAGGGGACCGGTACTCGGTAGCCCAGGGCCAGATGCGGGCGCAGGAAGTTGTAGTGGGTGACAAAGAGGGTGGTGAGGGCCACGGCGCCGTTGCGAGTGGCAAAGCCACCAGCGGGACGGACGTGGTATTTGTAGGTGCGATTGAGGCGTTCGATGAGTTGCTTGAAGGGGCGAAATTCCTTGGAGACCGCGTCGAGGTTTTCCAGACCGATGACCTGACGCAAGGTGTGGGAGGGTTGGGCAGCGGTGCGGTGGGCGTTGAGGAAGTGCACGCCGGCCTGATAAGCGGGGTTGCCATCGGTGATGAAGCGCAGGGCCTGACCCTCGGGCAGGGTGCGCGAGGCCTCGCCCAGAGCCACCGTGGCGGCCAAGGCATCGCGCTCCGGAGCGACGTGATAGGACGTGATGTGATGCCCTTGGGGGTCGAGAAAAAAGAAAGTGAATTGGTGCTTGCCGGCGACGCGAATATAGGTTTCGTCGCCGGTAGCGGTGTCGCTGAGGGGGGCTTTGTGGCGGAGGTTGAAGGCGTGGCAGTAATAAGCGGCGGCCTGGGCATAGTTGAGGACGGACTGGTAGCTGAGGGGCACGCCGAAGACTCGCCCGAGGACTTGCGCAGTCTTGCGGGCGGAGAGGGCAAAGGAGATGTGGAAGGCCAGCACCAAGCCCAACACGTCGGAAGAACGATGCAGACGGGTGACGTCGACGTGAGGCGGATGGGGAGCGGAAGGGGTCAGTTGGGCGGGCTGGAAGTGGTATTGGCGATATTGGTAGCGCAGCTTGAATTGCGTGCGGCGCAACTTCTGCAGCAGCTTCTCATTCCAGTTCAGCGCTTGTTGCTTCTGCCGGTAGTGAGGGCAGTGCTCGCCCGGGCATTTGTAGATGGTGCAGTCGGCACGCTGCTTCCAGGCGAAGAGGGAGTTGCCGCAGTAGGGGCACCAGTAAGGAGTTTTCGTCGGGCGATGACGGCGAGCGATCTGCGAGACACGGCCACAGACTTTGCAGCGCAGTTGGCAGGCTTTCCGGCCATCGTTGGCGTAGAGGAAGTCGCGGGGTGCGCCGCAGTGGGCACAACGACAGGTGGCAGGCAAGGGGTGAGCGCCGGAACGCTGAATCGGAGACAGCGGTCGGCGGTGCTGGCGCTGGTACTGAGCCAACAACTGCCGCCAGTGCAAGGTGCGGGAGGGAGGCGGGGGTGGCTGGGTCAAGGGGGCCAGAGGATCGACGTAGAAATCGCGGTAGTGCGGATGCTGCTGGCGAAAATCATCGCGCGGTTGCGGCTCGGGCTGACGGCCGGCGAGGATCTCTTGCAATTGCTGGACGAGTTCCTGCAAATCCTGGCGGGTAAATTTTCTGCAGAGCCAAAGCACCAATCGTGGTATGTTGCCCATGGCGGTGAGTCTCTCGGGAACCTGGCCGGTTCCCTGCTCGGTGAATTGGGAAAGAGAGACTTCACCGCCTTTTTTCTTTGCCGTCAAGTCCCACGACGAAGCCGCCATCGACACTCAGCCAAGTGCCAACCCGCCTTCGGCTCACCCCCGAACGCCCTGCTGTACCCGCTTCCAGGGGGGAGAAAGCAGAAACCGCGTTTCTCGAAGGCAATCCAAGGACTTACGGACTTATAGAGTCAAAATCTTTGGCAGAACCCAGGAAGCCTTAGAGATGTTAAAAATGAAGGTCGACCCGGCTATGTGCTTGAAAACACATTCGAAGTAGACAAAATGGCCTATAATCAAACGGCTTTCTTGGCGGAAAATGCACAGATGGTGCGAAATCGAGGCGATTTTCTGTCCGGTTATGCACGGATTGCGCACAAATCGACGCGAATTCGCACCGGCCAGTGACTTCCCTGGGCATCACGAATGGGTCGGCACATGCTGAACTAAAGTTCAGCGCTACAATAGAGGTTGCGGTTTGCCACGATGTTGATGAAAAGAAAGGGAGTTATTGAGAATAAAGGGACGAGGGAAGAGTGAAAAGAAACCAGCAAAGACCGCAGAGGAAATACGAGCAGATCGCGATCCCTCGTATGGCTCAAAATGATGCCGGCCTACTTCGGCTTCTGAGCGGTGGCAGGAAGGGGTTGGAGCAATTGTTCTTTGCGGTAGACAAGCGTATTGGTATCGTACGCGGCGATTTCAAAATCGTGGCCGTGGGTGATGGCGTCGCAGGGGCAAGCCTCCACGCAATAGCCGCAGAAGATGCACCGGTTGTAATCGATGTTATAAACCTGGGCGTAGCGCTCCGCGGCGCTGATGCGGTGGTCGCCGGTATTCTCCGCAGCCTCGATATAAATGCAATTGGCCGGGCAGGCCGCCGCGCACAGGAAGCAGGCGACGCACTTCTCCAGGCCATTTTCATCGCGCCGCAGCACATGGACGCCGCGATAGCGGTCTTCAAAGTGCACGGGTTCGGCGGGATAATTCTCCGTCACCGTGGGCCCGAGCATCATCTTAAAGGTGGTGGCGAACCCTTTCGCCAACGCCACCGCCGAATCGGCGACTTCCCGGACAATGTTTGGCATAGCCCCTCAATGCTGGGGCCGAACCGCGTTCGGCCCGGGGCGAGCGAGGCTCAACCCCGCTCCCAGTATAGCGGATGGCATGGTGCCGGTCAAATTCACCGTTTCGTGGGGCTGTCGCAATTAGAACGTAGTGCCGCCATCCCGGCGGCTCTGTGCCGGCTGGAAGCCGGCGCCACATCCGAGATTAGGACAGCACCCGTTTCGTGGGGTGCACGACATACACGACATAAAGGAGGAAAACTTTGGCGTTTGCTGCTTGGCCGTCACTGCTCACAGGCGGGACGCCCATGCCCCAGCGGGCGAGGCGCCCGCGCTACGTCCGAGGGATCTCGGCTTTCACTTCTATTTCGCGCACTCCATTGCTTGGGACCCGTCTCGAGCGCGGCCATCCCTCCCTCGTCGCAGCACAATTCCGAGCAACCTAAGAGCCTCGGGAGGAATCGAAAAGGCAAGGCCGTGGTGTGCTTGCCACGTGGCCACGAGAGGTGTAGAGTAGGGGGGTGGGTTCCCCGGGCAGAAAGTAATCATAACCCGATCAGGCTCGCCATGAGACCTCACGCCGAGGAGAATTTTATGAAGAAGTGGGCAATAAGCTTCGTCACCGGGCTTTTAGCGGGAGCCATGTTGCTCCCCGCCGCACTCGCCAGTGAAACCAAGGTGCCGCCCGCAACTCAACTCATCCCCGCCGGAAGCCTCTTGCATGTGCGGCTGACCTGTACCCTCACGTCAAAGACCAGCAAGCCGGGCGACCCCTTCACGGGGATTGTCACAACGCCGATTATCGTGGACGGCAAGGAGGTTATTGGCGCGGGCAGTTCCGTGGAAGGACACGTGGCCTTTGTGAAGCAATCGGGTCGCGTCTCGGGCGTGGCGCAGATGCGCGTGGTTCTGGATGACATCATTACCACGGATGACGTCAAGTTGGCCCTGCCGGCGGGGCTTGACGACATGAATGCCGGGCCTTGCGCCAAGACCGGCAGCGACGACGAAGGCACCATCAAGGGTTGCGGCAAGAACAAGAAGGACGCCCTCAAGGATGCCGGCATCGCGGGCGCCATGGGAGCGGGCGCCGGTTCCATGGTGGGCCTGGGCTCGGAGATCGACTGCGAGTATTACGGCAGTTGCGGCGGGCCGGGATTAGGCGAGTCCATTGGAGTCGGAGCGGGAATCGGGGCCGGCACGGTCCTGATCTACGACCTGCTGAAACACGAAAAGCACATCATCCTGGTGCAAGGCACCACCATGACCTTCGTCATCAGCCGGTCCGTGGATGCGAGCACCGGCAAGCCGCTCGAACCGGACAACCCATCTGAAGCCACCAAGCAGTGACCTTGCACGCTGCGAAGCTCTGGAGGGTACGTGCCCGGGCCGGCAAGATCCTTGGGAGCCTTCCCTCCCCCTTACGGGAGGAATTTCGCATGAAGCGAGCCTGCTCATTTGCCGTCGTGATCATCGGTATTGCGTTGGCCGCGGGCCTGCAGGCATGGGCCACTGACCAGGGCGATATTGCCCTGCCCTCCGGTACCCAGTTGATAGTGACGCTGACGAACACCTTGAGTACGAAGGGTAGCGAGGAAGGCGATCCGTGGACGGGTAAGGTGGAGGAACCCATCTTCGCAGAAGGACAGGAAGTGGTTCCCGCCCAAAGCACCGTGCGCGGCCATGTGACCTTCGTTAAGCCGGCAGGCCGCGCCACAGGAAGGGGCGAGATGCGCCTGGTGGCGGAAACGATTTCAACTCCGGAACATGGCACCTTCACCATCGTGGCCCAACTCCAGGACGCCGAAGATAACAAGGGCACCAAAGTGAAAGACGGCGAAGGAACCGTTGAGGGGCCCGGCAAGAGTATTAAAAGCGCCGCCAAGGAGGCCGGCATCGGAGCCGCCGGAGGCGCCGCAGTAGGCTCCATCGCGCATGGAGGATCCGGAGCCCTTTACGGCATGGCCATCGGCGCCATGGCAGGCATCATCCATAGCGTGGCCAAGAAGCATCAGGGACCACTCCTCCCCCCGGGCACGGAACTGACCTTTGTTCTGGATCGAACCTTTCTGTCAAAACATATCGCCCCGCCGCCGCGCTCCAGCTCTTCTTCTTAATAGGCTACTTTGATTGCCCATGAGGCGCGCTGCACGCCGTTGTTATTTTCCGGCTATTTGGCCGCCGGCTCTGCCGGATCGATGAGGGGTGGCAGTGCATGCTGATCATAGATTCCCCTGCTGCGGCGGATTCGGCCGGAAGCCGCTTCCCAGCGCCCCAACTCTTCGTCGTAGCGAACCAGAATGTTGCCCAAAAAGTACGGCCGGTTTTCTCCCAGCCAGAGTTTCCGGTACATGTCGCGCAACAGGGTTGTTTGATCGCGCATGTCCTGGATTAGACCGTTGTCGCTGTTGATGCGGCCCAGGATGTTGCGGACAGCAGCGGGATGCGAGGCCTGGGCTTGCGCCTGAGAATAGAGATCGCCTATGTACTTTGCGTAAATGGCCTTCTGGCCGAGAAAATCGAAGCGCCGCGCGGCAAATTCCGTGTAATCCAACAAATCCCCATTGCGGCGCGCGAGGTGAGAATTCGTTGACGAGATCGGCGATCACCTCCTCGGCGGTCAGCCGAATCTGATGCGCGGCGGGCTCCATCTGGAAGTAGAAGGCTCTGCCCTTCCGGAGTCAAGGCATCATACCAGGTCAAGTAATCCTCCCCGTCGGAATGAATCGCTTGGCGCAGCAGATTGTGGATTTCCGAAAGGCTTTTGACTTCACCGACGAAGTGATGTTCGTCGGCGCGATAGAACGTCCAGTCCCAACTCGTCGTTGAACTGCTCGTCGTCCACGGTTTTCTGCCAACTGTGCGCAGCCCCATAAGCAAGGCCGTACCAGGTGAAATTCACCATGCTCTCGCCATCGTCCATCCAAGTGGTGTTCAAGACGCCGGTGGCGCCGAGGGCTTTCCCGTCGTTCACAAATTGCCGGATGTTGGCGAGCGCTACATTGTAGTCGGGAAAAATGCGGCTCCAGTTGCTCACGCCCGGCGCCACCCATGTTTCCAGGCCCACATCGCGGAAGGGCTTGATCAGTTTCACAAACGACGGCCTGGCATCGTAGTCCCAAGGCACCGCGATCATATCGTGCGGCAAATCCTTGAGGTGCTCGGGGTGCTGAACGCCCATATCGCCCCAGAACAAAATTTTGCGATGATGGGCGCTCAAGGTCTCGTCGATCTTGCGGAGGTAATCGATGTAAACCTTGCCATAGCCCTCCGCATCGACTTCCGCCTTGGTGCGTCCCTCGCCCAACTCCTGCGTTTCATCGGCCCCGATGTGGAAGAAGGGGCCGGGGAAAACCGCGGCCAGGTCCGCGAACATCTTGCCAATAAAAGTGAAGGATCCCGGAGCGGTAGGCGTGAGTACGTGGCCGTAAGGCACCTCAACCATATCCTGGAACCGCTCATTCTGAAGCGCCAGGTGCAGGTGCCCAAAGGACTCCTGCTCCGGGATGATCATCGATGTGATACTGCGCGGCGTACTGCACCAGTTCCTTCGCTTCTTCCGGAGTGATGGCCCCGCCCGGAGCGGCGACGTTCGGCAGACTGGGGTAAGCAAAAGTGTTTTCCATGTAGGGAGAGACGACGTTGATTTTGTATTCCGCCAGCAGGCGATTTCGCGTTTGAAGGAAGCCAAGGTGGGAATGGGACCGCGGCTGATGTCCAGGCTCACGCCACGCCAGCGGATGGCCGGCCAATCGACGATCCGCACCTCCGGCGACTCCGCCCCTCCGCCCGTTACCGGATGGAGCAATTGCCGCATTGTTTGCACCCCATAGAAAATGCCCGCCGCCGTCTTGCTCACGATGGAGGCTTCATGGGAAGTGACCACCAGGACGTAACCTTCCTCGTCGGCCTCAGCAGGGATTTGCAACCCCGACTTCTCCAGAATTTGCTTGCCGACCGAGCTATCGGCACGGGCCAGAACAATGCGCGAAGAGCCCTTCCCCTTGCTGGCAACCACCCCATCCTGAGAACTCAGATCCCCAGAGAGAAGCGAAGCGGCAAAGCGATCCTCTTCGGTGTTGCTGGTTACCTCGATGCTGACGCGCGGCCCTACATGAAATACTCTCTGACCGACTTCAAGCTGATTGGGGTAGGGAGTGAGTGGCAAACTCGCCGGATAAACAGCGGGGCTGAATGCGATCAGAGCGAACCATAATGCGAAGAGTTTATTCGACACGGTGAAGACTTCCTCCTGTGGGCCTTTGTGCGTTTTCTGGTCAGACGCGAATGGATTGCATATCCCTTTGGCGCCTATCGCGGATTTCTCACGCCAGGCTTGGAAGGGCGGAGCGGAACGCTGATTGCTATGTTTTTCCTACCGCGCCATCCAACCCCCATCGACAATGAGATGCGTGCCGTTCACATAATCAGAAGCTGCCGAGGCCAGAAAAACCACTGCGCCCTGCAAATCCTCCGGAGCGCCCCAGCGGCCAAAGGGAATTCGCGACAGGATCGCAGGGTTCCTTTCCGGATCGGTCTGCAAAGCTATATTCATGTCTGTGGCGATATATCCGGGAGCGATGGAATTGACCTGCACGCCCTTGCCAGCCCACTCGTTGGACAGTGCTTTGGTGAGTTGACCTACCCCCGCTTTACTCGCTGAATAAGCGGGGATGAGAATTCCACCTTGGAATATCGCCAATGAGGAGATGAAGATAATTTTGCCGGCGCCGCGTGTCACCATCCGCTTGCCCAGGTCGCGGCTGAGGACAAATTGGGAATTGAGATTCACCTCCATGATCTCGTCCCAATATTCGTCAGGGTAATCTGCCGCGGGTTTGCGTAGGGTCATCCCGGCGTTGGCAATAAGAATATCGATAACGGGGAAGTCCGCCATCACCCGGGCGGTGAATTCGTGGGTGGCTTTGCGATCGCGAAAATCGCATTGATAGGATCGAAACTTGCGGCCCGTTTGAACGACAGCCTTTTCCACGTCGCTGCCGCTCGGTTCGAGAGCTTTACTGACGCCCACAATATCGGCGCCGGCTTCGGCTAGGGCCACGGCGAGCGCCTTGCCGATGCTGCGCCGGCAGCCGGTCACTACCGCCACCTTCCCGTCCAACTTGAAACGATCGAGTATGGTCATGGTGTTTCGCTTCTCCTTTCACAATTGGCTCTCGCAGCTTTCCACGTGAGCGAGAAACGCCCCAAGTTCTCCCGGCAGCGGCGCTTCAAATTTCAGCGGCACGCCGGTAAGCGGATGGGCAAAAGCCAATTTCGCCGCGTGCAGAAATGTGCGCGGTAGTGTGGCCTCCTCGCTTTCCCCAAATCGCAGCTTGGCGGGCGCGCCGTAAGTGGTGTCGCCCACTACGGGATGGCCCAAGCTGGCCAGATGCACGCGGATTTGGTGCGTGCGCCCGGTTTGGGGCATGGCTTCGACCAGCGTGAAACGGCCGAAGCGCCGCAGCACGCGGTATTTCGTCAAAGCTTCACGCGGAGCAATTCCCCCCGCCTTCATGCGCGTGCGCCGATGCGGGTCGCGGCCCACTGGCTTGGTGATTTGTCCGCTGTCGGCGGCCACGCGCCCGTGAACGAGGGCGATGTATGCCTTGTGCACTTCCCGCGACTTGAACTCTTGGCTCAGCCGGCGGTGCGCAGCATCATTCTTGGCCACCACCATCAGCCCGGAAGTCATTTTATCCAGCCGATGCACGATTCCCGGCCGCAGTTCGCCGCCTATTATGGATAAGTCGGAATTGGGGGCTAAATACGATAAAAGAGCGTTAACGAGGGTACCAGACTTTATGCCCGAGCCGACGTGTACCACCATACCGGCTGCTTTGTTTACCACTAAAATGTCCGAATCTTCATAAACGACGGCCAGCGGCAGGTCTTCCGGGGTGGCGCGTGGTTCGTCACGCTCTGGGCGAACACTGATCTGGGTTCCGGCTTCGATCTCCTCCCCGGCTTTTCGTGCTGGCGTTGAGCCCATCGTTACCAACCCTTGGCGAATCAAGCGTTGAACCTGGCTGCGGCTCCAATCCGGCATATGCCGAGCCAGGAAAACATCCAGACGGTCGCCGGCGGACTCCGTCGGAACGACAAAATGTCGCATCTCCGCCATGTGCGCTCCAAATGGCAGGTGTCAGGCCTCAGGTATCAGGTGTCAGACCTTTGGAACTGGGACCTGACACCTGCCACCTGGTACCTGGCACCTAGTCCGCAAAAAGCACCTGCACAATGATGAAGCCCGTACCGACCACGATGGCGCTATCGGCCAAATTGAAGGTGGCCCAGTGATAACTACGGAAGTAGAAATCGAGAAAATCCTCCACCACTCCCGCTCGCATGCGGTCATAAAGATTGGAGAGCGCTCCGCCTAAAATCAAGGACAGTCCGATGCTCATTTCCCATCGCAGGTTCTGGGTTTTGAGCACCAAGATCACCACCGCGATCAACAGCGCGGCGGAAATGCCAATCAGCAGGGGCGTCTTCCACCAGACGTGCGAATCGGAGAAAAGCCCAAACACCGCGCCGGAGTTCTTCGTGTTGATCAGGTTGAAAAGTCCCCCCACCACGGGAATGACGGCGCGATCGGGGATGCGGCTTTCCACCAGGGCCTTGGTCTTCTGGTCGGCCACAAACACCGCCACGGTGATGACGGCCATGAGGATTCGCGTGATTATTTTGCCCCGTGCGGTCTTTGCGGAGGGGATCTCGATTTTGGATTTTCGATTTTGGATTTTCGATTCCTGCGTCACTGATTTGGGCAATTCATCGCACCCATTTTGATTGTCACCACGAACTCACAAAGGCACCAAACAACCAGAGAGAGGAAAAATCGACGGCCCCTGACCTACGGTTATGGTTTCCGCCTTCCTTTGCGTCTTTGTGACCCCGTGGTCCTTCGCTCCGAACCGCCACTGCGCCGCCCTGCGTAATTCCCCACCTGGATAAGGCTGATCGTTTCCCACATCTACTGCTGAGCACCACGGGTGCGTTCATTCAGCCCCAACGCGGCTTCCTAGCAATGCCCAGGCTAGCGGCCCATAAGCGCTAACTCAAATCCTAAATGTGCCCAAAAGTTCGCCCCATCGCAGCAGGCCGCGGGCCACGACAAATGGTTCGGGCGTGCGAAGCTTTGAGTGCGGCAGCTCGCTGCCGCTTTTCCCCGCAAGCTTGCTTGCGGGAATTTCACCCGAGAGCGCCATTGCTCGCCAGAACGTAGTGTCTCAGTTTGATGATGTAGCGGCGAGTTCACCTCGCCAAGTGGCGGCATAAAGCCGCCACTGCGCAAAACTCGGCGCTATCGCCCCGCCTCTATTTCTTCAAGCGCCGCGGAGCACCGTTCGCACACCTTAGGATAGCGCTTGTCCTTTCCGACCTGTTCAGAATAATTCCAACACCGATCGCATTTCTGGCCGAGTGCTTTTTCGATTTTCACGCTCAAGCCGGTTAATCCGGTGGCAGTCGCGCCCTCCACGTCTTCATCAGTAATATCGACTTGCGACACGATGAAAAGATAGCGGAGTAACTCGCGATATTCCTCCACCAGCGCTAGAAGGTCGCCGCCGACCCGTCCTGGCAAACTGACTGACGGGGCCGGAATCAGGTCATCCTCCTTGATGCCTGTGAACACCAGGCGCACGCGGGCTTCCAGCGATCCCCCAATGAATTTCTCCTGGCGCGCCACTTCTAACTTCTTCAGCACCTCCTCGCGGAGGGCAATCAGGCGCGGCCAGTTCTCCATCCGCTGCAGATGCACATCGGAAAGTCTGGAGCGCAAGTCCTCGGGGAGAACATACTTGGCCAGGTGAACGCTCTTTTCCCGCAGGTGCGGAGCGGGAAGGTGTTTCCAAACCTCGTCCGCGGTGAAGCTCAGCAGCGGCGCCACCACGCGCACCAGGGCGTCGGCGATCCGGTAAAGCGTGGTTTGTGCGGCTCTCCGGCGCACGGAGCCGGCGGGTGCGGTGTAGAGCCGGTCTTTCAGAATGTCGAAATAGAACGCGCTCAAGTCCACCGTGGCAAAGTCATACACGCCGCGATAGACCTTGTGAAAAGCATACTCGTCGTACGCCGTTTGTGCGCGTTCCAGCAAGTCCGCCGTGCGCACCAGCGCCCAGCTATCGATCTCCTCAAGCTGGTCCTCTTCCACGCTGTCCTTGGCCGGATCGAAATCGTAGAGGTTGCCCAGGCAATAACGGAAGGTATTGCGCAGCTTACGATAAGCTTCGGAGAGGCGAGTGAGCATCTCCGCTGAGATGGAGACATCCTCGCCAAACTCCACCGAGGCCGCCCACAGCCGCAGAACCTCCGCTCCGTGGGTCTTGATGACTTCCTGCGGGTCAATCACGTTGCCGATGGATTTCGACATGGCGCGGCCCTGCGCGTCGAGCACCCAACCGTGCGTCAGCACCTGGCGGTAGGGCGCTCGGCCGTTTGTTCCCAAGGCCACCAGCAGCGAACTGTGGAACCAGCCGCGATACTGGTCGCCCGCTTCGAGATAAATGTCGGAAGGCCAAGGCAAATCGGGCCGATGTCCCAGAACCGCATAGTGGCTTGACCCGGAGTCAAACCAGACGTCGAGGATGTCGGTCTCGCGCCGCAGATTCTTCCCGCCGCAATCCGGACAGTGGGCTCCAGGCGGTAAGAGCTCCGCTTCCGGGTGCGCGTACCAGGCGTCAGCGCCTTCCTTGCGGAAAAGCTCGAGGGCGTGCTGGGCAAGATTCGCGTCCAGAATCGGCTTGTTGCAATCACGGCAATAGAACACGGTGAGAGGAACACCCCAAACGCGCTGCCGCGAGATGCACCAGTCCGGGCGCTCGGCGATCATGTTGGAAATGCGCTCCTCACCCCAGGAGGGGACCCACCGGGTTTTCTTGATTTCCTCCAGCGCGCGCTGGCGCAGCCCCTGGTGATCCATATCAATGAACCACTGCTCCGCCGCGCGGAAAATGATGGGACTGTGGCAGCGCCAGCAGTGGGGATAGGAGTGGTCAAGCCAGCCCGCCGGCCCCATTAACATCCCCCGCGACTTCAGTACTTCCACAATGGGCTCATTGGCATCGAAAACCCGCTTGCCCACATATTCGGGCAGCCCCTCGGTGATTTTCCCTGTCTCATCCACCGGGCAGTAAATATCAATGCCGTACTGCACGCCGGTCTGGTAGTCCTCGCGCCCGTGGCCGGGAGCGGTGTGTACGGCGCCCGTGCCATCCTCGGCGGTCACATAATTCGCCATCACCGGCACAATTGCGCGGTCGAGGAAAGGATGGTGGATCTGAATCTTCCCCAGCGCCTTGCCGGGAATGCGCGCCAGGATTTTGGGAGCGTCGAGCCCCGTTGCTTCCATCACCGGCCCCTGGCGGCGGCTCTCGATGATGTAAGCATCGCCGTGCGGGTCGTCATCCCCCACCGCGACATATTCAAAATCCGGATGGAACGCCACGGCCATGCTGGCGGGCAATGTCCAAGGCGTGGTGGTCCAGATCATGACCCAAAGCTTACGTCCTGCCAGCGCCGGGTCGAGTGCGGCCGGGTCCGAGGTCACCGGATAACGCACATAGATAGAACGGCTGCGATGGTTCTCATATTCCACTTCGGCTTCCGCCAGCGCCGTTTTACAGGAAATGCACCAGTAAACCGCCTTGCGCCCTCGGTAAACATAACCTCCGCGCAAAAAAGCCAGAAAGGCTTCGGCAATGCGCGCTTCGTATTCAAAGCCCATCGTCAGGTAAGGCTTATCCCACTCGCCGAAAACGCCCAGGCGCATAAAGTCCTGCCGCTGCAAATCCACGAATTTTTCCGCGTACTTGCGGCAGGCGCGCCGCACTTCCACCGTGCCCATCTGGGCCTTGCGCGGGCCCAGTTCCTTGTCCACATTAATTTCGATGGGCAAGCCGTGGCAGTCCCATCCCGGAAGGTAGGGAGTGTTGAATCCTTCCAGAGTCTTCATCTTCACGATGAAGTCCTTCAGAATCTTGTTGAGCGCCGTCCCCAGATGGATGCGCCCGTTGGCATACGGCGGGCCATCATGCAGCGTGAAAATCCGCGCGTCCTTGCGCGATTCACGAATTTGCCCGTAGAGATTCTCCTTCGCCCATGCCGCAAGCCACTTGGGCTCGTTCTGCGGCAGGTTGGCTTTCATGGAAAATGAGGTCTTGGGTAGGTTGATTGTCTTCTTCAGGTCCAGGGGTTCCTGCATGCGTCCTCCGTCGTGAGGATAAACGTTCATTATAGAGAACGATGCGAGAATGTGTCTAGAAATTCAGGTGTTAGGTGCTGGGGGTAGTGTCCTAAAAGTGTTCTGGTAGATTTTCGTGTAGGCGTATAATAGACATAGGTAAGCGGTCGCCCGCTGTCCCTGTCACACCACCGTACGTACGGGTCCGTATACGGCGGTTCGGCGGGTTGAGCGACTATCGGACCGTTAATCTCGGAATCCCGAGCGAGTCGAAGTAAGCATTGGGCAGTGCGAGCGCGAGGGCCTTGCTAAGGGCAAGGTGCCACGGACCGTGGGCGCTGCCCGCCGTGGTGGCGGCGAGTTTAAGATTGACGCCCCGTTTCCGCAGCTCGACAAACCGCGTCGTCCCGCGCTTCCACTGCTTCCAGATCGCCGACCGTAGCCGACGTCGGGTCCACTCCTCCAGGCTTTGCAACACCGAGGGGGTTTCGCACTTCCCGAAGTAGCCGATCCAACCCCGTAGATACAGAGTCAGTTCTTTGGCCATCCGTTCGATGCTAATCCCTCGCGTCCGGCTCGTCAGTTCCCGTATCCGCTCCTTGAACCGCTGCACCGCCTTCGGCGCAATCCGCCGTTTCGGCGACTCATGGCTCGTGAAGCTGAAGCCCAGAAACTTCCGTTCCCTCGGCTCCGCCACCGCGCTCTTGGATTCGTTCACCTTCAGCTTGAGCTTCGTGTGGATGAAGCGCGTCACGCTCTTCATCACCCGTTCCCCCGCCCGTCGGCTGCGCACGTAGATGTTGCTGTCGTCCGCATACCGCGCGAAGCGGTGACCACGTCGCTCCAACTCCCGGTCGAACTCGTCCAGTACGAGGTTACTGAGCAAGGGTGAAAGAGGCCCGCCTTGCGGCGTTCCCTCATCCACCGGACTCACCAGCCCGCCTTCCATCACCCCGGCTCGCAGAAACGCCCGGATCAGCTTCAATAAACGCTTGTCGCTCACCCGTTCTGCGATTTTCGCCATCAGCTTGTCGTGGGAAACTCGGTCGAAAAATTTCTCGAGATCCAAATCCACCACCCAGCGATAGCCGGCGGCGATATATTTCTGCGCCGCCTCCACCGCCTGATGCGCCGAGCGCCCGGGCCGAAACCCGTAGCTGTGATCGGAAAATGTCCGGTCCCAGCGCTTTTGCAGAACCTGCATCACCGCCTGCTGGATCAATCGATCCAGCACGGTGGGAATGCCCAGCTTTCGCACTCCTCCTCCGTCCGGCTTGTCGATTTCTTTCCGCCTCACCGGTTGCGGCTGGTAGGTCCCGCTGAGCAACTGTTCCCGGATGGCTGGCCAGTGCTGTTGCAGAAATCCCGGTAGTTCGTGAACCGTCATGCCGTCCACGCCGGGACTCCCCTTATTCGCCTTGACTCGTTTCAATGCCCGCTTGCAGTTTTCCCGCTCGCAGACTTCTTCCATCAACGGTTCGGTAATGGCCGGGTTTTCGGTCCCGCACTTCGCCGTAGACGATTCGGTCCCTGCCGGGATGAGCTTCGGGGCTTCACCCTTCACCTCTTCCCCCCAGGCCAACTCGAGTTGGTTTTTCTGCCGCCTGTCGCCCATGAGTCGCGCTGCCTACTCGCCGCTCCCTTTACCCCCCTCGCGGGGGACCGTTTGGGCCTTCGACAGTTGCCTGCCTACTTTGCCCGCTGCTGACTTCTGCCGCCCGGTCAGGATCGATCGCTCGATCCTCAGTCCCGATTCCGAGACAAACGGCAGACCTCCCGAGGTAAGTTCGACCGCCTTCCGTACGCAACCGTCGGATTTACAACCAGTGCCTTTGATGGATATGGGCTTCGCGGTCATACGCCCGCTCGCCCGGCACCGCATGCCTCTGATCCGCTTTTTGTACATCGGCTCGTACGTTTGCTCCCCGCTTCTTTCCGACCCCGTCTCGCGACGACGCCGTTGCGCTTCGCTATCACTTCACCTCCATCAGGTTGTGAAAAGGACTTTCACCTCCAAGCTGTCGAACATGCTCGGCACACATAGACATAGGTAAGCGGTCGCCCGCTGTCCCTGTCACACCACCGTACGTACGGGTCCGTATACGGCGGTTCGGCGGGTTGAGCGACTATCGGACCGTTAATCTCGGAATCCCGAGCGAGTCGAAGTAAGCATTGGGCAGTGCGAGCGCGAGGGCCTTGCTAAGGGCAAGGTGCCACGGACCGTGGGCGCTGCCCGCCGTGGTGGCGGCGAGTTTAAGATTGACGCCCCGTTTCCGCAGCTCGACAAACCGCGTCGTCCCGCGCTTCCACTGCTTCCAGATCGCCGACCGTAGCCGACGTCGGGTCCACTCCTCCAGGCTTTGCAACACCGAGGGGGTTTCGCACTTCCCGAAGTAGCCGATCCAACCCCGTAGATACAGAGTCAGTTCTTTGGCCATCCGTTCGATGCTAATCCCTCGCGTCCGGCTCGTCAGTTCCCGTATCCGCTCCTTGAACCGCTGCACCGCCTTCGGCGCAATCCGCCGTTTCGGCGACTCATGGCTCGTGAAGCTGAAGCCCAGAAACTTCCGTTCCCTCGGCTCCGCCACCGCGCTCTTGGATTCGTTCACCTTCAGCTTGAGCTTCGTGTGGATGAAGCGCGTCACGCTCTTCATCACCCGTTCCCCCGCCCGTCGGCTGCGCACGTAGATGTTGCTGTCGTCCGCATACCGCGCGAAGCGGTGACCACGTCGCTCCAACTCCCGGTCGAACTCGTCCAGTACGAGGTTACTGAGCAAGGGTGAAAGAGGCCCGCCTTGCGGCGTTCCCTCATCCACCGGACTCACCAGCCCGCCTTCCATCACCCCGGCTCGCAGAAACGCCCGGATCAGCTTCAATAAACGCTTGTCGCTCACCCGTTCTGCGATTTTCGCCATCAGCTTGTCGTGGGAAACTCGGTCGAAAAATTTCTCGAGATCCAAATCCACCACCCAGCGATAGCCGGCGGCGATATATTTCTGCGCCGCCTCCACCGCCTGATGCGCCGAGCGCCCGGGCCGAAACCCGTAGCTGTGATCGGAAAATGTCCGGTCCCAGCGCTTTTGCAGAACCTGCAGCACCGCCTGCTGAATCCATCGATCCAGCACGGTGGGAATGCCCAACTTGCGCACTCCTCCTCCGTCCGGCTTGTCGATTTCTTTCCGCCTCACCGGTTGCGGCTGGTAGGTCCCGCTGAGCAACTGTTCCCGAATGGTTGGCCAGTGCTGTTGCAGAAATCCCGGTAGTTCGTGAACCGTCATGCCGTCCACGCCGGGACTCCCCTTGTTCGCCTTGACTCGTTTCAATGCCCGCTTGCAGTTTTCCCGCTCGCAGACTTCTTCCATCAACGGTTCGGTAATGGCCGGGTTTTCGGTCTCGCACTCCGCCGTAGACGATTCGGTCCCTGCCGGGATGAGCTTCGGGGCTTCACCCTTCACCTCTTCCCCCCAGGCCAACTCGAGTTGGTTTTTCTGCCGCCTGTCGCCCATGAGTCGCGCTGCCTACTCGCCGCTCCCTTTACCCCCCTCGCGGGGGACCGTTTGGGCCTTCGACAGTTGCCTGCCTACTTTGCCCGCTGCTGACTTCTGCCGCCCGGTCAGGATCGATCGCTCGATCCTCAGTCCCGATTCCGAGACAAACGGCAGACCTCCCGAGGTAAGTTCGACCGCCTTCCGTACGCAACCGTCGGATTTACAACCAGTGCCTTTGATGGATATGGGCTTCGCGGTCATACGCCCGCTCGCCCGGCACCGCATGCCTCTGATCCGCTTTTTGTACATCGGCTCGTACGTTTGCTCCCCGCTTCTTTCCGACCCCGTCTCGCGACGACGCCGTTGCGCTTCGCTATCACTTCACCTCCATCAGGTTGTGAAAAGGACTTTCACCTCCAAGCTGTCGAACATGCTCGGCACACGTAAGTATCCCCCGGCAAAGCCGGGGGCTTTAGAATGTGAGCCGCTCAAAGCGGCTAGGCGGGGACGCTAACGCGGCCCCGCAGGTTTTCGCGCCACCACCGGGTGGCGCTCCTTACCACAGGCCCATTTGGTCCAATCGTTTGTCTTCTTCTTCCTGCTCCCGAATATACTTGCGTACCGCCTGCTCATCCTGTCCCACCGTGGATACATAGAACCCGCGTGCCCAAAAGTGTTGGCCCACGAAATTCCTCTTCCGCTCTCCATACACCCGTGCCAGATGGATCGCACTTTTCCCTTTGATATACCCGATCACCTGCGACACCGCGTGCTTGGGCGGAATCGCGATCATCATGTGCACATGATCCGGCATCAAATGCCCTTCCTCAATGCGACTTTCTTTCTGCTCCGCCAACTGCCGGAACACTTCCCCGAGATGCCGCCGCAGTTCCTTAAACAAAACTTTCCGCCGACATTTCGGAATAAATACAACGTGGTATTTGCACTCCCACTTCGTATGGTTTAGGCTTCTTCTTTCGTCCATCGTGGATCTCCTCCTCGTGTGCTTGGCGGCTCACGTTGAGGAGTTTCCGCGATGGACTCCCGGATCTGTCAAACTTTTTCTGCCTCCCCGGCAAAGCCGGGGGGTCTCCTTTAGGCGCT
>CAWGTQ010000047.1:0-95626 GCA_963825395.1 uncultured Acidobacteriota bacterium | reverse complement strand
TCTGTACGCCTTCGCTCAGTTGCGTATTGTGCTTCGTTCTCGGGAAAGACGCTGACCAGCTTCGTGGAAAGCGTGCGCGTTGAACTCAGATAGACCGGCATCGCGGCCAGCAACCCTCGCCGTTCCCTGACCAGCGACACGATGCGCGCGGGCATGGAAACGCGTCTCGCGCTCAGCTCAGCCATGGCCGGGCCCAACGCTTCGATCAGTTGGTCGAGATCGAGCAGGCGTTCGACCTCACGGCGATTCAGAAAAAGCATGAGATAAACCCTCTCATCGCGGTGCAAAACTATTTCACCCATCCCGAGATTTCGGAGAGTTCACACATTTCACGCGTCTTTTATCCCTGTAATCTGTGAAATCCGCGGAATCTGTGGACCTAGGAGGACAGGAAACGAAACCTCATCGAGCTGAATGAACTCCTGAACCATGGGCACGGTGGACCGGTCCATTTCCTGGATCGTGCCCAAAAACGCCACGCGGCCGTCCACCAGGAACACCACGCGGTCCGCCAGCTTGTGCGCCAGTTTCACATCGTGCGTCACCACGATCGAGGTAAGACCCGTTTTCTGCTTGACCTTCAGAATCAGGTCGCCGAGGGTCTGCGCCATCAGCGGATCGACCATGGTGGTGGGCTCATCGTAGAGAATGCACTCGGGGTCTGCGGCCAGCGCGCGCGCAATCGCCACCGCGCGTTTCATGCCGGTGCTCAGATCAGAAGGCATCAGATCGCGCATGCCTTCCAGTTCCACGTCCGCCAGCAGGTTGTCAACGCGCTGCTGAATTTCGTCCTCGTCCACAGCCAGCCCGCGCACGGCTCGCTCGCGCAGAGGGTAGGCAACATTTTCGCCGACCGTGAGGGAATCGAAAAGCGCGCCGGATTGAAAGACCATGGTCACGCGGCGCCGGACGTCCATCAGGGCTTCTTCGCTCAGGGCGGAAACCTCGCGGCCCGCCACAAATACCTGCCCCGCGTCCGGCTTCAGAAAACCCAAAATGTGTTTGAGCGTCACGCTCTTGCCCACACCGCTGCGGCCCAGTATCGCCTACCATCTCGCCGCGTCGCACCTCAAAGCTCACGTCTTCGAGCACGGGTAGTCCATCAAACGCTTTGTAAACGTGGCGGAACTCGATGTACGGATTTTCGGTGGGGCCGAGCCTGGGTTCGTTAGTCATGCAAAACAATTATGAACCATGAATGGTGAATTATGAAGGGGACGTACGGGGACGGCTTGCCGCCCCCTCCGTGTACATTGCCACCGAATCAGAAAGCGTAGGGGCCCCCCTTGTGGGCGCCCTGAAGTCGGCCCTGCCGACGGGGAGGGCAGGCACAAGCCTAGGGCAAGCCATACCCCTACATCTCATTCGCCCGTTCGAACGGCGCCTGAGGTTGTGTGACCCGGAGGTGGCCACGAGCAATTCGTGTTGGGAATTGACCGTGGGTTCGTCATTGAAGGAAAAGCTCACGGCCACAAAAACAGTGGCCGGGGCTTCCACCATAAAAGGCTTGACATGTACGGTATAACCGTACACACTGGAAGGGTGAAAGGATAACGTGCAACTTGTCCGCTTTCGCCACAAAGGACTAAGGCAGCTCCATGAGGACGGAAACGCCAAAGGGGTGCCGTCCGCGATGGCCGACAAGTTGCGCAAGCTTCTGTTCGCCCTCGAAACCGCCGAGACGCTGGAGCAGCTCGACCGGTTTCCCGGCTGGAAGCTGCATCCTCTTAAAGGCGACCTGAAAGGATTATGGAGCCTGACGGTCACGGGAAACTGGCGGTTGATTTTCCGCTACGACGAACGGACCAACACCGCCAGCGATATTGACCTGATCGACTACCACTAGGAGGCCGAAATGCCCATGAAGAACCCGCCCCATCCGGGCGACCTGATTAGAACCGAAGTCATCGAAGCCCTCGGCCTCAGCGTGTCGAAAGCGGCGGAGATTTTGCAAGTGCGCCGCGCCACGCTCTCCGATCTTCTGCACGGCAAGGCGGCGCTGACGCCGGAAATGGCCCTGCGCATCGAAAAGGCGTTCGGCCCGGACATGGATCACCTTCTCCGTATGCAGCTTGCTTATGACGTGGCGAAAACGCGAGAGCACGCGCGGGACATCTCCATCAAGCGATATGCCCCGGCCGAAAGCCACGCATAGAGTCTACGCGAAGGCCGCATTTCATGGGCGCGACACGAGCAAGCATAGCGCGAGCGGAGAACCGCAGACCTTGGAGTGCAGGTCTGCGCCAGCCCGCCATAAGAATAAACCTTAACGCCCTTCTGCTTTTGACGATGCTACTTTGGCAACACTTCCCGCAGTCGGGTCGCACAGGCTTTGGCTTCCGGCCCGTTGTTGGCGGCTAGCGCAGTAGCAACCTTAGTGGCTACTGTTCTAAGTGTATGTATTTGGGCCGTTCCATACCCACACGCAGCGACGAGCCAGTAGGAATTCTCACCTGCTAACCTGACGCGGCCCAGCCACTCTACAAGAGCCCCTTCGTCCCCCTGCTTCGGAAGGCCGAGGAGTATTTTCCCTTCACGGGCGCGGCGACTGATCTGGGCCTGCCGCACGGCGTCCTGAAGTCCTTCTGCATGGACTTGCGCCCAAGGGGCATTGATAGCCGAGAGCGAAGTGGCAACATATCTGACACCCTCAATCAAATCATCCAGAATACGAACGATTACCCTTCCCGTGGCACAGAGGTCGAGGTATAGCACATCCAGTTCAGCTTGCTTTCCACGGATGCGCTGAGTCAACTCGTCAGCAGTCAGGTGGCTTGCCTCCTGGTCCACCCGTTCTTCCACCTGTGCCCGCTCTTCCTCAGTAAGACCGCCAACTCCATAGTAACTGCTTTCATCTTCATCCATCAGTTTTCTCCCGTCCCCAACCTTGAGTTTAACCTCTGACGAGTCATCGAAGGAAAAACCCACGGTCGTGAGAGCAGTGACCGTGGCCCGCTACGTCTGCTTCGCAAAAAAAACCTTGAAGTCCTCGACCAAGCTTGCAACAACCTCCGTTAGTTGATGAAGCGTTGGCATGAGCGCCTCACTCTTGGCTGCCTGATGATGAATGAGCGATTTACGGCCGGCAATTTTCGGATTTTTCTCTCGCTCGGAGTTATCCACAGTGGCAAAAGAGGGATTATCAGCTTTAAGTAGGTAGTATCCATCGAATCCCTCGCCTTCACAGAGAATGTGGGTGCCGATGGCTATCAGTCCCCTGTGTTTGTCGATGTTATTCGTTTCGTGAAGTTTCCAAAGGGGGTTATTTCCGCCTCTGTACGGCTTGAGTGCGTCGATGAATTCCAGGGCGCGCAGCTCAATCATTCCCTCTATTTTTCCGCGAAGGGATTTATAAGCATGAAGAGAATTGCCAATCGGGAACGAAATCTTGCGCAGGACCGCCTCGCTCGCATTGGGATTGGCGACCAAGGCGAGGTGGTACATCACGTGATCGAGGGCGCTTCGAAGGTTATGCAAAACGTCGCCAGCAACAGCAAGCATTTCGAAATGAATGATCGGGAGTTTTCTGAGGCGGCGGTCGCCGACAGCGACATGATTATAGGAATCGCGGTATTTCTCCGTAGCCACCTCAAGTTCGGTGAGGTGCTTTTTGGCACGTTTGATCTTTACCCTAATGGTGATAAGTCTTTCTTCAGCAGTCAGCGACATGCCGGAAATGGTAGCACTTTTGGTTGGCTAAACACATAAGGCATTGCGCCGTTTGCAATTTGTGCGGCACCGAGAGCCAGATCGCTGCCACGCGTTATTCGTCATTGATTCACCTGCCGCAACATGCGCTCGTAATTGTACTTATATTTTGCGTCTCTGGGGGCGAGCGCGTGGGCCGTGAGGTATTCCTTCAGAGCACCATGGCGGTCGCCTTTCTTTTCTAATCCGACGCCGAGGTAGGCATGGGCCTCTGGATCATTGGGGTTTAAGCGGAGCGCTGCGCGTTCTTCGGAGATCACTGCATCCCAGTCGCCCTTCTTTGCAAGCGCAGAGCCGAGGTAGACGTACGCCTCTGCAAGATTCGGGTTCAGGCGCAGGGCTTCTCGATACTCCGCGATCGCACCGTCCACATCGCCCTTGCCGTCGAGGGCGACGCCGAGGATGACATGTTGCATCTCATCATTAGGGTTCAAGCGCAGCACCTCGCGAAACTCCGCAATCGCGCCATCCCAGTCGCCCTTGCCCTCGAGCGCGACGCCGAGGCTGTTGTACTTTCCCGTATCACTAGGGTCCAAGCGCAGCGCCTCGCGATACTCCGTGATCGCACCGTCCGAGTCGCCCTTCATGAGGAGCGCGCCTCCGAGTATGGTGTGCCCCCCGGCATTATTGGGGTTCAAGCGCAACCACCCCCGGGCTACGGACTCTGCCTCATCATATCTCTTCTGGTTAAGCATAGCGCTGCCGAGGCCTACAAAAAGGTCCGCATTCTGTGGGTCGAGCTGTAGGGCCGCGCGAAATTCTTGCTCAGCCTCTGCATAATGTCCTTTCTCTGCGAGTTCCGCCCCGCGTGCCGCATGTTGCAGTACCTCGGCCTGCCGCGCCTGCGCCGCTGGATCAACGGTCGCGGGCTTTGTTACCTTCGCACTCTTGAGCGCCCTTATTAGTTCGTCCTCGCCACCGGCCAAGCGGACTTGCTGAAGGTAGTCATCCGTGGGCTCAAAATCGATTCCGCGTTCCTGGACCAGCATGGTGACTCGGTGGCTCGGCACTTGGCCCGCCAGCAGGGCGAAAACCTGCACTTGGTTCAGCGGCTTCTTCGTGGTCGCGGGCTCGGACGCGGCTGTTGTAGCGCTGACCTTGAGGTCAGCATGTGCCGACCTCAAGGTCGGCGCTACGTTCCCTGCCGGGCTCAAGCCCGGCGCTACGGCGGCGCGCAGGGCGTTCAGAAATGCCTCGCTTGCGCCTGCGGCCTTGAGGGTTTGGAGAAAGTCCTCCGACGGGGCGAAATCAATCCCGCGCTGCTCGATCAGCTTGGCGCCCGACTCGTCGCCGAATCCGTCCCGCACCATGCTTACGACCTGCTCCTGGGTAAAGGGCTTTGCCGAGGTTGCTGTTGTAGCGCCGCCCGTGAGGGCGGCATACCGTAGCGGCGGCTTTACGCCGCCATGGCGAGGTAAACTCGCCGCTACGTCAGCACGTGCCGACCTGAAGGTCGGCGCTACAAATTTCTGGCTCACACCCGGCGGCGTCAGCACTGCGGCGGCACAGGCAACGTAGGGCCGAACAGCGTTCGGCCTCGGCCCGGCGCCGCTGGCCCCTACGCTCTTCTGTTCCGCCCAGGCGGGCAGGGCAAAGACCAGCGCCGTCACCAGCATGAGAAAGGTCAGCGTTTTGCGGAATCTCATGGCCACCTCGCGCGCCTCGCGTGGGCTAAGAGAAATCGATGGGGTGATTATACCGAAAAGAAGCGAGTAGCGAGCGCGGACCTGTTCTGTAGGTCCGCGGCTCCTGTGCGCGGCCGGAGGGAAGAGCCGCAGACCTTGAAAAACCGGTCTGCGCTACCAGACTGGACCCCTGATGTCGGCAAGACCTTCGGCATTCAATATCGCCGACCGGAAAGCTCGGAGCGCCAACCTTCGGCATACCTGCACAGGCGGGTGGAGCGCCCCAAGACCCTCATTACGACAAATTGTCTCTTGACAAGATTAGGCTATCGTGTATACTAGATTGTTAGGTTTAGGCGAGACGTGGTCATGTCGTTCCGGAACCGGCCGCGCACCCCTTGTTTGCCCAAACCGTGGATATGTTCACGAGGCAGAAAACCCGGCGGCGGACTCGACTCGAGGGCAGCTTGCATGGGCGGGCTCCCGCAAAAAGAATTCTTTTTTTATTACGTTCAAAGCCGGAATGTTATTGAAAACACATGAGAGTCGGACAAAATATGCGGCGTTCGGGCGTGCTTTTTGGATGAAAATGCGCTGGTTTTTCAAGATGGGAGACAAATCGGAGGTTTATTGTCCGGAAAGGGCTCCAGAAAGATGCCAGGTGTCGGGTCTCAGGGCCTGGGAGGTAGAATTTGGGATGCGGAGTTCGAGGCTAGGGATCCGCGAAGGACGAATCCGGATCCCAAATTCCGAATCGCCAATCCCGAACCCCGAGTCCCTGGTCCCTTGGCCCGAATCCCGTGGCGTCAGTATCGCCACAGAAAGTAAATGGTCATTCCGGTTCCGACGCCGATTACCGTTGCCCGCACCCAGCGCGGGTCGAGTTTCTGCGCATAGTAGGCGCCACCATAGCCTCCGGCCACCGCTCCGACGATCATCAGAATCCCCTGCGGCCACACAACTTGCTTCGCGACGATGAACGTCACCACCGCCGCGCCGTTGATGGCCGTGCCCAGCAGCGCTTTCAGGCCGTTCATGGCGTGGATATCTTCGATATGGATCATCTCCAACATCGCCAGCATCAGGATGCCCATGCCGCCGCCAAAGAAGCCCCCATAAAGGGCGATGAAGAACTGCACCAGAGTAAGGACGACCAGCGTGGGCCAGGAGGGAGGTCCCGTCCGCTTGATCACCTGGCCGAGTTTCCGGGTCAGGCGCTTGCCAAACGTAAAGAGCAGCGTGGCAATACCGAACAGGTACGGGACCAAGTGCATGAAGGTAGCCTGCGGCGTGTGCAGAAGCACCACGGCGCCCGCCACGCCGCCGATGATGCTGATGGTAATCAGGGGGATCATGACGGGGGCGGACTTCGGCAGGCGTTTCCAGTAGGAGAAGACGCTCGCCACCGATCCCGGCCAGACCGCCACGGTGTTGGTGGCATTGGCAGGAATGGGAAGAACTCCAGTAAAAATGAGCGCGGGAAAAGAGAAGAAACTGCCGCCGCCGGCGACAGAATTCATGGTGCCGGCCAGTACCGCGGCCGTGAAGAGAAGAATCCCTTGGGAAAGTGTCATAGGCTTGTGTCAGGAAAGGCCGAACATCGCAATTCGAAACTCGCGTGCCAAGCGCTGAATTTCGAGTTTCGAATTTCGCGTTTCGACGCCGTGTCTTCACTCAGATAATCAAGGTGCCGCGGGCTCTGCCGGCGTCGCCTCCTGGGTGCGGGTCAGGCCTGTCAGCAGGAATTTACCATCGCTGGAAAACAACGGGTGATAAACGTAACGCTTATCCGATCTGGGCAACACAAACAGGTGCTCCTCCGGTGAGCCCGCGGGCAGCTCCGGCGCCTCGAAAACCGCATCCTGAAGGAACTCCGGCCAATTGTCCTGGATGAAATGGCGGAACGCATCGAGGGTGGGCGAATCCGCCTTCAGGAATTTTGCCGGAGCCACCAGCGCATAAGCCGAGGCGTAATCGTGCAGATGGAGCGCCGAGATAAAGCGATAGACCGTGTAGTCCTCGTCAGCGAAGTACTCGGTCTTCGCCGGAATGAAAGCCTTCCCGTCCCAATGATAGACCACGCGCGCCCGGAAGCCGCGACGGCCCCGCGGCTCGACCTGCAGAAGCCCGGGATCGGCGCGCCCGGTCCCGATCATCTCCGCGGGCGCACCCGCATGGTCCTGGAAATTCACCCGGCCCTGAAGAAGCGGTTCGTAGCGGCTGTCGTCCGCCTCCGCGTCCCACAGCAGCGATGCGGCGTGGTCTGTGACTTGAAATATAATTGGGTACTCGACTTGGGAATCGCCCTCCTGGATCACCACGGCCAAGGCGTGCCCCACCGGCGGGCCCAGGTTGATCAGAAGGGGGACGAAGTCTTCCACTCCGCTTACCAAATGCGAGGCCTTCCAGCGCGCGCCGTTCCAGGAGAGGAGGTAAACACCCCAGATGGGCCGCGAGTCGGAAGCGGGCGCCACCTCCCCCTCGATGACATCGGGGATAGCCCACTTCAAAAGCATTTCCGGCACCCCGTCCCCGTCCAAGTCTCCGACCGGCGCCAGTGTGTTGTAGGGACCGCCGGGGGCAGTACTCTCCAGCCTCTCGCCAATGTGCAGAGCCTTCGACAGGGCAGCGACATCCTGGGTCGTCACACCCTGAACGGCCGCCGTGATCTGGGACAGGAGGACATCTTGAACCGTTCGGGTTGCCTGCGGCTCAGGCAGGGGCGGTTCCTGACCTTCTTCTTGAGCGCAACCAAAGGACGCAAACATGAGTAGGCAAGCGGGTAAAGCCAAGCCCCACAGCCAAAAGGTGCGGGCGAGGTGCGATGGGCGGTGCTGGTATGCTTGAAAATCCACTGTAACCGCCTATTATATGCTATACGGCTACGCAGAACAATTCTGATTCGAAAAGAACCTTACCTGTATGCGAGGCTGGGCGGCACGGCCATTCGAAGTTATGGGTAAATGCAATATTATGAGTATATTAGAAGTGTAAAAGGGGAAAACGCAGAGTATCTGTGAATGATTTGGCACTCGACAACGACGAGTGCCAAATCATTGATTCAAAATCGAATTTTGTGCTTGACAGGCAAGCCGGGAGAGGATAGATTAGCACTCGTAATAGCTGAGTGCTAGGCACCGCAAACCCATCGCGGGGCGGCGTTAGAAACAAGCCATTAGCTCTTAACTATATTAGCCCGAGGGGGCCTCCGGGCGAGGCAGAAGTCGCCGAAGTTCGGTGGTTCCGGTCGAGCAAATCTGAGGAGGAAAGGAGACTCAACCATGACAGTTAGACCTCTTCATGACCGCTTGATCGTGAAGCGGATAGAAGAAAAGGAAACCATCAAAGGTGGGATCATCATCCCTGACTCGGCGAAAGAGAAGCCGCAGGAGGGCGAGGTGATTGCCGCCGGGAACGGAAAGAAGACGGAAGAAGGAAAGATCATCCCCCTGGACGTGAAGGCGGGCGATCGCATCCTGTTCGGCAAATACTCCGGCACGGAGATCAAAGTTGACAACAACGAATACCTGATCCTGCGCGAAGACGAAGTGCTGGGAGTTATCGAGAGCGCGAAAGCGGCAGCGGGCAAGAAGTAAGCTCGGCCGTGCGATCGATGCGGCGAATCCCCCTGGAAGGCAAGGATCTCGCTGCGGGGGAAAATTAGAACTCATCAACTCCGCCATCCCGATGCACTAAATCGGGAGGGGAGAAAAGGAATTGGAGGGAGGAAAGATGGCAAACGCAAAACAGATTGTACACGGCGAAGACAGCCGCCAAGCAATTCTCCGGGGCGTGAATAAACTGGCGGACGCCGTGAAAGTGACGTTGGGTCCCAAGGGGCGCAACGTGGTTCTGGACAAGAAATTCGGCTCTCCTTTGATCACCAAGGACGGCGTGACCGTAGCGAAGGAAATCGAGCTGAAGGATCCCCTGGAAAACATGGGCGCCCAGATGGTGCGCGAAGTGGCTTCCAAGACCTCCGACGTGGCTGGTGACGGCACCACTACGGCGACGGTTCTGGCGCAGTCCATTTACCGCGAGGGCTGCAAGACGGTGGCTGCGGGCGCTAATCCCATGGCCATCAAGCGCGGCATTGAGATGGCCGTGCGCGCCGTGTGCGGTTACGACGAAACCCAGAAGGACGGCTCGAAGAAGCATGTAAAGGGCGAACTCGAGAAGATCTCCAAGCCCGTCGAGGGCACGATGATCGCGCAAGTCGGCGCCGTTTCCGCCAACAATGACTCGACCATTGGCACCATCATTGCCGAAGCCATGAAAAAAGTCGGCAAGGACGGCGTCATCACGGTTGAGGAATCAAAGACCATGGAGACCGCGCTGGAAGTGGTCGAGGGCATGCAGTTTGACCGCGGCTACCTTTCACCCTACTTCGTCACCGATCCCGACCGGATGGAGAGCGTGCTGGAAAACGCGCTGGTGCTGATTCACGAAAAGAAGATCAGCTCAATGAAGGATCTGCTCCCGTTGCTCGAACAGATTGCCAAGGGTGGGAAACCCCTGTTGATTATCGCTGAGGAAGTCGAGGGCGAAGCCCTGGCGACCCTGGTGGTGAACAAGTTGCGCGGAACACTGCAGGTCTGCGCGGTGAAAGCGCCGGGCTTCGGCGATCGCCGCAAGGCCATGCTGGAGGATATCGCTATCCTCACCGGCGGCAAGGCGATCACGGAAGATCTGGGCATCAAGCTGGAGAACGTGAAGCTGGATGACCTGGGCCGCGCCAAGAAGATCACGGTGGACAAGGACAACACCACGATCGTCGAAGGCGGCGGGAAGTCGTCCGAGATCGAGGGCCGGGTTAAGCAGATCCGTACCCAGGTGGAAGATACCACCTCCGACTACGACCGCGAGAAACTGCAAGAGCGGCTGGCGAAATTGGTCGGGGGCGTGGCCCAGATCAAGGTGGGCGCGGCAACCGAGACCGAGATGAAGGAAAAGAAAGCTCGCGTCGAGGACGCTATGCACGCCACCAAGGCGGCCGTTGAGGAAGGCATCGTCCCGGGCGGCGGTGTGGCGCTGGTGCGCTCCATCCCCGCACTCGACAAGCTCAAGGCCACGGGCGATGAGCAGATTGGTATCGACATCGTCAAGCGGGCGCTCGAAGAGCCCCTGCGCCTGATCGCCGCCAACGCCGGCCACGAAGGCGCCGTGGTGGTCGAGAAGGTTCGCAATAACAACAACGCGCACTTCGGTTTCGACGCCCAGTCCGAAACCTATGGCGACTTGGTCGAAGCCGGCGTCATCGACCCGACCAAGGTCACCCGCACCGCGCTGCAAAACGCTGCTTCCATTGCCTCACTGATGCTTACCACCGAGGCGCTGGTCAGCGAATTCCCGGAAAAGGAAGATAAGGCCGGCGGCCACGCCGGACCTCCGGGCGGCGGCATGGGCGGCGGGATGTACTAAGAACAGTTGACAGCTAACAGTTCACAGTCAACAGTAAGGACCAAGGGCGGGGGAACGATTCCCCGCCCTTCTTGTTTTCTTGCGGTTCATGTTCGATTACCCACTAAATCGCGGATGGGAACGATACGACGAAATACCAGTCCTAGCCCTACATGTCAGGGTATTCGGACGACTCCGTCGTCCGTCACGGCGTGCTGGAAGCGACCACGGCCTTTCTCCAGAAGCCCTTTACGCCTGTGTCGCTGGCCCGCCAGGTACGCGAAGTGCTGGATTTGGGCAGCGAGGAGAGATCATGATCTGCCGCACTGAGCTTCGATTCGACCACATCTTTGGAATACCTTTCCCTTCCTGTGAGGCGGAGAACAATGTCGCGCGCCAGCGGGGTTGCCACAGCTGGTAGCTGGTAGCTGGTAGCAGAGGTAGGCGTACTTTGCCCTCCTCTGCGGGTCTTAAAACCAAAATCTCGACCTATTCATTGCCGCGCAATGAGAAAGGGCCGCAGAGTAATTGGTCCCGGAGCCGAATAACTCTGTGCTGCCTTCTCTGCTCTACCTACTTCCGGGGTTCTTTCGGGTTGTCTTTCAGAAGTCCAAGCCGCACCAGGCTTTCGGCGGTGGCCACGATGGCCTCCTCGTTAGAACGCGGCGCCCAGCCCAGCAGGCGCTTGGCCTTTTCATTCGTGGCGTTCTTCATCGTGCCGAGTTCGGGCAGGATCTGCCGCACCGCCGGATCGCGCAACGCGGCAATTCGCACCAGCCAGTTGGGTAGTTGGCGGGTTGGCACTCTTTTGGCCACCGCGCCCATGCGGCCCTTCAGTACCTTGGCGATGTCGACCATCGACATGAAATCTCCAGCGACGGCGAGGAAGCGTTCGCCCTTGGCGGCGGGATGAGTCATGGCGCGGATGTGCAAATCAGCGACGTCGCGCACATCAACAACACCGAAATAGAGCCGCGGGCAGCCGGGCATGGCGCCATCCAGGAGGCGCTCTACCAGCAGGATCGAGGTCGAATAGTCGGGCCCCAGAACTGGCCCGAACACGCCAACCGGGTTGACCACGGAAAGCTCGAGGTTGCCGCCCTCCTTAGCGATGAAATCCCAAGCCGCGCGTTCGGCTAAAGTCTTCGATTTCACATACGGGAGCACCCCGCTGCCATTGGGGTCCGTCCAGTTCGTCTCGTTGAACGGCGTTTTCTGCGGCCTGTGGCCGTAGCCGATCGCCGCGAACGAGGAGGTCAGTATCACGCGCCTGACGCCGGCGTCTCGCGAGGCGCGCAGTACACGGAGCGCGCCCTCGCGAGCGGGCACAATCAGTTCGTCCTCGTGCTTGGGGATGTTCGGGGGAAAAGGCGACGCCACGTGTAATACGTATTCGCAGCCGGCGACGGCTTCCGTCCAGCCCGCGTCATTTTCGAGATCGGCGGCAATGACGGACAATCGGTCGCCTGGCTCGGCTCCGCCTTCCTTGAGCATGGCGCGTACGTCGCCCTCGCGCTTGAGACTCCGCACGGTGGTGCGCACCTGGTGGCCCGAGGCCAGGAGCTGCAGGATGGAATGGCTGCCGACAAAGCCAGATCCGCCGGTCACCAGAATTGTGCTCATTGCCGCCTCCTTAATGTTCAGCCCCGGTTTGCTGGAAGAGTCGAGGTAGATCCCTGCTTCGAGATTTTCGCTGCCGCGGCCAAATCATTCACAGATGTTTTCCTGAATCCGCAGCGGCCAAAAACCGGAATAGCCGCATTCAGGATAAATGCCTTCTCTGCGGAACAAATTCCGAACGTCGAGGCATATTGATCATATTGACTTAATCAACCCCATGCGTGCAAGCGGGTGTGCGACATAAAAGTGAAAGCCGGGATCCCCTGGACGTACCGTGGGCGCCCCGCCCGTGTATAGTCATGGCCAAGATGGCCATGCCACGTGCGGCGGGAGCGGGACGCCGTTACAAGTTTCTCGTCCCCGCCTGCAGGGGACGGCCGAACGATGCTTCATGTCACATGCGCCAATACTGTGTTCAGGTGTCGCTATGCACAAATTCAGGTGCAACGGGCAGGGTGGCCGAAATCCACCAGGCTGGTGGTATATGGCCAGACTGGCGGCCATAAAGCAGCGTCACTGGACATTAAAAACATCTTATTTTCAGTAGGTTACGAGCAGGCAACGGTTTGGCATAATATTTGCCTCTACCCTAATGTGCTGTTGACCAAAGGGGTGCAGATATGTTGACTAATCAGATTAAGTCGCTTCGAAGAATGTTGATTTACAGTGTGGTGAGCTTATTCGCCGTGTCGATGGTTGCGCTTGCGCAAGACGCGCCCACGGACCCGGCGCAGAATCCACCACCTACCACGCCGGGATGGCATCGATTCTCTTCCCCACCCCCGCAACCACCGCCTCCCAGTGCGCCCGCGCCGCAAGCTGATCCCGCGCCCCAAGCCGTGCCGGACCACCTCACGATTCCAGCGGGTGCCTTCGTAACCGTGCGGGTTGACCAGTTCCTTTCTTCTGACAAGAACAAGGCTGGCGATGGGTTTTCCGCAACACTTTCGCGGCCTCTGGTGGCGAATGGATTGGTGGTCTCGCGGCGGGGAGAAACCCTCGGTGGGCGTGTGATTGAAGCCAAAAAGGCAGGACGCGTGAAGGGCGTTTCCCAGTTGCAGATCACGCTGAACACGCTGACTCTGGCGGATGGCCATCAGATTCCCATCCAAACGGAATTGACGAGCATCACCGGCCACACCTCCAAAGGGCGTGATGCGGCTGGCGATCGTGACGACCACCGCTGCCGGCGCGGCCATTGGCGCCGCCGCAGCTTGGGGTCCGGGTGCGGCCATCGGCGGCGGCGCCGGGTCTGATTGCGGGGACCGTGGGCGTGCTGGTAACGCGCGGGCATCCCACGATCATCTATCCGGAATCGCAATTGACCTTCCGGCTCGCCAAGCCCGTCACTTTCTCGACCGAGCGGGCGCCGCAAGCCTTCGTCGATGCCAGTACACTCAATAATCAGCGCGCCGCCGCGCAGGGTCCCCCACAGGGTCCCCCGCCCGCTTACCAGGGCTGTGCCGGGCCTGGATGCGCGCCGTATCCGCCGCCATACTATTACGGCCCCTATTACCCCTACCCCTATTATTGGGGACCCAGCTTTGGGTTCTTTTACGGTGGTGGGTTCTATGGCCGAGGTTCTATGGCCGAGGTTCGGATTTCGCCGTTAAAGTGTGTCCCTTGCTGACCTTGTCAGCATTTGATCCTCCGCAGAACCGCCGGCCCTCCCCCAAAAGGGGATCAGGCCGGCGGATTTTTTTTGGTTTTCAGATCTCAGTTCTCAGTCGTCGGCAAGCTCTCCTCCAACCAAGACCACAGAGAAAAGTTCTTCTGCTTGCGCGGGTCTGCATTATGGTTCCCTGGTTGATTGAGGCACAGCTTCTATCTGCCCCTGTTTTCCGTGGCCTCTGTTGTGAATTCCTTCAAGGGTTGGGCTCGTCTGCGCTGGCGTCATTAAGGATTGTGGCATGCGGTAAGCGCCATGGGCATTTCCTCTCCACATGGCGGCGTGCTAAAAGGCAACGCCATCTGCGGGTGACGCGCGGCCGGAGGCACTTCCCCGCGATTGCCATCCAGGCCGTAACGGGCACGGAGGTCCTTCATCAGACGGGCTACTGTCTCCGGATATTCGCCGCGCAAATACGCCGAACGCGCGTAGAGCTTCCGGTAGCGCTTAACCAGATGGGGAAATTCCCTTTCCAGAAACGGCATGAATTGTTTCATGGCAGAGGGCATCAGGAACAAGATGTTGGCGTATAGGAAACTGGCGCCGGCTTGCGCCACTTGCGCAGCCAGTGCTTCCAACATGCGCGGCGCATCATTCAATCCCGGCAGGACGGGCATGGCGTTCACGCCCACGCGGATTCCTGCCTGCGCCAGTTTGCGCACGGCTTCCAGGCGGTGGGCGGGGGCTGGCGCTTTGGGCTCCAGCAGCCGCGCCAAGCGCTCGTCAAATGTCGTGACCGTCATGTGCACGCTGAAGCGATGGCGGCTTGCAAGGGATTGAAGCAGGTCCAAATCACGAAGGATCAGAACCGATTTAGTGGTAATGGAAAGGTCCAGCCCTCGGAATTCCGCGAAGACGCCCAACATGCGACGGGTGATTTCAAACTGCCGCTCTGCCGGCTGATAGGGATCCGTCGCCGTGCCCAAGGCGATGGGCAACCCTTTGTCGCGCCCCTGGCGAAGTTCCGCGCGCAGGAGTTCCGGCGCGTCGATCTTGGCATAGATCTTCCGCTCAAAATCGCGGCTATCCCACATCTCCATGAACTCGTGCGTGTAACGGGCATAGCAGTAATGGCAGCCGAACTCGCAGCCGCGATAAGGGTTGATCGTCCATGCGAAGGGCATGCGACCGCTGGACTCGCGATTCAGCGTGGAGCGCGTTGCCAGGCGGTAGTACTCCACCTCCGCCCGCTCGCGAACTAAAGGACTTTGGGCCGCCATACGTGCGATGCCCACGAGCGACGTCTTGTCGGCCGGTCCCCGAAGTGAACTGCAACCCATATCGATCCCCCTGTAACCTGGCTTGCCATAAGTTTCGCTTTTTATTCGCCTTTTGTCAAGAAGGGGTTATTTTGAGGTAGGGCCTGGCTCAAGGGGTACCGCAAGCCGGACGATCCCAACAAACACAAAGGGGCGCAACGCTCAAGCGGCTTGAGCGCCGCGCCCCTCGGAAGTTCCCACCATTTAATTGCGAGTTTCTGGCCGTTCCCCTATTTACTGCTTACCTGCACCTATCGCATCCTTCTGCCTGTCGCAACTGCTCGATTGCTTCGTGCACTGCCCGCATTGCTGCCACTTTATGTCCGCAAAAATCGTGGCCGGCATCTCTCAACTCCTGCTCAGATGACCGGAGAGCTATCTATGGCTCCATGGATGTTCGGACAGCGGTTCGGCACCGGAACGGCCATGGGTACGGGGGCTGGGGCAGCAATGGCTGCCGAGGAGTTAAAGGTTTGCGCCTTCGGCGTTCCAAACAGAATTGCCAAGGTACAAGGCGGCGAGCACGACGGTCAAAGTGATGATTGTCCTCTTCATTTTCCCTCCCAAATTGAAAATTTGTACTACCCAAGGAATGTGGCGACACATCTTACTCAAAACGGAGCTCATTCGCAAGTCTAAACACCCTACGAGAAATAAAGTTGCGGGACAGGACAGTTGGGCCCCCGCGGAGTTAGGCCGAGTCGCCTCTGGGAGAGCCCTGCATAGAATCACCAATGCTGTTAGAATACAGATGACTCATCGACACTCAGGAGGCGCGCATGAAGGCCGCAGCGGTTCAGATGGACGTCAAGATTCTCGCCAAGGAGCACAATCTCGATCAAATCCTCAGCCGCCTGGAGCAGGCTGCAAGCGCGGGCGCGAAGCTGGTGGTCTTCCCCGAATGCGCGCTGAGCGGCTACTGTTTTGTCAGCCGCGAAGAAGCGGCGCCCGTGGCGGAGGAAGTTCCCGGCCCCTCCACGGAAAGGATTCTGGCGGCCGCGCAGGCACTTGATTGCACGGTCGTGGTGGGGTTGCTGGAACGCGCCGGCGACCAGATTTTCAACGCCGCCGCGGTGGTCACGCCGCAAGGCATTCTGGGAACCTATCGCAAGCTGCACCTTCCCTGCCTCGGCATTGACTGGCACGCGGCGCTGGGCGACAAGCCTTTCCCCGTCTTCGCGACGCCGCACGGCAAGATCGGCATCAGCATTTGCTACGACTGCAGTTTTCCTGAATCCGGGCGCGTGCTCAAGTTGAAAGGCGCGCAGATTCTCGCCATCCCCACCAACTGGCCGCTCGGCTCCGACACCTGGCAGCACACGCCGCCGGTGCGCGCCACGGAGAATCACATGCATGTCATTGCTTGCGACCGCGTGGGCGAGGAGCGCGGCTTCCGCTTTGCCGGCCATTCACAGATTGTGGATTGCAACGGCACAAGACTGGCAGAAGCAGGCGAGACGGAAGAAACGATTCTCTACGGCGAAATCGATCCCGCCGCCGCCGACTTCAACCGCGTGATCCGGCAGCCGGGCAAGTGGGAATTCGATCGCATCGCCGACCGCCGGCCGGAAATGTACGCCGTTCTCACCGAGCCGCTGGACAGGCCATAAGCACGTACGAAAGGAACCCGATACGACGGGAACGCCCTCTGTGCGGAGTGTCCTGGCGGCAACACCTCAATGCCGACACCTGGTCTGGGGTCCGAGTATCAAGGGCGTTCCCGGCTAACCTCAGGGCAACGGGCCAAACACATCCACTTCCCCTGCCGCCCCGACATACACCTTCCCATTGGCGACCGTAGGCACTACAAACTTCACCGCCGGGCCCGCCTGGTCACGCTGGTTGGACGCTTGGGCGCTGTTGTAAAGTTCGGTGCTGACATCGGTGGCGTCAAATGCGTACAGGAGAGCCGGCCCACCCGTCCCGTAAGCGGCGCTTTGGACAAGCCACAGGACGGCGTTGCTTGTCCCATTGGCAGACACCACGGGCAGGCAATTCGGAAATCCACCAAATTCGGATTCGGAGGCCAGCGGAGTCTGGGCTATATCGTTTTCTAGAGGGAACTGGTTCAGATAGTCGCCCACCTCCTGGAAGTAGAGGTTGCCGTTCCAGTACGCCCCTCCACCGAAAAGGCTGTCATCGAGCTCCGGAAGTATCTGCACTGCTCCAACGTCATTCGTTTGTATTTGACCGAGATTATCTCGATTGAGTATCCAGACACGACCATCCTTTCCTCCTATGGCCAGCAGGTGAATGTAAGTGCTGCCAGTCTGGTCAGGCAGAATAAGGGCGGGGGACGATCCGAGGTCGAGATCCTCCGAAGCCAGGACGGCTTGATTGGCGGGAGTAAAGTAATCCACGACCTGGAACTGGCCGGACTGGATCTGCATTTTGAGCACGCTGTCGCCGTAATCGATTCCCCCAGAATTGACATCGAAGGTGCCATTGGCCGTGACGACGTACACATATCCGGCCGAGTCCGCGGAGATCCCTCCGCCGCTCTGCCAGATGGCGCCCTCCTGGGCGTTGGGCGTGACGTTAAAAACCGCTACCTGCTGAAGGTTTGTAGCGTTGTAAGCCATCAGCCAGCCATGGTAGGGGTCGAAGTCACCGTGGGACCCGAAACCAATGTAAACTATCCCGTTAAGCAGAAGCAGGGCCGGACGTTGCAGGTGTTGCAACGCCCCAAAGGTTACAGTGCCATTGACGCTGTCATACCCTGTGCCCGGAACGCTCGCCGAAATGACCACAGGGCCCCCGAACTTTTCCGCCCCCGTGGTAATGTCAAGCGCGTGTAAGCGATGGAAATAGTTGTACGTGCAGTTCGACGGGCAGGAGGGATTCTGCAATTCCTTCGTCTTAGCGGTGAGGTAGACGGTGCCGCCGGCCGGGTCTATGACGGGAGTTGAGGTTATTCCGATCTCCGGGGTGAGGTCACTGTAACCGGGCCCCCCCACATCCTGATTCGGGACCGTGGTAACACCAGCCGAAGGATTCACGAAGCTGACATGCCAAAGAGGGACCGTTGTGGATTGGCCGTCGGCGTCGAAGGCATAGACGCTGTCGTGTTCAGTCGCCACGAAAATGACGTTGTGCACACCCTGGTTAGGAACCGAGACGCCCTCCATGTAGAGGGGCTGGGCGTAAACTTGCCCATCAACCGGCAGTGAGAACAGCTTACCGAATTGACCCACGTTAACATTGGAGGCGGTCAAGAAAGCTTCCTGGGTGTTCGCGCCGGAACGGCCATTGTCATACTGCTGGGTGAATACTCCGGCCAGTGGGCCGTTCCCAGTACCCATCAGACTGACCGTTTGCGGGGCGGTTGTGGCCGAGGTGCCGATTGATAAGGTCCCGTATCGCGTCCCCATCGCTGTCGGCGTGAAGACGACCTGAATGCTACAGCTTGAGCCGACTCCCAAGGAGGTAGAGCAGTTATTGGTCAGGGAGAAATCGCCGCTGATGTTCACCCCCGAAATGTTGATTGCCGCCGTGCCGATATTTGTCAAGGTCACGGTTTGCGCTGTACCGGCCACCCCCACAGCCTGCCCCGCGAACGTCACGCTGCTGGGGGAAATTTGTGCTGAAGGGACCCCAGTGCCGGTTAGGCTGACCGTCTGCGGGCTGCCGCCGGCGTTGTCGGCGATACTCAGTGAGGCACTACGGCTACCCATCGCCATGGGAGTGAACGTCACGCTGACCGTGCAGGCGCTGTTAGGCGTCACCGTGGCTCCCGTGCAGGTGTCTGAGATCTTGGCAAAATCGCTGGCATTCGCGCCGCCCACTGTGACCGTCGAGATGGTAAGGTTAGCCGTGCCGGTGTTGGTGAGGGTCTCCGTCTGGGCGGTGCTCGTCGTGTTCAGAACCTGACTGACGAAACCTAAACCCGGGCC
Organism: uncultured Acidobacteriota bacterium; assembly: GCA_963825395.1. GTDB lineage: Bacteria > Acidobacteriota > Terriglobia > UBA7540 > UBA7540 > Bog-366. The sequence goes on along the minus strand of CAWGTQ010000047.1, from coordinate 76,452 downwards.
GGACATGCTTACTATGGGCCCCGTCCCGGTTCCGCTCAAACTCACTGTCTGCGTGCTGCCCGTCACCCCATTGCGGTTGTCGGTGATAGTCAGCATGCCGGTGAGCGGGCCCATGGCCGTGGGTGAGAAGGTCACATTGATCATGCAGGAACCGCCAGCCGCGATACCCCCCGCGCAGTTGCTGGTCTGACCGAAGTTGGCGCCCGTGCCGATGCCGGTAATCGTGAGCGCGGCGGTGCCCGTATTGCTTAGGGTGATCGGCTGAGACGCGCTCGTCGTCCCCAGGTTCTGGTTGGCGAAAGTCAGAGTGCCTGGTAAAACTTGCGCTGATGGTAGCGCCAGTGGCTGCACGATGCTGGGCGCCCCGCCTCCCCCGCAGGCCGCCCCACTCACAATTGCCAGGAGCGCCGCCACAAGTTTTGCCTTTGCGCAAAATCGTCGATGATGGTCTCCTCCGGGAATGATTCGATCCCAGGGGGGTTGACGGTTGCAAGAGGCGCCGCCAAACCCTCGATGCGTGATCATTAGAACCTCGCCTGTATTGTGCTGGAATGGAAATAACCGATGATCTACGGTCGCTAACTAGTCATAGACGACACCTGCACCCCATCGGTTACATGCGAGTGCCCCCTCGCAGACCTCGTTCCGATGCGTCAAATGAGTATTCGATACATGCCCTAAACACTCAGGGCACCCGTCCGACGCGGTCTTAAATTTTCAGCAGCGGTCCTGTTACGAAGAAAGATATTTCAACAGAGAGGGCACGAAGTGTGCGGGAATATTCGCTTCGATCCCCTCTCCATGTTGAAATCTTCTGCTCATAGGGTTGCTCGGGTCTTCGGATGGTCCGATGCACCGATGGACAGATAAGCTGATTAGTAGAGGAGGCCTTTTTGCACCAGTTCTGGCACACGGCCCAGCGGTTCGAGAAGTTGCTTCGCGCCGCGGGCCATCAAACCAAGTTCCGTCGCGGTCTGGAACCACTGGAAGCCCCAATCAATATACTTCTTTAGTTGGTCGGAATCCTTAACCGGCAATCCCAGAAACTTGTTGTTTGCTTTGCCTGCGGCCACGACCCTTTTCAGGGCCTCCTGCACCCGGGGATGATCCGATTGCCCGCGGTAACCCATCGAGAAGGAGAGGTCGCTGGTGCCCACAAACATAACATCGACGCCGGGCGTGGCGGCAATCGCCTCAACCTGCTCGACAGCCCGCTCCTCTTCAATAATAACCACAACTATGACGTTATTGTCGGCGAAGGTGTGGTAACCTTCCGGCGCCGGCCAGCGGAATGCCGCCAAGCCTGGTCCCGAACCCCGGCGGCCAAGTGGGGGGTATTTACATGCCGCCGCCGCTTGACGGGCTAACTCCGGGGTGCTGCAAAATGGGAAGATAACTCCCAGGGCTCCCGCATCAAGCACGCGTTTGGCGGTCCAAAGCTCGTTGACGGGAACCCGCGCAATCGGCAATGCCTTCAAACCTCGCGTGGCCAGAACGATGGTTCGCAAAGTTTCGAGTGTGATCGGACTGTGTTCCATCTCGATCCACAGGAAATCAAATCCGAGCGTAGCGGCCTGAGCAGCAGTCTCGGCGCTCGCCACAGTGACAGTCGTACCAATCACCGGCTTTCCCTCACGGAGCATTTTCTTTAGGGGATTTTCCAGGGATCCTGGCGAGCCGGCGTTTTCAGCAGACATGGGAACTCTCCTTGTTATGCAAAAATGATTTCCGATATGACGTGCCGCACCTCAGCGTCTCGCCACCTCGGTCCTCGTCTTTTCGGGCGGGACGCTTGAACCGCGCGAAGTGTAACTCACGCCTTCGGACTGCGTCAACGAGTATATCAGAAGCGGGCACCCCCAAACGCAGCCGCGGTAATCAGGAAAATAGCTCGCCAGACAGCATATGGCGCTCGCCCAGCGACCGAACCAAAAGAGATTCGCCCGCGTCCCGCCCTTCCGCCGCTACAGGGGACATACGACGTCAGACTTAAAGGGTCGGAAGGGTAGCCCCCAAACGCCTGATGTCCTTGTCACTCGTGACTAAGATTGCCTTCCTGGCCTGGGTAGGGCTTGCGCCTCTGAGGTCTACGGCTCCTCCAGGGGTTGCACCTTATGGGAAGAATCCGGCATCGTCGTGGCGTCAGGCGAGTCGGCCATCGGCTTTGCCTTGGGAGTCTCTGTTACCGGCATAGCTGGCGCCGGGGCTTGGGCGACGGGGGCAGGGGAGTTACGTGCAGGTGCGGGAGGCGCCGCCGGTGGCGTGGGCGCAGCCACTTCCACATCCGGCTCGTACAACGCTTGGAGCTTCTTCTGCACAACTTCCGCCTCCGGGTAGGCTTCTTGCAACTCCGTCAGTAGGCGATGCGCCTCGCCAAACCTAGCCCCGGAAAGCAAATCCTCTACCTGGCCTAATCCCTCTTTAAGGCGTTGCTCCCGTTCCCCACCCTGGCGATCCTTTCGAATTTGGGCGAGCAGGTTCGCAGCCTGGGCGTTGGCCGGATCAAGTTGCAGCGCTCTCTGGTACTCGTGCTCAGCGACTTCGGGGTGTCCCAGGCGCATGGCGCGCTGGCCCGCGCTAATCGCCTCACGGACCTGCCGTAAGCGGTCGCGTTCCCGCACCGCCAGCACCTTGAGATCGCGCACGCGCACGTCGGCGGGGTCCAACCCCTGGGCTTCGGTAAGAAGCCGGACAGCTTCACCAAACTCACCCTGGTCAAAGGCTTGTTGGCTTTCCACCAGTAAACGACTCACCTTTATCTGCTGGTCCAGCACTTGCAGCTTCTGGTCAATCTCGGCGGAATCGGGGAACTCTTGCCGCAATTCCATAAGGGCGCTTTGCGCATCGTCGAATTTACCCTCGGCGGCCAGCTTGCCAGTTTGCTGCAACGCCTCCCGAAACCGAACCTCCTGCTCGCTTGCGCCTTGAGCCTGCCGAACCTGCTCCAAGAGGCTGCTCGCCTGGCTATTCGTCGGATCGAGTTGAAGGACCTGCTGAAACTCGCGTTCCGCCGCGTTCACATCTCCTTGGCGCATGGCCATCTGGCCGGCGCTTAAGGCCTCGTTGACCTGCCGCCGCCGGTCGCGCTCCTCGAGCGCCCGATCCTTCATGTTACGCGCCTCTTTGTCGTGCGGATGGAACCTCAGGGCCTCGGTAAGCGCCCGAACGGCTTCCGCATATTCACCTTGACGAAAGGCGCGTTCGCCATCCTGAAACAGTTTCTGCGAGCGGATAAGCGGGGCCAATATTCTAAGCTTCAGGCGGACCTCATCCGAGCTGGGAAAGTCCTTCTGGAGCTCCAGGAGCCGAGTTTGCGCCACTTCGTAATTCCCCTCGGAAACCAGGTTGTCCGTCTGCCACATCATTTCCTTCAGCCGGAAATCCTGCTCGCGCGAAATCCGATCCTGCCGGATCTGCTCCAGCAGTTCCGCCGCTTGGGAATTGCCCTGGTCAAGTTGAAGAACTCTATGTAAATCGTGTTCTGCCCCGGTCAGGTCGCCTTGCTTCATGGCCCTCTGGCCGGAGATCAGAGCCTCACGCAACTCTCGCGCGCGGTCCTGCTCACGCAGGGCCTTACTCATGAGATTGCGGGCCTGGGTGTCAGCAGGGTTCAACTCCTGAGCCTCGCCCAGGATACGGACGGCCTCCGTGTATTCCGCGCGGCCAAAGGCTTGCTCCGCTTCCGCCACTAATTTCTTGGCTTTGGAGGCCGGCGCGAGCCGATGGAGTTCCGCAGCAATCTCGCTATACAGGCGCTTCGCATCTGAGTGGGTATTGTCGAGGATCAGGACTGCCCGCACCTTTTCCTGAGCGCCGCTGAAATCACCCCCCTCCCGAAGATCTTTCGCTTCCAGAAGAAGGTCGCCAATAAAACTCTGTTGCAGGCCCCAGGCGATGGGAAAAATTTCGGCTAGCATTTCATCCATCGACTGGTAGCGCTCCTCGATGTTCTTCCTTAGGCCCTTGCTGATGATCATGTCAAGTTCGGCAGGCACTCCCGGACAGCAGCGGCTAAGGGGCTCCGGCTCCACGCGCAAAACGTTGGCAACGATGTCAGCAACGTTTGACCCGTCGAAAGCCTTTTTGTAAGCAATAAACTCGTACACAACGCAGGTGAGGGACCAGAGGTCGGACCGGTTATCGACGCACTCGTCGTTGATCTGTTCCGGCGAGGCGTAGTGAATGGTCCCCAGGAACGTACCGGCCTTGGTGATGTCGGTGGATTCCAAATGGACGATGCCGAAATCCACCACTTTCACGTTGCCGTTATTCGTCACCAGAATGTTCGCGGGCTTCACGTCGCGATGCACCAACCCGTGTTTGTGCGCGTGGCCGAGGCCCTCACAAAACTGCTGCACCAATCTCAGTTTGGCGGCAAGAGGAATTCTGGCGCGCCGGTTGATGATGTTCTGGAGGCTTTCCCCCTCGACGAACTCCATCGCGATGTAGGGGCGGCCGTCCGCCTCCCCCAAATCGTAAATGGTCACGATGTTCGGGTGTTGAAGAGTCCCGGCGGATTGCGCCTCACGGTAAAAGCGCTTGAGGATTTCAGGGTCGGAAACTAGTTCCGGAGAGATCGTCTTGAGCGCCACCATGCGACCGATGAAAGGGTCCCGAGCCTTGTAGACAACTCCCATGCCGCCCTGGCCGAGTTCCGCAACGATCTCGTACTTGCCGATTTTCTGCTCGACTTTTTGGCCCATCAGCCTGTGCCCTCAACCTGGCAGATCTCTGCGAGGATCACCGTGATATTGTCCGGGCCGCCGCCCTCATTAGCGCGCGTAATCAGGTGCGTGGCTTTTTCGTAAAGTCCCATCTCCAGTTCCAAAGTCTCCACGATTTCTGCCGGAGAAACAACTTTGTACAGTCCGTCACTGCACAGCAATAGAAAATCCTGGGGCTCCAGATCAACCGCCGTCATAATGACCTCGATTTCCGGTTGCGCTCCCACCGCCTGGATCAACATCTCCTGGATTTGCGCATCCACGTTGGTGGAGTCTTCACCCCGGATACGCAACTGGTTTCCGATGGTCTGATCCTGAGTCAACAGAATCAGATTTCCGTCGCGGAACAGGTAGGCGCGCGAATCCCCCACCTGCGCCAGTTCCGCGCGCGCTCCATGCAGAAGCGACTGCCGTCAGGGTCGTCCCCATCGTCAACTTCTCGTTGTAACCTTGCGCGTGGACGAAAAGAGCTTTGTGCGTGGCTTCCACTGCTCTTTGCAAGGCGGTGGGCAGGTCCGATTGGCCATTTTCTGAGGGATAAAGTTGGTTAGCAATCTCTTTGGCGAGGTTCTCAACACACATGCGACTGGCCTCTTCACCACCAAAGTGCCCGCCCATGCCATCCGCGACCGCCACAAGCAATCGGCCAGTTTCAGTCCCGACGAGTCCCGGTTCAACATCAAGCGGAATACCTGGGCCATCCAGGGGAAGAATCAGATCATTATCCTGATTGTTGCGCCGTCGGCGGCCCACATCGGTGACGTGAGCAACACGTGTGCATAGACGGAGCACGCCATTCTCTTCACCGCTGAAGGACGACACTTCTGACTCCTGATCCGCCACCAGGAAGCCCCCTCTCCTTACTTATGTGGTGTGTCCCGATTCTACCAAGATCCCTGCACCATTGCAGTCTAACTAAAATTTCTGGAAATGAAAAGTGCCGCCCGAACAACCCGGGGGGCCCTCCGGCAAAACCAGAAGGGAATGCCATCACTCGACATACACGCTCTCACTTCCGGAGATACAAAGTCTTTGTCAGGTCACCTTGCGGGCGGAGTTCCTGCCCATGAATTCCCAAGGAGGTTAGGATTCTCGTATCCACATCGCGTTGTTCCCTTCCATGGCAAGGGTGTAACCCATCGGGATCTCCACACGATAGAGCTGCTCTTTCCCTTCCTTGCGCCATGCCAGGGAGATTCTACCTCCCTCCACCTGGACACTCCCCTCGCACCACGACAACCTAACCTCCGGTAAACGGACGTGGACGACTCTGCTCACTGGATCGATCTCGAATAATCCGAGCACATCCCGATAAAGAGACTTGATGATATGGGAGGCGAATGCGTGGTTACAGCTCGCCGAAGCGCCGACATTTTCCCAGAGGGTTCCGGTCCGCTCAGCCATGTAGAGAAGGTATGAGATGGACTCATCCAGGATTTGCTGCTCCAGGCCCTCCCTTGACAGGACCTCCAGCCGCATCATGTTCCCTACAAATGCATTCGCTTTGTGGATCTCCGGGTAGATGTGAGTCTGGTTTCGGCGGGGTCCAAACTCTTCGCGCAGGATTCGCCACAGCTCAGGGTAGGTGGCGGGCGTCGCGATGCCGAAGTAGAAGGCAAAGTATTGGCAAACCTCCGTGCGATTCCGCGTGACCTGAAGCTTCTTCTCCTTCCTCACAGCGTTGTCGACGAAAAATCCTCCATCAAACGATTGCTTACGAATAACGGCCCGGATCTCTTCCGCCTCCTGACGCAATGCGGGAAGCCCGTACATCCTTGCTGCCGTGTCCAGGGCTGCGGCATAGAGCATGTTGCTGGGGTAATTCACATCCTGGACAAAATCATTGGCCGCCGACCACTCCACAAAAACCCAACCTGGGAGCCTCTCTAACAACCCATCTTCGTTCTTGAACGGCTGGAAATACTCGAAGAGTCTCACCACCTTGGGGCGTAAAGCCTCCACCAGGGCCAAGTCGCCACTGCGCTTACGGTATTGCTCCACCTGCAACACAAACCATAACGCCCAATTCGGAATGAAGTTTCCATCATTGTGGTCAGCCGGATAACACATCGGCAGCATGCCCTCCGGAAGGTGGGCAAAGCTTTCAGGTAGAAGGAAGTTTTCGAGGAAGTTGCGTTCCTCAGTCGTATCACCAGAGAGCACCGGTGCAACCTGTGCCGTGAAGTAACTGTCGCACAACCACCCGCCTCTTTCCCGCGAAGGGCAATCAGTGAACAAATCCACTGCGTTCTGGCGGTAGGTTTCCTTCCCGGCTGCGAACAACCTGTTCAACCTCTCATCGCTTGCCGCAAAGTGTGCCTGCTCAACGTTCGGATTGGCATACTCCCTCAAATAGATCCCCTCCACGTCACACTCACCCTCCAGGACGATCAATTTTAGATACCGCAGCGTATAGGGCTCAAAGGCCTCCAATCTGTATGTTCCCGTCACGATTTCATAAAGTACAATGTTTACGCATCCCAGGCGTTTGAAGTCCACATCGCCATCGGAGAGGACTTCATCAAAAGTGAAGAAGAGGCGCGTCCGGCCGCGAGCGGTGATTTTCGCCCCCAGGAATCCCGTTAGATTCGTGCCGAAGTCGAGAATCGCGTATGACTTCGGTTGTAGCCGGACCATTTCGCTCACTGATTAGGACCGCTTGGGTTCCCCGCTCGGCAGCGTGTTGATCGTCTGCAATTCAATTGAAGGGATCTCCTCCAATTCATCCTCCGTAAACCCCTTGAGCTTCGCTCCGATGTCGGTCAGGGATCGATCTTTCCAGACGGTCTTTGGTTTGAATCCGGTTTCCACGTTGCCTTCAGCTATGACCCATACAGGTTGTCGCATATAGAATTGGGGATTTGGCACGTGGCGCGGAAGGAGTTGCCTTGCAGGAAGCGAATCGCAGTTCACGGTCTGAAGAGGGAACGAAGTATCAGTCCTCCACTGGTCGAACTGTGGTTCCAGGCGGTAGATTTCAGAAAAGGGCCTTTGGAAGCTGTAACGCTGGACCTTCCTGACTCTCCCGGGCAGGACCACGCCCTCGAACGGATTCTTGCTGCTCCCGGTTGCCGCCAGGACGTCATCATTGCAAGAAAGCTCCGCCTGGAGAAAGGAAGTCTGATCCAGCAAATAGTAACTATTCACGTTGTAGCCGGCAACCTCAATCGCTAAAACATTCTCCCCTGGCCGGATAAAATCTCTGGTGTCCCACTCGTCCACCCGGTAGTATCCATGACCAGCGCGTGCGGGACCATAACCACAGAAAGTTCCATTGAGGAAACAGCGGTACACCGTGGAGGCGGCAATCCGAAGCACGAGCCCGCTTTCAGGTTGGTGCTGAAAAACCGCGCGAAAACCGGCCCAGAGATTTTTTTCCTCTTCCATCCGCGTCGGCCATACAGGTTTGGCCTCAAGAAAGAACGGCCTCATGCGCGTGTTGGCGGGTGCCCCCTCGCCGGCCTGTGGTGTCGCTACTGCAAGGCCTAGGCCTCCAATGCCCTGCACGAATTCTCTGCGCGTAAATCCCGCCATGGTATTTCCTCCATACCGAGGTTCGTTGCCAAGATTATAGGATTGAATTCATAACATCACCGGCGTTGGAACCTCAGTGTACCTGTGGTTTAAGTGTCAGATCGAGATTCTCCTGATCTTGCCTTGCTACCCTGATGTTGTCGCCATTCAACACACCGCGCAGATGATACCGGGACTCCGGTCGGAACTCCAGTTTTTCAACCCGCCGTGAAGGTTCACGGCGGGTGGGACCAGCAGCGGCATCGACCTTGCCGTGAACGCGCCCGTTTCCGCCCCGGCGCGCAGGACGGAACCGTTGAGCGATACGAGCGGTAGAGGATACAAGGGCCACGCCGAGGGGAGGCACGGATTTCAGTTCGGTCGCCTTGCCAAAGCATAGGGAGTGCTGGCCGCCTCCCAAGGAGGGGTAGGAATGTCCGGCAGCCAGGACCGATGGACAAGGTCAGTCTTAGTACTGCTGTAGTGGGCACCTCCTGATGAGCACTAAAGGGATAACCTGGTTCCGAATGACAGCTCGCCACGAAGCCAATGCCATCCCAGTTTCCGACCGTAGCGAGCCTTCTCTGTCGGAAGTTCTCGTATTGTCCGCTGCGGTTTTCGCCATACACCTCGTGACCGTCTGCACTGTAACCGACTTGTGGGAGTTGGCAGCCACCTGGGTTAACAATGATTCATATTTAGATATGTCCTGGATGATCCAGCATTGGAGTCGCTCGGTCCCATGGAAGCAACGGCATTTCTGGGGTTTTCCTTATGCAATTGCCGGACTTTCCAAGCTATTTTCCGTACCGGAGCTAATGGCATTGGTGCTGATTTCGGTGCTGGCGTCACTCGGGGTGTCCATATCGGTTATCGAGGGGACTGGGGGCCTCCCGGGTGGCAGCCGCCTTCTCAGCGCTGCTGGCATCCGCGCAGCTAGTGCATCTCGAGAATCTCATCGGATTCCGCCCGCCTCAATTCCACCAAGGATGGTGCCGGCAAGCGTGCCTCCGGGGACCTTAAAGTTTTGCTCATACCCTGAATGAATATCCAGTAAACTTCCCCTGCCGTGGTCTAACGGACGAACCCGCGATCGGAATAAAGAATGCTCCACGATGTCTTGCATATTCTTGGGACGGCACAGCATGAGGGCACGGGTATGGCACGCATTGTGTGCGCGCTCGCGCAGGGCCTCGATTCCAGAACGCTACCGCTTCCACGCCATGTTTCTGGCTGGGGCGGGACCTCTGGTGGATGCGCTGCAGCAGGCCGGCGTGGAGGCGAGCTGCCCTTGACTGGCGGCGCGGGGCGCGAGATCCCGTGGGAGCCTGGAAGTTCTGGCGCAGCCTGCGCAGCCAGAGGTTTGCGATCGTCCACCTCCACTTCGGAGGAAGGTCGGTCTGCTGGCTCGCGCGCGCAGCCACGCAAGCCAAGATCGTCAGGCATCTGCATGGCCGGATTCTGGAACCGCGGGGCCTCACCCCAGTCCACTTCTCCGCCCGGGGCACAGATGCGGTCGTCGCCGTCTCTCAGGCGGTGGCAAATCGAGTTGTCCATGGCTCGGCGCGAGTGATTTATGCAGGAGTGACCGTCCCTCCCGGCGACCCTCCTGCCCTGCACCACCGCGCCACATCTGAGATCATCCTCGGGACTGCGGGGCGACTGGTGGAGCTGAAAGGGATCGAGTACTTGCTCAGCGCGGCGGCCGCGCTCCGGCGCGAATTCCCTGCTCTCCGAGTGGAGATTGCCGGCTCGGGGCCGCAACGCGAGAAGCTGGAAGCGGCGGTCGCGCATGCCGGTCTCGGAGGAGCAGGTTAAGTTTCTTGGGCTGGATTGACGACCTTGCTCCGGTTCTGCCTCGCTGGGATGTCTATCGTGATGCCGTCTCTCGAGGAGGGTTTCCCGATTGCCGCTTTGGATGCCATGGCGGCGGGCCTGCCGGTGGTCGCGACCTCGGTGGGCGGTGTCCCGGAGTTGATTGAAGATGGAAAGACGGGCTGGCTTGTCCCGCCACGCGATGCCGAAGCCTTGGCCTCCCGGCTTCGCTCTTCTACTTTGCCAACCCCGAACTGCGCCTGACGCATTGGGAGCGGCCGGCTTTTGCCGCGTGCGGGATCATTTCAGTGCCGCACAAATGGCGGTGAGTTTCGCCCAGCTTTACGATGAACTCCTGCATGGAGACAAGCACGTAAGCCCATCCGGGCGGGCTGATCCCGTATTGAAACCTTTGCCTCTCGGGCAGTCTGACCCATCCTGTCAGGCAAAGGCCGGTGACTGCGAAACGGTCGCGCACCTTTCACAGGAAGAATGAGATGGAGATCCCAGGCGAATTGCCGAACCCAGACGAGCATCATCGTTTGCACTGTCGACCGCTTGACAGACCTGGAGGAGTGCCTGAAATCCCTGCGGCCTTTCAGGGCGGCGGTTGCGGAAATCATCATTGTCAACAACGGTCCCCACCTTGCCGCCGTAGAAGAAGTCGCCAAGCGCCACTCCGCAAGGGTTGTCACGGAACCCCAGCTTGGGGTCAGTCGGGCACGCAACGCCGGAATCCGCGCTGCCACGGGGAGGATTTTGGCATTCCTCGACGACGACTCTGTGGCCGATCCGAACTGGCTTCCGTTCCTGCTTACCCCTTTACGCGACCCCCAAGTGCTCGCGGTCGTGGGAAGCGTCTTCGCCCAAACTCTCCGAGACCCCGTCAGCCAAGCCTTCGATTATCTTCACCGCGATCAGTTCCCGGACTCGCAAGTGACCGTGGATGGAAATGCACACGAGAACTCCTTCCCTATACGCTCGGCCTTAGTGGGCAACGCCAACATGGCGATTCGGCGTGAGGTCGTCGAACGCTTCGGGTACTTCGATACCCGTTTGGGCCGCGGAACCCGAATTGGCTCCGGCGAAGAACCCGACCTCCTCCTGAGGGTCTTGCTAGGTCACGCCAGGATCGTTGTCGAGCCTGCGGCGAGAATCCTCCATCGTCACTCCACCGAATGGCGTGCGGTCCGGCGGTGGGCTTTCCATTCGGGTTGCGCACATACCGCCATCCTCACGAAATACTTCCTTCGAGAATCGTCTCTGCGGGTCCAGATCCTTCGCTATGCCGCTTCGCGCCTGGGGCGGCGGACCGCGCGGGAGGGATCGGCCGCAGCGAAATTCAAAGTCCCAAGGATTCCGCTATTCCTCGGTAGTCTATACGGTCCGATCTCCTTCCTCCTGTCAGGGAAAGAGTAGCCGGGATTCCCGTTGGCCTGGACAGGCAGAGGCCGCAAGAGAAATCAAGAAAATCATAGAGAGACTTGCGCCGGATTCCGGGCCACGGACGGCCTTTGCGCAAACTCCTCTTCCATCGCGAGGTGCTCGTTGAGCTCCCGGATGGTGCGTTCTCCCACGGTGAGCAGCACGCTGGGATCGCCCGAGAGTTGGTAGGAGGCCATCTGCCTTTCAAACTTGTCCAAGTCGATCCCCAAGCGCTCGTGCCCGTCGCGAAATGCTTGAAGCTTCGCTGCCTCAGGGCCCGGCGCGAAGGTGCGGAGAAAGGCTGTTTCTTCCCGGCGGCAATGGTCCATGGCATAGGTCTTAAAAAAGTGCATGGTCATGCGTAGCGACGCGAGCGCCGCTTGCCGATCGGTAAGATTTTTCCCGGGGTGCTGAACCAACCCCGCGAGAATGGCCTGCCAATCCTGCAGGGCCGAGCGGATCTTCGCATGCTCTTCCTGCCACTTCAGGATGTCAGGCGGCACAACCGTGGAGGACCGTTGGGGGGCGACCCGCGGGGTTTCGGCTTCCAGATACAAAGTCTTGAGCCTGCGTGTAGCGAACACGGCGGCAACCTCTCGCCGCGAAGGAAAGCCATGGGTTGAAAATTGGCCGGGCGCGTCATTCCGAAGGTAACCGCCCGGAAAAGTATCGCAGTCCACAGTAAAGAGGTCGCCTGCCGCCACCATGGAAATATTCATTTCGTAACTCTCGCGGGTGTTAAAGAACAGCCGCGAGCGCGGAAAGGCAAGATGATAGAGGCTCAGGATCAACCGGTAGTCGTCATCCGAAACCGTGAAGCGCGATGGCTTTTGCGATGCCAACACGCCGCGGGCGGGCTTGAGGCGCGGAATGCCGATGGCGTGCGGTTCCAAACCATAGGCGTGGCGCAGGTAGTTGCCGTGCTCGATCGTGGCCAGCGCGTCGTAATGCCAGTCGTAGAGGCCCAGCAGCGCTCCCAGCGCGATTTTCCTGATGCCCGCGGCAATGACGCGGTCCCACAAATCCAGGCGATATTCGATATCCCGCTTGGGCGAGCCGGTTACGTGCCAGCGGTCGAAATGGGGTTGGTGATAGGTCTCCTGCCACTCCACCACCCATTCCAAACCCGCCCCGCGCAGCCGCACATAGTCCTCACGCTCATAAACCGGCGAGCAAAGCCCCACCACACCGCCGCCCAAGCCATTGAGCTTGCGCCGCGTCAACTCAACGTAACGTGCCACCACGTCGGGACCAAACTCGGGGTCTTCAGAAAGCACCAACTCAATCTGCCGGTGGCCCCAGGAGAGAATCAGGTCGAGTTCGCGGCTGAATTCTTCCAGGCTCAGACGCACGCGTTCGGTGAGCGCGTTGCTTTGGCGATAGCCGCAGTAGAGGCACTCGTTTTGGCAAAAACTGGTAAGGTAAACCGGAATGACAAACTCCACCGTGTGTGGGGCCACCTTCTCGCGGACCCGCTGCGACGCTGTGTGGATGTCTGCGCGCCGCTCTGGCTCGCGCGCCCAGGCGATCAGCGAAGCTGCATCCTCCGCATTGAGGCCAGAGTTCCTATCCGCCGCTTCGAGAATGGCCTCCATGGAACGTGCGGGCTCCGGCAGCGCCGAAAGAGATTCGATGCGAGCACCAGAGACTCGAAAGACTTCACTGAATGTTGACACTGCGCTACTACCTCCTCAAAAGGCCGAATTGATTATCGATGGTTCCAGGAAGAATTGTTAGCAATCCCCTCTCCATGATGAGCCTGAGGGCGGCAATTTTGAGAGCGTAGCGGCGAGTTTACCTCGCCAAATGGCGGCGTAAAGCCGCCTCGCCATCAACCTAACCCACTTCCAAGATGGAGAGTGAAATCTACTAACGACACTATTTTTCATTGACTTCTCGGGTTAGCCGAGATAAACGGCTTATTTTCCATAAACATCACGGGATAGGAATGAATTTGAGTTGGCTCAATTTTTTATCTCAATTGCTTTCATGAATATGGCGGGTAATACCTTCATTTTGCCATCGTTTTTTTACTTGCGTTCGAAGCCGGAAAGTTATTGAAAACAAAGGGAGCCGTGCGGAAGGTCCGGAGAGGTTGATGAAAAAACAGGGGTTACAGGAAATGTGCCACGAAATACTGATAACATACTGAAAGGAAAGGCTATAACCGTGAACGGACGGCTTACGGGAGAGCAAAAACACCCAAAATGCAGAGAGAATGGTGTCATTTCCTTATCTTTTAGCCGAATTTGCGCGAGTTTTGACAAAGCCGAAGCAGGTATAATCAGCAGATGCGACGACTGGGCAAGGAATTTCCGGGCAAGGAGAAACGGTGTTCCGCAAAATCCTGATTGCCAATCGCGGAGAGATTGCCGTGCGCGTGATGCGCGCGTGCCGCGAGATGAACATCCGCACCGTGGCGGTGTTTTCGGATGTCGACCGCAAATCGTTGCACGTGCGCTACGCCGATGAGGCTTATCCAGTCGGCCCTGCGCCCTCCACGGAAAGCTACTTGCGGATCGACCGCATCCTCGACGCCGCGCGGCGCAGCGGCGCGGAAGCGATTCACCCCGGTTACGGGTTTCTGGCGGAAAACCCTGATTTCGCGCGTGCCTGCGAAGATGCGGGAATAGTTTTCATCGGACCACCCGTGAACGCCATGGAGCTGATGGGTTCGAAGACCGCCTCCCGACACGCTTTGATCCAGGCTGGTTTGCCGGTGGTCCCCGGTGCCGATCGCATTCTCGAAAGCTTGGAAGAGGTTCGGCGCATTGCCGGTGAGATCGGATACCCCGTAATGCTGAAAGCCTCGGCTGGCGGCGGAGGCAAGGGACTGCGGATGGTGCGGGGAGAATCCGAACTGGAATCCGCCTATCGCACCGCTCGCTCGGAGGCGCAGAACGCCTTCAACGATTCTTCGGTTTACCTGGAAAAGTACATCGAGCATCCCCGGCACGTGGAGATCCAGATACTCGGCGACCGGCACGGCCGCTTGATTCATCTGGGCGAGCGCGAGTGCTCGCTGCAACGCCGCCACCAAAAGGTGTCGGAGGAATGCCCCTCCCCTGCCGTGAGTGACGATCTGCGCCGCCGCATGGGCGAAACCGCGGTGCACATCGGTAAGTTGGCTGGCTATTGGAACGCGGGAACGGTGGAGTTCCTTCTCGACCCGCAAGGGAATTTCTATTTTCTGGAAATGAATACCCGTTTGCAGGTGGAGCATCCGGTCACGGAGTTGGTAACCGGCATTGACTTGGTAAAGGAACAACTCCGAATTGCGGCGGGTGAATTCCTTTCGTGGCGGCAGGAGGACGTGCGGATGCGCGGGACGGCCATCGAGTGCCGCATTTACGCCGAAGACCCCGCCAACAATTTTTTCCCCTCGCCGGGGCTCATGACGCGATTGCAGGTGCCGGCAGGGCCGGGCATCCGCCATGACAGCGGCGTGTACGAAGGCTGGCGAGTACCGCTGGAATACGACCCGCTGCTCTCGAAACTCGCCGTATGGGCGACGGACCGCGCGGAGGCCATGGCGCGCCTGCGGCGGGCCTTGGGTGAATACGAAATTCAAGGCATCCGCACCAATATTCCCTTTTTCCGCCGGGTGCTGGAGCACCCGGATTTTGTGGCGGGGCGGCTGGATACCGGATTTATCGATCGTGTGCTCGCCGCGGGACTGATGGTGGAAGAGTCGCCGCCGGAAGAAGAGGAGCGAGTGGCTTTGCTGGCGGCGCTGCTGCATGTGGAACGCCATGGCGACGCGGCGCCGGCACTTGCCACGATCAACAACGGATGGAAGCAGGCAGGCCGACGCGCCTTACTCCAACGGCGCCCCCAGCGGACGCGCGGATAGTGGGTCCATTGGAGGCGGTGGCGGCGAGTTTACCTCGCCAAATGGCGGCGTAAAGCCGCCCCGACATCACCTTGCCCATCGCGGGCGGGAGGTCTTGATGAAATTCCACGCGCGCCTTCAACGCGGCTCCAAGACGTTGGAGCAGGAAGTGGAACTGATGGCGCACGAAGCCGCCAACGGCGTGAGGCGCTTCCGCATCGGCAGCCGGAGCTCGGAAGCGCACTGCGAGGAAATCACTCCGGGTGTGTACTCACTGCTGTTGAATGGGCGGTCGTACGAAGCGTACGTCTCGAAGCGCCAGGGCGATGCCCCTGGGCTTGCCGGCCCCTACGTGGTCGTTGTGGGGCTGCGGCGATACGTGGTGGAGCTGCGCGACCCGCGCCGGTGGCGCCGGACGGGATCCTCCATCGAGGTGGAGGGCCCGCAGGAGATCATGGCGCCCATGCCCGGAAAGATTGTGAAAGTGCTGGCGGCCGAAGGTCAGGAAGTGGAGCGCGACCAGGGCTTGGTGGTGATCGAAGCCATGAAGATGCAGAATGAATTGCGATCGCCGCGCGCCGGGCGCGTGGACCGCATCTACATGGCGGAAGGGCAGGGTGTGGAAACCGGCGCGCGCCTGCTGCGACTGGTGTGAAATAGGATTCAAAAATTCAAGATTCAAGAGTTCGGACCAGAGTACTGAACTTAAATCCGGCATCTTAATCCTGAATCCTAGATCCCGGAACCTAAATCCTGAATCCTAAATCCTGAATTCTAAGTCCTGGATCCTGCGTCGTTGATCTTGAATCTTGAATCGCACTTCCTTACCCCTTGGATGGCACGCCGCCTGCCTTCACGACTTCTTCCGCCAGGTGGTTCGTCACCTTGGAGCGGTTGCGAAGCATTTCGATATACGCAGCCTTCAGGAGCTGCTCCTTCTCATTGCGCAACGTTTGCCGGATGGCACTTTGCACGCGAAGGTCGGTAAGGGTATGCTGGCCGGCCTCTTCCACCCCCAGGAGCTTAAAGATGTGGAAGCCGATATTGGATCGAATGATGGGGGAAATCTGGCCCACTTTGAGCGAGTTCACAACCTGCTTCAGCGCCGCGTTGAGGCCGGAGGCGGGGATAAACCCCATGTCGCCTCCGCCGGCAGCGGTGCTGGGGTCCTCGGAGTACTCCTGCGCCACCGTGGCAAATTCTTCGCCGCGCACCAGGCTTTCGTATAGGGCCTGGATTTTGTGTTCAGCGGCGGCGGGAGTCTTGGCATCGTCGTTTTTCAAGTTACGGATCTCGGCGTCGGGGCGGGGCGTTACCTGAATTTGGGCGATATGGTAAGTGGTCTCCGTAACATTGAAGTTCGCTTTGTTCTTCTGATAGTAGGAGGCGATTTCCGCATCGGTGACGTTAATATGCGCTATGATATCTTTATTAATAAGTTTCGTTATGATGATGTTCTCGCGGATTTGCCTGCGCAGGGCCTCGTTGTCCAAGCCCTGCTCCACGAGTTTCTTCTGAAACTCTTCCTGGGAATAGGGGCTTTTCAATTCCCCCACCTTGGCGTCGATCTCAGCTTCCGAAGCTGTGATGCGCGAGTGGGAAGCGTGCATGACCAGGATTTGATTGTTAATGAGTTCATTCAGGATATTAAGCTTGAAACTTGCGGCCTCTTCGGAGGTGACGGCCTCGGTGCCCTGGGTCGTGCGGCTGCTGTAAAGCCGCTCCACCTGCTCGCGGTAAATGGGCTGGTCATCGACGACGGCCCACACTTCCTGCCCGGGCGCGTACTTGTGAGTGCCGCACCCCGGCAGTAGGGCAAGGCCTGCCAGGACCGCCAGCCCGGCGGCGGCGATGAGAAAATGCGTCCGATTAAGTTTATCCATGAAATCATTGTAACCCCGCGGCGCTTTCGCCGTGGGCAAAATCGCGGCGGTCTGGTACAATAGATGTTTGCGTTTTCCAGCTTTTGACTCAAAAAGGGGTATAGCGATGGCACGAACCTGCGACCTTTGCGGAAAAGGTCCCCAATATGGAAATCATATCAGTCACGCGCACAACGTGACCAAGCGCCGTTGGAATCCCAATCTGCGGCGGGTGCATGCCCTCGTACAGGGCGCGCGCAAGAGGATTTACGCTTGCACCGCTTGCATTCGTTCGGGTAAGGTTACCAAAGTCAGCTAGCCCGCGAACAGTTGTCAGTCCTCAGTTCTCAGTAAAGGCGGCTCCGTCTTTAGGTTATTACTGAAAACTGATGACTGACGACCTTTGTCCTCAGCCCTCGACTTCGGCGATGAGATCAATTTCCACCGACACGTTTCGCGGCAGGCGTGACACCTCCACCGTGGCACGAGCGGGCGGGGATTCAACAAAGAAGCGCGCGTAAACCTCATTCATCATGGCGAAATCCGCCATATCCTTCAGATAAACCGTGGTTTTCAACACCTGCCCCAGGCTTGATCCCGCGGCCTCCAGAATCGCCGAGAGGTTTTGCAGCACGCGCGCGGTTTGCACGGCGGCGTCGCCTTCCACAATTTTGCCGGTTTCAGGGTCAAGAGGGATTTGCCCGGACAGGAAGACCAGGCTGCCGGAGCGAATCGCTTGCGAATAAGGGCCAATGGCCGCCGGCGCCAAAGGGGTGGAAATAGCTTGTTTGCTCAAGTGATCCTCCGAGAAATGCGGTGGCCGTGTGGGGTTAAGGCTGCGTTACGCGTTCGACCTGATAGACGCCTTCGATTTTGCGCAGCGAGGCAATGATTTTTTCCATGTGCTCAACGTCCACAATATCGACGGTGACATCGATGTCGGCGCGCTTGTCGCCGGTGCGGGCCTCAATATTCTGAATATTCGAGTGCACCCCGGCAATCGCGGCGGTGACGTCCGCCAGCATGCCCTGGCGGTCTTCCGTCACCAGGGCCAGCTTGACAGGATAGAGCGTATATTTGGGGCCCATCCACTCCACGTCAATGCGGCGGTCCGCGTCGTAAAGCAGGTTTTGGACGTTGGAGCAATGCCGGGCGTGCACGGCGATGCCCTTGCCGCGGGTGATATAGCCGATAATTTCTTCCCCGCGCACAGGGTTGCAACATTTGGCGCGATAGACCATGAGGTCATTGTGGCCGTCCACCTGGATGGCCGAGTCGGAGGCCACGCCCAGGGCGCGCTTAACGGAAGCCGCCAGGCGCGAGGCCTGCACCGGTTCGAGCTTGGCCGCGGGCACGAGCTTGGCGAGCACTTGCCGCGCCGCGAATTTTCCGTACCCGATGCCGGCGTAAAGGTCATCGGCCGCCGTACAGCCATAGTCACGCGTCACGCGCGCGTAATCCTCGTTGGTAATCTTCTTCAGCCCGATATCGTATTTGCGCGCTTCCTTTTCCAGCAGGCGCTTGCCAATATCCAACGCCTGCTTGCGTTGCGCAAGGTTGATCCAATGCTTGATTTTATTGCGCGCCCGCGAGGTGTTCACCAGCCCCAGCCAGTCGCGGCTGGGAGCGTGGCCCGCCTGGGTAAGGACCTCCACGATGTCGCCATTCCGCAGGTGGTATTTGAGCGGCATGATGCGGCCGTTCACCTTGGCGCCCACGCAATGATGACCCACCTCGGTGTGGATGGCGTAGGCAAAGTCGATGGGGGTGGCGTCGCGCGGCAAGACAATGACTTTTCCCTTGGGGGTAAAGGCGTAAACCTCTTCCGGGTAGAGGTCAATCTTAAGAGTGGAGAGGAATTCGCCCGGGTCGCGCATTTCCTGCTGCCACTCGACAAGGTGGCGCAGCCAGGCGAAGCGCTCCTCGTCCTGTTGTGTGAGCGGGCGCCCGTCCTTGTACTTCCAGTGCGCGGCGATGCCCTCCTCCGCGATGCGGTGCATTTCCTCCGTGCGAATCTGCACCTCGAAGGGTTGGCCGTGCGGCCCGATGACGGAAGTGTGCAGCGACTGATAGAGGTTGGGGCGCGGGATGGCGATGAAATCCTTAATGCGCCCGGGGACGGGCCGCCAGGTGTTGTGAATGATCCCCAGGGCGGCATAGCAATTCTTGACGCTGTCGGTGATGATGCGCACGGCGAGCAGGTCATAGACCTGCTCAATGGGAATCTGTTGGCGGCGCAACTTCTGCCAGATGCTGTAGAGGCGCTTGATGCGGCCCTCGACGCGCGCCGGGATGTTGGTCTCTTTCATTTTGGCTTCGACCTGAGCGCGCACCTCCGCCAGGAACTCGTCGCTCACCTTGCGCCGGCTCTCGATGGTGCGCTTCAGGTCTTCGAAAGCCTCGGGCTCGAGATGCCGCAAAGCAAGGTCTTCCAGCTCCCCGCGGATTTTTCCCATACCCAGGCGGTGAGCAATAGGAGCGTATATTTCCACGGTCTCGCGCGCGATGCGCTGGCGGCGGTCGGGAGGAAGATACTCGAGCGTGCGCATGTTGTGCAGGCGGTCGGCGAGTTTCACCAGGACGACGCGGATGTCATCCACCATGGCGAGGACCATTTTGCGGAAATTCTCGGCCTGTTGGTCCTCCGGGCTCAGATACTTGATCCGGCTGATCTTGGTGACGCCTTCGACGATGCGCGCCACTTCCGTGCCAAAATCCTGCTGCACCAACTCGGTGGTGGTGTGCGTGTCCTCGATCACGTCGTGCAACATGCCGGCCGTCAGGCAGACAGGGTCCATCTTCATGCCGGCGAGAATATGCACAACTTCCAGCGGATGGGAAATAAAGGGTTCGCCGGAAAGGCGCTTCTGGTGGGCATGTTGAATGGACGTGAATTCGTAAGCGCGCCGGAGCAGAGAGAGGTCCTCCCCCGTCCGGTAGGATTGCACTTGCCGGATAATGTCTTCGAATTGGACCATACTCACCACTGACATTCTAACAGTTCGCAGGGGAACGTTGTAGCTCCAGGAGGACCGTCCCGGCAGGCCCACGACGGGTTGGCTTTCCGCAAGCAAGAAAGCACGTTGCGGTGCAGTTTGCGGTTGCGGCGCTCGATGAGCGCCGGAATTCATTTGTGAGTTAGGAACATTCTATTTTGCCTCACCCCTGGGAAGATTTTGTGATACCTTTCTTCCTACAAAGAGAGTTCAGATTTAGATTTCCATCATTTCGCTCTCTGCTCAGAGAGGCGCACCAAGAGCGAGGAGGGGAACATGAAACAGCGTTATCTGATGGTGATTTCTCTGGGAATGCTTCTGGCCGCATTATTTTCGGCCTCGTGCCAGAAGCCGTTTCATGAAGAGACGGAGCACTACATCCTGGTGGCCACGAACATCAACCTTGAGTACTGGCAAGATGCGGGGGCAGGTTTCAGGGATGCCGCGCGCGGATTGGGCGTGAAGGCGGACTTCCAAGGGCCCACCTACCTTTCACCCGAGGAAGAACTGAAGGTTTTCAAGGAAGCGGTCGCGCAGCACCCCTCGGGGATATTGGTGTCGCCCGCGCGGCCGGAGCTTTTCAATGCCGCCATCAACGAGGCCATCGGCGCGGGGATTCCCGTGATCACGATGGACACGGACGCACCCGATTCCAAGCGCATCCTCTATATCGGCACCGACAACCGCCAGGCCGGCATGGAAAGCGGAAGACAAATCGCCACCTTGATGAACGGCAAAGGCCAACTGGTGGTGGTCACGGTTCCCGGCCAGCTCAACCTGGAGGAACGGCTGCGCGGCGCGCAGGAAGTTTTGGCGAAGTACCCGGGCATCAAGATCGCGACCACCCTCAACGACCAGGGCGATCCGCGCACGGCGAACGATTTGATCTCCGATTTGTTTAAAAAGAATGAAACCGTCAACGGCATCCTCTGCCTGGAGGCTTCGGGCGGCCCCGGCGCAGGCGAGACGCTGCACCGGCTCGACTTGGGGGGCAAGATTCCGGTCGTGGCCATGGACCTGAACCCCGAGACGCTCGATTTCATCCAGCAAAAAGTGATCTCCGTGACGATCGGACAGAAACCCTACACCATGGCGTTCTACGGGCTGAGGTTCCTCGACGACTTGCACCACAACATCGTGCACGAGCTCAAGGACTGGCAGACGGCGCCCGCTTCGTCCCTGCCGGCGCGCGTGGACACCGGCACCAACGTGATCAACGCGAGCAATCTGGCAACCTTCCGCGCCGCCATGGCAAGTCACCAGAACCCGCTGTGAGGCGAGCCCGGATTTCTCACCAGCTTTTGGATGGCGGGGGCTCCCGCCCCGCGGCTATAAGGCATTTCTATTTATTACCGTGCCCCGCGCTCCACACCGCCTGTTTACGCGTGCGAAGCTTTGGAATACGGAGCGAAGTTTTGGAATAGGCGTTTCCTACGGCATACGGAGCGATGCTGGAGTGCGGCAGCTCGCTGCCGCTTTCCTCCCCGCGAGCTTGCTCGCGGGGGTTTCACCCGTAAGCATAATTTCCCGCCAGCAAACGGGCCTTTGCAAACGGGCCTTTGTAGCGCCGACCTTTAGGTCGGCATGTGCTGAACTAAAGTTCAGCGCTACATACCCGCCAGCGAGCTGCACGCACTCCAGGTCTAATCGAGGGTGGGGACGGCTTGGGAAGTAACGGCCGGACTTACTGTCAACCTTGTGGGTTGAGACAAGTCCGGCCGGAGGTTTAAGCAGAGGATTTTTCGGTCTATTGTTGCGTAACCGTCGAGCTGCCTTCGCTCGAGCCGCTGGCTCCCGCTTTCCGGGCAGCCAGAGATTTATTCACCCAATCCTCAGCCATTTTCAAGTCCGCTGTGCGAGTCTCGTTATCCGGGTCAATCTCGGATTTCTGGCGATACATCAGGCTGAGATAGGCCATCGAATCCGTGTCGTTGGGCTTGAGCTCGATGGCTTTGTTCAGAACCTGGAGGCCCTCATCGACCAGCGGCGCATTGGTTTCGGCGAGTCCCTTGCGAAGTTTATCCGGGATCACCGGCAACTCATCCGGATGGGCAGCATCTTTGGCCGAGTCGAGGTTATGCTCCCTCCGCAGCGTTTGCGCGCCGCGCCAGGTGACAGCCCAGTCAATGACGCCAATCCAGTAGTAGGGCTCCGGATTGTTGGGTTCAATCTTGATCCGGCGCTGGTTGTAATCCTTCGCCTGATCGAATTTCTTCTCGTTGTAATAGATCTGGGCAATGCTGGCGATGGCCGTGAGATTGTTGGGATCCATCTTCAAGACGTCCTGGAAGGCATCGATGGCTTGTTCCGCGACCTTTTTGTTATCCTCGGATTCTGCCCCCGGAACGAACTGCTGCGCATATGCGGTAGCCAAATACAGGCGCGCGTTGAGCAAGCTGGGATCGAGACGTACGGCCTCTTTAAAGTGCATGATGGCGCCCTGGAATTGCGCGTTCCGGAAAGCGGCTACTCCCTTATTAAGGTGGTCCCGTGCCTTCAGCCTGCTGCAGCCGCAGGCCATAAGCACCAGCAGCAGTGCCCCGCCGAGCAGGGCGAGTTTATAGAGTTTCATCAGGGTTCCTCCCTCGACGGAAGCGAGTGAGAAACGAACATTCTCCCTCAATCGCTTACCTAATTAACCGAACCATATTGATCCCGCCGCCACTGGCCACGCCGAAAACTGCGGCGGCATCGCCAGAGTCCACGCCGGGACCCCCCTTCACGAACATCACGCGCTCGTTGCGGGTTTTGAATACGTTTCCAAGCCATTAACCGAAGGCGCGGAGCGCGGCCGGTTTCTGGCCGCCGGCACGCGAGTTGCGACTCGCCGGCGGGAAGCACAAGGGCAAAAGTCGAGCCTTATTGCCCTTCCTCAATGGCCCTCGTAATGAGGCCGATCTTATCGATCCCCGCGCCTTTAGCAACGTCAATGACCTCAGCGACGTCACCGAATCTCACGGAAGGGTCGCCCTTCACGAACATGATACGTGTGGCCCGAGTTTTGAAGATTTCCTCCAGCCGGGGACCGAGCGCACCGATCGTGGTCGTTTCCTGATTGATCTTGAGGTGTCCCATGGCGTCAACACTCACCACAATAGTCTGGTTGAGTAGATCTTCCGACGGCGGCGACTTCTCCTTACTCGGCTGAGGAACGAGTGCATCGAGTCCTTTAGGCGTCAGGGGTGTGATCACCATGAAGATGATGAGCAGCACCAGTAAGACGTCGATCAGCGGGGTAACATTCATGTCCACCAGGGGACCTTTCTTGCTACCCCCTACGGCCATAGCCATAGTACTACCCTCCTTCGGGTTAAGCGAGCCGAGCCCAGCGTACTGCGACCGAGCCTATTACTGCGTCGCTTCTGGTGCGGTATAGTGTTCGACCCGCTTTTCTGTCAGCAGCCCCAGGGAGTCCACTCCCGCGGCGCGGACATTGTCCACCACGCCAACGACCATCGCCATACTTCGCGGCTTGGTCGCTCTTGACGTAGACCGTCTTATCCAGCTTGTCGGCAATCCGGTCCCTCACCGTCGTGGTGATTTGGTCAAGAGGAATGGGGTCAGATCCCAGATAGACCTTACCATCCCGGGTGACAGCCAGCACGACCGCGTCTTCTTTATCGGCGTCCTGCATGTCGCGTGTGTTGGTGGCTTGCGCCATATTCACACTGACGCCTTTTTGTAACATCGGCGTAATCACCATGAAGATGATCAACAGAACCAACATCACATCCACCATGGGGGTTACGTTAATATCCGCGACCGCCCCAAGCTTTACTTTTGTTCTGGCCATTTACTTCTTCCCCCGCGACGCGCGCTTGATGAAATAGTCGATCAACTCCGAAGAGGAGTTATCCATCTCGACGTCGAACGATTCGACCTTGGTGGTGAAATAATTGTAAATCCAAACGGCCGGGATGGCGACGAACAGACCGATGGCGGTAGTGACAAGGGCTTCAGAAATACCGCCCGCCACGGCCGCGAGACCCGTCGATTTGTTGCCGGCAATCCCTTGGAACGCGTGGATGATGCCCAGCACGGTGCCGAAGAGGCCGACGAAGGGCGCGGTGGAACCGATCGTGGCCAGGGTGGAAACGCCGCGCTTCAGTTCGGCGTGCACGATGGCCGCAGCCCGTTCCAGAGCCCGTTTGGACGCTTCGATGGTCTCGCCGGGGATCTCCGCCGACACTTGATGCGCCTGGAATTCCTGGAGGCCTGCCGTAACCACTTTCGCCAGGTGGCTCCGCTTGTTCTGTTCCGCGATGGAAATTGCTTCGTCAATTTTCCCATCCTTCAGCGCACCCGCCACGGCCGGGGCGAAAACCCGCGACTGCTTGCGAGCGGAGCTGAAAGCGATCCAACGATCGATCATGACGCCGATCGACCAAGCCGACATGATAAACAGCACGATTACCACGATGCGGGCCGGCCACCCCATCGAATGCCACATGGAAAGCGGGTCCCACCCCACTTCCGCTTCCTGAAACAACCACAGACCTAAACCCATCAGATTTGCAGCTAACATAGTGTTGTTTTCCCTCCTCAAAAATTACCAGAATCTTCTGGTTATTCTGCCAACGTGAAGTTCACATCGATCTCAGTCGCCACCTCCACCGCTTCGCCGTTCAGCAACGTGGGTTGATAGCGCCAGCGCTGCACGGCCTCCAGAGCCGCTTTGACCAGCAACGGGTGGCCGGACAGAACCCTCAAATCTTGAATCGTTCCATCCTTACTGATGATCGCATCCAGGCGCACCGTACCCTGAATGCGCGCCATCTTGGCGAGGGGCGGATACTCAGGCTTGGGCTGGAAAATCAACCTCGCCGATTCCACCATGCCACCGACCCGGATGCGCTTGGGAGCTTGCGGCTTCGGCGGCGGCGGGGGGAGGAGCAGCGGCAGAAAGCACGCCGCCGATCACGCCACCCAGCACTCCACCCATCTGGCCACCCGGAACGCCGCCCGGAACGCCACCGACCACACCCACGGCGCCCTGAGGCTGTTCTTCCTTCTCATGCATAATGGTTTTGGGAATGACCGTGGGCGCTCGCATAAGATCTTCGGCGCTCAACTTATGGAATATCCTGGGGGGAGGAGCCGCCGCCGGTGGTGGCGGGGGCGGAGGTGGCGGTGGAGGCGCCGCCAGGAAGGTCATCAACTGTGCCTTAGGCAGAGCCTCGGTGTAAATCAACGGAACCAGAACTGTCATGCCGACAATGATGCCTTCAAAAATATAAGCGATGGGAAGTGTGGCGCGCTGCCAGTCGCCCGTCTTGGCCGCGCTATACATCAGATAGATGACAAATCCTACCAGATTGAGCAACAGGACGACAACGAACCAAAGCCAGGGGTTGAACCCATGGCGTTTACAATCCGCCAGCACATAGCAGAGAATCAGGGAGAAGCCAGCAATTACCACAGCCACAATCGCCGACTGGGTCACAATCACCTTCGTCTCGTTTGCCGAGGCCATGGGCAGTATAAAATACCCAGCTAGGAATACGACCACGCCAAGGCCCAGTGAGATCAGCCAGTGTATGCCTTTCAAAATGGGCGCCGCCTCGACCGAGGACTCCAGCAAGGTGTCTTCAAACATGGATTATCGCCTCCTCAAGAACTACGCGCAATATGGCCGGCCGCAGAAAACTGACCGAACCGACACGCGCTCATGCTACCTTGACTCTCGCACTCACTCCCACCTTGGCAAGACGCTGATAAAAATGCACTACAATCGGGCTGGCAATAAAGATCGAAGAGTAAGTGCCAATGATCACTCCCACCACCAGGCAAAAAGCGAATCCGTGGATGACTTCGCCTCCAAACAGGAAAAGGGAGAGAACCGCCAGAAAGGTCAAGCCTGAGGTCAGGATGGTCCGGCTGAGAGTCTGATTGATGCTACGATCTACGAGTTTCGAGAACTCTTCGCGTTTGCTCGAGTGAACGTTCTCCCGGATTCGATCAAACACCACGATCGTATCATTCATGGAATAGCCCACCAGGGTTAGCAGGGCCGCGATGACCGTCAGGGTAATTTCCTTATTCAGCAGGGAGAAAAATCCGAGCGTAATAATCACATCATGGAAAGTCGCAACCACGGCTGCAACGCCATAGATTAGCTCAAAACGAAACCAAATGTAAACCAACATAGCGCCCAGGCCCGCCAAGGTTACGTAGAGGGCTTGGCGGCGCAGGTCTGAGCCCACCTTCGGCCCCACGATCTTGGTGTTCGTAATGGCATAGCTGGACAAGTAAAAATCCTTGGTCAGCGAAGCGATTATGGCCGGGGTAACGCCTGGCACGTTGCGCAGGTCGCTAAAATCCGCCAGCAAACCACTGCGGGGGGGAGCATTCCGGTAGGTGACCGCAGCGTCGGCAAGATCACGATAGGTCTTGGTGGCGGTGTCCAAACCCTTGGACCCTACGCCCAGGGGATCGTCTGCCGTCAGGTGGTCGGCTACAGTTTGCGGGCTGGCATTGTTGAAATCCATCTTTCCCTCCGGACCCTTGCCATAAAGATCCGAAAGGGCAGTGACGATCGCCTGCTTGCCGGTGTCCAGCGCATTGGTAGAAGTGGTGGTTTGAAGGTCGAGCCCGATAATCACGGCATGATCGCTCGCCGGCCCAAACCCCTGAATTGTAGCATTCCGCAAACCCGTGTGGTCCAATTCATGGCGGATGGAGTCGACGGGCGGGGGTTGCGCAAACTTGACGTACACCAGCGTCCCGCCGCGGAAGTCAATCCCGTAAACCAATCCCCGGTGAACCACCATGGAAATAATCCCCGTCAATGCCAAGGCCAAAGAAAGACAGATGAAATACCACTTTATTCCCATCCAGTCAATCTTTGGTTCGTGGAAAAACTCCATGGACCCCCTTCACACCGCCCCAGTCGAATTGACACCGCAGCAAAGCGCTAAGTTCCAGAAAATTAGCTAACAACAAATAGCTGACAGCTCACAGCTAACGGCCGACAGTCAAAAACCCCCGCAGATCGGAAAGCGCGAAAACAACCGAAACCTGGCGCTTACTGTTAGCTGTCGGCTGTTAGCTGTTAGCTGTTAGCTGTTAGCTGTTAGCTGTTAGCTGTTAGCTATCACCTCAGATGCTAAGCGCCACACCCTTTTCCCGCCGCGAAAGAACGTAATCAAAGATCACCCTCGAAACAAAGACCGAAGTAAACAAGTTGGCAAGCAAGCCGATCGTCAAGGTCACGGCAAAGCCGCGTATTGGCCCCGTCCCGAAGGCAAAGAGAATTGCAGCAGAAACGACCGTGGTAACATGGGTGTCAATAATCGTCCGAAAAGCCTGTTCAAAGCCCGCCGCGACGGCCGCCCCGACGGCCTTGCCAAGACGCAATTCTTCCCGAATCCTTTCAAAGATAAGCACGTTCGAGTCCACACCCATACCAACGGTCAAAATGACTCCCGCGATGCCCGGCAGGGTAAGAACCGCGCCAAAATAGGCCAGCGCAGCGACAAGAATAAGCAGATTCAGCGTCAGAGCTACGTTCGCATTGATCCCCGAACCGCGATAATAGACCAACATGAAACCCATCACTGCGAGTAAGCCCACAATCGAGGCGATCACCCCATGGCGAATCGAATCGGCTCCCAGCGACGGACCGACGGTTTCCTCAGAAAGATATTTGATCGAGGCCGGCAGAGCACCGGACCGCAACACCAGTGCCAGGTCATTAGCCGTCTGTGCGGTGAAATTACCCCCGGTAATCTCACCGCGGTCGGTAATCTGGCCGTGAATTTCCGGGGCCTCATAAACACGATTGTCCAGCACGATGGCCAGGAGTTTGCCGATGTTCGCGCCGGTCACGCGGCCGAAGCGCTCGGCGCCATCACGGTTCAGCGTGAAGTTCACACTGGGCCGCCCGGCTTGATCGTGGGAGGGATCCGCCCCGCTCAAATCACGCCCCGTGACTGCCGCGATGCGGTTTAACACATACCAACTCTCATTCCCGCCTTGGCCGGTAGGACCCGCGACCAGCTCGGTGTCCGGCGGCAGCACTCCGCCATGGGCAGAGAGCGCCGCTTCACGGGAAGCATAAGGCCCGTCCTGCACCAGCTTCAGCTCCAGCAGGGCGGTGGATTGCATAATGTCTTTGACCCGTGACGGGTCATCCACGCCCGGCAACTGCACCACTAATTCAAAATCGCCTTGGCCGTACTCGGCAATCGTCGGTTCCGTGACCCCGAGAGCGTCAACGCGGCGGCGAATGGTTTCCATCGCCTGCATCAGCGCCTGGTTACGAATGCTGACGGCCGCACTCGTCTTGAGGACCAGCAGCCGGGATGTCTCATCGCCGGGAACCCGAACCAGATCCCAATCAGAGAACTGATCGGTCGCTAAGGTTTGCAGATCGGCTGCCCTTTCCTGAGGAATGCCTTTGATCACGATCCGATGAATCGGGGGATTCTGGGTCTTGTCGTCGTCCGGTTGAATGTCCGCGTAGGGGATGTTTTTGGCTTTCAGCTCGTCCTTGAAGCGCTCGAGCGCCTCACCGGACGTAATATTCACCGCATCCTCCACCTGCACCTGCAAGACCAGGTTCGTTCCACCTTTCAGGTCCAGCCCCATGCGGATGCGGCTGTGAACATTGTCCTTGAGCTCCTGCACGTTCTTGGGAAAGCCAATGATTCCCAAAATGCATGACACAATGACTACAAGAATAAAAATTGCCCGGCCTCGAATCTTTGTTTCCATGTAATGAACTACCTCAGCAACCCTTTCAAAATAGCCTTGTTAATCAGCGGCCCCTAAACCCTCCAGCAGTGGGAACCCACTTGCGCCCCGGCTCCATCTGCGACAAAGTGTCTGAGTGCGAGACCCCCGTCATTCGCCCTCATTAGCCCTCTTTCGCCCTTTATCCACAATCACCCGGCAGGATCCAGAGCCGCACACCCGCTACTTTTTGGCTTTTGCCCCTGACTCCGGCTTGCTTGAGTCCCCCCCCTCCTCGGTCACGAAACCGGTAATGGCCGACCGTGCCAAGTCAACCTTTACTTGATTGGCGATCTGCAGTTGCACCGTGCCATCCCGGAAGCCGAGGATCGTCCCGTAAATCCCGCCGCTGGTCACTACGCGATCTCCCGTTTTCAGACTGGCAAGCATGTCCTGGAGCTTTTTGCGCTGCTGCGATTGCGGCCGCAGGACCAGGAAATACCAGATGGCGAAAAGGGGGGCGAAAAAGAAAAGCAACTGGCCAAGCGCGCCCGACATACCAGGGTCCGCCGCTAGTAGCATAGGGTTTACGATGATGCACTCGATCAAGGTCGAGCCGTAGTTTCTAAGGATTTAGGATGAGAAACCCGTCCACAAAGTACGGGATTTTCTCGGTTCGGGCTTTCCGGGTTCATTTCGGTTATGAGAGCAACTCTGGTCCCGCGCGCACTCTACGGTGGAACTCCGCGAACTCTCCAAACAGGAGAGACTGCCTGATTCTGCGCATAGTGTCAAGGTAAAAGTGGAGATTGTGATGCGTGGCCAAGATCGCTCCTAGCATTTCCCCGGTCACAAAAAGGTGGCGGAGGTAGCGGCGCGAGTATCGCCGGCAAACAGCGCAGGTGCAAGATGGGTCAAGAGGCTTGTCGTCCCGTGCATAGCGGGCGTTCTTAATAATGACCTTGCCCTCGGAAGTGAAGGCACAGGCGTTGCGAGCGTTGCGCGTAGGCATGACGCAATCGAACATGTCGATACCGCGGGCCACGCCCTCCAGCAGGTCTTCCGGCGTGCCCACCCCCATCAGATAACGTGGGCGGTCGCGCGGCAGGAGTTCCGCTGTGAACTCCGTCGTGTCATACATTTCCGTCTTGGGCTCACCTACGGCGAGTCCCCCCGCGGCGTAGCCCTCAAAATCCAGGTTCAGCAATTCCTCGGCGCTCTGACGCCGCAACTCCTTGTCGGTCCCACCTTGAACGATGCCGAAAAGCGCGGGGAAGGTGTCAGGTGCCAGGTCCCAGGTGTCACGACTCTCCGGCAGGCTGCTGTCTTGCCGTGGGCCAATTGTGCCCCTTAATCCAAAATCCGAAGTTTCTTTCCCTGGCACCTGACACCTGGCACCTGACACCTTTTCCTTCGCCCGCTTCGCCCAGCGCGTCGTCAGACTCACAGCGCGTTGGAGCGCTTCATGGCTGGCGGGGTACTCGACGCACTCGTCGAGGCACATCATGATGTCCGAGCCCAAGGCCAATTGGATTTCCACGGCGCGCTCCGGGGAGAGAAAATGCGTGGAGCCATCCAGGTGCGAGCGAAACCACACTCCATCCTCAGTTACGCGGCCCAGAGACTTCAGGCTCATCACCTGAAAACCGCCGCTGTCGGTCAGGATCGGGTGCGGCCACGACATGAAACGGTGCAGCCCGCCCGCCTCGCGAATCAATTCGTGGCCGGGGCGAAGGTAAAGATGATAGGTGTTGCCCAGGAGGATTTGTACCCCCAGTGCTTCCAACTCACCCTGGGTCATGCCCTTCACCGTGCCGCCGGTGCCTACGGGCATAAAGATGGGCGTCTCGATCACGCCATGCGGGGTATGCAATAATCCCGCGCGCGCGTGTGTCGCCTTGTCTTCAGCAAGGATTTCAAATTTGATGGGCATGAAACTTGGGGGTTGCTTCAATCTTGCTCGAGCTGCCTCGGGATGAAAACGCAGCGTAGCGACCTGTTGTGTAGGTTCGCTCTGCGCCGGGGGTTTCCGTCTACAGATAAACTTCTATCCTCCCAGCATCGACAAACCCGCTTTGCCAAGCACCCAGATCAGCCACATTCCCAGGAAGGTGAGGAAAATCGGGAGGGTTCGGACTTTTCTTGCCGTACCAATGGACAACCCCAAAGCTGCCAGAATGAGAAACCAGACCGTGAAAACGTCGAAGGAACTGGCGATGGTATAGAGCGGCTTTGAGGTTTCGTGCGGGTTCAGGAAGAACCCCACGTTGCTCGGAACGAAGTTCTGCGGATTGAACTGCTCGGCGTCGCCGAAAAGGATCACGACGAGCGCCAGCAACATCCCCACCAAACCAACCAAGTAGGCGTAACACACGAGTGAGAAGTTCACCTTGAAATTGGTCGTGGCTCCAAACATGACATTGACTATGAACAGACCTACCCCTGCAACCATAAGCAAGTAAACCGGCGCGCCCACCAACTCTGCGACCCGCGCCAGAATGCCTCCGATGGTGGCGCCCTGGTGGACAGCTTGCTGCAACTGCTCCGCGCTCATCTGGGAGGCCTTGCCGCTCAGTTCGATCGACTGGCGAACGATTCGCTCCATCCCAATCTTTGCCATCATGGTTTCCGTGACCGCGATGGCCGCTACGATGGCGATAATCAGAGGCGTGAGGAAATCCGGCCGGCGCACAACCGATTCAAATGCCCGTCCCGGTGAGATGAAAACTCCAACCGCACGGCTAAGGAAAGAATCCCCCGGCTGTTCTTCCGGCAGAGGAGGCGCAATCATTGTTTCACCCATGATTCACTCCTTAATGAATTCACTCGTTGTCGCGGACTCGAACAGGATGCTCTTCCTTTATACGCACTGGCGCATGACTCTGCGGCCTTTTCCTTCAGCGCTGAAAATATCAACTCCTTTGAATAGAAGCAAGACCATTCCGGCATCCGGCGCACTCGATCCCGGGAAACGGAAATCTCTTAGCGCGATGTGTGTAGAGTGCGAAAGGTTGACGGCGGTTCAAATGTAACGCGCAATCCAGCCAAAGAGGTAAAGCCCGGTCCCACCGTAAAGCAGCAATGGCTCCACAATCGCGCGCAGGGTTGCGAGGATCGGAAAATCAATGACAGGCCAGGGCCCATATCCGCCCCAGTAGACCTTGACGAGCAGCCCCAGGACGATCATGGGAAGCGCGCGGCCCCGGATTCTGCGGCCGCGTTCGGGGCCGATCCAGTAAGTCCTGCCTTGGTAGACAGTGCCGCGCTCCGCCTCGAAGGAATTATCGCATTTGCGGCAAACAGTGGCATTGTCGTAATTGGAGTAACCGCAGTACGAGCAGCTTTTCATGGGAGCGGCCCCGATGCATCGGGGCGATTTTTCCCGGGATGGGAGCGTTACTCCCGCGCGGTAGCATCAAGGAACGCCCGCAATTTCCTGCTGCGTGAGGGGTGACGCAGCTTGCGCAACGCCTTCGCTTCAATCTGGCGAATGCGTTCACGCGTGACGGCAAAGCTCTGTCCGACTTCTTCCAGGGTGTGCTCGCTGCCATCGTCAAGGCCAAAGCGCATTTTGATGACTTTTTCCTCGCGCGGCGTCAGAGTTTTCAGCACTGACTCCGTCTGCTCTTTTAGATTGATATTGATGACGGCTTCGGCAGGTGATATGACGCCGCGGTCTTCAATGAAGTCACCCAAATGCGAGTCTTCCTCTTCCCCAATCGGTGTTTCGAGGGAAATGGGTTCCTGGGCGATCTTCAAGACTTTGCGCACCTTCACCACGGGGATTTCCATGCGCTTGGCGATTTCTTCCGAGGTCGGTTCGCGCCCATACTCCTGCACGAGCTGGCGAGACGTGCGGATAAGCTTATTGATAGTCTCGATCATGTGCACGGGGATGCGGATGGTGCGCGCCTGGTCAGCAATGGCGCGGGTAATGGCCTGCCGGATCCACCATGTGGCGTAAGTGGAAAATTTGTAACCACGGCGGTACTCAAACTTGTCCACGGCTTTCATTAAACCGATGTTGCCTTCCTGAATCAGATCCAGGAATTGGAGGCCGCGATTCGTATATTTCTTGGCGATCGACACCACCAGCCGGAGGTTGGCTTCAATCAGCTCGCGCTTGGCGGCTTCCGCCTGCTCCTCCCCCAGGATGATGTTCTGGTAGCTGCGGCGCAGCTCCATGGTGGTGGCTTGAATGCGACCCTCAAAATCGTCCAGGTTCGTGCGTGCCTGGCGCAGCTCTTTTCGGAGATCGCGGTTGCCGTTGGTGCGCGTCCCCTCCACCCGCTTTTCCAGGCGATTGGCCTCGCGCTCGAGCGGGCGCATTTCATCCACCGCCAGGCGGATTGCTCCGATCAGCGCCTTGCGCTGCGTGTGGGTGAACTGGATCGACCGCAGCAATTGTGAAATGAGGATTCGATGCTCGGCCGCCGCCCAACTGTGGCGGCGGAAATCGCGCGGCCGCTTGCTGCGGGGAATGGCGTCGCGTTTCGCCCGCAACTGCCCCAGCTTCTTGTAGAGGCGCTCCATCTCATCAATGACGCCCACCACATCCTTCAAGCGCTGGACTACGCGGTCTTCGGTCAGCTCGTCGTCATCAAAAACCACCACTTCTTTGATGGATTTCTCCCCGGCCTTGAGCTGCCGGGCCAGCGCAAAGAGGGTCTGAATAACGATAGGAGAACGGGAGAGCGCCTTGAAAACCTTCATTTGGCCGCGCTCGATGCGTTTAGCAATCTCCACTTCGCCTTCGCGGGTCAGCAACGGCACCGTGCCCATTTCCCGCAAGTACATTCGCACCGGGTCGTTAGTTTTGTCCAAAGCTCCGGGGGTCAAGTCCAGCTCAACGTCCTCGCCCGCTTCCTCGGCTTTGATGTCATCAGTCTTATCCAGGGCAATGCCTTCCGAGGGTTTGCCTCGCGGGGAATCAACCACTTCAATCCCCTCGCTATCGAACATGGAAAGGAGATCGCTGAGGTCTTCCGCAGAATGGACATCGGAAGGCAAAAGGTCGTTGACCTCGTCGTAAAGGAGGTAACCTTTCTCTTTCCCCAGGCTGATTAGTTTATTTACTTGGTCGAACTTATCGTCAAACGCCAAAGCAATAGCCTCCCCGCAGGCAGCAGACTAGTAATGCATGGAAATGGAAATAGGCGACACGCCGCACCCAGCTTCGGCGGTGCCATCGCTGGCAACCCTGAAGCGAAACTTGAGATAAGCCGTCAATTTGCCACGGCTCCACCAAATTAGATGTAATATAACCCAATTCGTTTGTTGCTCCGCGAATTTTTTTAGAGTCGGGCTAATTGTCGCAACTCTTTGTCAAGATGGAACTTGGAACGCTGCAATTCCGTAAGCCGGGCAGAATCTTGAGATTGGACGGCAGTTTCGATGTCCCGAAGTAGCATATCACGCTCGCGCTGGAGGCGCTGGAGTTTGAGTGCCCGCAAGTAACCGCGCGCCTGTTCCAGATTCGGTGGAACTCCAGGCCAGAAGAGGGCATCGTACACCAGGCGTTTCTCCTGCGGATTTAGCACCCCTTCGCATTCCGCGAGATTCAGCTTCTCATTTCGCTTCCGAGCTTCCCACAAGTGTGTGAAGACATTCTCACCAATTAACCCGCTCACCGCGCCACTTGCCACTACCTCCGGCAGCAAGGTCTCCGCAACCTCTTCGCCTTCCAGGCAGGCGCGCAGCAACTGCTTCACGGCGTGGTTGGCATCGGTAGACCCCTCTTCCACCACGCGGACTTCCGCGCGCTTCTCGCCCGCCGCCCGCCGCAGTTCCTCGCGCAACAAGCGCTCATCCACCCGCAACCGCTCCGCCAGTCGCCCCGCCAACTCCGAGCGCAGCATGGGGTTGGGCACTTTAATGAGATACGGAAGGATGGCGTTGGCCGCTGCCACCTTGCCTTCCGGCGTGCGCACGTCGTGGGTCTTGGCGGCACGGTCCGTCAAGTAATCGAGATAGGAAGGCGCGTTCGCCAGCAGCTCACCATACGCCTTCGCTCCCTGTTTGCGAATGAATTCATCCGGATCGAGCCCGCCGGGCAGCGCCAGCACTTTGGCTTCAAATCCCGCTTCCAGCAGCAGCGCTAGCGAGCGCTCGGTCGCCGCCATCCCCGCAGAGTCCGGGTCGTAATTTACCACCATGCGCCGGGTATAGCGGGCGAGCAGCCGGATCTGACCCTCCGTCAGGCTAGTGCCGCATGGCGCTACGACGTTTTCGATGCCGCTCGAGGCCACTGCGATGCAGTCCATGTACCCTTCCACCAGGATTGCGTAATCGAGCTTGCGGATGGCCTGCGCGGCGCGGTCCAAGTGATAGAGCAACCGGCTTTTGGTGTAGATCGCCGTTTCGGGCGAATTCAGATACTTGGGCTGGTCGTCGCCCAGTGCGCGGCCTGCGAACGCCACAACCTTCCCCGCATCGTTGGCGATGGGATATATGATGCGCCGCCGAAAACGATCGTAGGGACGTTGGCGTTCGGCATCATAGATGATCAGCCCGCTCTTCTCCAAGGCCTCTTTTTCAAAGCCCACGCCAGTGAACTGCCGCACCAACCCTTGCCCATCGCCCGGAGCATAGCCGATGCGGAAGCGGCCCACAACTTCATCTGTCATGCCCCGGTCGGTAAGGTAGGCGCGCGCCATGCGCCCTTCCGCCGTCGCCCCCAACTGGGAGGCGAAAAATTTGGCGGCGATTTCGTGCAGCTTCATCAGCGCCGCTCGCAGTTTGGTGCTGGCGTCGTAAGTTTCATCACCCGCCCTCTCTTCCAGGTGCACTCCCACCTTTTCGGCAACTCGCCGTAGCGCCTCCGGAAACGGCAGGCTGTCCATCAGCATCACAAACTTGAAAACGTCGCCCCCCACGCCGCAACCAAAGCAGTGGAAGATCTGCTTAACCGGATGCACTGCGAAAGAGGGTGACTTCTCCTGATGGAACGGGCACAGCCCCATGTAATTTGCGCCCGCCTTGCGCAGCTTCACATAGTCGCCCACGATCTTGACGATGTCGGCCGCGGCGCGAACTTGATCGACTTGGCTCATGGGAGAGCAAGTGTCAGGTGCCAGGGTTCAGCTATTAGGCCTCTCCGCGATCGTGAGCCCAACAGCCTGATTCTGACCGGAGATCGCTCGGGTACCGCGGCTGACACCTGACACCTGGCACCAGCCACCTAGACCGAATACTTGACACCTAAAGCAACACAATACTCGAACCGGCTTTCTGGAATTCTTCCTTCGGGAACTGCTGGCGGATTATATCCAGATAGGCGCGCCCTTTAGGCCGCCCATTCGCGTGCACGGCGCAAAGCTGGGTGAGGAAAATCACTGCGTCGCGGATATCGCTATCTCGAACGGTGGTCATGCCCACACGCTGGGCTTCATCTTTCCGGAAATCCGCAATGGCCGCCTTGAGGTTCTCGTACATTTCGCGTTGCAGGGGGTAATCAAGAGGCTTCTCATAATAAATCCCGCTCGCTTGAGTACGGTAAGTCTCCGCCAGCGTTTGGAGCACCGCCTGGACATCCGTATCCACAACCTCGCGGTGATCGGCGGCAAACTGGCAGATCGCGTGATCGAGTTCGACCAGCAACGCCCCGTGCGTCGTTGCGAAACTGCGATTGAATTTGACCTCCGCGAAGGGCACCTCGGCCCAATCGATCTCCAATCGTGTCAAGTCGTATTCGCGGCTGGCGACGAGGTGCACGCAATCGCTAGGGCAATCAATGGTTACTTCGCGCTCCGTGCCGCAGCAGATGGAACAGATGCTCTCTGCACGTGCTGGACACAGCCGCTTCACTTTACGTTTATTGCAAATCGGACACGCCAAGGTTTTCTCCTTAAATTCTGTAAGCAAGATTATGCCATACTTTCACAGCATGCCCACCAGGTGATAGGTGCCAGGTATCAGGTTTTAGGTGCTGGGGGCGAAGAGAATCGGGCCATCGGGTCATCAGGCCATTGAGTGATTGAGAGATTCTGAGATTTGCGATTTGAGATCTCCGAATGAAGCCCCAACCCCCGAACACCGAATCGCAAGTCCTGCCCCCGGCCCGTAATCCCCGAAATCTAGCACTCGGTACCTGACACCTGGAACTTCTCTTAAGCCCCTTACTTTTCATCAAGATCGTTTCAAGACGGATATAACTCGCTTGTTTTCATCAACATCGTTTCAAGCCCGGAAACTGATATTTTTTCTCCATTTGTTTTCAACAACATCCTTTGAATTACCTTCATTTTTGGGCTTCGCTTTTTTGCAGCCCTCCTCCACGAATTACGTCTAACTTATTAATTTTAAACGACTTAAAATTTTAGTCGAATCTTTGCGAATATCGCTAACTACCTTTATTATCAGCAACATCGTTTCAAAACGCGGTAGTTTTGTAATGTTCCTGCCCCCGCGCTTGACATAAGCTGCCAAGCAGTCAGCCTCTCAGTAGGCAGCGGGCCTCTTTTGCGAGCGAGTGCAGCGCGGACCGGTTTTGTAGGTCCGCGGCCTTTGTCGCCGATGGAGGACGAACCGTAGGCCTCCAAAACAAATCTGCTGCCCTGATGCGAAATCACTGGAGCAAACCCTAATCGCAAATCCAAAATCGCGTTTCAAACTCGTCAATTTGTAGATTCCTCTTGACCCCTTCCGTCGCTTGGCGAAAACTGGACAACGCGGGGAAAAACCGCGGACGCGAAGGCGTGTGTCGCTAAATATGCCGGGAGATTCTTCACGCGCTGCCGACGTGCTGATCATCGGTGGCGGGATCATCGGTTGCTCAATCGCCTGGCGCTTGGCGCAGGCCGGGATGAAGGTCACTGTGCTTGACCGCTCCGAACCCGGTGCGGAAGCCAGTTCCGCCGCCGCGGGCATGCTCGCGCCATTGGGCGAGATGGTTGAGCCTCGGGCTTTCTCGGAGCTGTGCGTCGCCAGCCGCAGTCTTTACCCGCGATTCGCGGAGGAGATCGAAGAGTCCAGTGGCCATCACGTCGGTTATCGCAGCGACGGTTCATTGCTGGTGGCCCTCGACAAAGAGCTGGAAGATGAACTCGCGGAAGTCCACCGCACGCAGACCGCGCAGGGTTATTCAATCCAAACACTGACGGCGGAGGAGGTCCATGACCGCGATGCGGGACTTTCCCCGAAGATTCGCAGCGGCCTCTTTATCCCCAGTGATCATTGGATCGACAACGAGCGTCTGATGCGCGCGTTGTTGTTTGCTTGCCAGCGCGCGGGCGTGCACTTCGAAGCAGGGTCCGCCGTTCACAAGTTCCACACCCAGGGTGATCACATCACAGGCATCACCACGGAAAACTACGCCAGCTTTACGGCAAAGACCTACGTGCTGGCAGCGGGATGCTGGTCAGGCGAAGTCGCCCGTGGGCTTGGAATTCACGTACCGATCATTCCCTGCTGCGGGCAAATGATGGAGTTGGAAGCTCCGCGCGAATTGCCGTTCGTGGTGCGCGCCGGGATTCACTACCTGGTCCCGCGCCCGGAGCGGCGGGTGCTGGTAGGGACAACCGCGGAATACACCGGCTTCGAGAAAGCGGTGTCAGCAAAAGGACTTCTCTCCATTCTTGAGGGCGCGGTGCGCATGGCGCCGCTGGTAAGCGCGTTCCGCTTCCTGCGCGCGTGGGCTGGCCTGCGGCCGGATACCACGGACCATTTGCCGATTCTGGGTTATGGAGAAATTGAAAACCTGGTCTTCGCCACCGGTCATTTCCGGAACGGCATTCTGCTGGCCCCAGTAACGGCGGAAACTATTGCGGACCTCATTCTGAAAGGTTCAACTTCCCGGCCGATAGAAGCCTACCGCCCCACGCGTTTCCTCACGCGGGAGGTGGAACCAAAGAAGTAGCCCGTCGTTGCCTTCGGTTTTTGAAAGCCGTCCGGACCGGCGCAGACGGTTTTCCCCTCCGGCGATCCAACCAAAGGGCAAACCCTAGTCCCCATCGTATACATCTTGTCCCGCTCTCAAAGGCACTTGCTGTTTATTCTTCATCCGCCCAATGGATGACCGGTTCATCCAGGCTCGAAGGCGACGGGGAATCAGCCGCGGCTTCCAGTGAGCGGACAAAGGCCTCCACGATATTGGGATCGAACTGCGTTCCGCAACAACGGTACAGCTCCTCCATGGCCTCTTCGACGCTGCGTCCATGCTTGTAAGCCCGTTCGGAAATCATACTATCGAAGCAGTCAGCCACGGTGATAATTCGAGCGCCCAGCGGGATATTATCGGCCTTCAAGTGGTCGGGGTAGCCCGTCCCATCGACCATCTCATGATGATTCCGCACCATGCCGCGAATCCGTTCAATAGCCTTCACTTTGAGCGGTTCGAGAATTTTCGCGCCCAGCAAGGCGTGGCTCTTCATCACGTCGTACTCTTCCGGGGTCAAACGCGAGGGCTTGTTAAGAACCGCCTCCGGCACGCCGATCTTGCCGATATCGTGAAGAATACCGCCCAGACGAACTTCCTCAATCACCGAATCGGGCAGGCTCATCTGCCGTGCGATTTGCGCGGCGATGCGGGACACGGCCTGCGAATGGCCCTGCGTATAGTGGTCCTTGGCATCGACGGCATTCGCCAGCGCGGTCACGGCATCCAGTAACGAGGGAGCTTCCCCGTTGCCCTTCAGCATGTCCTCCTGGAAGCGTTGCATGTAATGATCGAACGCCTCCGGCCCCGTGGAGAACATGCGTTTCATGGCGACGCCCAGGTAGGCCTCCAACAACTGGCGCTCCCAGTCGGCCTGTGCCGACCCGGTGCTCAGAGACGCCACGCGCACGCGATTGCCCTCCTGATGCTTGGCGAGGTACATGCCGGAATCCGCCACGCGCAGGATGTCTTCCTGCGCCGGGCCATGCAAGGGAAAGGTCGCAATTCCGAAGCTGGCGGTCACGCCATGGGCGGCCAGATAGTGGTCCGATTCAATATTCGCGCGCAGCCGCTCGGCCAGAATCTCCGCCTGCTCGGTGCGCGCCTCCGGCATCATGATGGCAAACTCATCGCCTCCTAGGCGCGCCACCACATTCGATTGCCGCACCCGGATGTTGAGCAGGCTACCCACCGCCTTCAAGACCTTGTCACCTTCCAAGTGACCGTGGCGGTCGTTGACTTGCTTGAACCCATCCAGGTCCATCATGATCAAGGAGAACATGCGGCCCGAGCGCGTCGAGCGGCGCCACTCGCGATCGAGCGCTTCCATGAAATAACGATGGGTCTTCAAGCCCGTCAGGCCGTCAGTGATGGCCTGCTCCAAGGCCACTTGATAGGCGCGCGCGTTGTGCAAGGCAATGCCAAGTTGGTCCGCCAGGGTTCGCAAGGTGAGCACGTCCTGCTGGGAGAAAGCGTAAGCCTGCGCGCTTTCCAGGCTTAGGACCCCCATCAACTCCTCACGGTACTTCAGGGGAAGGCTGAGCGCCGACCGAATGCCGGGATGAAGGGCAATATAACGCGGTTCTTTCACTACGGAGTTTGCCAGGACCGGCTCACCTGAATCCGCCGCCACGCCCGCCAAGCCCTCCCCCATACGAATGCGGCGCCCCATCAGCTCAGAACCGTAACCGGCCTCCGCCTCCACCACCAATTCCTCTCGTCCCACGTCCATCATCTCGATCCGCGCCAAGTCATAACCGAAAGCATTGCGAATTTGCCGGCAGATGCTGGGCAGCAACTCTTGCTGGTTCAAAACCGAACTGGCTTTGCGTCCCAGTTCGTTAAGCAAAGCCAAGTGGCTGGCGCGCCGCTGCTCATTCTTGAAAAGGCGGGCGTTCTCCACCGCGACCGCAGCCTCCTGCGCCAGTACTTGCACCAGTTCAAACTGGGATTTAGTGACCGAGTGTTCGCGCTCCATATCGGCCAACGCCAGCACGCCCATCGATCCATCCGAGAAATGGAGGGGCACCCCACACCAGGTTTTGACGCGAGGATTCATGGGCGCCAACCCCCAACCCCGCGCCGCGCCCTGAACGTCGCTGGCAACCAAGAGCGGCTGGCGCGTCCGTTGCACATATTGCGCCAATGAACTTGCCGGGCCGCCGAGCACGGTGCCTTGCGCCCCTGCGCCCTCAAAGGGCACCACCACTTCCAACGGGCCTTCCGAGGCGTCCTGCAAGGCCAAACCGAAATTCGTTCCGCCCATCAATCCCTTCAACTCGTGGCGGAGGATTTCAATTTGCGCGTTCATATCAAAAGTAGCGCGCAGGGCTTCGCCGACGCGGTGAAGGATTCTCAACTCCTCCTCGCGCCGCTCCGCTGCCCGGTTCAGCGACCAGTTCTCAATTGCCACGCTCACCTGGTTGCCGATCGCCAGCGCCACGCGCAGCTCCTGCGGCTCAAAGCTGCGGGTACTGCGAAAACCCAGGATCAGAGCGCCGTAGGATTTTTCGCGAACCTGCAACCCGACAACGACCACCGTCCGTAGCCCTTCGCCCCTCAGCACATCGCGGAATTCGTGAAAGCCTGGGTCGCGCTGCCAAGCTGCCACAACTTCCGAGCGGCGCATGTCGGGGAAAACTACCAGGGGACCCCAGCGTTCGCCACTGGAAAGCACAAAGTGGCGCAGGGGATCCTGAGTCAGCCGCTCCGCCCCCTGTGCAGAAATCCCTCGGATGCTATGGTGAACCTTCCCCTCGTCGCCCTCCTCCTCAAGCACCAGGAGATAACCCTCCTGCGTGTCGAGCATCTCCAAAGCGCCACGCAACGCCTGGTCCACGATTTGTTGGGGATCACGACACTCGGAAAGCTCTTTGCTGAAAAAATGGAGGCTGGAAAACCAGAAGACTTCCGTGTTGCGGCGCAGCCGTTTGCTCCGTCCGAGCAAATTGTGGGCGACGAGGACCGCCAACAGAACCGCGACCGCCAGGGCCGGAAGAAACAGGGCAAGCCCCGGGCCGCTAAAATAATTCCCCATCACAGTTACCCAGGCAAGGAGACGCTACAAATCCCCGCTTGCAGGACCGTTGCCTAACTTCACATTTCCCGTCGACTGGCGCTAACTCGAGGGGCACAGAGGGAATTTTCATGTTGCCTAGTCGACCGAACGGCTCCCTCTGCCAAGTCGGTCTGACTACAGCTACACCTCGGAACTATACGCTACCTTATCCCGTACGTCAATCGTCATTGGGTTACGAAAGTACTAGTAGGTAATGACCTTGGCGATGAGACCTATCGGAGCCGGCGCATGCTTGATCCTTCGGCCGGCGGCACGCCGAGCCCGACGAGAAGAGTCCACGGGTTTCCCTTTTTTCACAGGAGGGGAGCGAGCCAGCTTTGAGGTGAAAAGGGACACCAATCCCCTCAAGTTTTCTTCGGAAAGGCCGATGACATGAACAGAGTCAGAACCCTCCAGTGCTGCGATTTGTCCCGCCCAAATGCAGCGCTGAGCCTTTGGCGGCAAGTTCGAAGACCTCTCGCCCCGACGATCACCCTTGCCGCCAAGGCACCCTCCTTGAACTAGTTCGGGTCACATTAAGGGGTTTTTCGAGTTTCGATTTTCGAATTTCGATTCCTATAGAAGGCATTCCCGCGTAGGTAGTGTTCAGTTTGATGCGGTAGCGGCGAGTTTACCTCGCCAAATGGCGGCGTAAAGCCGCCTCTGTATCAAACTGCACCACTACCCCCGCGCGGGCATGCTTCCACTCCGCAAAAATCTGTTACAATAGTTGCTTGGGCTTCCAAGCAGATAACATGCGCATCGCCATCCGATTCTTGGCCATTCTGACCATTGCCGCGCTGCTCGCCCCCGGCGTGCGATGGGCTTCTCTGCGTGCTCCAATGGAGGCTTGCGCGTGCCCCCCCGCGGCCTGTATGTGTCCCGGCCACCACCACGCACCCGGACACACTCCAATTTGCTGCATGGCGAACGGTGGCCAGTGCGGATTGCAATCTCACGACAGCTACCTAAGCTCGATTCTTAGCACTTTGATTTACGTGCCTACCGAACATCCTTGGTGGAATCCAATCGCGCCTTGGAGTTTTGGTCACGACACCTCAGGTTTGAGCTTGTTGCCATCCCATGTGCGGATTCCTGAGCAACCTCCTCGCGCCACTCGCTGATTCATCCTCGCTACACCCTATGTTCGCGCGCTTTGGGCTGTAAGTTGGCGTACGAGACCGCGAGAGCCTATAGACCTCTCGCCCTTCCTCGCCAACTTGCGGCCGGCGCTTGAATTCTATTCATCGGAGAGGAGGCTTCATGCGAAAGCTCGTATGCGGGTCGTGTCTGGCGGTCTTTCTAATGTTTGGTTCCCTGCTCCACGCCACAATTTTTGGAAGAATACAAGGTATCGTGCACGACCCACAGCATCGGCCTGTGGCCGGCGCATCGGTAAAGCTGCAGGCGATTACCTCGGATTGGTCTCAAACTGCGCAAACGGACGATAACGGTGAGTTTTCGTTCACCGCCGTCCCTATCGGCGACTACAAGATCACCGTCACTCAGTCTAAATTCAAGACTTCGGAGCAGACGGTCACCGTCGATTCCGGCTCATCACCGATTCTTCACTTTCCACTGGCAATTGCGACCTTGAATCAAACTACCGTTGTTGTCGGCAAGGGAGAAGCGGCCAACATGGATTCGGTAACCCCCACCACTCTGGTCGATCGCCAGGACGTATCCCAAACTCCCGGCGCCGACCGCACCAACAGTCTGGCGATGATCACCGACTACGTTCCCGCTGCCTACGTGACCCACGACATGTTGCATATGCGCGGCGGCCACCAGGTGGACTGGCTGATTGACGGCGTACCCATACCCAACACCAACATCGCCGCCAACATCGGCCCGGTGATCGACCCCAAGGACATCGATTATCTGGAAGTGGAACGAGGCAGCTACGAGGCTGATCTCGGCGACCGCACCTACGGAATGTTCGACATCGTGCCGCGCAACGGCTTCGAGCGCAACAATGAGGCCGAAATCGTCACCACCTTCGGCAATTGGTATCAAACCAACGATCAACTCAATTTCGGGTCGCACACTGACCGCTTTGCCTATTACGTCAGCGTTAACGGCAATCGCAGCAATTACGGTCTGCAGACCCCCATTGCGCAAGTTTTTCACGATGCGGAGAACGGCTATGGCGGATTCGCTTCGTTCATTTTCAATCCCGATGCCAAGAACCAACTGCGGCTGGTCACCTCTCTCCGGGAGGATTACTACCAGATCCCCTACGACCCGGATCCCAACTCCATCGGCAATCAGCAGTTGGTGGCGGCCGGGGAGTCCCCCAGTTACGGCCTGCGCGATGGCGAGCATGAGCGCGACGGCTACGTCACCTTCTCCTGGGTCCACACCTTCAATGCCAATACGCTGCTGACGGTTTCTCCCTTTTATCACTACAACAGCGCCGACTACCAGGGCGGCGCGAACGATTATCCCGTCATCTCCACCATGGACCAGGCTGCCCATTACGGGGGCTTGCAGGCGACTCTTAACGAACACTTCTGGAGAAACGACGTGGAGGTCGGAGTGTACGGATTCGCTCAGCACCAGAACAACCTCTTCAATAACCAATTCACGGACGGCAGCGAAAACTTCCCCGCCTCTTCGATTGGCGTAACCGGAGGGCTTGAGAGCACATTCATCAACGACAAGTTCAAAGTGACCTCGTGGTTGACCTTAATCGCCGGCCTCCGCCAAACCCACTTTACGGCGGACGTCGTGGAGAACGCGACGGACCCACGCTTTGGTCTTGCCATCCGAGTCCCGCACCTGAACTGGGTCTTTCGCGCCTTCTACGGTAAGTATTACCAAGCCCCGCCGCTGGTGACGGCCACCGGCCCACTGCTCGGCTTAGCGAACAGCCAGAATTTTACTTTCGCTCCCCTGCACGGCGAGCGCGATGAAGAACACCAATTCGGCGTCACGATTCCTTATCGCGGCTGGGTGCTCGACGCCGACACATTTCAAACCGAGGCGAGCAATTGGCTGGATCATAACAATATCGGAGAATCAAATCTCTTCTGGCCGATCACCTGGGATGCCGCCTTGATTCAAGGTTGGGAACTCACCCTGCGGTCCCCCCGCCTCTGGCATCGCGGCCAGTTTCACCTTGCCTATTCGAATCAAATCGCGCAGGCAACCTCACCCATCACCGGAGG
Source organism: uncultured Acidobacteriota bacterium (assembly GCA_963825395.1). Classification (GTDB taxonomy): domain Bacteria; phylum Acidobacteriota; class Terriglobia; order UBA7540; family UBA7540; genus Bog-366. Next base: position 31,510 of record CAWGTQ010000047.1, on the reverse strand, counting down.
CTTGATCTGCCCTACCAGCAACGACACGGCATGCCCGCTCGATATACCGCCGGGATATTCACCGGTAGACCACGATCAGAGAAACACGTTGAACTTCGGTTTCAATGGAAATCTTCCCTGGCAGGCGTACGCTTCGACGAATGTGTACTACGGCTCGGGGTTCACGAACGGGATTCCGGACGCGCAATATCCGGGGCCGTATCTGCCTGCGCACATGACGTTCGACATTTCGCTGGGCAAAACCTTCCGCGAGAAATACACGTTTTCCGTAACCGCGCTGAATGTGACCAACAAACGCGTGGAGCTGGACAACAGTCTGACATTCGGAGGCTTTCACTACAACGACCCGCGACAAATCTACGGCGAAATCAAGTACCGCTTTAACTTCTGAACTACGGCGCGAGGCAAGACGCGAGTCCACGAATGCAGGAGGGGCAATCGATCCAAATCGGGGCGGGCGGCACGGAACCTATCAAATACGACTTTGCGAGGTTTACCGCAATCCGGGGTGTACAATTTCCACGGTGCCCTGGCTCGAGGTCGCGCCGTTTTATCCGTGGGAGGTCAATAATGCGCACGCAACGGTTAATAGCATCGCTCGCCGGCTTCAGCCTGCTCTTCGTTCTGGGTGCATGCAAGACGCAGCCACCCTTGCCGCAGCAGCGTTTTGATCTGCGGGGGAAAGTGGTGGCGGTAAACAAGAACGAAGGCACAGTGACGCTGGCGCACGAAGCAATCCCCGGCTACATGGCCGCCATGACCATGGATTATCCACTCAAGGACAAATGGGCCTTCGACGTTCTCAAACCGGGCCAAACCATCAGGGCAACTTTGGTGGTCGCGAGCGATCGCGCCTGGCTGGAAGGCATCGTCGTGAGCGAAGAGGCCAAGCCGGAGAGCAACTCGCTTGCGCCGCCGGAATCCGCGCGCACACCTCTCGGGCAGGAAGTGCCGGACTTCCCACTCGTCAATCAGGATGGGAAGCGGATTCATCTGCATCAGTACCACGGCAAGGCCTTGCTGCTGACCTTCATTTACACGCGGTGCCCGCTTCCCGACTATTGCCCTTTGATGAGCAAGAACTTTGCGCGAATTCTGCAGGAAGTGCGAAGCGATCCGGCTCTTTCCCCTTCCACCCACCTGCTGAGCATCAGCATCGACCCGGAGTACGACAAACCCGCCGTCCTGCGGGCCTATGGCTTGGGCTGCGCGGGCACCCCCCATCCGTTCGATCAGTGGGAATTTGCCTCGGGTACGCCGGAGCAGGTCCGCAAGGTCGCCGAGTTCTTTGGCCTGAAATACTGGACCGAAGGTGGCCAGATCGTGCACGCGCTGGTGACTGCGCTCATCGGCCCGGACGGGAAGGTTATCCAACTCTACCGCGGGAACGACTGGCAACCGGCGCAAGTGGTCAGCGACCTCCGGGATTCTACCCTTCAGGGGCCAGGCTTGCGGAAGACCACGCAGTAGTGGTTGCTGGGCCAGTCGTTGAACGACTTCACGACCTGAAAACCAGCGGAGGTAAGCTCCTCGATCAGGATCTTCTGCGGCATACCGTGCCCGCCGCGGTTCTCGGGTACACCCACCACCTTCGAGGACCCGGGTGGCGGTTCCCTGTCCATCACCGCCAACAGTCCGCCCGGTTTGAGCGACCGAAAGAGGCTCGCGTCGATTTCGGCCGGCTTGGTGAGGTGATGATACACGAGCCGCATGAAGATGGAATCACAACACTCCGGCGGAAGATTCGTCTGAGCCTCGCCGGCTTGGATGGCAGTGATGTTTTTCTCCTTCGCCGCAAGCTCTTCAAGGTGGGCCATCTTTTTGGGATCGAGTTCCGTGGTGTAGACCCGCCCTGCCGCGCCCACGCGCTTGGCGGCGGCGAGAGTCATCTGGCCCTCGCCACCGCCGATTTCGGCCACAACGCTGCCTTGCTGCCAATTCAGCAGCGGAGCCAGACGGTCGGCTTCCTCCTGGTAAGTGTCCTGGGCGCGGCAGGAGGCTACAATGAAGGCGGAAAAAACCAGCGCAATAATGAACGAGCGGCGACGCATGTGAACCAGAATTTGCATTTTGGCATTCCGAACCACATCAGTATACCCCCCACCAGCTCGTTCGCATCCGCAATTTTGCGCATAGTAGCTTGTGCACGGTAGGCGGAGAAAGCAGCCTTTGCTATAATGGCGGGGACGCGAATCAGGATTCACCGATTCTCATGCCAAGCACCATTCCGCACATTACGGTCCGCGACGCTTTCGGCAACCAGCGCGAAATCGAGATTTCACACACGCCTTTCACCCTGGGCCGGCAAGGCGATAACGACCTGGTGCTGCTCGACACCCGCATTTCCCGCCGTCATGCGCGCATTATAAAGGACGGCGAGGGCTACTTGCTGGAAGACGCCGGCAGCCGCCACGGGACGCTTGTGAACGGCGAGAAAGTCACCGGGTCCCGCCGGTTGAAGTCGGGCGACCAGATCAGCCTGGGGGTGATCGGATTCTTACGCGCTGGCTTTCGGTGAGGAAGAGGCCGTGCTTCCGAGTCTCCTGGAAAAATTTGAGAAGGCCGCGGAGAGGAGTTCCGCCCCGCAACTGCATCACCTGGGCATGCTTCTTCAGATGGCGCAGATGATGCTGCGTGCTCCGGCCTTGGAGGAAGTGCTGGTCACCCTGCTGGACTCCGCTATACAACTCACCAATGCCGAGCGGGGGCTGCTGTTTCTGAAAGAAGGAAAAGATGAAGTGGAGCTTCGCCTGGCGCGCGGCAAAGGGGGCATCTACCTCAGCCCGGAGGTGAGCGATTTCTCCCGCGCCGTCGTGAAGCGCGTGACAGCCTCCGGTCAGGAGGAAGTGATCTTGGAAGACGAGTCCTCCGGCCGCACGCCGATGGAAACCGGCATCATTCGTACCGGCACGCGAGGCATCGTGGCAGTCCCTCTGCAAAAGCTGCAGATGGCGGATGCGGCGGGCGAAACCTTTGTGGGAAAAGTCCCGGAGATGCTCGGCTTGCTCTATCTGGACACGCGCTCGCAGGCCGCCGCCCTCACCGGGCTTGACCGCCAAGTGCTCCAAACGTTAGCGGTGGAAGGCTCCACCGTGATTGAGAACGCCCGCCTCTTCCGCCTCGCCCGCGACCAGGAGCGCATCCAACACGAAATGTTCTTAGCGCGGAACATCCAGCAGGGATTGCTGCCGCGGGAACTTCCCCAAAGCGATTACTTCCAGGTATTAAGTGTAACGACGCCAACGGAAGCCGTGGGGGGCGATTACTACGACGTGGTGGAATTGCCGGACGGCCGTTTCGGCTTCGCCCTGGCCGACGTATCCGGCAAAGGGCTGCCCGCATCCCTGATGGCGGCAAGCCTTCAGGGAGCCTTCGGCGCCGTCGCCGCCGGGGCGCCCGACCTTGGCGAGCTCTTCCGCCGCGTTAACGATTATCTGTGCGACCGCACGCCCCCGGAAATGTTTGCCACTCTCCTTTACGCCGTGCTGGACCGGCAAGGAGGATTTGAGTTTGTCAATGCCGGCCACATCCCGCCCCTGATTGTCCGCGCCCAGGGCGGCGTGGATCGCGTCGAATCCTCCAATTTCCCCGTGGGGCTCTTTCCCGCACGTTGAGTTCACTGTAGATCGCGCGGAGGTCCACCCCGGTGATTTGATTGTGACCACTTCCGACGGCGTCACGGAAGCGCGCGATTCCCTTGGCGGGCTATTCGGTGATGCCCGCCTACTCTCCCTCCTGGAAGCTTGCTCCGGTCAAACGGCGGATGAAGTGGTGCGGAAAATCCTGGCCAGTATTCGCGAATTTGTCGGCACCGCCCCCCAGTCAGATGACCTCACCGTGACCATCGTGCGTTTCGGACCCGCCTGAAATAGCCCATCGTGCTGTTCTACTGATTGCGCCTCGCGCGTTCGTAGGCCGCCTGGTACTGCGCGATTCTCCGGAGCCAAGTCCATCGCCTCACGGAATTGTGCCATCGCCTTGCGCGGCTCGCCGTTTTTCTCCAAGAGTTGGCCGAGCCGGAAGTGCGGTCCCGGCAGCTTGGGTCGCAGGCGCGACAGTTCCCGGAACTGGGCAATGGCGCCGTCCAGATCATCCCTTGCTCTCGAGCGCGTTACCGAGGTTCCCCATTGCCGCTTCGCTGCGGGGATTTAGACGCAACGCCTTGCGAAACTCGGCGATCGCTCCGTCCAGGTCGTCTTGGCGCCGCAGCGTGAGGCCCAGGTTGTTATGGGTCATATCGTAGTCGGGGTTCAGCCGTATAGCTTCTCGATATTCAGCCGCGGCGCCAGCCCAGTCTTCCTGTAACCGCAGCGCATTGCCCAGGCTGAAGTGAGCCATGTCGCTCTCCGGGTTCAATTTTATGGCCAAGTGGGCTTCCTGCATCGCTTCGTCCGTTTTCTTCTGAAAGTTCAGCGCGCGGGAGAGCGCCATATGCAAATAGGAATTTTCCGGGTCCAGCTTAACCGCCGCGCGATACTCGGCCTCAGCCTCAGCATAGTGACGATCCTGAAGGAACTCCCCTCCGCGGGCAGCGCGCTGCGCCAACTCCTCTTGCTTCGCCTCCTCCAGCTTGGCATCAGGGGCGGGGCCTCCCGGGTGACGGGGTGGCGCTTGTCCACGAGGTGTGCCGGTGGAGGCGCTGCGGGGCGCTTGCATTTTCGTCACATGGGCCGACTGCAAGCCCGCAACCAAATCATCCTCGCCTCCACCCTTGCGGACTTGGTCCAGGAAAGCGTCATTGGAGGTGAAATCAATCCCGCGTTCCTGCACCAGCATGGTCACGCGGGAACTTGGGACATCACCTGCCAACAGGGCAAGAATCTGCGCGCGGGTCAGAGGCTTTTGGGGCGCCTGGCTGGTAGTTTGGGCCGCCGCGGTTAGACCAGCGACGATGATCAGCAAAAGGATCTTGATGATGGCTTGACGTTTCATGCCAGCCTCCGAAAGATGCCAGGAAAAACACTATCTCGGCCGCATTATACTTCGCGCGAGTCACCGCTTGCGGAAGGTGACCGGGCGAACAGTGCCGTCGGCTTGGACCACACCGCGAATGCCGGGCCCAACCCCTGGGGGGCCGCCTTGGGGGAACGTGTCAGCCGCGGTTTTGCGGCCATGAAATTGGTTATTGTACCAATCCCGGATTTCCTGGAGTCCATTCAGTTCCTTGGGGGGGAGTTCACCTGAGGGAGGGAAGACAAAGATCGTCTCACACGCATGGCCGGTGAATTCGTCGTCGGCGCCGTGCTGAACCATCTCGACCCCTATCGCGTTGTTCACTTCGCGTTGCACGTCGTAGAACTTCGGTCCGCGGCGGGCGTTTTGCACACCTTGCACCTCGGTGACGAGCGCAACGGTGGCGGACTCATGCCCCGGGACAACTACGGCCTTCAAATCATAGTCGCCGTAAATGTACTTGCCGTCGAGCTTGACGCAGCCTCGGCGGGGGCCTGTTTCCTCAATCAAGTATTGCGTGCGCCGGGGGCTGAAAGCGAGTGGGTTGTATTCATTGTCCCACTTGCTTATCAGTTCCGGGATTCTGTCAGGGGGGAAAGCGTCTTGCGCCATATGAGGATTGACCACGAGCCCGGAATTGAGCCCCCGCTGCGCGGTCTTAGCTTTGCAGTCAATGGGCTTGGGGGTGAAGCCGATCCGACCGATATAGTTGATTGACTCTTTATTCGTGCCACGAACCAGGATCCAGACGCCGATTTTCCGGGCGGCTGCGGCAAACCTGTCTTTGTCTATCTCACGAATCACGCCACCGATCGCCATGATTAACCCTCCGCGCGAGAGGCCCTGGGAAGCTCCTCGGTGACTTCGAGAACAGGGAGCATTGAACATTCGCCTCGTCTGCTTGCAATCTCTCAATAATCATTTTTCGCTGTAACGCACGCGAACGTCGGTGCCCACCACGCTCAGTGGTCAGATTCTCCCACTTTCCGCCCACCCTTGCAAGGACTGCACCTTGACCGAACCCTCTGAAAACTGGTCCCGCGGCAGACCTGCTCTATCTTCTCTCTATCCCGGCGGCGGGGCCAGGTGAGATCCCTTGAGCTGCTTATACGTGATGATCGCCGCACCCGGCTGATCTTTGATCACCACCGGCAGGCCTTGTTCCTCTAACTCGCGCCCGCTGAATTGAGATTCACCTGGGGCGTCGAGATTGCTCACGGCGTATCGCGCTGTTCGGTCAAGTCCGCGGAGTTTGAACCTTGCCTTTTCAATAGGGCTCTGCGAGCGCCGGAATGCCTGCACCACGCCATCGCCTGTCGCGGGCCGGTCAAATTGCCAGGCCACCCAAGCGCTTTCCTCCGTGGTGTACGGGGTCAACGGGTAGTAGTCGCCGTAATAGTAAGGGGCCACCTGCCGCCACTGCGAAGCCAGCCGGCCGAGCGTTGGGAAGTCAACGTTCTTGCTCCGGGGATCAGGGCCCGCGCCCACCGCCATCGCCATGGTGCTGCGGAAGGAGTAAAGGTTAGACGAACGGATGCCGGTTCCGAAGTACTGAACCCACAAGGCTAGCCCGTAAGTGAGATCCTGCATGGCGGGGGGATCGTCATATCCGTAGTCGCTTCGCCACAGGGGAACGGCACGGCGCAAGGTTTCCAAATCGTCACGGCGGCCGCCGCTGGCGCAGGTGTCAATGAGCATGTCCGGATGCCGCCGCCGCAATTCGTCCCAATAAGCCAGGTAGCCGGTGACGTGGCGAATTTCCGTAATGCCCTGCCGGTCGGGCGAGTCGTTGGCTCGCCAGATGTCCAGCGGGTCAAAGTTGAAATCCTGCCGGTACAGGTCAATTCCCTGCTCGGTGAGCAACCGGTCCACGTGGCCGGTCAGCCACTCGCGAGCCTCGGGGTCGCCGAGATTCAAAAGCTTGTTCCCTCCGTCCTTCCCCAGCAGCCACTCCGGGTGATTTTCCCAGAGCCATGAACCTTGCGTCACCCGTTCCGGCTCAAACCACAGAATGGTCTTCGCGCCGTGCTCGTGGGCGAGCTCAGAAACGGGCCGAAAGCCATGCGGAAAGCGCGCGGGGTCAGGGTCCCAGGTCCCGGTGTTCCACCAACCGTCGTGGAAGTGATACCAGCCCGCGTCCATCCACCAGTAGTCAAACTTCCACCCGCGATCGAAGTACTGCTGCATGAATTCTTTCTCGTTCTGTTCGTTCGCGCCCTGCATCTCGATGGTATAGCCATTGGTCCCCGTCGAGAGCAGCGGAGCCGGCAACTTGCCCCCGGGGCGAGGCAGGTTGTGGGCGATCATCCATCGCCGCCAAACGTTCTGTCCATCAATCCAATCGCCACGCCAAAACACCAAGGCGACGAGGGGGCTGCGCACTTCCTCGCCAGGCAGCAATTTGAAGTGGGTCAACTCCTGCCCCGCGCGCAATTGGAGTCCCGTCCCCTCATCGCGCGTAAATTGGGCCGCCCATTGACCCGGCCAGCCGAGGGCCACGATTGTCCCTTCGCCCGGCAAGGCAATATTGAAGTAGCAGAGGTCGCTGTTGGTGGGGCGGCCACCCGCTGCGCTGATTCGCTTCTCCTCCTTGCGCTCCAGGCGGTCGGCAAAGGGTTCAAAGTCCGTGGAGGTCGCGGGCGAGCCTTTGCTATGGTGCAGGATGAATTCGCCGTCTTCGTCGCGTTCGAAGCGCGTGTCAAGCGCCTGAATGTTCTCCAGGATCGGCGTCGGGGCGGTGCCGGTGTTCTGGAAGTAGAGCGTCCACTCGACGGCGGGGAAATCGTGATACTCCACGGCCACCGAGCGCACCACCAAACCGCTCTTCGGATCGGTGTAAGTCAGCGTCTGCTCCGTGCGGTTGTCGTCAAGACGGCGTGAACTGCGATTGAGTTCCCACCTTTTCAGCAAGTAGCTGGAAGGCTGGTCGCCGTAACGGAAAGAGAAGGGAACCTCCGCGGTAAAGGGAGGGCGCAGTGGTCCGGTGGGAAGGTCGCCCAGCCAGACCGTCTTGCCATCCGCGAAAGTCACGCGCGCGTCGGCCCAATCGGCCTGGTCAAAGTGATTGCCAAAGGCCACTCCCCCGCCCCCATCCTCGACTTTAAGGTCAAACTCTGTGGCATTGCCGAGATCGACTTTGACTGGAACTCCAGCCATGCCCTCGTGCATAACTTCACTATGGAAAGGCGTCGCGCCGCCGACGTCGACGGAGGCCACCACTGCGCCCCGGCCGACATTCGAGTAATAACCGATGTCGTTGCTGTCCACACCCACAATGGCCTCAAAACTCTTGGCCGGACCTGCAAGCACCACCCGGACTTTGCCGTCCGAGGGAAAGTGCAGGCCGCGGGAGTATTCCTGATTTACGATTCGAAAAGGGTGGCCTTGAACATTGTTCTTGGTGACCGGCCCAGATTGGGTATAAATCAGCATATAACTTTCTGCGGGGTTCGGCGTCACCTCACCAAGAAACTTCGCCCCTATCCAGCGGTGGGCCGTCGCCATCGCATCCGGCGACTGCGCGGAGCAAACAGGGACTGTTCCCAGGAAAGTGACCGCCACAAGTGCTAAGAGATGTGATCGTTTTGAAAAGGCAGAGAACATGATTAAAGCTCCTTGAGCATTATGGGCAGAGGGTTCAGCCTCTCCTCGTCACCTGAACTTGCCTGGGGCGCCATTGGCCTACGGTCTGCGGCTTACTTGCTACTGCCTTCCGCCTGCCAGCGGTGCGGCCCCCCGTAGCGCGATTTCACCCGTCCAGGTCTTTCAACACGATAGCCTAGCATTTGGGCCTCCAGAATCGGCGCAGACAACCAACGCTTTCCTACCGGCAGGAAAATCATTCGCAATTTTTCTTTCCCTTTCCTTCCGGCAGGAAAGCATAGCGCCGACCCGGTCATTTATTGAGTGGTCGTCGTGCCGCAATTGGGAAAATGCGTGGAAATGGACTTGCTCATGGGGCGCTCCAAATTCACCGCATGACATCACAGGGATTCTATAGCGCTTTTCATGAGCGGAAAAGCGCTCGTTTACCATGAGAGTTAATAAGCGGAAGTGGCGCGGGCGTCCCGCCCGCTGTCCGCAGGAGCGTCCCGCTCCCGCCCCCCACTCGTTGCATGCCCATCTTGGCCATTACCGGACGCGGGCAGGATGCCCGTGCCCCAGCGGGCGAAACACCCGCGCTACGTCCGAGGGATCGACCTTCACCTCGATGTCGCGCACCCATCTTCAGCCCAAGTCTGGCTTTTAGCGCAGCAACCGCTTTAAAATGGGCGCACAAATTGTCGAGCAAAGGATTCATTCATGACGAACCCAAGAACCATGCGAACTTTGCTTTTACCTGGATGGGTCATCACCGCACTTCTGTTTCTCGCCACCGGGCAAGTTCCTTCCCTCTTTCCAGCGAGGGGGTTGGAGGCGGGCGGATCATCTCTGACAGGAATCCCTCAGCCGAATGGAAAGATTTATTACGTTTCGGGGGCGGGTAACGACGCCTGGTCAGGCCAACTAGCTGAACCTAATCCGGGCAAGACCGACGGGCCTTTTGCCACGATCGCCCACGCTCGCGACGCCGTCCGGTCAATGCAATCGCACGGGCCACTCACTCGACCCGTCACCGTTTACATGCGCGCTGGGGTTTACACCCTGAGCGCTCCCTTGGTCTTTCTGCCCGGGGATTCCGGAACCGCCGAGTGCCCCGTCACCTATGCCTCCTATCCGGGCGAGAAGGTGATTCTGAGCGGGGGCCATGCAATTACGGGCTGGCAGAAGGCGGCGGAGGGCGGAGGAGATGACCGCCCGCAGCTTTGGACCACGCAAGTTCCCGGCGTCAAAGAAGGTGAGTGGTACTTCCATCAGCTATTTGTGAACGGGCAGCGCCGCCAGCGCGCACGCTCCCCGAACACGGGCTTCTACCACGCCGATGGCCAGTTCCTGCCGGGTAATCCTTCGCGGTTCAAATTCCACCCGGGTGATGTTCATGCAGCCTGGGCTGAGCAAGGCAACGTGGAAATAGTGGCTCTGGAAAAGTGGGCGGAGTTTCGTATGCCGCTCAAGGCCGTGGACCCTGCCACCAACACCGCCACGCTCTCCACCGAGCGCCAGGAATACGGCGATGACAAGGATGCGCGCTACTGGGTGGAGAACGCCGCTGACGCTCTTGATGCGCCCGGGGAGTGGTTTCTCGACCGGCGTAGCGGCACACTCTCTTACCTCGCCATGCCGGGCGAAGATGTGAGCCAAGCGCAGTTCGTTGCTCCCGTTCTTACGCAGTTGGTCCGCCTGGAAGGCAAAGAGGAAACAGGCGAGTTCGTTCATGACATCGTGCTACGCGGCCTCACCTTCGCGCATGTCGATTGGCCCCTGCCGCCGAAAGGGTATGTGGATTTGCAGGCCGCGTTTGACATCCCCGCCGCTGTCGAATTGGTCGGCGCCCGCCATTGCCGCATCGACCAGTGCACTTTCGTTCATCTGGGCCAATACGCGGTGGAGGTTCATAAGGGCTCGCATGACGACCAGGTGGTGGGCAACGAAATGACGGACCTCGGCGCGGGAGGCGTGAAGGTCGGCGATCCTGAGATCCCGAAGGGAGGGGCGCAGGCGACGAGCGGGATGATTGTTTCCGAAAATTATATCCACGACATTGGCATCGTTTACCCCGCCGCCGTGGGCGTGTGGATTGGCCAGAGCAGCGGCAATTCCGTCGCGCACAACGAGATTGCCGACACGTACTACACTGCCATTTCGCTCGGCTGGACGTGGGGTTACGGCCCCACCGCCGCGCATGACAACCGGATCGAATTCAACAACCTCTACAACATCGGCCGAGGCCTGTTGAGCGATATGGGTTGCATCTACTCGCTGGGCGTCCAGCCCGGAACCGTGGAGCGCAACAACTTGTGCCACGATGTGTCCCGCTACCAATATGGCGGTTGGGGACTCTACACTGATGAAGGCAGCAGCCAGATCGTCATCGAGAACAACATCGTGTACCGAACTGAGGATGGCGGCTTCCATCAGCACTACGGTCGCGAGAACATTGTCCGCAACAATATTTTCGCACTGGGACAAATGGCGCAGCTCCGACGTAGTCGCGAGGGACCCCACCAGAGCTTTTCTTTTGAACACAATATTGTTTACTGGAAAGAAGGCACGCTGCTCGATGGCAATGGCAAGTGGGACGACAACCAGTTCCACTTTGATTACAACCTCTACTATCAGATCGGGGGGCAGCCGATCCAGTTCGGCAAAGAATCGCTGGCGGAGTGGCAGAAACGCGGGCAGGACGTGCACTCGCTGGTGGCAGATCCGCTTTTTGTCGATCCCGAGCACGGCGACTTCACGTTACAGCCCGGCTCGCCCGCGACGAAGATCGGTTTTCAGCTTATCGACATGAGCCAGGCGGGGAGGACAAAATAAGCGGGATTTCTCGAATAAGAAATCGCCACCGTTAACCGCCCATGGGCTATGCACACTCAGGAAGCCGCGTCGGGAGGACCCTCTAACAGTTTCTGCCAATCGTGAATGAGGATTCGAACGACGAAGTAGAGCGCATCGTGCTCCAGAGCTGCCGCATCGAATCCATTACTATCGCCATCGAACATGTGAGTCATCAAAACCGGGCGCGTTTCATAGATGGGGGTGGGCGACCCTGCCTTGAATACGAAGAGTACCCCGTCGATTGCCCGGCGCATGAAAATACTTGAAAAATGGTCGGGGGGAAATTCTGGGCGTACAAAGGCGTCAGGGTCGCCTTCTCGACATGTCGCGAGCCGATGCCAGGGGAGTCTGGCGAGGAGTCCTTGGGGTTTACTCTCGCGCAAAATGAATTGATTGATAACCTTCACCTCGCGGGACGGCAGGTTGTGCGTATCAATGCAGTAGGTTTGGATTCCTCGAAAGGCCGCGGCGTCTAGCACGTATCCCCCGAGTTTCTTGTCATTGGCAACAAGCGGCGAGACGGACAACACCAGGATGATCCACAGCCAATGTTTCATTCGCGTGGTCTCCCTTCTCGGCGTGCTGCCCAGTGGTGTCGAATCTCGCACCGCCCCTCAGGTGCGAGGTTACCTCGGCAGAAAGCCGACTTCAAGCAGATATTACAGAAACATTACAAACTCATTGCAAACTGATGAAGGCTGTTTTCCCCGCGCTACAAGCGCGGCAAATTGGACGCTTGAATTTTCCTGGTTGGGACTCATTTTTTCCCTTGCCTATTCGCCTTTTATTCGCCTAAAATACGAATACGCTGTCCGCTTTCAGCAGTCAGCTCTCAGCTTTGCGCGCGCAGGAGCCGCCGGCTGATATTTGAGCTCACGGCATTCACGGCAGTCGATGGGAGTGGGAATCAGCAACGGGCGGCCAGGGCTGATGCATGGCGCCGGCCGAAAGCGGATGGCTGAGTGCTGACTGCTTAAACCGGGTGATTACGCTTGATTTCAGGAGACATTATTATGGCACTGACGCGCCGGCAAAAACAGGTCTTCGATTTTCTGGTGAGCTTCATCAATGGCCACGGCTATTCGCCGAGCTTCGAGGAAATCGGCGCGGGGCTGGAGCTCTCCTCGCTCGCGACGGTTCACAAGCACATGCAGACATTGGAGAAGAAAGGATTCATCCGGCGCGGGTACAACCAAAGCCGCTCGGTAGAAGTGGTGGCCATTCCCGCTTCCGTGCCCTTCTCCAAGACCGCGGTCCGGCCGTTTGGAAGGCGCAAGACGGCAGCCGACGACGGTGACCATCACGCTGCGATCGCACCGGTTGCGGCACTGATGCCATCGCAGGTGCTGGGCAACATGGAATTCCCGCTGCTCGGCCGCATCGCGGCGGGCCAACCCGTGGAAGCCATTCCCAACGCGGAGACTTTTTCCTTCGGCGATTTCACTCGCGGCCGGGGGAACCTCTTCGTCCTGCGCGTAAAGGGCGACTCCATGGTGGACGACCACATCTGTAACGGCGACTATATCCTGGTGGAGGGAGCGCAGACAGCCGACAACGGCGACATCGTAGTGGCGCTGATCGAAGGCACCGACGCTACACTCAAGCGCTTTTTCCGCGAATCCAACGGCAAAGTGCGATTGCAACCCGCCAACGCGCAAATGGATCCCATCTTAGTCCCTGCTAAGGATGTTAAAATCCAGGGCCGGGTGGTTGGTGTGCTGCGAAAATATTGAAGTCGAGCAGACTTGCATGAAACTTGGCAGCATCACCGCGGGGTTGTTGGTGGTCGGCGTCCTGGTGGGCGCGCCGGCATCCACCCACGCCGAAGAAATCGTTCTCAAAGACGGGCAGAAAATTGTCGGAACCATCGTCGGCTACGAAAAGGACATGTTCCGGGTGGAGACCGATTTCGGCATCGCGCTGGTCCGCAAAGACAAAGTTGCTTCTATCCAAATGAACAAGTCTGACGCGGCCACCGCCAGCCCCCAAGCCCCCTCGCGCCCCACCACGAAAACCATCGAAGTGAAGTCCGTACCCATTGCGGCAGCTCCCGTGGCCGCTCCCGCACCGGAGGCTGCCCCGCCCGCGCCGCGACCGCCCGTCAGTCTCCACGTGGAGGTGCCCGTATCGGTTAAGCCGCCCGAGCCACCCGTTCCTCCCGTCATTCACTTGCCTGATCCCGCCCACGTCCCGAAAGGGGCTCGCTCCCCGGTGGTCGGTCTCGCGCCCACACTCACCAACCTCCTCCCGCCACCGCCGCCTGTCAGTCACCCCGTGGAGGTGCCCATGCCCGCACATCTTCAGGAGCACGTCGAGGGCACCACGTATTTCAGTGACACGTTTCAATTCTCCATGTTCAAGCCTCCAGACTGGAAGATATACGAAGGAGTGCCCAAGGAAACCGGCTCCGGGATTATGGCCATGGGCACGGAGGATGAGCAGACCCTTCTGATCGTCGACCGCCAAGTTTGGAGCGGCACTCCCAAGCTGACCAGCGACCAAGTGGAAGCCAATCTCCGCCAAACCTACCAGGAGTATCGCCGGATCTCCGAGGGGTCCCTGGAGTGCGATGGCCAGACTGCAACCCGCCAAACCTTTACGGGAGTTCTGGATGGCGCCGAGTGGCACGGGGTGGCCATCCACGTCATCCACGGCAACATGGTGTTTGGCATCATCGGCCTCACCTCGGCGGAATCTTTCCAGTTTCAAGAGGCCATCTTCAATAAGATCATCAAGACGTTTCATTTTCTTACCCCCACTGTCCCAACCGCTGCCCTTCCAATCACCAACGCGACGCCCTGAAGCCTTCCCTTCCCAGGAATGTGGGAAGGGCGGGGCTGAATCCGCGTCCTCCAAAAACCACGACGAGGAACGCTAGTCAGTTGCAAATAACTTGCAACTGGAGATTGGTCAATAATATATAACTCTTTATCCTTCAATCATAAATTGACATAGCGACCGAGTAATCATACGATCGAAGATGTAAGTCGTTGCTTATTTTAGGGACGTAAGGTCTACTGATTGCCATGTTCCAATCGCTGGTAATTACGCTCCGGGAAGGCGTCGAAGCGGCGCTCATCCTTGGCATCGTGCTGGGTTACCTCAAGAAGACCGGGCGCCAGGCATGGAGCCGTTACGCCTGGTGGGGGCTTGCCACTGCCGTTACCGCGAGCCTTGCCGCCGCTTATGTAGTTCATCGCTTTGAGGTGGTCGAGGACGCCTACGAAGGCTGGCTCATGCTGGTGGGCGCAGTCTTCGTCGCCTCCATGGTTTACTGGATGTGGCGAACGGGCAAGCGCCTGAAGGAGGAGATCGAATCCAAGCTTTCGGAGCTTTCCGCTTCACCCAGCCGCAGCGCCGCGTCAGGCCTTTTTCTCTTCGTTTTTCTCATGGTGTTCCGAGAGGGCGCTGAGATGGTGCTGTTCCTCGCCGCGGTCTCCTTACGCACCAGCGAGCTGCTGAACTTCATGGGTGGAGTGCTGGGACTGGCGCTCGCTGTGGCGTTGGGCGTAGCTTTCTTCAAAGGCAGCGTGAAAGTTGACCTGCGCAAGTTTTTCACGGTCACCACGATGGTGCTGTTTGTGGTAGCGGCGCAACTTTTTGTGTCAGGCGTGCATGAACTTTCGGAAGCCATGGTGTTGCCTTCCGGCCCCCGCGAGATGGCGCTGATCGGCCCCATCGTCAACAACGATGCCTTTTTCTTTGTGGTCATCGTGGCCCTTGCGCCTTTCCTGATCATCGCGCAGCGCATCCAGGCGGGCAATGCCAGTGCGGGGGAGCTTGTCCGGTTATCGCCGCCCGAGCGCCGCAAGCTTTTGGCCGATCAGCAGCGCGACCGCTTTTGGAAGCTCACCGCTTCCGCCGCCAGCCTGCTGGTGATCGTGCTGATTTCCGCCCAATTCATCTATTCCCGCACCGCCCATGCCATGACACCGCCAGAGCGCGTGAGCATTCAGAACGGCGAAGCGCAAATTCTCACCAGCCTGCTTACCGACCATGACTTGCACCATTTTGTGATCGATGTGCGGGGGACGGAAGTTAGGATGATCGCCATCCTGGATTCCTCCGGCACAGTGCGCGCAGGCCTCGACGCGTGTATGATTTGCGGGCACCAGGGCTACTACCAGGACGGCAAGAATGTGGTCTGCCGCAATTGTGGGGCCGTGATCTATGTTCCCACCATCGGCCAGGCGGGGGGATGCAATCCCATACACATTGACTACCTGATCGAAGGCGACAAGCTGCGGATCGCCGCGACGGCCCTGGCGGACGCCGCCAAATATTTTCACTGAGCGTTGCATGATCTTTCGAATCGTTATGGAATCACTTGCCCGGCGGCGGCGCCGCAAGCTGCTGAGCGTTTTCACCATCGCCCTTGGCATCGCCGTCACGGCTGCCGGCGCCACCCTCGCGCTTGACGTGGGTGACAAGGTCAGCCGCGAACTGCGCTCCTTCGGCGCGAACCTGTCGGTCACACCGGCTGCGGACGGCCTTCCCGTGGCCGTGGGCGGCATCGATTACCGCCCTGCCGGCGCCGGAGCGTTCCTGCCGGAAGCCGCGCTGGTGAGTCTGAAAAGAATTTTCTGGCGGAACAACATCGTGGCCTTCGCGCCGTTTCTCTATGTGCCCGCGACGCTCGCGGGCCAGCCCGTGGTGGTGATTGGGAGTTGGTTTGAGAAAGCCATGCCCGTGGACAAATCCGAGGTATTCGTCACCGGGCTGGAAAAATTGCACCCCACGTGGAAGATCACGGGCCAGTGGCCTGCGGATGATGACGCCAAAGGAGCACTGGTGGGCCGTAGCCTTGCCGAACGGCTGAATCTGCATCCTGGCCAAGCGCTAACGCTTGCCCTGGCTGCTGAGGGCAATGAGCAACCGGCGCCGACCTCACCGGCAGAATTCTTCGTTCGCGGAATCCTTGAAACCGGCGGAGCCGAGGACGGCCAAGTGTTCGCGCCGATTGCTTCCGTCCAGCACTGGGCTGGCCTCGAGGGCAAAGTGCGGCGCATCGAAATCAGCGCGCTCACCAAGCCTGAGGACGCCTTCGCCCACTCCGATATTTCGCGCCTCAAAGGGGAGGAGTTCGACCGTTGGTACTGCACGCCTTACGTCAGCTCCATTGCTTATCAAATCCAGCAGGCAATTCCCGAGGCACAGGCCAAACCGGTTTACCACGTCGCGGAGACCGAAGGCCACATACTGAACCGCGTCGGCGTCCTGATGGCCTTGCTGGTTGTTGCCGCGCTAGTGGCCGCAGGATTGGCCGTGGCTTCCATGATGCTGGCCACGGTCCTGGAGCGCCGCGCAGAGATCGGCCTCTTTAAAGCGCTCGGTGCCTCCGATGCCCGCGTGGCGGCCATATTCCTCTTAGAGTCCTGCGCCATCGGCGTTCTGGGAGGAGTGGCCGGGTACTTCTTCGGGAGTCTACTGGCGTGGCGGCTGGCCCTCGCCGTTTTTGGATCGGCGGTGGGCGTTCATTGGGTGATTCTACCCGTCTGCCTGGCATTAGCAGTCCTGGTAACGTTGGTGGGCAGCGCCCTGCCGCTCGGCCGAGCCCTTAAGATTTCGCCCTCGCTGGCGTTGCGAGACTAAATGGATCGGGTCATTAATCCATCGGGTCATTGAAAACCCCTATTGAGTTTGGAGTTCCCAAACTCTGGGGCGTTTTCAGTTCGCGTCCGATCGATGCCCCGATCCTTAAGACCCGATGAATGGATTTTCAAGGGCCCGATAACCGATGACCCGATCCTTCAATCACCCGATCAACCGATCAACCGATCAACCGATTAGCCGGTCCTCCATGTTTTGGCGCTTATGGTGGCGTGCGGTCACCGTGAAGCGCTCACAGGCCGCGCTCGCGTTGGGGTCATTAGCAGTGGGCGCCGCCGTCACTTCGATGCTTTTGAACCTTTACGGCGATGTGCGCCGTAAGATGACGGAGGATTTTCGCTCTTACGGAGCCAATGTGGTCATCGCCCCCGGTTCCTCGGGAACCGCCAGCGGTGCGGATGGCAGCACGATGGTGGAGGATACCGCCCTCCAACCCCTTCCCCAGTTCGCCCGGCAAACACCGGGAACGTCGTTCGCGCCCATTCTATACGGCGTGGTTCGCGTGTCGCCCGATCCTGCTGATCCTCGCTTGCCGCAATTTGCCAATGTAGTGGCGGCCGGGGCTGAGTTCGGCGTGCTGCGCCGTTTGAACCCGGGCTGGCGCGAAGTGGGCACGGGAGTTTCCGGTGACTTGCCGCCAGGCGTTTGCGCCGTGGGGGCTAACTTGGCTGCGCGGCTGCATGTCCGGGAGGGTGATTTTATCCAACTGCATCGCGTCGCTGAGTCGAACGCGCCCAGCTTCTCGCGTTTCGCAAGCTATCGCATTGCGACCGTCCTCACCACCGGCGCCGCGGAAGACGACCAAGTCTTTCTTCCCCTCGGCGCACTGCAATCCTTTCTGGCAATAAGTGGCAGGATCACCCTGGTGGAGCTCAGCATTCCCGGCGAAACCCATGACGTAGAAAGCGCTGTCCACCGGCTTGCCGGCCTTTTGCCCGGCCTGGAGGTTCGCCCCATTCGGCAGATTGTTTACTCCGAAGGGAAAGTCCTGGGAACCATTCGCTGGCTGTTGCTTTCCCTCACCATCCTTATACTGGTTACCATCGCTCTTTGCGTCATGGCCACGATGACGGCCATTGTGCTGGAGCGTCGCAAGGACATTGGGATGATGAAAGCCCTGGGCGCAGCCGACGCGCTGCTGATGCGGCTTTTTTTGATGGAAGGCGCGAGCCTGGGTTTGGTGGGAGGCGCATTGGGATACGCAGCGGGTGCGTTGCTGGCGCACGCCCTGGCGGAGCGGCTTTTCGGCGTCGTGCTCAGATTGAACGCGTGGACGCCACCTGTGGTTTGCGGTTTGACCGTGGCACTGGCAGTGTTCGCCGCGCAGGTGCCCGTGCGCATCGTGCGAGCGATTCAACCCACGGTAGTTTTGAAGGGCGAGTAGGCGAGCGGCCTGTAGCGCGGGCGGGACGCCCGCTGTCGCGGAAGCGTCCCTCTCCCGGGCGGCACGCGCGGGCAGGATGCCCACGCCACAGCGGGCGGGATGCCCGCGCAACATCCGATTGGAATCGAGAACTGAATTGTCTTTCATAGAAGTCGAGGATTTAACCAAGACCTACGGTGCGTCGCTCAACGCGCTCCACCTTGTTTCCTTTGCCGTGGAAAAAGGCGAGTGGGTCGCCGTTATGGGCCCGTCCGGCTCCGGCAAAAGTACCTTGCTGAATATCCTCGGCGGCCTCGATGCCGCAACCTCCGGGCGTGTCGTGCTGGATGGGCAGGAAATCTCCGCCCTTTCCGGCAACGAGCTGGCCCGCTTTCGGGCGGAAAAAATCGGCTTCGTGTTTCAGCAATTCCACCTGGTTCCGTATTTGACGGCGCTGGAAAACGTAATGCTGGCGCAGTACTTCCACAGTCTCTCGGATGAGCACGAAGCAGCGGAGGCGCTGGGCCGCGTCGGACTGAGCGCCCGGCTGGCGCATTTGCCCTCGCAGCTTTCCGGGGGCGAACAGCAGCGCGTGTGTGTGGCGCGGGCGCTGATCAACCAGCCCAACGTGATCCTTGCCGACGAGCCCACCGGCAATCTCGACGAGGTGAACGAAACGTTGGTGATGGGCTTGCTGACGGAATTGCACCGCGAGGGCCACACCATCGTGCTGGTCACGCACGACCCGGAAATCGGCCGCATGGCCGAGCGCCGCATCGAGCTGCATCACGGCCGCCTGACGGAAGTTTCCGTTTTCCCCACGAACGAACAGGAGTTGATTGACAACCTGCTGAAGGCCGTCTGGCACGCGCAAGAGGATACCGGCCGCAGCGTGTTGGAACCGGATGCCCTGCCCGAATTCGCGCGGAACCGCGCCACCTTTTTGCTGATGGCGCAGGAGGGATTGATTCAGCTTGAGAGCGCAGCCCTTGCCTTCGCCCCGCGCGGTGAGGCTCGCGCCCGGCATGTGCTGCGTCGGCATCGCCTTTCCGAGCGCCTGTTTTTCGAGACCTTTGGAATTGACAAGGATGCGCTGGACGAGCACGCCTGCAAAATCGAACACTCGCTCAGCCCGGAAGTGACCGAAAAGATTTGTACCTTCCTCCGCCACCCGAAGACTTGCCCCCACGGTTCGCCCATCCCGCGGGGCGCCTGCTGCCGGAAAGAATAGGTGCCGGGTGTCAGGTGTCAGGAGTTCGGAATCAGGAATTCGGAATCAGATGCCGGCTAACGAATTTCTGGAATTTGGAATCGGGAATTCGGAATGAGGTGTGAACGTGCCAGGATAAGGGTAAGCACTAAGAACCCGGGCCTCCAGCCTGAGGCCCGGGGCCGGCTCACTTAAATGTAGCCTCTTCACATAGACATAAGAGACACGCGGGATCGCCTCCCGTACCGGACATTTTGTCACGCCATTTCTTGTTGCTATGGATTTTAGTAATCGGCTTTCTTTTCCATATGTTCTTAGCTTCATTTTACAAAAAAGCCATTTTCTGACCCTTTGTTTTCAATATGCTCTCAGCTTTGGGCTTTTGCGCGCCTCGCAGACATTTTGCCAGCATGCGTTTGGGGGGGGAATTAAGCTTGGCCATGGTATCACCCCATCCCTTCTTGCTCCCCCCACCGGGCGCTGAAGCGCGGCCTGAAATGACCCTTTGCTAACCCCTTGGGGCGCATCACGCCGAGCCCGACCGGCGGAAGGCGCAGGGTTCGACCGGCCACCCGGCTAGCAGAAGCGACCCCATAAGCCCGTCTTACATTGTAGCCTATCTTAAGAGAGTCGTCAAGCCAATGGTATTGGCCGTGATGGCTCAGTTTGGTTTGCTGTAGCGGCGGCCTCTGACCGCCGGCTTACGCTTTAATGAGTTCCGGCGCCCATAGCGCGCCGCTACAGCAAACTGCACCACGATCTTGCTCGGAGAAATTTGCGCCCGGTAGCAGGCCAGTTTCCGACCCTCCTCGAGTACTCCCGAGCGTTGATCCGTCTTAAGCAACGAACACCGTTAGATCGCTGTCCGTGGGCGCGAACATCCACTATACTTTCACGAGCGCTGAAAACCGCTCCCTCGTCATTCCGGAGGAGATCAAGTGCCGCAATAATGCCGGGAGGGGCATTTCCAGCATTTGGCCGTGGCGGTCAGCACGACGATATGATGCACCGAGCCCGCGGCCATGGGTGAATTGGAATACGTCATCGCGAGGGAGAAGCACATGGTCAAATACCAAATTCTCTACTGGAAGCACGTGCCATCGCAGGTGAAGGTTTTTGAGGAGGGGAAACGGCCCGTGTCGCGCCAAATGCCCGCGCGCTTTCAAGCGGAGATTAACCGCATCGCCATGGCGGAGGGCCTCGCGGGCACCGACGATTACCTCAGCCAGTGGCAGTGGACGACCAAAATGGAACGGGAGGGCTCAGCCGAAGGTGTCGCCGATGCCTTGGTCCGCGAGTTGCAGCAAAATCCAGGTGATAAGGGTGGGAGCATGACTTGATCTGTCTCTCTTATTTCACGCATCTCCTAGTGATTCGGCGTAAAATGCTTCTCCCTTTCAGGTACCCAGTTGTATTCACAGTGTTGCTCCACATACCATCCTACGCACCGCCTTGCGAGTTTTTGCGGCCCAGAAAATAGACGGTGGAAGCCCCCAGGGCGCAGAAAAGGCCGCCCACCTGCAAGGAGTGGCCCGAACCCACCCTTTGGGCGACGGCGCCCATCCAAAAACTTCCGAGGGGCATGCTCGCGCCGAAGACCAGGGCCCAAATGCCCATCAGCCGTCCTCGCAGGTGATCCGGGGATTGGGTTTGGATGATGCTATTGCCGATGGAATAGAACAAGATGATGCCGAACCCGGCGAAGAAAAGCAGGAAGGCCGCGGCGGGCGGACGATGCATGAAACCGAAAAGAATGATGAAAGCTCCGAAAATTCCCGCGCCCGCATAAAGCGTTTTGACGCGGACGATGCGAGGTCCTTGGGCGGCGACGAATAAGGCGGCGGTACAAGCGCCGAGGCCATTCAGGGCCAAAAGCCAGCCATACCCTTGGGCGCCCATCTTCAACTGGGTTACCGAGAAGGCGGATAGCTGGGATAGGTAGGCCCAGCCTCCCAGTCCCATAATGAAAAGCAGGATTATCGTTTGGGCCAGGGTGGAATTGGTCCTTAAATATTTGAATCCTTCCCAAGTGTATTTCCAGTCGGCTTCCACCTTTTTTGGCGCGTAGTGCGAGGCGGGAAGCTGAATTTTGTGCAGCGCGTAAAGGACCGCCAAATAACTCATGGCATCCACAAGGAAGCACCAAGCAGCCCCGAAGGAAGCCAGCAAAAGGCCTCCGAGTGCGGGACCGATGACCCGGGCCGAATTCACCATGGCGCTGTTCAGCGCGATAGCGTTCACGAGATCATTTTTGCCCACCAGTTCCACCATCAGGGTCTGCCGGGACGGCATCTCAAAGGCAATGCATAGCCCCCAAAGGGCGGAAAAGATCATGAGATAGGCAATGTGAACGGGACCACGGAACAACATGACGGCCAATGTGAAGGAAGACAGCAGCGCACACCAACTGGTGAAAGTGAAAATCTTGATTTTGGGAATGCGGTCGGCCAAAGCGCCCGCGTAAAGGGCGAAGAGGAGGATGGGAAGCGAATTGAGCATGAAAACCATGCCCAGCAAAAATTCCGAATGGGTGAACTGAAAGGCAATCCAGCCCAAGGCGGCCGTGCGCGTCCAGGTGCCGATCAGTGAAACGGTTTGTCCCGAATAAAAATAGCGGTAATTAGGCTTGCGTAAGGCGGAAAAAGTCTTTTGCCATCCTTGGGAAGGGGGCAGCCCCGCGTTACTTGCCTCGGATTGTTGCAATGTTTCTTGCGCGTTCTCTCGACTCAATCATTCCCCCTGCTCGGCCATAAAGGCATCCACGGTGAGGACCGTTGCTTGTGACGGGAAGATCTTCTCGGTGAGAACACGGTGAACTTCCTGATCGGCGTCGAAACAGGCGTCCTTGAGGACGACGCATCGGAAATCCAGGTCGAAGGCCCGCCGTAGGGTGGAAAGAGTAATACCACTCGTCGAAATTCCGAAGAACACCAGGTTCTCAATGCCACGCGAGCGAAGAATCATGTGGAGGTGGTTCTCCGAAAATGCCCCGACTCGCTGCTTATAGACCACCAGATCTTCGGGACGCAGCGATAGAACTGTGGAATTCGGCGGATGGCGTGCCCTTGACGAAGAGATTGTTTTGCTTCACCCTTTTGAATAGGGAGTCAGTATCGGGAATTTCCGGATGGCCTTCGGAGAATCCCAGTCCCACATGGATAATTTGAAATTGTTTCCTTGCGGGCAAATTCCACGGCTTTGGATGCGTTGGGGATGATGGCATCAGCACCGGGGGCAAATCCCAAAATCCCTTTCTGGAAATCGAGAGTCAGTAAAGCTGTTTTTTTCGGATCAAGTTTCATGTGTCTTCCTTTCTTGTTTTTTCGATGACATCGAAAATTACTGTGATGCCTTCGAGCATTTTCTGCCGGTCACCGGGGGAAAGATTCTTTATCGCATCCACATACTTCTCTGCCGCCTTGCGGCGAACACGTCCCGTTATGGCATTGCCCTTCGAAGTCAAGCTCAGCTTTATCCGCCTTCGATCCGTGGGATGAGGATCGCGGCGAACAAAACCGAGGCGGATCAGATGATCGACGATTTTCGACATGGCAGGTTGGGCGACCCGCGCGCTTCGGGCCAGTTTGCCGACCTGGTCTTTTCCGTACTCGATGGCGAGCAAAATCCGCAGTTGAGTAAAGGTCAGCTCTTTAACGTCGGGATGCGAACGCGCCTTTGAGCTCGCAGGCTTGAGCTGCTCTTTCAAGGACACGAAGATCGGGCCGGCAATATCGTAGAGGCTCAGGGCAATATCTAAAGGTTCGTATTTCATATCTTTTGTTATTATATATATAAAGATATGTATTAGTCAAAGGCGGTTAAAAGGCACATGGGGGCGTACAAAAACCTCTCAATATGGGATGGGTGGGCCATGAAACAGGGCCGATAGGGTAAGATTTGCTAAGGGATGAAATCATGGGTTGCGCCCGGACTTCTCAATCCCAATTCTTGACTTGCAGCCAGATTTCCTTCAGGGGCCGGCGGAGACCACGGCAGTAGAAGACGTCAAAGTGCTCGTAGGGCATGGAGTAGGGGTGATAGACGCTGGCAACCTTCTGCACGCTGGCGAAGCGCCGCTCAAGATCCTCCTGGCGCCCCTGCATCACGATCATGCTTTCCCCGGTGTAGTCGCGTGGCCCCCACAAAAAGTAATTCTGGTGCCCGCTGATTGCGGGCGGCAGGCCGTATTTCGGGCCGAAGAGATCGATGGCGCCGGCCTGCCCGTAATTCCGGCCGAAGATCGCGGTCTTGGCGCGAACCTCCGGCGGCAGGCTGTTGTAAACGCTCGCCACCGTCGCTGTCATCTCCTCCCAGCCGAACTGGTCGGCGTAAAGCTGTGGCAGCGGGCCCAGCTTGTGTCTCTCAAGCCTGGGCGGCTGGAGATGCAGCGCCTTCGTATATCGAATGTATATCTCTGGCGGCAGAACCGGAATGACGAGCGGTGAGAACACGGCTCCGGTCACGACCATCAAGGCGGCATAAGCGAGTTTCAACCCGTGATACCGTGGAGGGGCGAGCCACGTTTCCCACATCACGCTTCCGCCCGCAAACAAAACCGGAAAGGCCGGATAGAGGTAGTAGATCCGCGGGCTGAGCATCACGATGGCCGCCGCCGTGAAAACCCATGCCCAGCCCAGCGCGCGAAAGGGCTTGCCCGGCTTGGAGAAAAAAAAGAACCAGAGGCCGGCGAGCCAGATGGGCAACGACAAGGGCAGCAGCGTCAGGATTTCCTGAGCGAAGAAGGCCAGCGGCCCGAGTGCCACATCGCGCCCGCTGCGGCGGATGTTGGCTTGTATTTCCAGGAATGGGAAGTGATGATCAATATTCCAGAGCAAATTCGGCAGGAAGATAAGAAAAGCGATCGCGCCGCCGGCCCAGATCCAGGGACTCGAAAGCGCGCGGCGCTGCGGAGTCAACAGCAGCCCGGCCACGATGCCGGCGCCAAAGATCAGCATGGAATACTTGTTTTCGAGGCCGACTCCCGACAAGAGGCCGAACCAGACCCAGAGTTTTGGGTCGCCGGTCTTGACGATGCGGATGAACAGGTAGGCGCAACCCATCCAGAACAGCGGCTCGAACGCGTTCATGGTCAGCAGGCTGTCGGCAGCGAGGAAGGCCGGTGCGAATAGACATAGGTAAGCGGTCGCCCGCTGTCCCTGTCACACCACCGTACGTACGGGTCCGTATACGGCGGTTCGGCGGGTTGAGCGACTATCGGACCGTTAATCTCGGAATCCCGAGCGAGTCGAAGTAAGCATTGGGCAGTGCGAGCGCGAGGGCCTTGCTAAGGGCAAGGTGCCACGGACCGTGGGCGCTGCCCGCCGTGGTGGCGGCGAGTTTAAGATTGACGCCCCGTTTCCGCAGCTCGACAAACCGCGTCGTCCCGCGCTTCCACTGCTTCCAGATCGCCGACCGTAGCCGACGTCGGGTCCACTCCTCCAGGCTTTGCAACACCGAGGGGGTTTCGCACTTCCCGAAGTAGCCGATCCAACCCCGTAGATACAGAGTCAGTTCTTTGGCCATCCGTTCGATGCTAATCCCTCGCGTCCGGCTCGTCAGTTCCCGTATCCGCTCCTTGAACCGCTGCACCGCCTTCGGCGCAATCCGCCGTTTCGGCGACTCATGGCTCGTGAAGCTGAAGCCCAGAAACTTCCGTTCCCTCGGCTCCGCCACCGCGCTCTTGGATTCGTTCACCTTCAGCTTGAGCTTCGTGTGGATGAAGCGCGTCACGCTCTTCATCACCCGTTCCCCCGCCCGTCGGCTGCGCACGTAGATGTTGCTGTCGTCCGCATACCGCGCGAAGCGGTGACCACGTCGCTCCAACTCCCGGTCGAACTCGTCCAGTACGAGGTTACTGAGCAAGGGTGAAAGAGGCCCGCCTTGCGGCGTTCCCTCATCCACCGGACTCACCAGCCCGCCTTCCATCACCCCGGCTCGCAGAAACGCCCGGATCAGCTTCAATAAACGCTTGTCGCTCACCCGTTCTGCGATTTTCGCCATCAGCTTGTCGTGGGAAACTCGGTCGAAAAATTTCTCGAGATCCAAATCCACCACCCAGCGATAGCCGGCGGCGATATATTTCTGCGCCGCCTCCACCGCCTGATGCGCCGAGCGCCCGGGCCGAAACCCGTAGCTGTGATCGGAAAATGTCCGGTCCCAGCGCTTTTGCAGAACCTGCAGCACCGCCTGCTGAATCCATCGATCCAGCACGGTGGGAATGCCCAACTTGCGCACTCCTCCTCCGTCCGGCTTGTCGATTTCTTTCCGCCTCACCGGTTGCGGCTGGTAGGTCCCGCTGAGCAACTGTTCCCGAATGGTTGGCCAGTGCTGTTGCAGAAATCCCGGTAGTTCGTGAACCGTCATGCCGTCCACGCCGGGACTCCCCTTGTTCGCCTTGACTCGTTTCAATGCCCGCTTGCAGTTTTCCCGCTCGCAGACTTCTTCCATCAACGGTTCGGTAATGGCCGGGTTTTCGGTCTCGCACTCCGCCGTAGACGATTCGGTCCCTGCCGGGATGAGCTTCGGGGCTTCACCCTTCACCTCTTCCCCCCAGGCCAACTCGAGTTGGTTTTTCTGCCGCCTGTCGCCCATGAGTCGCGCTGCCTACTCGCCGCTCCCTTTACCCCCCTCGCGGGGGACCGTTTGGGCCTTCGACAGTTGCCTGCCTACTTTGCCCGCTGCTGACTTCTGCCGCCCGGTCAGGATCGATCGCTCGATCCTCAGTCCCGATTCC
The DNA here is from genome assembly GCA_963825395.1 of uncultured Acidobacteriota bacterium. Lineage (GTDB taxonomy): Bacteria > Acidobacteriota > Terriglobia > UBA7540 > UBA7540 > Bog-366. The sequence goes on along the minus strand of CAWGTQ010000047.1, from coordinate 5,203 downwards.
GAGACAAACGGCAGACCTCCCGAGGTAAGTTCGACCGCCTTCCGTACGCAACCGTCGGATTTACAACCAGTGCCTTTGATGGATATGGGCTTCGCGGTCATACGCCCGCTCGCCCGGCACCGCATGCCTCTGATCCGCTTTTTGTACATCGGCTCGTACGTTTGCTCCCCGCTTCTTTCCGACCCCGTCTCGCGACGACGCCGTTGCGCTTCGCTATCACTTCACCTCCATCAGGTTGTGAAAAGGACTTTCACCTCCAAGCTGTCGAACATGCTCGGCACACGTAAGTATCCCCCGGCAAAGCCGGGGGCTTTAGAATGTGAGCCGCTCAAAGCGGCTAGGCGGGGACGCTAACGCGGCCCCGCAGGTTTTCGCGCCACCACCGGGTGGCGCTCCTTACCACAGGCCCATTTGGTCCAATCGTTTGTCTTCTTCTTCCTGCTCCCGAATATACTTGCGTACCGCCTGCTCATCCTGTCCCACCGTGGATACATAGAACCCGCGTGCCCAAAAGTGTTGGCCCACGAAATTCCTCTTCCGCTCTCCATACACCCGTGCCAGATGGATCGCACTTTTCCCTTTGATATACCCGATCACCTGCGACACCGCGTGCTTGGGCGGAATCGCGATCATCATGTGCACATGATCCGGCATCAAATGCCCTTCCTCAATGCGACTTTCTTTCTGCTCCGCCAACTGCCGGAACACTTCCCCGAGATGCCGCCGCAGTTCCTTAAACAAAACTTTCCGCCGACATTTCGGAATAAATACAACGTGGTATTTGCACTCCCACTTCGTATGGTTTAGGCTTCTTCTTTCGTCCATCGTGGATCTCCTCCTCGTGTGCTTGGCGGCTCACGTTGAGGAGTTTCCGCGATGGACTCCCGGATCTGTCAAACTTTTTCTGCCTCCCCGGCAAAGCCGGGGGGTCTCCTTTAGGCGCTAGGGCCGCGAGCGCAGCCAAACCCTGGGCAAAGCACTTCCCGCCGAGTTCGCGCGTGATCAGGGCAGTGAGCGCAACCTCGGCAGCGCCGGCAACGGCAGGGAAGAACCGGATGGCCGGCAGCGAATCACCGAGCAACAAGCGCGCCAGCCAGGTGATCACCGCAATCAGCGGCGGCTGATCAACGTAACCCCAGGCCAGGTGCCGGCTGCAGGCGAGGTAGTACAGTTCGTCAACAAAATATCCGTAATGCCGGCCGGCGTAGAGGTGCACTAAAAACTTGCCCGCCGTGATGCACAGGACCAGCGCGCTTGCGGTGAAGGCAAATCGCTTCTGAGGGCTTTCGCCGAGAACCGGCGCGGATGGGGAACTCATGGACGTTCGAAGTATACAACGATTTCTGACCTGAGCGGCTTTGGTGGCGCGTTCCCAAGGGGCAAACGGGGCGCTTACGCCGGAGCAATTTCCGTGTACCCGAGCGTGAGCAGGGCTTTACAGGCAGCACACACAAATTGAGGCGGTGGGCCAACATCACCAATGGCGAAGACCCTGGGTTCATGGCACCGCGCGCAGGGCGCCGTGGGCGCGCTGGGATCAGGGTCGGGTGGAATTTCGAAATCCTCCGTGACTTCCCCCACCCTTGTCGTTTCCAGCTCAAATGTAGTGTAGCAATTGTTGCAGACGTGGTTGTAGCAGCACTCCGGCTTGCAGGAATAGAGTACGTCGGCGGACCCACATTGCGGGCAGACCACAGAAATTGGCGCGAGCTTCATGGAGTTTCCGGCATGGCGCAGACGAGGCCACAGGTTACAAGCTATTTCCTTACCGCGCCTATTCGTTCCCTTGATACCTGCAAACTATGTTACCGGAAGACTCGGTTACAGGGAACAGGTTACTGCCTATTTCCCTGTCTCGCCGGCTTCTCTGCCACCTGCAACCTGTCAGCTATAACCAATTCGCTCTTTTCCGCTTGTCAGCGATGGTGGGAAGATTGAAAATACGCGCGCATGAGTTCTTTGCGCACCTACTGGACGTTTGCCCGGCCCTTTACCCTGGTTCCGCCCATGACCGGTATTTGTTCCGGCTCCCTCTTGGGCTATGGGGCCACTCGGGCTTCTATTCATCCTGTCCATGTCATGCTGGCGGTGCTTGCCGCGGGAGTGCTGAATGCCGCCTCCAACGCCCTGAATCAGATCTGTGACATCACTAACGACCGCATCAACAAGCCGCACCGCCCGCTTCCTTCCGGCCAGCTCAGCCTGCGCCAGGCGTGGATTTTCACCGTGGCGGCCTACGGCCTGGCGTTGGCGATGGTCGCGGTGGTGAATCGCGAGACTTTCGCGATATATGTGATTGCCGCCCTTGCAACCGTCGCGTACTCCGCTCCGCCTGTTCGCTTGAAGCGGCACCCGGTGGGTTCAAACCTGATCATCGCGCTCATCCGTGGTTGCCTGCTGAAGGTGGCGGGATGGGCGGCAGTGGCGACGGTGCTCACTTCCATTGAGCCCTGGTACATTGGCTCCATCTATTTCGTTTTTCTCCTGGGCGCAACCACCACCAAGGATTTCGCTGATATCGAGGGCGACCGCGCGGCGGGGTGTATCACCTTGCCGGTGAAATACGGGGCCGCCTGGAGCGCGCGCGCCATAACACCATCGTTCATATTGCCGTGGCTGATGCTGCCGATAGGCCTCGCGCTGCATGTGCTCAGCGGCAATCCCGCGGCCATCCTCGCGTTGAGCGTGATAATGCTGATCTGGGGCACGTACGTCGCCTATTTGATTAATAAGGATCCCCACCGGCTCGTTACCGAGGGCGAAAATCATCCTTCCTGGCACCACATGTACTGGATGATGATGGTTGGCCATTTGGGCCTGGCTGGGGCATACTTGATACGCAATCCGTGGTTAAGAATTTGGTAAAATCAAGAAATCGGGTGACCTGATGAGCAACAAGCGTGTCCGACGTGGTTCGTTCTTTGTTCGCCCGATTACCGGATCACCCGATCACCCGATCACATGCTCCTTCTGACTGGCGCTACAGGTTATCTTGGCTCTGGAATCGCCCGCGAACTTATCGCGCGACGCCGGCCCTTCCGGGTTTTGGTGCGCGACGCCAAGCGCTTGGGATTTGACCCCTCGGCGAGCCTCTGCGAGGTAGCCGTCGGGGATTTGCGCGACCGCGAAATGTTGCGCGCGGCGTTCCAAGGCGTGGACGAAGTGATTCACACGGCCGCACTCGTCAAGGTGTGGGTGCGCGACCGGCGCGATTTCTGGCGCGTCAATGTGGAGGGCTTGCAGAATTTGCTGCAAGCCGCTGAGCGGGCGGGTGTACAGCGAGTCGTATATACCTCCTCGTTCCTGGCGCTCGGACCTTCCGTGGATGTAAATGCTAACGAGGAGTTACGCCATCCTGGCCGGTATTCCGACTCCTATGAGGAATCCAAGGCGCGCGCCCTCGAGTGGCTGCGCGGCGAGGGATTGCGGCGCTTCCCCGTCATCGTGATCTTTCCCGGAGTCATCTACGGCCCCGGCCCCAAGACCGAGGGCAATCTGGTTGGGGGAATGATCGATCAGTACCTCGCTGGAAAATTCCCGGGATTACTGGGGTCAGGGGACCAACGCTGGAGCTTTGCGTTCATTGCCCCTGTTGTCAACGCGCATTTGGCGGCCCTCGAGAATGGAAAGCCTGGGGAAGAATATGTTCTGGGTGGCGATAATCGCTCGCTCAACGACTTCTTCCGTGTCCTGGCCGATTTCACCCACGTCCGGGGGCCGGTTCGCCATCTTCCTTTTGCCCTGGGGAAGCTCGTGGCGCCATGGAGGTGGTCCGCGCCCGAGCATTTGGCCACTCTCCCCAACTTACGCCCGGCATCGTGGAAATCTTCAAACACGATTGGGTCTACTCGAGCGCCAAGGCGATTCGCGACCTTGGCTACCGGGTGGCGCCCCTGGAAGAGGGCCTTCTGAAGACGCTGCAGGAGAGAACCCCAAGCGTCATTCCGCGATGAACCTATTGAGATCTACATAATGGAGTAACGGTTATCGAGTAGCGCCGGCATCTTGCCGGCACGGGGAAATGCCGCCTGGAAGGCGGCACTAAAAACATGCCGGAATTCGCCACTTCCGTCGCGACGCCGCGCGCGCCGCTTTTCTCCACGCGCAAGATCGTGCACATGTCCATGCTGATCTTCGCGTTCCTGCTGCCGTATCTCACCTGGACGCAAGCCGCGGGGTGCGCGCTGCTGGCGCTGCTTTTCAACGTTGTGGTTCTGCCGCGCCTGGGGGGGACCTGAGCAAAAGTCCCGCCGGTGCGCCCGGCGCCGGAGTCTGGACCGGCATCGTCATCTATCCCATCTCGGTGCTGGCGCTCATCCTGCTATACCGCCACGACCTGCACATTGTGGGCCGCTACTTGGGCCATCATGGCGTTGGGCGACGGCATGGCGAGCGTCACCGGCGGCGCGTTGCGCGGCCCGGCGCTCCCCTGGAATCGTGAAAAGACTTGGTCGGGTTTTTTGGGGTTTTTCGTGGCCGGCACGGCGGGCGCATACGTTTTGATGCGCTGGATGGCCCCTGCAGTCGCGCCCGACGTCGCGCTGAGGATTTGCGCGGCGACGGCGCTGGTGGGCGCGATCGTCGAGTCGCCCCGGTTCGGCTGGATGATAATGCGACGGTTCCGCTGGTGTCGGGCGCCTTCATGTTTTGCTTGTTCTTCGTGGAGCGCAGCGCCCTGGAGAGCAACCTGCCTTCCTCGACCGGCGCATCGTGCTGGCCGCAGCCATCAATCTGGCGCTGGCGGTGTTAGCCCTCGGAATAAAGATGGTCACTCGCTCCGGCGCACTTTGCGGCTTCGTGCTGGGCGTGGCGGTCTATTTGGGCTGGGGCTTTAAGAGCTTTCTGTTGATGTTTGCTTTTTTCGTAATCGGATTCGTGGCCACCCGATTGGCTATAAACGGAAAGCGGCGCGCGGCGTGGCGGAAAGACGCGGGGGAGCCCGAGTTGGCGCGAAGCCGTGGCAAACTCGCTGGCGGGAGCGTTTTTCGCCCTATTGGTCATCACCACGCATCACGAAGGCGCGTTCCTGATGGCGTCGTCGCGGCGTTTGCGGAAGCCACTGGCGATACTGTTTCCAGCGAGATCGGGCAATGGTTCTCCGACCGCGCCTATCTGATTACGACGTTCAAACCGGTGCCCGCGGGGGAAGACGGCGGCGTTTCTGTAGGAGGGGAGCTTGGCGGGCGGGTTGGCTTCGGCACTC
>CAWGTQ010000046.1:0-23363 GCA_963825395.1 uncultured Acidobacteriota bacterium | reverse complement strand
TCATCGTCATTGTCTTTCTCTACCAGCCCGTGCAGGTCGAGGGCACCAGTATGATGCCCCGCCTGGAAAATCACGAACGGATTTTCATAAATAAGTTTCTGTACCGCTTCCGGCCCATCGAGCGAGGCGACGTGGTGGTTTTCCGTTATCCGCTCGATACATCGAAGTCGTACATCAAACGAGTGATCGGATTGCCTGGGGATGAAGTTAGCATTCGCGATGGGCACGTCCTGGTGAATGGCAAGCCCCTGCGCGAGCCCTATGTTCCGCCCAGTTACCTCGACGATCAAAATTACCCCCCGGTGCGTGTTGAGCCGGATCATTATTTCGTGCTGGGCGATCATCGCAGCTCCTCGAATGACAGCCGCGAGTGGGGCACCGTCGATCGCCAGTACATATACGGCAAGGCGGTTTTGGTGTACTGGCCATTGAGCCAAATGGGATGGGTCAGATAATCGGGTGAGCCGATGACCGGAAGATCGGGTGAGCAAGAGGCAAATTCGCCGCGCGCTGGTTTTAGTTCATCCGATCACCGGATCACCCGATCACCCGGTCTTGTCTACCCCATCATCGGATCACCTGATCTCCCGATCATGGAGGGTGAATGGACGCGATTCTCGCCCTAGAGGACGGAAGAATTTTTCGGGGGCGTGGCTTTGGCGCCTCTGGCGAACGTTTTGGCGAGGTCGTTTTTAATACTTCTCTTTCCGGCTACCAGGAAATTCTCACCGACCCTTCCTATTCAGGGCAGATCGTAATTCTGACCTACCCTCACATTGGGAATTACGGGACGAACCTGCTCGATTGTGAATCCGCGCGGCCTTACGCGGAAGGTTTGGTGGTACGTGAGCTTTCCGAATTGGCCAGTAATTGGCGTTCGGAAGAACAAATTTCTGAGTTCCTCGCAAACTACGGCATTCCTGTCATTTCCCACATCGATACGCGGGCGCTCGTCCGTCACTTGCGCAAGCACGGTGCCATGCGCGGAGTCATCTCCACGGTTGATACCGATGGGCAGGCTTTGGTGGCGAAAGCCAAGGCCTCACCGAGCATGGTCGGCCTTGACCTTGCCAGCCACGTTACGGCAAGCTCGCGCTATGATTGGACTGAGCCCTCGCGCCACATTATGGCAGGAGAAAGTCACCCGTCTCTTGAGCCGCGATTCCATGTCGTAGCATATGACTACGGCATCAAGCAAAACATTTTGCGCCGGCTGGTGGATGTCGGCTGCCACGTCACCGTCGTGCCCGCTATGACCACCGCGGCAGAGGTCATGGAGCTTGAACCGGATGGGGTGTTTCTATCCAACGGGCCGGGCGATCCCGAACCCATCGAGTACGCGGCGGAGGCGGTGCGCGACATGATGGGGCGCGTACCCATCTTCGGGATCTGCCTCGGCCACCAGATCATCGGCCTCGCCCTGGGAGGGAAGACCTACAAACTCAAGTTCGGCCACCACGGCGGCAATCATCCCATTCTGAATCTCGAAACCCAGAAGGTGGAAATCACCGCGCAAAACCACGGCTTTGCAGTGGACCCGGATTCACTGAAGGCGAGCGAGGTGATTCTGACCCATAAGAACCTGAACGACGATACGCTCGAAGGCCTGCGGCATCGAAACATGCCCCTGTTCAGCGTGCAGTATCACCCCGAGGCCTCGCCCGGCCCGCACGATTCGGCGTATTTGTTTGACCGGTTTGTGAAAATGATGGAAGAGTTTAGACAATTATAAATTATGAATTATGAATTGCGGAAAAGTAGGTTGGATGGCGCACCCAAGAATGGGCGGCATTTTCGATTCATATTTCGTAATTCATAATTCAGAATTAGATACATGCCCAAACGTACTGATTTGCACAAAATTCTGATCATTGGTTCCGGGCCGATTGTTATCGGCCAGGCGTGTGAGTTTGACTATTCCGGGACACAAGCTTGCAAAGCGCTGAAGGCGGAGGGCTACGAGGTGGTTTTGGTGAATTCCAATCCCGCCACCATCATGACCGATCCGGAATTTGCTGACGCCACTTACGTCGAGCCGCTCACCGCCGAATATCTTGAGGCCATCATTGCGCTGGAAAAGCCCGATGCGCTTTTACCGACCGTCGGCGGGCAGACGGCGCTGAACCTTTCCGTCGAGCTCGCGGAGAGCGGCGTGCTCGACAAGTACAATGTGCAATTAATTGGCGCGTCATTGAAGGCCATTAAGATGGCTGAAGACCGCCTTTGGTTCAAGGACGCCATGTTGCAAGTCGGCCTCGAGGTGCCGAAGAGCATCCTGGTGAACAAGGTTGAAGGCGCGCTGAAGTTCTCCCGCCAAGTGGGATTCCCACTGATCATCCGTCCGTCATTCACCTTGGGCGGCACGGGGGCGGGAATGGCCTATAACCGCGAGGAGTTGGAAGAGAAGGTGCGTTATGGCCTCGAGTTGAGCCCCGTGCACGAAGCGCTGGTGGAGGAATCCGTAGTCGGCTGGAAGGAATTTGAGCTCGAGGTCATGCGCGACCATGCTGATAACGCCGTGGTGGTCTGCTCGATTGAAAACTTTGATCCCATGGGCGTCCACACCGGCGACTCCATCACCGTGGCGCCCGTGCAAACGCTGACCGACAAGGAATATCAGATCATGCGGGATGCGGCGTTCAAGGTGATCCGCGCCGTGGGGGTGGAGACGGGTGGCTCGAACATCCAATTCGCCGTCAGCCCCGAGACGGGCCGGATGGTGGTGATTGAAATGAACCCGCGCGTTTCGCGCAGTTCGGCGCTGGCGTCGAAAGCCACGGGCTTTCCCATTGCCAAGATTGCCGCGCGCTTGGCGGTGGGCTATACCCTGGATGAAATCCCCAACGACATCACCAAAAAGACTCCTTCCTGCTTTGAGCCCACCATCGATTACGTCGTCGCCAAGATTCCCAAGTGGGCCCAGGAAAAATTCCCCGACTCGGACCACACTCTGGGGCCGCAGATGAAGTCGGTGGGTGAAGTCATGGCGATCGGGCGCACATTCAAGGAAGCGTTGATGAAGGGGATCCGCTCGCTCGAGACCGGCCGCAAAGCCCCCACTTCGCCATCGGATCCCGCTGAACTGGAACGGCGCCTGGCGATTCCGCACCCCGAACGGCTGTGGGACCTTTTGCATGCCTTCGAGATTGGCTACAGCCTCGATTTGTTGTACGAAATCACGCGCATCGACCCGTGGTTTCTGAATCAGCTTCAACAGATTCTTGAGCTCAAGGGCGAGTTAAGGCGCTTCACGCTTGCGAACGTTCCTGTCAGCGTGCTGTACATCGCCAAGCAATATGGATTCTCCGACCCTAACCTCGGGGAAATCTGGGGAAAGAGCGCTGAGGAAGTGCGGCAGCGCCGCCTGGCACTCGGTGTGCGGCCCGTTTTCAAACGTGTGGATACGTGCGCGGCGGAATTCGAATCCTTTACACCCTATCTCTATTCGACATACGAAGAAGAAGACGAGGCTGAGCCCACCACGCGGCGCAAGATTATGATTCTGGGCAGCGGCCCAAATCGCATCGGACAGGGAATCGAGTTCGATTACTGCTGCGTCCACGCCTCGTACGCCCTCAAAGACGAGGGCTTCGAGACAATCATGGTGAATTGCAACCCGGAGACGGTCTCCACCGATTACGACACCTCCGATCGCCTCTATTTTGAGCCGCTGACTTTCGAAGACGTCATGGCGATTGTCGATGAGGAAAAGCCCGCGGGCGTCATCGTACAATTCGGAGGGCAAACGCCCTTGAATCTGGCCCGCCAGCTCAAGGCTGCAGGTGTGCCCATTGTGGGAACGTCGCCGGAATCCATCGATTTGGCGGAGGATCGCAAGCACTTCGGCAAGCTGCTCGCTGACCTGGGAATCCCGCAGCCCGAAAACGGGGCCGCAATGAACGTGCAGGAAGCGCTCAAGATCGCCGCGCGCATCGGCTATCCTGTCTTGGTGCGGCCTTCTTACGTGCTGGGCGGCCGGGCGATGGTGATCGCATACGATGAAGCCACGCTGCGGGAATACGTTCTGCGCGCGGAAGAATTGCAAAGAGCCTTTCCGATTCTGGTTGACCGCTTTCTTGAAAACGCTACGGAAGTTGATGTGGATGCACTCGCCGACGGCACGGACGTGGTTGTGGCGGGCATCATGCAGCACATCGAGGAGGCCGGGATTCACTCTGGTGACAGTTCCTGCGTGCTGCCCGCGGTAAGCATCCCCGCGGACCAGCGCCAGACTCTGCGCGAATACACGGTTCGTCTGGCGCGCGAACTCAAAGTTGTGGGCCTGATGAACGTGCAGTACGCCATCCAGAATAGCAAGGTTTACGTGCTGGAAGTGAATCCGCGTGCCTCCCGCACGGTGCCTTATGTGAGCAAGGCGACAGGCTTCCCACTCGCCAAAATTGCGTCGCGCCTGATGGTCGGCCGCAAGCTCGCGGAATTCGGCCTGCCCTCTGAGTTGCCCGTCAGCCATTCCTTTGTGAAGTCGCCCGTTTTCCCGTTTCAGAAACTGCCTGGCGTGGACACGATTCTCGGGCCGGAGATGAAATCCACCGGCGAGGTCATGGGCGTTGCGGATAGCTTCGGGTTGGCATTCGCGAAAGCCCAGCTTGGTGCGCACCAGCGAATACCCGTCAAGGGCCGGGTTTTTATTTCCGTGAACGACCACGACAAACACAGCATGATCCACATTGGGCGCGACTTGGAAAGCCTGGGTTTCACGCTTATCGCTACCCGGGGCACAGCCGCAGCCCTGCGCGCCGCGGGTATCAAGGTGGAAAGAGTTTTTAAAGTCAACGAGGGGCGGCCCAATGTCGTGGACCGCATTAAGAGCGCCGAGATCGATCTGATCATCAACACGCCTCTGGGGCGAAAGTCGCGCTTCGACGAAAAAGCCATCCGACGCGCGGCCGTACAACACGGAGTGACCTGCATCACGACGCTTTCCGCAGCCGATGCGGCGATCCAGGGAATTCGCGCCTGCCAGGAAGGTCAAACGCACGTGGAGAGTTTGCAAAAACTCCATCAACACTAAACGTCGGTGGCTAAGGAGACGACCATGACAAGGAACGAAGTTATCAAAAACCTGAAAGGGGTTATCTGCCCCGTCGTCACGCCCTTCAATCGCCGCGGCGATGTGGATGAGGGATTTTTCCGGGACAACCTGAGCCGGATCTCCGGCATTGGACTAGGGGGAATTGTGGTGGCGGGCTCGACCGGCGAGGCGCCGTACCTTACGGAAAGCGAGCGGTTGCGGCTGGTCGAGGTCAGCCGGGAAGTCGTAAAAGCGCCAGAGATTCTCATCGCGGGTACGGGTTTGGAAAGCACCAGCGCCACACTCAAACTCAGCCGGGAAGCAGTGGCGCGCGGAGCCGACGCGCTCCTGGTGCTCACCCCGAATTACTTCAGACCGCGCATGGATTGCGCTGCTCTTGTGGCCCACTACCGTTCGGTAGCTGCCGGGGTCAAACGGCCCGTGCTGGTCTATTCCATCCCCCAGTTCACGGGCCTTGAGGTCGACGTGGAGACGATCGTCCATCTCTCGCGATTGCCGAACGTAGTGGGGCTCAAAGAAAGCTCCGGAAAGCTGGATTTTGTGCGCGCCGTTCTACGCAAGGTACGCCCGGGATTCCGGGTGTTCGTAGGAGCAGTATCAATTCTCTACGACGCGCTGTGCGCAGGGTCGGTGGGAGGGGTGCTGGGCCAGGCCAACTTCGCCCCTTCGCTCTGCGTGGGGCTCTACCAAGCGTTCGTTCACCGGCATCCCACGGAAGCGCGCGATTTACAGCAACGCCTTTTGCCGCTGGCCCAGAAAATCGCTATCCCTTATGGTGTGGCAGGGGTCAAGTCCGCGCTCGACCTGTGCGGTTACCACGGAGGAACCCCGCGGCTTCCTTTGCTGCCCACTTCCGCCCGAGAAAAGAAACAAATTGCGGCGGCCCTCCGCGAAGCGAATGCGGGGCTGGCCGTCTAAGCCTGGCCCATGATAAGTCTGCAACGGTTCCCGCCAATCACGGAGGCTGACGCGGCATCCGCGCCGTGTACTCATTGGCAATGCCGAAGCGGGCGCGTCTTGCATCTACATTGTTCTGAAAAGGTCACGATTGTGACGATTTATTAGACCCGCCTAAGTATGGCAAAATTTAGAAAAGTCTTATCTCCGCAAAGCATCGTCTTTGCGTTTGGAAATGTCCGTCCCAATGCTGGGACGGGGTCGAAACTCCGTCACCTGTGAAAGAGGTATGGCACGCGATTTGCATGTTCCCTCGTGGTTTGCTTGCCTGGCCGGGACTTAGCAGTAGAAGTCCGGCAAGACTTGCCCAGCGGGGGGAGGATTCGGCCGTCGGTTGGCCAGTTTGGGGATATTGATCGCGAACGGGCAAAGTTTCTTGTGTCGGCTGCCCGGGGATATTCCAGAGGGTCACAGAGGCCCGTGCCGGAAACTGGTAGACCGCGCAAAGGCATTTTGAGCGGAGCCCTTGCGTTTGCCATGTGAGGAAACAATGATTACGAATGAAGCGGAGATCCGTATTGCCTTGCAAGCGGTACTGGTTAGTGTGCTGGCGCTTTATGGCTTTTGGGGATGTGCGCTTGTGGTGCTCTTCATTTTGCTGCCTTGGAAACCCATCTTGGCTGTCGGCGGATATCTAGCTCAGCCGGTCGTGGACTGGCGGATCCAAAAAGCTCGGGAGCGGCACGAGAAGGGGATCGCGCAGGTCGAGCAGGAATTGGACGCATTTCTACGGACGCCGAGACGAACGCCAGCCACTACCGTACCGGCCGTGGCCACGAAGACAGTAGTTCCGGTGAAACCCGCCCATTCCCCAGCGGCACGCCCCCTGGAGCCCTTCAAACCGAATCCTTCTGCCAGGCCTGCCTTCCAAGATATGGCCGGAACCGCGCAGAATCTTGCCGCCACTTTGGCGATTCCGCCGGTCATCAAGGATCATGTGCGAAACCTGCCGCAAGGTGTCTTCAACAACATGGATTTAGAAGTCGAGGAAGTTAAGTTCCATGGTGACACGGCTGAGGCATATGTTAGGTTTCAGAGCCCGAATGTGACCGAGTTGGTCATTCGTCAGCGATACGTTTTGCGGAAATCCGCTGACCACTGGCAAGTAGAATCCCGGCAGCCGGCAAACGGTGGTGGCAAGGCGCTCCCTCGACCTTTGCCCATTGGTCAGCCACCCATGCGACTCATATAGCTTGGGTTAAGATCAACGCGCCTTATTGAGGGTTGTACTACTTCACCCGATAGGGGTGCGGAGCCTATGCGGCGCATGCACCTTCCACCCAATCTCTTCTCTTTAACATTCGCTTTCGTAACCCGGCTGGGGTTCGCACATCCAATAACTTTAGCCTGTCCGTGCACGTGTGATCAAACCAGTGGCGGTAACTGCTAAGACATTGCGGTCAATAGGCGGACCGTGTAGGATAATTAATCCACATGACTGCGACTTGCATCCCGTACACCCACGTACCGCACTCCAGCGCACTCCTAACGGATTATCTCTACCACTTCGACAGGGTCAGCCACTTTTATAGCGGTTCACCGTACGATCCCCGAAGCTACCAAGCCGTCGCTGCTCAAATGAGCAAATTCGTAACAGCACGCGGGGAAATTGCGGCGGCCTTGGCGCGACAGAATCGGGCATTTGGCTGTTCGGAGCCCACATTGACGAACATCCAACGGCTGAGCGAATCGGGCACCTTCGCTGTTGTGACAGGCCAGCAGGTGGGGTTGTTTTCCGGTCCGGCATTTACGCTTTACAAGGCGCTCACGACCGTGCGGCTTGCACAGTCTCTGTCGGAGCAGGGCCTTCCTTGCGTTCCCGTGTTTTGGTTGGCTACGGAGGACCATGACTTAGAGGAGGTTTCGCAAGGAGCAACCTTCGATGAAGAGTACAATCTGCTGCCGCTCCGTGATTCCGGGGACCGCCCCTCTCCACGCTCGCCGGTGGGCGAAGTCCGCCACACGGCGGAGATTTCCGCGGCGCTTAGCCAATTGGAATCGGCCCTGCCGGAAGGTGAATCGCGCTACCGGCTGCTCGAAGACTTGCGGGAGTGCTATGTGCCCGGCGTGACGTGGGGAAAGAGCTTTGCGAAGTTCATGACCCGACTTTTCGGCCGCTGGGGCGTGATTCTGATGGACCCGTTGGATGAATCCGTACATCGGCTTAGTGTCGGGGTTTATCAGCAGGCGCTAGGGAAGGCGGCGGAACTCCGCGCGGGCGTTTTGGAAAGTTCAAGCGCATTGGTGCAGCGCGGCTATCACGCTCAAGTCCACGTGGTCGAGGATTCCACGTTGGTCTTTGTGGCCCGGCACGGAGACCGAGTGGCCCTGCATCAGCGGAACGGCAGGTTCTTGATTGACGGGAGCGAGGAGATCTCTTTATCCAAGCTTCAATTCTTACTCGCTGAACGGCCGCTGGACTTTTCACCTAACGTGCTGTTGCGCCCGTTGGTTCAGGACTGGCTTCTGCCGACGCTGGCTTATGTGGCGGGCCCTTCCGAATTGGCTTATCTCGCCCAGGCGCAATCGCTCTATCGGGCGTTGGACCGTCCGCAGCCTGTGGTATTTCCACGCGCGGCGTTCACGCTGCTCGATTCTCGTACCGACCGGCTGATGGAAAAGTATAAACTGAACCTGGAGGATGTGTGGCAGGGCGACGAGCACTTGAACAACAAGATCGCCGCCATCGGATTTGCCGAGGGTTGGTCGGAGCGCTTCGATCAAGGCGAGCGCGAATTGGCGCAGCTTTTGGACCGTCTGCAAGGCGATATCGAAAAGCTTGACCCTACCTTACTTGATACACTCCAACATGCCAAAGAGAAAATGAAATACCAGATGGAGCGACTGCGTGGCAAGCTGACCCGAGCCGCGCTAGGTCGCTCGGATTTGCTCGTCCGTCATGTGCAGGCCCTGTCTCGGTTCCTCCTGCCGCACAAGGATTTGCAGGAACGACGTGTGGGTGGGGCGTATTTCCTGGGGCGTGCCGGCTACGAGTTGCTCGACCGGCTGCTCGCCCAGACCCAAGTGCGCTGCTCAGATCATCAAACCCTCAAGTTTTGAAATCCCCCCACTCGTTTCAATACGAGGGGGAAACCGAAGGCTCGCAAGTTTGGCCTTATGAACCTCACGCATGGTCTACGGAGCGCGATTGGGTGACCATCCCTTGAATCGTCGCGGCACACCTTTCAAAACTTGATTTTCGACAGTCTGGTATAATCGAAAGCTGCAATAGATGGGGTGAGCTCATTTCGAGGGGCCAACATGAATGTTCGTTCCGCGCTCGATTTAGTTAATCGCGATCGTGCGGTTTATGAGATTTCAGATAGTGGTGGAATCGTTCTGAGAAACCCACAAAAGTTCATTTCGCAGACCCTGGATTTGCTCGTATGGAACGCCGTTTTCTCGGAAGGTGAAGAAGTTCGTAACGCGGCCCGCTGGGTTATCCGGCGCGTAGGCCTGGAATTGGGGGTCATTCCGTCATCGATTCAAGGCCTTTATGAAACTCGGGGGAGAAAAGAAGTCGGCGGCTTTACCGTGCCGGCAATCAACATCCGCGGCCTGAGCTATGATGTGGCCCGGGCCGTTTTCCGGGCCGCGCTGCATACGAAGGCGGGCGCTTTCATTTTTGAACTTTCTCGCAGTGAGAGCAACATTACTGACCAAAAACCGTCCGAGTACGCAACCGTCATGATGGCTGCGGCTTTGAAGGAAGGCTATGAAGGTCCGATCTTCATTCAGGGTGACCATTACCAGGCCAATGCCAACAAATTCGCCAAGGATCCCGAGGCGGAAGCGCAGGGAATTCGTGACTTTACCCAGGAATCGGTCGCGGCCGGATATTACAACATCGACATTGATACCTCAACCTTGGTTGATCTCAGCAAGCCGGGAGTGCGGGAGCAACAGCGCACAAATTTCGAATTTAGCGCCAAGTTTGCCGCATTCCTTCGGGCGATTGAGCCCAAGGGGATCTCCATTTCCTTGGGGGGCGAGATCGGAGAAGTGGGAAAGCAGAACTCCACGGTTGAGGATCTGACCGCTTACATGGAGGGCTTCCTCGCCACGCTTTCAAAATACGCTGGCAAAAAGAAAGGGCTCTCCAAGATCAGCGTCCAAACCGGCACAACGCACGGCGGCGTGGTTCTTCCGGATGGAACGGTGGCGCGGGTTGCCATCGATTTCGAAACCTTGCGCAAGCTCTCGGAGGCGGCCCGTGACCACTACGGCATGGCCGGAGCTGTGCAGCATGGCGCCTCCACTCTGCCATCGGACGCCTTCCATAAGTTTGTGGAGTGCGAAACTGCGGAGGTTCACCTGGCGACGGAGTTCCAGAATTTGATATTCGAGAATTCTGCTTTCCCGCGCGACTTCAAAGACGAGATTTACAAGTATCTGCGAAAGACTTATGCAGATGAAAAGAACCCCGGAGATACTGACGAACAGTTCATTTACAAGACCCGGAAAAAGGCTTTCGGGCCCTTAAAGAAAAGGTTTTGGGAGCTTGGGGCCGACGTCCGAAACAGGATTGGATATGACTTGGAGCGGAAATTCGCTTTCCTGTTTGAAAGGTTGAACGTGCAGCGCACAGCGGAGCTTGTCAAGAAGACTGTGCCCGTAATTGCGGTCTATCCTCCCGTGCCGGCCGCCTTAGCGGAGGTTCTCCATCGCGCGCACGCCACACCTTAGGACCCCGTGAAGGGTACGAACCATCCAAGAGTGATTGAAAGCGTGAGGATCTATGGCATCACCCGAAGCCAGCAAAGCAATTCCTTCCCTGCGTACTCTTGCCCGGCTGCACACTGCCTATGTTGAAACGCATGCGCGGGTCGAATTCAAGGACATCACGAGTCTTGTTCAAAAGGTCGTGACCGACTCGGGGACGCAAAGCGGAACATGTTTCCTCTTCGTCCCCCACACCACCGCGGCGATTCTGATCAACGAGAATGAGGATCCGGCTTTGCAAAGGGATCTTGACCATTTCCTGAAATCCTTGGCGCCACGAGACAGCAACTATCACCACAACGATGGCAATTGCGACGCGCACCTGAAGGCTGCAGTGATTGGGAACTCGAAGTCCTTGCTCGTCGAAAGCGGGCGCCTGATCCTGGGCCGGTGGCAAGGAGTTTTCTTTTGCGATTTTGACGGCCCGCGGCGACGCGAGTTACGAATCAAAGTGGTGCCGGATTGAGGTGGTTGGTATCCAACAATTACCCCATCAGATGGGCCCCAAAGTGAGCACCGCACCCATCGCGTACATGCAAACCCTCGGCATCTACGTCCAGGTGCCATTTTGCGCTTCCAAGTGCAGCTTTTGCAATTTCAGCTCGCGCGTGGAGCGGAGCACTATCTTCGATCAGTACACCCGGAACCTGCAGCAGGAACTGGAAGGGTGGGCAGGTGTTTTTGCTGTGTACGGCATCCCCCGCGACCTCCTCTTACGTCGTGTCGATTCCATTTACATCGGCGGCGGCACACCAACTTTGCTGGGAGTCGAACCCCTGGGCCATGTCGTCCGTGCGTTGCAGGGTCATCTGCACTGGTGTGAGGACGTCGAATTCACGCTGGAAACGACTCCCGGCGCAGCAAACGCCAGTTTGCTTCACGCTTTGCAAGGCCTAGGAGTGAACCGGCTGAGCATCGGCGCGCAAACGTTTGACGGCCGGGAACTCCGTGCTGTTGGCCGCTTGCACTCTGTCGAGGACAGCTTCAACCTTGTGCATAAGGCGCGTCAGGTGGGCTTCCAAAATATCAACCTGGATTTGATTGCCGGATTGCCTTACCAAACGGAGGAGTCATTTCAAGGCAGCCTGGAGGCCACCGTGAAGCTGCGGCCGGAGCACGTGTCCCTCTACCTATTTGAGGTTGACGAAAAGAGCCGCTTGGGGAGGGAAGTGGTCCACGGCGGGAATCGATATCATGCCGCCTCAGTGCCGGGGGATGAATTCATGGCGGACGCTTACGAGTCCGGCTGTGCGTTTCTCGCGAACGAAGGTTACGCCCAATACGAGATTTCCAACTTCGCCCCGCCGGCGTTTGAGTCGCGCCACAATCGAAAGTATTGGCAGCTTGCACCCTATGTGGGCCTTGGTGCGGGCGCCCATTCTTTTGACGGCGCACGGCGTTGGTCGAATACGGTCGATGTGGAGAGTTACCTGATGAAATTGCGCGAGGGGAAGTCACCCATCGACGAGTTTCGCACCCTGACGGTCGAAGAACAGGTGGAAGAATTCCTTTTCCTCGGACTGCGGCAAGTGGAAGGCGTCAATTTGGAGGAGGCAAGGGCGCGCTGGGGAGGGAATTGCCTCAAGCGTTGGGAAGATAAAATTCAGAATCTCGCGCATGAGGGCTGGGTCGTTTGCCAAGGAGATCGCGCGTGCTTGGCTCGCCAGGCGTACCTCGTCTCGAATGAGATTTTTCAGGAATTCGTTTCCGCATGAGGGGAATAATGCCGGAAATTTGCTGCAGCCGGTATAATGCGTGTGGGTCATTATTATTTATCGGAGCGTGAGAATCGATGCCAGTACCTAATATAGATTTGCGCAGCGATACCGTCACGAAGCCTTCCGACGCGATGCGCAAGGCTATGCGCGACGCCGAGGTGGGGGATGACGTCTACCGCGAGGATCCTACGGTTAACCGTCTCCAGGATCGGGCAGCGGAAATCTTCGAGCGCGAAGCGGGCCTGTATGTTGTCTCCGGGACCATGGGGAACCAGACGGCTATCAAGGTCTTAACCCACCATGGGCAGGAGGTCATTTGCGAGGACCGCTGCCATGTTTACAACTTTGAAATGGGAATGGTCGCGGCGTTCTCCGGAGTCGTGCCCCGCACCGTTCACGCCGAAGACGGGATATTGACTTGGGACCTGATCGCTCCTCACGTTCGCGGCCGGAATGACCATCGTGCTCGCACCGGACTCGTCGGACTCGAAAACACTTCAAACCTGGCAGGTGGCTCGGTCTATCCGCTGGCGAATACGAATGACATCGTTAACCATGCGCACGCAGTCGGACTGCCCGTACACCTTGATGGCGCGCGAATTTTCAACGCCAGCGTGGCCCTGGGAAAGTCCGTGGTGGAACTCACCAAAAAGTTTGACTCCGTGATGTTCTGCCTTTCGAAGGGATTGGGCGCGCCGGTGGGATCCATGCTTGTTGGGAGCAAAGAATTCATCGAGGAGGCGCGTATCGTCCGGAAGATGCTCGGAGGCGGAATGCGTCAAGCTGGCGTGTTGGCAGCCGCCGGCCTCATCGCGTTGGAGGAGAGTCCCAAGCGACTTCATATTGATCACTCCAATGCCAGGTTTTTGGCCCAAGAGTTGGCGCAAATTCCTGGAATCAAGATTGATGCCGCTAAGGTAGTCACCAATATCGTGTTTTTTGACGTTTCCGGGACAGGCTTGACAGGTTACGAAATCTCGAGGCTCCTGGCTACGCAAGGCATTTTGGCGAACGCCACGAACACGCAAAGCATTCGAATGGTGACCCACCTGGACGTCGATCGGGCCGGATGTGAACGCGCTATGAAGGTCCTGCGTGAGGTCGTTGCGCCACGGAGAGCCGCGGCATCCTGAAGGGCGCCCTCCGCTGGTCGTGCATCCCGGACGCTTTGACTTTGCCGGGTTTCCCGATAGTTCGTGCAGGAGTATTCCCGCTTCATTTCTTTACTTCTTGCCGCGCTTGAATTTTCACGAGGGCTTCGAAGTAGTGAGTGCGATAGGTTGGGTCATCAGGTTCAAGGTGGGTGGCGGTGCGATACTCCTTCACCGCGCCGTCAATATCCCCGAGTTTCTCCAGCGCATAGCCAAGGCCATTGTGGGCGTCGGCGTCGGTCTGATCATGCCGGATAGCCTCGATCATTTCCACCCGGGCGCGCTTCCATTCTTTTGCCAGCAAGAAGGTGATGCCCAACTCGCGGTGCAGATCGGAGTTTTCCGGATCCAGCTTCATGGCTTGGCGAAGAGCGGCGACCGCTTCGTCCAATCGTGCTTGCGCGCGTAACTGGACAGCCTGCTGCACCAGTCGCCGCAATTGGATTTTGTCCTCGGCCAGGGCGGCAGGATCGCTCGCCGCCGGTGAAGTCGGCGCATCCGGTGCCGGGCCGATTCGAACTTCCTCATTGGCCTTGGGCGAGATGAAGTAGGCCGCCTCAGGCTTGCCGGGCATCGCACGTGGATGTAATGGTCACCGGGGTCAACATTCGCGATGATTAGATTCCCAGCGGCGTCGGTGACGCCCGCCTGCGTCCGCGTCCAAATCTACCCGGCAACCTGCTTGACCGGCTTGAACGGTGACCTTTGCGGTTTGTGGCTGGCGCTCGCGCGCTGATGCCACCGCGAAGGCCAGTACAAGAGCCAGACAACAGGTTAGATATTTGAACATCATCGGGAAAATTCGCGTCCTCCGAATCCTGTCTGTGCAAGGGCTGGGGTGGCCACGCACTTCTTGCGGACAGCACGCCCCGTCGTCCTATGCTCCGCATTAGCTTAGCATGGTTGCGAGGCGGGGATGTGGAATGCGTCGTTTTCTTGACGCCCTCCGGGTTGTGTTATAGCCTGAATTATGGGCAGATAGACGAGGGTATTCCACCATTGCCCGAGACGCATTTAGGTTTTCCACGCAATTCCTCAATGTTTCCGAGCGGCTGGGCCGTGGCCCTTCCAGTCAGAATTTTGCCATGCCCGAGATAGATCACGACTTCGTGGATAAAGTCCTTGCGGGTGACCGGCGCGCCATCGCCCGGGCCATTTCGTCTGTGGAGAATCGTGACCCCGCGGCCGGTTCCGCTGCTACGCGAGTTGTTCCCAAGGGCGGGGCGTGCGCGGGTGGTGGGGCTTACGGGCTCGCCGGGGGCGGGGAAGAGCACGCTGGTGGAAAAACTGGCGATCGAGTATCGCCGCCGCGATGGGCGCGTCGGAATCCTTGCGGTCGATCCCACCAGCCCCTTCTCCGGTGGCGCAATCCTGGGCGACCGTGTGCGCATGCAAAGCCTCGCCAATGACCCGGGCGTTTATATCCGCAGCATGGCAACGCGGGGGCAACTCGGCGGGCTTGCCCCTACGACGCAGGATGCGGTAACGATCCTCGACGCCGCGGGCTGCGAAACCATTCTGATTGAAACCGTCGGGGTGGGGCAGGATGAAGTGGAAGTCGCACGCCTTGCCGACGTGACGGTTCTCCTGTTAGTGCCAGGTTTGGGCGACGACATTCAAACCTTTAAAGCCGGAGTGATGGAAATCGCCGATTTGTATGTCATCAATAAAGCGGATCGTGCCGGGGCCGACCGCGTCGAGCAAGAAGTCACGGCGATGCTTTCCCTGGCTTCTCGCCCCGATGGCTGGCGCCCTCCCATTGTCAGAACCGTGGCCACCACGGGACAGGGAATCTCAGAGTTGATCCAAGTGCTCGATGAGTTTCATGCCTTCAGCGAGAAAAACGATGTGACAAGACCCCGGCGCAAAGAGCACATGCGCTCACGGCTTTTGGATTTACTGCGACAAACGCTCTTTGAAAGAGCCGTTGCGGGACTGTTCCTCGACGGGTCACTTGACCGGCGGGTTGGTGATTTACTGTCGCATCAAAGTGATCCGCAGCAGGTTGTGGAGGAAATCATCGCTTCACTGCTTTCGGCGAGTGGAAGCTCCCACCCCGCATTTTCTTCACCCGGCGGCGGAGTCAAGTTTCATCACATGGGGATCGCAGTGGAATCACTTGCGCGGGCCGTCCCTTTCTTTCAGAAACTGGTGGGGAAAGCGCCCGAAGCGGAAGAGATGGTTGCAGAGCAGAAGGTGCGCGTGGCAGCTTTCCGCCTGGGCGATAGCCGCTTGGAACTGCTGGAGAGCACAGCGGCGGATTCCCCCATCGCGCGTTTTATCGCCAGACGCGGCCAAGGAATTCATCATCTAGCGCTCGCCGTCCCTGATTTGCAGGAAGCGCTGCGGCAATTAGAGAGCGACGGCGTGCGTCTGATTGATCGCTTCCCCCGTATGGGGGCTGGCAACGAGCGCGTTGCCTTTCTTCACCCTTCGAGCACCGCCGGCGTGCTGATCGAATTGATTGAGGAATCATGAAACTAGGCGCATATCGACCTCCACGCTATTTCCGATGGAAGTTTCCTGCTCGATGGCGGGCAGATGTTCTCGATTATTCCCAAGGCGCTGTGGGAGAAAAAGATCCCTGCTGACGCGCGCAATCGTGTCCGCATTAGTTTGACTTGCCTGCTGATCCAAACAGGTCGCCATAATATACTGGTGGAGACCGGCATCGGAGATAAATTCGACGCCAAATTCAACGAGATTTATGGTGTCGATCACTCCCGGACCCTCCCCGGTGAACTCCAGAATCTGCATCTGAAACCTGAAGACATCGACATCGTCATTAATACGCACTTACACTTCGACCATTGCGGGTGGAATGTTCGGCGCGAGGACGGAAAGTTAGTGCCGACTTTTCCCCGGGCGCGATATTTCATCCAGCGCGGGGAATGGGAAGACGCGCACCACACCACGGAGCGTAATCGCGCCAGCTACGTGGAGCATTTTTTCGCTGGAGCGGAGGCGCACACGGAATTCCTGGATGGGGACGCGCAGATCGTTCCGGGCGTGCGTGTGGAGGTTGGCGCGGGGCACACTCGGTATATGCAATGCGTGCGGGTGGAATCGGAAGGTGACACGGCGTTCTTTCCCTCAGATCTCGTGCCCACGAATTCCCATCTTGCCTATCCCTGGATGACCAGCTTTGACCTATATCCTCTGGAGACGCTGGCCAACAAGAAACGCCTTTTGCCGGAACTGGCTGAGGCCAAGGCACTGGTGGTCTTTCCCCATGACCCTTGCATTCCTTGGGTACGATTGGTAAACATTGATGGCAAAATTTCCACGCAACTAGTGGACTAACTTTTCGAATCACCTCGGCCGAGAGTATAGGAGGAAGTTTGGCCAAAGCACAGATTGGAGTCATCGGTGGCAGCGGTCTTTATAATATGCCGGGTCTGGAAAAGGCGCGCGAAGTGCGTATCACCACCCCTTTTGGAAAACCTTCGGACGCTTATATAGTCGGGACGCTCGAAGGACGGCAAGTTGCGTTCCTAGCCCGCCATGGACGGGGCCACGTGATCAGTCCTTCGGAGCTTAATTTTCGCGCCAACATCTACGGGTTCAAAAAGCTTGGCGTGGAGAGAATCATCTCGGTAAGCGCCGTGGGTTCGCTGCGTGAGGATTTCCATCCGATGGACATGGCGCTACCCACACAGTTCGTTGACCGCACCCGCCAGCGCATCTCCACGTTCTTCGGGGGCGGCCTCGTGGCGCATGTCGGGTTCGATACTCCTGTTTGTCCCACAGCTCTTGGCGTGCTCGCGGAAGCCTGCGCCGGCCTCAACGTGGCGTTTCACAAGGGTGGGACGTACCTTTGCATGGAAGGCCCGGCGTTTTCCACCAAGGCGGAATCGAACCTTTACCGATCGTGGGGCATGGACATCATCGGAATGACCAGCTTGCAGGAAGCCAAGTTGGCGCGCGAAGCGGAAATCTGCTACGCCGTACTGGCCATGGTCACGGACTACGATTGCTGGCACCCCGATCACGACGCCGTTACGGTTACGCAAGTCCTTGACTATCTTTCGCGCAACGTGGAGAATTCCCAGAAGATTGTGCGGCGTGCGGTGCGTTCTCTCCCGGAGGAGCGGAATTGCAAATGCGCTTCGGCGCTTGCCCACGCGATCCTGACCGATCGCAAGAAGATCCCCACCGCGACTAAGAAAAAGCTGGCTCTGCTGGTCGGCAAGTATCTGAAGTGAAGGCTGCCGGTCAATCCACTCTCGCGAGGTAAAAGGTACTCCTATGTCACTCCTGGCGGTTGGTTCGATTGCCTTTGATTCCATTCGCACGCCTTACGGCGACGTGAAGGAAATACTCGGAGGGTCAGCGACGTTTTTTTCTGTCACCGCAAGCTGGTTCACTTCGGTTTCCGTGGTTGCTGTGGTCGGGGAAGACTTTGGGGAACAACACTTCCGGGTTTTTCGCGAGAGGTCCATCGACACCAGGGGAGTGGAACAAGTTCCTGGCCGAACCTTTCGCTGGATGGGCGAATACACTGGCGACATGAACCAGGCACACACGCTGGAAACTCAGCTCAACGTGTTTGAAAGCTTCGTGCCCAAAATTCCTGCAGCCTACCTCGACAGCCGATTTCTTTTTCTCGGCAATATCGTCCCAACCCTGCAACTCAACGTTCGCCGCGCGCTGCCCAATCTCTTGGCCACCGCCCTCGACACAATGAACTACTGGATTCACGGCATGCCGCAAGAACTGGCCAAGGTACTGGAGACGGTAGAGATCTTGTTGATCAACGAGGGCGAAGCCCGCATGCTTTCCAAGCAGAACAATTTGAAAAAGGCCGCTACCTTCATTCAAAAGCTCGGCCCGCGCGTGGTCGTGATCAAGCGCGGCGAGCACGGCGCCACGCTTTTCGGCCCGGAATCTATTTTCACCGTACCCGCTTACCCACTCGATGACGTTTTCGATCCCACGGGCGCCGGCGACACCTTTGCAGGCGGGTTCATGGGCCACTTGGCGCGCACCGGCGACCTGTCGGACGCCAATCTGCGGCGCTGCGCCGTGTATGGGTCGGTCATGGGGAGCTTTGCGGTGGAGGAATTCGGTCTGGGCCGCTTATTGCGCTTGACGCCGGGGGAAATTGAATCGCGTTACCGCGAAATCAAGCAATTGACACATTTTGATGCATGATTCAGCCGCCGAATCCCACGCATCTCAGCCTGAGCCCTGGCGCATTCCCGCCCCTGCGCACGGTGCAGTAACCATCCTGATTCTGGGAGTAACCTGCGCCAGCCTCGACTTTTTTTACACCCGAGGACTTTCAAACCTCAATGGCGACGGGCTTGCCCATATGGAGGGCGCGCGCCGCATCTTTGATTCCCTCACCCCTGGCTACGAGGAAATTGGCAGCGTCTGGTTGCCGCTCTACCATCTGATCTGTGCCCCTCTTGCCACCAACGATTTTCTTTGGCGCACGGGCCTGGCAGGGGGATTCGTTTCCTCTGCGGCGTTTGCCTTGACTTGCTATTTGCTCTTCCGGCTAGGGGCGGAAATCAATCGTAACCTGGCGGCGGGGCTTGCAGCTCTGGCGGGGGCCTTAATGTGCCCGAGCTTCCTCTACCTCGCGAGCACGCCGCTGACGGAGCCGCTTGCAATCCTATGGACGGTGCTGGTTGCCTATGCCCTTTTTCGCTATTCGCAATCGGGCTCCTGGAAATCGCTGGCGGGTGCGACTGCAGCCGCCTTCCTGGGAACGCTGACTCGCTATGGGGGCTGGAACGTTCTTCCTTTTGCCGCCCTGTTGGTATTCCTGATCCGTCCGTGCCCGTGGAGGCAGCGCTTCCTTCGTGCGCTGTTTTTCGCCGGCCTCGCCGGAAGTGGACCCCTGTTGTGGCTTATTCATAATGCCCATCGCTTCAAGAATCCTTTGGAATTCTACAATGGACTCGGCTCGGCGAAGGATATCTACGCCCACCAGATGGCAACGACGGCATTCCCTTATCCCACGGATGGGAGCCTGCTCCTTTCCGCGCGCTATTACCTGGAAGATCTTAAGCTGGTGATCGGTATCTGGGCACTGGAGTTAGCCGTCCTCGGTTTGGTGGCCTGGTGCGCAAGTTTGCGCGAATCCCGCGGCAGAGCCGTTGCCGTGCTGTTCATTGTTCCGCTACCGTTCTATATTCAGGCGATGGCGTACGCAGCGGTGCCGCTGTATATACCCACGCTTTTCCCGCACACATACTACAATTTACGCTACGGTGTGGAAATGATTGCGGCGGTCGCGCTGTTTCCGTCGTTTGTATTCTCCCCCCGTTTAGGGAAGAAGCTCCGCGTAGCACTGCTGATCATTTTCTTGGCTGTGCTGGGAAGACAGTTTGTCGCCTTGACGGCACGCGGGGCAAGGGACCTGCCAGTGGTGAAGGAAGGAGTTTTGAATACCCCTTGTCGTGCCCAACGACAGCGGGCTATCATCGATTTCCTGCGGGGGCACTATGACGGGAAACGTATCCTGGTGGCGGTGGGGAAGTGGCCCTGCGTGATGCCGGAAGTCGGCATCTATTTTCGCAATACTCTCACGGATCGGAATCGCAAGTA
The DNA here is from genome assembly GCA_963825395.1 of uncultured Acidobacteriota bacterium. GTDB lineage: Bacteria > Acidobacteriota > Terriglobia > UBA7540 > UBA7540 > Bog-366. Next base: position 3,204 of record CAWGTQ010000046.1, on the reverse strand, counting down.
CTGGGCCCAAATGCACACCGACCCAGGAAAGTGGGTGGAGTGGATTATCCGCGGCGAAGGCGATGCTATCGATAACCTCATGCAGGCTTACCCCCAGGCTTTTACGGATTTCGAAATCGTAGATCAGGGGGAGTTTCAGGGCGAGGGCAGCTTCAAAATTTACCGGCTGCGGAGAATGTGACGGCGGTCGATCGGCGGCCTTCATTTATGACCAAAGTTATTCCTTTTGTTAAATACCACGGACAGGGAAATGATTGGCTCGTGGTCCTTGCGGGCGATCTTCCCTCCGGTCTTGTCCGATTTGCGCGCAAAATTCTTGATCGCCACACCGGTGCCGGCGCGGATGGACTTATCGTGGTCTTGAAATCCAAAATGCGAGGCCACGACGCACGAATCCGTCTTTTCAATGCAGACGGCAGTGAAGCAGAGATGTCGGGGAACGGCATTCGCTGTGCCGGGGCATTTCTCATTGAAGGCCAGCCCCACAAACGCACGTTGGAAATTGAAACGCTTGCGGGTCTGAAGACGCTCGAAAAAGGGAAGTCGAGCGGAGGGAAGTGGATATTCCGAGTACGAATGGGCGCACCGATCCTCACCGCAGCACAAATTCCCTTCGAGCCGCCTGAAACCGCATCTCCCCTCCTTCGCGTCCCTCTCAAAACATCGCGGGGTGACTTGCCGGTCACAATCACATCCATGGGGAATCCTCATTGCAGCGTGTTTGTGGCGGATTTCGATACGGTCGATTGGCTGCGACTGGGCCAGGAGATCGAGCAAAACGTGCATTTTCCCAACCGCACCAATGTGGAGTTCGTCCGACTGGTCTCCAAGGACGAAATCGAAGTGAGATTTTGGGAGCGAGGAGTCGGTCACACGATGTCGTCGGGAACGGGTTCCTGCGCCGCCACGGTGGCCTCCATTCTCAATGGCCTTACGGACCGGCGCGTGCGCGTCCTGACAGAGGCTGGCACGCTGGGGGTGGCATGGCCCCAAGGTGGCGAGGTCACGCTAACAGGTCCTGCGGTGAAGGTGATGAGCGGGAAATACCTTTACACTCCGGCCAGGTGAGCCACTTTTGCGGCTGATGAGGTTGCGGTCAAAGCTTGTATAAAGAAAGCGGACCGCCGCGCTGTGCTAAAATCATCCTTCGACCTGATGTGGTGGTAGGGGCGAAAGGGTGGGGCTTCAGAGGTTGTGGGAAAACGCATCCGTGTTGTCATCCTGAGCGAAGCGAAGGACCCCTGCATTTGAATTTTCAAGCAAATACAGAGATCCTTCCTTCGCGATGCTCAGGACCGGCTTCGCCTCCTCAGGATGACAGTGGGAAGGTTTTTACCGCAGCCTCTAAAGCCCAGTCTTTCCAAACCCGCGGTGAAAAATCCGGGTTAAGCGCGTTGACATTTTATTTTCCAATCCGCCGGCGCGCCGTCACGTGTCTCGTGTTGGCGGCTTTTGTACTCGGCCTGGTCCTCAAATCTGCCGCGGCTTCCTCCGTCAAGCTTCCTTATACCGAAATCCACGAGGTCAAGGTCGATAACGGCCTGCGCGCGCTGATTGTGGAGAGGCACGACGCGCCGGTAATCGACGTGCAGGTTTGGTATCACGTCGGATCGAAAAACGAAGTTCCCGGCAGGACGGGGTTTGCGCATTTCTTCGAGCACTTGATGTTCGACGGGACAAAGAACCTCGGCTCCAACGAATTCTCCGATTACATCATTCGTTGCGGCGGAACGGACAATGCTTATACCACGGAGGACACCACGGTCTTTTGGGAGACGGTACCCAGCAACATGCTCCCCGTGGTCCTGTGGCTGGAAGCGGACCGGATGCGCAACTTGGAGATCAACGAAAAAGTCTTCAACAACGAGCGTCAGGTGGTGGAGGAGGAGCGCCGCATGCGCTTTGACAATCCTCCTTATGGCACCGTGGTGGAGACGCTTTACGACCATGCCTACACGGTTCATCCTTACCGGCACATGACCATTGGCAGCATGGAGGACCTGAACCACGCCAGCATCCAGGACATTCAGGATTTTTACGACACCTACTACGTTCCCAGCAATGCCACTGTGATCATTGTAGGCGACGTGGACTGGCGCCAAGCTGCTATCGATGTGCAGAAGTATTTGGGACCGGTCAGTGCGGGGAATCCGCGGAATTCCAACGGTATTCCCCAAGAGCCAGCGCAACAGGCGGAGCGCGTGGTGAGGATGGATTCGGACGTGGCGCTGCCGGCGTTCGTCGAGGGCTATCACATGCCTGCCGACGGCACTCCAGATGCCTACCCACTGCGCCTAGCTTCCAAAATCCTTTCGGACGGCGAGAGCTCGAGGATTTACACCCGGCTGATCTACGACAAGCAAATCGCCGTGCAAGCGCAGAGCAGCGGAAATTTTACGGAAGATCCCAACCTGTTTTTTGTCTTCGCGGTTATGAACCGTGGGCATTCTCCCGCCGAGGGCGAGACGCAAGTCGAGGCCGAACTCACCCGGCTCAAAACCGAACTTGTTTCCGACGCCGATCTGGAGAAGGCGAAAAACCAGATCCTGCGCGATTTCATCCTCAGTCGGCAAACCGCGCAGAGCCGGGCGGAGGAGTTGGGATATGCGGCCGTGGTTCTGAAGGACCCGGAATTGGTCAACACGGAACTGCAACGCTTTCTTGACGTCACGCCACAGGACATCCAACGCGTGGCCAGGAAGTATTTTGTCCGGGAGAACAAAACGGTGGTAGAAGTCTATCCCAAGAAAAGCGCGGGAGAGAAGGCCAGTCTGGGTGGCGGAACGCGAGGTGGCCGATGATTTCGCACGCCGCATGGGGGAAGGGAACTGGCGGGACTGGTCTTGCTCGCGGGAATTTCAACCCAGACTATAATTCCCAGCCAGCCAGTTGGCTGGTGAAAAAGCGGCAGCAAGCTGCCGCACTCCAACGCTTCGCATCTATCGCAAATGAGCGACCGACTTGCCCTTGGCCCTCCGCCGGACGCAAACCTCTTTATTGGGTGTTGATCGTCCTCGTATTCCTGGCTACACCGCTCCGGGCGCGGGATTACCCGCCCAGCGTGCCGCCGCCCAAGCCCATTGTGATCCCGGCGCCGACCATCCAGACGCTGCCGAACGGGCTTCAGGTCGTTGTGGTGGAGCGCCACACCCTGCCGCTCACCACCCTGCGGCTGGTAGTGAAGTCGGGTGCCGAATGCGATCC
>CAWGTQ010000045.1:0-44166 GCA_963825395.1 uncultured Acidobacteriota bacterium | reverse complement strand
AGACATGGAATCATGTGGTGATGGTCCGCCAGGGAAATAACATTGCCGTCTATCTCAACGGGAAAACGACGCAGGAGATTTCGGGAGAAGTAGGATCGCAGGCCGGGCAAGAGCAGGTGTTTATCGGCGGAGGAAATGACCATACTGTCGATTTCTACGGCAAAATTTGCGATGTCAGCATTTACACTCGTGCGCTGACCCCACAAGAGATCACCGAACACTATTTGGCAGCGGCCGGCAAATGATCAAGTTGTAAGAATTACAATGAGTTCGATCAATCTCCGATAGTTGGAAACCCGAAGTCCGCTGGACTTTGGGACACCACGGGTGTCTTTTCGGATGTGTTCAAAGCTTAAAGAGAGGGCAAGCAACGGCTTGTTTTGCGATACTTTTTGCGGCGAATCCACGTGAGCCAGGTTCTCTTGTAAGGAGGCCTTTTGTGATCAAAATGACCGCCCTTCTCATTGTTCTCTTCTTGTTGAGTCTTTCGGTTGGCCTCGCTACGGAGATTCAGATAGTGGATCAGCACCAGGTGCGGGCCGTCATCGTCCTGGACTCCGAAGCCGGACCGCTTTCCCGTAAGGCGGCAGAGTTGTTCGAGAGCCGCGTCGCGCAGAGGACGGGCGCACATCTGGCGATTGTGTTCGGCGCCGAGGCGGCAAACCGGCTGAGCCCGGGAACGAGTCGCATCATCCTCGCCACGCCTGACAGCCGCCTCCTGGAAGCGCTCACCCTGCAGCGGCGGAATATTCCGTCTGCCGCGGAACTTGGCGAGGAAGGCTTTTTCATCGCCACCTCCGGGAGTGACACCCTTCTGCTGGCGCGAGAGGGACGCGGCATGATTTATGCCGCCGGCAAGCTGCTGCACACCGCAAAATACTTTGGCGGGTCGATGTTCGCGGACCCTCCCCAGGGAATCGATAAGCCGGTGATGACTGAACGGGTTGTTTACATCCCGCCTCACATTCACAACTTCTACGAGGTGAAAGATGCGGAGGCCATTGCACCGATCGTTGAAGAATTGGTGCTCTGGGGCATTAATGGCCTTTCGGTATGGATGGACGAAAGCGAATTTAACGATCCTTTCGATAACGGCGTGGATAGCGCTGAGGCACTGCGATTACTGGCGAAGATCAAAGGCTTGCTGCAGATCGGGAAGGGCTTAGGCTTGAAATTAGGCATGGTCAACTGCCCCAACGATGTCTACAAGAACCAGGTAAGGCCGGACATCACGGCCAAGTCCGGTCCAAGTTGGAATCAGGCGAAACTGGTTAACCCGACTATCCCTGCAGGGCGCGCTTTGCTCATGCGGAATAAGGAAAACCTCTATCGCGACATGGCCAAGTCCGGCCTCCGGTTCGACAATGTGCTGTATTTTGCGTACGACACGGGCGGCTGTTTCGAGGAGGCCTGCAAACCCTGGATGATCACCTTCCTTAAGCTTACGGAAGACTATGCGGCCGTTTTCCAACAGTATCATCCTGGGGCTCGCGTCTACGTTACCGATTGGGATGCGAACGATGATGAAGACGAGATGATTACCGATTATCTGAACCAGCACCCAAAGACAAAGATAGCGGGGGTCTGGAAGGAAGAACAGTCGGCAATGGAACGCTACGCTCGGTTGAACAAGCGCTTCCCTCTGTTCATCTTTGTGGACGTGACCATGGTGGGCGGCTGGGGCACCATCGGCGCCCAGCCTTTTCCCACCCGGATGAGCTACTCCGTCGGCGATGGCTCCCGAAGCGGAATCACCGGGCTGATGATTTACACGGAAGGAATCTTCGACGATTTCAACAAGGCACTGGCGACGCAAGTGGCGTGGGATCCTTCCAAGAGCCAACAGGAGTTTGCCGAGGAATATGCCAGCTACTTCTTTGCCAGCTCCATTGCGCCTGACTTCTGGAACATTGTGCAGCGTTGCGAGAAGCCTTGGGTAGTGGGCTGGGAATTCAACGAATCCCTGGTCGATGCCGAGAAACTGGAGCAATTGACCCTGTCCGCGGAGGCGAGACTACGACCGGAAATCCGTAGCTCGTGGCGCTGGCAGGTTTTCGACTATCGCGCCCGGCTCGGGGAGCTTGCCGCAGGCCTACGTTCGGATCGTGCCTTTCGCGATGAGATTTTGCAGGCCCTCGATGCCGGCGTGCCCGCCGATCGGCTGAGACGCCATGTTAGGGAGAAGCAGGAGGCCCTAGACAATTACCAAACGCTGGTGACGGAACTTCGCGAACAGGTTTACCACGAACCCACGGATCGCTTTCCTTTGATGAAGACTGAGGACAACTTCATGACATCGGTCATTCATGTTCCAGTGACCGCATGGGGAGAGGTGCTGAGGGAACTCAACGCAAAGTTGGCTGTCGCTCACTGATAAATGTAGCCGACACACCCAAAGGCTTGTTTTGCAATGTCGCCGGGGTCGAATCAATCCGCGCCCTGCGTTGTGGCATTCTCTCCGGTCGATTTGAAGGCTTTTGCGCCCCTCGCACCCCGTAGCCCCCACTTTTATCTCGTCCACCCTCATGCCGAGGTGTGTTCCGCCGCCCTTCGCTGGAAAATTTCGATATAGCAATTGACGAGGGAGACGGCGGCGGGGGTGATGCCGGGGATGCGGGATGCTTGCCCCAGCGTCAGCGGGCGCACTTTGGTGAGCTTCTCCACGACCTCGCGCGAAAGGCCGGAAACCTTGCCGTACTCGAACCATTCCGGTATGCGCCGCGATTCGGCGCGCTTCATCCGTTCCATCTGGCGTTCCTGCTGCTGCAAGTAACCTTCGTACTTGAAGTCTGTTTCGACGCGGCGCGCTTCTTCGCGGGAGAGCGCCTGGGCTGGATGGCCCCCCTCACCCGTCCCGCTCTGCGCGACACCCTCTCCCCCAAGGGGGCGAGGGAGGTTATTCATGATGATGGACGATTGCAGCCCTTCACCGACCCATTCCATCAGGTCGTTGATGGTCAATTCTGGCCGCTTGAGCAATTGCGCGCCGGTCAAGGGCGAGGGTGCAGTCAGATGTCCGTTGTCCATCAATCCCAGCCTCGCATAGATTTCCTCACCCAGTCGCGAGCGTGGGTCCAAACGGGTTTCGAGCAGGAATTTCGTTGCCGCACTGATGCGCAGCTTCTTTTCCAGAAACGCCTCGTAGTCCTTTTGCTTGATGGTGCCTACCTGGTATCCCAGAGGGGTCAAGCGTTCGTCGGCGTTGTCGATGCGCAAGTGCAAGCGAAACTCGGCGCGCGAGGTGAACATGCGGTAGGGCTCGTCCACGCCCTTGCTCACCAAGTCGTCGATCAAGATCCCTGCATATCCCTGCGTGCGGTCAATGGTGATGGGCGCCTTGCCTTGGGCGCGCAGTCCGGCGTTAATTCCTGCCATTATCCCCTGGCAACCCGCTTCTTCATAACCGGTGGTTCCATTGATCTGTCCAGCGAGAAACAGGTCCGGTATCTTCTTCGTCTCGAGCCACGGATAGAGTTCGGTGGGCTGCACCATGTCATACTCAATCGCATAGCCCGGGCGTATCATGTCCGCGTTCTCGAGGCCCGGAATCGATTTCACCATGGCCATCTGCACATCAATGGGCATGGAGGTAGACATGCCGTTGACGTAGATCTCGTTGGTGTCGAGTCCCTCGGGTTCAAGGAAAATTTGATGCTGCGGCTTGTCCGGAAACTTCACGATCTTGTCTTCAATCGAGGGGCAGTAGCGAGGTCCGATGCCTTTGATCTGCCCGGAATAGAGCGGGGCGCGATGCACGTTCTCGCGAATGGCGCGATGGGTCTCCGCATTGGTGTAGGTAATCCAGCAGACCGTCTGCGGCTGGGTGATGGCCTTGGTGCGGAAGCTGAAAGGGGTGGGAATCGGATCGCCGGCCTGCACTTGAAACCTTGAGAAATCAATAGTGCGCGCATCGAGCCGCGGAGGCGTGCCCGTCTTAAGCCTGCCCACTTCGAACCCCAGGCGGCGAAGCGCCTCGCCTAACAGCACCGAGGGCGGCTCGCCTGAGCGTCCTGCCGGATATTGGTTTTCTCCGCAGTGGATCAGGCCGTTGAGAAAAGTTCCGGTGGTGATGATGACCGCGCCCGCCTCCACCGTGCGCCCGTCAAGCAAGCGCACGCCACGCACACGTAGCGCCGGCATCCTGCCGGCATTTTCAAGATCGCCTGACGCAGGCTCAGAACGTGCCGGCAAGATGCCGGCGCTACGGTCCTCAATCACCAGATCGATAACTTCCGCCTGCTTGATGCGCAGGTTCGGCTCCGACTCGAGCACTTGCCGCATCTTCGCCCGGTAAAGTTTCTTGTCCGCCTGTGCCCGTGGCGACCAAACGGCCGGGCCGCGGCTGGTGTTGAGCAGGCGGAACTGGATTCCCACCGCATCGATGACCTCGCCCATCACCCCGCCAAGTGCATCGATTTCGCGCACCAGGTGGCCCTTGGCGATCCCGCCCACGGCAGGATTGCAGGACATCTGCGCGATGAGGTCAAGATTAATGGTGTAAAGCGCGGTCTTAACCCCCATGCGCGCCGCTGCCATCGCCGCCTCGCACCCCGCGTGCCCCGCGCCCACCACCACCACATCGTATTTTTCCGAAAAGCTCATCGACATTGCTTGTTTGCCCGCCTGAGAAGGCCCACTTCATTCTACCAAGGGCTTTCGCCAGAGACCAGCGTCGTCGAGGCATTGGTGCAGTTTGATGTAGGGGCGGCTTTACGCCGCCATTGGCGAGGTAAACTCACCGCTACAACATCAAACTGCACCACTACCGGCGTCGATCTGACCTTGACGCGTGAGGGTGGCAGGCGCATGGTTTGCGCGAAGAGAAAAGGTTGAATTCGTGAATTCTAGTGTAGTGCGCCACAAATCGTAGTGCATTTGATAGTCACGGTCGATGTTGTAGCGCTGAGCTTTAGCTCAGCATGTGCCGAGCTCAAGGTCGGCGCCATAGGCACCAATATCTCTGACTCAGTACACTAGATTGTTGCTGAATCAGGGGGGGCATCCCCAAGCGACGAAGGCAGAAGGTAGGGGGAGTCAGTTTCCGATGGACTTGAGATTCAGGGGATTTCAAAAGGGCGGGATCGTTCCTGTCCTATGCCTCGTTATCGGTTTCGCAGCGCCTGCAGCAGCACAGCTAAAACGGGGCGCGACAATGGGTCCCGTCTCGAACAACTTCACCCAACCGCAGATCCTTAATGCCGACACAGACCCCACCTTGCGCTACCCCATTGCGAGCGTGCCCGGCATGACCTGTGCCAGCGCGGTTTACGGGTGGCTCGATATTTCGCATGCAGGGATCCATTTTAAAGTTGTCCAACCCCTGAACAAGCTGGACGCGGGATTCGACGCGCACACAGCCGATATCAGCGAAGTTAAGATATGGCAGACCAGCGTCAAGTTCCGCATCGGGCCAAAGAAACACGTAATCTTCTACCGATCCTACTGATAGCGCCTTCTGGAGCTGGCTCGAACCAGGTGGTGGACGTGAGTGACTCACCTTTGACCATCCGCGGCTTCGCCATGGACAGCACGGGAATCCCCGTGGTGAGGATCAATGGCTCTCCCGCCAACATGCGGCCACAGAGTAACCAGGCTGCCGAGTTCTGGTCCGAACCGCTGCCCCTTCAGCCGGGTGGAAATCCGATGGAGATCATCCCCTCCAATGCGGCTCATGCGGAGACGAAACTGAGCTTTCTTGTTCGTTACACGCCCAAGCCCGCTCCTGTGGCCCCCAAAGGGCTCAGCAAGGAGGAGATTATTTCGTTGCTCCACGGCGAGGTGCCCAGTTCGCGCGTCGCGGAGCTTGTCAAGGAGCGCGGCATCAAGTTCTCGCCCGTGGACGCCGATTTGAATCAGATTCGCGCCGAGGGTGGTACGGACGAACTGATTCAGGCAATCCAGCAAGCTGCCGCGCACCCCTAGTGCCGTTCCAACATTAGGCTGCGAAAACCCGCAACTACAGCGATCCTGAGCCTGTTCGCTGTCGTTCTGAGCGAAGGGAAGAATCCCGCTCTGAGCCTTGCGCTTATCCTTGCGAAATCACCCAATGAGCCCGGGGGGAAGGCAGACACTCGGCATGCCAGCGGCCGAATGAGGCAAACAGCCGATTTTGCCGGAACGGATCATACCGCAAAAGCAACCACTTGGCATCGGGATGGCAAAAATTCACATCTTACGGATTGACAAACTCAGGTCATTGCGCATAGTGTACGCCATCCTATGAAGATACTCGTACTCGGGTCCGGTGGTCGTGAACACGCTCTGGCGTGGAAGCTGCATGAAAGCCAGCAGATGGAGGAGTTGTATTGTGCCCCCGGAAATGCCGGCATTGCGCAGGAAGCGGAGTGTATTCCGATAGACCTCTCTCAAACGAAGGCCATCGTGGAGCTGGCGAAGCGATTGCATGCGGACCTCACCATTGTGGGGCCGGAAGCGCCATTGGTAGCCGGCATTGTCGATGAGTTCGAGAAAGAGGGAATAGCCATCATCGGCCCCAGCAAAGCGGCTGCGCGCCTGGAGGGGAGCAAGATTTTTGCCAAGGAATTCATGCGGCGGCATAGCATTCCCACCGCGCGGTTCGAGGTAGCGGATAACTTCGAGCAGGCCGTCGAAGCTCTGGCGCGATTCCCGCTTCCGGTTGTTGTGAAGGCGGATGGATTGGCCGCGGGCAAGGGTGTGGTGGTTGCCCATAGCCATTTGGAGGCGGAACAGGCCGTCGAAGACTTCATGCTCCGCAAAACCTTGGGCAGCGCGGGTGACCGGGTGGTGATCGAAGAATGCCTGTCGGGTGAGGAGACGTCCTTCATTGTGCTTACCGATGGCCGCGGTATTCTTCCCCTGGTACCGACCCAGGATCACAAAGCTTTGCTGGATGGGGACCAGGGCCCCAACACCGGTGGAATGGGCGCATACAGCGATGACTCGATTCTCAGCGAACCGCTGCACGATGAGATTCTTCGCTCCATCGTCGCTCCCACGCTGGCGGGCATGGAAATGGAAGGTTCTCCCTACCGCGGCTTCTTATATTGCGGGCTGATGATGACTCCAGCAGGACCCATGCTGCTGGAGTACAACGTCCGCTTGGGCGACCCCGAAGCCCAACCCATCTTGATGCGCTTGCGCTCTGACCTCGCGGACCTGTTGATGGCGTCGCGCGAGGGCCAACTGGCAACGGTGGATGTTCATTGGAGCCCCAATCCCGCCGTCTGTGTGGTGCTGACATCCAAGGGCTATCCCGGAAAACCGGAGGTCGGCAAGACGATCACCGGCTATGAAGGGGTAGAAGCATTGGGGGGCGTCAAAATTTTCCATGCGGCAACGCGCGTAGAGGATCATCAATTGCTTACCAGCGGTGGGCGCGTCTTGGGAGTAACAGCCATTGCCGAAGACTTGCCTTCCGCCATCCAACGCGCCTACGCGGGGGTCAACAAACTTCAATTTGAGGGGATGCACTACCGGAAGGACATCGGGGCGAAGGCGTTGCGGCGGGTCCCGCGGGTGCCCGCCCCCAAACGCGCGCGCACTTCCAAGGGAGAGCGCCCGTCTTCGCGCAAGTAGCGACGGGTTCATAAAGGGTTCATCAAATTTTACAGGGAGGAAAGAAGAGATGCCTGAGAAGCCATTGGTTGGCATCGTTATGGGCAGCGACACGGACCTGCCTGTCATGGCCGAGACCGCCGCAACCTTGAAGAAGTTCCAAATCCCCTTTGAAATTGAAATCACTTCCGCCCATCGGTCGCCCGTGCGCACTTCCGAGTATGCGCGCACGGCAGTCCAGCGGGGCCTGAAGGCGATCATCGTGGGGGCGGGAGGGGCGTCGCACCTGGCCGGAGTGATCGCGGCGGAAACCATCCTGCCGGTGATTGGCGTCCCCATGGCCACCACTACGCTCGCGGGGCTCGATGCCTTGTTGTCCACGGTCCAGATGCCGGGCGGCGTGCCGGTGGCCTGCACGGCGATCGGGAAGCCCGGCGCGATTAACGCCGCCATCTTCGCCGCGCAAATCATCGCCACCTCTGACCCCGCCACTGCGCAAAAACTGGTTGAGCACAAGGAACAATTGGCGCGCGCGGTGGCCGAGAAATCGGAGAAGCTCAAGCGCGAATTCCAAGTGTAGTGAAGAGGGCAGTGACGAGTGACGAGTGACAGAGTGGAAACGAGCAAAATCAACGCCGCGCTTCAATTCGATCTTGTGCTTGTCACTCGTCACTCATCACTTACTGTCACTCGTCACTTTTCACTCGTCACTGATGTAGGGAGTCTCTTGTGTTCATTGGGCACTTCGGAGTCGCGCTCGCGGCGAAAAAGGTTGCGCCGCGCACCTCCCTGGGAACCCTGGTGATGGCGGCGCAGTTCGTGGACCTGCTCTGGCCGCTTTTTCTTCTCCTGGGCATGGAGCGGGTGATCATTGCGCCGGGCACGACGGCGGTCACTCCGCTGGATTTTATCTCCTACCCTCTATCCCACAGCCTCCTCGCCGATCTCGGCTGGGCTTGCCTTTTCGCGGGTATTTATAAAATAGTTAAACGTGACTCCCGGGGAGCGGTCTGCCTGTGGTTCGTGCTGATCAGCCACTGGCTGCTCGACGCGCTCAGCCACCAGCCCGACCTCCCGCTTTACCCCGGCAGTTCGACGTATGTCGGCCTGGGCCTCTGGAATTCGCGCGCTGTGGACGATCCTCGTGGAAAGCGCGATCTTCGCAATCGGGGCGAGTGCTTTATGCGAAAGCCACTCGTCCCCGCGACCGCATCGGAGCTCCTCGCCTTCCGATCGTTTATCGCCTTGCTGTTTCTGTTTTACCTCATCAACATTTTCGGCCCACCGCCACCCAGCGAGAAGGCCGTGGCCTGGGGAGCTCTCGGTATGTGGCTGTTCGTCGTCTGGGCCTACTGGCTGGACCGCCACCGGCTGCAGGGTCCCGCTCCCCCTCGTGCTGCCTTCATAACCCTAGGCTCTATTTCCGGGCGACCGGGGGAATGAGGGAGTTTTGGTCTCGGAGGGGGAACAGTAAAGTGGATAAAGGGCGAAAGAACGTGATTGTCCGATACTCGCCATTCGAAGACGTGGTTGACTCCCGCGTTGAGAAACGCTATCTTCTCCGGCACCAACCTATGGATAGCCCTCTGGATGTGAGGAAGAGAGCCTCGAAGGCGGGACAAAATGTCCAAACCATTATCGGCTGTCGATTGCGTCGGCCCGGCATTTGCCCAGACAAAACGTCAGCTCTTCGCGCCCTTTCGGCTGCAACGCTGGGTGCGCTTGGCCCTGGTTTGCCTGATCACCGGTGAATTCGCCGGCGGCGGTGGCGGCGGCTTTTCGGGAAACTTCAATTTCCCCCATTCACGGACAAAAGGCGGCCACGGCCTGCTTGCCCACCCCCACATCGACTGGGGCAAGCTTCTCCCCTGGCTGCCGTGGATTATTGCCGGCGTTGTTCTGGTGTTCCTGATCATCTTGCTGTGGATTTATATCGCCTCGGTGTTTCGCTTCGTGCTTTTTGATTCTGTTCTCTATGATCGCTGCGAACTGAAAGGGAGTTGGGGGCGGTGGGAGCCCCGCGGCCGAAGCTATTTCTATTGGTGTCTCGCTATCTTTGTCGTGTTTCTGGCCGCGTATTCACTGCTCATCGGAGTGCCGCTGCTCCTCGCCTGGCGCGCGGGATTATTCCACCATCCGGGCGAACACCTTGTGCCGCTGATCCTGGGCGGCGCCGGGCTATTCTTCCTCCTGCTCGCCTTCTTCGTGCTGGGCGCGATCGTCGCCCTCTTCGCCAAGGATTTCTGCGTGCCCATCATGGCGATGGAAAACGTGGGAGTGCTCGACGCCTGGCGCCGTCTGCTCCCCATGCTGGCAGCGGAGAAGATGGCGATTCACCGGCTATGTGCTGATGAAAATTGTTTTGGCCATGGGAAGCGCCATCATTTTCGGCATCATTACGCTTCTCGCCCTGCTTATCCTGCTCATTCCTCTGGGGATCGCTGGGGTCATCGTCTTTTTTGGCGGCAAAGCGGCGGGGCTCACCTTCAACGCCGCCACGATCAGCATCCTGGTTGCCATGGGTGGCATCATCCTGGCGGGCATTATCTATCTGATTGCGCTGATCAGCACCCCGCCCATGGTCTTCTTCCAATCCTACGTGCTCCACTTTCTTGGCTCCCGCTACCCGGCGCTGGGCGCAGTAGTCTTCCCCCCGCCGCCGGAAACTCCGCCTCCCCCTGCCCTTGATGAATCGCCCATACTCGAGCCGCCGCCCGAGCCGGCGCCTGCGGGGTAAGCGGCCTTACCTGATGCCGATTTCTTGATCCGGGTTGGGAATGCCGTGGCTACGGATCAACGCCCCTTGGCGTTAGTGGTGCCCGGCGCCCGCCACGCCCGGATGGGGTGGGCGATCACTTCTTGGCCCGGCTCCCCGGTTTTACAGCGGGAATTCCAGCCTTGCAGAGCGGGCAATCAGCAGGATTGTAATTTTGAATTTTGAGGGTGATAAGCGCGGCTTTGGGGAGGCCCAGGTCAGCCGTGCCACCGCTGCGGTCGATGAGGGCGCCCGCCCCCACCACCTTGCCGCCCGCCTGTTCCACGCATTGAATCGTCTCGCGGGTGGATAGTCCCGTGGTGATGACGTCTTCCACCACCAGCGTGGGCTCACCGGGGTTCAAGCTGAACCCGCGGCGCAGCGTCATGGCGCCTTCTTGCCGCTCGGTGAAGAGCGCGCGCACTCCGAGGGCGCGAGCCACTTCGTGCGCCACCAGGACTCCTCCCAGCGCCGGCGCGGCCACGACGGTTGCTCCCAGATGGCGCAGTTTTTCCGCCAACTGTGAACACAATTGCTCCGCCACGCGCGGATGTTGCAGCACCAGCGCGCATTGCACGTAGCGATCGCTGTGGAGGCCGGAAGAAAGAATGAAGTGTCCTTCCAGAAGGGCGGAATGCTTGCGAAAGATATCGAGGATCTCATTTTCGGTCATGATTTTTGAGCCTGGGACAATGGGGGTGTGATTGCCTTCTCCATCTCGGCGGCGATGGCGTCAGCCGCGGCGGCAGGGTCTGCCGCCCCGGTAATGGGCCGTCCGATCACCAGGTAGTCCGCTCCGGCGCGGATGGCGCTCTCGGGAGTAGCGGTGCGCGCCTGGTCATCGCTCGCGCCCGCCGCCGGACGAATGCCGGGAGTGACAATCAGGAAGTTGGGGCCACACGCTTGCCGAATGACGGCAATCTCGCGCGGCGACGCCACCACGCCGTCCGCTCCGGCGGCCTGCGCGAGCCGCGCCAGCCGGACCACAACTTCTTCCGGAGAGCCCTGGAATCCCACTTCCGCCAAGTCCTCCGCGCCGAGGCTGGTGAGGGCCGTGACCGCCAGCACTCGGGTGGGCTGCGCCACGCCTCTCGCCTTCGCGGCGGCGCGGACGCCCTCCATGGCAGCTTCCATCATCTTGCGCCCGCCGGAGGCGTGGACCGTCAGCAGGCTTACTCCCAGCATCCCCGCCTGATGCGCGGCGGCGCGGACGGTGTTGGGAATATCGTGGAACTTGAGGTCGAGAAAGACTTGTTCACCCGCTGCCACCAGATATCGGGCCACCACCGGGCCCTCCGCCGTGAAAACCTCCGTGCCCACCTTGAACATCCCCACGTGGCCGTGGAGCTTTTGCGCAACTTGCACCGCGGCCTCGGCGCTCGGGACATCCAGCGCCACAATGATTTTCTCTTTTGCAGGCATAGCCATCATTTTAGTGGAACGACGCGGAAAGTTGAAAGGGAAAGTTTTGCGCGCCTTCACCGCAGAATCGCATGAGCCCGGGGCTCGCCACCGAAGATGAAAACGCGCGGCGGCGCATACATCGTCGTAAATGAGCAGAAACCTGATAGGCAGCAACCCCTGCCCAACCCTGTCATCCTGAGCCGGATTTTAGGCTAAGGACCTCGGTAGTGTGCGGGAGCTGGTGAAGGGAGCAACCCCTGCCCAACTCTGTCATCCTGAGCCGCATTTTAGGCGAAGGACCTCGGTAGTGCGCGGGAGCCGGCTAGGCAACAACGGCAGATTCGTCGCCAGTCGGCCGGGTGAAAAAGCCGAGACGCTAGTCTCCGGGCGGTTCAGCGTGACGGATGAAGCGGATTACTTCCGGATGGCCGACACGGGAGTTGGGCCAGACTTCGTTGAAATGAGGCCTGGGGCGGGGTATGATCTCGTCAGATATATGCCTGAAGATCTGCGGGTGGGAGATAAGCGATGAAGGCAGTGGTGCTGCATGAGTATGGCGGTCCCGAGAAGCTGAGATTTGAAGACAACGTCCCCGAACCGCAGATGAGCGGAGGTACGGTACTCATCGCGGCAGCCGCTGCGAGCGTTAATCCGATCGACTGGAAGTTGCGTTCAGGGACGCGGCAGAAGGATTTTCCGTTGTCGTTTCCGGCAATTCTGGGCCGCGATGTGAGTGGCGTCGTACGGGCGGTGGGCGCCAATGTGAAGCACTTCAAGGCCGGCGACCGCGTTCTTGCGCTATCCAACGCGACCTATGCCGAGTTGGTTGCAGTGGACGATTCGGACGTGACCCATCTGCCGGATGGCGTGGACCTGGCGGACGCGGCCGCGATCCCGCTGATTTCCCTCACGGGAGACCAGCTTGTGCGCCTTGCGACAAACGTAAAAAAGGGACAGGTTGTGCTGATCACGGGAGCGCTGGGCAGTGTTGGGCGCGCGGCGGTGCATACGGCGAAGAAGATAGGCGCGCAGGTGATTGCCGGTGTTCGCGGGAAAGACCTGGATGACGCCCGCTCCCTCGGTGTCTCTGACGTGCTCGCGATTGATGACGATAAAGCGATTGAGAAATTCCGCCTGGTGGATGCAATTGCGGACACCGTTGGCGGGGACGTTGCAGCGAAGCTGATCGCGAAGGTAAAGCAGAGCGGCTCCTTTGGTTACGCCTCTGTCTTGCCGGAAAGCGCGGCGGCCCAAAATCCGACAGTGAAGATTACGCGCGTGAGCGCGCAGCCTGATCCATCCAAGGTGCGTGAGTTTGCCGATGACGTGCGCGATGGCAAGTTCGTTCTGCCTATTGGTCGCCGGATGCCGTTGCGTGATGCGGCAGAAGCACATGTGCTAGGGGAGAAAGGCGGCATTGGGAAGATCCTCCTGCTGGCGCCGGATTCACAACACTGATTTCTTCACGGCGACCTCGGTGGACGCATTACGCGCCATCCGGAAGTTGAAACCGGGCGCAGTCCGCTTGCCACGGTCCGGAGGACCTTAGGAAGTAGCGCGCACCTGCTTTTGGGGGTCAACGGCTAATCACCGTGGGCGTCCTCGCCTCCGAAAAGGCTCCGGAATTCGTCCGAAGATTTTCGCAGCGCCAGCCAATCCGCAAAAAGGTCCGGAGTCTCCAGCCACACCTGGAACCAGCGCGCGATTTCCTGCTTTTCCTGGCGTTTCCGGGCTTGAACGCGGGGGTTGGCGGCGAGGCTCCGGGCGCGCAGTTTGCCTTTTTTCACGAGCGCGCGGACCATTGCGGCGCCCTGGCGATCCGCCGCGCTTGCATACTCGCGATAAATCGCATCGAGCCGCAGCAACGACTGTTCGGCGCTGGCCAAGTCGTGAAATTCCAACGCGCCTTTCAGCCGGCTTGCATAGGGCTCCGGCATGACCGGGTCGGAGTAACGGTCTTCATACTGGACCTCGTACCCGGCCTCGCGCAGGATTGAGGCAATGTATCCGAGCGAAGTTCTGTCGCCGGGGCCGAGGTGGCGGCGAAGTTCGTTGCGGGCGGCGTGCAGATCTCCCACTTCGATGCGCTGCCTCGCTCGCGCCCGGCAGAAATCAACAATGATTTGCTTTTTGCTGGCCTTAGGCGACACTTTAACTCACAAGTCAGCCGCAGTGTAGCGCGGACCTGTTCTGTAGGTCCGCGGCTTTTCCTTGCCTGTACCGAACGAGCCGCGGACCTACAGAACAGGTCCGCGCTACACTTCCTCTTTAATTCACAAGTCACAAGAGTTAGGAGTCAGGAGGCACAATAGGGTAGACGGCAGACGGGATACAAGGTAACGGCGTTCAACGCCGTCCCCTGTCTACTGTCTACTGGATGCCGTATTCTGCCTTTTGACTGCTGACTCCTTCCTTTTCTCCCTCCTATACCGTGCCACGTTGTGCTGGTGTTCGGCAAGGGTGCGGGAAAAGACGTGACCGCCGTGATTATTGCCCACGAAATAGAGCGTGTCGCCACTTGCCGGGTGGAAGGCGGCGCGAAGCGAGATTTCCCCCGGATTGGCAATCGGTCCGGGCGGCAAACCGGCGTGGCGATAGGTGTTGAAGGGCGAATCGAAGTTCAAATCGCTCGCGCGGATGACCCCGATTTGATGAGCGGCAAGGCGCGCCGCGTAAATTACCGTGGGATCGCATTCGAGCAGCATGCCTTTTTGCAGCCGGCGCGTGAAGACCCCGGCCACCACCGGCCGCTCGGCGGGGTCGGGAGTCTCCTTTTCCACCAGCGAGGCCAAGGTGACCACAGAGTGCAAGCTCCCCGAGCCGGGAACGAACTCGTCATGGAATCTCGTTTGCATCACATGCCGAAAGCGGGCGATCATGGTCGTAATCACCGTGTCCGCCGTTACCCGCCGGGGGAATCGATAGGTATCCGGGAAGAGGTAACCCTCCAGCGACGGTGCGCAAGGATCCAAGTCGTGGATAAGAGAGATTTGCTCCGTGCTACGAAGTAAATCGGCGGGGTCAATAGCCATGCGCTCCGAAAGAATGCGGGCGATATCGAACCGGTCTGAGCCTTCGGGAATGACCACCGAATAGAGATACACATCCCCCGCGATCAATTTCCGGTAGACATCAATGGGACGCAAGGGCCGGTCAAAGAGGTACTCACCCGCCTTCAGCCGGCGGCGAGTGTGTGCAATCCAGTATCGGACGAGGAAAGACCACCGGTGGGCAAGCACGCCCCGCGCCACAAGAAGGCCAGCGATGGCGGGAGCCCCCGTGCCAGGAGGGATTTCCAGCATTTCCGGGGCCGCGAAACCTCGGTACGGCCGGTAGAGGTCCCATGCTACCCAGGCCGCGCCGGCCAGGCAAAGCGCCAATACCATGGCTGCAAGTTTGCGCTTCATCCCTCCGTTCCACTCCCCCGGCTGCGCTCGTTTTCGAGGTAATCCAGATAGCTCTGAAGGAGCAGTACCGCCGCCACGCGGTCCACGGCGCGCTGCCGTTTGCCGATGCTCAACCCTGCTTCGCGCAAGGTTCGATTCGCCTCGACACTCGTCAGGCGCTCGTCGCGCAATTCCACCGGACAAGGCAAGCGCCGGCGAAGTTTTTCCGCGAATTCAGCGACCAATTGCGACATGGATGTTTCGCCGCCGCTGTGACCGATGGGGTTTCCCACCATCACCCGCTCCACTGAATATTCCTCCACGAGCGAATGCAGCCGGTCTAAGTCGTCGGCGATGCGCGTCCGTTGGAGCGTGGGCAGGCCCTGCGCTGTCATGCCAAGGGCGTCGGACACCGCCAAGCCCATGCGCTTGGTGCCGAAATCAATCGCCAAAATGCGTGGAGTCACGATCGTGTGTGTCCGTCCCCCGATGTCAGCCGCTATTCCCGTGGCGTTTCCGCAAAGCCACTGGGAAGGCCGCCTGGGTTTGATGATACACCTAACGGGCGATAAAGCATCAAGGCCAGCCATGACGGCATCCAGTGTCCCGTACTCCACACAACCTGTTGGCGGGTGCAAGGCTTTGGAGCAGCAGCTCGCTGCCGCTCTCCTCCCTGCGAGCCGGCTCGCGGCGAATTCGCAACGAGCGCACCCATCCTTTGTAGCGCCGACCTTTAGGTCGGCACATGGAGTTTCTACATTCGTGATGAGAGGGGACGTGCGTTTGAAAGGAAGGCGCGTGAGAATCCACAGCCCTCGCCCCCTTGGGGGAGAGGGTGGCGAGCCACCGGCGCTCTCATCAGCCGGGGCGAGACGGGTGAGGGGGTCAAAATCGTGAATACCGGGGCAACGGAATTCCCTGCATGCCCCTCGCACAAGCAGATCCCGGCGCGAAGCGTCGCCCGTATTGATCACCCGCAATCTTCGAAGCACGCCCACCGACGCCGAAAAAGCGCCACGGTACTGCTCCGGCGCCTGGGAAGTGCTGCGCCTGGTGTGGTCAACCTCGGATGGAGCTAATTAACTTGTGAAGGAGAGCACATCCGGCTTGGACCCCCTCACCCGGCCCGCCCCCGCTGGTGAAAGCGCGGGTTGCGGTCCACCCTCTCCCCCAAGGGGGCGAGGGTGCGGATTCTCGATTGTGCGCTGTGAGAATGTACAAACTCCAGGGCTGAGCTAAAGTTCAGCGCTACAACAACCGCGGCAACAAGCGGGGCGTGGGCGCAGCCCTTCCCCGCCGGCAAGCAGGCTGGGGCAAAAGCGGCAGCAAGCTGCCGCACTCCAAAACTTCGCACGGTATGCCAAGAGGGATCGACCAGCCTTTGCAGTTGTTTATAGAAGGTTCCAAGACATAATGGGGAGCCCTTCAGCTTGAGACTTCCGCTTCCTCGGCGGCGGACTCCCCCAGCTTCGCGGGCCGGTCAACGAGTTCCAGGGTCACCGCCTTCTCGTTGCAACAAGTGTAGCGCTCGCAGCGCAGGCAGTCGCGCCAGACTTTGGTGGGAAATCTTTCCCGGGGGACTTCATGAAATCCGAGCTTTTCAAAAAATGTGGGCGTCACCGTGAGGGCGAAGACGGTCTTCAGGCCAAAGGCTTCGGCCTCGTCAAGAAGTTCTTCCATAATCTCCCGCCCGACACCTTTGGACTTCTGCGTTTCATCCACGCACAGGGAGCGGATTTCCGCGACTTCCTGGTTGTAAAGCTTCAGCGCGCCGCAGCCCACCAGCTTGCCTTCCTCCTCGGCCACCACCGTAAACTCCCACACGTTTTCGTAAAGGTCGGTCAACGTGCGCGGCAGCATGATGCGCTCTTCGGCATAGTGGTTGACCAGCCGGTGGATTTCAGTCACATCAGTCAGCTTGGCTTTACGGATCGTCAACAGCGGTTCCTCTCTCGCCACCCTTAACCCGGGCTTTCCCGCAGGTTTGGAAGCACTTGTAGCGCGGACCTGTTTTGTAGGTCTACAAAACAGGTCCGCGCTACACCCTAATCCCTAGCACGCAGAACCTCATGACGCATGCGCATCCAGCATCAGCAGAAGCATGAGCGCTTTTTGCGCGTGCAGCCGGTTCTCCGCTTGATCGTACACCACGGATTGGGGCGAATCGATAACCTCGTCGGTAACCTCCTGGCCGCGGTGAGCCGGAAGGCAATGCATAAACAGGGCCCCGGGGTCGGCAACCGCCATCAGGTCTTTGGTCACGCGGAAAGGCGCAAAGACTTGATTCCGCAAGTGCGCGGCGTGTTCCTGGCCCATACTGGTCCACACATCAGTATAAACTGCGTGAGCCCCCGCCACCGCTTGAACCGGATCATGAAAAGCCTCAATAGTGGAACCGGTCTCGGCCGCGGCGGCACGGGCAATTTCCAGCATCTCCGGCTTGGGCTCGTAACCCCGCGGCGTCGCGACGCGAACCGACGCTCCCAGCTTTGCTCCCAGAATCATCAGCGAGTGGCACACGTTGTTGCCGTCGCCGACAAAGGCCATCTTTAATCCCTTCAAATCGCCAAACTTCTCGTGCAGGGTAAAGTAATCCGCCAGCGCCTGGCATGGGTGATAAAGGTCGGTCAACGCATTGATCACGGGGATAGAAGCGTTTGCGGCCAGCTCCAGAACGGATTCGTGCAAGAAGGTCCGGGCCACAATGCCATGCACCCAACGATCGAGGTTGCGAGCGATGTCCTTGACGGCTTCGCGTTCGCCGAGGCGGGGCTTGGTATGTTCCAAGTAGACGGCAAAACCACCGAGACTCGTTATCCCGACTTCAAAAGTTGTGCGAGTTCGCAGCGAGGGCTTCTCGAAAATCATCGCTAGTTGCTTGCCGCGTAACGCGTGCGCAAACTCTCCGGGCGCTGCCTTGACCCGCTCCGAGAGATCGAAAAGGAGCTTCAAGTCACCGCGGGTCAGATCCTGGTCAGCCAGGAGATTCCGAACGCTTAGCGTTTCCGGTTTTTTGATCGTTCTCATCATCACCGCCATTATGCGTTTACCCCCTTCATCGCGGCCGCCGGCTTAAGCGCTGCCAGGACCGGCCGTAAAACTCCTATGGCTTCGCGAACGTGCTGCTTCTCGATAATCAACGGCGGCAGGAAGCGCAACACTTTCTCCTGCGTGCAATTCATCAGCAAGCCGGCTTCCAGCGCCTGCCGCACCACGGACTTTCCCGAAGTCAGCAATTCCACGCCCATCATCAGCCCGTCGCCGCGTACTTCCTGGATCACCGGAAGCTCATCGCGCAATTTTTCCAGCTCTTGGCGGAAGTAAGCTCCCACCTCGTTCACGTGGGCCAGGAAGCCGGGGCGTTCGAGAATCTCCAGAACTTTCAGCGCCACGCGGCATTGCAGCGGCCCACCTCCAAACGTGGTCCCATGCATTCCGGGGGAGAAAGCCTGCGCAACTTCCTCGCGCGCCAGGATGGCGGCCAGCGGAAGGCCCGCGGCCAAAGGTTTGGCCACCACCACGACGTCGGGGTGCAAACCAAATTTTGCGAAGGCAAAAAATCGCCCCGTGCGGCCCAATCCACATTGGATTTCATCGCAAATCAACAACGCCCCGTGCGTGTGGCAAAGTTCGGCCGCGGCCTTCAGGAAATCTTCGCGAATTTCAACAATGCCGCCTTCACCCTGAATCACTTCCACCATCACCGCCGCGACCTGAGGAGTGAAGCTGGCGCGCAAATGGGCCGTGTCGTTGAGGCGGACGAAGCGGATGCCCGGCGGCAGGGGCTCAAAAGGCTCGCGATACTTCTTCGGCCAAGTGGCCGAAAGCGCCCCGAACGTGCGCCCGTGAAAGGAGTTTTCCATCGCCAGAATTTCAAAGCGCTCAAAAGGTCCCGGCGCGGCGTGCTTGCGCGCGTAGGCGCGCACCAGCTTCATCGCTCCCTCGATGGCTTCCGTACCGGAGTTGGCGAAGAACGCGCGATCCAGGCCGGAAAGCCGCACCAATTTCTCCGCCAACGGCGCTTGAAAGCGGTGATAAAGAAGATTGGAAACATGCAGAAGGGTTTCCGCATCGTCGCGCAGCGTGGCCATTATTTCCGGATGGTTATAGCCCAGCGAATTGACCGCCAGGCCCCCGAGGAAATCCAAATACTTCTTTCCCGCTTCGTCGTAGATGTAACACCCCTCACCGCGCACGGCGAGGATCGGCAGCCGATCGTAAGTAGGAATCAAAACGTGCTTTTCGAGTTCAGCAATCTGGTCGCGATTCATGAGCCTTTCACTATCCGGGTTCCGGCGGTTTTCCCTTGCACGATGGCGCGGAATAACCCGTTGGGGGCGGTCGTCGAGAGGATGTCCACCTCGCCCACGTTTTGGCGCAGCGTTCGCGCACAAGAAAGCAGCTTCGGAATCATCCCGTCTCGAACGACTCCTTGGTTAATCATCCGGCGGATGTCGCCGAGCTGCACTACCGGCAGCAGGCGTTTTTGGGCGTCCCAGACGCCGCCGGATTCGGTGAGATAGAGCAGGCGGTCGGCCCCGAGAGCCACGGCCAGGGCCGCAGCCAAGTCGTCAGCGTTGATATTCAGAAACTCGCCGCGTGCGCTCACGCCTAGACTGGCCACCACGGGGATGAGGCCGCCGCCCAGGGCGAGGTCCAGCACCGTGGTTTTGACCTTGTGCGGCCGGCCGACAAAGCCTAAGGACCTCTTGCTGCCATTCACGCCCACGGCAAGTTTGCGCGCGCGCACCATGCTGCCGTCGCCGCCGCAAAGCCCCAGCGCAGGCTGCCGCAGGGATTCCAGTTCCCCGACCCACTGCTTGTTCACCAGGCCCGCCAGCACCATCATGGCTACGTCGCGGGTGGCGGCATCGGTCACACGCAAGCCTTGATGAAATTCCGTCTTCATGCCCAAGCGTTCGAGAGTGCGCGTCAGCACCTTGCCGCCGCCATGCACGACGACCACGGAATGGCCGGCCCGATGAATGGCCGCGATCTGCTTTGCCAGGTTCTTGCGGCCCTTGGGGTCTTCCGCGCCGTGCCCGCCGATTTTGATGACCAACTTCATTTTCAAATCTCAAATCTGCCATCAGGATTCCGGCATCTTGTATCCGGAATCTCGAATTTCAGAGCAATCCCGTCTCTTGCGGGAAGCCAAACATCACGTTCATGTTCTGAACCGCTTGCCCGGCAGCACCCTTCCCCAAATTATCGAGAGTGGAGACCAGGATGAGCCGCCCGGTGGGCTCATCCAGCGCAAAGCCAATGTCGGCAAATTGCGTATTCGCCACACCCTGAATCTCCGGCAACATTCCCGCCGGATAAATGCGCACCATGGGGGCCGCCGTGTATAATTCCTTGAAGAGCGTTTCGACTTCGTTCACGTTGCGCAGCTGCGATAGATGCAAATAAATCGTGGTAAGGATGCCCCGCGTGATGGGCAAGAGATGGGGCGTAAAAATAAAATTGCTGGGCGAAAGCGCAAGCTCCTGCAGCATTTCCGGCAGGTGACGATGATGGAAAACGCCGTAGGCCCGCAGGTTTTCGTTGACCTCGGGAAAATGCAGCTTCTCGCTGGGTTTACGGCCGGCTCCGGTTACGCCGGATTTCGAATCAGCGATAACCCCGGCGGGAACGTCCACCCAACCCGCTTTAAGGAGGGGAGCGAGCGCCAGTATGACGGAGGTCGGGTAGCAACCGGGGTTGGAAACCAACCGCGCCTTGGCAATCGCGGGCGCGGCAAATTCCGGAATCCCGTAAACCGCCTCGGCCAATGCCTCCGTGGCGTGGTGATCAAAATCGTACCACCGCGCGTAGGCAGCAGGGTCTTTCAACCGGAAGGCTCCGCTGAGGTCCACAACGCGCAAGCCGCTCTCCAGGAGGCGCGGCACAATTTGGTGCGAGGTTTCGTGCGGCGTGGCAAGAAAAACCACGTCGGACCCTGAACTTACCACCTGATCGACGTCCAGAGGTTCACAAAGGACGGAAAAACGTCCGCGCAGCTTCGGATGCGAGTGCTCAATCGCAAACGCCTTCTTGCCGTCTCTCCCGGACGACATCAGGCAAGCAACGGAAGCGGCGGGATGGCGGGCAAGGATGGTCAAGAGTTCGCACCCCGCATAGCCCGTGGCGCCGACTACCGCGGCGTGAACCACTGGATGCGTAGGGCGAATCAGTTCCGGCCCCCTGCGAAGCTTTTAACTCGATCACCGTGCTCAATGCTTCCGTCTACCCCACCTCTCCTTAAGGAATATTTATACAACGGCTGTATAAATATTCTTTTTTTATAGCGGATGGGTCGCTCCCCTGTCAAGAAGAATCTTGATCCGTGAGGAGTTCAGCACGGATTTTCTTGCTACGAATTTGAAAGGGTGGGGCACTCCGCCAACAGGAAGGAAGACAGAAACCCCTCGGCGGAACGCAGAAAGTCCGAACGCAAGCAAAGGCCGAACGCCGCCGGGCGAGCGCCGGCAATGAAAGCCCGGCAGGGAAGCGACCCCTAAAGTATAATATCGCCGTCAGGCTTTACCTGATGGATGAAATCTTCACGGAGGACTGGGAATGCGGCGGATTGCTGCGGTGGCAGGCTGGAGTTTTCTTGGCGATCGCCGCCACCGCATTTGCGGCGCCCGTTAAAGGCCAGGATATTACCCTTCCGAGCGGCTCCGAGACGATTGCGGGATATCTGGCAGCGCCGGAGTCTCCCGGCAAACATCCGGCCCTCGTGGTCATCCATGAGGATTGGGGATTGACGGATTGGGTCAAAGAACAGACGGGGAAGCTGGCAGGGCAGGGATATGTGGCTTTGGCCGTGGATCTCTACCGCGGCCAGGTGGCCCATGATCCCGCGCTTGCCTATGAGTTGATGGTCAGCACCCCGCCAGAGCGCGCCCTTCAGGACATGGAAGCTGCGATCCAGTTCCTGGCGGCGCGCACGGACGTGAACAAGGACAAGATTGGCTCCATCGGCTGGTCCATGGGAGGAAAGTGGTCGCTGCTGCTGGCCGTAAATGAACCTCGTTTGGCCGCCTGCGTGTTGAATTATGGCTCGATGCCCACTGACCCGGCTGATATTCAGAAGATTCAAGCGCCGGTGTTGGGAATTTTCGGCGCGGACGATCGCACCATTTCGGCAGAGCGACGTGGAGGCTTTCGAAAGCGCCATGAATGAGCGCCCACAAATCAATCGACGTAAAAGTCTACCCGGACGCCGGCCACGGCTTTGAAAACTCCGACAACAAGTTGGGCTATCGCGAAGGCGCCGCCGAGGACGCTTGGCAACGCACGGTGACGTTTCTGGATCAACATCTCAAGTAGGTAACAGGTGCCAGCGAAGGAGTCTATGGGGTGTCCTGCACTCTATTCCCTAAAGACCTGTAACCTAAACCTTCCGGTACAACAGTGCCTTCTTCACTTCGCCGATGGCGCGGGTCACGTTGATATCACGCGGGCAGGCTTCCACGCAGTTGAAGATGGTGCGGCAACGCCAAACGCCTTCGAGCGTGTTCAGAACCTTCATGCGCTCCTCGCCCCCCTCGTCGCGGGAATCGAAGAGAAAGCGATGAGCGTTTACGATGGCTGCCGGTCCGATGTACTCGCTGTCGCCCCAAAATGAGGGGCACCCGGACGTGCACGCACCGCACAGGATGCACTTGGTCGTGTCATCGAATTTCTCGCGGTCTTCTGGCGACTGCAAGCGCTCCTTTTCCGGGTCAGACCCTTGGGTGATGAGGTAAGGCTTCACGCTACGATACTTCTCGAGGAAGGCGTCCATGTCCACGAGCAGGTCTTTGATGACCCGGTACCCCCGCAAAGGCTCAACGGTAATCGTCTGACCCAGGCTCTTGAGCAGCACCTTACACGCCAGCTTGTTCGAACCATTGATTTGCATCGCGTCGGAGCCGCAAACTCCGTGGGCGCACGACCGGCGATAGGTCAGGGTGCCGTCCCTGTACCACTTCACATAATTCAGCGCGTCAAGCAAACGATCCGTGGGCTCGGCATCAATTTTGTATTCACCCCACCAGGCATCCTTATCCTTTTCGGGATTGAAGCGCTTGATTCGTAAAGTGACCTGCATGATTAGCTCCCGGGATACGGGTTTCGGAACTCCGGGTTGAAACGCAGAGAGGAATGTCGTGCCATCCCGAACCCCGAGTTCCTAATCCCGAATCCCCGCTTTTCAATACTTTCTCTCCATAGGCTGAAACTTGGTGATGACGACAGGCTTAAACTTGAGCTCGATTCCCCTGGGTGATTGATACGCCAGGGTATGTTTCAGCCAATTGGCGTCATCCCTTTTGGGAAAATCTTCACGGCAATGGCCACCGCGGCTCTCCTGGCGTGCCAGAGCGCTTTCCACCAGAACATCGGCGAGATCCAGCAAACAGCCAAGTTCGATCACCTCCAGCAACTCGGTGTTGTAGAGCATGCCGCTATCCTCCGACTTCACTTGCCGGTAGCGATCGCGCAACTCGCGCAGCTTCTCCTGCAGGGCGGTAAGGCCCGGAGCGTCGCGGAATACCGAAGCCTTGTCCATCATTTCGTCCTGGAGCACGTCGCGAATGTCGGCCGCGCGTTCCTTGCCGGTGGAATTGAGCACATGGCTCACCATGGCACGCGCAGGCTCATCAGGGCGGGCGGGCAATGGAACCCAATCGTTCTCCTGGATGAATTTCAGCGCATGGCGGCCGCCGCGGCGGCCGAAGACCAGGATGTCGACCAGCGAATTGGTCCCCAGGCGGTTCGCGCCGTGCACGGAGACGCAGGCGACTTCGCCCGCCGCGTAGAGTCCCGGCATCGGCGTGTTCTTCTCGTCGATTACCACGCGCCCGTCAATGTCAGTGGGAATCCCCCCCATCGCATAGTGCGCGGTGGGTTGGATGGGAACCGGCTGGGTGAGCGGCTCGACGCCAAGATAGGTCCGGGCGAATTCGGTAATGTCCGGGAGTTTCTTGTCCAGGACCTCTTTTCCCAGGTGGGTCATGTCAAGGTAAACGTAATTCTTGCCACCGATGCCCCGCCCTTCGCGAATCTCCCGGTAAATCGCGCGCGAAACCATGTCGCGAGGTGCGAGGTCAAGCAGCGTGGGCGCATAGCGTTCCATAAAGCGCTCGTTGAGGTTGTTGCGCAGTATGGCACCCTCACCGCGCGCCGCTTCGCTTAACAGGATGCCCATCTTGTAAATGCCTGTGGGATGGAACTGGAAAAATTCCATATCCTCCAGCGGTATCCCGCGGCGATAGACCACCGCCATGCCGTCGCCGGTCAGCGAGTGCGCGTTGGAGCTGACACGAAACATCTTGCCGCAACCACCCGTAGCGAACAGGACCACCTTGGAATGGAAGGTGTGAATCTCCCCCGTGGCCAGGCACAGGGCGACCACACCCGCGCAGCGCCCCCGTTCAACCAGCAGGTCGAGGACGTGATACTCATTGTAAAAGTGCACATCGTGCTTGATGCACTGCTGGTAGCAAGTCTGAAGAATCATGTGCCCAGTACGGTCCGCGGCATAGCAGGAGCGCCGCACAGGCGCTTTACCGAACTCCTTGGTGTGCCCGCCGAAGGGCCGTTGGGCGATTTTCCCGTCGGCCGTGCGGCTGAAGGGCAGGCCCCAGTGTTCGAGATCGTAAACTGTCTCGACCGCTTCCCGGCAAAGTATTTCGACCGCGTCCTGGTCAGCCAAGTAGTCACTGCCCTTGACTGTATCGAACATGTGCCATTCCCAATGGTCTTCTTCCATATTGCCGAGTGCAGCGCCAATACCGCCCTGCGCCGTTCCCGTGTGCGAGCGCGTGGGATAGAGCTTGGTCAGTACCGCCACGTTGCCCTTTCCGGCCAGTTGCAGCGCGGCCATCAGGCCCGCGCCACCCGCTCCCACTACCACTGCGTCATACTGCTGCACCATTTGATTAAGCCTCAGGAAAAGTTGTCAGTCGTCAATTGTCAGCAAGAACCGTTTCTGAGAATTGATGACTGAATACATGCTCATCAATTCGCACCCTCTCCCCACGCCCACTCACGGAGCCATGGGCGGCTGGAACGTCAAAATGGCGAGCGATCCCAGCGTCAGGAGAACAAACCCCAACAGGAAAAGCGACGCCAGCGAGACCGTCCGCCAGCCACGCGGACTGATGTAATCTACCAGAATCGTGCGGACGCCATTCACACCGTGGATCATGGCGAACCATAACATGAGCAGATCGTAGGTCCGCCAGAAGGGTGTGGCGTAACGCGCTGCGACGAATTGGAAGTCGATATTGTCGACGTTATGGATTATGTGCATGATCAAGAGATGGCCCAGTGCCAGGAAAAGCAAGGCAAGGCCTGAAATGCGCATGAAGATCCAGGCGTAGAGTTCCAGTCCGCTTTCCGGTCTCGGATTTCCCGCTCCACTCATCGCTACCCCCCTACTTCACAACGAAGCTCAACATGTAGATGGCCGTGGGAATGAAAAAAATGATGAACGTGATTCCCACCGCGTAACTGAGCTGGCGGTGAAAAGCCATGGTTTCCGGCCAGAAGTCGATGATACAGATACGGATGCCATTGATGGCGTGATACAGAACCGCCGCCACCAACGCCACTTCGCCCACGCGAAACGCGGGGTAACGATAGAGAAACAAAAGACGGTTGAAGACATGGGGTCCCCATCCGATCAAGGAAATATCCACGATGTGGATTAACAAGAATAGAAACACACCAATCCCCGACAACCGGTGCAAAACCCAGGACCAATGCCCGGGTCCACCACGATAGGTCAAGTAATCAAGAGGTTTGACCATGCTCGTCCCATTCTCCTTGTTGCACGTCAGGATTGAGATGGATGTGAATGTAGCGCAAGACGCCGCCCCACATCTTCCCCCAACACCTGCCCGACCGGTCATCGTACTCCAATTTTTCCTTCCAATGCAATTAAGCTATTGAGGAAACCTGCGTTGACAGGTTTTGGGAACTGCGATAGGTTGGAAAGGTCTTCCATACCGGCGGCTCAGCCTGGTTAAAGCGTTCCGGCAAGCCGGGGAGATCAGAGACGCAAGAACAAGAGCCGCTCAGAAACCTTAAATAGGCCCGTAGCTCAGCCCGGTTAGAGCGCTACCTTGACACGGTAGAGGTCTGGGGTTCGAGTCCCCACGGGCCTACCACTTGATTCTGTTGAACTTAGCAAGCCCTTTCGCCTCTCCATTTTTCAATGCCAACCCGATGGTCAGCCCGATGCAGCTACTGAATAGACGCTGATGCGGGCTTGGCCTTTACCAATTCTTCTGCGCTCGCCTGCGGCGGAGTCGGTCCTTTCATCATTGCCGCCACATACGATTCCTGCGCCTTGAGATTCTCCTCAGGGACGCAATGGATGTAAGTGCCGACCGTGATGTCAGGGTTGCTGTGCCGCAACAGCGTTTGGACTACCTTCACGTCCTTGGTGGTGTTGTTTACCCAGGTGCTGAGGCTGTGGCGCAGCGAGTGGAACCCGAACCTCTCATCGGGCTGGATAACCTTCGCTGCAATCGCCGCTGGCTTGAGATAGCAGCGATTCACCATCTGCCCCGTCCGGGGCTTTTCCCCGTTCAACTTGTCGCTGGCGAAAACGTAATCTCCGTCCCGGTGGTACGGAGTGTTGACTCGCCAGTTCAGCAAAAATTCCGCCAGCGCCTCGCACATCGGCACACTGGCTTTCGACGACTTCGTTTTCGTGGCGGTGATTTCCGATAGTCTGAAAGCCTGCTCAACCCGGATGCTGTGGGCTTCGAACCCTACGTGGTTCCATTGGAGACCCAGCGCCTCGCTGATGCGGAGACCGGTGGCCGCAATCAGCAGGACGAGCGTTCTCTCCGGATCTTGCAGCCGGGAGATGATTTGCCAAGTTTCCTCGGGTTGCAGAATCCGAACTTCCTTGTCTTCGTCCTCGGACCCCGGTACACGTACCTTGCTGACCGGGTTACGGCAGGTTTCCAGGTCGTGCACGTCTGCGTGGTCGAACACCTGCCCCATAACCATTTTGATTTTTGAGACCGTTTGCCAGTCGTAATCGTCCTCGTCGTGGAGGCTGAAGAGCCAATCACGAATGGCGAGCGGTTTGACCTTGGCGGCGACCGCACCCTTCCACCGGGGAAGAATCAAGTCCTCCAAGACATGCTGATAGCAATAAATCGTACCCTTCGCCTTGCGATGACCGTTGCGTTTGTTGAAGGGCAGGCCGTGGTTGATATAGTGATTGGCGAGCCAGCCGAACGTTGGCTGGCCCGTAGGGTTTGCGAGATACTTTTCGACGAGCTTCAGTTCGCCGACTTTCAACCAGGCAGAGGCTTCGCTTTTCCCGACCTCAGTCACCAGACCGAGCGGAACGGAATTCTCAACCATCTTTCCGTCACTCGACCGTAGTTTCTGATAGCACCAGAGCCAGGTCATGCCGTCTGCCCGTTTGCGTTTTCGAAGCCAACCTTGGACCTCGTCAGCCATTGGAAATATTCCTCCTCCGGCTCACGGGGGCTGCTGTGGGGATTGTAGCACGCCCCAGCGACTCGAAATCCTGGCTCACCTCACTCAAACGATAGCGATAGACGTGACGCTCTTGCCCCCTGTAGGCATAGCCACGAATTTTGCCCTCACGGGTTAGCTTGAGCACCTCTGGTCGTCTCAGTGCTAGGAACTCGGCGACGACTTTTGCGTCCACGAACGGTTCCAGTTGTGCGATAGGCGGTGTTAGCAGACCAATGCTCGGCATGCTTGCTGTTCCCGCCGATGTCACCAATGATTCCAAACTGGCCTCCTCCTTCTCCTTCTGCCGCTACGCCCATTTGGGCGTTTCGCCGGGGTTCCACCGGCTCGTCAGGCGGCTCTCACTTCCCACAAGTGGGCGGACACCCGGTGTCCGCCGTATTCCATCCCGGCTCCGCTGCTTCCCCCACACTTGCAGAATACATTCGCCCAACGGGATTTCCGGGGGATTATGCCCTCGTAGCCGAGCAGTTCTTTGAGGTCCCTAGGTCTCGTATCGTCTCCTACTCCCCGAAAATATTTCTGACCACGCCGTAGAGAAGCCGACTGGCCGTCTGCTCGGTCGCCAGATGCACGAGGGACTCCGACACCCCCAAGCCTTCCCGCCCCTGAATCTCCTTGAGCTTCAGGGCGTAATTGCGGAGGGCCTTTTCCAGGCGGTCGGCGTAAGGCGTCAGTTCTGGGTGATGGATGTCGTCTGCCATCTTCGTCTCCTACCAGATGAATTTGCCCTCGGCCAAGATGACGTTGCCAACCAGTTCAAAGCCGAAAGTCTCGGAGGCTAGCTTGTTGACGGGCAGGTCTTCCAGCAGCCCGTTCTCGTTGAAGATGAGCATCCACCTGCTGGGAAGCTCCATCGTCCCAAGGCTGCCGTCCACTACCCGGCGCAGGTCTTGCGGGTCGAACTTCCCCCTGACCAGCCTGCCCGTCTCGAAGTCCCTGAACGGCTTGCCGACCGCCTCGATGTGCCCTATCTTGCCATCCACCGTGAAGACCGTCGCCGGGAACCGCCCGTGCTCCTTGACGACCCGCTTGGCGTTTTCCAAGATGGGATTCCAAGCTTGCCGTGCGACCTTGTATTCCGCCTCGTCTACGACCCTCAACCGTTTCGCCTCGTCCATACGTTTTTCCTCCCCCTCTGCAATCGCAGAGCGAACCCGAAAAATCCGGGGGCGTGCAATACAGACTTCCGATTCGGAAATTCCGGTCCACTCCAGCCAAGTCCCTTACTTGGTGTACGTCAGCACATCACGTTCGTAAGCCTGCTCAAGCTCCAGGCCGATGCGTCCATCCTTGATGACTCCATACCAGTTGCCGTCGCTGTCCCGCACGCAGCCGCCGTTCTCGCTTTGGGCGACGATGCGGCTGGTGAAATGAATCCCACTCATTGCACAGACACCGTCTATCTTCCCTCCTACGACTTTCTTTACGTGGCACGGACCGGCAAGCGGCGTCCGGTTGCTTGAACAGCCTTGCTGTTCCACCATCCGTGCTCTCATCTCGCTGCCAATCTGCCGATGACTGGGCAAGCTCAGTCCTCTTCTTCCTCTTCCACTTGCCACCGGACGAACTTCCTGTAGAGGTCGCTGCCGTCGTCCACAAGCTCGTAGAGTCCCTTCCAAAGCTGGAAGTTCTCAATGACGATGTCGTCCACGTTGATTACATCCACGGCGATGCCGTTGAACAGCGGGTCGGAAGAGGGGGGACGGGAATTTACGCACCATTCTGCGCCCACCACCGTGGTTTCCAGCACTTGGTTGTAGTAACGGTAACAGGCTTCATCCGTGTCAAGGCTCAGGTGGAGGTGGACGTCCACCTGCATCCCGTACATCTGGTTGGAAAGCCGCTTGTTGAGCCGGTACATCAAGGCTCCCCGCTGTGCCTTGCTCAGGGCGAGGAAATCGCCCACCGTTATGTCCTTCTCGTCCTTCGCCATCAACTCAGCCGTCTTGGTCATTTCGTTTCTCCTCGTTCCGGGTTTGACTGCGACCGTGGTCGCCCACGGTTTCGGCGAACGACGCCATCATCAGGCAGCCTGAGCTTCCTCCTCCTCGTCCTCGTCGGATTGGTAACCGGCGAGTTCCGGTTCGGGTTCAACTCCCCACTCATCCGACTTGACCGGAATTAACGGTCAAATGCCAACAAAGGTAGTTACTGAAAAAACTTCTGATTTGACCGTAAGGCGAAATCTTTCCGCTGGAGCTAGTCGCCGCAGGCCCTCCCGCCGCTGACCTTCTTGACTGTGGATGCGCCCACGATTTCCGCCCCTGTTTTGCCGGTCCAGCCATCACCCCGGCTGCCGGTAGTCGTCATTCCCCCGCCGCTGCGGCGGCAGCTTCTTTCGGCATATACAGCGTGGCGAGGGCGGCAGCCTTGACTTCGTCGCTCACGGGGCATTCTGCGGCCGCATTGACGGCGACCTCAAGCGTTGCCCTCTCCCTCTCCAGCCTCGCAATCTTCGCCCTCTCCACGTCCCGAGCCTCCTCGGTATACCTGCGGTCGTCGGCGTCCTCGTCGAATTCCCCGGTGATGCCCTTGAGCCGCTCCTCGGCGGCCCCCATCAGTTCCTTGACGTGGACGAGGCGTGCGGCCTTCTTCCTCGCCGGGTCCTGATTGGTGATGTCGATGTCGTGCTCACAATTACCCGCATTGCTGACACTTCCAACCCACGATTTAACCGTGTATGCCTCGGCGCAGGCGGCGTTGGTCTCAAAGTCCCTCCACGGCTTAGGCCACTGGTTGTCATCAAGGAGCCGCTGCGCCTCAAGGCGTGCCGCCACGGGGGTCGTGGAGCGGATGGCGATATGGGAGCCGCACGAATGGTGCAACGGGCATTCCCTGCCCACCCACACGGACCATACCCTGCCCTTTTTAACCGGCTCGGGCTTCAAAACGGCTGCAACGGGTTCAGGCTCGGGCGATACCAGGACCACCGGGACGTCATCGCCAAGCATCCGGCCGAGAGCATCCGTAGTCACGGTGTCAACCTGGGCACCGGCCTTGACGGCCGCATCCTCCTCTTCCTTCCCCAACTCGTTCACAAATGCCACGGCGGCAGCCTTGCCCTCGTCGTCAAGCTCTGGGTCCTCGTTGATTTGCCTCACGAGGTCCTGACGGACTTTCCGCCGGACGGAGTCCCTATGGGAGAAGGGAATCCCCTCCGAGACAGCCAAGGCTTCCACGGCTCCTGGAAGCCTCTGCTTCGCCGTCCGGGCGGTGACGGCATTGGCGACCAATGCAAAGTCCTCGTCGGAAAGCCCCTTCACGAACTTGGTGATGACCCCCTTCTTCGCCGCCTCGGGCATCGTGTAGCTGCCGTCCTGGAAGAGCTTCTCCCAGAGCCGCTGGATTACGCTGAGGTTGGCTGTGGTATTGACCTCGGTGGGAAGGAACGGCTCGTCGGCATCAACCTCAATAATCTCCTTGGCGAACGCCTTGGCGTCCTTGGACCCCCCGTGCCCATCGGCGACCATCTTGGCAAGCTTGACAGAGATGGGAGCGATTGCCTGTGCTGCCGTCCCGTTCATCCCTTCCGCCTCAGGACGGGGGTCACCATCGTCAGTGGGAATATCCGTGATGGACGTGGAAACAGCCGCATCCTTCTTGGCGGTCTTCTTTTTTGCGACCAGCTTCTTGGGATATGCCGAGGCGAGGATGGAGTTCATATACTGCTGCGATACGTGGAAGACATTGGTGCAGAACTCACCCCACGATGGCGAGCCAGGAACGGGGTTGCGCCGTCCCTGCTGGGAGTAGCGCTTGCGTAGCTCGCATAGTGCGGAGCGGTGGAGCATCACGAACTTGACCGCCGACCCCGCCCGCTTGACGAACTCGCCGCCCAAGGCGAGCACGTGCTCGCCGAGCTTGACGTGTCCAATGCCTTTGCCTCGGCAAAGGACATCACGGTTATGTCCTGGAAAGGAACGTCCTTCCCGGAGGGGACTTCTGAAGGAATCTTCAGAAGTGCATCTGAGTTCTTCGCCATTTAGTTCTCTCCTTCTTCCAGTCCCGCCAGCGGGTCGTCACGCTGGTCGGACTTGCATCTCAACCTGCGCTCATCTTGAGCGGCGGTTGGTGGCCAGCATTTGCTGCCTACTCCCTCAATACTGGAAAAAATCTGGAAAAAACCTTGAATTCACGCCGCACTGATGGATTTTTCGGGGGGACTTGATTGGAGATGGCGGACGGGGGAAAACGCAGTACAATCTGCGCAGCGGTGCGCTCCCCAACGCCAAAGACGCCGAGGAAGAGGATAGACCGCAGAAGGTGTCGGCATGGACTTGCAGTTGCGGACCGCCCACCTGAACCAGCCTGGAGCTGCGGGGGCGTGAGGTCTTCCGTGGCGACCTGCCACATGCTCACGTCCCTCTCCGCGACCACGCTGCCGTCCTTGAACTCGTAGAGCAGGATGGTCCCTTCCGTCTCCACGATGTCGCTTAACAAACATGTTGATTCTTGCCCTGACATCAACCAGCGTCCAATTGCCGCTCGCCCTTTCCAGGAACTCGCTTGCTTGACTGATGTTAGTTGCCTCCTCTCCTTAATCATTTATTGCACCTCGCGGTCGCCGTGGCCCCGGCTGGGGTTCGGTTCCATCCGCGAAGGAGCTCACCCAAAGAGAAAACCACATAGGAAAATACTGATCTCGGGGCAGATCGGAAGGCGAGTTTCAAGGTATTCTTCTTCGCAACGGGATCAGCTACTGCGGGAAGTCGAGGGATTCTTCCGAAAAAACCGGGGCGGACTCAGTATTAAGGCGCGCGCATGTGACCAGTAGCACATATCAACAAGGTCACCATGGCTAGTCCCGTCAGGTGAAAGTGGCATCGATCTATATGCCCACCTTCCGGGGTGGCCCCCAGCTGCGCCCTTATGGGGTGGATACACGAATGGTGTCCACTTCCCTTAAATGGCGCCAATTTCTGGAGTGGAAGTGGAAATTAAATTACGTTCCACTCCATGGAGAATCCCGCTGCCGCTACCAGTACCCCAGTGCCGTTGACAGAGCGCCGACGCCAGCATAGTGTCGGCCGGAGCGGAAGTGGAAGACGGAGCCGTACCAGTTCCACTGACAAACCGGAGAGGGAAAATGGAGATCGAAGATACAGAAAAGCAAAGACAGCACCGGGGCAGGGGGAAGTGCTGGGGATGTAGCCGCGAAGGCGTGGAGCTGGTTTCGTCGCTGTGGGCCGATGGGGCGCAGCAAAGGATATGCGATGCCTGCCGCAAGGCCGTCGCCAACCACCGCGAACTCGACCCGGTCGTGGTGCTCGTGTTGCGCCGCCAGCCGGGCGGGCGCCTCGCGACGAGGGACAAGCTCTATGCCCTCAACACCCGGCTCACGGCCCTGATCAACGCGCTCCACAAGATCGGCGCGGACGATCGGGTAAGGGATGCGATAAGGGCGCTCGTCGAGCCGTTCCTCAGCCCGATAGCCGATGACATCTGGCCGAAGGGCAGGCCGGGAACCGCGCCAGCCCCTGGTGTGGTGCCCAAGGCGGTGCCGATACCAGAGGGGATAACTGAGATCAAAATCCCCCACGAAGAGCCGCAGAAACCGAAGCCCAAGAAGGAGACCACACCCGAGTACAAGGCGCGGAAAAGATGGGCTCAACACAACCTCGCGCGTAAGAAGAAGAGCCTTCCGCCACTCGCGAAGGAAGCTTATTTCGCCGGCAGGCGTTAGCCAGGTGAAGGCGAATTATGGCAATCGAGATCGCGAGCCATCATTCGGTCAACGATCGAGGAGTGGGTGATGCCGTGCCTTGTTCCGGCAGGGGGAACCGTCATTCTCGATCGTTGTGCAATCCTCGTGACAGGAAAGCTCCCTGAGGGTTCACTCGTCCGGGTAATCGAATGCAAACCCCAGCATCCTGCGTCCCGAAAGGCGGGTGCCTCCCCTCCGCAGTCGCCAAGGTGGCCTCTCCTGAAGTCCCGTGGGGATCGGCATACCTGAGGTGTACCTCAGGCAGATGAGGTCTCCCTTGAGTTCCGAACGCGGAGTCCAAAGCAAGGCCAGCAAGGTTCCGAAATTACTCGGGCCAGCCTCTTCGAATGAAAGTGGCCGCGATTCCGGGATGAGGTCACGTACTTATTCCGGTTTCAATTCGTTGATTTGGAGTCAATGGCCAGTTCCCCTGGTGACAATAGGAATGCACTCCCCTATACGAATAAGACCATTTGAAGGATCTCCCTCCAAACCCTTTTAGGTAGTTCGGATATTTTTGGCCGATTGCCTCCCACAGAGCTTGGTTTTCCAAAAAAACAGTATTGACCCAAAGAGAGCTGTTAGCAGCCCTCGGGGTCAGATGTCAGATTCGCAAACACAATTCGCGACCGCTGGAAGCCGACGAAGCGCGGCGTCAACGAAGCTGACGCACGGAAGCCTGTTCTCCGGGGTGGGCGGATTTGACCTTGGTTTCGGCTGGGCGGGAATTGAGACCGCCTGGCTTGTTGAAAATGATCCGTTTGCCCGGCAGGTGTTGGAGAAACGTTTTCCGGGTGTGACCAAATTCACGGACGTGAGGGACTGTGGAAAACATAACCTTGAACGAGTTGACATCATCAGCGGCGGATTTCCCTGCCAAGACGAGTCCGGATCCGGGAAAAAGCGAGGGCTCGGAACTCCGGAGGAACCCACCGAGCGATCCGGGCTCTGGTACCAACAGCACCGCATCATCCGGGAACTCCGACCTCCTTGGGCGCTCATTGAGAACGTTTATGGGCTCCTGCGTTCGGGAGACATTGACATCGTCCTCTCCGGAATGGAGGAAATCGGCTACACCTGCTGGTCGCTCCTGCTGGCGGCTGAAAACCTCGGAGCCCCGCACGTAAGAAAGAGGATATGGATACTCTGCCACCGCAACGATGCCCACGACAGCAGAGATTTTAAGGAACTGATGACCGAGCAATGGGCGCTCCCGCTCAATTGCCAGCAGGAGATGGGAAGGGCGAAAGAACGGTGGGATTACTGGAGGGCTGAATTGAGCAGCGGTGGGTTCTCTCCCCTGATATCGACGCCCACCCGGACGGAAATACTGATGGCGGAGTGGGATGCAGAACATTTTTGCCAGACCGACAAAGGGCGAATGAGGAAGCAATGCAAGACTGGGACAGAAGGCTCGATGTCGTGGGCGCAGGAGATGGCGGCACGGGCGGTGAAACAGGGGAACCCAAGGCTGGAGCCCACGCCTGAAGCCTGCGAAGAAATGATGGGATATCCCGCTAGTTATTCGGACTTGGGGCAAAAGGAACCCGAGGCAGTTGCCTACGCCAGAATCCGTCAAGGAGTTTACGGGATACCCGACTGGGCGGAACGGCTTAAAGCACTTGGGAACGCCGTGGTGCCGCAGTTTCCAATGCTATTCGGGTGCTTCATCCAGCAATTTGAATCCCAATTTGCACTCCAGTCACACACCGGGAGTCACGGATCCAAGGAGGACAGAATGAGCGAGAATCTTTCAGCGCAAGATACACCCCGTCCCGAGAATGGCGAAAATATTTCGCCAGTTGGGGTTGGGTACGAGTCCCTCGACGTCGAAGAGACGAAGAAAGCCTACGAAGAGCTTGACGCAGCCCTGGGCGAACTGACCAGCACAGTCGTCCAGACAATCGAGCAAATCGTCCCATACTTGGACAGGATGCAATCGCTCCTCAGCCAGCGTGGCGCTAACAGAAAAAAGGTTCTCAAGAAGGCGGGGCTCCCCCGGTGGACGCAGTGGGCAGAAAGCTACGCAAGGAACCTTCATTGTACGGTCAGGACAATCCAGCTCCATATCAAGGTGCTTCGGAACGGGAGGGAGTTCGAATCGTCTGCCCATGCAGCTGCCACCGAGAAGCGATCCAAGGGCAGCGGCGCCTCGAAGCCGGTCAGGCTCGATGGTCGCCAGCAAGCGGCGCTGGTCAAGGCGCAACTGGCAGCGAACGACCTTGCAGATGCATTGAGGAATGGCGCTGATTGGCAAACTCCACTCGCTGAGTACCAGAAGGTCGCCATTGCTCCGGCAAAGCTGGACAATTTCCTGAATGCGCTCAGCCCAGAACCCGACTGGAAAAGCCTTTTGAAGCAGTTGGTAAATACCCTGGAGCAATGCAGCGACAAGTTGCCCATTCCGGTAACAAATGCATTGCACGCTGTCCAAAAGCTGGTCAATGGCAAGTCGGACCAGCAGAAGTTCCCCTCAGGAAAACCACAGGCTTCCGCAGCGCCAGCCCCGAAGCACGGGAGAGGCGAGAAATCCCAGAAGCTGATACCGTCGCCCAAGGACACGGTTCATCCGCCCGTACTGAGCGCTGAGCAAGAAGAGCGCAAGCAAGGGACGTTGGAGCCCGCCTCCGGTCGCCCCGTAAGCAGGCAAGGAGACTTCGTCCACAATGAGGAGGGCAAATGGGAGTATGCCCCCGAGGAGCAGCAGGCGGGTGACATGACACAAATCCGAAATGTCCAGCTCGGCGATTTGCCTCACAGCAAGAGGTTGAGCGCCTCGCCCGTCGCAAGCATCGTTCCCCGGCAGATCAACCCCCAACCTACGGCACAGTCGGCAGCGTAATGGGGAGGTCGGTCAATTTGCGCCCGCTGCTCAATAAGCAAGAACCGTCGTCACCCGGCAGGATGGATTAGGCAGGCAAGGCATTAACGCGGCAGCAAGATCGCAGGATCATACATCATCTGTGTTCAAGCTGAACACGGAGTATTAGGTCAATCACGACCACGCACCAACGGAGTCCCGCCAAGTCGAAGGAGGAGGCAAGTATGAAAGCAACGAAGTTCCAGCACCAAGAGACAGGTGAGAATTGCTGGCAGGCGTTCGTTTACGACTACATCGATTCCGGCTGGTTTGACGATGACCGCCTCAAGACCCTCCAGGCCATGAAGACGCTCTGCGAGCGGATGCCGCAGGAGGCGAGAAACGATATTCCCCCGGACATCATAGTCTTCGCCCCCTCCCCTGACGAGTGGGGTGCGGCAATCCCGTGGTACACGCCGGGTGGCGGTCCCGAGCGCCATTCCCAGCTGATTTACCTGTCGCCGAACCTTGAGAAGCGGCCGCAGCAGCATGTGAATGCGACTGTCGCCCACGAGTTTGCACACACAATCCTGGGCCACGATGGCACGGTGCAGCGTGGGGACGAATACCGGCACGAGCGGGAAGCCGACATGCTCATCCAGGAATGGGGATCCCCTCCATCAGAGCCTAATTGACTTTCCTGATGCCAACCCTAAGACGAGGGCGATGTGTCAGCGTTTTGCAGACAATTATCACGCCAAAGAAAAAGAGTACTTAACCCTCTCGGACGTTAAGAAACTCTTGATCCTTGACCCACTGGAAGAGGGGAAGATTGTACTTGTCAAGGTTGAAGAGCTGTCCGACAGACGGCGGACTGGGATCGGCATTTCCAACAAGGAAGAGGAGGTAATCGTGCCTGAGAAGATAGCAAAATTGAGCTTCACGAGCGCAACCCAAGGAGCAAGTGCAGTTCAGGGAAAGCTCGTCAAGGATGTCGGCGACAACAAGGACAGCATTGTGGCGAACTTTGCCTATGACGATAACGACGCTTTCTCCGTGCGCCTGCGCATTGACGATAGCTTGAGTTTTGAAAACATTCAGCCGGGTTATGAGATTCTCGCTCAAAAGGTCAAGGAAAGGTCGGACATGCTTTTTTTATGCAGAAGCTTCGCCGTTCAATTTGGTTTCATCGGAGTGGCGATCCAGAAACTAATCATTCTGCCTTCTCTACCTTCGACGACGGGCAGGTAGAAGAACCAGAGAAAGGGGAAAGCCTCCGCTCGTAGTATTTCCCCTAATCAGGCACGGCGAGGTTAGTGGCCACAGCCCGGGAGCGGGGGCGATCAGGCTTTTCTTTGAGGAGAACCAATGAGATTACCGGCGAAACCACAACAGCCGCGTCCAAACCAGCACCCCAATACCTCCGCGGGGGAGGTCGAGAAGAGGTTTTCGTTAACGGCTGACTTCAAGGATGGCGTCCACTATACCCGACAGAGCAATCGGGGCGGCGGTCTCCTGGACATCTACGAAGGGTTCTAGCGGCGAAACGGGCGCTGTCGTCATCCCCTCGGTCGGAGGATATCCGTCGCTCGGGGCAAATGGTCCGCAAAGCGGAAAAGCCGGCGGCGGCGATCGCCCCTACGGGGAAGGAATCCCAGCCTCTCTAATCTCGCTTGAAGGTGCCCCGCCCTCGGAGTATCAAGCCTGAACCGCGGGATCCGCCACCCGCCACCTTCATTCGCGGGGCAACAGCAACGTAATGACGGCGCCCGCCTTTGCCGCGCTTGGCTCAGGCACTAACAGAACATCCCCGAGGAACCGAACTCCAGACACCCAGAAACCTGATGAGGTGGCGGTTGTGCCATTGCCACCTTTGCCAACGACCAACTCAGTCGCCAGCATGGGGAATGCTGGCGCGTTGCGGAATCCCCCAGCGCCCGCGCAAGACCGCCGTGGATCGGGAGGAATCCTTGAGCAGATTCCGGCGCATTCTTCCGGCTCTTTATCGGCAGGGATCGATGCCATGGGCTAGCTGGCCGGTTGCAGCCCTGGGACATCATCGTCTGTCGCCCGCGGAGAAAGAGACCCCTTTACTACGCCGGGATCAGCCCGTCCCCCCGCATGACCGATCATGCTTGGGTTATGCGATACCCAAGATGCTTGGGTTTTGGGTGCGACAGGGTGGGTGACGGACTCCCCGCCGGGCATTCCCTGCGGATCGCCGGCGCAATGCCTGCGCTGTCTGTACGCCCCAGAGCTAGGGTGGTCAAGAGTCCTTGTCACGATCCCGCGGAATCGTCATTGTCATGGTCCTGAATCCGCAGGCGGGCTACCTGATGGTCAGACTTTACCCACCACCGTCCCGAACAATTCCAAGGAACACAACATGCGGCGGGACCATCAAGAAGGGTCGGAATCTCAGTATTGATGGTTATGAGTGGGGCCAGAAACGACCGGGCCCACTAGGAGAACCAGTATGGTCCAGGAAAATGAAACCCTAACGAAAGAGACATGCAGAGCGGAGACCATTGCGAAATTGTCGAAGGTCTATGCGGACGGCAACAGCCGGACAGGCAAAGAGAGCGTATGCACCCTACTCGAGAGAGTCGAGGAATCCAACCCCGGCTTCGGCGGGCGGATTTGCGCCGTCCTCGATGCAAAAGCAGCGGCCGATGACCTCGCCCTCCGGGACATCATTGAGCACACTAGACTGGGGCATCTTGACGAGCAGGCACTGGAGTATGATTTGGACCGCATGGACGACCACATCCAGAGGATGGTGAGGGCCATCAGCAAGGAATGGAGGTTATGTACCGCCTGCGCCCGTGCTGCGACGGCCGGATGGCTTGCCATGACCGTATGCTGTGACCTGGGGCTGGAGCCTTATGGCCGGACGGTACATGAGACCGAGGCAGGGTCAGGGGCGGCCCGCCGGAGGGGGCAAAAAACTGCTCGGACGAGACTAACCACCAAGCTGATGGTGGCAAGGCTCTACGAGGAATTCAACCACGGGAGCAAGGAGGGACCAGAGGACCTGCATGACACAGCGATGGACCTCCTTGACCAACTGAAGGAATTCAACCCCGGCTTCTGTGAGCGGATTGCTGGAGCCCTCACCACAGAAGACCTCCACAAGGCTGTTCTCAACCTCACTCTCGATGACATCGTGGACCACACCACAATGTGGCA
This sequence comes from uncultured Acidobacteriota bacterium, assembly GCA_963825395.1. GTDB lineage: Bacteria > Acidobacteriota > Terriglobia > UBA7540 > UBA7540 > Bog-366. Next base: position 4,891 of record CAWGTQ010000045.1, on the reverse strand, counting down.
TCTCGATGAACGGGTAGTAGGCGACACCGCAGGGTCGGATTACCTGTGGCGTGACATCCGGAGGATGGTCGAGGCGGTCAGCAAGGAATGCAGGGTATGCGTTTCCTGTGGCCGGGCTGTCATTGTCAGTTGGATTGCCAGGACCATGGCGTGGGACCTGGGGTCCAGGACGACGCCCGACCCTTTGGCGGTGCCTAATACCAGCCAAGGATGCCCTGCCGCAACAGGATAGTTGCTGGCCGGCAGAGGGTAACGATGCGATGCCCTGGCAATCACGGTCGGAATCGGGAAGCCGGTGACCGAACAAGGTGCGAGGTTACGACCTATGGGCAGGGCACACCGGCCCTCCAGCATCGGGAATCACTTTGCGATCGGGAGTGAAACCTCGCCTTGGGCGTACCCGGACGATTGGCTTTGCACCATGTTCGTCACGGTTACTTGCTCGGGGTAATCGTTTTGCTCTCAGGCAGCGCGTCCTTCCCCCAGGTGGCGAAGTTACCAGGGCTGACCATCTCCTTGCGGTCGAAGCCGTGCTATCAGCCGTTCTTCCTCGCCTCTTCCAGGACCCAGGCGGCAGAACTCCTCGACCATCGCCGGTGACGGCAATTCTTGGTCGCCACGCTCCCGCAGGCAGAGAAACGGCAGCATCACCTCGGCGTTGGTCAGGGGGCTGGTGGACGAGACGCCCCAGTACCGCCTGCTGAAGTACGCCAGGGAGGCAGTACTGGTCAGCGCCCCCGAGTTGATGTTGATGGTCCAGCTTCCGTCCGAGGCGAAGGGGCCATCGACCACGTAGGCGCAGGTCCCCGGAGGAACGCTAACCGACCCCACGAGGCCGGTGCCGGTGATGACCTGGTTTGACGGCAGTTATGTTGGCCAGCGTCCGGCTTGAGTCCACGGACGGTACGCTGCTCCCAATCTCGGCAACGCTGGGGTACCCGAGAACGTCATCGAGGGCGTGGGTCCGCTGCCCCCTCCCATGCTGGGGTCAATCTTGCCGCTCGCATTCAGCAAAACTACCTTACCGGCGTCGGCGGCACCCGAGGACACCGACACCGCCCCCGTGAGTCCCTCGGCGTAGGGTCCACCGCAGTAGGGCTGCCTTCGGCTCGGGACCTAGAAAGAGTTCGCCATCACTAAATCGGCGGGATAGTCCGTAGCCGCTAAGAAGGGCTAGAAGGGGTTGGCATAGAGGGGATATACCGAGCGTGTATCCCGTCCTCGTATATCCCGAGCCGGAAGCAAGGTGTATCCACGGATGGACATGATGACCGAAACAGGGCAGGAAACAGGGTTTCCCCCAGGCTCGTCCGTGTCTCCGCCGTCCGCAAAAATTTCCAAGGGCGTGTAACCCGGTCTGGCCATGTATTGACCGCACGGTTACTTCTAGTCGCCATCGTGTAGCCTCTGGCTGGGTGGTGGACACCGGGAACAACGCATCTGGGAGACGCCCGACCTCCGGCTCCGGAACCTTCAGCTTCTTCCGTAGGGATGCGGCGAGTTTCCGATGATTCTTCGGCAGCCGTGCTCTTGCTCTCCGGCCTTCCACGAAATCCTTGAGGGATTCATCGAACACGTTATTCGTGCCGGTTTGTTTTTTCGACATCGCAATCGTCCCTGGGCTGCGTCCGTGCGGCGGTCCAAGCGACGGCAGGGAGTACCAGGCACCAACGCATCTTGGCAACGTGAAGCTATCGCGCTCGTATAGTTGGTCATTCAAGCTCCTCCACCCTAAAATCAGTGATGACCTCGGGGTTCTCTGCGTCCTCTGCGTGCTCGTCAATTACCACATCGTCGGACAGCGTGGGAAGGTCGTCCTCAAGGGGGGGCGGGGCGGAGGCCGGGGGGCGGGACGAGTCCCGCTTCGCCTCGTACCGGATGCGGTCCCCCTCTATGTGCTCCAGGGTCTTCCCGAGGTAGGCGACGGGATGCTTCGCATCCCTGAACCTCTCTGCCCAGCGGGGGCAAAGCTGAATGAACAGGATGTTGGACTCCAGGGCTTCACCCCACTCAGGCAGGAGTTCGGAGAACGGCTTTACCCACTTCCTCGGGGACTTCTCGGGCTGTAGGTTTCCTGCCTTCTTCAGGACATCCCAGAACAGGCAGGCTAGCCGTAGTGCTTCCCTGTCCTCTGGTTTAGAAGGAGCCTCAGGCACAACAGCAGACCCGGTCGGAACGACCGGCTGTTGTGTTCCCTGTTTCTTTCCTGGTTCAACTTCCCGGTTCACTTCCTTGTTACATATCCCTGGTGGAAGAGTCTCTTCCGTGGTGGAAGAGTCCCTTCCATGGTGGAAGTCACCCTTCCCTGGTGGAAGAGTCTCTTCCCTGGTGGAAGGGTTCCAAGAGAAGGTATAGCGGTTGTTGGACCTGAACTTCCTGTCATTGTGGATTGCTATGGTCCCCTGCTCCCCGAGCTTCTTGATGGACCTGCAAACCGTCCCTATCCCAAGACCCGTTTCCTTTACCAAGGTCGTGTAGGAGGGGCAGCACAGGTCCGTCTCCCCGTTCCTGTGTTCCGCCAGCGCAAGCAGGACATACCGCTGGGCGGCGGTAAGATCCTTGACCGCCCACGCCGGTTTGTAGTCGCTGAATGCCATCAGCACACCCTCCATACCCTGACCCCACCCGCCACCGTCCGGCGGGTGAACTTCTTTCCGTACCTTTTCTGGCGGTATTGCATGCAGGCGGCAAGGCTGGAAATGTTTACGTTGGCGAGCAGGACGCTCTCGCCTGGCTCAAGCTGGTCAAGAAACCCGTACCTCGTGGAGGTGGTGGCCACGGGTATGCCCTTTTCGATTTTCAGTGTGTCAGTCATGTCTTCTCCTTCTCTCTGCCTTTCACTTAATAACTTCGGTAGTTGTGAAACCTCGTTAGCTGGTGAATCGGGATGATGGGGCGGGGCAGGTGGCGGTCGGGGGCATCCCCGTCAGGCGGCCAAGGAGGGGTACACGACGGGGGGTACACGCCTAAGGCTACACGAGGGGGTCAAAACACTGGCTGGCTTATGGTTCCAAATCGTCTTGGGATTGAAAAGAGGACTCCCCCGGACGAAGGATGGCTGTCCCTTCCTGGTGCGGGCACGCGGGAGAGCCGGCGACCTTGACCTCTCGCCGTCAAGTTTGGACCTTCCTCCCACGCCGGAGGCCGCAATGTGCTCGCATCACCGCGGCGTATGTGCCGAGTGCGGCTCTCCGTTCTGCGGAGACTGCTCTTAACCTGGATTGCGGAGGACAGCGATTGACGAACACGGCGAGCGATGGCGAAGCCTATGCTCGACGTGATAGGGGTTCCTGGATTGACGAGGGAAATCCGGTCTTCGGTTTGGGTCCTACTGCGTTAGTTTAAAGTCCATCGGGGAACAGCCCATTCTTTCTCAGCCACCCGGCTCCGTAATGACCCCACCCCATGCTGACCCTGGGTCAGTCGGTGCTCACCCTACCGACCCACCATCAAACTCGAAAATTGAATTCATCTAAGCAATTCTAACTCTTCCACACGCGCCGATTTCCCTGAGGGAATTTCTGCTCCCGCCCGAATCACCGCAACAGAGGTAAATCATAGAAACAGTTATCAGCAGCCCGGAAATCAACGCCGCCGCGCCCTTTGCCCGCCCTATTTGCTCTGAATCTCATCCAGCCAAGGGCTGGGTTAGCGGCGGGCAAGAGGTCAGATAATCTCGATTTGTATGAAAGTCCCGCGTTGAAAACCCTTGGGAATTGGTATTACCCCTTGTACGAAATCTACGAAGGAGCATCAAAATGGACAATAAAAACACAGCAACGCAAGAAAAGTTAGGAGTCATGCCTCAGCAGATGGTGGCCACCCAGCCCGGCAATCAGCCAAGTCCATCGGTGAAGGTCCCCGACGGCCCAGGGGTTTGCATCACTGGCTTCGCGGGGCAAGGGGTCTACAGAATAGTGCAATGCTATAACCTGAAGAATATGACGGACTATCTGCAAGCCCGAACTCCGTTCCCTCTGGAAATACCTGCTTGGCTACCCGTCAGCGACTTCGAGTCAAAACGACAGGGGGACCACCTGCGCAGGCTTTTCCGCGACAAGCGGACCGGCGACGGATTGTTCAGGCTGTCCGCCAGGGACCTTGCCGAAGCCCAGGCGTACCTCGACGAGGAAAGTAAGCACCTCGCTCGCGAGGCAGGGTATGCACGGCTTGAGAGGGCGAGGAAGTTAAAGCAAAAGCGACAGGACGCGGCCAAGGCGCAGCAGGAGGCAGCTAAGGCGCGGGAAAATGCAATCGACGAGTGCCTCCAACTCATCAATCGCGTTCGGATGATGGCCGAGGTCGTCCGCATGTCCCTGGCGCAGGAACGCGGGATGGCAAGGCGCACTTGGCCCCAGCAGCAGGCGACTGACGAGTGCCTCAAGCTGGTTGACCGATTCCATGGCGTCGCTAGCAAGTTTGACATGGCGCTCTCGCGCTCGGCTATGGAAATCCAGCTTGCCCGCACGCCCAAGGGAGATGCGGCCCTGTCAATGATGTGACCCGCCTCCGGCGCAGTGGCAGGGGGAGCATCTAACCCTGCTCTCCCTGCCCCTGCAAGATCATCGTTCTTGCTCGGGCGGGACGGCAGGGCATCTTGACCAGTGGCGCCGACGAGGTCTGGCCAATCAGCCGGGAACAACCCCGGGGTGCGAGCCGCCTTTCTTCGTCTCGACAACCGGGGGCGCCCCGCAGGGGCTCGATGATCTTCGCCTGTAAACCAAAATATTCGATACGGACCGCTTTAATTAGGAGGGTACCAATGGATAATTTCGATTTAAAGGCTACGTACACCCGAATCGGGGAATACATCAAGTCGCACCAATCCGAGACCTATGCACAGATAGGCGCCACGCTGGGTCTCAGCCGCAGCCAAGTGGCCCGCATCGCC
>CAWGTQ010000044.1:0-363133 GCA_963825395.1 uncultured Acidobacteriota bacterium | reverse complement strand
GAAAGTCCCCCGGTAACTGCGCTCTCCAGTTTCGGTGGGCCGAACGGCAGAATTGAAGAGTAGCAAGAAAAGTTCCCAAAAATCCCTTGACATTTAGGTAATCTATGTTATTGCATAGATATGACAACCCCTCTCGAAGATCACTACCCTACCCGCCTGCAAGGCATCCGCCGTCAGGGCGGCACCGTGCAGGTCTACGCCAACATCCCCCTGCCCTTGGCTTCCGCTCTCGACTTGGAAGCGGGCGAGATGGTCACCTGGAAGGTGGTCGACCGCACCCACCTGCTCTTGGTGCGTTTGCCGGAACGGAAGCCCCTGCAAGGCGTGGCCCGGCCGTCGGGGCGGAAGAAGACGCGGCGGGGCCGGGAGTCACGGTCATGATGGGCACACGCTCTTTGCAAGACAAGCTGTTTGCCGCCGACCAGATCTATCTCGATTATGTCGGGCGCGACACCTTGTACGGGTACTTGGCACAGAACCGTCAACACCTGTTCCGGGATGAAGACTTCGCCGCCCTGTACTGTACCGACAACGGGCGGATCTCGGTGCCTCCCAGTCTGGCCATCAGCATCCTGTTCCTGCGCGCCTACGAAAAGGTGAGTTTCGTCGAGGCCGTCGATCGCAGCAAGTACGATCTGCGCTGGAAGGTGGCGCTGGGGTTGGAGATGGAAGAAGTGCCGATGCAGAAGAGCACGCTGCAGGAGTTTGAGGCCAAGCTGGTGCTGCACAAGAGGGGAGAGGCCCTGCTGAAGAAGTCGATGGAGGAGGCGCGGCGGGCGGGCTACCTGCAGAGTCGCAAGATCCGGGTGGCGTTGGACACCACGCCGATCTTGGGCAAGGGGGCGGTGAAGGACACCTACAATCTGCTGGCGGAAGGGATCGAACAACTGGCGTGTCGGTTGGCGGAAGGGGAAGGGGAGAGGGGAGCAGCGTGGGCGGAGCGGCAAGGGTTGAGTCGCTATTTTGGCAGCAGCCTGAAAGGCGCGGCGGCGATTAACTGGGACGACAAAAAGCAACGCGCGGAGTTGTTGACGGCGATCGTGCAGGATGCCCGGCGGCTGTTGGGCTGGGCCGAGCAAGCGCAGGCGGCCCATCCGGAGCATGCGGAAACGATTGCCGCGGCGGCCGCCTTGCTGCAGCGCTTGATCGCGCAGGATGTGGAGGAGAAGCCGGAGGGCGGTTGCCAGATCAAATCAGGGACGGAAAAGGACCGGGTGGTGAGTGTGTCTGACCCGGAGATGCGGCACGGGCGCAAGAGTGCGAGTAAGCGCTTCAATGGGCACAAGGCAGCGGTGGCGGTGGACCTGGACAGTCAGTTGATCGGGGCGGTGGAGGTGCTGGCGGGCAATGCCGGCGACCAGGAGAAAGCGCTGGACTTAGTGCACCAGAGCGAGCGGGTGATGGAAGCCGAGGTGGTCGAAACGGTGGGCGATTGTGCCTACGGGGGCGGGCCAACGCGGCGCGCCTTTGCCGACGAAGAGCGGGTGCTGACGGCCAAGGTGCCGGTCAGTAGCAACGGCGATTGTTTCCCCAAGACGGGAGTTCGCCATCGATTTAGAGAAGCGGGAAGTGCGCTGCCCGGCGGGGCAGACGACGAACGACTATCGGTCCGCGGGAGAAGGTCAGGGCGGACGCTTCGTGTTTGCGGCCGCCACCTGTCAGGCCTGCTCTTTGCGCTCGCAATGTGTGCGGGGAAAAGAGTCGCGCACCCTGACGATCCAGGCGGAAGAAGGCCTACAGCAACGAGCGCGTGGGCATAACCAATCCGCGGCGGGACGGAAGAGCTTGCGTCAGCGGGTGGTGGTGGAGCATCGGATCGCGCGGCTGGTGCAGTTGGGAATTCGCCAGAGTCGCTACTTTGGGAGAACCAAGACCTGCCTGCAGGTGGTGATGGCGGCCGTGGTCGCGAACGTGAGCTTGGTGGCGGGATACTGGAAGCGCCAGGCGCAGCCAGCGGGAATCCCCAGCGCCGAGGCCGCCACTGCCGCAAGGACGGGCTTTCTGGGCGCCGTCTTAGTCGTTTGCACCCGACTCTTCACTCGCCCCGAGCCAGCTTGGGCGTAGCGGCTGGAGTGCGCACACCACCCCGCGACTCACGCCACGCGACCTGTCGCGTGAAAGACCCAGGTTCCCGGACGGATTTCTAGACCCATCCGGAAAGTCCCCCGGTAACTGCGCTCTCCAGTTTCGGTGGGCCGAACGGCAGAATTGAAGAGTAGCAAGAAAAGTTCCCAAAAATCCCTTGACATTTAGGTAATCTATGTTATTGCATAGATATGACAACCCCTCTCGAAGATCACTACCCTACCCGCCTGCAAGGCATCCGCCGTCAGGGCGGCACCGTGCAGGTCTACGCCAACATCCCCCTGCCCTTGGCTTCCGCTCTCGACTTGGAAGCGGGCGAGATGGTCACCTGGAAGGTGGTCGACCGCACCCACCTGCTCTTGGTGCGTTTGCCGGAACGGAAGCCCCTGCAAGGCGTGGCCCGGCCGTCGGGGCGGAAGAAGACGCGGCGGGGCCGGGAGTCACGGTCATGATGGGCACACGCTCTTTGCAAGACAAGCTGTTTGCCGCCGACCAGATCTATCTCGATTATGTCGGGCGCGACACCTTGTACGGGTACTTGGCACAGAACCGTCAACACCTGTTCCGGGATGAAGACTTCGCCGCCCTGTACTGTACCGACAACGGGCGGATCTCGGTGCCTCCCAGTCTGGCCATCAGCATCCTGTTCCTGCGCGCCTACGAAAAGGTGAGTTTCGTCGAGGCCGTCGATCGCAGCAAGTACGATCTGCGCTGGAAGGTGGCGCTGGGGTTGGAGATGGAAGAGGTGCCGATGCAGAAGAGCACGCTGCAGGAGTTTGAGGCCAAGCTGGTGCTGCACAAGAGGGGAGAGGCCCTGCTGAAGAAGTCGATGGAGGAGGCGCGGCGGGCGGGCTACCTGCAGAGTCGCAAGATCCGGGTGGCGTTGGACACCACGCCGATCTTGGGCAAGGGGGCGGTGAAGGACACCTACAATCTGCTGGCGGAAGGGATCGAACAACTGGCGTGTCGGTTGGCGGAAGGGGAAGGGGAGAGGGGAGCAGCGTGGGCGGAGCGGCAAGGCTTGAGTCGCTATTTTGGCAGCAGCCTGAAAGGCGCGGCGGCGATTGACTGGGACGACAAAAAGCAACGCGCGGAGTTGTTGACGGCGATCGTGCAGGATGCCCGGCGGCTGTTGGGCTGGGCCGAGCAAGCGCAGGCGGCCCATCCGGAGCATGCGGAAACGATTGCCGCGGCGGCCGCCTTGCTGCAGCGCTTGATCGCGCAGGATGTGGAGGAGAAGCCGGAGGGCGGTTGCCAGATCAAATCAGGGACGGAAAAGGACCGGGTGGTGAGTGTGTCTGACCCGGAGATGCGGCACGGGCGCAAGAGTGCGAGTAAGCGCTTCAATGGGCACAAGGCAGCGGTGGCGGTGGACCTGGACAGTCAGTTGATCGGGGCGGTGGAGGTGCTGGCGGGCAATGCCGGCGACCAGGAGAAAGCGCTGGACTTAGTGCACCAGAGCGAGCGGGTGATGGAAGCCGAGGTGGTCGAAACGGTGGGCGATTGTGCCTACGGGGGCGGGCCAACGCGGCGCGCCTTTGCCGACGAAGAGCGGGTGCTGACGGCCAAGGTGCCGGTCACCAGCAACGGCGATCGTTTTCCCAAGACGGAGTTTGCGATCGATTTAGAGAAGATGGAAGTGCGCTGCCCGGCCGGGCAGACGACGAACGACTATCGGTCCGCGGGAGAAGGTCAGGGCGGACGCTTCGTGTTTGCGGCGGCCACGTGTGAGGCCTGCCCCTTGCGCTCGCCATGTGTGCGGGGAAAAGGGCCGCGCACCCTTACTATCCAGGCGGAAGAAGACTTACAGCAACGAGCGCGTGTCCATAACCGAACCGCGGCGGGACGGAAGAGCTTGCGTCAGCGAGTGGTGGTGGAGCATCGGATGGCCCGGCTGGTGCAGTTGGGAATTCGCCAGAGTCGCTACTTTGGGAGAACCAAGACCTGCCTGCAGGTGGTGATGGCGGCCGTGGTCGCGAACGTGAGCTTGGTGGCGGGATACTGGAAGCGCCAGGCGCAGCCAGCGGGAATCCCCAGCGCCGAGGCCGCCACTGCCGCAAGGACGGGCTTTCTGGGCGCCGTCTTAGTCGTTTGCACCCGACTCTTCACTCGCCCCGAGCCAGCTTGGACGTAGCGGCTGGAGTGCGCACACCACCCCGCGACTCACGCCACGCGACCTGTCGCGTGAAAGACCCAGGTTCCCGGACGGATTTCTAGGCAGCCCGCGAGTGGTTCTGAGCTTTCATTGATGCTCTTTCACAACATGTCGCCCTCTGACGACCACGGGGAACTCCTCCGGTTGCCTTACCCAGTACTTCACCGGAGAACTCTAGCCTTCGACCTCCGTATGACAGTTTCGGCATTCCCTTCGTCCTCACACTCCGATTCTGGTGAGGGATAAGTTTTCGGGGCTTGACTACGGTTCGCTTGCGCTACGACCTGTTGTTTTGCTTGCCCTCCTGTCGGAGCAGACCCGACCCGCGTCCAGCCATCGAGGAGCGTTTACTTCCGGGCTTCCGACGGTTTGGTCACCCGCACCGTCGCCGGATATCACTACCGTGCCAACTGGGCAATCTGCACGGGCGGGACTCGCACCCGCTAGAACATCAACTAGTGCTTAATTGCATAGATTAACGATAGTATTGCGAAGCTGTGATCCTTTCACTTCCCGCTTCCTCCACTTGAAGGGCTTGGCATGTTTACCGTAAGCGGCAATGAATGCTTCAATGGCTTGGCGCAACTCCGCGGTGCTTTTGGCGCTCAGGCCGCGCAAGGCCTTGCGGGACAAAATGCCGAACCAAATTTCCACTTGATTCAGCCAACTGGCCGAGGTGGGGGTGAAGTGAAAATGGACATGGGGATGCCGGGCCAGCCAGGCGTCGCACTTCTTGTGCGTGCAGTAATTGTCCAAGATCACGTGCAATTCCTGCTCGGACAAGGTCTCCTCCACAATCTGGTCCATAAACTGCAAAAACTCCTCCCGCCTCTTGCGTGGGGTGAATGCCGTTTTGACTTCTCCGGTCGCGACCCTCAAGGCGGCAAACAGGTTGAGCGTCCCATGGCGCTTGTAAGTGCTCTTGTAAGCGCGCACGATTTTACCGTTGTCGGTTTCCACATAGCCGGTCTTTCGTTCCAAGGCCTGGATACTGGGCTTTTCGTCAACCGAGATCACCATCGCTTTCTCGGGGGGATCAAGGTACAACCCCACAATGTCGGCCGCCTTGGCCGCAAACTCTTTGTCGGTGCTGACGCACCAGGAGCGTTGCCGTTGCAAGCAGATCCCCTGCTGGCGCAGCACCCGCCACACCGCATGCACCGAACCCTGGAGCGTCGCCGCCACCGCGGGGCCGTCCCAGGAAGCTTGCCCCGGAGGGGGAGGTTGTTCCAACAAGGCCAAGACCCGCTTGCGAAAGTCCTCGCCATAAACCCGCTGGGCGCCCGGTCGCGGCGCATCGCGCAACCCGGCCAAACCCTGTTGCACAAAACGTTGTCGCCACTTGATGACGGTGTTGGGGCGAGTGTGGCAAGCGCCAGCGACCTCTTTCACCCGCTGACCCGCCAAACAGCCCAGGATGATCCGAGCTCGTTCTACCATCGGTCGAGACTCGGTCCGACTCCCGGCCAGCCGTGCCAGTTCTCGCCGGTCTTCCGGACCACAACTTATTGCGGGCGCACTCCTTGCCATGCCCGTCACTATACAATATATCGTTTATCATTGCAAGTAAGCACTAGCTTCACTGCACTATCCCGGCGCACTAACATCTTTTTTTACCCCCCTGGCGGAAATTGGCCACGGCGGGGCTGGCTCCGGCCTCCGGCATCGATCCCTCGGGGGCGTTGGGGGCGTTCCGCTTCGTACGCATTCGGCAATCGCGGTTTACTCTCGCGTGGCATAAGGCCCCCTTCTCATTCCTTGACTACTAGACACTAGATAATTATACATCTAGACATAGCCTTTGTCAAGCCTAAAGTGAGGCTAGATGAAGATACCCACAAAGCGGACAAAATGCCCGCCCTAAGGGCGTTTACCGGCAAGTTGAATTGCTTAGCTCCTGGCGGCAATGGGTTTGTGCCGCGTTTCAATGGGAAATGAAATGTAGCGCGGACGAAGCCCAAGTCTGGCAAAGTCCGCCGCGGTCCTTGAGCCCCAAAGGGGCGAAATAACAAAGCCCAGGCCAACGGCCTGGGTCAACGGAACCCCCATCAACCCCGAGCCCTGAAGGGGCGACCTACCCAATCCCCCAGACCAACCTTCACCACGGAGGCACGGAGGCACAGAGGAAAACCGGCGGATGCTCCGCGCCACAGGCTGCCAGGGCGGACGGACTCCCCTCCTGATTCAGGAGGGGGACGGCGCGTTCGCGCCGGGGGTGGTTACAGGACCCTAGCCGAACTTTCGCAGACGAGAACTATTTTGAGAGAAATTTGATCTGCACGTCGGTCTAACCCCTTCTCGGTCAATCTCACCCCTACGATAAGCCGTTGTAGTGCCGACCTACCCCCTTTACAGGCGGTGAGAGAGTTGGTGACGATGCGTGCTGACGATGTTTCTGCGCAGCAAAAAGCGACGCAAGGACGGCAAGACCCACCGCTATTTCAGCGTGGTGGAGAATCGCCGGGTGCGCTCGGGGCGGGGGGTGCAGCGGCAGGTCTTGTTTTTGGGAGAGATCAACGATAGCCAGCAAGCGGCGTGGCGGCAGACGCTGGAAGTTTTTGATGAAGCCGAGCAGCGGGCGGCGACGCTGAGCCTGTTTCCGGAAGACCGCGAGATTCCCGCCGACGCACTGGATGGGGTGCAGGTAAAGCTGGCGGAGATGGAGTTGCGACGGCCGCGCGCGTTTGGCAATTACTGGCTGGGCTGCGAGTTGTGGCGGCAGTTGGGGCTGGACGCATTTTGGGAAGCGCGGTTGGGGGAGGGCCGGGAGGCAGTTCCCTGGGCCAAGGTGCTGGAGTTGCTGGTGGTGAGCCGGTTGGTCTCACCGGGCAGCGAGTTTCGACTGCACCGGCAAGGATTTGATCAGAGCGCCATGGGGGATCTGCTGGGAACGGGCTTCGCGGTAGCGGAGAAGGACCGACGGTATCGCTGCCTGGATCGGATTTTGAAGCATAAGGCCGCCCTGTTTGAACACCTGCGGCAGCGCTGGCAGGAGCTGTTTCAGGCGCGCTTTGACGTGCTGCTCTAGGATCTCACCCGCACCTACCTCGAGGGCGAAGGAGAGGAGATTCCCAAGGCCCAGCACGGCTACAGCCGGGACCACCGCTTCGACTGCCGGCAGGTGGTGATCGCCTTGGTGGTGACGCCGGAAGGTTTTCCGCTGGCCTACGAAGTGATGGAGGGCAACACGTCGGACCGCACGACGCTGCGGGGATTTCTGGCCAAGATCGAAGCGCAGGATGGACGGGCGCGGCGGGTGTGGTTGATGGACCGGGGAATTCCCACCGAAGAAGTGCTCCAGGAAATGCGCGCTCGGGAGCGGGAAGGGTTCTCCTTGGTGGGCACGCCGCGGGGCAAGATTCAGCAGTATGAGAAAAAAGGGCGGGCGTTGCCGTGGCAGAAAGTGCGCGAGTCGGTTGAGGTCAAGCTGTTTGCGGAGGAGGGGGAATTATACGTGTTGGCGAAGAGCGCCGGGCGCCGGGCCAAAGAGCACGCCCTCCGCCGTCGTCAGCTGGTGCGGTTGCTGTGGAAACGGCGCGACCTGCGCCGGAAATCTCCGGCGCGCGATCAACTGCTGCTCCGGATCGGTGCGGCCAAGAAGGACGCGGGACGAGCCTTCGGCTTGGTCCGCATGCACCTGCCCCAGGAGGGCGAAGCCGTCACGCGCCAAACCTTCACGTTTCAATTGGACAAAGACAAGCTGCAGAAGGCCGAACTCCGCGACGGGCACTATCTGCTGCGGTCGAACCTGGTGGGCAAGGATGCCGCCATGCTGTGGGAACTCTACCTCCAACTCACCCAGATCGAAGCGGCGTTCAAGACCCTCAAGAGCGAGTTGGGCTTGCGGCCGATTTATCACCAGCTCGAAAACCGCGTGGAGGCCCACATCCTGGTGGCCTTCCTCGCCTACGCTCTTTCGGTGACGCTGGAACAAAGGCTGCAAGCCCTGGCCCCTGGCCTCACCCCGCGGGCGGTGTTGGAAAAGCTGGCAACGATCCAGATGCTGGATGTCTGTCTGCCTACCACCGACGGCCGTTGGCTGATCATGCCGCGCTACACCCAACCGGAACCCGATCAAGCGCTGATGCTCCACCAGCTCAGTCTGTCCTTGCCTTCACAACCGTCACCTCGCATCAAGACCCAGGAGGAGCAGGCAAAGACCGTGCAGCCAACACTGAAAATGTAGTGCCGACCTTGGAGAACCCATCGTTAAGAACAAACCACTTACCGCTCTTCTACCCCCTTAACCCAACTTCGCCACTCATAGGCCTAATTTTCGCCCGTTCCGAAAGGTAAGGCTTTTATTTTGAGCGGGCCCTTCCCATGATCGGAAAATAGTGACGAACTTTACTAAACATTTAGCTTGACATCAATGGTTATCATGATGTATGTAGTGTCCTGTGTATATCCGCAAGACCACCAAGACCTACAAGGGCAAGACCTACACCAACGATCTGCTCGTGGAGTCCGTGCACACCCCCAAGGGGCCTCGGCAGCGCATCCTTTGCTCGCTCGGTTCGCTCTCTCCGGCACCGCCCGAGCAATGGCTGGATCTGGCGCATCGAATCGCTGCGAGCCTTGAGGGACAAGCCCCCCTGTCCCCCGCCGATACGGACACGCAAGCGCTCGTCGAGAAGGCGCGCCGGGGACGGAAACGTGCAGCCCGGGAATCGAAGCCCGAGCCGCCCGCCGACTCGCGCGTCACCATTGAGCCCGAGCGGGTGCGGGTCGAAGAGGCCCGGGAGGCCGGCCCGGTGCAGGCGGGCCATCCGGTGTGGGAACAGTTGGGATTGAGCGAGATTTTGCAGGCGGCGGGATTGCCGGAACGAGCCTGTCAACTGAGCGAAGCGATGACCCTGAATCGTCTGATCTTTCCCCTCTCCGAGCACGCCATGCCCGATTGGATGCGGCGCACGGCCCTGGGCGATATCCTGGAGACGGACTTCTCCCGGCTGAACGATAAAGCTCTGTACCGCAACTTGGATCGGCTGCATCCCAACCGGGAACGAATCGAAGCCGCGCTGGCCGAGCGCGAGAAGACGCTGTTCAACCTGGACGATACCCTCTATCGCTACGATCTGACCTCGACCTATTTCGAGGGCGAGGCGCAGAGTAATCCCCAGGCGAAGCGGGGCTACGCGCGGGACAAGCGGCCCGATTGTAAGCAGGTGCTGGTGGGCTTGGTGCTGGACCGGGACGGCTTTCCCAAAGCGCATGAGGTCTTCGAGGGCAACCGCCAGGATCGCACCACGGTAGGGGAGATGCTCGACCGTCTGGAGAAGCGCACGGGACCGAAGCCCGGCTCGACGGTGGTGGTAGATCGCGGCATGGCTTACGAGGAAGACTTGGCCGCAATCCGGGCGCACGGACATCATTATATCGTGGCGGGCCGGCAGCCGGAGCGGAACGCCTGGCGGGCGGAGTTCGAGCAAGGGGATGATTGGGAAGAGATGGTGCGTGCACCTTCGCCGCGTAATCCGCATCAGGAGAAATCGCGGGTGCGGATCAAGCGGCGCCAGCAAGGGAACGCAGTGTACATTCTGTGCCTGCGTGAGGGGCGGGAGGCGAAAGATCGCGCCATCCGGGAAAAACACGAGCTGCGGCTGAAGGAAGATAGGGAGGCGCTGAAGACGCGCGTCGAGAAGGGACAACTGAAGAAGGTGGAGAAAATTCATCAGGCGATCGGGCGGCTCCAGGAGCGTTACCCGCGCGTGGCCCGCTACTACCGGATCGATTACGACGCCGAGCGGAAGACCCTGGGGTGGGAAGAGGACACGGAAAAGAAAGCGATCGCCGCGAAGTTGGATGGTGGGTACGGGTTGAAGACGGATCGGCAGGACCTGACGGCCGATGAAATCTGGCGCACCTATATCCTGCTCACCCGGGTGGAGACGGCCTTTCGGTCGATGAAGAGTCCGCTGAGGGAGCACCCCATCTTCCCCCACCTCCAGCGGCGCACGCAGACCCATATCTTCCTCTGCGTCCTGGCCTACCATCTGCTGGCAGCGATCGAGAAGCGATTCTTGGATCGGGGCATCCATACTTCGTGGTGGACCCTGCGCCAGCAACTCAGCACCCATCAAGTGATCACTGTCGTGCTGCCGACCGCCGATGGCCGGGTGCTGAAGATTCGCAAGGGAACGACTCCGGAGCTCGCGCCTAAGGAAATCTACGCAACTCTGAAGATCCCCACGGAAGTCATGAAGCCGGTCAAGACTTGGCACGAGGTCAGCCCTATAGTGACGGAATAAAATTGTAACCCCCTATAAAAAAAGTATTTCGCTCAGCGGAGTGGCGAAGTTCGGTTAGGAGCGAGTCGCCCAGCGTATACCGATCAAATGCTATGCCAGACCTTGTGTTCAGCAAGGCATCCGTACGTTATGTTCTTTGGAAGAATTATAAAGTGGCACACAATCGGCACACAGGTGCGGCAGAAACCCACGATTTAACTGGGTTTTGAAGAGGTCTTAGGCGCTCGCCAGAAATGACCCACCTGTGTTCACCAGATTAGACCCACCCCAAGAAGCAGCCATTTGCCTGACGAGGTCGGGCGTTCGGTTCTCACCACAGGCCTTTCATTTCATCCGATCTAGATTTTGAGTTAAGGTTGGGAGGTTGGAGCTCTCGCGATGCATTGAGGGCGCCCCGGAGGGGAATGCGTATCCCCTCCGAGGCTTGAGCTTCTGGGAGCAGGCACTCCCATGGGCCCTGATAAAGATTCTCCTGTTCGTCCCAAAAATCAAGCTACCGGAAGCAGGCTGGGAAGCTGGGGGTGTCGGCGGCGGGCTCGTCGTCCCCGGCGCCGGGTCTGTTTGCTGAAAGGCTGCGGGCGAGTCTTCCGGCCCCAGCAGCCGATGGCACGGTATTGCTGTGCGGCGTGCGGCCAGCAAGCGCGCCGGTGGAGGCAGTGGAAGGCGCGGCGCCGCTACCGCCAGTCGGCGAACGGCAAGCAGAAGCGACAGGCGCAGAGCCGCCGCTACCGGGAGCGCCGGAAGGAACGGCAAGCGCAAGAAAGCGCTGCCGTCGCCGCCGCGAGGGTCATCCCTATCAAATTTTTTTTCGTGCTCCTGCGACCGCCCGGGCTGCTATGAGGAGTTCGACCGCAGCCGGCGGTCGCCCCTGCAGCGGTTCTGTTGCCTCGGCCTGCCGCCACGCGCTGGAACGGGTTCTGCGAGCGGGAGAGGCGCTGGCGCGAACGACGGCGGGGGCCGAGACCAGGGAACAACACCCGCCGAACCTGGCATCCCCTGCGGCGATAAAAGCCTGCCGATATCGTCCCGACATATTGCAGTCGGTCTTTCCGTCTCGCTAAGTTCAGGCTGCGCACCAAGGAGAGGAAGGGGGAGCGAGGCCCGCCGAAGTGGGCGCCGCTTCGTTCTCTCTTCTTCTTCATGAAGGGCGGAGGACGCCGGGGTGGAACTGGAATTTCATCAACTCGCGCTTCGTTACGAGCGGCTGAAGGTGGTGCGACCGGAACCCGAGCGGCGGCTCCTGGCCTCGCTCGCCGAAGTCGGCCAGCAGGTTCCCATTGTGGTCGTGCAGGAGGGGACCGACGGCTCGTTCGTGGTCATCGATGGCTACAAGCGGGTTCGCGCCCTGCGCCGGTTGGGCCGAGACACCGTCGCGGCCGGTTGCTGGCCCGGGGAAGAAGCCGAGGCCTTGATCGCCACCCGCCTGATGCAAACCGCCGAGCCGGAGACGGCGCTCGAACAGAGCTGGTTGCTGGCCGAGTTGCACGAGCGCTTTGGACTGTCGCTGGAGGAACTGGCCCGGCGCTTCAGCCACTCGGTAAGTTGGGTGAGCCGGCGGCTGGCGCTGGTCCACGAACTCCCCGATTCGATTCAGGAGCGAGTCCGCCGGGGCGAGATGGGCGCGCACGGGGCGGCGAAATATCTGGTGCCCTTGGCGCGCGCCAACCGGCAAGTCTGTCTGGAACTGGTGGAAGCGATCGGGGCGACCCGCCTGAGCAGTCGCGACCTGGGGATCCTCTACACCGCTTATCAGACCGGCAACTGGGTGACGCGCCAGCGCCTGCTCGAAGCGCCCTTGATTTTTCTGAAGAGTTATAAGGAGGCCGAAGCTCCTCCCGCCGTCGAGCCGGGCCCTTCCGACAGTCTGCTGACCGACCTGGAAATTCTCAGTTCCACGGCCCGCCGGGCTCGCCGGCGGCTGCGCCTCGGCGTCTTGCGGAATCTTCCGGAAAAAGACCGCCAAGACTTGGCCGGCTTGCTCGACCAGTCCCGGCGCGAGATCGAACGCCTGGCCGAACACTTCCACCAGGAGATGGGCCATGCTGGACCAGAGCACCCGAGCGGCGATTCTGAAGCTGCGCGAGCAGGGTCATAGTATCCGCGGCATCGCCCGGGCCCTGAAGGTGTCGCGGGGCGCGGTGCGGGACGTCCTGCGCTCCGCCACCGAGATCGTGCCCACGCTGGTGCGCCCGGAAAAGGCCACGCCCTACCGCGACCAGATTCTGGAGCTGTACGCGCGCTGCCAAGGTAACCTGGTGCGCGTCCACGAAGAACTTGTCGCCTCGGGAGCTCAGTTCTCCTATCCGGCGTTGACGGCCTTCTGCCGGCGTCAGGGCATCGGCCACGAACCCAAGGAACCCGTCGGAGAATATCACTTCCAGCCTGGCCAAGAGATGCAGCACGACACTTCCCCGCACCGCGCGGAGATCGGCGGCCAGTTGCGGCCGGTGCAGACCGCCTCGCTGGTCTGCGGCTATTCCCGCATGCTCTTCTTTCAGTTCTTTCCCACCTTCCGGCGCTTCGATTGCAAGGTTTTTCTCACCGACGCCCTGCAATACTTTCAGGGGGCCTGCGAAACTTGCCTGATCGACAACACGCACGTCGTGGTGTTGAAAGGCACGGGCCGCGACATGGTGCCGGTGCCGGAGATGGCCGCCTTCGCCGACCGCTACGGCTTCCGCTTCCAAGCTCACGCGATCGGCAACGCCAACCGCTCGGCGCGCGTCGAGCGCAGCTTCCGCTACATCGAGACGAACTTCCTGGCGGGCCGCTCCTTCCCGGACTGGGCCGACGCCAACCGGCAGGCACGCCAGTGGTGCGACAAGGTCAATGCCAAGTTCCGCGACGATCTGAAGGCCAGCCCGCGCGAGTTGTTCGCCGCCGAGCAGCCCCATCTGAAACCTCTCCCCCTCTGGGTGCCTCCCGTCTATCTCCTCCACCAACGCCTGGTGGATCTGGAAGGGTTGGTCTGGGTCGACACCAATCGCTATTCCGTTCCCGCCGACCTCATCGGACGCCACGTGGAAGTGCGCCAGACCAAAGACCAGATTGAAATCTACCGCGGGCCACGCCTCGTCGCCACGCACCCCCGCGTGATCGAGCCCACCGGCCGCAAGTATCGCTTGCCCGAACATCGCTACCCGCGCCGCCCCGTGTCCCCACGCTCGGATTCGGCCCCGGAAGAAAAACTCCTGCTGGAACGAGTCCCGGAAATCGCCGAGTACCTCCAGGCTCTCAAAAAACGCTCTCCGGGGCGCGCCACGCTCGCGCTGCGGCGCTTGCTCCGGTTGGTGAACGACTATCCGCGCGCGCCGTTGCTCGCAGCCCTTCGGACCGCCCTCGAATACGGGCTGTTTGACCTGGAGCGGGTCGAGCGCATGATCCTCCGTAAACTCGCCAGCGAATACTTCCAGGTCAACCCCGGCCGGGGCGATGGAGACGACGATGACTGAGGAGATTCAACAGCTCTTGAAGAACCTCCGCCTGCGCAAGATGGCCGAGATCGTGGAAGGTGAACTGGCCGCCGCCCGCAAAACCTCGCCTTCCTATACCGATCTCCTGGCCCGACTGCTGCGGGCGGAGTGGCTCGATCAGCAGGAAAGAAGGTTACAATCACGCATCAAGCACGCTCACCTGCCCGAGCAGTGGACTTTGGAGTCGTTCCCCTTCAAGCAGCAACCCGGCGTTTCGCGCCGCCAGATCCGTGAACTCGCCGAACTGGAGTTCATTCCCAAAGCCGTCAATTTAGTCTTCATCGGCCCAACCGGAGTCGGTAAAACGGGATTAGCGTCAGGACTCTTGCTGAAGGCTCTGCAGAACGGCTATCGCGGGCTGTTCATCCGCGCCCAGGACTTGTTCGACGAGATGTACGCTTCCATCGCCGATCGCGCCTCGCGCAAGCTCATCCGGCGCCTGGGCCCGTCTCGACGTCCTCTTGATCGATGAAGTCGGGTATCTCAATCTGCGTCCCGAGCAGACGAACATTTTTTTCAAACTGATGGAAGAGCGCTACCGCCGCAAGGCCACACTCATCACCACGAACCTTGAGTACGACCAATGGGCACGCTTGCTCGGCAATAAAGACCTGACCGAGGCCCTGCTCAGCCGCTTGCGACACCAGTGCCAGACGATTCACATCAACGGACCTTCCTTGCGTGAGCCCCAAGGCTAATCGCAGCCGCCTACCCACAATACACCCACACCCATGCCACGAGCGCCGATGCTGCACCTTGCCCGACCCTCCTGTCACAAAATGGATTCTAAGTTGCGTTACTGAAGCGGGTCACTTTAGACGAGCACGGGTGGGTCACTTCTGGCGAGCGCCGAGGCAGGTGCCTTCTCCGGCTCTCCAGAAGCATCGGAAGCCAGCAGGAATGGTCGTGTGGCAGTTCTTGCATTTACTCTGGCATTTGGTCCGTAGTGCTATCGGTTGCATGGTACACTCGTTGCCCCATGTCTGGTGCACCGCCTTTGCTGACCAGCAGCCCCTACCCTGCTCGCTATGGTCTTCGATACGCTGCTTAGTTGCTATCGGCATCTGCCGTTTAAGCACCGTCGTGGGGTTATGAGTCACCAGCTCGATGTATCTCACGTTGCGGTTGCCGGAGGCAACGTAACGATCAACCCGACTGATTCTCTCTTGCCTGCTTTCCCTATCAATCGGATACACGGGGGTCTTTTGGGATTCAAAATTCCAAACCCCGTGTGTGTTGACCCTGCCCGGTGGTTAGAGAGGTGGAGACTTACCCTGGAGAACCCCTACATTGTATCTGTCGACCCGATGCTGACTACCGGTGGTATTCCGGTAATCACTCCTGAACCCGTTGCCTTGTCCTGCGTTACTTCGCAGTGTGCCAGGTCTTCTGGGCTGCTTGTGCGTAACGTGTGAGCCAGAAGCAATGCGCTACGGAGATGGTGGTTTATCCGCCACCACGGAATTGTCGGAACCAGAACCACCCCAGGGGGCTTGCCGATGGGCAAGGGATGCGGGGCGTGGTAATCGTCGTTCAGGAGCTTGTGAGCCTATTACGGCAATGAGCTCCATCACATATATTATAGCATTAAGTAATGCCACATCGCGCATCATGGCCTTCGGCCAATGTCAAGCCATTCAGCCCAAAGCCGTACAGGCTGACGGCGCAATATCGCCGGGATGGTCCAAATGCATTCAATTGTTGATGGGTTCGACTTGCGGTACGCATTCAACCATCCCGTATCCCCTGCTTTTCTGCCTCCGTGTAAGAGGGAGGCCGGTAGTTACACCTACCGGCCCTGAAGCAAGGGAAAGCTAAACTTCTGTCCTTCCCCCCTGGTTAGTATAGAAAGTTTCGGACTCATTCCGAGTTAAGGACGAGATATATTCGGTGGGTTTGATGGATTAAATGTCCCTGAGGGAGCCAGTGCCAGGAGATCTCGATCCGGGCCCAGAATCGGAGTGCGGGACGGGACTGTTCCGTGTCGGTCCAACGAAACCGCGCACGGGTTCGCCTTTACGGGAGGCCGCCGGTAGTGGTGTGCCCCATGCAGATTGAGGACGTGCGGTTGCCGCTGGGGTATCGGGCACGCTCGCGGAGTGGCAAATATACCTTGCCTTTCAGTTATTCTCCGCGTTTCTGAGTTCCCTTGGTTGTAGGATGTCGAGGCAGGGGGTAGAGACTCCGTTAGTCCCGGCAACCCCAAGGGACGGTTCGGAGACTATTTCCGTGAAGTCTGAACCGCTCCCAGAAAAGACCACGGGCGGCCCACGCTTCAACTATCCCATCAGATTGGCAAAGTAGCTACTTGCTCTCGTTTCATAAACATCAGCATATTTAAAATATAGTAATTCTTTCAAACATGACGCTTATTGTATTTCTATTAAGTGTGATATAAACTTAGACGGGCTTCTGAGAGGAAAAGAATCAACAGACGAGGGGGAGATGACGATCAGAGTTATCAGAATATACGCACTCGCCACCGTCAGTGTCACGATAGCGTTAGTCTTGACGCTCCTCATTACTCCGCTGCATCAGCAGTTCAAGTTTCTTCTGTTCGTTCTCGCCGTCTTTGCCAGCGCGACCGGGGGAATCTGGCCGGGAGTGTTCGCGACACTGCTCAGCATGGCGATGGCAGATTATTTTTTACTTCACCCCCTGCGGTCGTTCGCGATTCCCGATCCGGGAAACCTGGTGCGGTCGCTTCTGTTCTGCGGTGTGGGTTTTGTGATCACATGGATTACCCACCGCCTGCAGCGTTCTGAGGAGAAGATTCGGGCAGCAGCAGCGGTCGTTGAATCCTCGGCAGATAGCATTATGCGACAAGGTCTGGACAACACGATCCTGAGCTGGAACAAAGCTGCTGAGCTTATCTACGGTTACTCGGCCAAAGAGGCAATCGGCCGCCCTGTCTCGCTCATTGTTCCGCCCGAACGCAGGGAGGAACTGCAACACCTGGTTGAGCGCGTACACCTTGGGGGCTCGGTCCAGAGCCACGAGACGGTGCGCATCAGAAAGGACGGCACGCATATCGATGTCGCGCTGACGTTATCACCCGTGCAGGACCGGAAGGGAAAGATCGTCGGAGTCTCCAGCATCGCGCGGGAGATCACAGCGCGCAAGCTGGCGGAGGAAGTAATACGTCAGTCCCACGCGAAACTGGAGCAACAGACGCACCAGTTGAGGCTTCTGGCGGAAATGGGCGAAATGCTCCAAGCAAGTTCTAGCCCCGCAGATGCCTTACGCGGTTACCGCCCGCTTCGCACAAACACTCATTCCGGCAAGCTCCGGTGCTCTGTTTGTGCACTCCGCATCCAGAGACAACCTAGAACTTGTCCTCCGATGGGGAGAACCTGCACCCGAATGAGCAGGATTCCCTGGCCGCCGATGAGTGCTGGGGGCTTCGAACGGGACGTGTGCATCTGGTCGATGATTCCCACACCGGCTTGCTCTGCCGCCATTTGTCCGAGCCTCCACCGTCCTGCTACCTTTGTGCCCCGATGATCGCCCACGGTGAGACTCTTGGCCTGCTCCACTTGCGGATGAGCAGGGACAATCCTGCAACATCGGAAGCAGCGCTCCCGGGGTCACTGGAATTAACTTGGCCGGTCGGGACCATGGCGGAGCGGTTGGCCTTGGCGCTGGCGGATATGAAATTGCGGGAGGCTCTGCGCGCGCAGTCCATCTGCGACCCGCTCACCGGCTGGTATAACCGCCGCCATATGCAAGATACGCTGGAGCGCGATATTCGCCGGGCATCTCGAACCAAGCGTCCCTTGTCGCTCCTCATGTTCGACATCGACAACTTCAAGGAATTCAATGACTCCTTTGGGCACGAAGCGGGTGATGTGGCCTTGCAGAATCTGTGCCAAATGGTGAAGACGCTGATTCGAAGTGAAGATGTCGCCTGCCGTTACGGAGGAGATGAGTTTGTGCTCATCCTCCCCGACTCTTCGGCGGAGCTCGCTGCGCAGCGGGCGGAGGAAATGCGGATCGCCGTCGGACAGGCGGAAATGCAATACCAAGGCCATTTGCTGAAGCCGATGACCTTGTCGTTTGGTATCGCCACCTTCCCCGCCGATGCCAGAACCTTCCACGAGTTGCTGCGGGCTGCTGATACTGCCCTTTATCGCGCCAAGAGCGAAGGGCGCGATAGAGTGCGGTTGCACGGACAGGCCTCTGAGCCGACCACAAGAAATTGACCCAGCGGGCCACGCTGTCGCCGCGGCGCCCAGTTCTCACGGTGGGTACTTCCCCTGATTGCGAAACAATCACCTTTTGGAATAGTTCGGTCCCTTTTCGCCCTCCGGCCCTGCCTAAGTCCGGGTGTGCAGCCGGCCTTCCAAGTAAACGTGCCTGCCCTCCGGCCGGGCAAAGCTGGAGCCGCTCGACAACGATCGCTATCCCGGCTTTCGGTGCACGACTGCGCGGGATGTGCTCTCCGCGCGTCAAAACAGTGCGACTTAATCAACGGAGGTCATACAAGGTTGGTAGGGTGAAATGACGGGGCTGCGGCGGGATTGGAAAATACTGCTTCTTGTGCGGGCCCTGTTCAGCACGCCATGTCTTCTCGGGCACGGCGGTCTAGCACGAACTTCTGACCCTCCTGCCTGTTTTACGGCAACACTACGGCACCATTTCCCGCCTCGTCGGACGTGGAGGTTTGCCAGAGTATGACCGACTCTGAATCCGTGGCGACACTGCGATCCCCGCGTGAAGCGGAAGATTGCGGGAGAAAAACCGCTGAACTCACTTTCCGGCAACATTACGGCAACATTTCGAGCTAAAACAAGGCAAAACAGAGCAAAATGGAAGCGTGGCTACCCTTTGTTTTCAAAGGTGTACGTAGGGAGGATAGAGGCTGACACGGTTTTCAAGACCGCCGGTTTCAACCGCTCACCCATCCCTCCGCATGATGCCTTCCTGTTCATAAGGGCGGCGCCACGGCTGATTCTTTTACGAGACTACCACATTTTCTTGCATCCTCCGCCATCAGTCTTCAACGTTCAGCAAGCGTCATCAGTTTTCAGTTGTCGGTAAAGGCGGCCCCGTCCTTGGGCTGTTACTGAGAACTGATGACTGACAACTGACGACCTGATTGCGATATACTTCGCGGCACACTTTTGCAGGAGGTTCTCGATGCGTCGTTTCGTCCTGAGTGTAGTCGCGTGTCTGGTGGCCGGCTTGTTGATGGCCCACGCGGTAGATCCGGCGCGGGCGGCTGCACATCCCGCGGGTGCGGCCAACTCCGCGCTGGGTGCGGCGGACTCCGGGGCCCCGCTCGATGGTTTTTCCGCTGACTCCGCGCGCGCTGAACGCGATTGGGAGACCAAATTCCGCGCCCTTCCCAGCCCCGCCAATATGCGCAGCTACATGCAACGAATCTCCGCCCGCCCCCACCACGTGGGCACGGAATATGACCGCGCCAACGCCGAGTGGATTCTCTCGCTGTTCCAGCAGTGGGGTTGGGACGCGCACATCGAGAACTTTGATGTCCTCTTCCCCACACCCAAGGAGCGCCTGGTGGAGCTGGTTGCGCCCACGCATTTCAAGGCAACGCTGGAAGAACCCACCGTGGCGGTCGATCCCACCTCGGACCAGCATGCCGAGCAACTCCCCACGTACAATGCCTATTCGGTCGATGGCGACGTCACCGCGCCGCTCGTCTACGTCAACTACGGCATCCCGGAGGACTACGAGCAATTGGAGCGCCTGGGCGTGTCCGTGAAGGGCGCGATTGTGATTGCGCGCTATGGCATGTCGTGGCGCGGAATCAAACCCAAAGTGGCGGCTGAGCACGGCGCCGTCGGCTGCATCATCTATTCCGACCCGCATGAGGACGGCTATTTCCGCGGCGACGTTTTTCCCGGCGGCGCCTGGCGCCCGCCCTTGGGCGTGCAGCGCGGCAGTGTGATGGATATGGTGCTTTATCCCGGCGATCCCCTCACCCCTGGTGTGGGAGCTACCAAGAATGCCAAGCGCCTGCCGCTGGCGGAAGCCAAGACCCTCACCAAGATTCCCACTCTGCCCATCTCCTACGGCGACGCGCAACCCCTGCTCGCCGCCTTGCGTGGACCCGTAGCCCCGGAAGCCTGGCGCGGTTCGCTGGCCATCACCTACCATGTCGGCCCGGGCCCCGCCAAAGTGCATTTGAAGGTGAAGGCCAACTGGGACACCAAAACCCTCAATGACGTCATCGCCCGGATTCCCGGCGCCGCTTCCCCCGACGAGTGGATTGTGCGCGGCAATCACGAAGATGCCTGGGTGAATGGCGCCGACGATCCCGTCTCCGCCCTCGTGGATGAGATGGAAGAAGCGCGGTCGATGGGCGAACTCCGGAAGCAAGGCTGGAAGCCCCGCCGCACCATCATTTATTGCGTGTGGGACGGCGAGGAGGAAGGCTTGCTCGGCTCGACGGAGTGGGGCGAGGAGCATGCCGACGAACTTCGCCAGCACGCCGCGGTTTACATCAACTCCGACAGCAACGCCCGCGGCTATCTTATGGCCGAAGGCTCGCACACGTTGGAAAAGTTCATGAACGGCGTGGCGCGCGACATCGAGGATCCGGAAGCGAACCTTTCCGTTTGGAAACGGCGCCAGCTTCGCCTGATTAGCGGCGGCACACCCGAGATGCGCCGGGAAGCGCGCACCCGTCCCGACTGGCGACTTGGCGCGTTGGGATCGGGATCGGACTACTCGGTTTTCATCGATCATCTGGGCATCGCCTCGCTTGACCTTGGCTACTATGGCGAAGACGGCGGCGGTATCTACCACTCAGTTTATGACGACTTCTATTGGTATACACATTTTAGCGATACCGACTTCCGATACGGCCGGGCGCTGGCCCAAACCGCCGGCACCGCGGTGCTGCGGCTTGCCGATGCGGACCTGCTCCCCTTCGACTTCACCGATTTCGCCGATACCATCCACACGTACGCCGAGCAGTTGAAGAAATTGCTGAAAGACAAGCAGGAGGCCATGCGCGAGCGCAACCGGGAAATCGACGAGGGCGTTTTCACCGCCATCCTGGACCCGAAGGAGCCGCTCGTTTCCCCCGCCAAGGAAGACCCCCCGCCTTACCTGAACTTTGCCCCGCTGGATAACGCCGCGGATGCGCTCACCCGCAGCGCGGCGCGCTACCAGAAGGCGCTGGAAAAAGCGCAGGTCAACGGAGCGCCGGCGCTGGCCCGCGCCTCGCTCCAGCAGGTGAACCACACGCTCATCGAAAGTGAGCGCCAACTTACCAGTCCCGAGGGCCTCCCCGGCCGTCCATGGTTCACGCACCAAATCTACGCGCCGGGGTTTTATACCGGCTACGAGGTCAAGACCCTTCCCGCCGCCCGCGAGGCGATTGAACAGAAAAAGTGGAAAGAAGCCGACGCCGCCCTGGTGGATATTGGCAAAATCCTGGACTCCGAGTCGGCCTTGATCCTGAACGCTACTGAGGAACTGGAGAAAGCTACGCAGTGAAGCGGCCGGCAGAGAAGCGCGGCGTTTTTGTAGCGCTGAGCTTTAGTTCAGCATGTGCCGGTCCATTCGCGCTGCTCAGGGCAGGCTCCGAAGGTCCGCACCACGAACACGCTTTAGGCTAGTGCTTTTCGCGATCGCCCCATCGTGCTCAACACCTATCTCCTTTTCTTTCAGTAAGTCATCGTGAAAACACGATAACTTGTTTATTTTCATCAACTCATTGGGAGCACTTTTTTTGCCCCTTTGTTTTCAATAAACCATTGGGAGCAACCTTCATTTTTAACATCTCTTTTGCCCCGCCCGAGTGAAGTTTCGGAGTGCGGGAGCTTGCCCCCACTTTTTCCACCGCGGACTCGTCAGCGGTGGGGGTGTCGTCGCATCCAGTTGCGGCGAGAGAAAGCGGCGACGAGTCGCCGCACTCCGAAACCCGAGCCGGTCATTACCTTTCATAAGACTTTTGACAGAACCGGTCGGCTTACTGCCTTCAGCCCCGTCCCAGAACCTAGCCCTGACACCCCACCGTACTGCGCGATTCCACGCCGGCACAATTCTCCGCTCATTACTCCTGCAATGTGCTGTCCATAGCCTAGTGGAAAATCTGCCGATTTCCTACCGGCAGGAAAAATCGTGTCGAATTTTCCTTTCCATTTCCTACCGGTAGGAAAGCCTGGTGCGGGGCTGCCAATTTCCGGGCGCGCCGTAGGGGCGGTGCGTGAACAAGCGTGTCCTGATTTGAGGCAGTAATCTCGAAACAGAGGGTCCACCAGCCCCGTTGGGGCTTCGTCGCAAATTAGGACAGCCTAGGTTCGCGAACCGCCCGGCCGGGCTGAGGACGGCCAGGGCCACTACTCGGCGGCCTTACTTTCGGCAGCGGATGCCTTTCGACCCAGCATGACCCGGAGCACTTCCTTATTGGTGGCATAGTTGGCATGTGCGGCGGCCGGGTTGGAGATGATCCAATGCCATCCCGTGTTCCGAACATAGAGGTTGGTGATCACCAGACCTTCCATGGCGGGAAGGTGCCAACTCAGCAAATCGCTTGGATCGCTCCAGGCAATCACCTGCGGCAATTTCGTGGTGGACTCTTCCCCCCGCTGCGTCTTTTGGCAAAAGTCTCTCGCAGGTTCTTCCACCTCGTCATCATCGTGTTGAAAGCGGCAGACACTGCGTCCGGGGTTAACGCCTCCCCTGGCGCCCCTCCGGCAACGCTGGGGCCCCGAATGTTGGCCAACTCGAGGAGTGGAACCTGATTGGCAAAGAAATACACCAGCGAGGTGCGCTCGAGGATGTATTGGGCGGCGTCATCCTCTGCCGCCGCGCCGCTCTTCGACGGAGCCGGCGCGTTTGGCGGCACCGCCTCCTGCTGGTCCATATTGAGGGTCGAGAAAACCAGATAGCTTCCCAAGCTGTGCGACACCACAATGAACTCGCGATCAATTCCCTGCGGTTCCTTCAACTGTTGCTCCCACTCATTGGTTTCTGCTCCATTCGCTCGGAATCTCACCGACTTGAGAAATAGCTGCCGCATCCCCTCCCGGAAAAGGTCGCGCATAGAACCTACGGCCATCATGGCATCGGAGAATCCCCAGTCGAGAATGCTGGTCTTCAACCAGCGATTGAAGAGCGCTCCTTGGGGCCGGATGGTTTCCAGTTTCATGGCCTGCTGCGGGCTGATCCATGTGTACGCTCTAAACCGGCCCAAGTTGGACGGGTCCATTTGCACGGCCTGCGAGCATAAATTAAGCAAGGGTGCGTTGGCTCCCGTCAGCCGCGTATCACCGGCCATGATCGCGCGGCACTTGAGCGGAAACACCAGGGGCCACCAATTGATCTCATCCACCACGATGGGGCCGCCGTGGCTACGCTGCAGCACATAATGATCGACAAAGGGGGCGGAGGCACTCCACTCCTCCTTGCTCCGCCAGACCGGCCTCCCCATGTATTCGAAGGCAAGGGGCTCCGCGCCGTTTTGAAACTCGCCCCTGTCGGCGTAGTCTCTTTCCACGGGGGACGCCGGAGCCGTGCAATCCTTCAGAAAGCGGCAGATCGCCTTCTGAAAGATTTGTGAACCCCCGGCGCCGGTCGCCCCGATTCCGTGCACGTAGAGAATGTGCACCGGGCGCTGGCCGGCATTGCGCAACGTCTCCCCAATCGAGGAAATCTGGCTGAGCTTTTGTGGCCCATCGTCGATAACCTTCCCCTCTGCCCGGCCAATCCCCAGGACTCCGGCAAGCAGTGATAGAACGAGTAGAACCTCGTAGGTGCGAGTCGTCATCATGACCTCCGGGTCGAACCCCTCCGCGCAGGTCTTGGCCCTCTTGCGAAGTGCAGTTTAAACCAAAGTATGCTCCACCGGCGACCCCGAACCAAGATAAGGGGAGAATTCCAGGTGGCAAAAACTTTGAATTGCCTTCCAGCGCCGGTGGCGCTATTGTTCCCTCTCGCGCAAAAGCGCAAAACCAATCCAAACAACTGAAGGGGGGCAACTATGGCGAAGTATATGGTTCAGGCGACGTATACGGCGGAAGGCGCAAAAGGGTTGCTCGCGGAGGGTGGCACCAAGCGCCGCGACGCCGCGGTGAAGGCGATCAAAGGGGCAGGCGGTAAAGTGGAGGCATTCTACTTTGCCTTTGGGAAGTCCGATGCTGTGGTCATCGTCGATCTGCCGGACAACGTAAGTGCGGCGGCAGCCTCATTGGCCATCAATGCCAGCGGAGCGGTCACCACGAGTACCACGGTTCTTCTTACGCCCAATGAAATTGATGAAGCCGCGAAGAAGAGCGTCCCGTATCGCGCCCCAGGTCAGTAAGCGCTGCCGGCCCGATGTGGCACGATCGGTAAAGTACGATACGACAAGTCACCGGGACGGGAGTTCGTTCGGGTCGGGATGTTTACACGACCCGCCTGCATCGCGAACGCTTGCTTCCACGGATGCGTGCGACGCTTGCAGCGGCAGGCGCAGGCGGGCCTCGCATCCGGAGCGATCCGTTCGGTTCTCCAGAGTCAGGCTGCCGCCGTGGGCCTCTGCGATTTGGCGGCTCAAGACGAGGCCGATTCCCGAACCCGTGGGCTTGGTGGTAAAGAACGGGACGAAGAGATTGGAAGTGTTCGATAAGCCCGGACCTTCGTCCCGGATGCAAACTTCCATTTGGTCGGCGCGGCGAGTCCAACCCACCGAGACTGCTCCCTCCGTTTCGAGCGCCGCGTCCACCGCGTTGCGGAGCAAGTTGATGAGAAGCTGCTCCAACTGGTCGGGATCGGCGCGCACGGTCAGGTCGGGGCCGGGCTCAAGGGTGATCGCCATTCGGTTTTCCAGTCCCACAACCCGGCGCAACAGGCCGCCCGCTTCCACCGCTTGCAGCTTCGGTCCCGGCAACTTGGCGAGGCGCGAGTAAGCCTCCAAAAAGCGGCTCAGTGCCGCCGCGCGCGACCCGATCACCTCCAGGCCGCGGCGCATGTCCTCTTCCCAATCCTCCGGCCGAGGCTGGCGCTCCAGCATCGTCTCCAAGTGTGCCGGCCATGGACTTGATGGGTGCGAGGGAATTATTGAGTTCGTGGCCGAGGACGCGGATCAGCCGCTGCCACGCTTGACGTTCTTCCTCGCGCAGGGGGCGGCTCAGATCCGTCAGGACCAAGAGTTCGTGCGGCATGCCGCTTTCGCGAAAAGCGCTGCGCCGCATGGCCCAGCGCCCTGCCCCCCCGGGAAGGAAATCGTCAGGGTTCGGGCGGGTTCTCCCTCCAGGCAATCCCCCAAGCCCAGTTCTGCCGCAGTCCGTCCCAGAATGCGCTCGCTGGGCTGACCCAGAAGCCGCTCGCCCGCGCGATTCATCAAGCGAAGACAATGCTCGCTGTCGAAGGTGAAAACGGCGACGTCGATTTCCTCCATGACTTTGCGCAGGAGGGCCGTCGCTTCCAGCGCGCCCAGGCGGCGTCCGCGCAGCATCTCACTCAGAGCGTTCACTTCCACCATCACTTCTCCCAGTGCGTCATCGGGCCGTGCGTCCGCGAGCGCGCAGGGAGTAATCCTCTTCGCGCAAAGCTGACAGAAGGTTGGAAAGTGTTTGCAGCGGATAAACCAAATGGGAACGCAGGGAGAATGCCGCACCAAGCCAGAACACGACGACCAAGGACGCGAGAGTCCAGCGCGTAGCGCTGGCGTAGTCCCCCAACCACAGCAGAAGAACCGTCACCAGGACGGCGGGAAAACCCGCCAACAAGGCGAAAGACAGCATTCGGACTTCAAAGCGCATCCGGCGGCGTTGGGACCGCCGCGAAGGGCGCGCGCTTGTCGCTGCCAAGTCATCTGCCATAAAGGAGTCGTCAGTAATCAGTTGTCAGTCTTCAGGAACTGATAACTGAGAACTGATGACTGACAACTGCCGTTTCACAAACCATATTTCTTGAGGCGGCGATAAAGGGCGCTGCGGGTCAGTCCCAGGGCGTCCGCGGCGGCGCTGACATTTCCCTCATAGCGCGCCAGGGCCTTCTTGATCAGGAGGCTCTCCACGTCTTCCAGGCTCATCTCCTCAAGGCGGCCGGCCCCCTCGCGTCCCACGCGCAAGCCCAGGTCGCTGGAACGCACCGACTCGCCTTGCGCCATCAGGACGGCGCGCTCCACGGCGTGCTCCAACTCGCGGACGTTGCCGGGCCAAGCGTATTCGAGCAGCGTCTGCATCGCCGCGCTCTCAAAGCCGGTCAGGCGCTTTCGATAGCGCTGGGAGAATTGGCGGAGGAAATAGTTTGCCAGCAGCGGCAGGTCCTCGCGCCGCTCCCGCAAAGGCGGCAGATGAATCTCGATGGTATTCAGCCGGAAGAGCAGGTCCTCCCGGAATCGCCCGGCCTGGACCTCCTGCGCGACGTCGGCATTGGTCGCCGACAAAACGCGCACATCCACGCGCCGGGTTTTCGATGATCCCACCCGCTCCATTTCCCCGGTTTCGAGCACGCGCAAGAGTTTGGCTTGCAGATTGAGAGGGACATTGGCGATTTCGTCGAGAAAGAGGGTTCCTCCGTCCGCAAGTTCGAACCGGCCGACGCGATCGGTTTTGGCATCGGTGAAGGCGCCCTTGACGTGGCCGAACAACTCACTTTCAAAGACGCCTTCGGAAAGCCCGCCGGCATTCACCGTGACCATGGGCCGCGAGGCGCGTTCCGAGAGGGCATGCAGAGTTCGCGCAATAACCTCCTTGCCCGTGCCGTGCTCACCGGTGATCAGCACATTTGCGTCGGAGGGCCCCACCCGCGCCAGCAAGTCCAGCACCGGACGCATGGCGGGCGACTCCGCGATCAGCGTGGGCCGGCCTTCCGCGCGCAGCAGGCGATTCTCCGCCTCCAGGCGCTGCCCTTCACGCAGCGCGTGGCTCAACTCCAATTGTGTCCGGAGAATCGCGAGCAGGCGCGTGTTGTCCCAGGGCTTTTCAATAAAATCCCTGGCGCCGCGCCGCATCGCCTCCACCGCCAGACCCACACTTCCCCAAGCCGTCATGACCACGACGGGAAGCGTGCTGTCTATGGCCTGCAAGCGCGTGAGCGTGTCCAGGCCTTCCTGGCCGGAGGTGGTGTCGCGCGCGAAGTTAAGGTCCATCAGCACCAGGTCGAAGTCCTTCGACCCCACCGCCGCCATGATGCCACTCGGCGAGGCGGCGGATTCGGTTTGATAGCCCTCGCCCTTGAGCAGCAGGCGGAGGGCTTCCAGGACATCGGGTTGATCGTCAGCGATAAGAATTCGGGTCATTGCGTAATTGCCGATGGATGATTGTCGATTGCCCATTCCGAATGACAGCGTAGGTTTTCAATCGACAATCGTCAATCGAAAACCGACCATCACGCGATCCACCCATCCTGGAGCTTGATAATCCGGTTGCCGTAAGCGGCGTTTGCCTCCGAGTGGGTCACCTGAATGATCGTCGTGCCCTCGTTGTTCAGCTTTTTGAACAACTCCATGATCTCTTTTCCCTGGCTGGTATGCAGATTGCCGGTGGGCTCATCGGCAAGAATCAGTTTCGGGCTGGCGATCACGGCGCGGGCAACGGCCACCAACTGCTGCTGTCCGCCGGAAAGTTGGCTGGGAAAGAGATCCTTTTTCCCCACGATTTGAAAACGGTCGAGAGTATCGGCCACGAGCGCCTGTCTTTCTGACGACTTCACGTTGCGATAGGAGAGAGGAATATCCAGATTCTCCGCCACCGTCAGGCTGTCCAGCAGGTGGTATTGCTGAAAGACAAAGCCAATGTAGCGTTTGTTGAGCTCGATGCGTTTCTTGGGCGCGAGCTTATGGACGGGCTCTTCGAAGAAAAAAAATTCGCCCTCCCACCCGCCGTCAAGCATGCCCAGGATGCTGAGGAGCGTTGACTTGCCTGCGCCTGACGGCCCCATGATGGTGATGAACTCACCCTCCTTGATGTCTAAATTAATGCGCCGCAGCACATAATATCGGCCACCTGCCAGGGGATACCAACGGTTGAGATTGCGAGTTTTGATCATGACGTCTTCCTTGATTCACGGATTGAGAACCACTTGACATCTTGATGCATGTCACACATGCTTTTGCATATGAGGCGTACCACATTGACGCTTGACGATCAGCTTTTCCGCGAGCTGTAGAGGAAAGCTTCCGAAGAGGGCCGCACTCTGCAAGCGGTGACCAATGACCTTCTTCGCCGCTCCTTAAAGGCCGCCCCCCATGGGCCGTACCATTTGCAGTTGCGAGGCTGGAAGGCTGCCGAACTGCCCGGTGTTGACCTCCTTGACCGGGATGCCTTGATTGATCTTATGGACGGGCGTTAGTCCATGCAAGCGATTGATACCAATATCCTCATTTATGCCGAAATTGAGTCGAGCGAACGCCATCGTCCCGCCCGCGAGGTCCTGAAAAAACTTGCGGAGGGAACACTGCCCTGGGCGATTCCTTGGCCTTGCATTTACGAATTTCTCAGAGTCGTTACGCATCCTCGAGTCTTTCATCCCCCGGTTCCGCTGGACATTAGTCTTGGAAGACCTGCGGCAAGTCTTGCTTTCCCCTTCGGTCGTTCTGCTGAACGAAACCGCCCGGCACTTTCCCGTGATGAACGAAACCCTTCGCCAGGCCGGCGCCGCGGGCAATTTGATTCACGATGCTCACATTGTTGCCCTGTGCCTTGAACACGGCGTTTCTGAACTTATTACCGGGGACCGCGACTTTAGCCGTTTTACGGGACTAAAGGTCATCAACCCGTTTGCCCGCCCATAAAACCCGCAATCATCAATCGCTCGATGACCCGATGTACCGATTACTCTCACGCCCTTGTCTCTTCCACGATCTGGCCGTCGAAGAGGTGGATGGTCCTTTCCGCGAACTCTGCATAGCGGGGATCGTGTGTCACCATGCAGATGGTAGCCCCTTCGCGGTGGAGGTTGCGGAGCAAATCCATTACGGCCTCGCCGTTCTTCGAGTCCAGGTTTCCGGTGGGCTCATCCGCCAACATGATGGAGGGCTTCCCCACCAGCGCCCGGGCCACGGCCACGCGCTGCTGTTGGCCGCCGGAAAGCTGCGCGGGATAGTGCCGCATGCGGTGCGACATTCCCACGCGCTCCAGCGCCTCCTGCACGCGCTGGCGGCGCTCCGCGCCCGCCATGCCCCGATAAGTCAGGGGCAATTCCACGTTTTCATAAACGGTAAGATCACCTATCAGGTTGAAGGCCTGAAAAATGAAGCCAATCTCCCGGTTGCGGATGCGGGTTCGATCCGAGATCGAAAGGTCTTCGACGGCGGCGCTGTTCAACACATACTTGCCGTCCGTCGGCGAATCGAGCAGGCCGAGAATGGAAAGCAAGGTGGACTTTCCACAGCCCGACGGGCCGGAGATGGAAAGGTACTCCCCGCGCTTGATCTCGAGATAAATGCCGGAAAGGGCGTGCGTCTCCACCTCGTCCGTGAAAAAGACCTTGGTAACACCCTCCAGGTGGATCAGCGTTTGCCCTGACCCGTTGGACTTCGACTTCACGGCATCCTGCGTTTGATTTTTGTTTTCTGGACTTGCTTCCATGGCACTCTCCTTTACTTAAGCTTGCAGATTGATTTACTCATGCCTCAACGCTACCATCGGATCGATCTTCATCGCCCGGCGCGCGGGTATGTAGCACGCAACGAGTGACACCAAGCATAGCAACAGCGCCACCGCCACATAGGTCAGGAGCGTCGGTGGCAGTGACGCCGAAGAGCACACTCTTCAGATAGCGCGTCAGTGCGAGGGACGCCGCGATGCCCACGGCCAAGCCGGCCAGAGTCAGAAGCAGGCCCTGGCCCAGCACCAGCCGGAAAACGTCACCTCGCTGAGCTCCGATGGCCATGCGAATGGCAATCTCATGGGTGCGCTGGCGCGTCGTGTAAGCGATCACTCCGTAGATGCCCACGGCCGCGAGAATCAGGGCGAGCAAGCCAAAGGCTCCTGCGAAGGTTCCCGCGATCCGTTCGAAGATGCTCCC
The DNA here is from genome assembly GCA_963825395.1 of uncultured Acidobacteriota bacterium. Lineage (GTDB taxonomy): Bacteria > Acidobacteriota > Terriglobia > UBA7540 > UBA7540 > Bog-366. The sequence goes on along the minus strand of CAWGTQ010000044.1, from coordinate 333,236 downwards.
CAACCGCATGCTCGACTTGACGGTCGTTACGTCGAACACGGGCAAATCGGCGTTGAGTTCGTGGACCGTTCTTTCCACCGCCGGGGCGTAAGCCGCCGGATCACCTGACACGCGCGCGTGAATGATCACCTGACCCCGGTAGGCCTGCAAAAGCGACAGAAAAATGACGGGCTCCGGAGCATAAACCAAGCGGCGATACTTGGCATTTCGAGCCACACCCACGACATTGAACCACACGCCGTAATTGCTAAACCTTTTGCCGATGGCGTCCTGGCCCGGCCAGTAACGGTCGCAGAACTCCTGATTGACGATGGCCACCAATTGCGATTTTTCCCCATCCTGGTCGGTAAATTCACGCCCGGCGACGAGCGGAGTCCGCATCGTCCGAAAGTAGTTCGGACTCACGATGGCACGGCTGATTTCCATCGATTCGTGAGGTTGGGGCACATAACCTTCGGGGTAGACGTCGTCGCTGTGGATGGTAAAGCTGAGCGGCGAGAAATCCGCCAGGGCCACGGACTCGACGCCCGGCAGGCTCTCGAGTTTGGTCAGTAGTTGCCGGTCGAACGCCCAGCCCTGAGCTTTCGTATAGCCCACGGGCCCGCCGAGCTCGTAGGAAGCCAGCAGCACGTGGTTGGGATCAAAGCCGGGATCCAAGCTGCTGAGCGTTCCGCAAGCTGCGAATGAACAGACCGGCGCAGATCAGCAGGAGCAGCGAGAGGGAGATTTGCGCCACCACCAGCGCGCTCGAAAGCCGGGACTTGTGGATTCCGCCGGAGATTGTCCCCGCCTCCTCCTTCAGCACCGCGATGGGCGCAAGGCTGGAAGTGCGCAGGGCCGGCAGAATACCGAAGACCATGGCGGAGAGAATCGAAATGGCCATCGTTGCCAGGATTACCGCCCCGTTAGCGTGGCCATTCAGCGTGAGGGGAAGACTCGAGGGGGGAACGAAGGCGGCAAACGTCCCGGCCGTCCAGGTGGTGAACACCAGGGCAAGCGCGCCGCCGGCAAGCGCCAACAGGAGGGCTTCCACCAGGAGCTGGCGGACCAGCCGCCAGCGGCTGGCGCCCATGGCCAGGCGCAGGGCAACTTCCCGTCGCCGAGTCACGGAGCGCACCAGCAACAGATTGGCAACGTTGGCGCAGGCCAGCAAAAGCAACGCTGCCGCCAATGCCAGCAACAGGGGCAGGGTCTTGTACAAATAAACGTTGACTCCGAAGGGCGAGCGCCAGAGCGGATCCAGCGTAATCTGGCTGGGGCCGCGATCGACGTTGCGAGAGGCCTCGATAATCTGCTGCATCAGAACATTGAGTTCCCCCTCGGCTTGCCGTCGATTGACGCCGGGCTTGAGCTTTCCCAGCACTTGGAGCCAGAAGGCGCCGCGATCCTCGGGGCGATTCGGGCCCCAAACGAATGAGTCCATCCCCAGGGGAATCCACACGTCCGCGCGCAGACCGGTCTTGCATCCCTGAAAATCCGGCGGAGCGACTCCGACGACCGTGTACAGGTACCGGTTGATCTGAATCGCCTTGCCGATGATGGATCGGTCGGAACCGAAGCGCGCACGCCACAGGCTTTCGCTGATTACCACTACCGGCCCTCCTCCGCGCCTCTGTTCTTCCGCCAGGCAGGAAACCACGGCCGAGAATGGGGTGCACGCCGAGCACGTCGAAGTAATTGGCAGTGGTCAGAGCCCCATAAATGCGCTCGGGCTTGTCGGTGCCGGTAAGGGACATGAAATCGTCGTGGTAGGCAAGGAGGCCGGAGAAGCTCTGCGTATGGTCACGGAGATCCAGGTAATCAAGATAAGAGAAAGGGGGAGTGGGGTGCTCGCTCCGTTCTCCCCTCATCACCGTGACCAGATCGCTGGTGTGGGCGACTCCAGGAATGGGGTTGAGCAGAGTGGAGTTGATCCAACTGAAGATGGTGCTGTTGGCGCCAATGCCGAGCGCCAGCGTCAATACGGCGACGGCGGTGAAGCCGGGATTCTTCGCCAACATGCGCAGGCCGAATTTCAAGTCTTGGAAAAGAGCATTCATTCGTATCCTCAGTGTTGAACTCTCAGCGGTCGAGCTCTCAGCTTTCAGCTACACCCAACCTCCCCGCCGTTCAGTGGTGGTTCAGTTTGACTTTGTAGCGGCGAGTTCATCTCGCCATTTGGCGGCGTAAAGCCGCCCCTACATCTAAACACCCCGCCCTGCGGGCCTAAGGAGGGGAGTTCTCCCACCCGGTGCTCGCCACTGACCACTGTTCACTATCCACTGCCTACTCGTACCTCAACGCCACCATGGGATCCACCTTCGTCGCGCGGTGAGCGGGGATATAGCTAGCTAGAATCGCCACGCCACTAAGCATCAACGAAGCGGCCACAAAGGTTATCGCGTCGGTGGGCTTGATCCCATACAGCAAGCTGGACATGAAGCGAGTGAGACCCAGGGCGCCAACTATTCCAATACCTACACCCATTAAGACAGGGGTCATACCTTGGCCCAACACGAGTTGGAGCACGTCGATCTTCTTGGCCCCTAGCGCCATGCGGATGCCGATCTCGCGCGTCCGCTGGGAGACGGAGTACGACACAACGGCGTAAATCCCCCCGAGCGCCATGGATAAAGCGAGTAGGCCGAAGATCCCAAAAAGAACGGTGCCGGATTCCGGCCCCAACATCGATGCGGAGACAATTTCATCCATCGTCTGGACATCATGCACGGGCGTCTCTTTGTTGACTGCCGCGACTTCTTGTTCTACAGGGCTGAGAAGAGCCTTTAGGGGTAATTGACTTCGAAGCGCCAACATCATAGAGCCTTCAATGAGGCGAATGTCGCGGGCAGGAACCTGAAGGTACGGGTAATACATCGTCGGGTAGATCGGGAACTCCGCACCGCCTTTTCTGTCATTGCCAACTATTCCGACGATCGTGCACCATCCATTGGCTCCAATCGCGGGTTCTATCTGTTCCCCAATCGGGTTCCGCTGGGGCCAGAACTCGCTAGCCATCGCTTGGTTGATGATAACCACTCCGAATGAACCCTGGTTATCCTGGTTGGTAAAGTCTCTTCCATTAAGTAAAGGGATACCCAAAGTGTGAAAGTAACCAGAGCTTATCGCCCGATACCTTGCGATGGGCCGCCGTTCTGGGGACGCCACAGGGTGACCGGCAATGTTGAATGGAGACGACGGATTGGCGCCCACCAATGGCAGATCGCGAGCGATAGCCGCGGACTCAACTCCCGGTATGGACTTGACCCGGCCGAGCACCTGCTCGTAGAAAGCGACGGTTTCTTCCGCCGAATGACGGGGCTGACCGAAAGTAATCTGCATCGTAAGAAGCTGATGTGGGTTAAAGCCTAACGGAACTTCCTGGAGAGAACGGAGGCTCCTGAACATCAGACCAGCCCCGACGAGCAGCATGAGGGCCAGGGCCACTTCCGAAACTACCAAAAGCTTGCGCAGTTGCCTCTGGCCAAAACCGGAAGACGAGGCAAGCCTGCCCTCCTTGAGTGTTTCGCTGAGACCCATTCTGGAAGCGTGGTATGCGGGAGCCGCGCCAAAGAAAATTCCTGTCCCCGTCGACAGGGCGAGCGTAAACCCAAGCACCTTAAAATCGATTCCAATCTCGCTCAGGTTTGGTATGTTACTTGGATTCAGCCACCTCAGGAGATCAAGGCCCCAATAGGCGAAGATTAGCCCTAAAACTCCGCCCAGAGACGCCACGAGAATACTTTCCGTGAGCAGTTGCCGGAACAGGCGCGCGCGCCCGGCCCCGAGGGCGATTCTGACGGCAAGCTCTCTTGCCCGGGCGGTCGCTCGCGCTAGAAGCATATTGGCAATGTTGGCGCACGCGATAAGCAAAACAAAGCCCACTGCTGCAAATAGGATGAGAAGCGCTGGCCGAATTGACCCGACGATGTAATCAGCAAGGGGAATGAGATCCGCTCCCAGGCGAGCATCTGTCTGCGGGTAAGCCTTCCCGAGGTTTTCGGCGATCGTGGCTATCGCCGCCCGCGCTAGTTTGAGGTTCATGCCCGCTCTGAGGCGACCGACAACTAGCAGCCAGTGAACGCCGCGGCTTTGGCGGGTGGTGGTAAAGTTGGGATCGCTGCTAAGCGGTGTCCAGACCTCGGCGCCAAGCTGCAAGTCATCCTGGAAGTTACGCGGCAAGACTCCGATCGCGGTAAATGGTTCGCCGTTGAGAAGGAAGGTCTTGCCCACAACACCGCGATCGCCGCCAAAATCCCGCTGCCATAGACCGTAACTTAAAATTGCGGCTCTTCGGCTGTTAGGCTGATCTTCGTCAGGAAGGAATGTCCGGCCGACAATTGGCTTCACACCAAGGAGTGTAAAAAAATTGCCCGAAACTAGCGCTCCAGCAATGTGCTCCGGCCTACTGCCCGCGCCGACGTTGAAACTTTCTCCCGCTGTGGCAGCAATTGAAATGAGCGTCTGCTTCTGCCAAGCCAGGAAGTCGGGCGTTGTGAACGCATTCGTACCGAAATGGGGCACCCGCTGCCATAGCGTCACGAGTTGGTTGGAATCATCGAAAGGCAATGGGCGAAGCAATATGCCGTCCACGACGCTGAAGATCGCCGTGTTCGCCCCGATGCCGAGCGCCAGCGTCAGCACCGCCACGGCCGTAAAGCCGGGGTTCTTCGCCAACATGCGCAGGCCGTACTTCAGGTCTTGCAACAAAGTATTCATTCGCATCCTCAGTGTTGAGCGTCAGTGTTCAGCTATCAGCTCTCGGCTAAACCTTCTATCGCTTACCCTTTGGGGGGTGGCGCCGACTTTGCCTTCCATGTCGGAGGCCTCCGGGGCGCAGACTTCGAAAACCATGTATCCTCCCGTGGCGGTCCGAGACCGCCGCTACAGCCTTCATCGTTGCCATATTTTGCAACGCTCATTCGTGGCCCGCGCGGTCTTTGGCTGAGAGCTGATAGCTAACCGCTGATAGCTTCATTCATACCTCAGCGCCACCATGGGATCCACCTTCGTCGCTCGCCGCGCGGGGATGTAACAAGCTGCCAACGCGACCAGGATCAACAGACACGCCACCCCGGCGAAGCTGAGCGGGTCATGGGCGCTGACCCCGAAGAGCAGATTCGCCATCAGGCGCGTCAGCCCGTAGGCGGCCACCAGGCCGATGGCAACGCCCAAGAGGGCCAATATCGCGCCTTCTCCAAGAACCATCCGCATTATTTCCCCTCTTTCGGCGCCGAGTGCCAGGCGGATGCCGATTTCATGGGTCCGCTGGCTGGCGAGGTAGGAGATCACGCCGTAGATTCCAACACATGACATCACCAAGGCGAGGGCGGCGAAAATTCCCAGGAGAACCATGGAGAAGCGGCGTGAGGCCAGAGAACCGGAAATGATTCCGTCCAGGGTCTCGGTGTTGTACATCACCTGTTGGCTATTGATCTGGGACAAAACGCGCCGAATCGAGCCGACCTGGGTGAGGGGCGACCCCGGCGTCCGAATCGAAACTCCAATCCCTCCAGCCACCAGCGGCATAAACTGACCGGGAAGCTGCGCAAGAGGGAGATAGCATTGGGCCTGGATCGGTGACGTCGCGTTTTCATCAAGACCCCACTGTTTCACGTGTCCAACCACCCCGATGATTTCCGCCGTGGTGTTTAAGATCTCGAAGCTGACCCGCTTGCCAATCGGATTCTGACCCCCGAAATAAAGCTTAGCAAATTGGTCGTCAATGACGACCACGGGCGCTGCATGTTCGTTATCCGCAGCCGCAAGGAACCGCCCGCGCTCGAGCGGGATCTTCATGACTCTTAAATAATCCGGCTCGACGAGGTAAAAGACCGTCATCTTCATCTCGCTTTGGGTAAGCGGTTTGGGCTGGCCTTCCAGCCAGAACGGCAGATCGGAATCGTTGCCCATAGGTGTGGATCCCGCAGTAAGGGAGGCCGCCTGAATTCCGGGAATGGCGTCGAGACCGTCCCGCATCTGGCGCCAATTGGCCCGAATGGCCTCGGGTGAACCGACCGGTGGAGACGAAGTGTTAAAGGTCAGCACGTTGTGGGGATCGAAACCAGGATCGACGCTCCAAAGTTTGGAGAGGCTGCGAATCATCAGGCCGGCGCCAGCCAGCAGGATGAGTGCCAGCGCAATTTCCACGACCACGAATACTCGCTGAGCGCGATGCCGGGCGCCGCTTGACCCTCGCCCTCCTTCCTTAAGCGTTTCCTGAAGATCGCGTGGCGAGTTCTTGAGCGCCGGCGCCAAACCGAACAAAATTCCTGCCAGCACGGATGCGGCAAGCATGACCAACAAAACGCGCGCGTCGAGATGAACTTCCTCGGCGCGCGGCAATGCCTCCGGAAGCACTTGAAGGGCCCCTTGGAGCCCCCACCTGGCAACGAGCAGGCCCAGGCTTCCCCCGGCCAGTGCGAGCAGGATGCTTTCCGTCAGAAGCTGCCGGATGACGCGCCCCCGGGTAGCGCCCAACGCGGAGCGGATAGCCAACTCCTGGGTGCGCCCCGTCGAGCGCGCCAGCAGGAGATTCGCGACGTTGACGCAGGCGATGAGGAGAACAAATCCCACGGCGGCCAGCAGCACCAGCAGAAACGGCTGGATGTCACCCACCACGTCTTGTTTGAGCGGAACTAGCGTGATACCCGTGCCTTTGTCGGCCTCAGGGTACTCCTCCGCTAGATGCTTCCCCAGCGCATTCATGTCAGCTTCGGCTTGGTCGAACGTAACACCGGGCTTGAGCCTGCCCACGGCGTCCATGCCCATACTGCCTCTGCGGTCACGGAAGGTGGAATCATTCCACTGGCCGATGGGAACGTACACTTCGCTGGGATGAAACCCACTGCCGGTATAATGGAAATCTACCGGGATTACGCCGACGATTGCATGCGCCGCGCCGTTGAGCGTGAGCGATTTTCCCAGCACATCCGGGGAAGAACCAAACTTGCGTTTCCACAAGCCGCCGCTAATCAGCACCACGGGTGCCGCGCCTACCTGATCTTCCTCGGGAAGGAACGTCCGGCCGATGACTGGTCTTACGCCGAGAGCCGGGAAGAAGCTTGCGGAGATCATCTCCGCCGGCAGTCGCTCGGCCTCGCCCATCCCGGTCAGGGTGAAGTCATCTTCCCGGTAACAGGCCAAGGCGGAAAACGAGCGGTTGTAGCGCACCCAGTCGAGGAAGTTGGGATAAGAAATGGTCATTTTAGTGAAAGCTGCCGCCCGCGTATAGATGGCCACCAGCCGGTCCGCCTGCCAGTAAGGCAGCGGATTGAGCAGCACTCCATTCACAACGGAAAAGAGTGCAGTGTTGGCGCCAATGCCCAGCGCCAGAGTCAATACCGCCACTGCAGTGAACCCGGGATCCTTCGCCAGCATGCGCAGGCCGTACTTCAGGTCTTGGAACAATGTCCTCATTGTTCACCTCGAATCGATTTATCAGGCCATTGGCTCGTCGGCTCTTCGAAGACGGAAACTCGAAACTGGAGACACGCGGGTGGCGCCGACATTGACGTATATGTCGGCGACCACCGGAGCTCATACACAATAAGCAATGTATGAGCCACCCGTGAAAATCGGCAACGATTCAGAGAGGCATAAATTGTAGCGTCGATCTCCGATCGACGACGGCGGTCGGAGACCGCCGCTACAGCCTTCATCGTCACCATATCTTGCAACGTTCATTCGTGGCCCGCACGGTCTTTGGCTGAAAGCTGAGAGCCGATCGCTGACAGCTTCTTCATTCGTACCTCAATGCCACCATGGGATCGACCTTGGCTGCCCGCCGCGCTGGCAGATACGTGGCCAGCGCGGCGACACTCGCTAAGATCAACAATACTGATGCAAACGTCAGCGGGTCAGTGGGCTCGACGCCGTACAGCAGGCTGGACAAAAGGCGAGTGACCCCCAGCGCGGCGACGATTCCAATGCCCATCCCTATCGACACAGGAATCATTCCTTGGCCGACCACCAGCCGGAGTACGTCACTCTTTTGCGCACCCAGCGCAACGCGAATTCCGATCTCTTGCGTGCGCTGCGCGACAATGTAAGAAAGAACTCCGAACAAGCCCACCGCGGCCAGCGCCAGCGACAAAACGGCGAACGCCACCAGCAGTGTTGCCTCAAAACGGTGTTCCAGGGTTGACTTCCCGATCACTTGGTCCATGGTCAGGATATCGGAGACAGCCAACTCGGGGTCAAGCTCTTGAACGACGCGCTGGATCGGCAAGGCCAGGGTGGTGACATCGAGGCTCGAGCGCACGGCAAGCGTCGCGTAGTTTGGAACCTTCCCCCCGTAAAGAGGCACGATGGGAAAGTACATGATGGGCTGCACAGGGTTGGCGACATGGAAGCGGGTATCGCCAACCACGCCGACTATGGTGAAGGACTGATGGCCGATAGTGACCAAGTGTTTGCCAATCGGGTCCTCCCCGGGAAAATACTGGCGAACAAAGGACTGGCTGATAATGGCCCCATGCATTTTCTCCGGCTGCCGGTTGTCATCAAATGTCTGCCCTCGCAGCAGGGGAATCCCGAGCGCCGCGAAATAGCCCGGATCGGCCCAGCGAACAATGGCATACTCCATCTTGCCCAGCGGCAACGGGGGATGCTCGGCGATCACGAAGCCGGTATCTCCGCCGTAGCCTGCCCCCGGCACAAGTCTCACGAGTCCAGCGCCCTGGACACCGGGAAGTGACCGCACGCGCTCGAGCAACGCGTCAAAGAAATTCACACGCTGGACCGCTTGACTGTACTTCGCCTCGGGAAGACTGAAACGCATCGTGAGCACGTTATGGGTCGCGCATCCCAGATCAACAGAACGCAGCCGCGCGTAACTCCTTAGCAGCAAACCCGCCCCGATGAGCAGGACGATCGTGAGACCCACCTCCAGCGAAAGCAGCCACTGGCGCAGCCTGACCCTCGCGGTCCCCGCGCTGTGTGAGCGTGATGAATCCCGGATCGAAGAAAGAACCGGATTGCCCCGGATAGAAAGCGAGGACGTGGCGCCCGCGAAAATTGCGCAGGCGAGGATCAACCCCAGCACAAAGGCCACCACCATGCCATCCATCTGGATGGCTTCGACGCGGCTCATATCCGGCCGCGTCGCGACGAACCATTGAATCATGGCATACGCCAGCATCAGGCCTGCCGCGGCGCCCGCGGCGGAGAGGAGAAAGTTCTCGGCCAGATGTCCGGCAAGCAGACGCCAGCGGGTGCCGCCCAGCACCGCACGAATGGCGAATTCCCTTCGCCTCGCCACCCCGCGTGCCACCTGGAGGCTCGCGACATTCAGGCAAGCGATCAGCAGAAGGCAACCCGTGGCGGCAAGCAGAATGTACAGGGGCGTCTTGAAATCCCCGACGATGTCCTCCAGCAAAGGCCGGCTGTTCGCGCCTTTGCTGATGAAAGGATTATCGAGATGCTGATTGTGCAGGCGGCCCACGATGACGGACAGTTCCGCCGTTGCTTCCGTTTCGTTCACGCCAGGTTTCAGGCGCCCAATGACCACGAAATCATGCGAATCCGGGGGCTGCATCTCTTCTGCGGGTTGTTCATGATAAACCGGAGTCCACAATTGGGTGGACTGGTCCGGATAGGCAAACCACGCCGGCATGACCCCCAGCACCGTGTAAGACTTGGCGTCGAGATGAATGGTCTGGTTCAAAATGGAGGGGTCGCCACCGAAACGTCTCTTCCAGAGTCCCCAGCTCAGAATAACGCTCGGGGTGGCGGAGGGCCGGTCGTCCTCATCGGTGAAATTCCGCCCCAGAGCAGGCTCTACGCCAAGCGTAGGGAACAAATTCCAAGAGCATTCGGCAGCGTTCACTTTTTCCGCAAGCTGACCGCCCGCTCCCGACAGGTTGTACTGATCATCCGTGGAAATGATCGCCAAATCAGAAAAGCCATGGCTCTGTTTCCTCCACTCGGCGAATACCCCGCCGGCCACCGTGTTGTACGCAAACTTGTCGTCCGAGCTGTGTTCATAGAGGCGAACGAGGCGTTCCGGATTCTTGAAGGGCAGAGGTCGGAGCAGCACCGAGCGCACAACAGTGAAAAGCGCGGTCGTGGCGCCAATTCCTAGCGCCAGCGTCAGCACCGCCACGGCCGTGAAGCCGGGGTTCTTCGCCAACATGCGCAGGCCGTACCTCAAGTCCTGGAACAAAGTATTCATTCGTATCCTCAGTGTTGAGCGATCAGCTATCAGCCGTCAGCGTTCAGCTTTCAGCTACCGCCCCACCCCGCCGTTCAGTGGTGGTTCAGTTTGACTTTGTGGCGGCGAGTTTATCTCGCCATTCGTAGCGGCGAGTTTACCTCGCCAAATGGCGGCGTAAAGCCGCCCCTACAGCAAACCGCCTCAACCACCGCGCCCGGCGGGCCCCCCTCCTTAGCAAGGGGCGGACTCCGTAGCTCCAACCGTGGGTGGCGCCGACATGGCCTTTTATGCCGGTGACGGCCGGGACGCATACATCAAAAGCAAGGTATGCGCCACCCGCGAAAATCGGCAACGATTCAGAAGGGCATGAATTGTAGCGTCGATCTCCGATCGACGACGGCGGTCGGAGACCGCCGCTACAGCCTTCATCGTCACCATATCTTGCAACGTTCATTCGTGGCCCGCACGGTCTCTGGCTGAGAGCTGATAGCTGACCGCTGATAGCTTCATTCATACCTGAGCGCCTCCATGGGTTCGACTTTCGCCGCCCGCCGGGCCGGTACGAAGCCGGCCACCAGAGCGCATGCGGCCAGGACCATAGCGGCGGTGCCTACAATCAGAGGGTCATGGCTCTTCAAACCGTAAAGCTGGTTCGCAAGCAGGCGGCCCCCCGCCAATGCCACCGGAACGCCGACGGCCAGCCCCACCCCAAGCTGCAGCAGCGCCCCGCGCAGCACCAAGGTCAGAACATTTCCCTGGTTCGCGCCGAGCGCCATGCGGATGCCGAATTCACGTGTTCGCCGTGCCACGAAGTACGCGGTCACACCGTAGAGTCCAACGCAGGCAAGGATCAACGCGAGCGACCCGAAGAGTTCGGTGAGCCTTGTGATTAGCCGGTCCTGATTGAAATTGCGCGCAACCTGCTCAGCGAGGCTGTGAACTTCAAGCACGTTGAGGTTAGGATCGATATCGGCTAGAGTGCGGCGCACGGCGGGTTCCAGATTCTCCGGCTTGCCCGCCACTTGCAGCTCGAGGTCTCCAATGTAGTGGGAGCCCATCATGAAGGACAGCTTGGGATCCTTCGCGATTTGCAGAAACGGCAGGAATAATGTGGGATAGGCGGGTCCGCGCGCGTCCTGATACTTCGCATCCTCTGTGATTCCCACGATTTCCATATCTCCCGCATTATGCACATCGCCAAAACCAAAGTGCTTGCCGATAGGATCTTCATTCGCGAGGAACTTGCGCACGAAGGCTTGGTTGACAACCGCGACCTGGGGTGAGGTGGGTGTATCCTGCTCACCGATCGTGCGCCCTCGCATTAATCGTGTCCCGATGGTTTCAAAGTAGTGCGGTCCGATGCGGTCAAAGGAGGCGCCGATCTGCTCGTCGGGAGAGTGGCCCTGGATGTGAATCCCGAGACCCCAGTTATCACCCCGCATCGGGCTGTAGAGCGAATAACTGTCGTTGATCACGCCGGGGATTTGCCGAAGGTGCTGGTCGACCTGCTGATAGAGCCCGTACAATTTTTCCGGTTTGTAACCGGTGAGTGCAGCGTTCAACCGGACGATCACGCGGCCCCGCGGTTCGAAGCCGAACTTCTGGTTTTCGAGGTTGCGCAAGGTCTGGGTGAGCAGGCCGGCGCCTATCAGCAGCACGGCCGACAAGGCCACTTGCAGCACCACGAGAGATTGACGCGCCAGCGAGGAACGGTCCCGCGTGGAGCGGCCCGCGCCGCGCAAGGCCTCGGCGGGATTAGAGTGCGAAGTGATCCACGCGGGCGCGACGCCGAAAACGAGGCCTGTTACCAGTGAGACGAGGAAGGCGAAACCCAGCACCGCGAGTGACGGTGTGGGGCTGATGGGAACGTAACGCGCCCCTCGAAACGCCACCACCAGGATCGTGCGCGTGCCCGCAAAGGCCACAAGAAGCCCCGCCCCGCCCCCAAGAAAAGACAACAGCACGCTTTCCGTGATGATCTGGCGGATCAGCCTGGTCCGCGGGGCGCCCAGCGCCATCCGGATGGAAGTCTCGGACCGCATTGCGGCGCCGCGCGCGAGGAGCAGATTGGCAATATTTGCGCAGGCAATGAGCAGCACTAATCCGGAGATGATCGTAAGAAGGCGAAGACCCTCAGCGGTTTGATGTTGTATGTTGGCCACACCACCTCCCGCCGGCGCGACCACGATATGCTGCTTGTTGATCTGCGCACGTGCTTGGTCAGGAAGGTCCGGTTGCACGCTGAGCCACTGCTGGAGTTGCACGGTAGCCTTTGACTGAACACTGGCCGGCGCGATTCCGGGTTTCAATCGCCCGATGATGTAGAGCCAGTGCATTCCGGGATTATTCAGGATCGCATTCTCTCCATCATGGGCCACCTCCGTGGCGAGCGGCATCCAGAAGTCAGGAGGATCGGGTTGCAGCCGGTCTCCGAAAAAGCCGGGTGGCGCGATTCCGGCCACGGTGTAGGTCATCTGGTCGATTCGGAGCGCCGTGCCGATAACCGACGGATCGAGGCCAAAATGCTGCTGCCAGGTACGGTAACTCATCACGATCGTCGGCGCGGCGCTGGGCTTGTCGTCCTCGGGCGTGATCAGGCGTCCGGCAAAGGCGCCGAGACCGAACGTCGTGAAGTAATTACCCGAGACGTATTCGCCAATGTAGGGCTCAGAGGGACCGGATGTACCGCTGCGGCGAACGCTCATGGTGCTCGGACCACTTTGGAATGCGGCCATCGCGCTGAACTCGGGCGCATGATCGCGGAATTGCTGGTATAGCGAATAAGAGTAGACACTCCAATCGTCTTGCATGCCGCCGAGGACGCAGCAATTGCCATTGTCCCCCAGGAGATAGAGCTCCTTCGGATTTGAGACCGGCAGGCTCTTGAGCATCACGGCGTCCACGAGCGTAAAGATGGCAGTGTTTGCCCCGATGCCCAGCGCCAGCGTGATGACCGCCACCGCCGTGAAGCCAGGGTTCTTCGCCAACATGCGCAGGCCGTACTTCAGGTCTTGAAACAAAGTATTCATTCGCATCCTCAGTGTTGAGCCTTCAGCTATCAGCCGTCAGCGTTCAGCTACCACCACCCCGCCGTTCAGTGGTGGTTCAGTTTGACTTTGTAGCGGCGAGTTCATCTCGCCATTCGTAGCGGCGAGTTTACCTCGCCACATGGCGGCGTAAAGCCGCCCCTACATCAAACCTCCTCAACCGCCCCGCCCGGCGGGCTCCCCTCCTTAGCAAGGGGGCGGACTCCGTAGCTCCAACCGTGGGCTTCGCCGACATGGCCTTTTATGCCGGTGACGGCCGGGACGCATACATCAAGAGCAATGTATGCGCCACCCGCGAAAATCGTCAACGATTCAGAGGGGCATAAATTGTACCGTCGATCTCCGATCGACGACGGCGGTCGGAGACGGCCGCTACAGCCTTCATCGTCACCATATCTTGCAACGTTCATTCGTGGCCCGCACGGTCTCTGGCTGAAAGCTGATAGCTGACCGCTGATAGCTTCATTCATACCTCAGTGCCACCATGGGATCGACCTTCATCGCCCGCCGCGCCGGCACGTAGCAGGCGAGGAGCGCCACGGCAATCAATAACAGCGAAACAACCACGAACGTCAGGGCATCAAGGGGCTTGACGCCATAAAGCAGCGAGGAGAGCAGGCGCGTACCCGCTACGGCGCCCGCAAGTCCCAGCGCTAATCCCACACCGGCCAACCCGAGGCCGTATCCGAGGACATCTCGCATGACCTGTGCCGGCGTAGCGCCCAGCGCCATGCGGATGCCGATGTGGCGCGTGCGTTGCGCCACCACGTAGGAGAGGACTCCATAGATTCCCACCGATGACAGCAACAATGCGACCGCCGCGAATACGGCCAGCAGGAACGTATCGAAGTGCGATCCTTCCAGCGTACCGGAAATCTTCTGCCGTTCGGTTGAGAGATCGTAAATCGGCACGCCGGGAGCAATCGACGCCACCGTCGTTCTCAACTCGCTCGCGGGAAACCTGCCGTCGCGCGCGCGAACCATCAAATCCATCGTGCGCCCGATCCAATCCCATGCGGCCGGTGGCATCTGCGCCATGGGAAGGTAGAACTGCGGCTGTATTTGGCGATCGAGGCCCCAGGCACGCACGTCTCCGACCACTCCGACCACCTCATGCCACACGGGGTCCATGCGGCCTTGGGGTCCGGCCTCGCAGCAGGCGAAACGCTTGCCGATCGGGTTCTCATGCGGCCAGGCAGTGCGCGCCAGCGTTTCGTTGACAATCGTAACCAGGCCTTTGTCGCGAGTGTCCTGCCCAGTGAATTCGCGCCCGGCCTTCAGCGGGATGCGCGCGGTCGAAAGATAACCCGCGGAGACGATTTGCAATTCCGAGTTGATGACGTTCGACAGGTCGATGGCCTTACCTTCAGGAATCAGTCCGTTGCTGCTGCCCCCTCCGGCCAGGGGGGCGCGAGAAACGACTGCGGCCGACTGCACGCCGGGCAAGGCTTCCGCCGCCGCGATCATGCGCTCAAACGTCTGCCGCGCCACGGCCGGATCGTGATAACCGATGTCGGGGATCCCGACGCGCCCGACGATGAGGTTCGCGGTGTCGAAGCCGGGATCGAGGTGCGACACCAGCAGAGCGCTGCGGATCAGCAGTCCCGCCCCGGCCATCAACATCAGGGCCAGCGCCACTTCCCCGGCGACGAGCACGCTGCGAACGCGATCGCGGCTGCCACCGGAAGTTGCGCCTCTTTCCTGGAAGGCTTCCGTCAGCCGGGTGGAAGCCGAACGCAACGCCGGAGCGAGGCCGAACAGGAAGCTGGACAGCAGGGTGACTGCGCACGCAAACGCCAGCGTCGTCGCGTCCACACTTGCCTGGGCCAGGCGCGGAACCCGGGCAGGACCGTTCGCGACAATCCAACCCACACCCCAGTACGCCAGGAATACACCAAGAACGTCCGCTCGCGATTCCCAGCACCACGCTTTCCGCCAAAAGCTGCCTCACGATGCGCCGCGGCGAGGCTCCCAGCGCCGCCCGAACCGCCATTTCCTTCTGCCGCGTGCGCGCGCGGGCCAGTTGCAAATTGGCGATGTTCGCGCAGGCAATCAGCAGCACGAAGGCCACGGCGCCGAGCATCATCCGGAATACCGGTCGCTCATCACCCAGCAGCGCCGTCGTGAGTCGCGTCAGGCGCAAGCCGCGGTCCTTGTCGTCGATGGGATATTGCCGTTGCAGCCTGTGCGCGATAACGTTGAGTTCCGACTGCGCCTGACCGAGCGACACGCCGGGCTTGAGGCGGCCCATCACGTTCAAATAATGCTCGTCATGATCAGCGATTTGCTGCGGCGTGAAGGCCTCGGGAATCCAGAGATCGTCGTTTTGCAGCAGCGGATCGAACGTCTTCGGCATCACGCCAATCACCGTGTAGGGCATGCCGTTCAAACGTATCGACTGGCCTACAGCCGAGGAGTCGGCCTGGAACCGTGTGCGCCACAGCCGCTCACTGATAACCACCACTTGCCCGCGTCCAGGCGTGTCCTCATCGGCGGTGAAGACGCGCCCGGCGATCGGCTGAACCCCGAACGCCCCAAAGTAGTCCCGAGTGGCCATTTCGCCTTGCATACGCTCGGGGGCTTCCGACGTCGCCAGGTTGAAACTCGCGCTGTTTGACGCGCAAAGCTTCGTAAACGACGTGCTTTGGCGCTGTAGATCGGTGAAGTTTCCGACCGAGAGATTGGGGAAAATGCCTCGCCAATGTTCCTGTATGTATACCACGCGAGACGGGTCCTCCATGGCCAGCGGCTTCAGCAGGACGGCATTGACCACGCTGAAGATCGCAGTGTTCGCGCCAATGCCCAGCGCCAGCGTCAGCACCGCCACCGCCGTGAAGCCGGGATTCTTCGCCAGCATGCGCAGACCGTACTTCAGGTCTTGGAACAGAGCATTCATTCGTATCCTCAGTGTTGAGCTGTCAGCGGTCAGCCTCATCAGCGATCAGCGTTCAGCTACCGCGACGTGGGCCGTTCGGTCTTTAGCTGAAAGCTGATAGCTGACCGCTGACAGCTTCACTCATACCTCAGCGCCTCCATCGGATCGACCTTCGTCGCGCGGCGCGCGGGAATGTAGACGGCCAGCAGTGCCACGGCGAGCAGCAGCAACGCGACAGCCACAAAGGTCAGCGGGTCGGTGGGTCGAACCGCATAGAGGTATGCCGCCAGGAGCCGCGTCAAAGCCAGCGCGCTGGCAACGCCGGTGGTGATTCCGACCAGCAGCCACTTGGCGTTTTGGCCGGCAACCAACCACAAAATTTGTTGCCCTCGGGCGCCGAGGGCCATGCGAATGCCGATTTCATGCGTCCGCTGCCGCGTGGCATAGGAAACCACGCCGTAGATCCCCACCGCCGCCAGCACCAGGGCGATCGCGGCGAAAACTCCGATCAATTGCAGCACAAACCGTCTCCCCGCTGCTTCTGTGGAAACCAGTTCATCCATGGTCTTAATATCGGTGACCGGCTGGTCGGGGTCGACTCGCCAAATCTCTTTCTTGGCCGCAGGGATCAGAGAGGAGGTTTCGGAGGCGGTCCGCAGAACCAGGGCCATCTCCTTCGACGGCCACTGCGTGTACGGCATGAACAGTTCAGGGTAGGGCGGCGACATCCAGCCCGAGTTGCCGGATGTCACCCACGATTCCAACAATCTCCAGTTCCTGCGGTTTGCATTGAACACTGGACCCTTTCGAGGTCGACACCTCGAAGCAGCGTGAAGCTGATATGGTCTTACCAATCGGATTTTCGTCCGGCCAGTACTTCTGGGCCATGCTGCGGTTGATGACACCGACCAGGGGCGTGCGCGCGGAGTCGGAGGTCAAAATCTCTCTCCCGTTCAGCAGCGGTATTCCCATGGTGCGGAAGTAATTGGGGCTCACGGCGTGATAATCTGCCCTGCCTTGTCTCGGATGAGCTCCCGGAATCTCGAACCCGTTCCAAGTCCAATTCCGCGTCATCGGCAGGTCCACGGTCGCGGCCACCGAGGCCACGGACGGGCAGAGTTTCGAGCCGTTCCAGCACCTGTCCATAGAAGGCCGCTTGGTTCTCCCCGGAAGCGTACTTCTCACCCGCCAGACTTACGTCCATGGTCAGCAAGCGTTCCGTCCGGAACCCGACGTCCGTTTCCAGCAGGCGGACCAGGCTTTTCATCATCAACCCGGCGCCTGCCAGCAAGACGAAGGACAACGCCACTTCCAGCCCGATCAGGGCGCCGCGAATCCGGCCGGTGCGAACGCTTGCCCCGGAGCTTCGCGCGGGCTTGGTGGTTCTCCAAGCCGGCAACAATCCGCACAGGGCGCAGGACAGCACGGACAGAAGCACAGTGAAAATCAATACCGTGGAGTTGAGCTGGAAGCCGGCATCATGAACGCGCGTGAAAAAGGCGGTGTGTTGGGGCAGGGCGGATGCCACCAAGGGGAGTGTCCAATACGCCAGAACGGCACCCAGAGCGCCCCCCATGCCCGCCAGCAGCAGGCTTTCGGTGAGCAACTGCCGCACAATGCGTGAGCGCGTCGCTCCCACCGCGCTGCGGATGGCGATCTCGCGCTCCCGCGTCGCGCCTTGGGAGAGCAGCAGGTTGGCCACGTTGGTGCATGCGATGAGCAGCACGAAAGCCACAGCCCCGAGGAGAACACAAACCGTCTGGCGCACACCCCCAACGACGTCCTGGCTAAGCTGGTCAACCACGACTCCTTGGTCGCGGTTGGTATCGGGATAGGCTTGCGCGAGGCGGGCAGCGATTCCGTTCATCTCCGCCCGGGCTTGCTGCTCGGTTATGCCGGGGGCAAGGCGTCCGATCACCCGCAACCAATGGCTCGCCACGCTCGGGGTTCGGAATGACCGGCACGAAAACCTCAGGGGTGCCTTCCCACCGTTGCGGTGGAAAACTGAAATGCGGAGGTAAGACCCCCAGCACCGTGTACGCCCCGCCCTCCAATTGGATAGGCTTGCCAATAATCCCGGCATCGCCGCCGAACCGCCTGTGCCACAACTCGTAGCTCAACAAGACGACGTGGGGGTCGTCAGTGGGGCTAAACTCACGGCCCAACAACGGGGGAATTCCTAACAGCGCAAAGAGCCCTGGCGTGCTATATAAGCCATGCAAACGTTCGGGCTCTGTTGTGCCGGTCAGGTTGAAAGATTCTTCGTGGTACCCGGCCATGGCCTCAAAGGCGTGGCTCTGTTCATGCCAGTCCTGAAAATCGGGGTACGACGACGCCACCATGGCGTGCTTGGGGTTCTTCTCAAAGGGGAAAAACATGTACAGCCGCTCTGGGTGCGAGTAGGGAAGCGGGCGCAACATGACCGCGTCGAGCAGGCTGAATACGGCCACATTCCCGCCGATGCCAAGAGCGAGGGTCAGGACCGCCACCGCTGTAAAACCGGGATTCCTCGCCAACATCCGCAGCCCGAACTTCAGGTCTTGGAACAGAGCATTCATTCGTATCCTCAGTGTTGAGCCCTCAGCTATCAGCCGTCAGCGTTCAGCTTTCAGCTTTCAGCTACGGCCCCTACATCAAACCGCCTCAACCGCCGAGCCCGGCGGGCTCCCCTCCTTAGCAAGGGGCGGACTCCGTAGCTCCAACCGTAGGTGGCGCCGACATGGCCTTTTATGCCGGTGACGGCCGGGACGCATACATCAAAAGCAATGTATGCGCCACCCGCGAAAATCGGCAACGATTCAGAGGGGCATGAATTGTACCGTCGATCTCCGATCGACGACGGCGCTCGGAGACCGCCGCTACAGCCTTCATCGTCACCATATCTTGCAACGCTCATTCGTGGCCCGCGCGGTCTCTGGCTGAACGCTGATAGCTGACCGCTGACCGCTTCATTCGTACCTCAGCGCCACCATGGGATCGACCTCATCGCCCGGCGCGCCGGAATGTAGGCGGCGAGGGTGGCGACCAAGGCCAGCAAAAGGGCGAACGCCACGAAAATCGGAGTGTCCACTTGGATAACTCCCAAAAGCACGCTGGAAAGCGCGCGAGTCAGCGCCAGCGCGGCGGGAACGCCGATGGCAAGCCCGATCAAAGCCAGCGTGAGCGCGCGGCCCACCACCATCCGGAGGACGTCCGGGTGCTGCGCTCCCAGTGCCATGCGCACGCCAATTTCGTGCGTGCGCTGGGAGACCGAGTAGGCCATCAGCGCGAAAATCCCGGAGGCCGAGAGGATGAGCGCAATGAGCGCGTAGACCGTCATCATGTCGGCAGAAACCTTCACGCCACTCAGGTCGTCGTCGATCACCTGCTCTAATCGTACGCACGTCGAATACCGGTTGTTCCTGGTCCAAGGCCTGGACCTGAGCGCGCGCGGAGGCAGCGAGCGCGATGGGATCACCCACGGTGCGCACGGCGATGGATAGCGAGCGCTGCGTCAACTGGTGCAAGGGGAAAATACGCCATGGGGGGGACGGTGTGATCGAAGGGCGCGGGCTCGATGTCGCCCACCACACCCACCACCGTGCACCAGGGCGCAGCGCTTTCACTCGATCCAAAGTGCACGCGCTTGCCCAGAGGATTCTCGCCGGGCCAGAGCCGCCTGGCCAGGCTGGCGTTCAACACCACTACGCGTGTCGAGTCCGGGCCATCCTGGGCGGTGAGAGCGCGTCCTTTGACCACGCGGGATGCGCAACGCGCGGAAGGCGTCCGGCGTGACGGCCTCCGTGATCGCCAGGCGCAAATCGCCGGGAGCCGCGGGCGACTGGCCTTCCGCCCCATACTGGGTGCGGGTCCAGTTCCATTGGCCCGGCAGGTTCGACGCCGCCGCGGCCGCTTCCACGCCGGGCAGGGCGCCCAGGCGCTCCACCAGTTGGTCGTAAAACTCGCGGACCTGGCTCTCGTCGCGATATTTCGATTCCGGCAAGGCGATTTGGAACGTCAGCACGTTCCGCCGATCGTAACCCGGGTTGCTGATCACCAGATGGCGGAAGCCCTTGACCATCAGGCCGGCGCCCGTCAGCAGTACCAGCGCCAGAGGCAACTTCCGTCACCACCAGCAGCCCGCGCAGCCGATGCGAGGACGAGCTGGCGCCGCCACCGCGCGAAGATTCCTTAAGCGTTTCGTTCAAATCGGCCCGCGAAGCGTGCCAGGCAAAGGCCAACCCGGCCAGGATTCCCGCCGCCACGGCCACTGCCGCCGTGAATGCCAGAACGTACCCGTCAATGCGCATATGCCTGATGCCCGGGGGAGCGTGCTGCATAATGAACGCCGGCACGCTCGCAAGCCGCCATTTCAAATCCCAGGAGGCCAAAATCAGCCCCGCCGCCGCGCCGAGGAATGATTGGAGCACGCTTTCAATGAGCAACTGCCGGGCGATCCTCCCGCGGCTGGCCCCGAGCGCCAGACGCACAGCAATTTCCTTCTGCCGAGCGCTGCCCTGCGCCAATTGCAGATTGGCGACGTTGGCGCAGGCCAACAGCAGAACAAACCCTGCCGCGCCCATGAGCACCAAAATGAACTGGCGCGCTCACTCATGAGCTCATTCACCAGATTCACCAGCCGCGCGCTATGCCCGGCATTGGTCTGCGGAAATTGCTGCGCCAAGCCGGCCCGCGATCGGCCTGGAGATCCGCCTGCGCCTGCGAGATCGAAACCCCGGGCTTGAGACGCCCGATCACCTGGAGATAATGATTCACGCGGCCTGCCTGCTCGGCAAGGGGCAAATCCAGCGGCCCCCAGATCTCGACGCCCCCGGGATAGGCAAAGTCCGTGGGCATCACGCCGATAATCGCGAAATCCTGGCTGTTCAGACGCACGCGGGAGCCGATCACGCCGGGGTTCCCCCCCAGTCGCTCCTGCCAGAAGCCGTAACTGACCACCACCACGGAGGAGCGCCCAGATTCGAAATCCTGCGAGCTGAGCGTGCGCCCAAGCTGCGCCGGCATTCCCAGCAGCGGAAAGAAACTGGACGTGACCTGGTAAGCATCCACGCGCTCGGCCGCACCGGTTCCGGTAAGATTCACTTCCCAGCCGTGCCCAGCCGCAAACTCCTGGAACGAATGACTTTGCTCCCGCCAATCGCGGAAATTGGCCGGCGCCAGCGCGATGTGGTCCTCATCCTGCTTCGGCGCGGTCTCCCAAACTGCCACCAGCCGATCAAAATGCTCAAATGGAAACGGATGAAGCAGCATCGCATTCACAGTGGTGAAGATGGAAGTGTTGGCCCCAATGCCAAGCGCCAACGCCACCACCGCCACCACCGTAAGACCGGGACTCTTGGCTAGCATGCGGAGGCCGTATCGCACGTCTTGGAACAGTGTGCCCACCGTCTTCCCCTTTTTCGGACATCCTGTCACTGAGTCATCGGGCCATCGGGTGATAGACCCACCGGGGATGGTTGGGTTTATTTGGGGATTCGTGGATTATCCACAATCGCTCGATCATCCCTTCCCCCAATCTCCCGAAAGTACAATCACGAAATCGCTCAATCGCCAAATCACCCAATGGCCAGATGACCCGATGGCTCAATGACCCGATTCCCTCATTCCAGCCGAATGCGGTTGAAGGCGTCCCATTGCGACATGTCGGAGAGGATGACCTTGTCGCCGGGCTGCAAGCCGCTCAGAATTTCGACGGAATTCACCGAGGCGCGGCCCAGCTTCACCTGCACGCGGCTGGCGACCTTGCCGCCCTCGTCGAGCCGGAAGATCCCCACGGTGCTGTTGGGCTGGCCGAAAGCGGGACGGCCGACGTAGACAACGTCAGCAAGGTTTTCGATTTCGATGGTGCCTTCCACGCTCAGGTCGGGACGCGCGCCTTTGGGAAGCGGGGCATCCAGTTTCACGTCCACCGTCACGCTGCCCTCCACCACCGAGGGGTCAACCCGCATCACGTGGCCGGGAATGATGCCATTGCGCGTGTCGACGGCCGCCCGCTGGCCGATTTGCACGTCCTTGGCCTGCGTTTCGGGGATTTTCAATTGCGCCTTCAGGCGCGTGGGCTGCACCACCTTGGCGAGAGGGGTTCCGGCCGCCACGCGCTGGCCGACTTCCACGGAAAGTTCCTGCAAAACGCCTTCCGCCCCCGCACGCACGTGCAGGGAAGCAAGTTGGGATTTCTTCAGTTGGTACAGGGCGCGCAGTTGCTCCACCTTCGCCTGTTGCTCATCCAGTTGCGCCTTAGCGGATGCGGCGCTTACGGCGAGGCGTTGCTTTTCAATTTCGCTGCGCGTGGCCAGGGCATCGGCCTTGGCGCGCGTAACCTTGGCGTTCAGCTCCGAGCCCAAGCCGCGCTTGGCGAGTTCCACGTCCCGGTCCGCATTAAGCTGGGCTTCGGTGTAGTCCGATTGCACGGTGGCAGCCTGAGCTTTCTGGTCGAGTAGCGTGCTGTCAAGTTGCGCCTTGGTGCTTTTGTATTGCGCCTCGGCGGCTTTCAGTTGCCATTCGGCATCGAGAGTGGCCTGCTCCTGCTCCGGGTTGGTCAACTCCATTAGGACGGTGTCAGCTTCAACCGGTGAGCCGGGAAGCAGAAGCCGGCGAGCCACTCGCCCGTCGGTGGGGGCAGGGACAACAAGAATTTCTTCCGGGACAAGGCTGCCCAGTCCACGAACCTCCAATAGCATGGGGCCGCGCTTGACTGTGTCAACCCATACTGTGGCCTTGTCGACACTTGGAGGGGCGGGCTTGAGGCGGGAAACACCCAGCGTCACCGAGCCGATGGCAAGAAGGCCCACCACAATGTAAATGATCCGGCGGACACGCCGCTTCCGAATTGCGTCCTCACGGGGAATATCCATATTGAGTCTCCGGGGTGAAATGTGCACGGTGCGTACCATTGTTCGACCGCGTATAACTCCATGGTATCAAATGGCATATACAGGAACCCGACCACAACATCGGGCAGGGTGGTGTTCGGTTTTGGGATTGGGCATGGCGATATCGAACAGGGTCGAAGGAATCTGTTCAGCGGCTCATCGGACTATCGAAGGCCGAAACTCGAGCCTCGAAAACCGGCAGCCAGTCCGCAAGTTGCTTTTTTGAGTTTCGGTTCTCGCCTTTCTCTTGCAATCATACGATCACCAGATGGCCAGACGCGCCGATGAACCGATTCCTCCCGACTGTTCGATTCCGGGCATCACATTCCCACGACCGAACGCATCGAGGGGATAGCAAGACACTGCGAAAAACTTGCAACGCACTGATCGTAATAGAGGTAGACCGGTTTCTGCGTATGGCACGGAGAGTGCGTTTGGAGTCTCATGCACGGAGCCCCATAAACTGATCGGAGAAACGAGCATGGTGACACGTACGCTAATTTGGCGATTGCTAGCGACAGTTTTTTTGCTGGTTTTGCTTTACCCTAAGTCTGCCGTCTGCCAGGAAGCCCAAGGAATAACAGTCAATAACGACGTGGCCCGAATCGACTACTCGAACAACCATGGCAGCTTCCCCAACATTTTTTCTCCCTACTTCGCCCGCTATGTCCCCTCCCCGCGCATGGACAACTCGCGACGGCTTGAGAACCTTATTGTCGGCGAAAAATTGATGCTGGGGCTCGATGATGCCATCGCGCTGGCCTTGGAAAACAATCTGGATATCGACGTGGCGCGATACAATCTGCCCATTGCCCAAACAGACCTGCTGCGCGCCAAGGGGGGAGGCGCGACGCGTGGCGTGGCAGGCGCCTATCAGTCCACTACCCTCTTTTCCGGCAGCCTGGGTGGAGGTGTGGGTAGCGGCGGAAGCGGTGGCGGAAGTGGCGCAGGAGGGACGCTGGGAGGCGAAAGCATCAACAGTGTGGGTTCAGCGGGAAGCTACGATCCGAGTGTGTACGCTTTTTATGGAGGGACCAATGCCACGACGCCACTCGACTACACCGTGGTGAGCGGCGTGGCGGTTGAGACGAGTCACTTTGGCTACTTTCAAGCTGGGTACAGCCAGGGTTTTGTGACCGGTACAAGCGTTGGCGTGTCCGAGTATAGCTATCGTCTTTCCGACAACACCACGACCAGCATATTCAATCCGGAGTTTGTCTCGGGCCTTTCCATAGGCTTTAGCCAGAACTTGTTGAACGGCTTTGGCAAGCGCGCCAACGCCAGGTTTATCCGCATCGGCCGAAATAATCTGAATTACTCCATGAGTGTCTTCCGGCAGAGTGTCATCACCCAAGTGGCGGCCGTGATGACGACTTACTACGACCTTCTGGCCGACCAGGAAAACATTCGCGTGGCGCAGGAAAGCCTGGGGTATGCGCAAAAACTGCTGGAAAGCAACCAGGCCGAATTGAAAATGGGGGCGGTGGCCCAGTATGACGTGTTGCGGACCCAGGAGGAAGTGGCGGACCAGCAGCAAGTCTTGCTGGCTGGCGGGAAACACTTTCTCTCAGGACGCCCAATCGATGAAGGCCAAAATCTCCAAGACCTTTCACGGCGCAGTTGGCCACGGTGGATATTGCCCCTACGGATAAACTGCCGGAGCCCCACCCGGATGACGTGCCTACGTTGGACGAGGCCTTGAAGGAAGCTGCCAGCCCATCGCCCGGAGATCGAGCAGGCTGATTTGAATTTGCGCAACCAGGAATACACCATCCAGGGGACTCGCAATGCGCTCCTGCCCTCGGTCCAGGTCTTTGCCACCTATAGCTTCGCGGGGTTAGGGGGGGCGCTGCGGCCCACCTTCGCCAATGTCTTCGATAACGACTACCCCAACCTCTCCTATGGGGTGCAGGTCAGTTTCCCCTTTCGCAACCGGCACGCCCAAGCCGACGCCGCCCGGGCGGTGCTGGAACAACGCCAGTTGCAAATGAAGCTTCAGGATGCCAAGAACCAGGCGGTTTGGGATGTCAGCAAGGCGGTGAGCGCGGTGGAGCAGGCCCGGAGCACGCTGGATGCCACGCTGAAGGTGGCAGCCGTCTCCCGCCAGGTGCTCGACATGCAACAGCAAAAGTTCACCTTGGCTTCGGCCACGGTGGAAGACGTCATCACTGCCCAACGAAATCTGGCCACCGCCGAAGGCAATGTGGTAAGAGATCGCGCCGCCTATGCCAAGGCATTGATTCAGTATGAACAGGCGACAGGAACCCTTCTGGATCGAAACAACATTTCATTGTCCGAGGCCGTGGAAGGGGATGTTCACCGCAATCCGAACATTCCCGGCACACGCGAACCGCAGAATTGAACCAACCCTGCGAGGTGAGTGCGAGTCTCGCTCCACGCCCACCTTCAGAACCCATGAGGTCAGTCCTGGCGTCCAGGCTGCAATCGCCAACGCTGAAGGCAAGGCCAGCGCCCGACGACGGCGTGGCCGCCGAGGATGCTTTTATCTTTGCGTGCGTTTCAAAAATGAAAACCTGGCAGTAAAGTCTGGCACTAGCGGACCCAAAATGGAAATCCGGATTGAAGCTAGACGCGCCTCAGGGGAGTGGAGACAGGCATTGCGGGAGGATCGAGCCACCCCTGATTCCGTGGCTGATGAACTTCTCTAGCCGGAGACACTGGATACCCAAGCATATAACATTTCGGTCAATAAGCCGTTTTTTTGCGCTGGATCAGATTTTATATGTTGTATCATATATTGGTTTTTATGATACTGGAGACGGCACAAAGGGTCCCAGTTCAAGTGAAACCAGCTTCAGGAACCGTGCACCCGGCGAGGGAGGGCTATGCTCGATGAATTCCCAAACTAACAGCAAACTCCGACCTCTGCTCGTGTTCCTGGGACTGATGTTCGCCATCGGCACGCCTATGGGGGGGACCTTTGCGCAAAGGATGCCCGAGGCGGTCCATGGGCCATCGGTGGCCTCGCAAGCTCCGCTTATTGGGAAGGCGGGCGATTATGCCGGCTGGCAGACCTGTGCTGGCTGCCATCGAGCGGAAGCCCAAGCATTTGCGAAGACTCCGCACGCTCCGGCGGGCGGCGTATTGCCGGCTTCACCCGCCACCCCCACGCCGGGAATTTCCCCATCGGCTGCGACGGGAAAGAAAATCTACGACGACATGATGTGCGCGGGCTGCCACACGATTGGCGGGCAAGGTGGAGAGGGCGGAGGGGCTCTTGACGATGTTGGGGTGCGTCGCACACGCGCCGAGTTGCTCGACCGGATGGTCAAGCGCCGTGCTGGCACCATTATGCCCCCGTTGCCGCCCGACACACCCAACGGCCAAATCAACAATCTTGTGGATTACTTGCTGACGCTGAAAGGGGAGGCGCCAGCAGGGACAAAGCCCATGGCAACTGTGCAACCCACCAGCGTTTCAGGATGTGAGACCTGCCACGGCCCCGGCAAAGCCCATGCGGAGGCCGAACAGGCAACGGCGGGTGATCCCGCCAAGGAAATGGCTGGCACCAAGCTGATCTTCTCGTTCCACGCCAGCCCCAAGGAAAACTCGGAACGGTGCCTCACGTGCCACATTACCGGCAAGGACCAGGACACGTTTGCCCACTCGCAGCACGCGGCGGCGGGCGTTTCCTGCAACGAATGCCATGCGGCTCACCTGGTAAAAGAGGTCAAAGATCAAAGCAAGGGCAGCCTTCCTTATGCCCAGGCAGCTTTCTTCCAGGTACCGCAGCTTCCCGAAACCGTGCGCTGGCTGCACAGCAGCCTGCTCAAGGATGCTGAGCCGAATTTGTGCTTTGCCTGCCACGGCAATATCCAGGCGCAGTTTGCCCTGCCGGTACACCATCGGGTACCGGAGGGGCTGATGAAATGTACGGACTGCCATAACCCGCACGGCAGCATCAATCGCGCCAGTCTGAATGCCACCCACTGGGAGACCTGCGTCAAGTGCCACGTGGAAAAACGCGGGCCCTACGTTTATGAGCATGCGGCGGTGAGGGTGGAAGGTTGCGTGGTCTGCCACAGCCCCCACGGCAATACCAATCACTTCATGCTGGTGCGGCGGGAGGGCCGGATGCTCTGCCTGCAATGTCACACCGGCTTCCACGCTCAGGCCGCGGTCCCGCACAGCCGCCTGGGTTTTCAGACCAGTGGCGAGTGTACCCGCTGCCACGTCGCGATCCATGGCTCAGAGCTCGATGCTAATTTCTTGCGGTGAAGGGAGGTCCCATGAGACCCGAACTTCGACAATGCCCCTCACTCGGCCCGCGCCGGCTGATGAAAACGCCGGTCACGGTCCACCTTCTCCCCTGGGAAGAGGGTGCCCGACGAAGGAGGGCGGGTGAGGGGCCTTTGCACGCGTGCCGAAGCTACCAGGCAACATCACTATTTCTTGTAGTTCTCTTCCTAATGCTGCTTGGCGGCAGGGTATTGTGGGCACAGGACGGCGCGGAAACTCCACTCACGATGGCCGGGTTCAACACCCAAGGGTCAGTGACGGTGGGTTACCGTTTCGACGACCTGAAGGGCTACGTCCCCATGTTTCAGGATCTCTCGGGCCTCGAGAAGGGCTTTCGCCTGATGGACTTTAACATGTTCGGCGAGGCCGCCAAAGGAGCCAACCCCTTCGCGGACAGCTACTCCCTCTCGGTCAGTGGGCTGGGAGGAGAGCCTTTCGAAATGGGGCAGCTTTCCGTGAGAAAGAACCGGCTCTATGATTTTCGGGTGAACTGGCGTCAGAGCTACTTCTATTCGAATCCAAACGACAACGTGGTCCTACCGATCGCCGCGGTGGGCGCCGGGCTTTCCACCGGTCTCACCGATAATCACAATTGGGGAACAGTTCGCAAGTTCGGTTCCGCGGACCTCACCCTGCACGCCACCAACAATCTCCGGTTCAACTTCAACTACTACCACACCAGCGACAGCGGTCCCACCTTCACCACGGAGTCCTTGGATTTCTTCGATTCGCCCTCTTATTGGGGCACCTTTGCACGCGCCAATCCCTATTACCTTTACGCCCCCATCAACGATGACACCAATCGCTTCTCCGGGGGAATCGACTACACCTATCGCGCCTGGACCTTTCATTACAACCTTGGCTACCAGACGTTTACGGAAAATGTGAGCCTGAATAATGTCGGTTCACCGGAGCTGAGCATCAATCCCGTCACCAGCTCGACACTGGAGCCGCTGACGAACCTTTCCCAGTCGGAGTACCGGCGGCTCACGACTCCCATCAGCGAGTTGTCCTTCGTGGGCAAGCCGCTTTCCAAATTCGAATGGCGGGGGGGCTACATCTACTACCGCTATCAGGGACCCGCAACTTTCGACCAGTCTTACAGCGGCACTGCCCCCAACAGCACCGGTGCGCTCGCACCTTATACGATCAGCCAGACGGCTCGGGACACGGTGACTGAGCCGGACAACATCCTTTATCAAACCTTCACCTACAAGCCCAAAGACTGGTGGCAGATCATTGTGGATTATCGTTACTCCCGCTTTAGCACGAATAGCGTCGGGAATTTCGGCAGCGTGTTGGGCATCGTTACCAACCCCACGTCTTCCACGCCAACCACCAGCACCACGCCTTCTTCCGGGCAGGACTCCTATGTCTGGCGCGATGGCCTGAGTGATTTTGATTTCAGCATGCTTTTTACGCCCACGCCATCGCTTACGCTGCGCCCGGGGGTTCGGCTGCTCAAGGCGGATGTCGAGGCCCTCGAGGACGGGGTGGCGGATCCCGCCGTTAGCCTGCGAACCCGGACCGCCTGGCCCGAACTCAGCTTCGGCTATCAGCCCTCGAAAATCTTCAGCATCCGGGGCGACGTTCACACCTTTGACAACGGCTCGTCCTACACAGCAATCACTCCGCACACCGAAGTGGCCGGGCATCTGATCACTCGCTTCCAGCCCTTCAAGAAGGTAACGCTGCAAGATGATCTGAATCTCACCAACGACAAGCTGATCGATTCCAGTTTCCAGGACAACATCCACTCCAATACGGTAACCCTGTCCTATGCCCTCAATGACCGGTTTTCGGTTTTTGGAGGTTACACTTACGACAGCATTTTTGCCGCGGGGAATATCGTGTATGCCCGCGGCACAGCGCCGCTCAATGATTTCCTTCGGGATCAAGAAGTGGACCGCGTGATGCAGGCAGGGGTCGAGGCCAAGCCCAGCAGGTATTTTGGATTACAGCTTACCGGCAACTTTGATCGTTCCACCGGCCTCGGGGAGATCAGCGGGGAACCTCCCGCCTACGGACCCCTTACTTGGCCGCTCGTCACGGGGACGGTTTATGTCAATTTCCCCAAGGCGGGACGATTGTCCGTGGATCTGCAGCGCACTTACTATATCGAGCAAATCATCACAGGCAACAACTTCCAGGCGGATCTGCTCACTATCCGCTGGACACGCGACTTTTAGCCAACAAGCCCCGGACTAAGGCCGCACAATGGTTCCGTCCAATCTGCGGTCGTTGCCTCGGCTGCCGCCGGGCGTCTTGTAGGGGAATTTGGCCGCGAGTTTCTCATCAATATCGATGCCCAAACCCGGCAAGTCATTCGCATACATGTAACCGCCCTTGATTTCGGGCGCCCCCGGAAAAACCTCGCGGACCGTCGGTGAGAACACGTTCTGTTCCTGGATCCCAAAGTTGTAGCAGGCCAGGTCCAGGTGCATGTTTACAGCATGACCGACGGGGGAAACATTGCCGGGGCCATGCCAGCCCGTGCGGACGTTGAAGAACTCGCAGCAGGCGGCGACCTTGCGCGCCATGTTGAGGCCGCCGACCGCAGAGATGTGAATGCGGATGAAATCGATCCAGCGGTTGGTGACCAGCGGTAACCATTCGTGCCGGTTCACGAAAAGCTCCCCCATCGCCAGTGGGGTGCTGCATTGCTGGCGCAGGATTTGGAACCATTCCACATCCTCGGGGGCCAGCGGGTCTTCGAGCCAGAACAACCGATAGGGTTCCAGCGACTTGGCGAGTTCGAGCGCCTGGACGGGGGGAACCCGCTCGTGCACATCGTGGATCAATTCCACATCAAAACCCAGCTTGCTGCGCAAGTAGTCGAACATCCGGATGGTGTTATTGACATAGGGTGTCGGTTCAAATACCGGCGAGGGCGCGATGCCCTCAGGCCGCATCTTCGCCACGGACTCGGAAGTGGCCGCCCCCGCGACGCCGTACCCCGAGTACCCGGGGACGGCAAGCTGGACGCGAACGTGGCGATATCCCTGTGCCATCCACTTGCGCACCTGGTCCTCGAGGTCTGGCAATTCTACAGCGCTGGCGTGGGCGTACAGAGGAACCGCCGCCCGGGATTTTCCGCCGAGCAAGGCATAGAGAGGCAACCCGGCCCGCTTTCCCAGGATGTCCCAAAGCGCTCCGTCGATTCCGCTCAAAGCGTTGTTGAGCGTTACACCGCTGCGGAAGTATGAGGAGACGTAGGCGGATTGCCAGATGTCCTCAATCTCATCGCAGTTGCGTCCCACCACAAACGGTTTCAAATACTGTTCGATGGCGCTTGCGACGGCCAGGGGCCGCTCGCGGTGTGTCGCGCACCCAACTCCGTACAGCCCCGGCTCGCTGGTCAGAACCTTGGTGATGACCAGTTGATCCTCGGCGGGTTGGGTCAGGATCACCTTCACGTCCGTGATTTTTGGGGAAGGCATGCCGCGCGTTGCTGCCGCTCGTGCGGCCGTGAGCGGTCCCACACCTCCCAACCAAGTTGCACTTACACCCAGAGCTTCGAGGGCGCTGCGTCGGTTCATGGTAGGTTTCTCCTTCCCCAAGCCGGGATCGCGACACCGCTGTGACCACGCATTATACCTGTTTGAACGGCTAGCCAAAAGCAAGCGTAGTGCTGAGCGTTAGCTCGGCTCGTGCCGAGCCTTCGCTCCGTTCAGGGCAGGCGCGAAAGGCCGGGGCTTCAATGCTTCTCATCAACCTCCTGACCCGAATTTCTCACCATACCGGGCCTTTTCGACAGTGTGCAAGCGACAATTTAGCGTCCTTTCCGCCGGACACTTTGCACCCCATTTCTAGCTTATGTGCGGTTGATTGTAAGTTAGTTTATTTTCAGTAACTTGCCAGCTTCGGTAGCCTTTGTCAGGAAGAAAATGAACCCTGCTTCGAGGGGCCGTCCGGCCACTTCTTAAGGACTCCGGATTCAGTGGGTTGACCCGTCCTGTGCCTTGCCTACTCGGCATCCGTGGCACTGGTGAGTTCGAAGAAATGGTGCCCCATAATCGCGAGAGTAATGGCCTTGCTAAAGTGGTGCCGATGGTGGCTTAGGGACTCGGCGAAGAATTTCCAGTACTCCCCGCGGTAGTCGCTGAGGAAGCCTTGCCGCCAGAGCGAGCGGCCCAACGCCATGATGTCTGAGAGGACGATCGGCGAGCGCGATCCCCTGCCCAACTGCGCCAGGAAAGCCGAGGCGCGTTGGAAGTACTCACGCGGACTGTAAATCGTCTGAAGGATGCGCCGGTAGCCATCCAGCAGTTCCTGCGTATCCATGCGCGGGATGAAGTTAAGGTCGGCCAGGGTGTTGCTCCCGAGGCTGGATTTGATCAGCCGTCCCTCCGCTTTAAGCCGCCGCCACAACTGGGTATTCGGCAGGGCGGTGAGCAGCCCGACCATGGAGAGCGGAATAGCGGCTTCGCGGATAAAGGCGATCTGCCGGTCAAAGACATCGGGCGGGTCATTATCAAAACCCACGATGAATCCCGCCATCACTTCCATTCCGTAGGCCTGAATGAGCTTCACGCTTTCCAGCAGATCCTTGCGGAGATTCTGGAATTTGGTAGTTTCTTTCAGGCTCTCGGCCACCGGCGTCTCAATACCCAGGAAGACGCGCGTGAAATGCGCCTCGCGCATCAACGCCAGCATCTCTTCGTCTTCCGCCAGGTTCAGGGAGGCCTCGGTGTAAAACGCGAAGGGAAACTTGTGTTCGCGCATCCATTCCACGAGGCGGGGAAGAAGGAGTTTAACGTTCTTCTTGTTTCCAATGAAGTTGTCATCCACCATGAAAACAGAGCCGCGCCAGCCCAGGCGGTGAATCTGGTCGAGTTCCGCGCACACCTGGTCGGGAGTCTTCGTCCTCGGCCGCCGGCCGTAGATTTCGATGATATCGCAGAATTCACAGGTAAAAGGACAGCCCCGGGAGTACTGAAGCGACATGGAACTGTAGCGGCGCATGGGTGCGATGCGAATGTCTGGCAGCGGCACCTGCGTGACGTCGGGCCATTGCTTTTTGAAGTAGTGGGGTTGGGCCTCGCCGCGTTCGAGGTCCGCCGCGAGTTGGGGGATAATCTCCTCAGCTTCCCCCTCAACAACGTGATCGGCTTCGGCGATGGCGGGATCCTTGGCGCTGACAATTGGGCCGCCGACCACCGTGCGCAGTCCGTGACGCTTGGCGCGCGCGATCTGCTCCTTCATCGAGGGCCCCTGCACAATCATGCCGCTGAAGAAGACGACGTCCGCCCACGCCAGGTCGGAGTCCTTGAGTCGGCGCACGTTCAGATCCACCAGCCGGCGTTCCCAGTGCGAAGGCAGCAGTGCGGACACGGTGAGCAAACCCAGGGGAGGGAATGACGACCTTTTCCCTTCAAATGGTAAAGCGTGCTTGAAGCTCCAGAACGTGTCCGGAAACTCCGGGTAAACCATTAAGACCTTCACCAAATTCTCCTCCCCACTTTGGAAGGCTCAACCCGCCCGCAGTCCGAAACGTCACGGGCGAGAGCCACGCGGAAATTTCCTTCGGGGTTTCCATTTTGGGTCCACGAGTGACTGATGCGAGACCCCGGGTTTTCATTTTTAAGCCCGGCACAATGATTAGAACATACTTGGCGGCATGTCTGTTCAATTTTGCTCAGTTTGGCGGAAAATTATTTCGGACCCCAGGATCTGCCGCTTGCGCACTCGAACCGCAAATGCAGGGTTGGCGAAGAGTGCCAGCACCAGTCGGATGGGACCGATGGTATGGGATACCCACTGATCTTTTTGTTTGCGGCGGCAATGGCGGCAGCGAGTATGATCCTACTACTATTGGTTGAGGTACATGACGCCGGGGCGGGATGTGGGGATCGTAACGATGATCACGGGTGGATCCCAGGCACGCTGCAATTCCTGTTGCGGGGCGCGGGGAGTTCGAAGGAAACCGGGCAATCTCAAGAACGACGTGAATATCGCTTCATGATCGATCCTGCTCTGCTCCTCAAAGATTCGTACCGGAATCGTCCGTGTGGGGGTCTGGTGGCGGATTCAGGCCCGAACCAGAGCGTCGCGCAACAACTGCTCGGCGGGCGGTGGCACGCCGCACTTTCGGAGAAATTCTCTGTGTAGCCTTGCGCCTCTCGCCGGGCAGCGTGGGGTGGCCCCGACGCGCTTCCGAGTCTCCAGGTGGTGGAACACCATTCGGCGGCATTGGCAGGGCCGAATGGCATTCGGCCTCGGCTTTGCGCCGCTCGGCTCTGCGTCCGACACTTTGTCTCTTGACAAACCTAGTCGATACATGTATGCTAGACGAGTAGGTTTTTAGGTGCCGTCATGTCTCTTCGCAAGTCCTTCACGGTAACCCCCTGCCCGGATCGAAGCCAACCGCAGCAACGCTCAGAAATCCGGCGGCCCGCACACGGCGCGGGGCAAAGTCCAGTCGCGGATGAACGGTCTGCGGAGCGGGGGGCGTTCACGCCTCTATCGCGATCTCATGCTAACCCTGCTATACGCCCCGCCTTGCGCGGTGGGAAAAACAGCGCGGGCGATCCTGACCCCCGAAGAGGCTGCGAACCCGTTGTTTGCCGAACTGGTCGAGATGTTTCGCCAAACCGAAATCGAGGTGGTTCTGGAAACCCGCCGATTGCACCCACTGCCGGGTTCCTGAAAAAAAGAATTCTTTTTTTGAAGACCGAAGCCGGAACGTGTATGAAAACAAACAAAAACACTGACAAAATGCCCGATGAAAAGCCGGACATTTACGTCAAATTGACACGGATTTTGCGGAAAATGGCGGTATTGTGGGGACAATTTGCGGCTAATTGCATTTTCTGGAACGAGTTTGGACGGCACCAACCCGGAATTGCCAGCAACTCGAGCGTTCCGAACGTGGACCCAGGACGTCTCAGTCTGTGTTCCTGACTCCCACCTCGTCGATGTGCCGAAGCAAGTCAGCGGGGTCGTCGTAAACGCGATAAGCGCCTACCCGTTCCAATTCATCCTGGCCGTACCCCCCGGACAACAGGCCGACGCCCAGGGCATGGGCCCGACGGGCAGCCAGCAAGTCCCAAACGCTGTCACCCACGACAATAGATGTTTCGATGGGCACGTTCAGGCGCTGGGCGGCAGTCAGGAACAAATCCGGATCCGGCTTTGCGTACTCAACCTGATCTCTTGTCACCACAGGGATTCCTGGCGGGATACCCAGGGTCTTGAGTGCAGGTGCTGCGGTCGCCATTCGTCCGCTCGTGGCGATGGCCCAGGGGACGTCTGACCTGGATAGACAGGCGAGGAGCTCTCGCGCACCGGGAAGAGGGCGAGGCGGCGGAGCGAGCCGAAGGTATGCTTCCGCATGAAATTGCTGCAGGCGGGCCGCTTCCTCCGGAGTAACGATGTGACCGGTTTCTCGAAGTAGCGCATTTATGAAGAGTCCACCGCTCATCCCGATTCGCCGGTGGATGCGCCATACGGAGAGTTCGATCCCTGCTTTTTCAAGCGCCTCGCGCCAGGCGAGGACATGCTGGTAGACGCTGTCCACCAGCGTGCCATCAAGGTCGAACAGGAAGGCTACACGGGACGATTCCGCGTATTTTGCTCCCTCCGGCATCGCTCCGCTTTTTGCTTGTTGGTCTTTCTTGCGAGTTGTCTTTGCCATTGAGTTTCTGCCTTTCTTCCAATGCCTCGCCCATTTTGGCTCAGGATGACAGCTCGCAAGCCTTTCTCCACAGCCCATTAAACCCCCGACCTCCGAGATCCGTAATGAGGAGTCGCGGCTAGCTTTCCAGCGCTTTCTTGCAGTACTCGAAACACTTCTTGACCTCGGCGATGGTATCCATGCCGGGTTTTCCGTATTCGTACTCGATGTTGGCGGGAATCTTCCAGCCTTTATCGCGCAGCAATTGCAGCACGGCCACGATGGGCGTGTCACCCTGGCCAAAGGTCAGATTCTCGCCATGATTCTTCTTTCGATCCTTGATGTGCAGAGTGACGATCTTTGCGTGGTGCTCGGTAATGTACGCGACGGGATCCCCTCCCGCGGCTACGAAGTGGCCGATGTCAAGATTAACGCCGATGTAGGGGGATGCTCCCTTCATGGCGCGGGCGAAAGTCTCAGGGGTGGAGAACTCATCGGGGTCGGAGGTGTCGTCGTGCCCGTGGAAGCCCACCATGATTTTGTACTTCTGAGCGTACTTATCGACGCGCGGCGCCACGCTGACGTTGGAAGACGCGGTGATGAATTTTACGTGCATCGCCTGGGCCATCTGGAATCCTCGCTCGATCTCCTCATCGGTGAAATCCTTGCGAAAACTGTAGTTGTAGGCGTAAAGGAGTATGCCCGCGTCATCGAATTTCTTGCGAATTCCTGCGAAGTAGCTGAGCGGTGTTTCCAGCCGCCACTTCTTCAGTTCGTCGCCCTGCAGGCCCGGCGGCACCACATGTCCGTCAAAGAGTTCGCATTCGCCCAACCCCACCTTGCGGAAAGCATCGATGCAGCCGTCGAGGGGGAAATCGCGAAACGAGTAGCTTTGCGCACCGATCTGTACTCCCCGAATAGCGGAATTGATCATAGTTGCGCCGCGAAGCTTCCCGGCCGGGACCAGTGCCCCCGCGCACCCCGCCAACAGAAGCTTCCCTGCGTCACGTCGTGAAATGAAAGTCATAATTCCTCCTTAAGAAACGGCAAAATTGTAGCGAGAGTATAAGAGGTCCGCGGGAGCCTTGCAAGCGCAGGGATCGGGTTAGAAAGGAATCTCGTGGTCGTCCAAAAGCTGAATTCCTGCGGCAGTGAGTTGGTACGTGGCCAAGTGGCGCGGCGGTTTGCGCTTTTCCTCGACGGCTTGCACGTACTCATCCTCTCTCAGGTAACGGATGGTGACTTTATCCTTCAGGATATCCACCTTCCCATCATAAATGTCCTGGCTTTCCCAGAGCGGCTTCAGGTTCTGCCCATCAAAGGAATAGAGAATCACCGAGAGGCGTGTTTGGCTCTTCCCGAGGCGGAAACCGTAAATGAAGAACCGGAGGTCGTCCCAGGCAAGTTGGGGCAGCATTTCATAGTGCAGGTCGGTGCGAGGAACGAAATTCGTGACCGTCACAAGATGGCTCTTGCCCGCATTGCTGGCGAAGATCGCCACCACATTCTGACGGTCAAAATCGGTCCAGCCCAAGGTATACCCCGCGCCAACCACCATTTGGCCTTTCCAAGGTTGCGCGAACGTCGCAGGCAGGCCCTCCAGGGGGTAATGCAGGAGGGAGAAAACGCTTTCCAGTTCGCGGCGCGTTTCAACATCCGTCGGCGTGCGATTGGCCATCCACTCCGCCATATGATCCACCACCAACTTTTGAATCTGTCCGGTGATGGGCCCGGCATCTTCCAGCATCACACCGTAAAGTTGCTTCGCCAAGTCGTTGATGCGCGCGGGCAGGCCGGTGGGCGGAGGCGGGGGCGCTTTCCTTTTCCCGTGTGCGACGCCCACGCCGAGCAGGACGGTTATGATCGCCACCATCTGGATATGGAAACGAACAGACTTTCGACTCGATAAAGCACGCATGCCGTTTACCCTCAGGCGAAATGGGTCTGTAGCGCAGCGCGGCTTGGCCGCAACCCAAAGTGTAGGGGCCAGTGGCGCTGGCCCTAGGCCGAACGCCGTTCGGCTCTACGAACGGCGCGAAAATCTTCGCCAAAAAACAAGAAATTACGATCTTGCAATGCGGGGCCCGCGCTATAGACCGATCATCCGATCTCCAGCAGGACCTTCAATGCCGAAGTTTGGTCCAAATACTCGAAGGCCTCAAGTCCCCGTTCCAACGGAAACGTCTTGGTAATCAAATTGTGAACCGTCACGTGTCCATGCTGAAGCAACTCGAGAGCCGGCGCAAAGACCCCGCAGCGAGAACCGAGCAAGGTGATTTCATCTACCACCAGCTTGGTGGCATCAAAGTTCGCCGCACCGTGAAAAGTTGATTTCATCACCACGGTGCCACGCGCCTCGACCAGGCGCAGCGCCTCACTGATGCCGCGCGGCGAGCCCGTTGCCTCCACCGTGATGGGAAAGCGGCTGGGGCTAAGCTCCTCGTCGCCTTCGCTCAAGGTCCGCACGCTCCAGGCGCGCGCCAGATCCAATTTCCACCCATGCCGGCCAATCAGCGTAACCTGCGCTCCGGCACGCTTCAGCACCTGGGCCACGAGCAGCCCCAAGCGACCGTCACCGACAATGGCCACCTGCGTGCCCGGCGCAAGGGCCATTTGTTCGAGGATTTCACATGCCGCCGCCACGGGCTCGGCGAAGGTCGCAGCTTGGTCGGAAATCTCGCCGGGAACCCTGTGCAGATTCACCACGGGCAGAGTCACATACTCCGCAAATACTCCCGGGCGATTCACGATCCCCAGAACCGTTCGATGCGGGCAATGCCGGCCCAGGCCCTTTGCACACCATGGGCAATGGCCGCAGGCAAGATTGATCTCCCCCACCACGCGCTGGCCTATCCACTGCGGGTCATCGCATTCCACCACGCGTCCGACGAACTCATGCCCAGGAATGCCGTGAAAATTCGAATATCCTTTCAGGATTTCCCGGTCTGTGCCGCAGATGCCCGCCAGCAAGACTTTGATCAGGGCCTCGCCTGGCGCGCGCTGCGGCTTGGCGACTTCGCGCAGGGTGAGTTTGCCATCGAAATAGAGTGCCTTCATAGGAAGAGCTGTCAGTTGTCAGTCGTCAGTTTTCAGTCAAAGATGCTTCGTTATGCATAGCACAATGCCTTGATTTAATAAAAGATTGCGGTTGCCAGTTGCCTTCACGCCGGCTTTTACTGACCGCGGACAACAGACTACTGGCCATTGACAACTTTTTCAAAACCCTGGGCGATTGCATCGTCCTGGTCTTCCCCAACCGTTCGTAAGTCAATAATAAACTCGTCCTGTTCGACGCGGCCCACGATGGCGGGTTTCTGGCGACGGAGCATTTCCTCCAGCTTGGCCGCGCTGTGCTGGCCATGCTGGACTGCCACCAGAGAAGTGGCGAGCGCCTGGCCGGGAGTGGAGCCGCCACCGATTACCGATTCGCCATCCCGCAGGACCGCCCTGAAGCCCGGCTGCGCGGAAATCCTCCTGGCCAGCCGCTCCGCCCGCAAGGCAATTTCCTCCTTGGAAAGGCGTATCATTCGCAGTGCCGGAATGGAATCCAGGCGCCCTTGCAGATAAAGGGAGATGGTCGCTTGCAACGCGGCAATCGTCAGCTTATCCACACGCAGCGCACGAAACAGCGGATTCCTCCGCACGCGCTCGAGGGGTTCCCGTTTCCCCACCAGGACTCCCGCCTGCGGCCCCCCTAGCAACTTGTCGCCGCTAAATGTCACGACGTCGGCCCCCGCTCGCAAGCTCAGGCCGGCGGGCAATTCATCGCGCACGCCGCAGGGAGTAAGATCCACCAGACAGCCGCTGCCCAAGTCCTCCATCAGAATCAGCTTGTGCCGGCGGGCCAATTCCACCAGCTCATCCAAACCGGGGCGTTCGGTAAAACCCACGACGCGGAAATTACTTGGATGCACTCTTAGGAGCACGCGTGTGCGCTCGTTAATGGCCGCGGCATAATCACCGGCGCGCGTGCGGTTGGTGGTGCCGACTTCGCGCAGCACGGCCCCGCTTTTCACGCAGACGTCGGGAATGCGGAACGAGCCGCCGATTTCAATCAGCTCACCCCGCGATACAATAACCTCGGAACCCTCTGCCAGCGTGTTCAAGGCCAGAAAAACAGCGGCAGCGTTGTTATTGACCACCAGCGCCCGCTCAGCGCCCAGCAGCCGGCCGAAGAGCCGGTCCGTGTGAACATCGCGTTGGCCGCGCTCACCGCGCTCCAGATCGTACTCCAAGTTGGAATAGCCCTGAGCGGCCTGGAACAGGTGAGCAAGCGCCTCCTGGGCCAATGGCGCCCGTCCCAGGTTGGTGTGCAGGATGACCCCTGTGGCGTTGATGACGGGCTCGAGCGATAGCTCCGTCACGGATTCGGCTTCCTCGAGGATCTTTTCTTCCAGCCATTCCACGGAAACCTTATCCATGCTGCCGAGCGAGATTCTTTCGCGCAGGGCTTGAAGAACCTTTCGCGCCGCCTCCACAACCAGCCGATGGCCCACTCGCGCTTCCAGCTCGCGCAAACTTTGGCGATTCAACAACTCATCCACCGAGGGAATCTGGCGGAGTAAGTTGCCGGCTGCGGGTTTGGGACCACCCTCGGGTAAGTTCATATCGGCTTCGTTCTATAACTCAAGAGATAACAAGAGCGGTGCGAAGTCCCTCGTCTCCCGGTGACATTTCAACACAGGCAGCTATGCCCGTCAACTTTCCGATTGACGTGGCTCGTTTCAAACAGAGTATAATCCCGTCTCCTGAATTGGATTTGAGGCACTCCTGTGACAGTTGACGAAGAGTTCAAC
This sequence comes from uncultured Acidobacteriota bacterium, assembly GCA_963825395.1. Lineage (GTDB taxonomy): Bacteria > Acidobacteriota > Terriglobia > UBA7540 > UBA7540 > Bog-366. The sequence goes on along the minus strand of CAWGTQ010000044.1, from coordinate 293,636 downwards.
AAGCTCGAGGACGATCTTCGCCGTCTCAAGATCGAATACGAGGTCTATTTTAGTGGCGGGGCTCCACGCCCTCCGCACGACACTTTGTTTCGAGTAGAAAACACCATTAAACGATATTCCAGCGACCAGTCCAAGTTGAACTTCGGCCAGCGCTTCCGCTTTATGAATCTTGCGCAGAAGTACGCCATCAATGGGCAACTTTGGCGGCGTAAGTTGCAGGAAAAGGAAGAAGGCCGCAGCCTGACCGGTACGCAGAGACACCCGGTAGAATTGCCGGTGGACACTGGCACAGTGCGAGTGGTGTGTTCGGATCCAGACGCGGAAAAGGAAAAGGTCGGCCGACTTCTGCAAGCCATGCAGGAGGCCAGGAGGCAGGCTGGAGAGAGCGCCCGCGGCCTCGACCCCGCCGCCTTCCATCAATTCATCAAGGATAAGACCAAGCAAGTAAAAGAGACCCTGGGATGCAACAAGGTGCAATTCTCCATCTCAGTTGAGGGGGGCAAGGTTAAGTTCAAAGCCACGAAAGCGGAATGAGCAAATCATGAAACAGGAGCCAGGAGTCAACGTTCAGGGGTTAGTAAGGAAGGCCTTTTCACCCATACCCTTTACGGTCCGAAAGCATTACGGTGTCGTTGGCATCGAGCATTTATATTTCACAGTGCCTTCCTCCCCCGTCTTTTGATCTCGGGAGGAACCGGGGTTCTGACTTCTGGCTCCTGACATCTAGCTCCTAACTTCTGGCTCCTTCCTAGGGGGTTCCATGCGCAGAATTTCTCGGGCATTGATCAGCGTCAGCGACAAAACCGGCATCCTTGAACTGGCCTCCGGGTTGATGTCGCTGGAAGTCGAGTTGCTCTCCACGGGCGGCACAGCGAAACTTCTGCGCGAGAAGGGGTTGAAGGTGCGGGATGTCTCGGATTTGACGGGATTCCCCGAGATGCTCGACGGACGGGTAAAAACCCTTCATCCCAAGGTCCACGGCGGCCTGCTGGCCATACGCTCAAACCCTCAGCACCAAGCGCAGGTAAAGGAATACGGCATCGAGTTCATCGACATGGTAGTAGTAAATCTTTATCCCTTCGAAAAAACCGCGATGAAGCCCGGCGTGACGTTGGAAGAGTTGGTCGAAAACATCGACATTGGCGGCCCCTCGATGCTGCGCTCGGCGGCCAAGAATTTCGAGGATGTGACGGTTCTTGTGGACACCGCCGATTATGCCGGGGTCCTGGAAGAACTCCAGAGAAATAGCGGAAGCATTTCACGGGAAACGCGTGCCCGGCTGGCGCGCAAAGCGTTCGCGACGACGGCCGCTTATGACAGTGCTATTTCCACCACCTTGCAGAAAATGGCTAATGGGGAATTTCCTGAGACGCTTCACCTGAACTACCGGAAAGTGATGGATTTGAGGTATGGAGAGAATCCCCATCAGAAGGCCGCGCTGTATCGCCGTCCCACTGTGGCGGGACGGGGCTTGGCTGCGGCACCGCAACTCCAAGGCAAGGAACTTTCCTACAACAACCTGGTGGACCTGGAGGCTGCCTGGCGTCTAGTGCAGGAATTTGAAGAACCGGCCACGGTCATCATCAAACACACCAACCCCTGTGGAGTGGCCACGGGCGCAACGCTGGTTGAAAGTTACCAGCGCGCCCTGGAAGTCGATCCTGTTTCGGCCTTCGGATCAGTGATCGCCTTCAACCGCGCGGTGAACGTCCCGACGGCGAAAGAGTTGTCAAAGCTTTTTGTGGAAGCCGTCGTGTCACCTGGTTTTGAGGCGCTCGTGCTCGAGCGGTTGGCCGCCAAGAAAAACCTCCGTCTCCTCGATATGTCGGCGACGGCCGGCGACGATTTCGGACTCCAGTTGAAGGCGGTGGGTGGAGGGTTACTCGTGCAAACACCCGATTCTCTGTCGGCACAACCCCATCTGTGGAAATGTGTCACGGAACGTCAGCCTTCGCCGGAGGAGATGGAGTCAATGATCTTTGCCTGGCGAGTCGTGAAGCATGTCAAATCGAACGCCATCGTTTTTGCGCGGGCAGGAGTTCTGGTGGGTGTGGGGGCCGGCCAAATGAGCCGCGTGGACTCCGTCAAGCTGGGAGCTACTAAGGCCCGCGATTTGAAGCACGCGCTGGAAGGCACGGTGCTTGCTTCCGATGCCTTTTTTCCCTTCCCCGATGGAGTGGAAGAAGCGGCGCGAGCGGGTGTCACGGCGATTGTGCAGCCTGGAGGGTCAGTTCGCGACAACGAAGCCATCGCCGTGGCCAACCAGCACCGAGTGGCGATGGTCCTAACCGGAGTACGGCACTTCTCGCATTGAGGCGTTAACCCAGCCTCTGGTATTAGCCAGCTTCGAAGAGAAGATAAGCTTCCGCTTTCATTGGGCAGATACACAGGGGAAAGCCGGCGCAACTTTGCACTTCGGGGAGAACGCTGAACTTCCTGACCAGCGTGGCGGTGTTAAGATTTCGGGGCGTAATAGCCGTCACGCGCGACAACGTGGTACTTCACCTTCTTGCCTTTCTCATTGAAAATCTCAAGGGGATTTCCCTGGTCGTCCACCACCGCAACTTTGAGCTTGTGGTAGCGTCCGTCCTTAGTCGCGTTGGTGGGAACGAAGCCCAAACTATATTGCATGCGGAGTTGCTGTGCAACCTGCTGGTAATCACTCGGTACCTCTTGCTCGAAGCGCGGGAAATACGCCTGGCCACCGGAGTAGGAAGCGATGGTTTTGAGCGCATTTTCCGCCTGCAAAGTCGTGATGTTGTCGCCCCTCGGGTTGCGAACGGATATAAATTCCATGATGCTGACGGGGTAGATCGGCGTGTCCGATGCCTTCACGATCTTCAGGCACTGGTCGTAGGTCAGCTTGCTGAAGGTGTCAATGCCGGTTACGACGGCCACAATCGCTTTGCGCCCGTGCACCTCTTTCATTCGGTCCAAGACAAAAGCCAGCGCGTCGTATAGGTTGGATTCGCTAAAGCCGGGTATGCGAAGCTGATCCAGACCCGCTCTCACCTCGGAGCGGTCCTGGGTGAAATCGGTGAGGATCTCCGGTTTCATGTCAAAAGCGACGACCGCCACCCAGTCTTTGGGGTGTATGACCTCCAGGAAAGAGTAGCTGTATCGAAGCGCTATAACCAGGAACGGCCACCAGCGATTGGCGAACTCAATCAGCATGCAAATGGTCATGGGGGCTTCGCCGGTCCCGAAGTTGGTTACGGCTTGCGGGACTCCGTCGTCGTATAACTGGAAATTCTTTTTTCCCAGGTTCTGGAGCGGGCTTCCACTGCTGTCAACGACCATCACATCCACGTTGACCAGACTGGTGGTTGTCGAGAGTGTGTAGATATCATTAGGATTGATCTTTTCGGGTTTCGTCCCTGGCTGCGCGGGACCCGGCTGCGCGGTGGTCGGCTGTGCGGGAGCTGGCGTATTTTTCTTCGGAACCAGAACTGTTTCGCCTACGTCCGGCTGCGGTCCCGAAGTTTGCTGTTGCCCAGTTGGGGATGGCTCCTGGGACTGGGCAAACCACTTGGGCGAAAAGCTCGCCAAGACCAGCATCCCGACCACTCCCGCCGCCAGAGTAATTGGCAAATACCGTTTATTGCTCTTCATGCCGCACGCTCCTCAACGCCCCAGCATAATAATGTGTATGATGCCATTCGCACCCGTTTGGGTCAACTCAAAGGCAGCAGATATTCATGGGCGCTTCAGCGCTCGCGGCCCAAACTTGTCACCGGTTTCAAGGGGAGTGAGGTTGGTAGTCTAATGTTTCTGTCTGGAAATGGTACCGCGGTACTATTGCCAGAGACTTGGGGGGAAACTAAAGTGTCGTGTGAAAGTGCAGTATCCCGAAGGAGCAGAAATTAATGGTACCCTTGTACTATTGCCAAGGCGCTCGAAGGGTATTAAACTGACGCACGAATAAGGAAATGCGGTGTCCGGAAGTCCTAGATACTAATGGACATTTTGGCCGCATGAGTATTAAAAAATATTGACTTCGTGTAATTGATGGCGTAGGCTTTCCGACCAGATAAGTGTCTTGCTGATTAAATTCTGGGAGGAAAGCCGTGAAAAATTATTTTCTGGCATTATTGCTCGCGTTATTGGTAGTATTGGGCAGCGTTTCGGTTCGACAGAGTGTGGCCGGTATTGGCGTATCGCCGATGCCGCTGCCGCCGACGAAGGTGATGGGCATTGGCGTTTCCCCGATGCCGTTGCCGCCGACAAAAGTGATGGGCATTGGCGTTTCCCCGATGCCGCTGCCGCCGACGAAGTAAGGTGCTTCCGGTCAAGATGAGCGACGCGGAAGCAACCAAGGACGACAGGTAGTTCCGTAACGCTCATGATTGACCAGATCCTAAACCACGGGCTCCAATACGGAATTTACATTCTGCAAGCGGTCGTGTGTGGGTTGTTGGCTTCGCGAGGAGGATGGCGGAACCACAAGGGGTTGTGCCTCTACGTAACGCTGTTGTTCGCTTTGGACGGGGTTTCCCGCCCCGTCGTGCTTAGTCATTTCGGTGCCGCATCTGTGCAGTACGCCTATTTCTATTGGCTGACGGATGTGGTGCTGGCCATGGGCGCTTTTCTGCTGACCTGCGCCTTCTTCCGGCGTGCCTGCACGCGGGAAGAGAAGTTGTGGCACGTCGTTCGTTTGCTGCTTGTTTTCGTCTTCTTGTTGGTCGTGGCAATTTCTGCCCTCTCCCTTACCCGCAACTATACACAACTCTTCACAATGTTCATCATTGAGTTCAGCCAGAACCTCTACTTTTCTTGCCTCATCCTGAATACCTTACTTTACGTGATGATCCAGCAGTTGGCAATTGAGGACGAGGAACTCGGACTCCTGGTTTGCGGAATGGGTGTCCAATTTGCGGGTGAGGCCGCCTTCCTGGCATTGTTCAACCTGACTGTGGGCGAGAATTTCGCGCGCGCCCTCATCAGCGTGTTAAACCCGGCCTGTACTTTGGGAATGTTGTTGATTTGGATCTATGCCATTGTGAAAGTGCCCCAGGCAGTTCCGGTTCGTTCGCAGGTGGGGAAACGAGCTGTCCTGGTAGAAGTCGTTGCAGACTAGTTATGTTGTAACGAGGTGGATTATGTTTATGGCGGCCCTAATTTTGATGGTTTCGACGGGCCTGTTTTTCTTCTATTTCCAGGCGGTCTGCCAAAAGATCCTGCGCCGGCACTTCTCGCAGGAGTTTTTCCAATCGATCGTCAACGCTAATCGTCTGGAGTTCCCATCGGTTCGGAAAGCAATCGAGGATTTGGGCTCTCCCATGGAATACCCACGGCTGCTGCTGACGCTGAGATGTGATTTCCTGGCGCTCACCTACCTCCTCAGGAACGCTGCCAACGTCAATCAGCGCTACAGCTATGAAGAGCGCCTTTTGATTCTTTACTTCAAGTTGGTCTTCGCTGCTCTGATTACGTGCCACTGGTTGAAATTGCGCGAAACGCCGGCCGCCTTGAAGTTGACTGCCATCCTCGAGTACTTTGCCAATGTGGTGGGAGAGCGCGTGAATTCGGTGAGATTCGGAAACCTGACGGCTTCCGACTATCTCCTGAACCTCTAATTTCCCCCGCCCTGTAAGAATTCCGTGGAATCCCTGCCTTGGCTTGTTTACCTTTAGTGTAAGTGCAATCTGTTGTGGCAACACACCTTGAGCGCCAGAACTCCCTACGAGTGCAGATTCGCAGTTCAGTGACTGCCGCTACAGGAATCAAACTACGCCGCGAGCTTATTTCCGGGCCGCCTTCCCCCCTGCCGATTCACTTTGAGTTGACCCTGCCGCCATCCGGGTGTATGAATCATTGCAGCTGACCCGTCTGCCCTTCGGGCGGAGAAGGTAGGTGGCCATGTTCAAAACCGCCTGGCGAGTTGTGACTCTGGCGTTGTGCGCCATAATTGGACTTTGGGCCGTAGGTCATGGAATTACACTGGCGGCTATGGTCAGCGCCCCCAGTCACGAGGATATGCTCCAGTACCTGCTGGAGGTAAGCGTTTCAATTTCCGGCGGGGTGTGCGTGCTGTCGGTTGCAGTCCAGCAACTTAATTGTTGGCGAACTCATCGCAAGGACGGCGGGCTAATCTAAAATTATTGTGCCCGCAGGGAACGGTCTTGCAATTGATTTTTGAGGAGTTGTGCCTGCTGGGAAGTGATGTGGATCTCTCCGTCCAGAACCACAGCGAGGCGGCCGTTGCCGGCATCCTTGAACCGAGCACTCCGGACCGTGGCGTAGGCCTGGGCGGCCGGCGGGAGCGTCGCGCTGAAGTTCGTGCCCTTTTCCGTGGCGGAGAGCAAGGCGTGGCTGATCTTCTCGCGCAACATCTGTTCGACCGGCCCCGTCCGGAGAAGTTCGCCCAGTGACCCGTCCGCCTGAATCGTCCCTAATTCCGGTTGCATCCGCACCGTGTGGTCATCTTCCACTACAGGGGTGAGTTTCAATTCCACCACCGCATTTCCTCCCACCAAACGATGCGCTGTCTGCTTCCCGAACATTTTTGCGCACGCCCAGCGCTCGTAGTGGAGTTGCGCCGTAACCACGCTGGCAGGGTCAGCGGGAGCGAGCGTGGCGTGTTGAATTTCTATCCGCTCTCCGCAACGCTCAGACTTATCCAATTCGGAGCGAAGAACTCCGGTAATGTTTTGCTGGAAATCGGAAAGGTCAGCAACCAACTCCAACCGAAAGGCCACTTGGTCCCGCTGCCTCCCTGTCATGGTAATCGATCCAGAGGCGGTGATGTTTACAGGCTGGTTTTCAACGTTTAATGTGGTCTTTACCGGAGGAATCCGGAGCGTAAAATCCTGGTCACGGCTAGCCAAGATTTGTGCTGAACTGAATACCAAAAGGGAAACCGCCAGAATCCTTCCCCAGGCTGACCCCTGCCGCAATTCCTTGCCGTAATTCAACATCGCAATCGATTCCTGTCCCGAGAGGTCCGGCGTTCCCTTCGCCATGCGCCCCACGCAAAAATGACCTATGCTCCGGCATGCTAGCTTTCGATGCAGCAATTACTTCGCGCGATGTCTCCACGGGCTAATGATGCAGTTTGATTTTTGCAGCGGCGGTCGGTGCGCGTCCCCACGGCTCGGGCCTGGGGCAAGCCCATCTCCCCCACCGGGGTTCTGAAAAGCGCAAGATGTAAAATATTTTCTAAAAAACACCCATCTACTACATTGCAGCACAGGGTATTGTCGAGCAGTGATTTTCACCAATTCTTAACGTTCGCCCTTTCGACACCATATGCCCAAAGGCGTATGTACAAAGCTATTCCCGAGGTGGGACGACACGCGCTTTGGGCGGCAACCCGGGGATTATCAGGTTGAAAGTGGACATGTTGCCCATAGATAGGCCGCAGGTTTCGTCATTCCCTCGGCCCGATTCTGGTGTTATATTGATACCACGCGCTTTGCATGATTTGGTAAAGGGCGTAAAATGGTTGAGCTGGTTTATTTTGCCGTTCGGCATCGGTCAGGGACTGGTGCAAGGGATATGTTTTCCCAGTTGGCCGACACTAATGTTTGACGCACTCCAAGACCGGTTGCAAAAGGTTTTCAAGAACCTCCGTATCCAGGGAGTCCTAAACGACGAAGTTGTGGACGAAACCTTACGCGAGGTGCGCCTGGCGCTTCTCGATGCCGACGTTAACCTCAATGTCGTAAAGGAGTTGCTTGATCGTGTCAAGGTAAAGGCCCTAGGCGAAGAAGTTCGCTCCAGCCTTTCGCCCGCGCAGGAAGTCATCCGCATCGTTCGTGACGAGTTGATTGAGATCCTGGGTCGTGAAGCATCTCTTCTGATTTTCTCGAAGGAATACCCCACGGTCTTCCTCATGGTAGGCCTTCAGGGCTCCGGTAAGACCACCACTTCCGGCAAATTGGCCCTTTGGCTCTCGGGGAGAAAGCGCCGCCCGATGTTGGTATCTACCGACGTCTACCGCCCCGCCGCGCGGGAGCAGTTGGCGGTGATCGCGAAAGCCGTTCAGATTCCGATTTTTGCGGGCACGGGCATCAACTCGCCCATCGAATTGGCCCTGGCCGCGCGCAAGGATGCTGCCGACCGCGGTCACGACGTCCTGATCATTGACACCGCCGGCCGCTTGCACATCGACCAGGAACTGATGAACGAAGTCAGCGAATTGCGCACCAAACTGCGACCCAGCGAAGTTCTGCTGGTGGCCGATGCCATGATCGGCCAGGACGCCGTGCGTAGCGCGCAGGAATTCCACGAGCGGCTGGGTACGACCGGCGTGATCCTGACGAAGCTTGACGGCGACGCCCGCGGCGGCGCGGCGATTTCCATTCATCACGTCACCGGCCAGCCCATCAAGTTCATGGGAATCGGCGAAAAGTACGATCAACTGGAAGTCTTCTATCCTGAGCGGATTGTCTCCCGTATCCTGGGAATGGGCGACATCCTTTCGCTCATCGAAAAGGCCGAGGAGAAGATCGACAAGCAAAAAGCGATAGAAGTTCATCGCAAGCTTCAGACCGATACTTTCTCACTGGAAGACTTCCGCGATCAACTTAACCAGGTGCGCAAGATGGGACCTATGGAGCAGATGCTGGGCATGCTCCCCAAAGTCGGTATTTTCAAGGATGCCAGCAAGGTCAAAGTAGAAGAGAAAGAATTGATTCATATCGAGGCGATTATCGATTCCATGACTCCCCAGGAGCGGCGCAATCACGAGATCATCAATGGCAAGCGGCGAAAACGAATCGCCAGGGGGAGCGGGACTTCCGTCCAGCAGGTCAATCAGGTCTTGAAACAATACTTCCAAATGCGCAAAATGATGAAGTCTATGAGTCAGAGCTTGCTGGGGCGGGGACTTGGCAAGCTGGGCATGCCGGTGGGGCCGGGGGCGCGATAGCCCCCGTGAAGCGAGATCAATGATGAACTAACTGAATTTTCGATTGCCGACGGCCGAATGACGATTTATAAAGGCCAATTAACAATCGGTAATCGAACCGCAAAAAGGGGGAAGATTGTTAAGAATTCGCTTGGCACGAACGGGGGCCAAAAAGAAGAGTAGTTACCGAGTGGTAGTGATCGATCGCGAGAGGGCCCGCGACGGGCGCTTCGTAGAAATTGTCGGCCATTATAATCCGCGGCGAACGCCGCCGGAGATCGTGCTGAATCGCGAGCGCGTTGATTATTGGATCGGGCAAGGAGCGCGGCCTTCGGAAACAGTGCAGAGTTTCTTGAGGAAGTCTCCGGCGCCGGTGCCAGCGCCAGCGGCCTGAACGATCAGGCTGGCGTCTGCGCCGACCGCGGTGCCCGCGCGAGTTGCGGTTATTTGTTCTCAAACACGCTGATTCACACCAATCTTGGCACGTCAGCTCAAGTGCGCGGGAGGGCCAGATGAAGGAGTTAATCGAAGCCATCGCCAAAGCGCTCGTGGATAATCCCGAACAGGTTTCTGTGCGGGCAGTTGAGGGCGAACAAGTAACCGTACTGGAATTGCGGGTGCATCCCTCCGACCTGGGGAAGGTGATCGGGAAACAGGGGCGGACTGCTCGTTCTGTCCGCACCATCCTGAATGCCGCCGGCATGAAGCTCAAGAAGCGCTTTACGCTGGAGATCCTGGAATAGGGGGCCTTTCGTCTCACTTGCAGCCGGAAGGGACGCGCGGGGCGGAAGTGGCATTGGCACAAAACGTAGTGGGGCAATTCTTGGCCATCGCACGCATTCTCCGGCCCCAAGGGCGCAAGGGAGAGGTTGCGGCGGAGATCCTTACCGATTTCCCCGCGCGTTTCCAGCAACTTCAATCGGTGCTCCTGGAAGCTCCCGGCCAGACTCCGAAGCGCGTCGACGTGGAGCGGGCTTGGCCGCACAAGGGGCGTATCATCCTGAAGTTCGCAGGAATCGACTCCATTGAGTCTGCTTCGGGCCTGCGCGGGCTCCAAGTTCTTATCCCGTGGGAGCAACGCACACCGCTTCCCCCGCACCGGTACTACTTGTGCGAATTACACGGATGCCGCGTTATTTGGGAACGCCAGGGACGTGAAATTGGGACGGTGACCGAAGTCGAATCCACGGGCGGCGTGGATGTGCTCCACGTCACGCGTCCGGACGGGAAAAGTGAAGTGCTTATTCCTCTGGCGCAGGAAATCTGTACGCGGATCGATCTTGCCTCCCAGACAATCTTGATCGACCCACCGGAGGAATTACTCGATTTGAACGAGTAAGAGCCGGGAGACGGGATCCGGAGTTCGGGATTCGGATCAGGGAAACTTCCCTCCCGTGTCCCGAATCCCGGGTCCCGAGTATCATGACCTTCGACGTTGTCACAATCTTCCCGGACTTCTTCCGCAGTATCCTGGAGCACGGACTGCTGAAGAGGGCCATGGCGTCAGGCCACGCCACGATCCGGCTGCACGACTTGCGGGAATTTTCTGACGACCGCCATCGCACTGTGGATGATAGGCCTTTCGGCGGCGGGCCGGGTATGGTCTTCAAGCCGGAACCGATTTTCCGGGCGGTGGAAGCGCTCCACCGCGAGACGCCGGAGCAAACCCTGCCGGTGATTCTGCTTTCGCCCCAGGGGCGCTTACTGACCCAGGCAGTGGCGGAGGAACTTTCGCACGCTACGCGCCTGGTTTTGATTTGCGGCCGTTATGAAGGTGTTGACGAACGCGTGGCGGAAAAGCTCGCCACCGATGAGATTTCCATCGGCGACTTCGTTCTGAGCGGCGGTGAACTGCCGGCCGCGGTATTGATGGAAACCACGATTCGCCTGCTGCCGGGAGTCCTCGGCAACGAAGAGTCGTGCGAGCAGGATTCCTTCGCGGTCCCGGCAGATGCGCCGGCTGATATCCGGCATGGGTTGCTTGACTGCCCGCATTACACTCGCCCGGCGGAGTTTCGCGATTGGAAAGTGCCGGAAGTTCTGCTTTCCGGTAATCACGAGCAGATTCGCCAGTGGCGGCGACGGCAAGCGTTGGAAAAAACCTGGCGGCGACGGCCTGAGTTGCTCGTCCAGGTTCCCCTGAGCGAGGAAGACCGCCGGTGGCTGGACTCGCTCGAGAACGCGTAATGATTAAGCTTGATGTAGAGGCGGCTTTGCGCCGCCATGTGGCGAGGTAAACTCGCCGCTACGGTATTTGACATCTTATTTCGAGGCCGGAGCGGCGAGGCTAAATTCCGCCCCTGTGAAGGGCGCTCGAAAAGCTTGGGAGAATCGAAACATGAATGCGCTCGAAAAAGTTGAACAATCACAGATGAAGAAGGTAGTCCCGTCGTTTCGCTCCGGCGATACCGTGCGGGTTCACGTCAAGATCAAAGAAGGCGAAAAGGAAAGAATCCAGGTCTTCGAAGGTACCGTCATCGCCCTTCGCCGCGCCCGCAACCATTCCATGTTCACGGTCCGCAAGATCTCCTTCGGCCACGGCGTGGAGCGTATCTTCCCCGTGCACTCGCCCATCGTCGACAAGATTGAGGTTGTGCGTTCCGGCCGCGTGCGCCGTGCCAAACTTTATTACCTTCGCAAGTTACGTGGTAAGGCAGCTCGCCTGCGCTCTGCCCAGACCGAACAGGGAGCGTAGCTCCCCGGCGCGGTCGTAACACGTTTTAAATCCAGGAAGAGGGCCGTTTTCTCTTAAGGAATGGCCCCTCCTTCCCTTCCTTCTGTGCCGCCGCCTGGAATTGCATGGCCGCTCGACATTTGGCGAGGCAAGCGCATGTTTCGTAGCGGCGGGTTTACCCCGCCATCTTAGAGGCGGCAATTTGCCGCCTGTGGCGAGGTAAACTCGCCGCTACGACATCAGATTGACCCACCCCCGATTTGTGCTGCTGCACTGCAAGGCAGCGCGTGGCCACCCGCGAAACTTTCCTCTTGGCAACTTTATTCCCTATATATAGGATAGACATCTATAGGAGCCAAAGTGACTGGAATCGGCACCAAAATCAAACGCGGCAGCGGCGAGTTGGCCATCCTGGCGCTGCTCGACCAGGAGCCCTTGCACGGCTACGAGATCTCCAAACGCATCGCGCAGCAAACCGGCGGGGTCCTTCAGTTCAACCTGGCTTCGCTCTATCCACTGCTCTATCGAATGGAAAAGCGCGGTTGGGTGAAGGGCAAATGGGAAGAAGCCAAAAGCGGGCGCAATCGCCGTTACTACCACCTGACGCTCAAAGGCAAGAAGCGACTGGCGCCGCTGCGCGAGGAATGGAGCATGTTTTTCCAGGCGCTGCATCGCATCGCCGGAGTCGCCCATGCCGGATAATCAAGGATTGGTCGCAGAACGCTTGGGCAAGCTGGGGCTGGGGTCTCGCCGGGAACAAGAGATCCTCCGCGAACTCAGCGAGCATTTGGCAGACCACGCCACAGCCCTCGAAGCATGCGGAGTGGCGTGCGACGCGGCCGCCCGGAAAGCTCTTGAGTCCGTGTCCGACTGGCCCGAACTTCGCAGTGAAATCCTATCTGCGGAAACTGAGGAAACGAACATGAACCACCGAACCAAAGTCCTATGGCTCCCTGCGTTGTGCGCTCTTACCTTGAGCAACGGACTGCTGGCAATCAGCCAGATTTTCGGCCCCCGCACGCACTTCTCCTGGCTTAACCCCTACATCGATCTGCGCCCGTTCTACATGTTCTTAGTCCCTTGGCTCATCTCGCAGCCCGTGGTGGGAGCGGTTGCCGCATATTGGTCGCGACGTGCGGGCGGCACGGTGCGGCACCAGCTGCTCTCCGCGCTGGCTCCGGCGATTGCCTTGCTAGGGGTGTTTGTGCTGATCCTGCCGTTTTCTATCATGCTGGATAAGCACGTGGCGGACCACATTCGCCTGGGCGCCGTTGTGCTGATGACAGTGATCTGGGTCCTGCTGCCCGCGGTGCCCCTCCTGATCGGAGCCGCACCCTTCCTGCGAAAGCCCCAGGCGCAGGCCTGAGGGGGCGAAAAGTAGGGGCACCCCTCGTGGGTGCCCATGCGAAGGGCAGGCACGAGGTCTGCTCCTACAAGACTTCTTCATCGGACTCCCGGAGTCACAAATGCCGGATACTCGCGTGGCTCTCAAAAACCGTTTGGGGGAACTGGGGTTGGCGCCTCAGCGGGAAGAAGAAATTCTCCGCGAACTCAGCGATCATCTTGCCGATCACGCCGCCGCCCTCGAAACCGGCGGAATGGCCGGCGGTGCCGCCTTCCGCCAAGCGCTCAATGACGTGCCCGACTGGCTTATCGGGCTGTTAACTTACTTCGTGAACTGGGTGCTCCTGCCGGCGGTGGGGCTCTTGATTGGGTCCTGGCCCTTCTTGCGAAGATCCCAGCCGCACGCCTGAGCATGTCTGCCAGTTGTTCATAAGCTTCTGACTTGCCATCGTCGATGCCTATGTGCGAAGCACCTTGGAGTGCGGCGGCTCGACGCCGCCTTAGTCCTCCTCCTCGGCGTTAGGCCAAAGCGGCGTCGAGCCGCCGCACTCCAAGGTGCTTCGCACAGCTATTTTCATGAGAGCAGGCCCAACCCAACGTTCAGTAGGTCGCTCTTCCACCGGAGATGTCGTAGCACTGGCCGGTGGTGAACGACGCCTCCCGCGAAACCAGGAAGTGTACCAGCGCGGCGATTTCTTCGATGGTCCCCGTACGGCCCAGGGGAATGCGGCTCACCATATACTGAACGGTTTCCTTGGCGATGCCATCCAGAATCTTGGTTCTGATCACAGCGGGAGAAATGGCGTTGACGGTGATATTGCCCTTGCCCGCCACTTCCTTGGCCAGGGCCTTCGTCAAGCCGATGACCGCCGCCTTGGTGCTCGAGTATGGGATCAGGGTGGGGTTCCCCTCCTTGCCGGCAATGGACGCGACGTTTAGAATTCGCCCGTAGCCTTGGGCCAGCATCCCCGGGATCACCGTCCGGCACGTCAGGAACACACCCTTAAGATTGACGGCGTATACCTGGTCCAGATCGCCTTCCTCGAGCTCCCAAAGGGGCAGCGTCCGCCCGGTAATCCCCGCGTTGTTCACCAGGATTTGAATGGGACCGAGCTGCTTTTGAACCTCTTTAAAGGCTTGTTTGACGGAAGAAGCTGAGCTGACATCGCAGAGCAGGGCCAGGCCCTTCAGGCGACCCGCCACCTCTTCTGCAGCCGCGCGATTCGTGTCGAGAATTGCAACGTGCGCCCCGGCCTGACCCAGCCGAGCGGCGATACCTTCGCCGATTCCTTGTCCTGCACCGGTAACCACCGCCACTTGTCCCTGTAATGAGAAAAAATTTTCATTCGCCATAGATTAGAGCAACGGACTCCTTTTTGATTGTTCGGGCAGTCATCATGCGAACTCACTGGGCTGTTCATCCCGAAATTCTTTTCGCACTGCGGAAGAAGGCTCACCACAGAGCGCACAGAGACCACAGAGAAAAGCACTTCTGCGGGCGCGGGCAGGGATGGTGGTTTCCGGTTTGTTGCCCGGTATTTTTTCCGTCTGCCCTCCGTGCCCTCGGTGGTGAAATCCTTTGATAAGATACACGAGTCTTGCAAATCGTACAGGAGATTTACGATGAAACGCCTCGTGCTCGTTACCTCCATTCTAATAGGTCTAATTCTTCTGGTTAGGTTGTTGCCGGCTTCATCGCAGACGGCCAAGCCCCAGCCACTGACAATGCCGCTCCAATGCGCGGGAGGAGATTGCCCGCTGCTGAAAGGCGCACCACAAACGGCGGGCATGCGAAGCGGCTACGTACGTCTGAAGCCTGGCGAGACTGTGGGCTGGCACACGACGGGGAAAAACGAAGAGTCGTTGGTGATTCTAACCGGACGCGGAGAAGCACGCCTGGAGGACCTACCCGCGCGAGCCTTCTCTTCGCCAGCTCTGGTCTATATTCCGCCGGCCACGAAGCACAACGTCGCCAACACCGGCAATGAGATTTTGGAGTACGTCTACGTGGTAGCCCCCGCCCCGACTTCGCCATAGGGCGCTCCGGACGCAATGCTCGATTTGGCCAGGCGGCACACCTAAACGATCTCGCCGATGGGCAGGGGGCAACGGTTATAGTCGCCCCCCATGAGCAGGATGCATCCTTCACTCCCCGGGAAAAGCCCATTTCAGCGCCAGCCTCCAAGACGAAATATGGCTTGACAAACTTCTGTTTCAGATATAGTCTACTAACCTGATAGAGTTACTTATAAATCTGATGCGGATTTCTAACAAAGGCCTGTACGCTCTGGAAGCGATGATGTGTTTGGCTCGCGACTCTCAAAAGGGCCCGATCACGATACATGCCATCGCTTCCTCGGAAGGAATTCCCGAGAAGTTCTTGGAATTGATACTTCTTGACCTGAAGGCAGCTCGGATGGTGGAAAGCATACGTGGCGCAAAGGGGGGCTATCGATTGAAGCGGGCCCCCTCCAGGATCTTCTTGGGTGAGATTATTCGCACCATCGATGGCCCGCTCGCTCCATTCGCCGATGCCAAGGGACTACGTCGGTTGGTGAAGCACGACAAGAGGCACAGGACACTTTATAAGATTTTCCTCGATGTGCGGAACTCGGCAGCCCGGATTCTCGATCACACTTCGCTTGCCGATATTAGTCCGAGCTCGGGGCATTAGACGAGTTTCGCAAAAAATGCTTGACGGGTGTCCCGCATTTGCATAGCATAAGGGACAATATGTTCAAGAATCTTGCTCAATGTTGTTGTCGCACTGCGCCCTGCGCAGAACATTGCCGGTTGGTCTGTACCTAGCCGGCCCAGTGAACGTTGAGCAGGAACACTCCGAATGACCTCTGTTAAGTTTTGTCCTGATTCCTCTCACGTTTCGTAGGCCGGGCCGACAGGATTGTCACTGGAACCATGGGCGAACGTGCCTTTCTGAAATCGTCCAACTTTGAGGGACTTGGCGGCACGTCAACGGGCGGCAAGCGACCCGGGCTCACATTAAAACAAAATCCGAAGGACGTACCTGGTCAACCGGGTGGCGCCACACCCGGGGAGGAGAGAGCGATGCGACAACGAACTATCGAGGCAAGATTTGACATTTCCAAGCCTGCGCGTGGACGAGGTGGCGCCATTACCCGGGCCCGTCTGCGAGCCCGTTTCCTTGTTCGCCTGCCGATCTTGTTGCTGGCGATTTCCCTGGCGCCGGTGCTGGTTTGGGCTCAAGGTGAGGCCTCCATTTCAGGCCTTGCAACTGATGCGACCGGCAGCGCCATCCCTCGTGCCACCATCAGGATTACCAACTCGGAGACGGGCGCTGTTCGCACGATCCTCACCGACGACTCCGGCAGGTATGAAGCTTCTCTGCTTACCGTCGGGGAGTACGAGATTTCCGCCGAAAAGGTTGGCTTTAGCACGGCGATGCGCAGTGTCTCACTCGTCCTGGGACAACACGCGAATGTTGATTTGACGCTGTCCGTTGCAGGAGTCCGCCAAACGATTCAGGTGGAAGGGGCGGCGTTCGCGCCCGGTGTGACCAACGCCGATGTCTCGGGACTGGTCAACGAACGCCAGGTGAAGGACCTACCGCTGAATGGCCGGAGCTACGACCAACTCCTCACGCTGAACCCAGGTGTCATTAACTACACGTCGCAGCGTGCGGGCGGCGTCGGCACATCAAACTCTGTCGTCGGCAATATGTTTGCGGTTTCGGGCCGCCGCCCGCAGGAGAATCTGTACCTACTGAACGGTGTGGAATTCACTAGCGCGTCGGAGGTCAACAATACGCCCGGGGGGACGAGCGGGCAGCTTCTGGGCGTGGACGCAGTGCGGGAATTCGCTGTCGTAAAGGACACCTACGGCGCCGAGTATGGGAAGCGCCCCGGGGCCCAGATCAATATCGTGACCGCCTCCGGCTCGAACCAGTTGCACGGCAACGCCTACGATTTCCTGCGCAACAGCGCCCTGGACGCACGGAATTTCTTCGATCAGGCGCAAATTCCTGAATTCGAGCGCAACGAGTTCGGCGGATCGCTGGGCGGGCCGGTGAAGAAGGACAAGACATTCCTGTTCGGTAACTACGAAGGCTACCGTCAAGTTCTCGGTCTGAGCGATGTAACCCTCGTGCCGGACGCGACGTCACGGGCGGCTGCTGTGACCAGCATTCAACCGTTGCTCGGCTTGTGGCCTGTGGCCAACGGGCCGGAACTGCTCACTTCCACGGGGACAAATAGTGGAATCGCCAAGGCGTTCAGCAATCCCCTTCAGCATATCCGCGAGGATTTTGGAACTGCACGCTTGGACCAAATTCTTTCCGATAAAGATTCCTTCGCCGGCATTTACACCGTGGACGACAGCGGGTCCCATTCGCCCACGACCAATCCGTTGAGCATCACCGACGTTTTCTTGCGCGAGCAGGTGGCGAGCCTGAGCGAAACCCATGTCTTTTCTCCCAGCGTTCTCAACAAGGCGACGCTCGGATTCTCCCGTGGGGGCTTCTATTTCAACAGCGGAGTCACCGGGCCGGCTTCCGCCGTGCCGGGTGGTTGGATCCATGCGGGCGAGCCCGTGGGCGCCGTCGTGATTGGCGGT
Organism: uncultured Acidobacteriota bacterium; assembly: GCA_963825395.1. GTDB lineage: Bacteria > Acidobacteriota > Terriglobia > UBA7540 > UBA7540 > Bog-366. The sequence goes on along the minus strand of CAWGTQ010000044.1, from coordinate 276,177 downwards.
GGCACCACGCTTAACGGCGCATCGCAACTCACCAACGGCGGCACCAATGCGGGCAGCAACCTTACCGCTGCGCGCAACCTGTTCACGGCAACCGATCAAGTCAGCATCACCCACGGCATTCACAGGCTCACCGTGGGCACGTGGTTTCAACGACTCCAATCTAACAGCAATTTGTTACAGGACCAGTATGGACAAACCTCTTTTTCCAACCTGCCGGGCTTCCTGGCAGGCACTGTGAGCACATACACCTACGCACCTTCCTCTACCCCGCTGTCGTGGCGTCAGCTCGAAGGCGCATATTTTGCCGAGGACGCGATCAAGCTGCGACCGAGCCTGGAGTTGCGCCTGGGTTTCCGGGGAGAGTTTACGAATGGCTGGAACGAGGCGCACGGCCGCGCTGCGAACTATGAATTTGGCTCGGATGGAGTGATCTCAGCCCAGCCGGTAATCGGCAATTCTGCGTTTTCCGTGAATAATGCCAAATTCCTTCCTGCGCCGCGAGTGGGTCTGGCGTGGTCACCCTTCGCCTCGAAGAAAACCATAATTCGTGCTGGGGGTGGTCTCTATTACGCGCTGAATGATGCCCTGGATTATCGCCTGGACCAGGTTGCTCCCTTCAATACCGTCTATGCGGACAAGAGTATCCCATTTTCAAGCATCGCTCCGGATGCGACGTATGAGTCAGCGAAAATTGTTCCGAGCGGCGTGCAGCCGAACCTCCAGACGCCGGCGGTTGAATCGTACACGCTGAGAATCGAACAGTACCTTTCTCCCAACACCACGCTCAGCATCGGCTACATTGGCTCCCACGGATACCACGAGATTCTTTCCATCGACGCCAACGTTCCGGTTCCGACAATATGCCCGGCATCGCCGTGCCCGGCAAGCTACCCTGCGGGGACCTGGTACAACCCGTCGACCGCACCGTTGGCCAACAGCACCCTAACCAACTCCACGCATTGGTTCTCGGAAGGCGTCAGCTCCTATAACGGCCTGGAAGTGGACGTAAACCACCACTTCAGCCATGGACTGCAATTTCGCGGTGTTTATACCTATGCGAAGGCTCTCGACAATGGCGACAGCTTGAATACCAGCGTCGCGACGAATTCTCCCGCGTTCGCCTCCAATCCCCTTGAGCCGAGTTGGGACTATGGCCGGGGTTCATTTGACATTCGCCACTCCGGGGTCATCAATGCGACCTATGACCTTCCGTTTGGAAATGGTAAGGCGTTTCAGGGCGGCCCCTGGTTAGATCGCGTGTTTGGAAACTGGCAACTCAGCGGAATTGAGACCCTGCAATCCGGACTGCCCTTCACGCCGCAATTGTCCTATAACCCCGCCAACGACGGCGACAGCCGCAACCCGGTTCGGCCGTCATGGAATCCCAACTTTACGGGAGCGGTGATGGAAGGGGGACCCAATCAGTACTTCAATCCCGCCGCCTTCATCCAACCCCTCGCGGGCACGTATGGGAACGTAGGCCGCAACATACTTACGGGAGCAGGATTGGCAACTACAGATTTGTCCCTGGCGAAGAAGTTCAATCTTTCGGAACGGGTCGGCCTGCAGTTCCGCGCCGAGTTCTTCAACGCGTTTAACCACACGAACTTCAATACGCCGAATCCGGTCGTCTACACGGCGGCAACGGGTGGACCCTCGCCCACGGCCGGGGTGGTCACTTCAACGGCAACGACGTCGCGCCAGATCCAGTTCGGGTTGAAATTGCAGTTCTAAGCTCCATTTCTCACCACGGATCGGAACAGGTTGCGGAAGTAACATCGCTGCTGGCATACGGTGCGAAGCTAGGGTAAGCGGCAGTAAGCTGGCGTACTCCAAAACTTCGCACCGCCACAAGTAGTACGTGCGTTCGGTGCCCACGAGCTTTTGCGCAGCCTGTTTAGCTCCACCAACGCCTTCCTGGTTATTCGGTGTCCAGCTCCCCCTTACTGCACGCCTTACGGGCAACAAACATCTGAGAACTGAAGACCTCCAACCCTTGCGGAGACCCTAGCAAATTAGAATCGGAGGTGGCATACTTCACGCCGCAACCACACGACGATGATTCACGTCGTGATTGACTCTATATCCGAGGGATGTTATAGGACGCGTCAACGGCATTCGCGGTTTGGAGTATGGACGGTAGCTGCCGAGGAGGGCTGCTTCCTATTCCTGTTGAACGGAGCACACGATGGAAGTCTTTGACAAGGTCAGCCAGCAGACAGTCGAACGCCGAGACCGGCAACTGTCAATCCTGGCACAGGTCATGGTCGCTATCCTGGGAGGAGGCATGGCTTTGCTGATGTATCCTTCGGTTTTCGGCAAAGCGGCCGTGATTCCGGTGGCGCCCTCGCGGACCCTCTTTTTTGGCTTTTGCGCGCTCTGCATTCTCATGGTCGTGTATCTGGTCCACCGGCAGTATGTAGTCCAGCACCTTCGCTCCAGCCTCATCGAGGAACGCGAACAATTGGCGCACGTACTGCAACAGTCAAGCGCCGAATTGCTGGGAACATTATTGGGCTTCAGCCACTTTCAGGACCGGCTTACAATGGACTTCCGCCGCGCTGCCCAAACCAAGGAGCCGCTCTCCCTCCTCCTGGTGCGCGTGAACCCTTCAAAGATTTTCGCCCAAGGTCCGCAGGCGGAAGTGGCCTTGGGGGATGCCGCCAAAGTCCTCAGCCGCAAGCTGCGCATGGAAGATTCACTTTACCGGCTGTCTTCGGAAGTCTTCGGAATTGTTTTGCCCGGCGCCACTGATGCGGTGGCCCGGCAAGCGGCCGATCGTCTTTCCGAAGGATTGGCCGACGCCTCCGGCGCGAGCAACCGCTTCACCGCCGACATTCAGATCATAAATTACCCAGACCACGTCAACTCGGCTTCGGAAATGGAACGCCGCGCTTCCTCCGCGGTCAACGAGGATTGACCAGTGCAGCAGGACATAGAAAAATCTGAAAGGCCTTGTAACGGCGGGGCTGAATAGGGTGCGGGAAAACGCTGCACTGCGGAAGGGTCGCCGCGGCGCAGGCGGTTTCGAGTGCGGTCATCGATAGCCGCCCTCACAAACCTGGGATGAGAAATTCCCTTTAGCTTCTCAGCGAATCTGAGCTCACCACACGTGGTGCCAGAGCCGGTGGTTGCTTCGGGCTTGGGGGCGGCAGAGGGCGTTCTGGTTCGTGCATTCCCTCTCTCAGGATCTCGATTTTACCCTTAAAATACGCGCCGTCTTCGATGGAGATTCCTGGAGCAATCAGGTCACCCACCACCTGTCCGGTTTTGTAAATCTCGACACGTTCCCGCACGGAGATATTTCCATGCACGGATCCGTGGATGACCACACGGGCCGCCTGGATTTCCGCTTTCACTTTGCCCTCCGGTCCGATCGTCAGGCAATGCCCGTCCACCTTGATTGTGCCTTCGAACTGGCCAAAGATTGAAAGGTCCTCACTTCCCGATACATCCCCTTTGATCGCCAGTGAGCGGCCAAACTGGGTCTGGCCCGGGTCGATTGGAGTGACCACGGAAGGTTTTACTGGTTCCGCCATAAGCTTCTCCTCGATGGGTTTCCCAAGCGGAACTACGACCGGCGCTTGCGTATGCCGGTCGGCGGTCACGGATTTCTTTTCCCACATGATGATAAGTTCCGCCCTTCGCCCGAGCTCCTGGGGTTTCGCAACACTTTTGCGCCGATGCTCTGTACGGTTTCCGCACTACTCTTCTCTGCGGTGTGTAACCTACTCCTGGGAGGGTATTTGCAGCACGTTCGTTGCCAGAAGCACATTATCATAACCGTCAAGGTGTCTATGAGTTGGGTCGCACAGCCACTGAACACCACACCCTGCGCCGGAAGATATTTCCTGTCGCGAGCAGATTTTTCCGCTCGAACATGTCATTGCACCCTTGGCCAACGTCCAGCGATAATGGCCTTCGAGGGCGAAAACCAAAATGAGCACATCCACCACGTACATGCATCCCCGTGACGAAATTCTGGCGGCGATGGAACGGATTTACGAATACCGCATGACGACAACTTCCGGCGGCAACCTCTCGATTCGCGAGGATAACGGAGACATCTGGATTACCCCGACGCGAGTCGACAAGGGCACCCTGCGGCGGGATGATATGGTTTTGATCCGTAAAGACGGCAAAGCGGAAGGACTTCATCCCCCTTCCTCGGAACTCCCCTTCCACCAGGCGATTTATCGCGCCCGGCCGGACCTGCGGGGGATCGTGCATGCCCACCCTGTCGCGTTGGTGGCATTCAGCGCGATTCACGAAGTGCCGAACACCCACCTTTTTCACAAAGCCAAGTCCGTATGCGGGGAAGTCGCGTATGCCCCTTACGAACTGCCAGGCAGCGAGGCGCTGGGGCTAACCGTGGCGGAAGAGTTCAGCCGGGGAAGCACTTGTGCCATTCTCGAGAACCACGGGGTGGTGACTGCCGGAGTCAACCTTGGGGAGGCGTTTCAGCGGTTCGAGACGCTGGAATTCGTGGGCAGGACTATCATCAAGGGGCGGCAGCTCGGCGAGGTGCGGTTTCTGACCGACCAGGAAATTGAGTTCGCCGATCAACGCCCCACGATGCTGCTGGAATTTCAGCGGAAAGATCCTTCCAGTCAAGAGAAGGAGCTGCGCCGGAGGCTTTGCGAGTTTGTGCGCCGAGCTTATCGCCAACGGCTCTTTATCAGCACGCAAGGCACTTTTTCAGTTCGCCTGGATGAACCTTCGTTCCTCATAACTCCGTTTCAGGTTGACCGCGGCATGTTGGACCCGCAGGATCTGGTCCTGATCAAAAACGGCAAATGCGAGGCGGGGAAAACACCGAGCCGGGCCACCGGCAACCATCAAGCCATCTATCACCATCATCCCAAAATCCACGCCCTCATCAATGCTTCCCCCGTCAACGCCACGGCCTTCAGTGTGACCAGCGCCGTGCTGGACTCGCGAACTATCCCGGAAAGTTACGTCGTCCTGCGTCAGGTCGGGCGGGTGGAGTATGGCCTGCAATTTCAGGACAGCGAAGCGCTGACCCAGAGATGCTCTCCCCACCAGCCGGCTCTGATTCTGGAAAACGACGGAGTGCTCGTCTGCGGTGCAGATATCCTGGAAGCGTATGACCGCCTGGAAGTGCTCGAATCCACTGCAGAAGCGCTCATCGAATCTCGATCGATCGGGAAGTTGGCGCTCATGCCGGACAAAGCCATCCGTGGGTTGGATATTGCCTTCCTGCAAGCTTGAGCCTTGCGCACCATCACGGCGGGCTTCCTGCCGGTTGCGGCGCCCTGATATACAGAGCGACATAAATTGTAGCGTCGATCTCCGATCGACGATGGCGGTCGGAGACCGCCGCTACAGCCGAATGCGCAAGCATTTATGTCGCTCTGTATAGAAAGCCGGCTGATCTTTATGACCGGCCACCCGCCCCGGCCATGAGTTTTTCGATCGCCGGGGCACACCACGGGAACTACTCGCAATCAATTTGGTTGCGCCTCCGCCGCGCTGTGCTACCCGCTGATTGGCGCGGTTTCACTCACACTTCACGATCGAACCGCTATCAACCTCGTGACCGCCGGGGCTATTCGGGGCTGACTCGCCCGGGAATGGCCAATTCACATTCAGCCACAGTTCTTGTTCGCGGATCTTGGGAGGGACTTTATCGACGCGCAGGTTCTCCAGCCAGTGAACCCCCGTCTTGCCCGCTACCAGAATGTCCTTGTCCCCGTCGCCGTCGATATCGGTCACAATGATTTGCGTCCCAATTTCGGCGGTGCCGTTATAGCTGATCGGGAAACGCGTGAACGTGGCGGTCCGGCGGTCAATCTTGTAGTAAAAGATACAAAGCGGGTCGTATAACCCAGGATCGGGATCGCCCCGGTAACGCTTGCCCGTGATCAGCTCCAGCTCCCCGTCATCATCGATATCGGCCAGTTTGAGCGCGTGCGCTTCAGAAAAGGAATCGTCAATCGTGTGACGCATCCCACGTCCGGCGGCCGCCGCTCACCTTCTGTTCAAGCCAATACAGACCAAAGCTGTGGCCGTGACCGTAGATCAGGTCCATCTTGCCGTCTCCGTTCACGTCGTAGTCGAGGATGGGGAAGCCGGCATCGCCCAACTCCCACTCCGGGTGCCAGGTCCACTTGTCGTGATCCGCGTCCACGTTTTCCAGCCATCCATGAACGGATAGGAGGGCCGGTTTGCCACTGCCCATGATGTCCGCCACCCCACATCCGTGACCGTCTGCCGTCTTGCCGCCGACGTAGTGCACCACGGGCTCTCGGCCCGCGAAGTTGATCCAGATCAGGTCGGCAGGCTCATAGTGGGCCAAGATGACGTCGGGCACGCCATCGCCGTTCACGTCGGCATAAGCCCCGCCTTCGGTCGCTTTGGAATGGCAGATGAAGTGAGGCTTCCAACTGGCGTTGGGCTCCTTCGGGTTCTCATACCACCAAACACCGTCCGTCTGCCATGCCGCGGTGACAATGTCCGGGGTTCCATCATGATTCACATCCACGACGAACTGCGCGCAATCCGCCACAAACTCGGTTTTGTTGAGACCGGTGATCTGAAACGGCCAGACGCTGATATCGCGCCATTGGTGGCGTTTCCATACGACGCCCATCGCCCCGGGGTTCTCATACCAATAGGCGCCACTCACGATGTCCGGCCGCCCATCGCCGTTCATGTCAAGAACGGAAAGGGATTCGGCGTGATCGGTGCCGATCCGGTGGGAAAGGAAAATATCGGCGCGACGCGGCACGGGGGAAACCGTCTCTCCCGTTTGCGCCGGAGCGGGCGAAGCGCCAAGTGGCGCAACCGCAGCGGCAGCCAGTGCCGGCGCCGCGGCGGCGTTCAATCCTAGACTGAGAAATTTGCGTCTGTGCATTAAGCCTCCTTGTATGAGCTATCAACTTTCGGTGCTGTCCTGATTTGAATGTAGCGCCGCCATTCTGGCCGCCCAATGCCGGCGGGAAGCCGGCGCTACATCCTAAATTAGGACCGCACCCAACTTTCAGCCGCATGCCTTTTCTGCTTGCCGGCGGCTGCACGCTGATCATTAAGTGCTGCCCCTTCACTCGTCACTCGTCATTGGGGCTACACACGCCCTATGCTAGTCCCCTTGACCGTTTAGAGCAATACTCCAGGTAGCCGCAAGGGCGCGACATGGAAGTGAAAGGCAATCCCTCGAACGTAACACAGGCGTTTCGCCTCTGCGCTGTCATGGCCAGGATGGCCATGACACGAGTGGCGGGAGCGTCCCGCTCCCGCCACAGCGGGCGAGGCGCCCGCGCCACCTCCGCTTTTTCACTCTTATGGCGCGTACCCCGGAGCGATCAAGCCACGATCCCCAAGCTAGCGGCGAAGGGGCAAGCGGCCCAACACTTCATGCGTGGCGCTTTCTGTGGCCTGGGACAGTTTGTCCCTTGACAAAACTAGGCAAGTGGTATAAGCTATACATGCGATGAAGGGTTGGCGCCGTGCTACCTGCCTCGAAAGAGTCCCACCTTGACACGCGCACCGTGAAATCACAAAAAAGAATTCTTTCTTCCTACATTCGAAGCCGGAATGTTATTGAAAACAAAGGAAAGGTGACGAAATGTACGGCGGCTGTCCCGACTTCTTGGCAGATAATGCGCTGTTTACACGATAATTGAGGCCAATCCGGAGTGGTATTGACAGAAAATCTGGCTAATGTGAGCGATCTTTCATAGGATCTTCGGGGGCCTTTCCGTTGCAGACCAACGAGACAGGTGCTGGGCACGGCCCGCCTCCGGCCGGAAGCGCCTGCCACCAGGAGGATGGCAATGAGAGTTCTGGTCCCGAACCTCGGCTCGACCTCGCTCAAGTATCAACTGCTTGAGACTGAAAACGAAACCGTGCTGGCGCGGGGCAAGATTGACCGTATCGGCGGCGCTGAGTCGCAGATCGTCTGCTGGGAGACGGGGAACGCGCAGGAGCAGCGAAGCACGGCGCAGGTACCCGATCATCGCGCCGCCATCAAGATACTGGTTGACCGCCTCGCCGGCCTCGGGACCGGGGCAGGTGCGGTCGGTGGAATCGCTGCCGTCGGCTTCAAAGCCGTGCACGGAGGCCCGCGCTATTGTGGAAGTTTTCTGGTCGATGACGATCTGCTCGCCGCCATGCAAGAGTTTGTTCCCGTGGCCCCAGTCCACAATCCGGTTTATATCCAAGCCATGCACGTTTTCCGGGAAATCCTCCCGGGTGTCCCCATGGTGGCGGTGTTTGAAACCGGTTTTCACACGACGATTCCGGAGCACGCCAGCATTTACGGCGTCCCCTATGAGTGGCGCGAGAAATACGGCGTCCGCCGTTACGGTTTTCACGGGTCGTCGCACCGTTATATTTCGCAGCGCGTGCCCGAACTGCTCGGCCGCCCGGCGAAGGACCTGAGGCTCGTCTCCTGTCACTTGGGCGGAAGCTCTTCCGTCACCGCCATTCACAGTGGCAAATCGGTGGACACAAGCCTGGGTTTCTCGCTGCAATCGGGGCTGGAGCAATCCTCGCGCTCCGGCGACCTGGACCCGTTTGTAGTGCTGTACGTTATGGAGAAGGAAAGCCTCAGTACGGCGGAGATCAGGCAACTGCTGTGCAAAAAGGGTGGACTGCTAGGCATCTCCGGCACCAGCAATGACGTTCGTGATTTGGAAACAGGCGCTGAGGAAGGAAACGCCCGCGCCGCAATGGCGCTCGAAGTGTTTATTTATGAAGTGAAGAAGTACATCGGCGCTTACGCGGCGGCCATGGGCGGACTCGACGTGCTGGCCTTCGCGGGAGGCATTGGTGAAAACTCCTGGCGCGTCCGCCAGCAGGTGTGTGGCGGGCTGGAGTTTTTGGGAATTCATTTGAACCAGGAAGCCAACCACGCACCCGCTCACGGCGACCGAGTGATATCTCTGTCCCGCTCCCGCGTATCAGTCCTGGTGATCTATACTAACGAAGAATTGATGGTGGCGCGGGAAACGGCGAAGGTTTTGGCCTCTGCGTAAGCGGGATTTCAGATTGCATCGCTTATTTTGCCTATGCTAGGCTCATTTTCAGTATCTCAAGGCCAGGGAATAAGCGAACGGATTGTGGAAGAACAGTAGCTGAAAGGCGAACTGACAATGAATCCAACACCCCAATTCCGTGTCTTAGTGGTTGATGACGACCCAAGAATTTGTGAACTCTTAACCACCAAGTTAAGGTTCTCTGGTTTTATCTCCCAATCCTGTACCAGCGGAGAAGAGGCTCTCAAGCTCCTCTCGAAAGAAACCTTTGACGCGATCATTTCTGATTTGAACATGCCCGGGATTTCAGGCTTGGAACTGCTCGAGGCAACGCGCCGCCTTGTCCCGCACACGGCTTTCCTGATGGCCACCGGCGTGAGTGACGTCGCGGTGGGAGTCGCGGCGATGAAGCAAGGCGCGGCGGATTACATTCTTAAACCCTTCCAAATGGAAGCCGTAGTGGTAAGTCTCCGGCGGGCGCTGGAAATGAAACGCATGGAAGCGGAACTGGAAGAGTACCGCCAGCGTTTGGAGAAACATGGTCGAGCAGCGGACAAAACAGCTCATGGCCGCGATGCGGAGAATTGAACTGACCTACGATGAAACGCTGGAAGCTTTGGCGGCGGCGCTGGACCTTCGCGACAATGACACCGCGGGGCACTCCCGGCGGGTCACCCTCTATTCCTTGGAGATGGCCCAGCGGCTCAATTTCTCCAGCGATCAGCTCAAACAATTGGAAAGGGGCGCCTATCTGCATGACATCGGCAAGATAGGTATTCCGGATTCGATCCTCCTCAAACCGTCAAAGCTGACGCCGGAGGAAACGGCCGTTATGCAGGCCCACGTGCGGATCGGGTATGAATTGATGAGCCGGGTAGCCTTTCTCTCCTCTGCCGCCCAAATCGTTCTCACCCACCAGGAGTGTTATGACGGCACGGGGTATCCCCAAGGCCTGGCAGGCGAAGAAATCCCCTTGGGAGCAAGAATCTTCGCCGTTGCCGACACCCTCGATGCCATTTTGTCCGACCGGCCTTACCGGCGTGGACGGCCCTATTCCGTTGCGCGCGCCGAAATCGCAGCGAGAGTCGGGGAAGCAATTCGACCCTCAAGTCGTCGCCGTGTTCCTTTCGATCCCGGAAGAAACTTGGGTGAAAATCCGCACCGAGGCAGAACGGAATTTGCCAGAGCAAAGGCGCGTGTCGATAGAGATTCCGACCTTGAAAGAGGGAAATGCTGGGGTGGGCGGCCCAATCGACAAGGGTACTCAAACCGGATGAAGCAAGCCGTGAAGCCTGCAAATACTAACCGAAAGGCAGGACTGCTGGGGAGGAAGCCGGCGGGGTCATTCCAGGTTCATTCGATCTGCCCGGCCGCCCACACTGCCTTACCACCGGCGTAGGCAGAACCGACTGCTACAACTCGTGGCGAACCTGACTTATCCTCTCGCTACCATGGCCCAATTCAGCGAAGAAGAATCCAACGTCGCGAGACACTACAGCGAGACCGCTTTCGAAGCAGAACAGAGGCGTTTGCCGCAAGATTGTCCCGTGGAGTTAGCAGTGACGTGCCGATGGCTCGGGCGAGTGGCGAAGGCAGGGGACGTTGCCGCGGAGATCGGCGTAGGGGGCGGCCATTACACGGAAATGCTGGCGCGCGTGGGTTGTCGCTTGCACCTCGTGGATATCTCTGCGCGCCTGTTGGACGCGGCCGCCGAAAGGTTGCGCCAAACCGGGCTGGAAGACCGTGTTGCGGGCCGCTATCACCTATCCGGCGCAAGGCTGGAAGGGTTGCCCTCCGAAAGTGTTGACCTGGCGCTCTTGATGGGCCCGCTCTATCACCTGCAATCGCTCGCCGAACGCCAACGAAGCGTGCAGGAATCCGCCCGAATTCTGAAACGGGGCGGCACGCTTTTCGCCGCGGGCATCAATCGCTTATCGTATCTGCGCGATCGGATCACTTTCTTTTCGTGGGAACGAAGTTATAGGTGTGGCGCCGACCTTTAGAGCCTGCCCTGAGCGGGGTGAAGGGTCGGCATGTGCTGACATGAAGGTCAGCGCTACAACCATCGTCTGGATAGGGAGTTAAAATGGCAACTCTGGGCCTGATCGAATACGCGGACGCCAGCGCGGAAGTTCGCGCTGTATACGACGACATCATGGTGACGCGGAAGACGGATCGCGTCAACAATTTCTGGAAGGCCCTTGCCCGTGATCCTGCCACGCTGCGCCGCACCTGGAAAAGCGTGAAGCAGATCATGGGCACGGGCGCACTGGACGCGCTCACCAAGGAGATGATTTACGTGGCCGTGAGCGCAACCAATCAGTGCGGGTATTGCATTGCCTCGCATACGGCCGCCGCCCGCAAAGCTGGCATGACCGATTCCATGTTTGCGGAACTCATGGCCGTGGTCGGCATGGCCAACGAAACCAACCGCCTGGCCAGTGGCTATCAAGTGGATATTGATGAGCAATTCAAGACGTAGCCTGCGAAGAGGTAAAACGCCAGCGCGATCCCTACGGCGAATCCAGCGAGGATGAAGATGCTGCGGATGGTGCGGAGATGGAGGGGGACGGCACACGGTTTCCCCACTTGGAGAGGCCCACGCGTTTTCCTGACCTCGGTACTTTTTTCATACTACAATAGTCTTTCGTATGGAATTTACCATTCGCCCTCTGCCGACGTGAGGGATAAGCGGTTACGGGTCAAGCCGCTAGCATCTGGAAGGAAGATTGCTATGCTCGCCTATGTCCAAAATGCTTGAACAATCGACTGGAGGCCAGAAGTATGCGTAAACGAGCCACGCTGTACCTCATGATGACCCTGGTGCTGTCCCTCTCCGCGCGCGCTAGTTCCGACCGTGAGGACGACATCCATCGCATTGAGGATTCCGCCCAGATCTTTCAGGAAATCATGGCAGCGCCGGACAAAGCCATCCCCCGGGACTTGCTGGAATCAGCGAAGTGCATTGCCATCATTCCCGCGGAATTGAAGTTTGCCTTCTTCGTCGGCGGGAACTACGGAAAGGGTCTGGTGACTTGCCGCGCCGCCAAAAGCTGGAGCGCGCCGGTATTCTTGGCCGTCAGTGGCGGGAGCTTTGGTTTCCAGTTTGGCGGCTCGTCGACGGATTTCATCCTAGTATTTCGCGGGCGCCGGGGATTGCAAAAGCTCTTGAGCGACAAATTTAAGATAGGCGGCGATGCCTCCGCCGCAGCGGGACCGGTGGGGAGGAGCGCGGCGGCAGGCACGGATATTGAGTTGCACGCTGAAATCCTCACCTACTCGCGCACCCGTGGAGTCTTTGCCGGGATTAGTCTAAGCGGCGCCGTCGTTCAGCCGGATGATAGCGGCAACAAAGCCTTGTACGGCTCTGTTGACAAGGAAGATATCCTCGACGGAAAAGCGCCCATTCCGGCAGAGGCCATGGTGCTGGTGCAGGCGGTCAGTAAGGCAACTCGCACCCCGGCCCCTGACACCCCGCCCCCCGTGACCAGCGGCAAAGGTATGTGAGATGCCGCCGCAAGTCCAAGGTCGAATGTTGGAAGAGGATGTAGAGCGGATTTCTCACTTCAATCCTTCGATGATCCGTTGGAAGGCCACCATTCCGGAATCGTCCTTGCCGACACTCTTCTCGCCAAAAATCCGCGCGCGTCCTTGACGTGCGGGTTGATTGCGGAAGCGATCAAGACAACTGCCCACAGCTTGGTCGGCAGCCACTACTAGCGCGGCGGGGTCGTCGATTCCCTCGGTGGCAGCGCGCACTGCCTCCAAGGCGTCGAGCACGGTTTTCTCTCCCAATTTTCCCCCGCCGCGCTGCGCCATTGCCTGCAAGGCACCCGCAAGCAGCGACGAAACCTCTGACCAGGGAACCTCCGCCCGTCCCTTCGTAGCTTTTGCCGCGCTCATCAACCCCGTCGCCAGCAGAGTGCCGTACGTCGAGCCCGAGAGCTTGGTGAAAGCTTGCGCGCACTTCAGCAGCGCCATGCCCACATCATCGGGGAGATTGGCGAGCTCGGACGCCACGGCTCGTGTCCCGCGCACCATCGTGACACCCAGGTCGCCGTCACCCAGTTGCCCGTCGAGAGTATTTAACTCGTCCGCGCATGATTCCATCTTGGCAGTGACGCGCGTCAACGCGCCGCGCAGGATGGCGGTGGTGATAGCAGCAGGCATGTGAGTTCCTTATCAATTTTGATGAAAGAGGACATCATGTTATCTCTCAGCGAACGGTGAGAAACGGGCAGTCGCAGGGAGCCGTCAGCAGGGACTCCAACTCCGCATCAAGCTTGCAAAGCGTCAACGACATGCCAGCCATTTCCATGGAGGTCGCATAGCGGCCCACTAACGGCATGAGGATTTCGACGCCTAGACCGGCGAGTTTTCGGGCCGCAAATCGGTACACAATGTAAAGCTCTTCCGGCGGCGTCGCGCCCAGGCTATTTACCAATAGCGAAACACGGTCTCCGGATCGCAGGGGCATGTCGGCAAGCAGGAGAGAGAGCATTTCTTCGGCAATGGCGTCCGCGGGCCGCATGGGCCCCCGGCGCACACCCGGCTCGCCATGAATCCCCATGCCGATTTCCATTTCCGTCTCGCTGATTTCAAAAGTTGGGCGGCCCACCGCCGGCACCGTGCAGGGCGTCAGCGCCACCCCTACTGAGCGGCAGGCATCTGCGGCTTTCCGGGCAACCCTTGTCACCTCGTCGAGCGTCGCGCGTTGGTCCGCCTTGGCGCCCGCAATTTTGTAAGCGTACACCAGGCCGGCGACGCCCCGCCGCTTGGAGCGCTCCGCCAGAGGAGCGCTGGCCACGTCGTCCGCCACGCGCACGGTGGTGGTGCGGATGTCGTCCATCTCCACAATCTCCCCGGCCATGTCGAAATTCATGTTATCGCCGCCATAGTTTCCGTACAGGCGCAGCACTCCGGCACCCCCGTGCGCGGCGCGGATGGCTTCCGCAACTTGGTCAACCGCCGGTGAAGAGAACACGTCGCCAATCGCGCAGGCATCCAGCAAGCCCTTGCCGACATAGCCCGTAAAGACCGGCAAGTGTCCGGAGCCACCGCCGGAGACGATCCCCACCTTGCCACGGATCGGCCCGTCCGCGCGGACAATGACGCGGCCTGCCGTCCCGGTCTGTTTGTAATACTGCGGATGCGCCAGGCAAAACCCTTCCAGCATCTCGTCAACGTAGGCAAAAGGCTCATTGAGGATTTTTTTCATCGATTTCTCCCAGCTAGCGACTCGGCTGTAGGGATTGGGGATTCGGGCGCCCAATTCATGAACTCGATGGTCTCACGAAGATCGGGTCTTACATCCCATAGTCCCTCGCTCCAAACCCCTGCTTGATCGGTTCCACCACACGTCAATGCAGGTCTTCCCACATTCACAGACCGCTCCTCAGTTTGAGGAGTATACACCAGCAGGCAATGGGCGGGGATAACTGTGAAGGGCAGAGTGCAAGCGGCCTTTGTGAGCGCGTGGTGGGAACCATAAGCGTTGCCCACCGGAGTTTTTGCATTGAATGTGCGGGGGCTACCTAATTTCTCGAGCAGGTTGTGGATAAACCACGAATCCCCGCTATATGCCACGAATGCCCGTCGCGATGACCGAAGTTGTCGCAACATAAAGTCGCCCCTACGTCGCTGACCGAGGGTTTTTCCGCGGCCTGCCAAGTCATAAGCTCTAGCGGCTTTGCCCCCTGCCCTCCAAAAATTACTCGTAAGTTGTTGATCCTGCGTCGAGGCACAACGGCAGCTTCCGTCACACCACGGACCCCTCGGCAGGTGGGCAGGCACTGGCCCAAAGGGGGTTCCGCAGGTCACGAGGACGGACAACTATTTTGTGGCTTGGGGCGTCTAACACCCCGCTTGTTTTGTCAAGAAGCCGTTTGCAATTTCAAGTTGGGACCATTCTTCGGGGCACCAAAAGGGATAAGTGAATAAGGAGGCAGTAAATGAGACGAGGAATTACCTCTCGGACCCTCCTACTTCTCGTATTGGCGTCTGCTCTGGCGTTAGCGATGCTAGCGCCCTGGCCGGTGGGGGCCAGGGACGAGTACGGGGAGCAGCATGGGGGTGAGTATGCTCAGGTCAATCTGGTTTCCAACGGCTACGTAAGTGCGGAAATAACTGATCCTAATCTCGTTAACCCCTGGGGGGTGGCGGCCAGTTCCACGAGCCCCATCTGGATTTCCAATCAGGCAACCAGCACCTCCACTCTTTACACCATCACCAACATTGAAAGTGGGACGGGCTCGCCCTTTGTAGTTGCCATCCCTACGACAGGGACGCCTGGTCCTCAAGGTCCCACAGGTATTGTGTTCAATCTCGCCGCGGCACAGATGGGGTTCCCGATTCCCGGCGCGTCGGGAGGGATGGTGGCTCCGAATTTCATTTTTGCCAGCCTCAACGGTACGATTTCCGGCTGGAGTCCTACGAGCACCGGCGGTCGCGCCGACGCGGTCATCGCGGTGCGCACACCGGGCGCGGTTTACACCGGGCTGGCCTTAGGGATGGTGGGTAGCGCAATGGATCTATATGCCGCTGACTCCACTCCTCCCCCGGACGGGGGCATCAAGGTCTTCAACGCTTCCTTCAGTCCCGTCACCCTCGGCTCGGATGCCTTTGCCATTCGTTGGTTGCCCCCCCTGCCCTCGGATGAAGCCTGGGCGCCCTACAACATTGCCAACCTGGGGGGAAACATGTTTGTCACCTATGTCCCGATCCCGGCGACCGGCGGCCAGCCCATTGCGGGATTTGGCCACGGCGTGGTTGCCGAGTTCACGACTACGGGAGGATTTATCCGCATCGTGGAAAGGCGCGGCCCGCTGAATGACCCCTGGGGAATGGTGATGGCTCCGGCTCAATTTGGCAGGTTCAGCAATGACCTGCTGGTGGGGAATTTCGGAGACGGGAAAATCCTCGCCTACCGGCAGCACCATGACGGCCGGTTCACCTTCGAGGGGGAAATGGTCGGCACAGACCATAGGCCGCTTCGGAATGGTTTTCTATGGGCGCTCTGGTTCGGCAATGGGGCGGACGGGGGAGACCCGAATACCCTTTACATCACAACGGGCGGCGCTGATCAAAGTAAGGACGGGCTGTTTGCTGCCATTACTCCAGCGCCCAAGGATTAGCACTAAAGACTCTGCAGCCGAGTTGCTGAGGCCAATAAATCGATGTCCAGAGAAAGTGTTCCACATTTGTCGATGCACAGGTGGACGCGGAACAAAAGACAAACCCACGAGGACCCTGCGGCCACTCTGCCGCACTAGCTCGATCTCCGTCAGTCCCTCCACGCTCCTCTGGGAATTTGCCCCGGGAAAAACCCGCAAATTCACATCCTGGCAGGCCTCTTGCGGCAACGCAAGGGCCCGCCAGGAACGGAGGGACTACTACGCGCAAGCCGATATCTCTTTTCTTGGGAATCGCCTTGCTGGCGGCTCTCCCATTGGTCATGGGAATGGGTGCAAGGTCTGAGGGCTGTTTCCCATTCTGCGCAAATGGCGGATTGCCGGCCAGGAGTTGAGCAATACACGGGATCAACCGGTAGAGCACCTGATCCGTTCTAACCCGACTTTCGCAGTTGGGGCAGTAGGCGGCGGGTAAGTGGTTTATTTTCAGCAGAGCGATCTCCAAGGTCTACACTACAATTTGAGCTGCACCCGCTGATCGATGACGGTCTCCGCGGGCTTGATGCGGGGTGGCGGTTGCGACGGCAGTGCCAGATGGAGTTGGTGGAGCAGGAGCATCTGCTCGGGTTCCGGCTGCGTGTAGCGCGGCATGATGAGCCAGCGCCCGTCGGTGGTGGGCAGGCAGACGTCGAGCATTTGAATCGTGGCCAGTTTCTCCAGCACGGCGCGCGGTGTCAGCCCCGGGGCGCAGGGGGCTAGCCGCTGCCGGAGGGTGACCGACAAAGCGTAAGCGAGGAAAGCCACAAAGATGTGGGCCTCCACGCGCTTCTCGACTTGGTGATAAATCGGACGCAGCCCCAATTCGCTCTTCAAGGTTTTGAAGGCCGCTTCGATCTGGGTGAGGAGGATATAGAGTTCCCAGAGCACTTCCGGCTTCTCTCCCAGCAGGTTCGAGCGCAGCAGATAGTGGCCATCGCGGAGTTCCGCCTTCTGCAACTTCTCTTGGTCCAAGTGAAAGGAGAAAGTCTGGCGGGTGACTTCCTCTCCCTCGCGGGGCAAGTGTAGAGGCACGAAGCCGAAGGCGCGGCCGGCGTCCTTCTTGGCCGCACCGATGCGCAGCAGCAATTGATCGCGCGCCGGAGCACTGCGGCGCAACTTGCGCAAGGTCTTCAGCAAGCGAACCAACTTGCGCCGCCGTATGGCGCGTTCCTTGGCGTACCGGCCTTCACTCTTGGCCAGCACGTACAGTTCGCCGTCTTCCACGAATAACTTCACTTCCACCGATTCGCGCACCTTCTGCCAGGGCAATTCCAGCCAGCGCTTTGCGTACTGCTGAATCTTGCCGCGCGGCGTCCCCACCAGGTAGAAAACTTCCCGTCCCCCGGTGCGCATCTCTGCCAGCACCTCTTCGGTCGGAATCCCCCGATCCATCACCCACACCCGCCGCGCCCGCCCGTACTGCGCTTCGATCTGGTCGAGAAATCCGCGCAGCGTGGTGCGGTCTGAGGTGTTGCCCGCCAGCACTTCGTAAGCCAGGGGAAATCCCTCCGGCGTCACCACCAGCGCGATCACCACCTGCCGGCAATCGCCGCGATGGTCCCGACTGTAGCCGTGCTTCGCCTTGGGAATCTCCTCGCCTTCGCCTTCGATATAGGTGCTCGTCAGGTCGTACAGCAACACGTCGAAGCGCGCCTGAAACAGCTCTTGCCAACGTTGCCGCAGGTGATCGAACAGCACGGTTTTGTGCTCCCCGATCCGGTCCAGACAGCGATACAAGCGATCTTTTTCCGCCACGGCGAAGCCCGTCCCCAACAGATCTCCCATGGCACTCTGATCAAACCCTTGCCGGTGCAAACGGAACTCGCTGCCCGGCGCCACCAACCGGTTCACCACCAGCAACTCCAGCACCTTTGCCCACGGCACTTCCTCCCGTCCCTGGCCCAGACGCTCTTCCCAAAATTCGCTCAACCCCAACTGCCGCCACAGTTCGCACCCCAGCCAGTAGTTGCCAAACGCCCGCGGCCGCCGCAACTCCATCTCCTTCAGCTTCACCTGCACGCCGTCCAACGCATCGACAGGAATGGCGCGATCCTCGGGAAATAAACTCAGGCTCGCGGCCCGCTGCTCGGCTTCATCAAACACCTCCAGCGTCTTGCGCCACGCCGCTTGCTGACTGTCGTTAATCTCGCCCAAATACAGCACCCGCCGCTGCACCACCCGGCCCGAACGCAACCGCCGACTCTCCTCCACGCTCCAATAGCGGTGCTCCTTGCCGTCTTTCTTGCGCTTGTTCGCACGCAGGTACATGGCTGGCGGCCATTGTGCCAAGCTTGATCGCAGATGAAAAGGGGGTAGGTCTACACTACAAGCCTTTGCCTACAACCCACATTGAAGAGTCAGGACTTATCGCCGTGCCCCCGCCGAATCTCGCCCGAAAAAGCTCCGAACTGCGAAAGTCAGGCTAACAACGTCGGCAAGCTTACTCCCCGCCGGGTGTTCACCACAGGGTCCGACGTTTCCGCCACGCCCACCGATGCCGAGGCAACGCAGCGCGCCCTGAATGGATCGCATCGTGGTTTGGAAATTGTCAGGCGGGGAATTGATCTTATTCTCGCCTAAGGGTGGTTGCCAGGGGAGGGGCGAACCTCCCAAAGGACACACCGATCTTCTCAACCTCGTAGAGGGCAGGGCCAATGCTGGAGTCTCTCGAGGACGAGTGCTCTGCGCTACGGGCTAATTCTCCGGTATAGGAGGGTCAAGCCATGTTCAGCGTTCGGGGGTTGTTGCTTGGGCTTGCGGCGGCGTGCGCGGTCGCAGGCTTCCTTTTCCTTCTCAAGAGCTCGGTGAGAGCAGATTCGCCCCATGCATCCGATTGGCCGATGATGGGCCAGAACTTGAGCGGCACGCGGTATCAGCCGATAACCTCCATCAATGCTTCTAATGTGGAAAAGTTAACGCCCGCATGGGTGTTCACGACAGGCGGTTCTGTGTCTGCCACTCCCACGGTGGTCGGCAAGGTGGTGTATTTCCCAGATTGGGCAGGCAACCTGTATGCGGTGAACAGGTATACGGGTCAGCTCATCTGGTCTCACAAAATTTCGGACTACGAACCCGGATTTCCTAACCCCATCTCGCGTTCGAGTCCGGCTCTGCATGGAGACGAGCTGATCCTCGGCGATATCCAGGATCCCAACGCTGTTCACCAGGGCGCCAATATGCTGGCCGTGGATCGAAGCACCGGTAACCTGCGGTGGATTACCAAGGTGGAAAACTACCCCGCAGCAATTATTACTGGCTCGCCTGTGGTTTTTGGAGACAGGGTCTATGTAGGCGTCTCTTCCAACGAGGAGTCGACCCTCGCTCACTTAGCTACTTACCATTCTTGTTGTGCGTTCCGCGGCAGCGTTGTCGCTCTAGATGCCGAGACGGGCGGGATACTGTGGCAAACCTATGACATGCCCGATAACCGCGGCGCTCTGAATGAATACAGCGGCGGCGCGATCTGGCAGCCGCCGGCCATCGATCCGGCGCGCGGTCTGTTGTACATCGGAACGGGCAACAACTACACAGTTCCGGCCGCGGTCGAGGCTTGCCAGCAGCAAGCCGCGGCTGCGGGCGACACCAGCGCAGACTGTACCGCGACTGACGACTATTTCGACGCTGCGCTCGCGTTGGAATTGCGAACGGGCCATGTGATGTGGGCACGCAAGCTGTACAACTCAACGGAGGGCGCGGTCCACTGGTTTTACAAGACCCAGCCCTACGACGCATGGACCACGGGGTGCCGCGTTGTGCCAGTTCCCATTAACTGCCCGCCTCTTCCCGGGCCGGACTATGACCTTGGGGGCTCCGGACCAAACTTGTTTCCTCACATGGTGGGATTCGGGGCAAAGAGCGGCGTCTATTGGGCCCTTGATCCGGATAACGACCACGTTCTCTGGCACACGTTCGTCGGTCCTGCGGGGGACGGCACGCTAGGCGGCATCGAGTGGGGTACGGCAACCGACGGCCAGCGAATTTACGCCGAAATTGCCGACAGCGGCCATGTCTCTTACACCCTCATTCCCTCCGGAACAGAGATCACCTGGGGTTCGTGGAGTGCTTTAGATGCCGCCACCGGAAAAATCCTCTGGCAGACGGCCGATCCTAACCCCGGGATGGACTTTGGAGCAGTGAGCGCAGCCAATGGCGTCGTCTATGCCGGCTCGCAGTACAGTTCGGGGTATATGTACGGGCTGGACGCCGCTACGGGAAAGATCTTATGGAGTTTCCAGAGCGGCGGGTCCATTCAGGACGGCCCGTCGATTGCCGGTGATTTCGTTTATTGGGGCTCGGGATACAAGATCGGAACCAGTAACAACAAGGTGTACGCCTTCACACTCCAGGAACGGTAAAACAAGGTTTGGGACTCGAGGTTAGCAGCTGAATCTGTGGTTTGGCTGGAGCCATCTCCTCACGCTCCTCCCTCCTGCTCCCCAACCAGGCGCGCGCGCATTTGAACATGAAGGGCTGGATTTCGGATGAAAAGCCGCGGACCTTAAGCGCAGGTCCGCGCTACTTGCTGCTCAAAGAGAACCCCGCGCATCCCTCCCTCCATTTCATAAAAATCGTGAATTTATGGTCCGCCTCCAGTCAGCCGTTGTTTCCCCGCCCCGGATGGTATAAGCTTTGCCCATGGCGGAGATCGTTTTTGAAGTGACCCAGGAAGCGGATGGCGGCTTGGTAGCGGAATGCTTGTCGGAAAGCATTTTCACCCAGGCTGACAATTGGGACCAGTTGCGTGGGAACGTGAAAGAGGCGGTGGCAGCTTATTTCTTTGACCATCCGCAGCCCCCCACGGCGATCCGTCTCCATCTCGTCCGGGATGAAGTTCTCGCCAACTCATGAAAATTTCGCGCGACCTGAGCGGCCAGGATCTTGTCCAGACGCTATGCCGCAAGTGGGGCTACCGCGTGGTCCATCAGGAAGGCAGCCACGTGGTGCTGGAGACGGACGATCCCTCACACCAGCGCCTCGCCGTTCCCGCCCATGGATACCTCCGCATCGGAACACTGAATGCCATTTTGCGCACCGTCGCGAATCATGAGCGCGTGGAACGCGACACCATCATCGAGTCGCTATGACTCCCGCCAGAGCGACAAGACCTCACACGCGAATGATCGTCACTGACGATCGCGAGATGACGAGCCGCGGCTTTTCGGCCTTGTGCCCCGCGGGGCGGGCGCGTAGATGATCGCGGTGTGACATCGGCGCCTGCCGTTTCGGTACGACCGGTCTGGCTTGGAAATGAACTCGCACTCCTGGCCATTAATGGGTGCGCGCGGATTTGAACATGAAAGGCTCGATTCCGGATGAAAAGCCGCGGACCTAAACCGCAGGTCCGCGCTACTTGCTTGCTTCTGTTGGTTGCCCATATGCACACACGGATTTGAGCCCTGCCAACGAATCAACACCCATGCGAGATGAAAAGCCGCAGAGGAACGCGAAAGGCGCGTACCTCTGCGCTACCCGCTGACGCATTCCATGCGTCGAACACAGGCAGGAGTGCCTGTGCCACCGCGCCGGGTGCAGGAGCAACTAGCGCGGACCTGATTCGCACGGTCCGCGTCTTGTCGGCCTTATGGCCCGCGGGGCGGGCGCGTAGATTGTCGCGGCGTGACGTCGGCGCCTGCCGTTTCGGTACGACCCATTTGGCTTGGTCACGATCGCGCACTCCCGGCCATTGATGGGCACACACGGATTTGAATATAAAAGGCTCAATTCCGGATGAAAAGCCGCGGACCTAAACCGCAGGTCTGGGCACACACTGATTTGAATATGAAAGGCTCAATTCCGGATGAAGAGCCGCGGACCTAAACCGCAGGTCCGCGCTACCTGCTACCCCTCTTTTGCCAAAGTCAATTCGGGGGAGAGGGCAATTTCGTTGCATGAAATTTCAGACCGCCCCCGCAGTTGGTCGCAAACTCAACGCAGTGGGCCCCATTGAAACCTTGACGAAGGGCCGGTATGATACGGGAGGAGTAACTAGAATGACTTCCTTTTCCGTAAAAACCCGCCTAAAGCCTGACGGCACGCTCCAAGTGGCCATCCCCACCGGACTCCCTGAAGCCGACGTCGACGTTCTGGTGGTCATACGGCCATTGGACGCTGGCAGCAGGAAAGTCGCGCCGACAGGTTCCTGGCCTGAGGGCTTCCTTGACAAAACCTACGGATGCCTCGCCGAAGACCCGTTGGTGCGCGAGCCTCAACTCCAGTACGAAGCGCGCGAGAAACTGCTTTGACCTACCTTTTGGATACCAATACCTGCATTCGCTACCTGAATGGGCGATCTCCCCAAGTCAGAAGCCGTCTCCAATCGCTCACCCCAGAGGATGTAGTTTTATGCTCCGTCGTCAAAGCCGAATTGCATTATGGAGCGGCGCGGTCTCGCGACCCCGAGCGCACCCTGACCCGCATTGCAGAATTTGTATCGCCATTCACCTCATTGCCCTTCGATGACTCTGGTGCGCATGCGTACGGTCAAATTCGCGCCCAACTGGAGCAGGCTGGTACGCCCATCGGGCCCAACGATTTGATGATTGCGGCCATCGCCCTCACCCACGGCCTCACTTTGGTGACTCACAACACGCGCGAGTTTGAGCGTGTTGCAGGTCTGTCGTTGGCAGACTGGGAAGCGTGAACGTCAGCCGGATGGCGCGAACACTGTGGTGGAACGGTTACGACGCCGATTTTATTGGTGGTAAGCTGAGGCTTTTCTTCCGCGGTACCCGGTCGGGATACAAGATCGGAACCAGTAACAACAAGGTGTACGCCTTCACACTCCAGGAACGGTAAAACAAGGTTCGGGACTCGAGGTTAGGAGCTGAATCTGTGGTTTGGCTGAAGTCATCTCCTCACGCTCCTCCCTCCTTTTCCCCAACCAGGCGCACGCGGGCGTCGACGGCGCGGAAGTCCGCCGCCTGGGGAAAGACCAGCAGAGGGTTGATCTCAATTTCCGCAATTTCCGGCATGTCCTCTGCGAGCTGCGAAAACCTTTGCAGGATTTCGCGCGAGCGCGTCGAGATCCACCGGAGCTTCTCCGCGCACACCTCGTAGCAGACTGTAGCCGCGAATCTGCCGAATCATTTCGTGGGCCTCGAGATCGGTGAGCGGCGGCACGCGGAAAACCACGTCCGTCACCGTCTCCACGTAAATTCCTCCCAGCCCGAACATCACCAGGGGGCCATACTTGGGATCCTGGGTCATGCCCACGATCACTTCGCGGCCGCCGCGCACATATTCCTGAATCAGAAAGCCCAAGCCCGCCCGGCCGCTCGGTCCCCTCGATGCCTGGCAACGGACTCCGTCATCTTTTGCGCGGCCGCCAATAATTCCTCCGGGCCGCGGAGTCCACGAGCACGCCACCCACGTCCATCTTATGAACCAAATCCGGCGCGACCGCTTTGAGGACGACCGGGTAGCGAAGCTCTTTGGCCACGCGCTCCAGCTCCTCCCAGTTCGCGGCGGAGAGTGGACTTGGCCACGGGAATTCCGTAATACCCAATCAAGCGCAGGCTTTCCTCCGCCGTCAATTGCCGCCGGCCCTGCTGGCGAACTTCTTGAATCAACTCTTCCGCCGCGCCGCTGCGCACCTCGAAGCGCTTCAATTCGCCCACCGGCTTTTCGCG
Source organism: uncultured Acidobacteriota bacterium (assembly GCA_963825395.1). Taxonomy (GTDB): domain Bacteria; phylum Acidobacteriota; class Terriglobia; order UBA7540; family UBA7540; genus Bog-366. The sequence goes on along the minus strand of CAWGTQ010000044.1, from coordinate 252,381 downwards.
CCACGCGCGATAGCGGTCGAGCGCCGCGAGGGCGCTCACCGCCGACTCCGGGAAGATATACAGGGCCATGTGGTTGGGATGATCGCGGTTCAGCTCCACAAAGAACTCGTCCGTCGCCATGATGACCCCCACCACCGGCTTTAGATATTTGATGGCGCAACTGTTCCAGGCCCAGAATGATGTCCATGGCGTTGATCATCATGGGGGGAACAAAAACCACCAGCAGCATGTCGATGCCATCGTCCTCCAGCAGAATTCGCGCGCAGGCATCGTACTTGCTGCGATCCGATTGGGGCAGTCATGTCCACGGGATTCTGGATGCTGGCCTCGGGAGGAAGCAAGCGGCGAAGCTCGTGGCGCGTTCGTTCGGAGAAATTCGCCATGCTCAGCCCATGGGCGATGGCCGTATCGGTGGCCATGATGGCGGGCCCGCCGGCATTGGTGAGAATGCCCAGGCGGTTGCCCCGCGGCAGGGGATTCTTGGAGAAGGCCAACGCCAGGTCAAATAACTCCTCCACGGTGTTCACGCGGACCACGCCACACTGCTCCAACAGGGCGTCGGTGGCAACGTCGAGTCCCTGGCGCGCCGCCAGCACTCCGGTGTGCGACGTCGCCGCGCGCGCGCCCGCTTCCGTGCGGCCGGACTTCACCACCAGCAGGGGCTTGCGTTTCGAAATCCTCCGGCAGATTTGCATAAAGCGCTTGGCATTCCCGAACGACTCGAGATACATCAAAATCAAATCGGTCTGCGCGTCATCTTCCCAATACTGCAAGAGATCGTTGCCGGAGACGTTGGTTTTGTTGCCGAGACTCACGAAATAGGAAAAACCTATGTCAAGCTGCCGCGCGATGTTCAGGATCGCCACGCCCAACGCGCCGCTCTGCGACATGAAAGCAATGCGCCCCCTCAGAGGCAGGGTAGGAGCAAAGGTGGCGTCCATGCGGACAGCCGGGTCGGTATTGATAGCGCCCATGCAATTTGGCCCGATCATCCGCATCCCATACTGCCGAACCCGCTCACCCAGTTGGGCTTCAATCCTTTTCCCTTCGTCGCCCGATTTCGGAAAAGCCTGCGGTGATGACCACCAAGCCCATTACGCCCTTCTTCCCACAATCATCGATGACACTCGGCACCTCATCGCGCGGCACGACGATGATGGCCAGGTCCACCGGGTCCGGAATCGCTGACACCGTTGGAAAAGCCTTGATGGAGTGAATGAAATCCGCTTTGGGGTTAACCGGAAAGAGCTTGCCGTGGAAATCGAACTCGATGAGCTGGTGCAGAATTTCGCGGCCGATTGCTCCCTCGCGGCGCGAGGCGCCCACCACGGCGATGGATTTCGGCTTCAAGATGGCGTCCAGGGGATTCACGGAAATTCCTTTCGTGCGGGCGCATCCGGAGCAGGGATCCGAATGGAGGTCCCAGGGTCCGAGGCCAAAGCCGCGCCCGGCAGGCCACAATTGAAAGCCCAATAGAAGACGATGTCAACGCAAGAGTGAACGTGGGTGGTCATCCTGTCAACCGCCCCCCAAAATGAAATCCGGCGCGAGGTGAACGGTATGATCTATAATGGGGCGCTTTTTCGGGTGCCACACTGACATTCCCGATGAGGACCTATGGCTTACCATGTGCCGGGCTATGTCCGCTCCTCGGCTCCCGTCCCCCTGGCAAAACGCGCCCCTTGGTATCGCAATACCTTTCCCTCTTACGCCGGAATTTTCCTCTGGGTGGGATTTTACCTGGGGATGGCGGGCACAACGCTCAATCGCGCCGGCCCCGGCGTGTGCCTGTTAGGGCTCATGGTTGCGGGCGTGCTTTGCTTCGCTTTCTATTACTACGCTCCCGCGATGTTGGGGATGCAAACGGGCCGGCCGCTCTACGTCGTCGGCACCTCGATGTTCGGCACCACGGGCGGCTATTTAATGCCGGGGTTGCTCATGGGAGTGTTGCAGCTCGGTTGGTTTGCGGTGAACACCTACATCTCCGCGGGATTCATCATGAAGGGGCTGCACCACGAATCGAAAGCGCTGTTCACCTTGATCGGGCTCCTCTGGGCCTATGGTTTGGCTCTGGTCACACTGAAGGGAATTGGTTATGTGGCCCGCGTCGCCCAGGTCCTAAATTGGGTCCCCTTGATCATGATCGTCATCGTCTTCTGGAAGAACCTGGGCGGCATCGCAAGTTACCAACCACCGCAGCATGATTCCTGGGGCGGCTTTGTGACGATCATCGCCATAGTGATTGGTTTTTTTGCCACGGCGGGGGCCGCGGGCGCTGATTTTGGAATGAACAATCGAAACGGTGAGGACGTGGTGCTGGGAGGCTCGACCGGCATCGCCTTGCCGATCTTGATTGCCGGCGGGCTCACGGTTCTCTCCGTGGCGGGCCACATCGCCAACACGCCCGGACCGCCGAACTATGATTACTCCATCGCCATCGCCAGCGTGGGAGCCCTGGCTCCGGTCATGTTCTTCCTGTTCGCGGCGGCCTGCGTGGCGCCCACATGCTTCTGCACTTTAATCGCTTCCAACAGTTTTGCCACCATGCTGCCGAAAATACCTCGCACCATTTCTACCCTTGCCGGCGTCACCATTGGAGGGCTTCTGGCCGTAACCGGCGTGGCGAAGAACCTGATAGGATTCTTCGTGATCGTCGGCGCGTCCTTCGGCCCTATCTGCGGCGCCATTGCTGCCGACTATCTTCTGGCGGGAAAGAAATGGGCGGGACCGCGCGCGGGGATTAATTGGGCGGGCTACATTTCCTGGACGTTGGGTTTTGTAGTGGGCATGTTGGACCGCATTCCCGGCGTGCCGGCGGGACTTGTCAAATTCGGCCGCCCTGCCCCGCTGTTTTCTTTTGTTGTGGCGTTCATCGTTTACTTCGGATTGGCCAAAGCGGGAATGCTGCCCCCGACTCTTCGTTTGGAGGATTCGGCGGAGGAGTTGGTTGCCCGCTGACGGCTGGACCCCAACGCCGTAGGAGGGGATTGATTTGACGCAATCCTCCTACGGAGATTGCGCCAGTAATTCGGCGCGAACATTTCTTAGGACATACAACGCGCGCTCGACGCCCACCTGGCCGGTAAGAATGGGGTCTTCGTTTTCGATGCTGAAGATTCCCTGGTACTGCTCATCCATGAAAGCCTTCACGACTTCCTTCCAAAGTTGAGCCCCGTGGCCATAGCCGACCGCGCGAAAAAACACGGAGCCCTCCGTTCCCTTCGCCGGGTCCTCTGAGAAGTTCAGCACGCCGGTTCGTGCGGCAAGATCCTTGACGATCATTGTATCTTTCATGTGCGCGTGAAAGAGGGCGCCCTGCTTGCCGAGGAAACGAATGGCCTCGATGGGATCGCAGCCTTGCCAAAACAGGTGGCTGAGGTCGCAGTTGGCTCCAATTTCCTCCCCCACGGCGTCCCGCAGCTTGATCAGCGTCTGCGGGTTGTAGACCACAAAGTTGGGATGCATTTCCAGTGCGATCCTGCGAATGCCGTGTTCGCGCGCAAACCTTGCCGCCTGTCGCCAATACGGAATCACCCTTTCGGCCCACTGATACCTCAGCATCTCGTTCACTTCCGGCGGCCAGCGGTAAGTAATCCAATTAGGCGTCTTATCCGCGGGCGATCCGCCCGGGCAGCCGGAGAATCCCACGACGACGGGCACTTCCAGGCGCTCGGCCAAAAGGACGTCGTTGCGGAAAAACTGGTCGTCGCGCGCGGCAATGATGGGGTCCGGGTGAAGGGGATTGCCATGAAAACTGAAGGCCGCCACCAGAATGTTGTGGTCCTCAAATTTCTTTTTCCAGGCCCGGGCTTTTGCCGGATCGGCAAGAAGTTCGGTGACCGGGCAATGCTTGGAGCTGGGCAACCCCTTGGCCCGGATTTCCACCGCCTCAATTCCGAGCGCCGAAATCCTGTCGAGCATCTCCTCCAGTGACAAGCTGTCGAACGCGGAATCAAAGACTCCAATAGGAATGGTGCGGAGCCGCTTGGGCGCAGCCGGGTGAGGGCGAACCGCAGCAGGAGATTCTGCTCGCCTATCAATCCCTCCCTGCCCCGCCCCAGGCACCGTCGCCGCCAAGCTTCCGGAGGTGGCGAGCGATTTCCTCCGGCTCACAGAGCGTACGCCTTTTCTCTTTGCCATTTCGCCGCCCTCCTGTAGCGTGGTGGAAAGTATATGTCAGAATCTGCCGCGCGTTAAACCGCTGCTGGACGCGCTTCTGCCCGGAATCTATAATCACTCCACGCCACCTTCGGGGAGCTGATTAATCTTGGGAGAGGCAACTTTATGCGGAACACAGGCAGAATCGCGAACTCGGGGAAAGCGCTGGCGCGGCTGGCTGCCTTGCTGGCCGTAATCTTATTCGGCTGGCCGTCCGACTTGAAGCTCATTGCACGCCCGCAGGCTTCCCTACAGGCCGTTACCGATCAAATCACTTACAATACCGGTGACCAGGTCCGGCTCAGGATTATTTTCCCGTCGCCGCAGCCGGAGCAGACGCAAGTTCGCTACTTCTTTGCGGTGCGTTACGTGGGTGAGGGAAAACCAGTGGTAGATGGGTTGGTTCTTGGCAGTACCGAAGGGTCTTCCCAGAACTATCGTTTGCTTTGGAAGGTTCCTCTTGACGCGCAGGCCGGGAGGTACGAAATCGATATGCAGGGGCAGGATCCGGGATCGCACCAGGTTATTCAGGATTTTCCCCGCATTTGCTCTTTTGTGGTTCATCGCCAGGTGCTTCAGATTGTTTCGGCTGAAGTCGCCCAGCCGTACTACACATCTGGGGATACTATCGGCTGCAGCGTGAAGCTCGAGAACCTTGGCGGCAGGCCTCTCGAGGGACTCCGGCTGGAGTTTTCCGAACGTTACTGGCCGTGGATTGTCCAGCAGACGGAGCGGGTCGGGACCGAGATCACGAAGCTGCAAAATGAATTCACCCTCAAGCCGCATCAGCGGACCGGCATCAACTCCTCAAGTTGCGCGGTGGCCAAGAATGTCGATCAACCTGCCATCAAGCAATATGCGGCAGTGGTCTGGGACCGCGACCGCAAAAACGTTTACGCCATTGCTTTCACTCCGCTGGTCTTCGTCAATCCCCCGGGAGTCGTTGCGCCCAGACCCTACCCTCCGCAATTCGTCTACCCTAGCCTGGAGTCAGGTCAATACCTCGAACTACCGGCATTTTCATCCCGAGCCCTTTGGGGCGGACGCGATTCAATTTGATACCCACCACACCCTGTTCCCGTCCGGGGCCGAAGCCAGAGTGAAATTCTCCCTGGCCAATCCGACGGACGCCGCGTGGCGGCAGGTCACGGTGCGGGCTCGATTGCTAGCTCCGGACGGAAAGGAGCTGGGGAATCAGGTGGTCACGGAACGGGTTGACTTGATCCCGCATGGCGCCAAGCTGACGCAGGAAGTGAAGTTTCCACTTCCGTCCGCGGTGAGCGGGCTCTTCCACGCCTGGGTGGAAATCGCGGATCCCTCGGGTCAGATGCTCGCCACCAACGTGTTGGAACTCGGCGTCAATCCTCTTCCTAAATCCGCGCTGGTGTTCTGCGCGCACGAGGACGACGACGGAACCCAGATGGGTTTCATTCGCTCCTTGGTGGAGAATCAGATTCCCCTCCACATGGTTTATTTCACGAGCGGCGACGCGGGCTCCTGTGACCGGTACTTTCAGCATTCCTGCGGACCGGCCGAGGCGCTGAACTTTGGCGCCATCCGCATGCAAGAAGCGCGCGCGGCGATGGGCCATTTGGGCGTGCCGCCGGAAAACATTTTCTTCCTGGGATTGCCTGATGGTGGCACGGGCAAAATCTGGTATGACCACCCGCATCCAAGCGATCCCTACCTTGCCGTGCTCTTGGCCAGCGACCATGCCCCGTACGAAGCCCTGTTTCGTCCCAACTTGCCCTTCGCTCGTGATGCCGTAGTCGAAGCCACGGAAGACATCATCAAGAAATTTCAGCCCGAAATTATCTTCACCGTGCATCCCCCGGCGGAAGGCCACATCGATCATATCGTGAACAACTACTTCGTGGTGAAGGCGCTTCAGGAGCTGCTGCGCGCGGGCGCCATCTCACCCGACCTGGAAGTGCGAGTGGACCGCATTTTCGACCCCAAGGAACATCCCGCCACTCCTTACCGGTATGAGGACCACGAGTTCTATGTCTCCGGCGAAGCCATGGCGCTGGCGCAGGAGGCTGGATGGTTTTACCAATCACAGGGAGGAAACCGCGGGGAAGGGAATTTACGCACTTGGAATCAATTGCGCCGCAGCGAAGGTTACCGCAAGGTGTTAGACTGGAAGGAGCACGAGGGCTGGAACGAGAAAGAGTGAAGGATGGAAACACCGAGCGAGTGGGCAAAGAGATTCAACCGCCAAAAGACGGGCGATGAGGTTGGCTCGCCCAACCCGGAAACCGAGACTGTCGATAGTCCTGCTTCCGTTGCGGAATTCCCCAGCGAGCCGTTTCAATGTCCGGCGTGCGGCCAATTGCTTGCCCCCTCGTGCCGTGTTTGCGTGGCGTGCAAGCACGCCATTGATCCTGCTGAAATCGCCCGGCCGCGAGAGGTGGCGTTGCCAGTGGCCCGCGCGGCGAGCACGGAACCCAAGGCCGGAACCGGTACGTTTCCCCTGGCACATTTTCTTTACTGTCCTGGGGATCTCTTTCTTGCTTGCCCTCATCTCGGAAGGACTCTGGGGGGAACAGAGGGCTGAGCTGGCAATGGGAGGTGCACAGACCCTTGCCGGTGTCTGGGTGTTTTTCGATGCGCTCCGGCAACGCGTTCCCCGGCCATTGCGCTGGGGAGTGGGTTCGATGCTGCTGCCCGTCGTCATTTTCCCCTGGTACCTGGCCCGGAGAAAAAGGCCTCAGTCACCTGTGCCGTTTGTGGAAGCGGAAGTTGGGCCGGTCACTCGGTTCCTGCTTTTTGCGTTGCTTATATTTTTCCTGGCGAGCTTGATTTTCTACATCGTTCAAGGCCCGCCACACGCTACCGCGCCAAACTCCCCGCCCAAGGACCACAGGACCGGCGGTAATCCCCAAGACAGAATCACCAACCTCCGCCTGCGGAAATTGGCGGGCAGGCGAAGGTGGCCGGGTGAGGGGTCACGCCCGAAGTCGGACATATCGAGCGCTCAAGCGGAGACCAGCGCGCCATCAGACGCCCGGCAGACGTAAATCTCGGCCTTGAGGCCGAGAGCTTCTTCATAACCCTTGGCCACCGCCTGCGCAAAATTTTCCGCAGCGTCGGCACGCACCAAGTTGACCGTGCATCCGCCGAAACCCGCTCCCGTCATGCGCGCCCCCAAAACGCCGGGCTGCTGGCGCGCCAGCTCCACGAGCGTGTCGAGTTCCTTGGAGCTCACTTCGTAATCATCCCGCAAGCTCTCGTGCGATGCATTCATCAATTCACCGAAACGCTGCCAAATCGCCGCTTTCGAGAACTCTGACCGCCTCGAGCACGCGCTGGTTTTCCGATACTACGTGGTGGGCGCGCCGCCAGAGCAGGTTGTCCATCGCACCCCGAACGGCATCGAGATCGGAAAGTTGCACGTCACGGAGCGACTTTACCGGCCGGCCGGTGGCGGCGATCTTCGCCACGGCCTCGCGGCACTGCTTCAGCCGAACCTCGTACTCCGATTGCGCCAGCGCGCGCTTCACGCCGGAGTTGCAGACCACAATCTTCACGTCGGCGCGAAGCGGCACGTGACGATAGGTGAGGTCGCGACAGTCGAGAAAGAGCGCGTGGTCCCGGCGGCCGAGCGCCGAGATGAACTGATCCATGATCCCGCAGGGCACGCCGACAAATTCATTTTCCGTGCGCCGCGAGAGCTTGACGGCGTAGACGGGATCGAGCCCCAAGCCCAGGAGTTTGTTCCAAAACGCCGTCGCGCCCACCTCCACCGCCGCAGAAGAGCTTAAGCCTGCCGCAAGCGGGACGTTACCCCCAAAGGCAATGTCAGCGCCGGTCAGGCGGTGGCCGTCTGTTCCAGAAATCTCGACACGCCGCGGAGGAAATTGCTCCAGGTGTTCTTGCTGTCCTTTTGAATGTCATCCAGGTCAAAATCGACGGAGGCTTGGAAGTCGTCGGAGTAGGCACGCACCCGGCGGTCCGAGCGGCGGCGCCCTGCATAGTTGATCGTCCGGTCGATGGCAGCAGGAAGCACGAAGCCATCGTTGTAATCGGTATGTTCACCAATTAGATTCACGCGGCCCGGCGCGCGCACGACTACCTCAGGAGGCAAACCGTAGATTCGTTGGAACGCTTCTTCAATCATCACAATACCCTCTCTAGGAAACACTTGGCAGTAAGCAGAAGGCCGAAAGCAGCGCTACGCCATAATTTGAGAAGACGGTGCGAACCTCTCCGGATGTTCTATCATGCCGTGCGCACTATCCCGATCTCCTCATACCGAGCGACGAGTTGCTTGCGGAGCTCAGACGAAAGGCACGCACAATCGGGTGAGAAATCCAGCCAGGCCCTGGCTTCGGTGGCCTCTGCATCCGCCAGCCTGCTCACGAGCATCTTCGGGTACCGTTCCTTTGGAGAGCGTTCCGGATACAAGAAATCTGCCTACTGCTTACTGTTTTCTGCCAACTCTTCCCGGCGCAGCGGTGGAACGGCGCGCAGTTCGGCTGCCTTTTCCTCTGCCAGTGAATCGTTCAGAAACGTTCCCGCGCCGGTTTCCACGCCGGCCACGTACTTGAGCTTTTCTTTGCTGCGGTGGGGCGGATAAAACTCAATGTGGAAATGAAAATAGGGAAACTGCCCGCGGGTGGGCGCCTGGTGCAACACCATCATATACGGAAAAGACATCTGGTAGAGGTTGTCATACTTTAAAGCAACCCACTTCAGGATTTCGGCCAGCGCGCGCTCCTCCGAAGGCTGGAAAGCCTCCAGCGTCCCCAGATGACGGCGCGAAAAAATGTGGACCTCATAAGGCCAGCGAGCGTAAAAGGGGATGAGGGCGGTGAACGCATCGTTCTCCGCGATGATGCGCCTGCCGTCAAGGCGCTCCTTCTTCAATATGTCGCAGTACAAGCAGCGCCCATGCCGGCGCTGGTGATCGCGAGCCGCTGACACCTCTTTTTCGACGCGCGGCGGGATGAAGGGAAACGAGTAGATCTGCCCGTGCGGATGCGGCATGGTGACCCCGATCACCGCGCCCTTGTTTTCAAAAATCAGAACATAGCGTATTCCCGGTGTGGCCTTGAGTTCCAGGAACCGGCTTCGCCACAGGCCCACCAGTTTGACAAGGTGATCAATAGGAAGCTGCGGCAGGGAAGTCCGATGATCAGAGCTGTAGAGCACCACGTCGCACTTGCCGTGGGAAGGCCGGACCTTGTAAAAGTCATCGCCTTGGATCGCCGGTACCGGCGGAGGGATGGTGAAGGCCGGAAAATCGTTGGGGTAGATGAGGACGTCGTAATGGTCGGGCACGCGCCCAGAGCCGGGGCAAAAAGGGCACCAGTCCTTGGGCATCTGGGGACGCCCTTGGCGATGCGAGGCGGTGGAAACCCATTCGCGAACCGTCGGATTCCAGCGGAGCTCCGTCATGGTTCACTTCGCCGCGAAGCCCGGAAGGCCAGCGCTCCCATGAAGACCCCAAAAACCAACATCGCCAGTCCCCACCACAAATCGATATTCACTCCCAGGGATTTCTCCTGGAAGATGGAAGCGTCGGCAACCGCCCCATAAATCATGAGGACGAGGCCATAAATCGAGAAGATGATTCCAATCGGTAAACGAATATCCAGTCCCATCGTCACCTACCAGAAAATGACATTCAAAACCGCGCAAAGGGCCAGAATTCCAATCGCCAGAATTCCTGGCCGTTCATACCAGGGAAGGTCTGAGGTCTTGGGCCTGGGGGTGAGGGAATAAACCAAGCCCACCAGTTCCTCTTCCTTGCGTGGCTCCGTAAAGAAGGTTACCACCACCGTGACGCAGAAACAGACCGCAAAAGCCCAGATCGCCTGGTAGAAGTTTGCCGCCATGTCGCTAGGATAGTAGATATAGTGATAATGATAAAGCGTATAGTGCGTGGCGGCAGCCAGGATGCCGCACAGCAATCCCCAGAACCCCGAATGTGCGGTGGTGCGCTTCCAAAACATTCCCAACAGGAATGTGCCAAAGAGCGGCGCATTGAAAAACGCAAAGAGGAGCTGGAGATAATCCATCAGGTTGTTGAATCGCAGGACAATGAAAGCAGTCCCGATGCCCACGATAACCGCAAACACCGTGGCCAGGCGTCCCATGGTGAGGTAATGATGGTCCTCTTTACCAGGGTTGATATGAGTCTGGTAAATGTCAAACGTCCATACCGTATTGAAAGCAGTCACGTTGCCGGCCATCCCCGACATGAAGCTAGCTAAGAGCGCCGTCAAGCCGATGCCCAGAAGACCGGAGGGATAGAAGCGGCCCAGCATGGCGGGTAATGCATTATCGTACCGGCCGCCCATCATCTCCTTGGTCGTGGGATCAAGCGCAATCGCCACCAAGCCCGGCAGGACCACCAGCAGAGGGAAAAACATTTTGGGAACCGCGGCGATCAAGGGAGTGCGCTGCGCCGCGGCCATGTCCTTGGCCGCCAGGCCGCGCTGGATCACCAGGAAATCCGTGCACCAGTAGCCGAACGACAGCACGAAGCCCAATCCGAAGATCGTTCCAAACCAGTTGACCCCCATGGGATTGTCAGCCGCGTGCCAGATGTTCGCCCAGGTGTGCGCGTAACCCGGGTTGGGGAGCTTGGCTTCCAACCCCGCGAATCCCCCAACGGCCTTTAAGCCCAGAATGGCCAGCGGGAGGAATCCAAAGACAATAAGGAAGAATTGCAGCACCTCATTGTAGATGGAGGAAGTGAGCCCGCCGAGGTAAATGTAAACTGCCACCACCAGGGCAGACGCCACCACGCTGGCCCCAAAGGGCCAATGGAGCAGGCGCTGAAAGAGGATGGCCATGGCGTACAGGTCTACGCCGGAGACGAGAAGCGTCATTGCGGCGAACGAAAGGGCGTTCAAGGTGCGCGTCTTCTCGTCGTATCGCTTCCGCAGAAACTCCGGAACGCTACGCACCTTGCTGCCGTAATAAAACGGCATCATAAATACGCCTACGAAGCACATGGCTAGCATCGCGGCCAACCAGTAAAAGTGGTTGACGAACATGCCGTATTTGGCGGCATTGGCCGCGTGACCCATCACTTCCAGGGCGCCGAGGTTCGCGGACATGAACGCCAACCCGGTGATCCAACCCGGAATCGAGCGCCCCGAGAGGAAAAAATCCTCGCTGGTTTTCATCCGCCCGCGAAGTGCGAACCCAATCCCCAGCACGAAGACGAAATAAATAGCGATAATCAAGTAATCGACAAAATGAGGATGCATAGTCTCCCACCAGTCGGCGAATACTTATCACACGTCATGCCAAAAGTAAACGCGAGACTGCACCACGCACGGGCGATGTGTCACAGCGCGGCAGGAAATCCTCCCCCATTTAACCGAACAGTTCAAGTCACGGGAGAGTTCGGTAGAGTGTGGATATACCAATCTCGGCGTGCGTCAGCGCACCCTTGGGGAAGTCCTTCGCCAGGTCGTAGCCGTATGGCGATCCTTCGTCTTCAACATGAGCAGGAGAACCGCTCAACTAATCGATAGGGGTTTCAACTTGATAGGAACATGATACCGGGGAGAAGAGATAAAAGGCTGCTCTCAAAATGACAGCAGTGGGAGGATTTTTTCGCGACACACTACGAGATAACTCTGCCACCCGGCCACGTCGAGGATACATAGATGCGCGGAGCGGAGCCGACGGTTCGCCACATGCACCACGCGCAGCCTGCCTATGACTCCAGCCGGCGCGCCCACAAAGAGTGTGCCTTGACAGCGCCAAGACCGGCTATGCCCCGCCGCCCCCGGCCCCCGCGGGACTGCCGGTGCCCCCGGAGGAGGGCGCGACGAAGGCCACAGCCGAAACTCGATTTTCCTTAAACCAGCATACGGGCGGTTTCTTCCTCACGAGGTGTTTCGGGCGCCAAATAAGGCACCCATGGTTCTTCATAAACCACCTGATAGCCCCGAACGTGGGCTTCCAAATCGTGATAATAATGCACATGAAGGATACTGGCGGGCTTGGTCTCCGCCGCCCAACTGTTAAATGCTGCTTCCAAAACCAGCCGATTGGCTACATCCGGGGTTACGATCGTTGTGGCCTTAAACAATTTATCCTGCATTTAAAACACTCCTTGACCAGAAGGTTTCCACGGCGCACCCCTGGGGATGCTCCACCCCCTCCTACTCCCTGTTGAGCGCACTCGGGCACAGGTTGCTTAATCTCTTGTTGTATCGGCAGAGGGGAGGAGAACTTGAGTTAAATGTTTCTCATCTGCGCCAGCTCGCCGAAGGTTTGCCTCAAGGTAGATCCCCTCTTCAGGTTGGCCGCGAGTCAGACTTGCCGCCGCGACCAAAAGCATGAGATTCTTGTCCCCTGCCGAGGCTCGTCCCGATTAGCCGGGCGTCGCCGCGCGCACCCGCTGGCCTGGTGGAACTTAAAATGCCTCTTCGTGGTTCGTTTCGAGCCCTCATCATGTGCGATGTGGCGGACAGCATCCTGCTTGACCGCGTGTGCACCATCTTAGGAGTTCCGGCCGAGCGCAGCCCCACTTTCGCCCATCCCACCCCGGAATACGTCCGCTTCGAGCGGCCTCCCGTGGTGGAGGCCGTTGCCCCGGTTGAAATCGAACCGCACCGCCGCATCGAAGGGAAGGTCAAGTACTACGATTACGGTGTCGTGAGCGTGGAACTCGAGTTGCAGTTCGAGTTGGAGTGGAGCTCCCTGGTGGAACAGTCCAGCCGCTGGATAGCCGGGCCCGGAACCGAAGACCGCGCCATGAAGATCATCCGCGAACGGTTACAGCTCATCGCGGCGGCGCTGGTCAAACCCTACGAGAACCAGCTCACGGAGGACTACTACATCGTGCACCTGCGCGAGGCATCCGGCGCGGGCGGCGGGCCTGCCACCGCTGCCGAATTATTGGCTCTGCACGGAGGCGAGATCGCCCAGATGGTGCGGGGAGAAACCACGGCGTTGTCCGATGCGGAGCGCCAGGAGGTCCTGCAATCGAGTATCTCCTACTATCCCACCGATCTCCTCGTCCCCGGTTGGACGGCCGCCTTGATCTCCGACACGGAGGAAGGCGCGGCGCCCACCATTCAATTGCTGGAGTACGCCAACACTCAGCTTCTCGAATTCCGCCATTACGATGCGGTGCTCACTCAGGTGCTGAAGGAGGTCTACCGGTCCTTTGACAAGGGAGTCGGGTTCCTATCCCGTTGGAAGCTCGCGCGGGAGGCAGAACGTCTGAACGCCTTGCGCCTCGAGGTTACGGAATTGACCGAGCGCATCGACAATGCGATCAAGTTCTTGAGCGATATGTTCTACGCTCGCCTCTACCGCTTGGCAGCCACCAAAGTAGGAGTGTCTGACTACCGAAACCTCGTTGATCAGAAGCTCCGCACAGCGGGTGAGCTCTACCAGTTCATGATGGAAAAGTTCAATCATGCTCGGGGCTTCGTCCTGGAACTGGGGGTAGTGATTATTCTGATCATCGAGTTGATCTTCCTGTTTAGAGGGAAGACGATGTGAAGGCGGGAGGAGATTCATGCCCACGATGAAAGCTTTGAGCTGCCGAATCAGCGGACGAAGGATGGAAGAAGCTGGCAGACGGGGCGAAAGCGAGGGGGCGTAAACTCCTTGCCCGGGGAGCCCACTAATGCGCTTTCATGTCAGCAGGAACGCGGAGCAGGCTCTCGCCGAGATTTTCCTGCACTGGGCAAAGCGGGCAGGGGTGAAGGTCACCAACCGGCTGATTGATAGCATCACGGATCGTTTCGAACTGCTGGGCGAATGCCCCGATGTCGGCATATCCGACATCGCCGCCGGGGGGAGATGCTTTCCGGCCGGGAAGTACCTTATCTACTACCGCAAGACCCGGCGGCGAACAGATGTTCTGCACATCCTCCATGGTTTTTTCTACCGAGGCATTTCATCCCCTTCGCGGGGTGGTTTTCCGCGTCGGCGATGCATGATTTTGTCGAAGGCCTTGAAGTCCGCCCGTGCTTTTCGGTCCTCGAAGAATTGGGCCGTCCGTAAGGCCGAGACCTTTTCCGCCACCGCCGTGGCCACGAACTGATTGATGCTCGTTCCGTCCTCCCGGCTCAACCGTTCTACGGTTTCCTTGAGCGACCGGGGTAGTCGCAGTGGATAAGTTTTGGTTGCACTCATGGCTTTATCCTCCCAATCGCATCGCGCGGAAGCAAGACTCTCACTCCAAAGTGCGCCGGAACCATTCCGAAGTCGCGCACGTTAAACGTGACCAAGGCATCGGCTCGGCCGTTGATAGCCGTTTCCAACACCATTTCATCGCCCGGATCCCGGAGTTGGGGCCGCCAGAGAAAATGTGTCGTCACCGGCTCGGCCAGTGCCACGACTGCGGTGAGAAAGACCCTAACCTCCCGATCAGACAGACCTGCGGCCAGACGGTGCTCCGTCCGGCAGCAGACCGCTTCGTATTCCAAAGCCAGGGGCATGCTCAACAGCAGCGTCGTCCGCCCCTGCCGTGCCGCCCGCAGAATCGCCGCCGACGCCCCGGTTGGGCTGCGCATCGCTGCTACCACCACATCGGTGTCCAATACCACTTTCACGCAAGATACAATATCATATCATAGGTGATATCACAATCTTATAAAGTTGCTTTTGCAAGCTGAGCTCGCCTCACTCTCCGGATGACTCTGCAAAGCACCCAGACAAGAATCACCGCCGCGGAAAGGAAGCCTATGATCGGCCACTTCAACTGCTTTACGAATTGGCGAACAACTTGTAGTTGATCGAATGCGGTCCACTCTTCACGAATTTTCCCATCGACCATACGCCAAACAGTGATGCCACGTAGTTCAATCCTGGCCCCCGTGGGAAAAGGCAAGATATATCCGGTCCATTCAGAATTCATACTTCAGCATTCGAAATCTGCTACTCGTACCGCAGCGCTTCGACAGGATGGAGGTGGGAGGCGCGGAGGGCGGGCATCAACCCGCTCAGGAGGCCCACGATCAGGAGGATGACGGTGGAGATCCCGATGGTGCTCAAGGAAATATAGAGGTGGATGTCGCCTTTGCCGGAGGTATCTTCATAGAGCGGACCGTAAAGCGGCAGGGTGCCGATGGCGGCGGCGAGGCCGTAGGCGAGCAGGATGCCCAAGATGCCCCCCAGGATCGTCAGCACCAGCGCTTCGGCCATGAATTGCGCCTGAATGTGGCGCCGCCGCGCCCCCAGCGCACGCCGCAGCCCGATTTCGCGGATGCGCTCATCGACGGCCACCAGCATGATGTTCATCAGGCCCACGCCGCCGATTCCCAGCGTCAGCGCTCCTACGAAGGTGAAGAGAGCCTCGAAGCCGATGGTAATGCCGTCGATGATGGGGCGGAACTGCTCGCGCCCGAACATGATGATGGCGCGCTCGTCGGTGGGGGAAAAGTGTTGGCGCTTGGCGATGGCGGCCCGCACTTGCGCCATGGAAGCCTTTTCGAACTGCGGAGCTTTGGGCTCGTAGACCAGCACGGCGGCATAGCGCGTGTCCCAGATATCGCCGGCGGTGGAATAAGGAATCCAAGCGCACTCGTCGTCGGAGTTGAAGTAGTTGCTGTCTTGAATTTTAATCTCCATCGTTCCGATGACCGTGAAGCGCATACCGCTGATGCGCACGGTCTCGCCGATCGACGGCCGGCCGGCAAAAAGCTTTTCCCGCAGGCGATAGCCGATAAAGACCACCCGGCGGCGCTCGAGTTCGTCTTCCGGGCTCAGCCAGCGGCCCTGGCTGGGGACTTCATTGCGCATCTCGCCATATTCGGGGCAGACGCCGCGAATGGCGGTGCTGGCCATGCGGTCGCCGTAAGAAATGGGTAGCCAGCGAACTGACTCCATGCAGACCGTCTTCACTAACGGGGCTTCCTGACGGATGTCTTCAACGTCCACCTTCTCGAAGACGACGTGCTTGCCGGCGCGCTCGCCCCCCGCTTGCTCGCTGGTCTGCTGCGGCCAGCAAATCACCGCGCCCTTGCCGAATGCGTCGAAAGAGGCCACCACCACGGAACGTAAGCTCCTGCCGTAGGCAATCAGCAAAGCTACTGCCGCAATCCCCCACACGATTCCCAGCATGGTGAGGAAACTGCGCGTGGGCTGGCGCTTCAGCGACGTCCAGGCTTGCTTTAGGATTTCGGTTAGCATTTGGCTCCCTCAAAAAGCGCAAGGCAAAAGGCAAAACGCAAAAGGCAAAAGTAAAAGACCAAGCGGCTTTGAATTTTGCCTTTTGACTTGCTCTTCATGCCACGCCACTCGTTTCTTCCTCTCTCAGCATGGGCCCTCGGCCTTGGGCTTTTCACTTTTGCCTTTTGACTTTTGCGTTTTGACTTTTGACCTGCTCTTCATGCTTCTCTACCTTTGCTGGAAGAACCGCAGGGCCGGAAAGCGATACCAGCGGACGTAGCGCTGACCTTGAGGTCAGCACGTGCCGACCTCAAGGTCGGCGCTACAATTTTCTTGCGGCTCCGCCGCGCTGCACTACCCACTGCCCACCGCCTTCCGGCCTCACCCCCCCGCCTCGAACCGAAGCGCCTCAATCGGGTCCACGCTCGCGGCACGGGTGGCGGGGTAGAGGGCGGAAAGCACCGCCACGGTGCCCAGAACCGCAAACGAAAGGGTCCCCGATTGCCAAGTCGGAAGCATGCCCGCGAAGAAGGGGGGCATGGGGATCAAGTTGACGAGCGCGCAAAGGCCGTAAGCCATGCCCATTCCCGCTCCGCCGCTGAGGAATACAATAATGAGCGTTTCAACGAAAAACTGCTGAAGGATGGCGTGGGAACTGGCCCCCACCGCCTTGCGTACACCGATTTCGCGGGTGCGTTCGCGCACCGCCACCAGCATGACGTTCATCACCCCGATGCCGCCCAGGAGCAAAGTGGTGATGCCGATGGCCCCCAGGAAATACTTCATGGCGTCCATGAGCTTCGTAAAGGCTTTAGCGCCTTCCACGGTGTCCCAGACGGGTGAGGCTTCCTTGTCCAGGGGATCGAAGTTGTGGAGGCGTCCCAGCGCACGCTTCACTTGCGCCTTGCAGGTTTCGTGGTCCTGGAGCGATTTGGGGACCACGAGCATCTGGTCGAGGGCGGTGGGCAAAGCCGGGGGCTTGCTGGGAAAGTCGTGGAGTATGGCGCTGAAAGGGACGAAGATCTTGTCCACATCCCAGCCGTCGTAGCAACTGTTTTGGTCTTTGGCGGTCATGACGCCGATGACGGTATAGGGAATGTCGTCGAGGTAGATTGTCTCGCCGACGGCGGCGCGGCTGGCAAAGAGCTGTTTCTTGATGTTAGTGCCGAGGAACGCCACGCGGCGGCCCGCTTGCTCATCCCCCCAGTCGTAGAACCTGCCCGTTTCCACCTTCACCGAGCGAACCTCGGCAAACGGCGGGTAAGAGCCGGTGACGAGGGGCGAGGCGTTGTTATAAAGGCTGCGTACTTTCAGGCCGCTGCGCTCCAGCTCCGGCAACACGTAACGGCAGGCGGTGGCTTCCTCCTGCACGGCGGCGACGTCGTCGGCCTGCCAGTGCACCTCGCGGCCTGCACGCAGACCGCCCGCCTGCATGCTGGTCCGCCCATTGAAGAAGACCATCAAATCCTTGGCAAAGGTCTCCTGCTGCCGCTGCTGGCCCACCCGCAAGCCCTCGCCCGCCGCCACCATCAGGGTGATGGAAATGATGCCCCAGGCAATGCCAAACATGGTCAAGAACGTGCGTAGCTTGTGAGACCATAGGGTGCGCAGCGTATCGCGGAGTAAGTCAGTGAAAATCATTGTTTTAAGTCATCAGTTATCAGTTATCAGTGGTCAGTCATCGGCCTTCAGTCGCCGGTTACCAGTTTAAGGCCGTCGAATACCACGGTCAGTCTTCGGCATCGTCATTCGAGCTTCAAGAAATGACAGGCTCCAGAGATCCCCGCGAACTGCCAATAGTAGGGGACTGACGGCTGAGAACGCGGAGGTCGCAATGCAGGATTTCAAGAAGCTCAAAGTGTGGCAAAATAGACATCGCTCCCCCTTCAAATCTACGAACTTACGGCCACATTCCCCAGGGAGGAACTGTACGGGCTGACCAGTCAGATGCGGCGGGCCGCCGCTTCCATTGCCTTCAACATTGCAGAGGGTTGCGGGCGGGCCAGTCGGGCAGACTTTGGTCGTTTTCTTCAGATGGCGACTGGTTCCGCTAGTGAACTCGAATATCAATTGCTCCTCACGCATGACTTGAAGCTTCTTAAACCCGAGAACTACCAGAAAATGGAAGCAGAAGTCGTCGAAATTAAAATGATGTTGACCGCCTTATTGCAGCGGCTGCAGAGGTCAGAACCGAAAACTGATTACTGATGACTGACTACTGCAATACCACCTGCTGCCCCTCCTTCAAGCCGCTGACCAGCTCGGTTTTGACACCATTGGAGACTCCGAGCTTCACCGGAAACTTCTGCTTGCCGGTCTTCGAGCCGGGAGCGGGCGTTTCCACAAAGGTATTCCGGTCTTTGTCGTAGATCACCGCCGCTTCGGGAAGTTGCAGCACGTCGTGCTTCTCCTCCATGATGATCTCGGCGTTGGCGGTCATGTTGGCCTTCAATTCGCCGGTGGGGTTTTGAATGGAAACCTTCACCTCAAAGGTGGTGACGTTATCTTTTTCGACCCCCATGGGCGAAATCTTGGTTACTTTGCCCTCGAACTTCTTGTCCTTGAGTGACTCGACGACGATGCGCGCGCGCTGCCCCAGGTAAACCTTGCTGATGTCGGCCTCATCGACCTTCCCTTTGACGTAAACCTCGCTCACGTCGCCCAAGGTCATCACCAGCGTCGCTTCGGAGCCAAGAATCAGGATGGAGCTGACGGCGTCGCCCACTTCCACGTCGCGCGAGAGCACCAAGCCATCCATGGGGCTGACGATGGTCGAATTGCGCAGGTCCTCCTCGGCGCTGTCGAGCGCCGCCTGCATTTGGGCCACCTGGGCTTTGTTGCGGGCAATCTCTGCCCGGCTCACCGCCAGGTAGCGCTGCGCGGACATCTGCTTGTTCAAACCGAGCTGGTAAGCCTTGTCGGCGTCGTCCAGGGTCGAAGCTGAGACCACTCCCTCCGCCGCCAGCTTGCGATTGCGCTCGACGGTGGACTTCAAAAAGGGGAGGTCCGGCCCCTCGGCATCCACCTTGTTGCGCTCGTAGGTGGCCTGGGCGGATTCCACAGCGGCTTGGGCCGCCTGAAGGTTTGCGCGGGCTTCGGCCACACGGGCTTGCAACTGCTCCTTGTCAAGCTCCACCAGAACCTGGCCGGCCTTCACGTGGTCGCCATAATCCGCGAGAATCTTCTCAACAATGCCGCTTGCTTTGGACTTGACCTCCACTTTGACGAGCGGTTCGATCTTGCCCGTCGCCACCACCGAGCGAGCCAAGTCACCACGGGTGACATTGGCCAGCTTCGAAGGGTCAATCGCATTATTGGGACGTAATGCCGCAGCAATTCCAATACCGCCACCTACCACGATCAACCCGACAATCGCCAATAGATACCATTTCTTTCTCTTGTTATGATTATTCGCCATTCCTGTCTCCGGACTCCTCGGACCAACGTTGCCCACTAGACCACCATACGTGTGCCAGACCCAGAATGTTCCCCAGTTTGCCAACTCAGCGGAAGGCGGGTTTACCTCTATGGGGGGAACGTCGGCAATGCCTATTCAGCTTAGACGGGGGCCCGCTGAAGTTGTAACCAGCCAGCGAAGGAATTCGCTTAGGAGGGGAGACTTTGGCAAGCGTTTCCCACCCTTGGAAGAAGCTCTGAAAATAAGTGATTCGCAAATTGCAGCGGCGGTTTCCGACTGCCGAAGTTGTTGATTCCAAAATGCGGAGGTTGGAGACCACCGCTACAGCCGGGATGTTTTGACAGCTTCGGAACTGGTGGGTAGTTTTCTACAGTTCGGCAAGGGCAAAAACAGTGGCCGGGGTGGGCGCGCCAGGAAAGCGCCACATTGGTTCCTAGCCCTGGAGGGGATGGTACCCGAGCTTGGAAGACACAAGGCGGCATCACGCCAGTAATGGCCGGATGGTTCCCCTTCCGGTCTGCGGGAGGTTGTCGGGTGAGGTTGACAATCCCCTACAAAGGGCTGAAAAGCCGCCTTTGTCAATTATATGGAGTCTAGTCGGCCTCAGGAGAGCGCGAACTGGTCGTTTGCCGAATGCAGATATTGGGGCAGCTCACGACATCAATTTCAACGCGAGCCAAGCCCGCTTCCAAGAAACCGAGCTGTTTTGCCGCAGCCCAAGATAGGTCGATAACCCGCCCGTTGACTCCGGGGCCTCGATCGTTGATCCTCAATAAAGTGGATTCGAGGTTCTTGAGGTTTGTAACTCGGACCGTTGTGCCCATGGGAAGCTTTTGGTGGGCAGCGGTAAGTCTATTTTTATCAAACAATTCACCGCTAGCCGTGGGTTTTCCCTGGCGCTCGATTCCGTACCAGCTTGCCATCCCAACTTCCACCTTGGGCACCGCAGCAACGATGGATAATGGCCCAAGGTAAGCCGGCGATCTTGCTTCGGACTTCGGTGACAGAGCAATCATGCCCGCCACCGCACAGCCCATAACCAGTTTCCTCATTCAACCTCCGCATAGCAATTTTCCCTCACCCAGCGAAAGCTGGACTTGGATGAATATAAGCACGTGAGGGGTAAGAGACTCACCCATCCTACAAATTTCTGTAGAATTTGTCAAGGAAAGTATTACGTGAAGTTAATAGTCTTGCCGGTCGAACCTACCGACCGGTAGGTTTCCATTCGCAGACTGGACAGCCGAATAAGTCCAGGCTCCCAGCCCCCGCGATGAGACAACTTGTCCAAGTCTCCGGCACCCTTCTCACTTCTGCGCTACCGCCACTACCTTAAGGACGAGGCCAACGGGGTTCCTTGCGTCCCGGACGGCTGCGTGAGCCCCAGCAACGCCGCCAAGGTTGCTGCCAGATCGACAGGTTGGCACGCATTGGCGTAGTAACCCGGCTTAAATGCGCTTCCCCAAAGAATCAGCGGGACTTGGCTGTCATAGTTCCAGGGAGTCCCGTGGGTGGTGCCGGTCGCACTTGAGGATGGAACTGCGAAAGGCATGAGGACCAGAAAAACGTCGCCGCTTCGTTTCGAGTTAAAGCTGTTGGCAGCCTTTCGGGCAATGGGGGTGTTGGGCAAACTCCCCGTGAGAAACTGCGTGCGGGTAAACGCCGCCGCCACATCCGCTTGCGAGGCTGCTGCGTCGGCGGCGACTTCCTCGGCCTTGGATTCCGGAACGTTCATCTTCTTCAGCGTCTCCCGGTTCAAATAGAGGTAGGTTTCATCCTCATCCTCAATCCACGGACCCGGCCCAAAGGTCTGCGTCAAGGCCTTCTCCGCAGTGCCGCGGATGACCGCCGGTTGGGCCATCCCCAGGCCCAGTTTGTGTTCTTGAACAAAAGCCGGTGAGGGGGCCACGCCGTGGTCTGCGGAAAATGCAATCCAGACGTTATCCAGCCCCACTAATTTGTCCAGATCGTCGAAGAACGCAGCCAAGTAGCGGTCGGTTCGGAGGGTGGCATCCGCCACTTCTTCGCTATACGGACCAAATCTGTGGCCGATATAGTCATTCACACTCAGGGAAAGCGTTAAGAGGTCCGTTTCCGGACCCTGGCCCAACCGCTCGCTACGGATGGCGGCGGAGGCAAATCCAAGTTCGATCTCGTTCATGTAAGGTGTGTTGTCAAGCCAAGCCAGGAACTTAGGATCAGGGCAAGGTTCCCCCGGAGAGGGTTCGAATCTCGACAGCACTTTACCGTCCGCTCCGGGAGTCTCCGCCAGCGCCTGCCATTTTTGGCCGCAATACGGTTTCGTGCGCGTCTGCTGATTGAACTCGTCCACCCACGCCGGCAGCGTCGGCATGTAGTACGTGCTGGTGACAAAGCTGCCCGATCCCGTGTCGTACCAATACGCGGCGGAGGGGGTATGCCCGCCCATCAACACCGCGGCGCGGTCCTTGAGAGATATTGAGACCGCCTTGGCGCGGAAATCGGTTGCCATGCGCAGTTCGTCGCCCAACGTGGAAGCGGTCAGGTTGCGAGGCGAAAACCCCGGTGAGGCGCTTGCCTTCCCGTGACTCCCCACCACGCGCGTGCTGGAGTCTTCTACACAATAAACCTCGCGCTTCTGGTCCCGGTCGTACCAGTTGTTCCCGATGATCCCGTGCACGTTGGGATAGGCGCCCGTCAGTAAAGTGGCATGCCCGGGGCCGGTTATGGTGGTGGCGTAATCGTACCTGCAGTCGGTATATACCGCCCCGCCATCCAGCAGGCGGCCGAAGCCGCCTTTGCCAAATAATGGCCGGAAGCGCATCAGGTAGTCGCAACGGAATTGGTCAATCACCAGCACTACGACGAGCTTGGGGCGGTTGGGGAAGCTGGGGTTCGCCACCGGTTTAAGCGGCGCGCTCCAAGCGAACAGCATAATAGCAACCAGCGAGCAGAGAACTGTTTTCCTTGCCACCTTGATTCCTCCTGGAAATGAACCCAAAGTTTACCAGACAGTCCCCCGCTTGTCGCGTTTGCTGCAAGGCGCGTCGTGACTCAGTTTGAAGCGGACCGGCCCGGGCTGTTTTCGATCCCCCTGGATCAGTCAGAAATGTTTGACTCGGGGTGGTGAGGGAGGGTATCGTCACCGGTATTCGGGGAGTCAGGCATCAGGACGGAGAACCTGCGAAAGGAGAGGAAAAAAAGATGAATATCTTCCGGAAGAGCTTATCCGACTACGTGAGATTCGAACGAGGATTCCTCATTCTGGTCCTGGTTGTGGGGATTGGGAGGCTGGCCCTATCTCTTCTCGGCGCGCCCAACTCGGCGGCGAAGTTCCTCAGTATAACCGTTCTCTTGCTGTTGGGTATGGTCTACTACTCGATCAGAGTCCACACGAGCGGGTTTGGGAGCTACAAACAACTGCTGCCAGTCCTTGCCTTGCCGGTGATTCTTGGCAACTGCATTATCATCACCGGGATCGTGATTGCGATTCTGACCGCAAAGGATAACATCTTCAGCGCCCCTGAGTATTCGCCCCACACGGCAGATGGCAAAACCTGGGGTTACGCCGCCAGCCATGTTGTAGCGATGATCATCCTGCCGCTCATCCTCTGGGCGATCGGCTCCTTGATCATGTTCGTCACCAAAAAGCTAACCGGTGGCCGCGAGCAGAGCGCGATTAGCCAAAGTTAATCGCACGCTGATTGACTGTGGGCATTTCCGCATCAGCAAAAACCACGGTCATGAATGCGCTGACCGGGGCTAGTTCCTACCCGCTCGCCAAATGGCACGGCGTAGCGGCGGGTTTACCCCAAGCGTATCCAAATTAGGTTTTCCGTACCGCGGCATTGTGTATAGCCCAAGAATGGCCGAGAGTGCTAGCGAGTGCCAAGGTTGTGACGCGGGGTCAAAATGTCGCTATTCCCAACTTTAGATTGTAGGATGGACTTGTTGTCCCAAACTTCGGCTCCTTTGGATCGCCTCCACCTGCAGCGGGAACCGGCTCCCCGCCCGGAACACCAGAAGCTCCTCACCAAGGGAAGAACTTTCAGAATTATTTGGCGTACTTCCGTCAACATTATTTGGCATAGCTGGCCTCCCTCGCTGACGGCTGCGGCGGCCGGGCAAGAAGCCTGCTGACAGTCAAAGGTATCGCCAATTGAAAAGGTAATGCAGCACCATTTTGCCACACGAGATTTCTCGAAAAACGTGGATAGACTGTCCTGTTGCAAAACCGGACGTTTGTGCAACCTCGATGAGTGCGATCGCACGGCTGAAACCGCTTTGAGAAACGCTGCGCCACGAGTCGTGGGAAATGTGGGATCTAGTGTTGCGCAAGGAAAATAGGCTTACTTATACGACGGATGTCAACTCGTTGTGGCGCCGGGCTTTAGCCCGGCATGTGCCGCCCTAAAGGGCGGCGCTACGGTAAACGCATTTTCCTTACGCAACACTAGCGCAGCGCTTTCACGGCGTCGATTCAATACGCCTGGTGTCGATGGCCTCGGTGAGGGACCTTACACTGCTACCGCAGGCCAGTAAGAAAGGCACGCACTTCCCGCACTACGTCTGCCTCGTTTGATAAGAAGACGTAGTGATGCGCACCCGGCAGCGTGATCACGTGCGCCGTGGGTACACCATTTTCAACTGTCTGCTCTTGCCTCTCCGTTAGAGCCGCCAGTGCCGACGAATAGGACTTGGCAGCCGTCCGCACCCTGGCATCCGTACTGCCGTCCACCCAGGTTCCCAAACCGTGCGGGTTCGCAAAAATGACAAGTGCGGGAACCGGAATATCGATGTACTTCCGCGCGTCCATCAACAGCGGCATAATCAAGGCGCCGCCGGGAAAATCACGTTCTTTTCCCACCCCGCCGTCGGGAGTCGATTCCCGTAGCTGGCGGAGTTCCGCTTCGGGGAATCGGAATCCGTTCACACGCTCATAATATTTCGTTAGTGCGCTGAAGCTGGCCAAGTCGGCTCTGCCAGGTGGCGGAGGTTGAGGTGCCTGGAGTCTCTGCATTTCCATAGCGTTTGCTCCCTTACCATTGTCGAAGGCGTAGGAATATCCGGCATCGAGGTAGACCAGGCCCGCAACCCGGTCCGGATGGCGGTTGGCAACCGAACTCAATTCCGCCCCGGCTATCGAATGTCCCACCAGGACCGGTCTGCTCAGTTTGAGCGCGCCAATCACCGCTACAACGTCGTCGCCGAGGCGGTCAGCCGGGTCATCCGTGGCTGAAAAACCGGACGCGCCGTACCCGCGCCGCGTAATGCCGTAAACATGGTAGTTGGCCGTGAGCTTCGGTGCGAACTCGTCGAATATGTGCGCCGTGTTCCCGCCCCCGGCCAGGAGGACCACGGGCCTGCCAGTCCCTCCCCAATCGAGCACTTCCAGCCGCACGTTGTGATCCACGGCTACAAATTGCACGGAATGGGGGGATGGGTCCTGCCAGGAGACAGGTTGTTGTGAATGAAGTGGATCTAACAGTGCAACAAGCAGAACAGGACAGGCTAACCAACTGCGGCTCGGCATAGAGCGCTCCTCCTGAGTTCGGTTACGGTGTCCATGCACGCAATGTTCCCTTCGGGATGCGCCGGGCATGAAGATTCGTCCGGTCTTATTGTGGATTGATCCGGTGGGGGTCATGAGCGTACCGCGGACCTGGTTCGCGCTATACTTGCCCCCGGAGGAAAACATGGATCAGCAAAATATGATCGCGATCGACACCACCGCCATGCCGTGGGAAGAACGGTACCAGCCAGCCCTGGGCAAAAGCAACTTCCGCAAGCTCCTGCTCCAGGACCCGGACACCGGCATGGAGATCAGGCTGGTTCGCTACCCCGCCGGATTCACCACCACGTGGCACACCCACTCCTGCGCTCACGGCATGTACGTGCTGGAAGGCACGCTGGTTACTCACGCGGGCAGCTACGGTCCGGGCGCCTTCGTCTGGTTTCCGGAGGGCTTGCTGATGGAGCATGGCGCCACAGCGGATACGGATGTGGTGGCGCTGTTCATTACCAATAAGAAGTTTGATATTCACTTCGTTGAAAAAAAGTAGCCCGTAGCGCGGCGGAGCCGCAACCAAATTTGTAGGGGCCAGCGGCGCTGGCCCTAGGCCGAACGCAGTTCGGTATCTTCAATGGCGGAGGCCCACAGGGGCGACCTAATCCAGGCCAGGGCAACGCCCTGGGCCTGGAGTTTCTACATTCTGGGTCCAACGGCACGGAGTACGGAGCGAAGCTTTGGAGTGCGTGCAGCTCGCTGCCGCTTTTTCGCGAGCCAGCTTGCTGGCGGGCGGGCAAATTGCCCTAAAGGTTGGGTGGCGGGTCAATTTGATATAGAGGCGGCCTTACGCCGCCATTGGCGAGGTAAACGCGCCGCTACAGCATCAAATTGCCCGACTACGCGCGGTTGGAATTCCCGCGAGCGAACTCGCGGGAAGGAGTTCCCGCAAGCAAGCTTGCGGGAGGGAAAGCGGCAGCAAGCTGCACGCACTCCAAAGCTTCGCTCCGCGGAGAATGATGGGGCCGCGTCGGGGTGTCGCGGGCTGGCGCGGAGACGCTTTTCAATCTCTGCGTCTATGCTCTGGCTAGTGTGGGGGAAACGCAGACTCCCACCAGCACGGAGTCTGCGCCCGCCCCGCGTGTTTTTCAGCAAACATTTTGCACGTAATGTAGGGCCGAACGGCGTCCGGCCCGCAAGCACCAGCGAACGTAGCGCTGACCTTGAGGTCAGCACGTGCCGACCTCAAGGTCGGCGCTACAATTTCCTTGCGGCTCCGCTGCGCTACCAGTCCCCGATCTCCTGGTGAATGGGTCGCGCAGACGTACGCGTTCTTTGCGTTCGTCTGCGGCTCTTCATGCGTCCATGGGATTTCATGTTTGGATGCTAATATCAGGGTTGATGTTTCCATCTTAAGAACCGCGGAGGAAGCCAGACGGCCGCTACCTCCGCGCTACTCGCTATGCGGCCGGAGCCGCTATTTACGCGTCCACCGCGCGCAGACCTGAAAAATTCTTGCCAAAAAAAACAAGAATTTACGAGCTTGCAATGCAGAGCGGGGGGGCGCAAGCAAAAATGGAGCGGCCAGCGGTGCTGGCCCTGGCCCGAACTGCCGTTCGGCCTCTTCAATGGCGGAGGCCCACAGGGGCGACCTAATCCAGCCCAGGGCAACGAAGCTGTGAAGAAATCGTTGCTGGTGACGCTAGCCTGAGCTTCGACCTTAGGGTTTGACAGCATCGGTGGTCGAGGGCGGGAGTTGATTATGGTGACGACATCGAGGGAACTCTCCTTTGATCGGGCCGTTGACCCACGCGTTCCCCTGCCTTGCTCAGGCGGGAACCGCGGCCCAACGTCCTTTCCAGTCGACAAGCTGTGGCCCTTAATCGGGAGATCGTCCAGGATTTCAACGAGAAGTTCCGAGAGGCAGTACGTTGAACACGCCAGGAGCCGCGAGGAATCGGTAAACGCTGGGCGACTACTCGCTACCGGAATGCTTTACGGGCAGTTCCACAACGAACTCGGTGCCAGCTCCTGGCAGGCTTAGCGCCGTGATGACGCCGCCATGTATTTCAACGACCCGTTTCGCGATGGCAAGGCCCAATCCGTTGCCGCTCTGCCCAGCGCTTCGGGCCCGGTCGGCTTTGTAGAAACGCTCGAAAACATGGCCCAGGTCGTCCGGAGCAATGCCGATACCCGTGTCCGACACGCTCACTCTGTGCCGATGCGCCCCTCGGCGCAGGTCCACCCGCACGCTGCCACCCGCTGGAGTGAACTTGATACCGTTGTGGATCAAGTTGATCCATAACTGGCTCAATAGCTCTTCATCACCAGTAATGCTGGCCTCTTCGAGCGTCGCTTCCATCTCCAAGTGCTTTTCAGCCCATTGAGTCTCGCAGGCCAGGATGAGATTTCGGATCTGGGTATCAAGCCGGTACGGCTTCGGTTCGAACGCGAGCTGTTCTGAATCCAGCGACGCCAGGTTGAGTAGATTAGCGGCAAGCTTGGAAAGGCGGTGGCTCTCTGCTTCAATGATCCCCAAATACCGGCGGCGGTCCTCCTTGCTCAAGTCATCCCGCTGGAGCGCGCACGCGAAACCACAGATTGAAGTGAGCGGCGACTGGATCTCGTGCGACACGTCGGAAACAAACACCTGACGCATTCTCTCCAACTGGTCGAGCTTCGCCGCCATCTGGTTGACGGTGTGGACCAGTCCGCCGACAGTGCCGTGATGGCTGGGATCCAGCCTGACGCTAAAGTCTCCTCTGGCGATCCGCTCCAGTGCCTCGGTGATCGGCGCGAAAAGACCCTTCGACCGTGGCCGAAACAGATATCGCGCGTTCGTCACCGCCAGAACCATAAGCAACCCGGCCATCAGCGTGTTGATGATGAGGACCAGTGGACCGGGAGGGTGCGCGCCGACACGATCATAGATGAAAGCAGTTAGGTAATACGCGATCGTCAGAGCCGCGCCGATCAGTGCGAGTCGGCCAGTTGTCTCCAGCACGTGAAGGAGAGTCCGCCTCCTCATGGAAGTGCCTCCAGGCGGTAACCCAGCCCCCGTATGGTCCGAATCCTGAATCGATTTCGTTCTTCCGGAAACCGTTCCCGCAAGCGATTGATGTGGACGTCGAGGGTCCGCTCGTTACCGTCGAAATCGTAGCCCCAAACGGTCTCGATCAGCGTCGAGCGCGCAAGAGTCTTGCCGGCGCAACCGGCGAGTGTAAACAGCAGCTCGAATTCCTTCAGGGGAAGCGTCAGCGACTGGCCTGCGACCGACACCTCGTGAGTCTTCCGGTTCATGAGCAGGTCGCCGACCTCTACTGTTTGGGAGTACGCTATGCGGTACCGCTTTAGCAACGCCTTGACACGGGCTACCAGTTCCACAGGTTCGAAGGGCTTTACTATGTAGTCGTCGGTGCCGAGTTGGAATCCCTTGATTTTTTGACTGGTTTCACCCTTGGCGGTGATCATCAGCAGCGGAATATCGCCAGCCTGCCGGAGTTGACGGCATAGTTCCCAGCCGTCCATCTCCGGCATCATGATGTCCAGGATTACCATATCGGCCCGGACGGTTTCGAGCCTGACCAGGGCCTCGTAGCCACTGCAAGCGTCGTAAACGTCAAAACCATCTCGCTCCAGAAACAAGCGAACGAGTTCCCGAATATGCGGATCGTCATCGACTACCAGTATCTTGCTCATCGGAAGCGGCCTTCAAAAATCAATCCCACAGGGTAACGGCCGCCATGCCTGGAATGGAGGCGGACGCATTCGGATCTATCCCAAACCGCATGGCGGCTCTCATATTCCAGGGTACTGAATCCCCCGACGACGACGCTGATTAGGTGTGGGCAGTATCACACCCCAGAGCGCTCACCGACCAAGTCTGCTGTGAGGGACCAATCGTCGTCGTCGATCCGTACTTCGAACGTGTTCCGGATCTTGCCCACCTCCGACCAATCGTAGGTTTGCCGGAACAGGATTGTGTGTCCGCCGCTCTCGATCCGGGCGCCCGGCGGAAAGTCGACAATCAATCGTGCCCCCGCCAGTGTGCATTCCTTAATCACCATGCCAACATTGTCTGCCAGTAGCTTTCGGTAGCGCTTCCCCAAAGGCTCGTAGCCAATAAGGAAATCAAACTTCCAGAAGCTTCCCGTGAACTCGCCGGCGGTAAACCTATAGTCGCCCTGCACCAGAAGATAGAGTCCATCATTGACCCATGTGCCCAGGCTGTGGCCGGACATTCGGCACACGGGCGAACCCTGACCTAACCCGTTCGGCAGCAATGTCCCAGACCACGAAATCGGCCCCGCAAGCGGGCCAAGCTTCTTTGAATGCTCGATGGCCGCCAGTTTTCGTTCTTCAGTAAATTGGAGGCCCATCCGCCAGTTGTCCACGACCGGCACCGAAAGTACGTTATCAGCCATTGAATCACCCTCCTTTTGGGTACGCAGTCAGTATGGGGGTGTATTGTAAACGGAGTTTAAACGGCCAACCCAACAGCCCCGCCGCCGCCGACAAGGAGTTCCAGCCTGGATACGTGACGATCCACGCCGTGGCGTTTGACGGGAGGCCAAACTGCTTCAAAAGGCAACTCGCTACGAACACAGAAGCCGAAGCCTCACTATTCGCATCGCGTTCGCCAGCCGAGCTTCCCGGCGCCATTTGAACGCCTCAGTGACCCCCAGATTCCTCTGACGAGGCAAGAAAGAGATGTCACAGAGCGGCAGCGAATGCGTTCAGGATGACGGCATGGGGGGTTTTCCCGCAGCCTGTTCAGCCTTACCGGGGCCGGACACGGCCGGCCGGGTCATCAGCTCAGGCGCAGATTCTTCAAATAATCGAAGCTGATCTTGATGGCCTCGAGCGACGGCATATTGCAGCGGTCCTGCTCGGTGTAGATGTGTTTTGCCCCAGCCTCGCCCACGTGGGCGAAGATCTTGGCCCAATCAATCTTCCCCTGGCCGACCGGCGCGAACGGATTCGGGCCGTTTTCGGCAGGAGACTCGTGCGGGTTGACCGCCACGTCTTTGTAAAGATCCTTGATATGCAGCAGCGGAAATCGGCCGGGGTGGAGCTTGAAATAGTGCAGCGGATCAACTCCGGCATAGACGACCCAGAAGATATCCATTTCCATTTTCAGGACCTTCGGATCGCAACGGGTAAGCATGATGTCGTACCCGCAGGTGTTATCGGTGCGGGCAAATTCGTTAAAATGCGCGTGGTAGCAGAACTGCATTCCGGCGGCGAGGGAAAGGGTTCCACATTGGCTGAACAAATCAGCCCGGCGCTTCCAGGCCTCGGCGTCAAGGCGGGGATTATCCCCGACCACAAGGTAGCGCAGCCCATAGTTCTTGCCCATATCAACGGTCTTTTTCCAGTCCTCGATCGTTTTCGGCGCCTCAAAGTAGCCGCTCGGAGCGGTCAGGCCGGCTGCGCGCAAGTCGGACTTTAGCGAATCTGACATAATAGCTGGGGAGATTTCCAGTTCCTTGTAACCTACTGCCGCGATTTTCTTGAGGGTTCCGGCGGGGTCTTGGGGATACACATCCCGGACCGTATAGACCGAGAGCCCGATGGGCCCGGGCCAGGCGAGCTGCCCTGCCGGCCAGAGATCTCGATTTCCTGCCGCCGCGCCCGCCGCCACACTTCCCAGTACGCTTCCTAAGAAATTTCGCCGTGTCACCATATTTTCACCTCCTGGATTGGGATGCCATTTAACCGCCGCTTCGGTCTTATGTCAACCGTCGGTAAGGTGCTCGACATAAAAGTGAGACCGAGACCCCCTGGGACGTAGCGGGGGCGTCTCGCCCGCGGTCGCGGGAGCGTCCCGCTCCCGCCAGGAAAGCGCGGGCAGGATGCCCACACGCCAGCGCGCGGGACGCCCGCGCTACAAGTTTCTCCTCCTGATCTGCAGGAGACGCCCAAGCTTCGCAACCATCCGTAAAAATTGCGCCGGGCGCACAGGAGGTTGGTTGTTTGATAACCATCCATCGTTTTTCTCTCCTTCCCTTTCAAGAAAATGTATAGACTTCACGTGCCGGTTTTTGGCGCAGGTGGGTTATGAGACTTCCGTCCCTCATTCTGTTAGAACCATTCGATAAACCCACACCTTCAACACGCAATTTTTCCGAGGGCATCTCAAGAGCACGGTCGCGAGGCAAACGATGAAAACCAATCGCAGAAGGTTCCTTCAAGCCACAGCAGCTACGGCAACGGCCGGCGTTCTGCCCGCCAAGGGGCAGTCCTATTCGGACGGCGCCAATTTGGACGGGTTCCAGATCGCCAAACGCCACGCCATCGTTCATGATTTGCCCACTCCGAATTTTTTCGAAGGAATGCTCCTGGGCAATGGCGACATCGGAGTTTGCATCACGGTGCGGCCGGACGCGCTGGGTCTCCATCTGGGCAAAGAAGACTCCTGGGACATCCGCGTCAGCGAAGACCATTATCAATACGTGCTGCCGTTCGACGAACTGCTGAAACTTTGGGAGCGCGCCAGTGCGGAGGCAAAACGTCAGGGCAAACCCGACATGATCGACCTCGAGTACAATATCGACTTTTTCCGTGACTACACCAATAAGGTGACCTCATCCTACGGGAAATCGTGGCCCCGCCCTTGGCCGTGCGGCATTGTGTGGATTCATTGGGATTCGCGAAAGGTACGCGTCCTCCGCCAGACCCTCGACCCCTCGAACGGCAGGTTCACACTCAAAATCGAGCACGACGATCTTCGCGGCCATCGCCAGAAGGCAACGATGTGGTGCTTCGTGAATTGGAATACGGGCCACGTGCTGGTTTGGAGCGATGCGCCGGCACCCGTTGTCTCAATTTGCTATCGTCCGAACCTTGATTTCCCGGCTCAACTTCCGCCGCCGGACCTTGATGGCAGAGCCGCAGAGGGTTTCGCGGAATTCTCCGGTTACCAGCACTTTCCTGCCACGGTGCCAACCGCGGAGAATCCGAATCCCGGTCACACGGATAAAGACCGTAATTTTGCATTATTCGGCCGTGTGGGAGGGGAGTGGGTGGTGGAAGGCCTCGCGGAAACACAGGAACGGTTGAAGAAAATTGCGCCCGGCAGCAGGGAGGCGTATTGGGACTCGAATGAACCTCCCGGCGTGTTCCTGCGCAGCCAAAAAGAGCAGCCTTTCCGGCTGGACCTCACGCTTTTCACGCCTCGCGACCACGCGGACAACGTCACCTTCGCCAAGAATGAAGCGGCTCGCCTTTCCCAGATTCCCCCCCAAAGCTTGCCCAGGAAACCGAAGATGCCTGGAAGAATTTTTGGTCGCGGTCCGCGGTGGAATTTGAAGACAAAGAATTGGAAAAAATCTGGTACCACAACCAATATTTTCTGGCTTGCTGCCTGCGTGAAGGCAAGGTGGCGCCAGGACTGTTCGGTAACTGGACCAGCGGCAAGATTGGCACGGCCTGGCATGGCGACTATCACATGAACTACAACACGCAGCAGGTTTTCTGGGGGCTCTTTTCCAGCAACCACGTGGAGCAGAATCTTCCTTATGTGGAACTCGTCGAAAATCTATTTCCCCTGGCTCGCAACTATGCGCGGGATAAGATGGGCATGCCCGGCGCGTTTTTCCCACACTCTGCGTACCCGGTGCCTAGCCAGGTGGTGCCCTATCCCGCGCCGCCCTGGGGTTATGAGGTCTGTGAAACGCCGTGGACCGTGCAGAGCCTCTGGTGGCAGTATCAGTACACGCTCGACAAAGATTTTCTCCGCCGGATTTATCCCCTTTTGCGCGCCGCCACCGATTTCATCGTTGCCTTTGTGAAGAAAGAAGCGGATGGGAAGTACCACATTGTTCCCAGCGCCTCACCGGAAAACTGGGGCTGCACGGTGGACTTCCGGCTCAACAAAGATTGCATCATGGATTTGGCGCTGTCGGAATTTCTCCTCGATGCCATGCTGGAAGCATCGCGAATTCTCGATCGCGATGAGAGCGAGCGCGCCAAGTGGACCGAGGTCCGCGAGAACCTGGCGCCCTATCCGAAAACCCAGGGGCCTGATGGCGAGGTGTGGCTCGACGTGCTGAACGCCCCGCCGGAGCATGTCTACAACATTCCCGTGACCCTGGCGCCGGTTTTTCCCGGCGACCAGGTGGGAAGTGGCCGTCACGAAGAACACCTGGAAATTGCCCGGCGCACGGCCCGCACGATTCGTTTGGAAGGTGGCAATGATCTAGTCTTCCAACCCCTGATCCGCGCACGCCTGGGGATGCTGGACCTCGAATGGTTCAAGAATGAGGTTCGGTACTGCCGGCTGCCCAACGGTATCGCCAATGACCGCGTCCGCCAGATCCATGGCCGATACACGGACAGCACCGATTTCGACTTCATGATGCGCATGGGAATCTGGACGGAAAACCTGTCGTTGCCGGCAGTGCTCAATGAATGCATGATTCAGAGTTACACCGGCACGCTCCGCCTGTTCCCCAACACGCAGGGGCTGGGACGCGCGCGCTTCCGCAATTTACGCGCCGCTGGAGCATTCCTGCTCAGCGCCGCGCACGATGGCAAAACGACTTCCAGTGTGACTCTGTTCAGTGAAAAAGGGGCAACGGCTAAGCTGGAGAATCCCTGGCCGGGGAAGCAAGTTAAGGTGACGCGCGTGGGGGGCCAGCAGCCGATCACGGTTTCAGCGAAGGGCAACGTGGTGCAGTTATCCACGGAGCCCGGTGAGCGGTATCGGATCGAACCTATATGAACGAGCTTGGAGGCGCACCGGAGCTTTACTCTCACCTGGATTCCTCACCACGGGTTTGGTAGTGCGGAGCTGAAACCCCAGCCTGAAACCACACGACCCCGTGCTGGGCTTCCTTCTGTTACAATGCCGCCGAAACTCTTGCGCTCTTTGCTGTCCGTGTTATCGCATCGAGGCGGCAAGGCCTTCCTCCCGTTTTGAGGTGCGACGCAGTGGACCAGGATTTAGAATTGCTTCAGCGGTGCCTCGCCGGCGAAAACTCCGCCTGGGAAGGCCTGCTCAGGGTCTACACGCGAAAAATTTATAACTTGTGCTACCGCTTCACGGGCCGGGCCGAAGAAGCTGAAGATTTGACGCAAGAGGTCTTCATTAAGATCTTTCAAACCTTGCGGAGCTTCGACGCCGCCCAGGGGTCGTTTTCCACCTGGTTGCACCGAGTGGCACGCAACCACTTAGTGGATCATTACCGGCGCACCAAAAAGGACCGGATGACGGGGTCTATAGAGGACGACTTGGAGATGGTCGCCGAAAAACCCAGCCCGGAGACGGGACCGGCCGGCCGTGTGGAGGCCCGGGAGCGGAAAGAGCAACTCCAGCGCGCTTTGGACCGGCTTTCGCCGGACTTGCGGGAGGCGGTGGTCCTACGTGACCTGCATGACCTGGACTACCTGGAAATCTCCCAGGTGCTGGGTATACCTCAGGGCACGGTTAAATCACGAATAAATCGCGGTCGATTGGAACTTGCGCGGGTCCTAAAGCGTATGGAAGGTATGAGAGGCCCCACAGAGGCCGGAAGCGAGCCATGACACACCTGGAAATTGAAAACCTGGCGAGCGATTACTTGGAAGGGCTCCTGGATCCCTCCCTCCGAGCGGCGGTAGATGCGCATTTAACCGCATGCACGGCTTGCCGCGAGCTGATGGGGGATGTCCGCCACGCGCTGGAGCTATGCCGGGCGGCGGAAGAGGTGGAACCCAAACCCTGGCTCATTTCCAAGATCCTGCTGGCCACCGTTGGTGAACGCGAACCCACCTGGCGAGAGCGGATCGCCGCGTACTTTCGGCCCTTGCTGCAACCCCGGGTGGCGTACTCCGTGGCCATGACCGTGTTCACTTTTTCGATCATCGTCAACGCCGCCGGGTTGAACCTAAGAAGTTTGCGATTTGAGGATCTAAATCCCCGCACCTGGGTTGGCCGGGCCAACCGGCAAGGACACCTGATGTATGCGCGCGCGGAGAAGTTCTATTACGATCTGCGCGTCGTATACGAGATTGAGTCGCGCTTCCGGCAACTACGCGGCCAGCCGCAAGTTCAAGAGGAAGAAAGTCCTAAACCTGCGGCGCCGGAAGGCGGTTCCTCACAGGACACGCCGACGGATCAAACCCTGGCCTCCGACGGAGGCGCATGGGTCGTGGTGGCGGCCAAGAGCGAACAATCTCTCCCAGCGGTCGGAAAGCAAACCGGCTTCACCAGGGCTGGAAGGAGCCTAATCCCATGAAATGCACCAATCACCCTCTCAACGACGCCTCGGCATATTGCGGGCAATGCGGACGCTCACTCTGTAATGATTGCAAACGCGACGTAAGCGGAATGGTTTACTGCGAAAGTTGCCTGGCGGCCCGCTTACATAGCACTCTTCCTCCCTGGGGCGGAGTCGGGCCCGGGCCGAGTCCCGGGTGTGGCCCTGGGTCTGGGATTCATTCCCGGCGTGGGGGCCATTTACAACGGCCAAATCATCAAGGCCATCGTGCAGGTCCTGATCTTTGCTTCCCTCATCGCCCTGAGTGACCGCGCCCACGGACCGTTGGACACCATCTGTGGGCTCGGCGCTTCCGCGTTTTACTTCTATATGGTGATTGACTCTTTCCAGACCGCCAAGGCGAAGTATTAGCGGCAAGCCTGTGCCGGAGTGGTTTGGCTTGGGCGAAATGAAAATGAACGCCCCGATTGGGGCCGCGTTGCTGATCGGCCTCGGCGTTCTCTTTCTGCTGGATAACCTCGGCGTGCAGGTCATCAACCAGATCAGCAAATTCTGGCCCGTCCTCTTGATTGTGGCCGGCGTCCTGTTGTTGCAGCGGCGGCTCGGAGGGCCTAAACCCCAGCTTCCAGCCAGCCCGCCCCAGCCTGAGAAGCCAATGGAAGGACCGAGCAATATTCCCGGGGCCAAGGGGTTGTAACTCTGGGGACTGGTTTCTGGGGACTACGGGCTGGGGAAAGAATCTGGACCATGCAGCCGGACCCCAGGACCCCGAACCTGGTGACAGATACCTGCATTAACCGGTACTACGAAGGAGAGCAAACATGGCAGTCATTGGCATTATCGTGGCGCTCATCGGCGCAGCCGTGGGGATCGTCGTCGGTGTGGTAGGTGGTTTGGCGGGAATGGTATTAGGGTTACTGGGAGGCTCTCTCGGTTTGCTACCCCTCCTTTTCCCCGTCGTACTGATAACCCTCGGAATCGTCTGGTTGGTAAAGGGATCGAACGCGAGAAGTGCGACGGAAGCAAGGGTAGGTCCCGGCGATGCCGTTCGGACGCAAGGCCCCCACAATCCGCGGTAAGGTGAAGGCGGGCTCAATTGTGAAGGTTGAAGCACGTGGAGGAAAACCATGAACCTAAGTCCATTAGTCGTTCCCCTGGGAGCTTTTGTTATGGTTGTGCTGATCGTTGCCATCGCTTCCATGAAGAAGATGCGGGAGAAAGAGTTGGAGGCGCACGAAAGGCTTCGCACCCAGGAAATGGAACACGAGCGAAAAATGAAAGAACTGGACCTTGAGAAAGCCAAAGTAGAACTGGAGAAAGTGCGCGCCGCCAAGAACGGCTGAAATAAAAGCCCGGAGCTGCCCAAGCTCAGCGGCCCGAAGGAGGCAGACGAAGTATGGATATCAATCCGTTGTGGATTCCGATTGTGGCCGTGATTTTCGGCACGGCGATGATTGTGGCCATTGTCGCAATCGTCCATTGGTTTAAGGCACGCGACAAAGAGCTGCAGTATCACCAGGAGCTGCGCATCCGGGAAATGGAACACCAGCGCAAGATGAAGGAGCTCGAAATCGAGATGGAGAAAGCCAAGGGCCACGACACCGCAAATAAGCCCGCCTGACTTGGATGTGCCTGCGCGGGCGGAAGAGAAGGTCATTGCTCATGTCACCATTTTTCATTCCTCTTGCGGTGTTCGCCATGGTCGTGTTGATCGTGGCCATCACCCAAGTCGCCAACCTTCGCGGCAAGGAAATGGAGGTCCACCAGAAGCTCCACCTGGAGGAAATGGAGCACTTGCGCAAAATGCGGGAACTGGAGTTGGAACTCGAGCGTATAAAGCAAGGGACCTAGCGCGCCCTGCGGCGTGCGGCCCGGAAGCATACGGAAAAAACCATGGGATCGACACCTCCATCACCGGCGCGCTATCGAGGCGGGCTCACCCTTCCCGTCCTCCTCATCGTATTGGGAATAATGTTTCTGCTGGATCAACTTGTACCCGGTTGGGTAATCAACAAAACGTGGCCGGCACTGCTGGTAGTGATTGGGGTCTTAAAGCTGGTGGACGTAAGGCGGCCGCCACGCCCTCCCCAGGGGCCGAGGATCTGAGAAG
Organism: uncultured Acidobacteriota bacterium; assembly: GCA_963825395.1. Classification (GTDB taxonomy): domain Bacteria; phylum Acidobacteriota; class Terriglobia; order UBA7540; family UBA7540; genus Bog-366. The sequence continues at coordinate 214,912 of CAWGTQ010000044.1, read as the reverse complement.
CAGTAAGCAGTGGACGGAAAGCGGAAGGCAGTAGGCAGTAGGCACCAAACCGGAGGAAGGACCGAAGGCAGCGCAGACCGGTTCTTCCGGTATGCGGCCCTGAAAGGCAGTGGCGGGTGACAAGCTTGCTTGTTACTGGTCACTGCTTTCGGGAGGTCAACATGAGCGTCTACACTTATCGTCGTGGATCAATTTTCTGGGCGCTGACCCTGATTGGCGTGGGCACCCTTTTCCTTTGGCAGAATTTCAACCCCTCCATTCATCCCTGGCAATTGATCGCCAAGTTCTGGCCCATCCTCATCATCTTCTGGGGGCTCTCAAAGCTCATTGATTACCTACAGGCGCAAGCCCATCCGGACACCATCCCGCCCCCGCTTTTTTCCGGCAGCGAAGTGGTGATGCTGATCCTGATTCTGGTGCTGGGGACGGTGGTCTCCAAGGTGGTCCTGCACCCCTGGCAACAGTGGGGATGGCATATTGACGACGATGAAATTTCCAACCTCTTTCTGAATTCCTACACCTACAACCAGACCTTTTCGCAGCCGGTTCATGGTACTCCTCATCTGGTGGTGGGAGACCAGCGCGGCGACCTGGAAATCCGCGGCGCTGACCAAGCGGCGATCGACGTGATGGCCAAGGAATCGATTCGCGCCGACGACGAGAACGCGGCCAAGAAGATGTCAGACAACCTGAAGCTGGAGGTGGCGGAAGAAGCCGGACATTACGTGCTGCGTTCCAACCGTAATTCCCTGCCGGATGAGGGGCGCCGTATCACCATCGACCTGAGCCTGCGCGTCCCCAAGGCAACCACCTGTGAAATTGACTCCGAGCACGGCGACATTGTGGTGGACGGCTTGGACGGCGACCAGACACTCGCCACGCACAAGGGTGATGTGCGCGCCACCAATGTCCAAGGCCTGGTGAAAATCCACAAGTCCGGTAACTCCACGGAAATCCGCGGTGTGAAAGGCAACGTGGACCTCGACGGTCACGGCGATGATATTGAGGTCGCCGACGTCTCCGACACCGTCACCGTTCACGGCGAGTTCAGCGGCGCCCTCCAGTTCCGCAATGTCGGCCAAACCTTGCGCTACGAATCTTTACGAACCGACATGACCGCGCAAAAGCTCTCCGGGCGCCTGAACATGGAGGTGGGCTCTCTGGAAGTGAATGGCATCGACGGCCCCTTCGAAATTACCACCCGCCAGAAGGACGTCACCGTCAACGAGTTCAAACACAGCCTGCACATCACCGACAGCGACGGCCAAATCACGCTGCAAACCTCCACGCCGCCCACCCACGATATCCAGGTGGAATCGAAAAATGGCGCCGTCGAACTGACCCTACCCGCCGCCTCGAGTTTTCAAATCGACGCCCACTCGCGTCACGGCGAAGTGGAGTGCGACTTTTCCGGACCGGGTTTGAAAGTGGCGAGGGAAGGCGACACGCCTTCCATCTCCGGGAGCTATGGCAAAGGCGGACCCATGATCCGGGTGAATACCGACTACGGCGCCATCCGCATTTTGCGCGCCGGTTCAAAGCCGCCTGCGCCACCCAGCCCCTCGGAGCCTCCAGAGCCCTCCGGCAAAGCTCAGACGACCTGGAACCACCTGGCGCCCCCTTCCGTGCGTGCCCTCCACGTGCATAGTGCCGTCTTAAAAGGCAACTGAGGCGGGTTAGTTGTAGCGCGTCCTGTTTTTTAGGTCCGCGGCTTTCCCATCGCTCGTGAGAAACGAGCCGCCGACCTAAAAAACAGGCGCGCTACAACTCTAACCCGTTCATCCCGCCACACGCTGTAGCGTCTCGAAGAAATCCGGAAAGGAAATATCCACGCAGGAACTGTCTTTGATGACGGTCGTGCCTTCCGCCACCAGGGCGGCGACAGAGAAGGCCATGGCAATGCGGTGATCGGCGTGCGGGTCGATTTCTGCGCCGCGGAGTTTCTGGCGGCCGGCCACGCGCAGCCCGTCGGAAAATTCCTCTACCTCGGCACCCATGCGGCGCAGATTTTCCGCCACTGCCGCCAAGCGGTCACTCTCCTTCACGCGCAGTTCCGCCGCGCCCCGGAATGTTAATCCCTGCTCGGTTTGCGTGCCCATGACGGAAAGTACCGGCAGTTCGTCAATTAGTCCTGGCACCAGTTCTTCCGGAATCTGACCGCCCGCGAGTTGGCTGAAATCAACATGCAGGTCACCGAGCAGTTCGCCATTGAGGATTTCGAGGTTTACCACTTTAGCGCGCCCCCCCATGGGGACCAGCAGGTCGAGCAGCGCCGTGCGCGTGGGATTCAGGCCGATGTTGTGTAGCATCAGGTTGGAATTAGGCACCATAAGCCCGGCCACGATAAAGAACGCCGCAGAGGAAATGTCGCCGGGAACGTAAAGTTTTTTCCCTTCCAAACGCGCACGGCCGCGCACGGCAATGGTGCGCTGGTGGCGGCCGATGTCCGCTCCCATCAGCTCCAAGGCAATTTCCGTGTGGTCGCGCGAGGGAAGTTTTTCCACCACCTCCGTTTCGCCCTCGGCAAACAGGCCCGCAAGCAGGACGGCGGATTTCACCTGGGCGCTCGCCACCGGCATCTCATAGCGAATGGGAGAAAGGTGGCCCCCTTCGATCTCGATCGGCGGGCAGCCTCCGTCCGCGGTCTTGATGCGCGCACCCATGAGGGTAAGCGGGTCGGCCACGCGCTTCATGGGGCGGCGAGAGAGCGATGTGTCACCCACCAGCACGGAGCGAAATGGCTGGCCGGCCAGAATCCCGGAAAGCATGCGGATGGTTGAGCCGGAATTCCCCGCATCGAGCGGCCCCGCTGGCGCGCGCAGGCCCTCCAAGCCGACGCCCGCGATCTTCACCACGTTCTCTTTGCGCTCAATCTTGACGCCCAGGGACTTCAGGCAATCGAGCGTGGACTGGCAATCGGCGCTCGAGGAAAAGAAATGAATTTCGCTCTCCCCCGAGGCGATAGCCGCCAGCATCGCATAACGATGAGAAATGGATTTATCCCCGGGCAATTGCACGGTCCCTTCGAGCTTGTTGGCGGCCCTCAGTTTCTTCGACTTCGACCGAAATAGGCTCATAGGTTCATCATACCGGAGACGGCTAACAGCTAACAGCCCACTGCTCACAGTAAAACCTGCGGAGGCCCTGCGCTCGGCTGTTGGCTGTTGGCTGTCGGCTGTGAGCTATTAGCTGCCTTTTCTTTGCGCGGCCTTTTGACCGTCCGGCTTAGGCATGAAGATGTCCTGCCACGTGAGTCCGCACTGTTTGACCATCTCCAGAGCGTACTCGATGCGTCCCAAGTTGGGATCGCCATTGTTCGTGCCAAAGGAGAACTTCACCCCCGCGCTTTTCGCGCGCTGGATGAACGCAGCGCTGGGAATCCGGTAGCGGTTGTTGATCTCGATCGCCACGTCGTTGGCTTTGGCGGCTTCAATGACCCTCTGCATTCGTTCCGGAGTCCACAGGCGATCATAGTCGTGCGCAATGACGTCGGGCAGGAAAGTAGGATTGGCGTGGATGTCGATGGGCTCGTGATTGAGGATGCCGACGATGCGGCTCACGAACATCTCCATGAATTGTTCGGGATCTCGAATTTCCCCCACCTCCTCAGGGATCCACATACGCCTGCGCACGCCGCCGTCATCGGTGAAGGTCATGCAGTCGGTGAAAATGTAATCAAACTTGGCGATCGCCTCCCGGGAAAAGAGGGTCACCCACTCGCGGCCTTCCCCCTGCAACCCAATGAAAGCGGGTGTGCCTTTCATACTGGCCAGGAAATCCAGCACCCCGGCGTCATTGGTGATGGGAAATTTCAGTCCGCCGTTGACAGCGATTCCGTACATGATTCCCACGCGGCGCGAGTTAGCAAGCGCTTGCTCCAGGGTCAGCCCGCCCTTCAGGTGAGTGTGGTAGTCCACCACGGGATAGCCTTCCCGGTTCATTTGCAGCAACCGGCGGTACACATCATCCACCTGCGGCAGTTGCTCGGGGGGGGTTCGAAGGTCATCGGGCAAGGGCTTTACGACTAGATTGCGGAAGGACACTTGGGGTTTGTCACCACAGCATTCCAGCGCGAAGGCGCCGTGACTGAGCGTTGCTACGGTCGAATCCGCAGGCTGGGCAGGCTCGATGTAATCGACGATCGGCGTGCCGTTCAGCCAAACCTGCACTTGCTTGTCGCGCACCCGAGCGTGTACCTCGAACCACTCGTCGTCATTAACCATGGCCTTGTAAATGTCACGGATGCCGTAAAGTGAGCCGGTCTTGCGGCGATCGTGCTCATCGCCCTCGCCGGCATAGGCGTTGTTGATTTGTACCTTGAAGCCGGTTTTGAACGGGCCGTGCGGTTGAAACTGCGTGTGAAAATGGATGCCGGAGCACGTGCCCGGGCGCGTCAGCACTTCCGCCTTCAGATCGAAGTTCTTGAAATTTGCGTTCCCTGCGCGGCTGGTGTAAAAGAGGTGCGCGCGAGGTCCGGCAGCCACGATTTTTCCGTCCTCAACTCGGAAGGAGTGGCTGTGCTCTCCAGCTTTCCAGCCGTCAAGCGAGTGGCCATTAAATAGAGAGATGCCTTCGTCATCGCCGCCACGCAATGCAGCGGGTAAAACCAGCAATGAAGCCAAAAGATTACGCCGGGAAATCGAAACCATGGAACCGTCCTTTCCAGACTGCGGCTTGCGGATGCCAGTATAGTCCTCCACCCTTCAGACGCCAAATCCCACCGTGGTCTTGAAGTTTCTTGTTTTGATGGCAAGGATTTTGGGCGGAGGATTTTTCACTCTTGCATTTTGCCTTTTGCTTTTGCAGTTCCGCGGCGCTGCGCGCTCAGATCAGCGGGGTAAGGCGCACTTTCCGGAACTGCACCTTGCCATGATCCCCCTGGAGCATAATCGGGCCAGGCCCTTTTTCATTGGCATCGAGCGCGCCACCGGTTATCCCCGGCACCTCAGCGTTATCGATGATTTTGGTCCCGTTCTCGATCACCGTCACGTGGTTGGCAATCAGCGTTATTTCAAAGCTCTGCCACTCTCCCGCGGGCTTGTCAGCTTTGACGGCAGGTACGATGAATCCGTAGAGAGCCCCTTGGCTATGGACATCCATCGGCCGGTTGTAGCCGTCGAGTATCTGGATCTCATACCGGCCACGGAGATAGACCCCGCTGTTGCTTTGCGGGTCCACATTGAACTCGACTTCCAACTTGAAGTCGTTGAACTTTTGCTGGCTATAGATGTTGCAGGCCTCTTTACCCTCGTTCATCAGGATGCCATCTTTGACAAACCAGCCCATAGGGCGGCCTGGGTCTTGGCAAAGCCAGCCTGACACATCCTTACCATTGAAGAGATCAACAGGCCTGCCGGGCTTTCTCTCTGGAGGAGTCACAGGCCAAACCGGCCCGCGCACGCCGGTCCATGGGAGCGTCTGCCCATTGAGGAGCGCCGTTCCTACCAGGCCGGCGCTCTTCACGGTCGCTTTCCATATCTGCTGGGTTTCCTTCGGCGGTTTTCCTTGCGGGTATTGGAATTTGAGCTCGCCATTTTCGATCGCAACCTGCGGCAGATCGAAAACCGCGCCGCCGCCAGCATTGAAGCGCCCTTTGAGCACTCCCTCGTCACGCCTCAATTCCAACCAGCAGAACCTCTTGTGCCCTGACTGGGAGCCCGTCGCGGTGATATCCCACCTGCCCAGAAAAGCATCGTCGCCTTCCGGGCTCGCGAAGGCGATGACCGTCAACATCGTCGTTATGACCGCCAATATCAGAAGTGCTGCGAATGCAAGTGAACGCATAATTGGACCTCTCAGAATCGCAATCACACCCATGCTTGCGACAGAAAGCGCAAGCGCTTGTACCACGGATTTCCGTTCCGAGCAAGTGAGTTTGCCCGGAAATCGGCCGATGAGGAAGGTTTCGGGGAGGTCATGACCGATCTTCAGCAGCATCTATCCGCTTCTTCCGTGCGGCAAGTCAGAATTCTGGAGATCCAGCCGGAGGCAACCACCCTCAACCCAGGAACGGGTTAACCGCCCGCACGGTGCCGTACAGACGGCCATGCTCAAAGTCCTCCGAGAGCAGTTCCGTAATCCCGTAATGCTCGGCGTAGGCCCAAATGTAAGCATCGTACCAGGAAAGCTGGTAGGCTGCGGCGCCGCGGAAAGCCGTGCGAACCAAGGCCTCTGTTGGGTATAGAATCACAAACTCCGTCAGTATCTCCTCGGCCTCACGGTAAGCCGCGGCCTTCGAAAGCAAAGGAAGCCCCCTTCCCCGAGGCCGGGTGACGGCGGCAACGAACTCCACTACCGCTTGGTGCGGGACTCTGAGCGTATCTTCTTTGAGACCTCGTTCGAGCAGTTCGGAGGCAATGCGCTGCTTGCGCCGGTCCGCAGGATCGAATACATAGACGAGGACGTTGGTATCAACGAGTGCGGCCACGCGTGTAGAGGTCCTCCCGCCGCCAGCCGCGCTCAATTTCGTGGGGTTTCCAAGGGCGGTCAAGGGATTTTTCGATTTCTTCCGGGTTACGCTCGCGGTGCCTTTGACGTTCCAGCATCTTGTGGAACAGCATCAGCCGCTCCTCCACACTTCGAGGGTGATGGGAAACTACGCGGCACTTCGTTGGAACCACACGAATCACCTCGCCGGCGGGGACCCAGTCAAGATCATCCCCAGGCCGAATGCCATAGCGGTCGGCGATGGCCTTGGGTACCGTCAATTGCAGCTTGCTGGTGACTTTCGCCATATCCTTACTATAGCAAGGATTAAATCCTTGTCAAGGACCACCGTAAAACAATAGGGGGCGCACATTGTGCGCCCGTCGGTTTTGCTGTCGACTGTCAAATGCGGACTGTCGACTTATTTTAATCCCGGCGACGACCGACTCTCCCACGCAGTCGCCCGCGCAATACCATGGGCCCTGGAGAGCTTAACTTCCGTGTTCGGGATGAGAACGGGTGTGACCCCTCCCCAATGATCGCCGTATCTCAGCGTAGCCAGGTCAGGAACTCGGCAGGTTTGACTCCAGCGTCCCGCAGGATTTTGGCCAGGATGCCGCGACCGAGGTCCTCGCCCTTATGGTCGGGAACGGTTGCCGTTCGACCGTCTGCATGCCGAAAGAATTTGTGACTGCCCTTCTGTCTTACCTGGACGAATCCCAGAGACTCGAGAAACCGGACCACCTCGCGGGACCGTACAGGATGCAGCCGGCTCACGCGCTGACCTCGACCTGCTCGAGAGCTACGAACTTCATCCGGGGCGCGTCTTGTTCGGCGAGGCAAAGCGCAATCACTTCGCGAATGCGCGGCGACAGTTCTTGCAGCGTGCGCGCCTGAGTGTAGCAACTTGGCAATGAAGGAACAGTCGCCACGTAGTAGCCGTCTTCATCCTGTTCGATGACCACGGTGAACTGCCTGACCTTGCGCTTGGACGCCACTTTTTTCATGCTTCGATTATAGCCTATAGTTCAAGCAGCCTGCGGCGGATGATTCTGGTCAGATTGTCCGGCCCCTAGAGCCAGCCCTTACGCGCGAAGTAATCCAAGATTTCGTTCGGAGATCGCGGCCTTAAGCTTTTTCCGTTTAAGAAGCCAGTAAACAGCAAGCAGATATGCTCCTGGCTGCATCTCCGAACGCATCGCTGCGCAACATACGGGCATACGATGGTTACGTCCAGGGTAACCGCCGACCTGCTGGTGTAGCCAGCCGGCATGAACGTCCACGTAGTGAGCGCCGCTCTGGGCACTGGCCAGAAATGAGTTCTACAAAGCTGAATGGAAGGGGGCGGCACTTGCCATGCCACCTCCTATTGGAAGCTAAGCTACACCATCACCGCTAGCAAAAGCAAGAGGGCGGGCACAAGGCCCCCCCTACAAAAGCCAAACGGCCCAGCACAAGGCTGGGCCGTTTTGATCAAATTAATCCCGGCGACGACCGACTCTCCCACGCAGTCGCCCGCGCAGTACCATGGGCCCTGGAGGGCTTAACTTCCGTGTTCGGGATGGGAACGGGTGTGACCCCTCCGGTATGATCGCCGGAAAATTGTTGTAAGAAGCGGTCAGCGTTCAGCCGTCAGCGATCAGCTTCAAGCATGCGAGCTGAAAGCTGAAAGCAGATGGCTGACAGCTTCTTTTCTGAATAGTGTGGCGTCCAAAGTCAAAGTAAAGGCGGGACGAAGTGGCGGGCGACGAGGCAAGCAGCATTGCTTGTCACTCATCACTCGCCGCTGCTGTTGATGTACTGAGCAGATTTATGGTCAAGCCGAACGGGCGATTAGGACCAGTCAGCTAAACGCATTACTGCGCTTACACACCTGGCCTATTAACGTCGTAGTCTTCGACGGCCCTTCAAAGGGATTGCGTTCGTGTAGCACGCGAACGCGCGCCCTTGGGAGATCAAATCTTGGGGCGTGCTTCCCGCTTAGATGCTTTCAGCGGTTATCACTTCCAGACTTCGCTACCCAGCCGTGCCACGGGCGTGACAGCTGGTACACAAGAGGTCTGTTCATCCCGGTCCTCTCGTACTAAGGACAACCCCCCTCAAATCTCCTACGCCCACACCAGATAGGGACCGAACTGTCTCGCGACGTTCTGAACCCAGCTCACGTACCGCTTTAATGGGCGAACAGCCCAACCCTTGGAACCTTCTACAGCTCCAGGATGCGATGAGCCGACATCGAGGTGCCAAACCGCTGCGTCGATGTGAACTCTTGGCAGCGATCAGCCTGTTATCCCCGGCGTACCTTTTATCCGTTGAGCGATGGCCCTTCCATACAGAACCACCGGATCACTAGGTCCGACTTTCGTCTCTGCTTGACTTGTTGGTCTCGCAGTCAGGCTAGCTTATGCCCTTGCACTCGGCGGCTGATTTCCAAACAGCCTGAGCTAACCATAGAGCGCCTCCGTTACAATTTAGGAGGCGACCGCCCCAGTCAAACTACCCGCCTAGCCATGTTCCTGGCCCGGATTACGGGTCGAGGTTAGAACCACAGAATCATCAGGGTGGTATCTCACCGTTGGCTCCCCCTGCCCCGAAAAGCAAGGTTCAAAGCCTCCCACCTATTCTGCGCAGACAAACCCATAGTTCAAGGCTAGGGTGTAGTAAAGGTGCACGGGGTCTTTCCGTCTAGGTGCGGGAAACCGGCATCTTCACCGGTACTACAAGTTCGCTGAGTCACTCGCCACGACAGTCGCTCTATCGTTACGCCATTCGTGCAGGTCGGAACTTGCCCGACAAGGAATTTCGCTACCTTAGGACCGTTATAGTTACGGCCGCCGTTCACCGGGGCTTCAGATCGAAGCTGCCAGGGATTGCTCCCCATGACCTCTCCCTTTAACCTTCCGGCACCGGGCAGGCGTCAGCCCCTATACGTCGTATTCGACTTAGCAGAGACCTGTGTTTTTGTTAAACAGTCGCAGAGCGCGATTCACTGCGGCCCCCTCGGGCTATGAACCCTAGCGGGGCACTCCTTCTCCCGAAGTTACGGAGTTAATTTGCCTAGTTCCTTAGCGAGTGTTCTCTCAAGCGCCTTTGGATATTCACCTCGTCTACCTGTGTCGGTTTGAGGTACGGTTGCGACCAAAACTGCTTAGCGGATTTTCTTGGCAGCGTGACATTGCGGACTTTACAGGGTCTTAGACCCTTCGGCTCACTCCTCAGAGTTGGCTTTAAACCGACCCGGTGGATTTTCCGGCCGGATCCTCCTTGAAGCGCACATCGCCATCCATCAGACGACTCCGCTAGCCTCCTGCGTCCCCGCATCGTCATAACGTTTCAATCGCAGTGCCGGAATATTAACCGGCTGTCCATCAGCTACGCCTTTCGGCCTCGCCTTAGGGACCGACTTACCCTGAGCGGATTAACCTTTCTCAGGAAACCTTAGACTTTCGGCGCGGAGGGTTCCCACCTCCGTTATCGCTACTTATGCCGGCAGGGTCACTTGAATACCGTCCACGAGCCCTCACGGTCCCGCTTCAAACTGTATTCAACGCTCCTCTACCAGATGCAGACCCCTACGGGCCTGCAAATCCGCAGCCTCGGTAAATGGCTTGAGCCCCGTTACATTATCGGCGCAAAGCCGCTCGACCAGTGAGCTGTTACGCTTTCTTTAAAGGATGGCTGCTTCTAAGCCAACCTCCTGGCTGTCTGAGCGACTTCACTTCCTTTCCCACTTAGCCATTGCTTCGGGACCTTAGCTGGCGGTCTGGGCTATTTCCCTCTCGACAACGAAGCTTAGCCCCCGCTGTCTGACTCCCGGACTGTCCTTCGCGGCATTCAGAGTTTCGTTGGATTCGGTATCCGTTAACGGACCCTAGTCCATCGAGTACTTTACCACCGCGAGGAATCATCCGAGGCTAGCCCTAAAGCTATTTCGAGGAGAACGAGCTATCACGGAATTTGATTGGCCTTTCACTCCTACCCTCAGTTCATCCGAGCTGTTTTCAACCAACACCGGTTCGGGCCTCCGGCCGCTGTTACGCGGCTTTCACCCTGACCAAGGGTAGATCATCCCGCTTCGCGTCTATTGCCCGCCACTGAACGCCCTATTCAGACTCGCTTTCGCTACGGCTCGCTCCCCGTCTTGCGACGGATCACCGCTTAACCTTGCGACGGACAATAACTAGCCGGCTCATTATGCAATAGGCACGCCGTCAGGCTTGCCCGCCTTGCGGCGGACGTTGCCCTTCGACTGCTTGTAGGCATACGGTTTCAGGTACTTTTCACTCCCCTCGCCGGGGTTCTTTTCACCTTTCCCTCACGGTACTGGTTCACTATCGGTCGCTAGAACGTATTTAGCCTTACGGGATGGTCCCCGTGGATTCCCGCAGGGTTTCTCGTGCCCCGCGGTACTCAGGAACGCGCGTGAGAGTCCAGTCAGCTTTCGCCTACGTGGTTATCACACTCTATGACCGGCTTTTCCAAGCCGTTCGACTAGCCGCTGGATTGGTAACTCTCTGGTTCTACACCGACGCACGCCCTACAACCCCCAGCCCTCCTTGAAACAGTGGCAAGTGATCAGTGATGAGTGACTCGCAAGATTAAACTGCTTGCTCGTCACTTTTCACTCGTCACTCTTCACTGCTTTAAGGAAGACTGGGTTTGGGCTCTTCCGCGTTCGCTCGCCGCTACTAGCGGAATCACTATTGTTTTCTCTTCCTCCAGGTACTGAGATGGTTCACTTCCCTGGGTTGGCTCGCACCCGCCTATGTATTCAGCGGGCCGTTTCCGGGTTTTTCCCGGAAGGGTTTCCCCATTCGGAGATCCTCGGATTAAAGGGTGCTTCCCCCTCCCCGAGGCATATCGCAGGTAGCCACGTCCTTCTTCGCCGTCTAGCGCCAAGGCATCCACCGTACGCCCTTAGTAGCTTGACCATATAATCTGCTCAACACATCACCCGCAGCTTTCAGCGCTCAGCTTTCGGCTTACAGCTCGAACATCTTAACTTGTCCTAGCTGGCCGCTAATTGCTGAAAGCCAATCGCTGCGCGTATGCGCCGCAGATCCGCCTTTCTTTCACTGCCCGGATCCAATCCCGGACAGGGTGTAGCCACCAACCCAACCTCCCGCGCCCAACTGGGCGATTTTCCCGCTTTTGCTGAGAGCTGAAGGCTAAATGCTGATAGCTACGACTACTAGGTAGACGCCACACTATTCAGTTTTCAAAGAGCTTCGAGTCCCCAGAGATGACTCGCGTCTCCCTGGGCCTCCTCCTACAACCTTGCGCTCGTCATTCGACGAGGTCACCAGGATGCTGGGCTTGGTTCCTCCCGGATCACCGGGCGAGACCAACCTCAACAACCTAACGAAAACAGTCTACGTTCCGCTCTAGAGCGCGAAAAGCAACTTGCACGCTCTTGCGGCCGCTGCGTTCGACTACTTTGAGCTTCGGGGATTGAAACAGGCGGGAGGGTTTCTTGCTAGGGACCCACTTGCCTCAAGCCCTTATCCGAAAGCCTTTCGCGTATCGACCTCCGAGGAGTTTCAACCGAGACGATGTGGAGCTTCAAAACAAGCTCGGCTGAAACCAGGAATCAACCGTGCCCCCTATTACTTCGTCCACCTTCGTACTGGCAATCAGAAATACTACCGTAACATTTCCGTAATTGCAAGGATTTTTTTTGCCCTCGATAAGCAATGCCCGCAGCATCCTCGGAAACCCCCTTTTTGTTTCCGCGGAGAGCAGTTTTCCATGCGACACAGTTGAGCAACCTCGTTGTACAATCAGGAAAACTATTCTTTGCGGGTATGGGAATGGCAGCTGGAGCGCCTCATCCGTTAAGAGGTTTAAGGGTAGTCGTGACCAGCGAGCCACGGCTGAAGGTATTCTGCTATGACTGCAAAGACAGAGTGAGGTCGCCGTGCTCAAAAGACGTCTCGCGACAATCGCTTTGGCAACATTTCTGGTGATTCCTGTTTCCAACACTGCGCATGGCGTCCAAGTTCAGGGCGCAGGGACGAAGGTGCAGAACAGTCCGGTCGTCTGCAGTGTTATGGAGGCCTTCGAGGAGGGAAAGTTGGGTGTCCGCGCCATTATCTTCCATCAGCGCGACAAGGCCGACGGGCCACGGCTGGGATCCCTCCTTTTGGCGCACTCGGGCAAAGAGATGGAGTTGGAAACCACCGGAGGCCGGCGTTATCGAGCCACCGTCTTCCGTGTAAAAAGCGCCTTCGGCCGCGGGTTGGTGCTGGTTCCGACGAGCAAGATAAAACTTGGCAAGCATGATGAATTCACTCTGCGCTTGCCGCGAGAGAATTGACCGAGATCATCCGGCCGACCCTTTCGAGCAGCGGCCTCCGCATCAAGAAGCGGTGAGACCGGCTGCATACGAGCAAAAGTTCCTTGCACACTTACCATCATTGGATTAAAAATCGGAATGCAATGATTCGGCCGGCCATACAAGGCCGCGGACAGAATTTCAAATCATAAAGTCGCAATCCGTCATCAAATAGAGAGGGGGTTGCTAATGATCGTCGGTGTTCCCAAGGAAGTCTTTCCCGGCGAGCGGCGCGTCGCGCTGGTCCCGGTGGTTGTACCCAATCTGATGAAGGCCGGTTTCCAGGTCCTCGTGGAAGCCGGCGCGGGAGTGAGTGCCGGCTATCCCGACGCCGACTACGTGGAGAAGGGCGCCAAGCTGGCCGCCTCGCGCGCCGAAGTTTTCCAGTCCGCCGATGTCATCGTCCAAGTGCTCAGCTACGGGTCGAACGATGCCACAGGCAAGGACGATCTCACGCTCTTTCGCCGCGATCAAACGGTCATTGGCTTCCATCGTCCCTTTGGCTCCATCGAATCTGCGCAGCAACTCGCCGCCACGGGAGTCACCTCCTTTTCCGTCGAATTGATGCCGCGCATCACCCGCGCGCAAAGCATGGACGCGCTCTCCTCTATGGCCACGATTTGCGGCTATAAAGCCGTGCTGCTGGCGGCGGACCGCTTGCCGCGCATGTTTCCGATGCTCACCACAGCGGCGGGGACCATCACGCCTGCCCGCGTCTTCATCATTGGCGCGGGTGTCGCGGGGTTACAGGCGATCTCGACGGCGCGGCGGCTGGGCGCGGTGGCCTCCGCTTACGATCTGCGTCCCGCGGCAAAGGAACAGGTGCAAAGCCTCGGCGGGCGCTTCATCGAGTTGCCCATCGAGGCCAAGGACGCCGAAGACAAGCGGGGCTACGCGAAGCAGCAGGATGAATCCTTTTTCCAGCGGCAGCGGGAATTGCTGGAGCGCGTGGTGGCGGAAAGTGACGTGGTCATCACCGCCGCGGTGGTTCCCGGCAAGAAGCCGCCGGAGCTCATCACGCGCGCGATGGTGGAACGCATGGCGCCCGGGTCGGTGATTGTGGACCTGGCCGCGGAGCGCGGCGGCAACTGCGAGTTGACGAAAGCAGGCCAGCGCATAATCGAACATGGCGTGACCATCATCGGTTACATTAACGTGGCGAGCACCGTGCCCTACCACGCCAGCCAGATGTATGCGAGAAACCTTACAGCCTTCCTGCTGCATTTGGGGAAGGAGGGCAATCTGCAAGTGAATCTTGAAGACGAGATCACGCGCGATACTTTGTTGACGCGAGGCGGCGAGGTGGTGAACGCCCGGGTGCGGGAATTTTTCTCGCTGCCGGCGTTGGCCGCGCAAAAAAGTTAGGCGCGAATTTTTTGATGATGGGAAAAAATTTAAAGGGCAAGGGGCGGGAAGCATTGTGGATAAACCACGAATGCCCACGAATTTCCGCAACTGCTCGGAACATCCCGCCGCCGCGGGCCCGGAGCGCGGCGTCCGTGAATTGACCATTTGTCCCTGACACGAAGGAGGGAACTGTGACGTTCGACCTCATCAACTGCCTGTATGTGTTTGTGCTGGCGGGGTTTATCGGATTTGAAGTGATCCGCCGAGTTTCCCCGTTGCTGCACACGCCGCTGATGTCCCTTACCAACGCGCTGGACGCGATTGTGGTGGTGGCCGCCATCATCATTGCCGGCCGGCACGATAGCACCCTTTCCACCATTCTCGGAGCGGTGGCGGTGGCCGCGGCTTTCAGCAATATGGTGGGCGGATTCCTGATCACCGACCGCATGTTACGCATGTTCAAGCTCAGCAAGGGCAAGAAACCATGAACCACCTCCTCCAGCAGCAGCTCATTGACGTAGCCTATATCGTAGCGGTCACGCTCTTCGTCCTGGCGCTCAAATGGCTCAGTTCACCGGCCACGGCCAAGCACGGCGTTCTGGCGGGTGAGTTCGGCGCCGTCCTGGCCGTCACCGCCACGCTCTGCGATTACCAGATCATCGAATACAAATGGATCATCGTGGCGCTGGCGGTGGGCGCGATCGTGGGCATTCCCCTCGGCCTGGTGCCCATGACCGCGGTGCCGCAACGGACCGCTCTCAGTCACGCTTTTGGCGCCTTGGCGGCGGCGATGATTGGTATTGCTGAGTATTACGTGCGCATCCCCCATCTCACGAAATTTGAAATGGTGGAGATCGCGATGGAAGTGGTGATCGGCTCACTGACCTTCACCGGAAGCTTGATTGCCGCGGGGAAGTTGCAGGAAGTGTTGCCGCAGCGGCCCATTACTTACCGAGGGCAGAACTTTGTCAGCCTGTCGGTGCTCGGGGCAGCCATCCTCATCGCGCTCTGGCTGATGTTTCATCCGGAGTCTGCGCGGCTCTTCCCGGTGATGGTGGGTGTATCGCTGGTTTTCGGCGTGATGCTGGTAACACCGATCGGCGGCGCGGACATGCCCACGGTCATCTCGCTGCTCAACTCCTACGCCGGACTTTCCGCAGCGCTCTTGGGCTTCGTGCTCAACAACAAAGTGTTGGTGGTGGCCGGAGCGCTGGATGGCTCTTCCGGTTTCATCCTGTCCGTGATCATGTGCAAAGCGATGAACCGGTCCTTTACCAACGTGATGTTCGGGGCCTTTGGCCAGGTGCAAGCTTCTGCGGCCGCGGTGAAGGAAGACCGCACGGTGCGCAGCGCCACGGCGGAAGAGGCCGCCACCATCCTCGCCACCGCGAACACCGTGGTGATCGTTCCCGGCTACGGCATGGCGGTGGCGCAGGCGCAGCACAAGGTGCGCGAGCTTTTCGACGCGCTCACCAAGAAGGGCATCGATGTCAAATTCGGCATTCACCCCGTCGCCGGCCGCATGCCCGGCCACATGAATGTGTTGCTGGCGGAAGCCGACATTCCCTACGACCGCCTGTTCGACATGGACTCCATCAATCCGGAGTTCCCGCAGACCGACGTGGCGCTGATCATCGGCGCCAACGACGTCACCAACCCCGCGGCGAAGACCGACCAGGGCAGCCCCATCTATGGCATGCCCATCCTGGAAGTCGATAAGGCGCGCACCGTCATGGTCATCAAGCGTAGCCTGAACCCCGGCTTCGCCGGCATCGATAACCCGCTTTACTACTTCGACAAAACCCTCATGCTCTTTGGCGATGCCAAAGGCTTTGTGGGCGACATCGTGAGAGAACTCACCGGCGGCGGGCACTGACAATTTTCGATTGAAAACGATACCTCTCCCCTCCTGCGACCGTCATCCTGAGGCCCGGTTCGTTCGGGCCGAAGGACCCCGGCAGTTCTTCGCGGCCCACCGGGAGGAACGATCTACAGGGGTCCTTCGCCCAAAGTACGGGCTCGGTGGGCCAACAGGCCCATCCCCACTCAGGATGACATGTTCGCTCAAAATGAAAGTACTCTCGTCAGAAATATAGAAACTCCAGGGGTAAGGCTTGCCCTACCCCTGGAGTTTATACATTTCCCCTCGCTCCGCACCCGGCCGGACCGCCAGCAATGACCGCACAAACCCACAACACCATACGGCCAAGCGGATCCCTTCGAATTCGCGGCTTGGCGTCGCTGAAAATCCGGGCACTTGGGTGTGGACCTGAACCAAGGTGGACCTGAACCAAGATTGTGAGAAGGGAATTTCCCCACCGCCAGGCAGAACGCACCGTTTGGGTATCCGCAAAGGGCGTTTTTCGTTCCCAATCCGGCCTAAATGGCAAGAGTTGCAGGCCGCCAAAAATGTCCTTGACATAATCGCAATATTGCGATATTTTGATCGCGTGTGGGAGAGGAGGCTCGTGCCTGCCACCACCGTGGTCTTTTTTGCAGAGGAAGGGGGAGCATGCCCCCTGCTGGTTTGGTTGGACCGGCTGCCCTCTAAGGTGCAGGACAAATGCATCGTGCGCATCGAGCGGTTGGCAGAACTGGGGCACGAGTTGCGCCGTCCGGAAGCGGACTTTCTCCGCGACGGCATCTACGAGTTGCGGACAAGCTTTCAGACGGTGAACTATCGGATGCTCTATTTCTTCTATCAACAAATGGCGGTGATCTCGCATGGGCTGACCAAAGAGAAGCAAGTTCCCGAGAGGGAGATTGAATTGGCGATTGGCCATCGCAAGCTGTTTGCGACCAACCCGGCTAAATATACGTACAAGGAGCCCGACCATGAATAAGACTCGGAAAACATCCAATGCCGTTCGGATTCTTCATCGCCGCTACGTGGGTGAGGACGTTCAACGGAAGGCATCTCTGGAACAGGAGCGGGTGAACGCCGAAGTTGCCCGCACCATTTACGAACTTCGCGAGCAAGCTGGGCTCAGTCAAAAAGAGTTGGCGGAGCGAGTGGATACCACGCAATCCGTCATCAGCCGCCTGGAAGACGCGGATTATGAAGGGCACTCGCTGTCGATGCTCAACCGCATTGCGAAAGCCCTCAACCAGCAGGTTCAAGTGGTTATGAGGCCGAGAGAACGGGAGTTGGAGACGGTAAGATTGGCGTTCCGTGAAGTGATAAGGGGATTGCGCAAGGAGCAAGGGCTGACCCTTGACCAGCTTGCCCGTAGAATCGACGCTTCAACAGAAGAATTGGCAGAATTAGAGCGTGATACCACCTACCGTCCCACCCCGCTTTTGTTGCATAAGCTCAGCCGTTTTTTTGAGATCCCACAGAGAAAACTGGCGCTTCTCGCGGGGGCCATTAAGGACATCCCGGCAGCGTTTTGCCAGCAGGCATCAAGCTTTGCCGCGCAATCAGAATCATTCTCTAGGCTGAGCGAGGAAGAAAGAAAGCTACTAGATGAATTTGTGAAGTTTCTGCGGGCGGAGGTTCACTAAGAATGAGCACGGTAGATGAATCAACTCGAAGGGAGATCGACAAGATCATAGAACGTATCCTCCGTGACAGTGACCTGCGGAAACCGCCAGTCCAGATTGCCGGCATCCTTGAGTTTTTGAAGGTTCACCGAGATTATTACAGTCTTGACGACCCCAAGTTCCTTCAGCGACTCGCCCACCGCATTCAAATTGGCGCGAACAAGATTGTGAACGTGGTACGGGACAAAATCCGCCTCGCTGCGCTTTGGCTGCCGAATGAGAAACGCATTCTGGTTGATGATTCCCAGCCTGAGCCCAAGCGGGTCTGGGCTTCGTTCCATGACACAATTCATGCAGTGCTGCCCTGGCATCGAGATTTCTTCTTGGGTGACACCGCGCAAACACTGGAGCCCGATTATCAAGACATGCTCGAGTCAGAGGCAAACTACGGATCTTCCGCACTGATGTTCGGCGGGGAGCTGTTCACCGCGCAGGCCCTCGACACGACTCCTTGCTGGCAGGCAATCCAACAGCTTCGAAAGTTACATGAAAAATCGTGCGTAACTACCTTTCGCCGCTATATCGAGCACGGCCACGACAAAGCATTAGCCGGCCTGATCAGCACACCATGGTGGATGCCCAAACCAGAAGATCAGATCACTCGCTGCCGGCACTTCGTCCGTTCCCGCCGTTTCGAGCGCGAATTCCCTGCGGTCAGGCCGGAGGAGCTGCTGCAGTCGGTGAATAGATTTACACGACCGCGAAAAGGGGGCATTGTCGGCGATTTCACGGTCTCGCTAGAGAACGCCGCTGGTGAATTAACGGAGTGCTACGGCGAGTCTTTTTTTAATCAGCATTACTTGCTGACTCTGTTCGTCGTTCGGACCAAAAGTCGAGGCGTCACCGTACCTGTGTAGGAATGATTGTGAGCATTGCGGCAGGGAAAGGCGCGGCCCGGAAGGTCCATGCTTCCGGAAATCATACATCGGAGGGATCAATATGGCAAAGGAGTGTAATATTGGACTAGATAGAAGATGCCGCGATAATGACGGCGAGATTCGACAAAAGCGATCGGACACTCTAATCGGGACCTTAAGAAAAGAGTACGGCGAGGATTTTGCTGCCGGCTTTCGAAGCGATATGAAGCTCGGCAATCTTCTGAAACAGACCGGCTCGCCCTCGTTGAGTCAATTCATAAAGCAGAAGGAAGAGTAGCGGGTAGCCGCTGGCACGCCCCGGCACACACAGACTGTACACCTAATAGTGGACGGTTAGAGGAGGTAGCACAATGCCTGACTCCATAAGTATCACTATCACAGCAAAAACGATGGAAGGCTTGGGGGCAGTCGACCCCGAGGTCACGGTTGAGATCGGCGAAGTGACCCCGCTCAGCCGACCTGTCGCAAGGACGGCGATTCCAAACTTTGACACGACGGCCACATTAACTATCCCCCGCCCGGAGGGGTATCCAACCTGGCAGGTCAATGTCACGTTCTCTAGGTTCGACGTGGTCTCGGGCTTTTTCTTTCAGCCCAGATCGAATACGCCACAACGTTACGAGGTGAAGGTGGCCCGTCTTCCCAATAAATGGACGCCTCAATTCATTCCCCTGGATGCGCTCCCCTCGCCGCGTTTCGACCCGTTCAGGAAAGTCCTGGCGGCGAGTAAGAGTGTAGACCTCAAGTATGGACCGCCAGTGGGCGACCTCGGTCAAAACTATGACACACTAACCAACGGTGCGCAGATCCTGGGGAAAACGGCGCTGCTAAATCTCTTTGCCGTCCTCAGCGATGAACAAGACCCCGAGTCCTCGCCCGCAGTTCCTTGGTTCAGCTACGTGCGCAAGATCGTGCGCATCGACCAGGAACGATTCATCGCAGAGGTGGACCCCGGCTTGTCTGAAGACGTCCAAACCATTCTCCGCAAGCTGAACAGTACTTACAAGTCGCAGGGCTATTTCACGGAGTCTCCCGCGCTGCACACCGCGAACATTCCACCGCAATACGATATTGAACATAACCTCATGATTCCCATGATCACCGTGAAGAAGATGTACGAGCAAGGCAGGGTCCAACTGACATTAGCGGCTCTCAGCACGCCTGGTGGTGTGGTTCATCTGCTGGATTGTGAAATGGATGAGCATGTGAACATCGTCGAACACGGGTTCGATCTGGTCAAACATCTGATCAACGGCGGCACCAGCCCCATCGCCATGCACGAGTACATCGTGGAAGACTCCGCGCAACAGGCCAATGGTATTGCCACCATCGACCTTGGTTATCGACTCGTTTAGCCATCATCTGCTCGAAGCAACGGGCTGAGGCAGACGGCCGCTACATGCGGTCAGGGATTTCTCCGGTTGACTGGAAGAAGCCGAAGGCCCCGGTAGACGCTGCGTAACGCCGCCGCCTTTAGTCTTAGCGATTCCTGCTCGTATATCCGCACCTCACCATTGATTTTCAGTTGATTGATAGGGCCGCGAAGGGATTCGGCCTGAGTCGCCTTCACGTCTAATGGGCGCCGCTTGGCCGTAATAGCCTAACCACCAAAATGCCCTGCGGATGCCACCAGGACGACCAACCGCTTCTCTTGTCGTTCACAAATGACATCCGCACTCGATACCACCACAGTTCAAACTTGCTGGCACGAAGAAGTCGACAAGGCGCGCACCGTCATGGTCATCGAGCGCAGCCTGAACCCCCGGGTTTGCCGGCATCGATAACCCGCTTTACTACTTCGACAAAACCCTCATGCTCTTCGGTGACGCCAAGGGCTTTGTGGGCGACATCGTGAGAGAACTCACCGGCGGCGGGCACTGACAATTTCCGATTTTGGATTTTCGATTGTCGATTTCTGATCTTAGATTTTGCATTTTCGATTGAAGAGACCTCAGCGACGGAGAACGGCTGGTGCGTCGGTTATTGACTACGGCCTTCAAGAAAACAATTGCTCAGATCGAGACAGATATAGCAGCGGTGATGCCACTTACACGCTGGAACGAGTCTGTGTTCCGATTCATGTTCTCCCGAGCTGTCACCGAGCTCGATCCAACCGTTGAGCAGTTCTTTGAGTGTGGCAGGATCGATCTGGTCCTTCGCCGCCCGGGGGGGTGCGCCTTCGTGGAGTTCAAGTTCTACATACATTCCCCGAGGTATGACCCGGCGACTGAAAGAACGATTGGTTTTAAGGGCGGCCCGAGCAAGAAGAATCGCGGCGAATTCGAACACTCCGTAGAACTTCTCAGAGAGCGGGCCCCATACAGGAGCCTGAAACTGGTGGCCCTCTTCTATTCCGACCCGGCCACGGGCAGAAAGTATGACACCTACTATGGTTACGGCTCTCGCGTTGCGCCTAAATTGAGGATGCGCCAACTGGTTTCGATTGGCCCATTTTCATCCGCCGACTCGGGAGGCATTTGCAATGCAAGGCTTTACGAGGTCAGGGCCTAACCCACCGTCGCGGGTGGCGCGCCGGGATTGGATGGAGGGGGAGGGCTTGCCCTGCCCCGCGAGTTTTTGCCCTTGCCTACCTGACGGGACCGCCTCCGACAGCACACCCACGGGCACGACTTGCCGACCAGGCGAGTGGATTCGTAATCACTGTGGCGTCAGGCAGGACCGACGCCTTTCGGCGTTGCGGGATATACTTTGGCAGAGAGCCAGTTTCTGTGGGCCCAACTTATCTCTTCCTCCGTCACGTTTGGCACGTGCCTTTCCTGGACGATGGCGCTGCAAGCCCACCTTTGATCCGGTCACAGTACCCACATCAATTATTCAAGCTGGTAATCGCTCAAATCCAAAGCGCTAATAGGTTTGGACTATTGCGGGCCTCGCCATCCACTGGTAGTCTCCCGGCTGCGTCGGTTCATTCTTGGGGCCTCAAAGGGTCTAACCAGATTCGGTAATGATAATACTGTGGTGAGGAGCGGTCTCAATCCGCTCCTCGCTACGGGGAGGCGGACCTATGCATAAATGGATGGGGATTTTAGCCGCACTTCTGATCGTTGGCCTCGAAGCACCTTATGTTCGTGCGCAGGCCAGCGGCGCGCACATCGACGGCATCATACGCGATGCTCAAGGGCTGCCGCTTCCCAACGTGAAAGTCGCTCTTACCGAGACCCAAACGGGGCTGGTGCGTACGGTGGAAACCACCCCAGAAGGCACCTATCAGTTTGTGAGCCTCAACCCGGGGCAATACCAGCTCTCTGCCGTCTTGCAGGGATTCGACTTGCCGGTGCGAGCGTTAACGCTGGAAGTGAACCAGTATCTTCGCCTCGACCTCGTGATGCAGGTAGGCCCGCTGAGGCAGGAGAGTCGAGGTGGTTGGCTCGGCGGCGCTATTGCGCACGGCGGATGCCAGCCTGGGTGAGGTGATTGAACCCACTCTGACCAAGGAACTGCCATTGAATGGCGGGCATGTGCTCGACCTGGCGTTACTGGCCCCTGCCGCTCACGCGGGATTTGGGCTCGCAGATGGGGAACAACAATCCTCTCTACTGGCGCCCCAACCAGAACTCGGCCCTCAGCGTCGGTGGCGGGCGGCCCAACGCCAATTACTTCTTGCTGGATGGCTCGACCGATACCGACCCCACGTTTAACACGCTCTCCTACAGCCCCTCGCCCGACGCCATTCGCGAGTTCAAGGTGCAGACGGGGAGTTACTCGGCGGAATTCGGCGGCGCGGGCGGCGCCCAGGTGAACATCGTCACCAAGTCCGGCGGCAATGGGCTGCACGGGGACGCCTATGAATATGTCCGCAGCAACACTTTTGATGCCCGCACGTTCACGGACCCCAGCAACATCCCCCATCTCGCCCAGAATGAATTCGGCGCATCGGTCGGTGGTCCGATCCGCAAGAATTCCACTTTCTTCTTCGCCAACTGGGAGGGCTTCCGTTTAAGCAACGGCCTGGCGCAAATTGAGACCGTTCCCACCGCGATGGAGCAGATGGGCGATTTCAGCATGACCGGGTTGACCATTTACGATCCCTCAACCTCGTACGCGAATCCCAACTACAACCCGTCGCTTCCCACCAGCCCTACCAATCCCGCCACTCTCCGCAACTCCTTTCCGAATGATGTGATCCCCAGCAACCGAATCAACTCCGTCGCCTTGGGCGAGTTGGCGGAGGTGCCGCTTCCCAATATGGCTTCAGGGATGGGGATGGGGATGGGGGGCATGAGCATGGGGTCGACGCCCATCGGCGTGGGACCGGACTCCAACAACTATCTTGATCTGCGCAACAACCGCAATTTTTCCAACCAGGCGACGCTTCGCCTCGACCAGAACTTGCCCCGTGGCGACGCCCTTTTTGGACGCTATTCCTTTGGGGTCGAGAGGGATTTTACCCCGGAGAATCTGCCTGGCTTTGGGTCCTTTGACAACAATCTGGCGCAGAACGCAACCCTTCAGTACACCCACCTGATCTCTTCCACGTCCGTCAACGTATTCTGGCTGGGAATGTCGCGCCTTTCCATGCACCGCTACTCCCAGGACACCACTGACTACGTCGACGAACTGGGTATCCAGGGAGTGGGATTCGGCGGCGTGGGAGCGTACGGCATGCCCTACGTAACGGTTCAGGGGTATAACTCCTTTGGCGATTCTTATGCTGCGACGCCCGTACACGATTGGGACACCATCCTGCAAGGGGGTGACATCTGGAATAAGCAATGGGGGCGGCACTCGATCAAAATGGGCGGCGACTATCGGAATTACGATTGGCCCATGTGGGGCTTCTTTCAAAACCGCGGCTATTATCAGTTTACCAATGGATTTACTACTGAAACCGCCACCAATGACGGTACAGGCGCCGCCATGGCGAGCTTTCTGCTGGGTCTGCCCGTCGTCAAACAACGGCAGGCCGGAATTCCGGAAATGAATCTGCGCCAATGGTACGCCGACGGCTTTGTGCAGGACGACTGGCGAGTCACGGGGAATACCACCGTGAACGTCGGCGTGCGCTACGAGTTTATGAGCCCGCTCACCGATATCCAGGCCGACAAGCACGGCAGCAACCTGACCTGGGTGGATGGTGTTCCTTATATCTTCATCGGAGGCCAGGAAGGCACTCCCGCCGGATTGCTCTACTCTCAGAGGCTCAACTTCGCGCCCCGCGTGGGCTTGACCCACGCTTTCCAGGGAAAGTTTCCCTTCGTCATGCGCGCCAGTTACGGAATTTTCTATACTCCCGTGGACATGAATACGTGGTGCAATCAGCGCCACAACGTGCCCTTTGTCTTCCCCCAAACCCAGCAGAGTGACAACTACACTCCCAGCCTGACGGGATTTAACTTTGCCCCGCCGGTTCTGGGCATCTACCGTGACCAGCTTCACCGCCTTTCACCCGCATAGCCCGTCGCAATACATCGAGCAATGGAGCTATTCGCTGCAAAAATCCCTTACCCCGAACACGGTGCTGGAGATCGGTTATCAGGGCGAGGATGGATTCCACCTCCAGCGCGCGCACCTGATCAACAACCCACCTCCCGGACCGGGGCTCCTCCAGCCGCGCCGGCCTTACAAGTCCATCAATTTTCTTCCTGGAACAGTTATTCCCACCGGAGACGTCATTCCCGCCGACCTCACCGTCGCCAGCCTGGATCAGCCCGTCTCCACCATCAATCTACTGGAAAACTCCGCCCGCAGTTGGTACAACGCGGGCTGGGTGGACGTTCGCCATCACTTCTCCCACGGGCTCACTTTTCTTACCAGCGTCACCTGGGCCAAGAGCCATTACCAACGCGCCGGACTTTCGTTCCCCCATGGATGAGTCCGCCATTCCGCAAAATGACTCCGACCTCGATGCCGAAAAGGGATTGGCCTGCGACGTTCGCCTTCGCTACGTCGGCACCTTCGTTTACAACATCCCGGGGCTGAGGCAGCAGGGATGGATGAGCCGTCTCACCTCCCACTGGCAACTGGCGACGGTTTATCAGGCGGAGACGGGAATGCCCTTCACCATTTCGGTGTACGGCGACACGGCGAATGCCGGCACCACACTGGGCGAGAATCCCATCCGCGCCAATTACACGGGCGAGCCGGTGTTCATTTCCGGCACCCGCACCTCCAACGAGTGGTTCAACACCGCCGCCTTCGTGGCCCCGCCCGCTTATACCTTCGGCAATCTGGGTCGCAATACCGTAACCGGACCGGCAATGCATGTTGCGGATATTGCCCTTTCACGGGAGTTCCGCCTGCTGGAGTCCCTCCACATGCAGATCCGCGCGGAAGCGTTCAATGCGCTCAACCAGACCAACTACGGCACTCCCAATCGCTTCGTGAACGAACCGCAGTTTGGAACCATCACCATGGCCATGCACCCCGGCCGCGAAGCCCAATTTAGCGCGCGAATGACCTTCTGAGGCTGAGGCGCCGCAGCGTTTAAGGACCGCCCAACTCCTGGCTGCTGTTTTCGATGTTTCGTCTTGTTTTCCCGGCGGGACTCAAAGAATTGGCTGTAGAGAATTTGGCGTTGTGGCAGCAACTGGCCGTGATGAAGAGACAATGCCCAAGGCCTCCGCTACGAAGGGCGGACGGCTGGTTTTGGGTCTCCCTGTCGCGGTGCATAGGGGCGTAACCATGGAGGAAGAGCATGCCCAAACCCAGGGCCTCCAAGGCCGTATCATTGCCCACGTCGACGATGCACATCGCATCGTGGAAAAGCTCCAAGCAAGGTACAGCAGATAGCGGCACGCACACCGCCGGTAAGGGAAGGCCCCGGTTATGCCGGGACCTATTCCTTTTGTGGACCATAAACCGGTTCGGCCCCCACGTGAACTTGTGACCGAGCCTCACCCTGCCGGGAAGATTTGGGCTGTTTCAAAACCCTAAGGCGGGATCGGATTGGGAACTGTCGGATGGGGTACTGTCGGATGGGGTACTTGACAGTGGGGGTAGGCACAGATACCCTCGTGCATATTTCATCGGAGGTCGATTAGAGGATTTTGAAATAGCCAATGTCGCCAATGCGCCTTGGGCACGGTCCCAGGGAAATCATAAAACCAGGAGGTTAGCAGAAATGATGAGCATGAGGCATCCGGCACCCAGATTCGCTCCTCGCAATATCCAGCCACTCGCGGCAAATATCAAGCTAAAGGCCATAAACAACCTGCGGGCGAAACAACAATTACCGCTGCTGATGAACGTGCCTCCGGCGCAAACTACCCTCACACCCGCGGCTCCTGCCATGGGAGGACAGAACTATTTACTTGTGCAAGGATCTTACTCCACCCGACTAGGAGAGGAATCGATTTCGTTTGAATTTCCCGAAGATCAAATGATTATCTACGTCGGGGCGGCACTAGGCAAAACATACCTGCTCGACGTCTGTGTTGCTGGTACCCAAAATTGGAGATACACTGTCTGGACAGTCCCAACACCCGAGACCGTGACCGTGGCGGCGCAACAGGGGCATCTTCTCATACCCTTTATCGCCACTAATTTGAATGTCTATGTGTCTTTAAGTCCAGCCCCAGGGGGAACCGGTTCGTTCCTTAGCGCCGAACTGACTCCAGTGGGTTGATATTGTACGGGGGCCACGGCCAGAGCCTGAGACTTCTTGATTTACAAGCCTCTAAGGCCCCTAAGTATTTTTATTTCAATTTTGATTTGCGGGAATATTCAAAAAACCACCACCTGCCAGCGTAGCCCTGGCCCTGGTATTTTCTCATGCCGGGTACCGTTACGGCCGTGGCTGCGTCCTGCCTTGTCACAACTCGGTTTGCTTCATCATGATGCCGTAGCCCTCCCCAAGACGACCAGTAGACAGGCGACAGAAAAAACCACTTGGTAGATGATGGGCGGTCATAGCGCACAACGAGTTGGCGGAAGTTGCCGAGCCAACCTATGCCAGCTTATATCCTTCGCACCGTTCGCCCCCAGCCCGTGTGCTTCTGACCGGCCTCAACCTGCCGGGAAGAGTGAATGCTGTCCAGCATATTTCTCCTTCAGCAAATCTTGCTTACGCTACCTAAAAGACGGCACCGCTTTGACATCGCGAAGAAATTACGTCAAAATCCGTCTGCGTCGTAGCACCGTATCAGTTTCAGCTTCCCAAAGGAGTGTGAGCCATGGCGTTGCTGCTGGCGGTACTCGCGAGGTCGGGGGGGAATTCCCCCCTCGGCATCATCCTTCTCTTCGTACTGGGCGCCTTCCTCTTCTTTTTGGGGTTTCGGTCATACCGTAGATACCGCATTCTTGCCGACACGCCCATCATGCCGATCCGCAGTATTGCCATGGGACTTACCCACGCGCGCGGCAAGGCGACCGGTGACGACCGGCTGACCAGCCCGCTGACCGGCGCTCCGTGTTTCTATTATTGGGTGAGAGTGGAGAAGTTCAAACAGGGCAAGCATGCTGGGTGGGTCCCGGTCGCCAATGAAATGGATCGCCGGCCATTCTACCTGAACGATGGCACGGCCAAGGTGCTGGTCAACGCGGTGTACGCGGAATTCAACGTCCTCCAGACCTTCTCCTACGAGATCGGACCCAAACTGGCCGGCAAGCGGTTCGTGGACCCATTGCTCGGTGTGGCGGGGCCCTCGGAACAGGACCTGCGCACGTATCTGACGGGCGTATCCGACCGCGCACGCGCAGCGACAAAGGCCCCGAGCATTGGCTACCAATTGGCAGTTCCGGGAATCTCCAGCGGCGACGGATTGAGCCTGGACTTCGGCGCGCACCACTATCGCTTCACAGAGGATTGCCTGCTCGCCGACCGCGACTGCATTGTGCTGGGGACTTGCGTTGAGAATCCCAGCCCCAAAGATGACGACGATCGCAACCTCATCACCAGGGGCGAGAACGAAAAAACCTTCCTCATCAACTCGATGAGCGAGCAGAAGGCCGAGAAGGGCCTCCGCAAGCAGGCTCTCATCTTGATTCTTATCGGCTCCGTCATGATCATCATGGCTGCTGTCTTTACTCTCGGCAACGCCGGGTTGTTGTAAAGAGAGAAACGGTGTCAGGGGAGAAACGGCGCAAGTACTCTGTTCGGGGCGCCAGGGGTTGCGGAGGGTATTTCCCAATCCAAACTGCGCCACCGCCTTCGACACCGAGGGCTCCGAACCGTACGGCCTGCTTCGCTTATTGAATAGACAAGGATATCTGACACCGTTCCCTTCCGGCATCGATAACCCGCATTACTACTTCGACAAAACCCTCATGCTCTTCGGCGACGCCAAGGGGTTTGTGGAAGACATCGTGCGCGAGTTGACGGGCGGCGCGCACTGATAATTCTCGATTGAAAACGATACCACTCCCCTCCTGCGACCGTCATCCTGAGGCCCGGTTCGTTCGGGCCGAAGGACCCCCGCCGTTCTTCGCGGCCCACCGGGAGGAACGATCTACAGAGGTCCTTCGCCCAAAGTACGGGCCAACAGGCCCATCCCCACTCAGGATGACATGTTCGCTCAAAATGAAAGTACGCTCGTCAGAAATATAGAAACTCCAGGACCAAGTCGCGTCGCAATCGAGGAGGCGCCCTGGACGGCAGAATTGGTCGAGTGGCGTAAAAAACAAACGCCCCACGGAGCACCCGGCGCAGGTGCCCTCGCGCCCGATGGTGACTACTGTCTTGCTGTCTGCTGCCTGCCGTCTGCCGCCTTACTCTGCTCCTACCCTCACAGTGTTCCGATACTTCCGGAAAATGGCCACCACGGCAATTCCCATAGCCAGCAGTAAGAGGACCGAAGGCTCTGGCGCCGTGGTCACCGTGGACGGGGTAATGTCCAGACTCAGACTGTCGGTCCCGAACACGTCGGTACACGTATCGCCCGTCGGGCAAGTCCAGCCAGTAAGGTCGATACTGGCGAAGTTCCCCGACTCGGTCCCCGTCCACGTCAGGAAAGTAAAGTCATCCCCAGTTGCAGGGGTAAACCCGCCAAGTGCTGCGAAGTCTACCGTCCCGTCCAGCGTGACATTACCGTTAACCGCCAGCACACTGGAAGAGCCAGCGGCGAGGTCAATGGTCAGCGTTCCCCCTGAACCCTGGGTGTAAGAGCCCACCGTCAGCGTCGAGGGAGCCCCTCCGTAAGTGGGCGTCACGTTCCCCCCGTTGTTCTGGACGGCCGCGAGGATCGTGCCATTGCCGGTAACCGTGCCGCCGTTAATGATGGCCGTTATGGCCTTCACCGTGCCATCAGCTTCCAGGCTGCCGCCCGACTGTGTGTAGTTGTTGTTGGTGACCGTCAGGTTCCCGCCGTTGGCAACGGTGACGCTGCCGCCGGTATTCGTGAGCCCGCTTCCGCTGCCACCCGCCACGCTATCGACGTTGATCTGGCCTCCGCTGCCCACGTTCACCGAACCATTCGCGAGGCTAAAGTCGCCTTGTGAAGTCAGCGTGCCGTTGACCATGGTGCTGCCGGCGCTCTGAGAGTAGGAACCCGCCGTGAGGGCCGCATTCGAGGCCACGGTGACAGAGCCGGCGTTGGAGAAGGCCCCGGTTGAAATCAACGCGCCGTTGACCGTAGTGCTGCCGGCGGTCTGAGTATAGGTGCCAGCCATCAGGGTCCCAGCCGAGCCCACGTTGACAGAACCAGCGTTGGAGAAGGCGCCGGTTGACGTCAGAGCACCGTTCACCATGGTGCTGCCGGCGGTCTGATTGTAGGAACCCGCCGTCAGAGACCCACCCGAGCCCACAGTGACCGAGCCAGTGCCAGAATTCGAGAACTCGCCGGTTGAAGTCAGCGTGCCGTTCACCATCGTGCTGCCGGCGGTCTGATTATAGGAACCCGCCATCAGGGTCTCATTCGAGCCCACAGTGACAGAGCCAGAGTTTGAGAAGGTGCCGGCACTTAGGATATCGCTCGAGCCAGCCAGCGTCACCGTTCCGCCATTGTTGTTGAAGGCCCCGCCCACTCCGATCGTGCCATTGGTGCCGTTCATCGCCAAGGAAGCGCCGGTGGCATTATTGAAGTTTCCGGTTACGCTTACCGAGTTGGTGGCGCCGTTCAGAGTCAGGGAGCCGCCGCTGTTGTTGTTGAAATCTGCGTAGTCGGTTAGCATGGCGCTGCTGCCGTTCAGGTTGATCGCACCCGCGTTCATCAGGCCGGCGGCGCTCAGAGAATCACCCGTGCCAGCCAAAGTGATCGTCCCGGTACCGTTATTGGTGAGCAGGCCCGACACGGTAATCGCATTCTTGCCTGTGTCGCTGGTGCCGTTCCCGGTGTTGATTCCGCCCGAATTGGTCAAGCCACCGTTCACCGCGAGTGTGGTGCCCTGCTGCACATTCACGATGCCCGTCCCGCTCACCGTGAGCGTCCCGCTCGAAGGCGTCGCCGTGGTGGTCTGTTGATTCGCCAGCGTCAGCGTGCCTTCCACGCTCGAGAGCCCCGCCAGTGCACTCGTAGTGCCGTTCACTTCGAATGTGCCGGCCAGAGTCAACCCCGCACCCTGAGCGATGTCCGTGATGCCGCCGGGTTGATTGAGGAGGTTCAGTGTCGCGCCACTCGCAATGTTGAGAGTTCCCGCCTGAAGCGCCAGGGTATTCACCGCGATGGTGCCGCCACTGTTGTCCAACGTCAGCGTTTGCCCCGCCGAGTTCAGCACGGTTTCATACACATTGCTGGATGTATTGTTCGGCACGCAGGTGGGTGGTCCCGGTGTGCAACTCCACTGCATGGCAGTGTTCCAGTTTCCGGAAGGAGTCGACCATGTTGCCGTCACGTCGGTGGCCCCGGTGGTTACGGCCGAGACGATGGTGAGAACCGCATCATTGTTTGGATACGTTAGGGTCCAGTTGTAACCGTCCAGAACGAAGGTGCCGGCGTGCGAGAACGCTCCCGTAAGCGTACTGCCCGTCGAGTCCAGGATCGTGAACTGGTCTCCCACGGTGGGTGTAAAGCCGGATAGGATGTTGATGTTAAGGCCGGCGGTCAAGGAGGTGAGACTGACAGTGCCGCTGACATTGAGGATGCCGTAACTCGACGTCGAGCCGATCAGCTCGTTGAAAGTACCGCCCGTCTGTGCGTAGGTTCCGTTTATGGAGAGGATACCGGGAGTGTTGGCAGCCAACGAGCCGGGGGTGATGGTGCCGGTGCCGCTCAGGGTTACGGCGCCAGTGATCGTGCCGTTGCCAAGGGTCGTTCCGCTGCCTTCGATGTTACCACCGCTGATATTCACCAAGGCGCCCGACCCTCCAAACGCCCCGTTGACCTTTGTGTCGCCCGCAGTCTGCGTGTAGTTGAGACCTGAGGCGAGAGTCATTGTGCCGCCGGTGTTGGCAATGACGTTGCCTGTATTCGTCACAAGGCCCGAGCCAGTGTTTAGGCTCATGGTGCTGCCCGACTCCACCTGTAAAGTCCCGGAGTTGGCGAGCGAACTGCCGTTGATCGTCAGCACACCGGTGCTGGTTCCACTCGGGGCGACATTGGCGTCGATGGTCCCGCCGTTGACCACCCCCAGTGATCCGTTCCCAATGACGCCCGCCCCCTGAATGACGTTGTTCACGTTGGTCAGGGTATTGCTGTTGCCCTGAATGTAGGCTTCGCCGCTGCCCGGCGCCGTGCTCATCGTGACCGTGCCGCCACCATTTAGGGTCACAGCGCCGCCGGTAATGTTCAGATTTCCGTTGGGGCCGCCGCCGCCCGACAAGTTGATCGTTCCGGCATTGGTGATCGTCCCCGCAAGGTTGGTGTTGGCGTTGTTGCTGGCCGTGTAGGTGCTGCCCGCACTGATCGTCACCGCACCCGCGGCGGTGCTGCCGTCCAACGTTGCGGTTTGGCCGGAATTCGTTTCCATCACTCCCGTACCGAGCGTGTTGAGGGTGCCCCCCTGGATCGTGGCGTTCGACAGCACCACGGTGCTGCCGGAGCCGGCAGTGATATTCCCGCCGGCATTGTTGGTGGTGTTGTTCAGTACCAATTCCCCGCTATTGGTCGCTTCCAACAGTCCGGTGTTGGTGATCCCGCCGCTGCCATTCAGCGACAGCGAACCAATACCGCTCGTCGTATTGGCGTTCACCGTGCCGGAGTTGACCACGGTCAGCGGCCCGTTCCCGATGACGCCCGTCCCGAGGATCGTGATGCTGTTGGTCAGCGTATTGCTGTTTCCCTGAATGTAGGCTTCGCCGCCGCTCGGCGCCGTGCTCATCGTCACCGTGCCGGAGCCATTCAGCATCACATTGCTGCTGGAGATGTTCAGATTCCCGTTGGGGCCGCCCCCACCGTTCAAGATCAGATTGCCATTGTCCGTGAACGTACCAAAAAGATTCGTGTTGGAGTTATTGCTCGCCGTATAGGTGCTGCCACTGCTCAGGGTCACCGCCTGGCCCAACGTGCTGCCGTCCAGGTTGATCGTGTTTCCCGACACCGTCCCCAAGAATCCACTACTCACCGTAGTGAGGGTTCCGCTCTGGATCGTCACGCCATTGACGAATTGCACCGCCGAGCTGGCTCCATTCACTTCGATCACACCGCTCTTGTTGTTGATCAAGGAGTTGCTCAGCGCCAGCGTGCCGCCATTGCTCGCCTCCAAGGTCCCGGCGTTGGCCAGCGAACTGCCGTTGATCGTCAGCACCCCCGTGCTGGTTCCACTCGCGGCGACATTGGCGTTGATGGTCCCGCCATTAACCACGGCCAGTGACCCGTTTCCGATGACGCCTGCCCCTACGATCGAGACATTCGCCCCCGTCGTCAGCGTGTTGCTGTTGCCCTGAATGTAGGCTTCGCCGCCGCTCGGCGCCGTGTTCATCGTCACTGTGCCGGAGCCATTCAGCATCACATTGCTGCTGGAGATGTTCAGATTCCCGTTGGGGCCGCCCCCACCGTTCACGATCAGATTGCCATTGTCCGTGAACGTACCAAAAAGATTCGTGTTGGAGTTATTGCTCGCCGTATAGGTGCTGCCAGTGCTCAGGGTCACCGCCTGGCCCAACGTGCTGCCGTTCAGGTTGATCGTAGTCCCCGACCCGGTCCCCAAGAATCCACCACTCACCGTCGTGAGGGTTCCGCTCTGGATTGTTACGCCATTGACGAATTGCACGGCTGAGCTGGCTCCGTTCACCTCGATCACACCGCTCTCGTTGTTGATCGTGGAGTTGCTCAGAACGAGCGTGCCGCCATTGCTTGCCTCCAAGGTCCCGGTGTTGGCCAGCGAACTGCCGTTGATCGTCAGCACCCCCGTGCTGGTTCCACTCGCGGCGATATTGGCGTTGATGGTCCCGCCGTTGACCACCGCCAGTGACCCGTTCCCGATCACGCCCGCCCCCACGATCGAGACATTCGCCCCCGTCGTTAGCGTGTTGCTGTTGCCCTGAATGTAGGCTTCGCCGCCGCTCGGCGCCGTGTTCATCGTCACCGTGCCGGAGCCATTCAGCATCACATTGCTGCTGGAGATGTTCAGATTCCCGTTGGGGCCGC
The DNA here is from genome assembly GCA_963825395.1 of uncultured Acidobacteriota bacterium. Taxonomy (GTDB): domain Bacteria; phylum Acidobacteriota; class Terriglobia; order UBA7540; family UBA7540; genus Bog-366. Next base: position 181,964 of record CAWGTQ010000044.1, on the reverse strand, counting down.
CCCCACCGTTCACGATCAGATTGCCATTGTCCGTGAACGTACCAAAAAGATTCGTGTTGGAGTTATTGCTCGCCGTATAGGTGCTGCCAGTGCTCAGGGTCACCGCCTGGCCCAACGTGCTGCCGTTCAGGTTGATCGTAGTCCCCGACCCGGTCCCCAAGAACCCACCACCCACCGTCGTGAGGGTCCCGCTCTGGATCGTCACGCCATTGACGAATTGCACCGCCGAGCTGGCTCCATTCACCTCGATCACACCGCTCTCGTTGTTGATCGTGGAGTTGCTCAGAACGAGCGTGCCGCCATTGCTTGCCTCCAAGGTCCCGCCGTTGGCGAGCGAACTGCCGTTGATCGTCAGTACCCCCGTGCTGGTTCCACTCGCGGCGATATTGGCGTTGATGGTCCCGCCGTTGACCACCGCCAGTGACCCGTTCCCGATGACGCCCGCCCCTATGATCGAGATATTCGCGCCGGTCGTCAGCGTATTGCTGTTTCCCTGAATGTAGGCTTCGCCGCCGCTCGGCGCCGTGTTCATCGTCACTGTGCCGGAGCCATTCAGCATCACATTGCTGCTGGAGATGTTCAGATTCCCGTTGGGGCCGCCCCCACCGTTCAAGATCAGATTGCCATTGTCCGTGAACGTACCCAAAAGATCCGTGTTGGCGTTATTGCTCGCCGTATAGATGCTGCCAGTGCTCAGGGTCACTGCCTGCGAGCTGCCATTGAGGGTGGCCGTGGACCCCGTCAAGGTTTGCAAAGTCCCACCCGCCGAGTTGTTCAACGTCCCGCCCTGAATCGTCGCATTGATGATGTCCACGGTGCTGCCAGCCCCCGCCGTGATGGTCGCGTTAGCATTATTGATCGTCGTGTTGATCTCCAGCGTGCCCCCGTTGCTGGCTTCCAGCAATCCATGGGTTCCCCCGTTGGAATTGTTGACCCCTCCCGAGCCGTTCAAGATCAAGGCCCCAATGCCCGTGGATGTGTTCGCGTCGATGGTCCCGCCGTTGATCACCACCAGCGACCCGTTGCCGATGACGCCCGTACCCTGAATGACGTTGTCCACGTTGGTCAGGGTATTGCTGTTGCCCTGAATGTAAGCGTAGCCACCGCCCGTCGCCGTGCTCAGCGTAATCGTCCCGCCACCATTCAAGGTCACGGCGCCACCGGTAATGTTCAGATTTCCGTTGGGGCCGCCGCCGCCCAACAAGTTGATCGTTCCGGCGTTGGTGATAGTCCCCGCCAAATACGTGTTCGAGTTGGTGCTCGCCGTGTAAGTGCTGCCCGCGCTGATGGTCAGCGCGCCCGCGGCGGTGCTGCCGTCCAACGTCGCGCTTTGGCCGGGATTGGTTTCCATCACTCCCGTACCCACCGTGTTGAGGGTGCCGCCCTGGATCGTGGCGGTCGACAGCACCACGGTGCTGCCGGAGCCGGCGGTGATATTCCCACCGGCGTTATTGGTGATGTTGTTCAGCACCAAGACCCCACCATTGGTCGCTTCCAACAGTCCGGTGTTGGTGATCCCGCCGCTGCCGTTCAGCGTCAGCGAACCAGTACCGCTCGTCGTATTGGCGTTCACCGTGGCGGAGTTGACCAGGGCCAGCGACCCGTTCCCAATGACGCCCGCCCCCTGAATGATGTTGTTCACGTTGGTCAGGGTATTGCTGTTGCCCTGAATGTAGGCCTCGCCGCCGCTCGTCGCCGTGCTCAGCGTGACCGTGCCGCCACCGTTCAAGGTCACGGCGCCACCGGTAATGTTCAGATTTCCGTTGGGGCCGCCGCCGCCCAACAAGTTGATCGTTCCGGCATTGGTGATCGTGCCCGCAAGGTTGGTGTTGGCGTTGTTACTGGCCGTGTAGGTGCTGCCTGCGCTGATGGTCACCGCACCCGCTGCGGTGCTGCCGTTCAACGTCGCGCTTTGGCCGGGATTGGTTTCCATCACCCCGGTACCGACCGTGGTGAGTGTGCCGCCCTGGATCGTGGCGCTCGACAGCACCACGGTGCTGTTCGTCCCGCTGCCATTGGATCCGTTAGCCGTGATATTCCCGCCGGCGTTATTGGTGGTGTTGCTCAGCACCAATTCCCCGCCATTGGTCGCTTCCAACAGTCCGGTGTTGGTGATCCCGCCGCTGCCATTCAGCGACAGCGAACCAATACCGCTCGTCGTATTGGCGTTCACCGTGCCGGAGTTGACCACGGTCAGCGACCCGTTCCCAATGACGCCCGTCCCGAGGATCGTGATGCTGTTGGTCAGCGTATTGCTGTTTCCCTGAATGTAGGCTTCGCCGCCGCTCGGCGCCGTGTTCATCGTCACTGTGCCGGAGCCATTCAGCATCACATTGCTGCTGGAGATGTTCAGATTCCCGTTGGGGCCGCCCCCACCGTTCAAGACCAGATTGCCATTGTCCGTGAACGTGCCCAAGAGATTCGTGCTGGAGCTATTGCTCGCCGTATAGGTGCTGCCAGTGCTCAAGGTCACCGCCTGGGTGCTGCCATCGAGGGTGGCCGTGGACCCCGTCGAGGTTTGCAGGGTTCCACCCAGCGAGTTGTTCAGCGTCCCGCCCTCAATCGTCGCATTGATGATGTCCACGGTGCTGCCAGCCCCCGCCGTGATGTTCGCGCTGGCGTTGTTGATCGTCGTGTTGATCTCCAGCGTGCCCCCGTTGGTGGCTTCCAGCAATCCGTGGGTTCCACCGTTGGAATTGGTGACCCCTCCCCCGTTCAGGATCAAAGCCCCAATGCCCGTGGAAGCGTTCGCATCGATGGTCCCGCCGTTGACCACCACCAGCGACCCGTTGCCGATGATGCCCGTACCCTGAATGACGTTGTCCACGTTGGTCAGAGTATTACTGTTGCCCTGAATGTAGGCGTAGCCGCCGCCCGTCGCTGTGCTCATCGTGATCGTGCCGCCACCGTTCAACGTCACCGCGCCACCGGTAATGTTCAGATTTCCGTTGGGGCCGCCGCCGCCCAACAAGTTGATCGTTCCGGCATTGGTGATCGTCCCCGCCAAATACGTGTTCGAGTTGGTGCTCGCCGTGTAAGTGCTGCCCGCGCTGATGGTCAGCGCGCCCGCGGCGGTGCTGCCGTCCAACGTCGCGCTTTGGCCGGGATTGGTTTCCATCACTCCCGTACCCACCGTGTTGAGGGTGCCGCCCTGGATCGTGGCGGTCGACAGCACCACGGTGCTGCCGGAGCCGGCGGTGATATTCCCACCGGCGTTGTTGGTGGTGTTGCTCAGCACCAATTCCCCGCCATTGGTCGCTTCCAACAGTCCGGTGTTGGTGATCCCGCCGCTGCCGTTCAGCGTCAGCGAACCAGTACCGCTCGTGGTATTGGCGTTCACCGTGCCGGAGTTCACCAGGGTCAGCGACCCGTTCCCGATGACGCCCGTCCCGAGGATCGTGCTGCTGTTGGTCAGCGTATTGCTGTTGCCCTGAATGTAGGCTTCGCCGCCGCCCGTCGCAGTGCTCATCGTGAGCGTGCCGGAGCCACTCAGCGTCACATTGCTCCCGGAGATGCTCAGAATCCCGTTAGCACCGCCTCCGCCGTTGATCACAATCGAGCCATCATTGATCATCTGGGCGCCGTATACCGAAAGCTGCGTGCCGTCGTTGAAATTCAGGGTGTCGAAACTGCCCAACTGCAGATTGTCCACGGACGCGTTGATGTTCAATGTAACGACGCTGGGAGTACCAGAAGTGCCGTTGGTAATGCAGGCGCTTGTAGTCGAACTGTTGGGGGTCCCCCCGACCCAGTCGCCGGACGCACTCCAGTTACCACTGCCGGCGATATTCCAAGTCGAGAGAGTGCCGGTCAGCGTGCACTGGCCCAGCGCGGCGGGCGCTGAAAAACAGACCGCTGCAAGCAGGACTGCGAATACGCCCACCCAGCGGATCACGTACCCTCCGCTTTCCTTTTCGGCGGCTAGAACAGTTGGAGTCAACATCGCAACGTCCCCCCTAGTTCAGATATCGCCCTCGAAACACTGCCCCACGTGGGCTTACCAAAATGCTGAAACCCGCGATAGCGTCAGCTCGCGCAGCACCATGAACTGTGACGTCACTCGCCCCGTGATGCTTTCTTAGATTGAGATATTTTTAGCCCATAGACATTTTTGCCGAATCTGCGAAGGGCTGTCAATGCGACCAAAGTACGGTAAAAACCCAGTCACTGTCTTGGTTCTAAATACGACCTCGTCTGGCCGTCTGCAAAGTGCCAAGCTTTTCCGGGTCGCAGACGAGCCGGCCACAGCTCTTATCTGAATACGAATTTCGTTCTCGCCTGGAATTGCGCGCGTGCTGCTTGGGGTCTACCCATTGCCCACCAATGCCGTAATGTGCGGGATCCCGTGTCACTTGAGGGATTAATTTGCCATTTATGAAGCATAACCTTGCCAAACCAAGAGGAATGGGTTGCTCAGCCACGAATTCGCTCGCGGGCAAGAATCTCGCGCTTCACGTCAAGCAAGAGTCGGCAGGCAAGGCGATAAGGCAGGCCCCACGGAAGGGACATGTGGTCCAGAATGGGACGGATGAAGAGTTCCAGTCCCTGGTCGTGAAATCGACGCGCGGTCTTCCTAAACTCTGCGATCTTTTCTTCCCGTCTCTTTTTGATGGTCGCAAGCTGGTACCGCTGAAAGCGGCGGCAAAGCGTATTACAGAGTTTGGGGAAGTGCTTTCGAAGTGTGGCGTAGTGGTATCCCGTCCGTTTTTGGAACCTGGTCAGAGAAGGCGGAGTCGACTCGTGGAGTGCCTCAATCAACTGCTGCTTGGCCTTGCACGCCTCGAACTGTTGCGGTTGGCGGACCCTCCGGACATTGTACAAAGGCGGCAAAGCAAGTTTATGCAACGATTGAACCGACTCCGGCAGGCCGGTGCCGGTGAGGAGGTCTGTCAGGCTTCGGTTCAAGGTCCATGCGACTCTCAGATAGCCAGGCAGTGTTGGCAGAGCCCTGCCCAATCTCCAGTCGACGACACAATTGGGGCTAACCCCCAGCATTCTAGTGAAAGGTTTCAGACTCTCGATATTGGTTGCGGCCCAGAGCAAACGAGACAGCTCTTGACGAGTCAGCAAGGTTGGGTTTTCAAATCCCGCTCGAATCATATCTTTGATCTGGTTGGACGCCCATACTTCCCACTCCGGAGTCTGGAGTGGAAGAAGAAAATATTCGCCGCCGCGCTTCACTGTCCCATCGGCGCCGAGCCACCTTTTGCATCGATGGCAATGCCCCATTGGACAGCGTTGTCCCATAAGAGGCTGAGGCCGTCCACAATAGGAGCACACCGTCTGAAGCAGGCACCGATGTTCCGGGCAGTATTTCACAGCCTCCAGCGTCCAAAGCAAGGGCATGTAAACTGTTTTTCCGCTGTCGCGCCAAATGTTCAGGCACCGAGGACACCAGCCGGCAACACCTCGGGTCATCAACTGCGTGGGAAAAAGCGGCTTCCACGGAAGCATCGTGAGGTGGTCAAGATCAGTTCTCCCGGTGAGCTTTCCGATCACGTCGGCAAATTGAGCCGCAAAGTTGCCCAAACTGTTGAGGGCAGCGGTGCGGCAACGGGTTCTGGCGCCAACCGGGCAGGAAAACATATTGCGGCGCCCCGCATGCAACGGCAAGATTTCGCAGTGGTTCAGTGCGCCTGCGGACACGAAGTGTGCTTCAGCAAGGCGGGCAAAATAGCTCGTCAAACTTTCGGCCATGCCTGTACCGAAAGCAGCAGGAGTGAGGTGGTAGAGACGACTGCGAGGCGGAAGATCGACTGCGCTCAAATCCCAAGGTTCATATTCGACCAGCTTGTTGGCCGACACGTGAGGCTTCATGTCCTACTCCGATAACGTCTCGAACAGGTCGGCGCTGACCCACACGTCCAGTCCCGGGGCGGGGCTTAGATGGGCGACACTCGGGAAGAATTTGGGAATCTGGTTTCGAGGCACCCACCGAGCCGAGACCCAACAGCTTACGCAGTCTTTCTCTCGATTCCTCGTTTTCCATGAGGTCGGCCTCGCCTTCGAGAGTCTCTTTGGCCATGCGTTCGGCTTGAGCCACGGACCAAGCGGTCTGCTCAAGCATCTTGCACGTGATAACAGGGCTGTTGCTGGCGAGAGCTTGTGCCAGCGCGCGGGTCAACCATTCTTTCAACACCCCAACGCACCCGATGGATCGTTCGCAGCAGTAGTCAAAGTGCTTGAGAAGGTCGGTCTCGCCGGGCAGGGGCAGATGGCGTTGGAAAGTGAAGACGACGCTCTGGAATGCGCCGTATTCCTCCTGCCGCTCGGGATGGTAACGACGGAAGTGGATATCCACGCTGCGCCGACTCAACTGGGCGCTCAAGTTGCGAAACGGAAGGAGCTCGTAGGTCCCTATCAGCACGTGAACGGTGTTGGTGAGGTTGGCAAGCGATTTGATGGAGTCGAGCTGGTCCTGAAGCTTTCGACCACCTTTGACTTTAGCAAGGTGCTGCGCTTCGTCGATGAAGAACGCAACGGGTCGGCGATGCGACAGGGCGCTTTCGAGGGCGAAGCGCACTTCCAGCCCCGCCGCGCGCGGATGCATGGTCAACTTGCCGGACTCATCTCGGAAGACACCACCAACCCGATAGTCTACCTTGCGGTCGGCCAAAGGCTCTTCCAGCGCAAAAAGAGCGCGCCGATAGTACTCCTTCCAGCTGAAGTGGGGGAAATCGGCGGGAGCTTCAACGCTGGCCACGGGGACACGTCCAGGATCATTCCGGAGAGCAGGCAGAAGAGACTGCTTGAGATGTTTTTCAACTGCCAAGCGCAGGGTAGTTTTCCCGACGCCAGTCGGGCCGTAAACGAGGATCAGGGACCAACCGGCAGGATCTTGAATCGCCTGCTTGAGAGCCAAGTCCGCCTCTTTCAGCAGCGGATGGGCCATGGTGAACCTCCGAAAATAGCCCATTCGCGCTTCTGGCGGCTGGTCCAGCAAGGTCCGCGGAAAGCCTCCTTCAGGCATGTCTCAATACTCCTCAAAGAGTTCAGGCAGATGAGGCGCAGATCGCCCCGGCTCTCCATTGGCGGAGGCCATTTGGCCATCGTCGGGCCCTATGGCAGCGCTTTCCGAGTGTGCCAGACGGTCTCCTGCAACGTAATGAATCGATTTCGCCTCGATGTCCCGCAGGCGCTGCAACAGAAGCGACTCTTCGGATTCAACGGAAGTTACGAAATCGGCCAGCTTTCGAGCGGTCAGTTCCAGGTTGCGCGAATGTTCTCGCCACCGGCGGCGAACTTCTGCCGCAGCCAGCATCATCTCTCGCTCCGACCGGCCGCGAAACTCGGCGTGATGCTCGGAACAGCAGCTAACCCAGCGGCTGCCGACGTAGGCATACGCAACGCCAGCATCGTAGGGATCATAACGGATCGGGACTCTCGCATTTTCGACGGTGGGCGCGCGAAAGGCGCTCGACCAATAATGAATGTGATTGATCTTGACGCCTTTCCCCGGAAAAACCAGCGCCGTCCCCTTCGTCGTCGTGGGCAATGTCATCATGCGGAACTCTTCGTCATAGGGAATCGACCGATGGCTGCGGAGTCCAGTCTGGGCCATGCCGCTCTCGAAGCAGTCCCGAGGCGTTTGGCCGAGGGCGGGATGGAGGGTGGTGTCGTACAGCTCGTATGCCCACTCACAGAGACGATCGTAGAGTCGCGCCAGTGTCCACACGGCATGGTTTCGAGGATCAACCGAAGAGGTGACGACGCGGACCTCTTTGGTGAGCTGCGTGTTCCCCGACAGGTTGTAAACGAATTGAGTATTCGCAGTGCCCAGGACCCGCTCACATACGGAACCGAACCGCGCCTGGGCTGGCGGCCGTGTCTTCTTGGTGCATTCGTAGCGTGCGAGCAGCGTTTCAAAGTAAAGGCTCGCAAATTCCTTGCCACCGTCTACCACGAGGATTTGGGGAAGACGGCTATGACGTCGCACGCACTCGCGCAAAACCATCATGCAGGAGCGGTAGCTGGGTGGATCAAAGGAAAGCACCACCGCCAGGAGACGACGCGAGAAAGCGTCGGTCAACAGGGTCAACCAGGGACGGCCAAGGTTGCGACCCGTCTCAGAGCAGACAAGCTCGACATCAAGTTCGGTGTGATCGGTATGGCAGATGTGATAGGGGCGGTCCCCATGGCGCGGCGTAGTGAGTTCGAGCTCCAAGTACGGCGGCTCAAGACCGTACGCAGCCCTGCGCCCCTTTCTCTTCAATGTCTGTTCGTAGGGGTCGTAATGGCTGACGGCGTCACAGAATGTCCTGTAACTGGGGGCAGGCGTTCCGTGCATCTCGCAGGCGCGCGCCAAGGCGCCGTAGACGTGCAGCCGCCGCTTCTGCTTCAGCGTTTTGTAATCAGTTTCGATGAATTGGCTCATCAGAGCCCGTGTCTTATCCGGGAGTTTAGGGGTGCGGTTGCCCCTCCGATCGAACCGAGGCAGCAGGCCGAGATATCCCTTCCGGTGTGTGGCTTCCGCCCTTCGGAAATTCTGCATCCAGTTTCGAACGGTTCGTCCAGATACCCCATCCGCCAAGGGTTGACCTGCTTGATAGGCACGGATGAGATCGAGGCGGCGGTTGGCTTCCGCCATCTGATCCGGGCTCATATCGAAAGACGGATTATGGCAGGGTTCAATGGGGGTGGAGGTTTCGCGCCAAGGGTTGACCGCTTGCGACGGAACCGCGGGAGGATCAATGCGGCGGTTGTTGGCCGCGAAAACACAGACCCGCTGGGGATCAACCAACGGCGCAGTGGACAAGTCGACTTGGATGACGCCGCACGCAATGAGCATATAAATGTCGTCGCGACTGCACAGAGCTTCCGTGGCTCGGAACAAGTCACTGAGACTGGCACCCGACTGCTCCGAGACCCAAGCAAGCAGAATCTCTTGGACGTCAGTGGCGACCGTCCGCGAATGCGCTCGAAGATAATCTTCCAAAAACTGCAGGTTCCTTTGGTAAATCCAGTTAATCTGGCGCGAGGAACGAACCTGGTAATAAAAACCCAAAGGGCTCGCCTGGGCTTCACCAGGTGGGCAGTGCCACCTACCCTGTTCATCGCGGCGGTACCGATGCGAGTTATGCTCGGCCAACCGCGACAGTTCCTCTTCCGTCTTCCATTCCTCCCAGCCGGCATGCGCCATGCGCAGAACAAAAAAGTCCGGTGTGTGGAGAACTGTCAAAGGTCTTCCGCTCGCGCTCGAGTAAGAGAGTTTCAGCCGGGGTGGCTGATCGTAGTATTCGAGCACGTCGGCGTCATGTTCCATTTCGTAAATTCCGGCCAGCTCGACCCGGTGGCTTTCGAACTGGATAGTGACGCCCATCTTTTGACTGGGATATCGGCCGCACACATTCGAGCGGCCGGCTTGAACCCGACGGGTCGGCTCAGCGGATCGGATCCCTTCAATCACGCGTCGTGCTGCCGTCGAGAGCTGGAGCCGCTCACACCACAATGGCATCTCGCCTTGGCTCAGCATGGCAGTATTAGCTCTCCCTCGCCTCGTCCATTCCGAGCTGACTACCGGAGTCCAGCAGTTACGACCGGCCGCCCAGATGCCCTTACATCAGACGCAATCCTACGGGCGCGGCTCCCGCGACTGCTTAAGAGCCCTGACGTAACGCAAGCCGGCTTCATTGATCAACTCCTGCATGTTGCGGCCGTTCCGGATAGCGGTACGAACCTGGGCACGAGTTCTTCCGGAATGTAAATGGAAAACCGTCGGCCTTTGCGCCGCCCGTACAAAGCATAGCTGCTATGACCTTTCCCGGATGCGCAAGCGGGGCAGTTCTCTCGGATGCACGGACCCTTCCTCAAAGACAGCGAACCGGTGGCTACTGGCCAGTACTTCCGGACGGCCTCAGAGAACCAGCGCCGGAGATAATGAGAATCGCTAGGCATAGTACATGTGATCTAATACACATATACACGACGGAAGTCAAGAAGTTTATTTTCCTAAACCGCCTGTCCCCTGGCGACGAATCGAGTCAGGATGCCAGCCGCAGCCTTTCAACGCAACACCAGCAGACCAACGCTTACGTTGCGAACTCTCGGCAAAGATATGCTTCCCGAGGAATCGCGGCGGAGGAGCCCTGCGTTGCATATGAAGGACATATCGACGGCTCACCGGCAAATTTATGCTTCACAATTGGCAAAATTATTCTTCAAGCGACATCCCGGGCGGTAATTACCTCAGGGCAAGCGTAAATTGCACCTTGCTTCGGCCAACGCTCCCAGCCTGTCAAGGAATTGCAAGAATGTCCCTTTTGATGTCCAGTTGAGCGCAATGAAAAGGAATGTGGTATGCTACGGCGCCGTCAGCCCGCATAACAGGAGGCACTTGAAAACCCTGCGAGGAAGAGACGCAATCGCGGCGGCATTACGTCCGGGTTAAGGTTGGCAGGTATCGGAGAAGCATCATTGTCCTGTCAACGGCGGACTAACTTTCTTACGGTTCGGGAGCAACTTCAATCGACGAGGTGGAACATGGGAGAGAACCAACGAGGGGTTGGCGTAGTGCAGGTGGTGTGGGTGGTGGCAGGACTGCTCGTAATTGTGGCGGCAGGGATGTTCATTGTCGGAAGAGTCCGTGCCCGGGATGTGGAGTTTCCGACGCCGTACCAGGCCATCTTGCTGTCCAACGGCTCCGTTTATTTCGGGAAGTTGGCGGGTTATGGTACTCCCAGTCCGGTGCTCACCGAGGTCTATTACGTCGTCAGCCAGTCCGATCCGGAGACGAAGAAGGTCTCGAACGTCCTCGTAAAGCGGGGCAAGGAACTGCACCAGCCTGACCGGATGTACTTGAATCCGGGGCAGATATTATTTGTGGAGCCGGTGGGCCCAAGTTCCAAGGTGGCCGATCTTATTCAACAATCTAGGACTAGTCAGTAATCAATTGGATTCCGAAGTAGTATGGCGACGGGTTTTCTTGCCGGCGCAGGCGTCTTAGGCCTGCGGCCGCCTAGCAAACGCCGACCAGAAAGTCTAATAGGCCACACTTCCCCATCTTGGGGGTTGGAGCGCCAACAAGTGTACGCTGTTCCTGAGCATCAGGTCGCCAGCGCTACAGCGTGCGGCTGGATTTGAGGTACGGCTGAGAAGGCAAGTCAACGCCGGGAAGAAAGAGGTTTTCGGTCAGCGAGTTCAGCCACCGACAGCCGACGCTGTCATCGCTCACACGGAAGTTACTCTCACTTTATTCGCAGATAATCTCATTCGCTCGTCTCACTGCGAATTGCGGCCATTCAGATAGTTCCGGCACTGTAGAAGGATTCGGACTGAAAAGTCGCCTTCACGTCTAGTGGGCGCCGCTTGGCCGTAACGGCCTAACCACCAAAATTCCCTGCGGCCACCACCAGGACGACCAACCGCTTCTCTTGTCGTTCACAAATGACATCCGCACTCGATACCACCACGGTCCAAACTTGCTGGCACGAAGAAGTCGATAAGGCGCGCAATCGCCACGCCCAAAAACTTGCCGACGACGAGGGTTACGAGTTTTTCGTATTTAACTGCCGGATCTCTTCGGAGGTAGCGAGATTGATCCCATCCCGAGGCGAGTCGCGGGCGTAGACAAAGCGATTTTCTCGCGACCTCCAAATCTCATCCATACACCCATAGGACATTTTGGCCTTGCGTGCTACTTCGTCCTCATTTGCACAGCCCCGCAGAAAGCGTGTCCTTTCGGCAGGGCTACGTAGATCGGAGGGGATCTGGGCGAGGGCTCAGAAGCAGTAGCCTTGGGCTACCCAGTAATTCCCGTCGGCGATGGCCTCGGCGGTAGATTCGTCCACGTTCATTCCCGCCAGTTGGGAGAGGGGCACTGCCATGGTCCGTCCTTGCCAGCGGATCTGCACTAACATGTCGGTGGAGCAGGCATCTTCTGGCGCCAGGCGCCGGAAGACGCCTGCTCCGAGGAACTCCTCACAATATCAATCGGTTGGCTCACAACGCCAACATCTCAAACCTGTCGAGGCTGCACCGAGAGTCCGGAAGAACCGCTTTTAGTACAGCGCGGCAGGACCTTTAACGGCTTGCACTAAAGGTGAGCGAAACCCGTCTGGCAACTATTCCCGAAGGTGAACGAATCGATCATCAGGCCGTCGGCCGTAGGGAACAGATCCACGGTGTGGCTGCTGAATTCGGAATTCTGCACCAGATAATATAACCGCGGGGCGCGCACCTCGAGGAAAGAATTCCCCTCGGAATCGAGTTGAACATCCGCGCCTTTGTTGGCCGCCGTCAGATACTTGCCGTCCTGCATGATCTACAGCCGCGCGGAGTGCCCGCGTGCCAGATTCATGACCGAGTATAGCTCGCGCGCGTGGTACTGCAGGGTCGCCCGGTCCTGGCCCGGTTCATCGCTGGTGTGCTTGCCGCGATAGATCATACCGTTCTTGTCTGCTTCCCAGCGCCCCGCGAGCACCACGCGCCCGTCCTCCACCGAGGTCTGCTGGGCGTAATTGACTGTTTTGTGGTCGCGGTAACCCTCGGGATTGGCTAGAACGCCTCGTCCGGACCAATCGCCCACGTACATCTCCGGCGTGGGGGCGCCGCCACAACCCGGCGCGGAGACATCGGTGTCGGGGGCGATGGTATAGCTCGCGGAAAACGCTATGCCCGGGTGGGCCTCTTTCAACAGGCTTTGGATGGCACGCTCGATTTCATTGTCGTCACCTTCACCGGGATGGTTATAACGAATATAACCATTGGCGTCGATCAGGAAGACGTTGGGCCAGAAACTGTTCTTGTAAGCGTTCCAAATCTGGTACTGATCATCGACCACGATCGGGTAGGGCAGATCGAATCGCTTGACCGCCTCGCGCGCGCGGTCGACCGGCACGGCGGACGAGAACTCGGCGTCATCCACACCGATGAGCACAAAGCCTTCTTGCCGATAGCGGTCCCACAGCTTCTTATTCTCCGGGAAGGTGCGGATGCAATTGATGCAAGTGTAGTCCCAGAAGTCAATCATCACCACCTTGCCGCGCAGCCCATTCATGGTGAGGGGTGGGCTGTTGATCCAGGTGACTCCCCGGGACGCTGCAAGAGGGGCAGAAGGCTGTGTGGCTTGGGGCTGTATTCCAGCAGGCACTGGGCCTCGGCCCGCCCCGCCGAGGGGCGGCGCGCTCTCAGGGACGCCAGCAAGGCTGGCCGCGTCTTCACTTGCGGGCGCCGGAAAATCCGGAGCCAGGACATGCATGCTCAATAAGCCAGAATCCTGACTTAGGATCGCGGGATCGGCCGCGAAGCACAGCAGGCTCGCGAATGCCAGCAGCATTGACAGACGAGACAACGCCTTCATGGCGGCCTTCGCTTCGGGTGCACCCATCTAGCTAACTCATGCGATGGGCCACAACCTTGGCCTCTGCCTTCCATAACGCGGCGGCGAGGAAGGCACCAATGAAGCCTCCGAGGAAGGCAGGGATGATGTAAATATTGGAAATGTGGATGCCGCTAAACCAATGGCCCAGGACGGGCGAGCCTAACCAAGCTCCCAACCAACCCACCACCCACTTCCACAGGAACCCGTCGACTCCATCGAGCACGCGATAGCCAATTGCGTAGTGCACGATCAGTGCCGCGATTAGGCTGATGATCAGCAGGCTAAGAAAAGAAACAAAACTCATGTCAAGCATTTCTACCCCTCCTTTGTGAACACGCAGAGGCATGGCGCGCTGAGAGGAGCGGCGCGAGACAGGAGTCGTGAGGGAAAAGCTGACTCTGGATTCGCGTCAGCAGGCGCAGACTCCATCTAAGTTGTAGGTAGGGTGGTTCAGGTTCTTCAAGAAGTTCCAGTTGCTTGCTGAGCCAGCAAGCTCTGGAAAGTTGCAAACGCAACGAAATCGGAACCATCGGCTCACCTCTGACGGCGCGCCCTGGTTCATCGCCAGTTCGTGTCCATTCATTATGATGCGAAGAGCGAGGGAACCGTTGACTGCACGCAAAGAAGGCAGCGACATTGCAAAGCTGGGGGGTGTCGGCTTCCTTGCATCTTTGAGCTCCATCGGATACGTGCGGTCAGACGTTTCCCGCCGCGAACGGGGAGAAACGGTGTCAGGGGGAGAAACGGTGGGGGAGAAACGGTGCAGGTACTCTTCTCGGGGCGCCAGGGGTTGCGGATGGTATTTTTCAATCCTAACTGCGCCACCGCCTTCGACACCGAGGGCTCCGAACCGTACGGCCTGCTTCGCTTATTGAAAAGAAAAGGGTACCTAACCGTTCCCGTTTGTATTTTTCCTCCGTGGCGTACCTGCTGATGCAGGCGCTGCGGCGGCTGGGTCTGCAGGGAACCGAAATGGCCAAGGCGCAATGCACGACGCTGCGGCTGAAACTTTTGAAGATCGGGGCGCTGATTCGGATGACGGTGCGGAAAGTGTGGGTGTCGATGGCCGCAGGTTATCCTTACTCGGGACTATTTCGGCGGGTCTACGCCCGACTTCAGGGGATGCCGTTACGAGCCTGAAAAAGGCGGGGAAGGGGGGATGGTCGCAGAAGCTATCCACAGGACGAAGTGTGCTGTTTTCCGCCCGTAAGTCCTTGCCGCTCAGTGGTCCCGGCCGCCGATTTCCCGCTCCTTGTACCATCACCATGCCACAACGCCCAAAATCCCCATCCGGGGGCACTGTCACCCGCCCCGAATCAACCGGCGAGAGGCTTGGTGAGACAAGCGGGTTAAGTAGGGATAGGACGGAGATGGGTTCGACGGTGAGGTTCGGATTTCTATTCCCGAAGCCGACAATCGGAGAGGGCTGGAGATGTGGGAATAGGGTAGGAGGGTTTAACGGACGTTCCGGTGCATCGAGCCGGTTGCTTTCACGACCATGGGGTAAGGTGCGGCCAATATCTGCGAGAGACTTTCACTTTTGCGTTTTGACTTTTGACTTGCTTTCGTCGCTCCACCGTCTGCGCCGTGCCGTAATCTCGGCAGCATATAGAATCTACCCACAGGTAAGTAAGACCTTCTGGCCCCACGAGCCAGGAGCCTTCACACGCCTCTAACTACCGGTCAAACAACAACCTACCTGCGCCCCGTTCGTGCCAAGATTTGGCACACTTTTTGCCATATTGTTCCTTGGAAACTTCGAGAATGGAGGATAGACTCCGATGATACTCAAAGCAGTTGCCACAACGGCCCTCCTGGTTGGCGCACTTCTCTTCTTCTGCGACGCCGGTTGGGCCCAGCAAACCCCCGCCAACCCGAATCCCGCCGAACCTACCACCAAAAGCGGCAAAAACACCTCGAACGAAAAGCAATGGACCGGAAGCTTGGTGGACGTAAGCTGTATGGCCAAAACTCTCGCCTCGGGAAATGCCGTGACTCCGCCGGCCGAGCCCGCGCCCACTCTGCCCCACTATATGGGTGAGGACCCGGCTTCACCCCAGGCAGGCCAACTTCCCGGCGTCGGCGGCCAGGGTGGGATGGGGCCCGGGCAGCGCAGTCAGGAACCCGGTCCCCCGACAACCACGACGGACTCCGGTCTGAGCGCCGACGAACAGGCTCGGGTGAACCAAGCAAGCAAGGTGGACAACGCCGCAAAGGTGTGCGCTGCCTCCCCGTCATCTCAAGCATTGGGGCTGGCTACGTCAGACGGTCAAGTGATGCAATTCGACCCGGATGGCAACGAAAAGGCGAAGGAGGCTCTGAAGGATGCTGACCTGCACCCAGGAAAGAAGGTTAAGGCGAAGGTGACCGGGATCCTGGAAGACAAAACCACTCTGAAAGTGGCGGAGGTTGATGTTAAGGGGAAGGGGAGAGGAAAAGGGAAGTGAAACTTGCGGGGAACGTCGACCAGGGAATGCAGTGCCCTATTGACAGCCGCGGAATTTGGAAAGACAGCCGCAACCTCCGGATCAAGCACCACGACGTTAGAGTTTGCCCCGATCCGCTCGAAGTACTTGCCACGCTCAAGCTTCTTGAAGTCAGAGCGTTTGTACTCCGGTCGAAGTTCATCGGATGTGGGCTTAACCCTCTTCATAAATTCGCCTCTCCGTCCGAGTTGCCATGCGAGCACTGAAGATCCGGATCGCTTAACCACGCTCGGTATGAGCGGGTAGCGCACAGGCACGCGTATTTTGCGTTTCTGTGCGCCTTTTCATCTCGCGCTCGCGTTAATGGACCTCTGCACTCCGCAACTATGGGGGAAGAACCGCGGAGGAACGCAAACTACGCGTGCCTCCGGGCTACTCGGTGCTGTTCATGCGCCAGCCCACCCAGCCGCGGGAAATGCGTTTACAATGAAAGTGTGAATTTAATCCGGATTTCTCAGTTCGCATCTGAAAGGGTGGAGCATGTGCCGGGCGGTGATACTGCGGATGCAGGCGTGCGAAGCTTTGGAGTGCGGCAGCTTGCTACCGCTTTCCTGCCCGCGAGCTTGCTCGCGAGAATTTTCAATTCGAGCAATGATACCAGCCAGCAAGCTGGCTGGGGCAAAAGCGGCAGCAAGCTGCCGCACTCCAAAGCTTCGCTCCGAATACCAGCATTGACCTTCGTGCTTGTTGCGTTGTTTGCGAGTCGCGTGGCTGCCGCTGGCACTCCTCAGGATTCAGGAGCCACCGACCGCCAAGATCTGGTCAGCGCCGTCAAGCGTTTGGAAAAGAAACTGGGTTTCCGCCGGACCCGGAACTTCCACAAGGAGTCAGCAGAATCCGCCGTCGCTTATCGCTGCTACTACACTGGCAAGCTCGAACTTCCCGATTCCTACGCCGGGCTCCAACTGGTTGCGGGAACGAAGGCCGGCTGTACCGTCGACACGCAAAAATATGACGTCTTCTTCTACCCCCTGGACGCCAGCGGCAGCGGCAAGACGCCCGTCTCCGCTTCCTTGGAGCGCGAGTCGATGGAACGTTTTCTGGTGGTCGTCCCGCATGAGGATTTTCATGCCAATAAGGAGTTACGTAATCTGCCGGCGACTTGGAGCGAAGCGTCTGCAACCCTGGTCGGGTTCCTTACGGCCGCGGAAGTGGCGCGGGAGCAGTTTGGCGAGAATGCAGAAGTTTTTCGAAACCTCCAGCGCGAGCCGGAACTCTTCGCCCGCAAGGCTGAAATCGTGAATCGCTATCATGCCCAGTTGAGCCGTTTGTATGCCGCCACGCGCGCCGGGCAAATTTCCCAGCGCGACGCGCTCGAGCAAAAGCAGCAGGCTTTCGAGGAATTCCACCAGGCGTGCATGGCTATCAGCCCCGAGCCGAAATCGTTCAACCGGTGTCTGGCCGCCAACAACAACGCCGGACTGGCCTTTGATGAGACTTATACAAAGTATTATCCACTTATGTATAAACTCTATTGGGCAGAAGGCCGGGAGCTGAAGCCAACGGTCGAAGCACTGCAACGCGTGATGAACGCCAAGACCGAGGAAGAAGCATTCCAGAATTTGCGCAGAGCAGGGAAGAGGGATGGAGGGGGTAGCCATGGTCAGTGAAGTCCTGACCGTGGGTTCTTGCCTTAATGGCGGACCCTCTCACTGCAGGAATAGCTGTGGGCAGCACCTTGGAGTGCGGCGCACAGAGGAATCGACGATGGCAACTCGGAAGCTCATGAACAGCGGGCGACATAATGTAGCCTACTGCGTAAGCCGTGGGTCTGGAGTTTCTACATTTCCGGCGAGAAGACTTTCATTTGGAGCGAACACACGCTCCTGTCATCCTGAGTGGGGATGGGCCTTTTGGGCCCACCCAGCCCGCACTTGGGCCGAAGGACCCCGGGAGTTCGCTCCTCCCGGTGCGCCGCAAATAACGGCCAGGGTCCTACGGCCCGACACCCCGACGCGGCCCCATCATTCCCCGCGGAGCGAAGGTTTGGAGTGCGTGCAGCTCGCTGCCGCTTTCCCTCCCGCAAGCAAGCTTGCGGGAACTCCGTCCCGCGAGCTTGCTAGAGCATTTCCATAAATAATGTAGCTTGCAAAAAGCTAAGGCTTGTGGCAGAGTGGAGGCATGCGAGCCATACCTGTTCCCCTCCGCAAGCGCATTCTGGAACTATACGAGCAGGGCAAGAGTACGCAGGAGATCGCGCGGTTTGCGGGCTTCTGTGTGGCGGCGGTGCGCCGCGTGCGCCAGCAGTTTCGGCAACGCCGCACGCTGGAGCCCCAGACGCATCGGTGTGGGCGCAAGACGCTGCTCACCGAAGAGCGGAAGCAGCGGTTGCGCGCCCTCTTAGCAGCGCAGCCGGATGCCACCCTGGCCGAGTTGGGTGCCCGTTTGGACCGCCCTTTCCGCACCTCCACGATGGATCTCTGGTTGCGGCGGCTGGGCTGGAGGTTTAAAAAAAACTCTGGCCGCCGCCGAACGCGACCGACCCGACGTGGCGGAAAGAAGGGCCGGCTGGCATGAGCAGTTGGCCGACGAACCGGTGGCCGCTCTGGTATTTGTGGACGAAAGCGGAGCGAACACCAAAATGACTCGGCTGCGGGGCCGTGCCTTGGGCGGCCAAAGACTGCTAGCGCGTGTTCCGCACGGGCACTATCAGACCAGCACGCTGATCTCTGGCATCCGCCTGGGAGGTCCTTGCGCCCCATGGTTGTTTAGTGGCCCGATGAACGGCGAGATGTTTTTGGCCTGGGTCCGGCAAGGATTGGCCCCCACCCTACGTCCCGGCGACGTGGTGATCCTGGACAACCTGAGCACGCATAAGATCCGGGGTGTGCGTGAGGCCCTCGAAGCCACCCGCGCGCGCCTGCTCTATCTGCCGCCGTACTCGCCGGACTTCAACCCCATCGAGCCCATGTGGAGCAAGATCAAACAGGTCCTGCGCACGCACGCTGCGCGCACCGAAAACGAACTACTACGGGCGGCCAAGGCCGCCTTTAACTCGATTTCCACCGCCGATTGCAAAGGCCTCTTTTTTAGCGCCCAATACGATACATAATAAATGGAAACGCTCTAGCGGGAATTTCAACCGCGCGTAGTCGGGCAATTTGATGCTGTAGCGGCGAGTTTACCTCGCCAATGGCGGCGTAAAGCCGCTTCTACATCTTGACCCGCCGCCCAACCTTTAGCGCAATTTGCCCGCCAGCAAGCTGGCTGGTGAAAAAGCGGCAGCGAGCTGCACGCACTCCAAAGCTTCGCTCCGTACACCGTGCCGTTGGACCCAAAATGTGGAAACTCCAGGCCCACGGCGCAAGCTGTGGGTCAGAGCGCCCCTCTTGCCCCCCTCTCCCGCCCTGGCGGGAGAGGGGCCGAATCCCATGGCTTAGGAGGTGTGAAAAAATCCCTGAACGAGCAAAAGCATCTCGTGCAGAGGCCGAAGAGAAAACAAAGTAGTTATGTAATCCAAATCTCTGCGTCTCAGCTTCTCTGCGCGAGATTGTATATTTTTTCAATGCGGGATGGTCTTTGCTCCCCACTCATCGGGACTGACGTCGCGACCGTGTTGGGAGAAGAGCCAGCGGTGGCCGTCGAGGTCTTCGACGCCATATTGCCTCTCACCATAGATGGTCTCGTGCAGTTCCTCTATAATTCGGGCGCCTGCCAGCTTTGCTCGTCTGTAATGTGCATCAACGTCTTCGACGAAAACGGTGAGACTCTGAGTTCTGCACCCGACTTGCACCGGACTCGCCATGCCCTGCCGGGCGCCGGTTACCATGACATAAGCGTTGCCAAGATACATCTGCGCTCCGCTTACCGGTTCGCCATAGTGATAGTGCTCCCTGAAGCCAAATACTCGTGTGAGCCAGTCACAAGCATCAGGTACACTCTGGTAGACGATGTGCGGAAGCACGGCATCCGTTGGAACGGAACGATTTTTCATGGCCCGATTATCATAGAGTTGTCGGCTCCTGCAGGCAATAAAATCTGCACGGAAGCGTTGCATAACCTGCGAATAGCAGTGGAGAGGGGTAAGCATGATTGACGATTGTTGATGCCGATTGGCCAAAATCGACAGTCATCATTCGGCAATCGAGAATTCCTCCCCCTTCATCGCCCGCGTTAGAACCTCGCCTAGCTCCTCCGGCGTGAGCGCGAGAGGGTTCCCTTTCATGCTGCTCGCTTTGGCCGCTTCCTGGATAAGTGCTGGAACGTCCTGTTCTCCCATTCCGTAAGCCTTGAGGGGTTGGATTTCGAGCTCCCGGCAAATCTCACGTGTCCACGCAATTCCGTCCTCGGCGGTGGCGTCTCCCCGCCCCGTGAGCATGCGCGCCACCTCTTGGTAACGGCGCAGCGCATCACTTTGGGGCGCGCGAGCACGCAAGGCGCACAGGTTCATTTCTATCCCATAGGGTAGGATGGCCGCGCAAATCGCACCGTGCGGCGCAGGAAACCTTCCGCCAAGGGGAGCGGCAAATCCGTGCACAACGCCCAGGCCGGCGTTGGCGAGGGCCAATCCGCTGAAAAGCGCCGCGAGCGACATATCGCGCCGGGCCTCCGTGTCATGCCCTTGGTGAAACGCCCGGCGCAGCGAACGCGCCGCGAGCGGAATTCCCTGCACGCAGAATCCGTCGGTCACGGGGTTCGAGCGGATCGAAACATAGGCCTCGATCAACTGCGTCAGCGCGTCGAGACCCGTGCGCGCGGTAATCGCCGGTGGCAGGCCGAGAGTCAGCTCGGGGTCCACCACCGCGAGGCGCGGCAGAAGGAACGGGCTGCGCAGGCTGACTTTGACTTGCCGCTCAGGCACTCCCAATACCGCGTTGCGCGTGACCTCTGTCCCCGTCCCCGCCGTGGTGGGCACGGCAATGAACGGCGCGGCAGGATTTTGGAGGGCGTCCCCCTTGCCCACCACCTCCAGGTAATCCATCAACTCGCCGGAATTGGTAAGAAGGGCGGCAATGGCTTTTCCCGCGTCGAGGACGCTGCCTCCGCCCATGGCGACAACCACGTCGCAATGTTCCTCGTGCGCCTGGTGCAATCCCCGGGCAATCAATTCGACCGTGGGTTCACCCGCGACGGGGAAAGGGAAGCTCTGGGCGCCTCCGGCCTCGAGGTCCGCGCGCAGTTGATTCGCCCGCTCCGGTGCACGGCCGGTCACCACCAGCAGCCGGCGTCCCCACTGTCTTGCCGCCGGCGCCACCTGCCGGATGGCGCCTTCACCGAAAATGATGCGTGTCGCTGTAGCGAATTCAAATGACATATGAGTATCCACAGACTTCGCGCTTCACCAGCCTTCCTCGCCCGGAAACACCTCCGAGTACTTCACACTCGAGCGAGGCTCAGCCATCAAGGACTCCATCCGGTCGCGCCACACGGCGTAATGGGTGGTCTCCTTGTGCGCCACCGTGGCCTCCGCGCTCCGATAGGCTTCGACCAGGACGAACCGCGTGGGATCGTCATTTTGCTGCACCACATCAAAGCGCGCGATGCCCGGTTCCTTCACGCTCTGACGCGCATTCTCAATCGTGGCTTCTTTAAAAGCATCGATGCAATCGGGTTTCACCTTCACGTGCACGTGAACGATCAGCATGATCTACCCCCTTCGTCAATTGCGGCGTTTCACCGGCGGCAAAAGACGTTCTCCCGCCGGCTCTTGCTAGCGCCTGGGCTTTCTGCGTTCCGCCTGCTGCCTTCTTTCCTGTTTAAGGAAGGCCCGCCCCTTCCACATCCTGGGTGAGAAGTTCCAGTTAAGTTACCCCCGCCAAGCTGAACGCTTTCTTCATTGCCGCCGCGGTTGCAGCGCAAGCTTGATCGATCGGCATGGCGCGCAGTTCGGCATTAAATGGCTCCGCCTGAATCGGTCCGTCGTAACCGATTTTGAGCAGAGCGCCAATAAACGCTTTCACTGGAATCACGCCGGTTGCGGCAGGCAGCTCGCGAGAGAGATCCATCAACTTATCGAGAGGGACCCCCGCTGGCGCGTCATTCAGATCCACGGTGATCACATCCTGGCCGCGAAGGGTGAGCAAATCGGCTTCCGTCTCCTGCGCGTTGTACCAGTGGTAGCTGTCAAGTTGGATGCCCAAGTTATTTGCACCGATGGCGACCATGAGTTCTTTGATTTCACTCATGGTGTGAAGGAATGGTTGCCTGCCGCTTCGCCAGGAAGTCATCGGCCCCACATACTCGAGTCCAAAGCGTTGGCCGTGATCCCTGAGCACCTCGGCGCAAGCGCGTAGCCGGCAAGCGTGCTGGCGGAAGTTCTGAAGGTAGGTCAGATCATTGTGGGACGAGGCAATCCATGTGCTCACCCGGGTGACTCCCGCGGCCTCCAATACTTTGGCTGTTGCCGGCAACTTCTTCAAATCCTCGGCGAAGGTCTGCTCATCCTTGCGAAATTCCACCGGTAACCCCGCCGCGCCGAGCTTCAGGTTTTTAGCTTTCAGTTCGTCAACCAGGTCCTTGAGTTGATCATCCGAAAGTTGCGAGAAGTATCCCGCGTCAGGGTCAATGCCCTCAAAGCCGTACTTGGCTGCCAAATCCACGGGTTGCAGGAAGCTCGCTTTAAACCCGATCCGGCCCAGGCTGAGGAGCGCATAGAACTTTCGCGGCGGCACGTCCGGGGGGGCATTTCCGGCAAGTAGCGAGGCGTGGGGTGCTCCCGCCACTCCCAGGCCCGCCGCGGCAATGAATCGACGGCGGCTTAGTTCACTTTTCATCACACCTCCAGTTCACCAAGGAAGTTGGATTATCCATCAGTTTGGCGAATCTCGATGCCCGATCTTACCAACCGGCGAATGCCGGCTCATGAAACTGACCGCGAGTCCGGGAAGGCAGCAACCGCCGGCGAACTGTGGCACGTTAATTTCACGCTGCCCCCGAACGTCGCCGGAACCTCAATGCAACCCGAACTTCGCCACTTGCCGCCAGTCGCGTGGCTCGCCGCGCGTCCGATAGAGATGCAGGCTTCGCACCTTGAACTGAACGTCGAGCCGGGGTCCCATCTCCGCAATCATTCCTTCCTTTAAGCTCGGTGGAAAATTTCCGTAGAGGAGGCTGAGGTGAGGCATAAAGGCAGGTTCGTGCACGTGGCCAAATGCGCGGCGAGCGGCTTGGTGCGCTTTCCGCAGCGGCTCCGTCAGCGCTGCGCGAACGAAAAGGCAGCGAAAATATTCGTCGAGGAAATCGATCTTTTCCAGGCGGAGGATAAAAGGCCGGAGGCCGGAGGCCACGCGCGCGGCCCGGCGAATCAACTCACGGCGCGGTCCCACGCAGCGCCCCAGCAGCGTTACGTGCGGGGGGAATTCCGGCGCCGCAAACCGGGCACTCAATCGGTGGAGAAGTCGCGCCAGGCGGTCATACACCTCTCCGGTCGGCACTAACCACAAGGAGTATCTTTCCCCGCCAAGTATATGAGACACGGCCTAACCAGGTTAAATGTAAGGGGTAAAGTTTAAAGGGTAAAAGCTCAACGGACTTCACCGCGCACGTTACCCTTTATCCTTTACTCTTTATCCTTCACTGGCCCTCTTGGAGCTCTCGAATCCAGAGATTGCGATACTTCACCGGGTGGTTGTGATCCTGCAACGCCAGTGGCAGCTTTTCCGGTGTCACCTTATAGGGTGGACGCTGGTGGTGCGCGGTGGGCCCGGTCAATTCCACGTGGTCCTGGACCAGGACACCGTTAAAAAACACGGTGAAAATTGCCTTGCGCACCACGTTCCCGTTGGCATCGAAGCGCGGACCGTGGAAAACGATGTCGTAGATTTGCCATTCGCCGGGCTTCCGCGCTGCATTGACCAGGGGAGGATACTGGCCATAGAGGGCGGCGGCTTCACCGTCGGCGTAGGTCACATTATCGTAGGAATCGAGAACCTGAACCTCGTAGAGCCCGTGCAGGAAAACTCCACTGTTGCCGCGGTCCTGGTCCGTGCCGTGAGGCGGATTGGGCGCGGCCCATTCGACGTGCAATTGGCAATCGCCGTAGGAGGCTTTGGTCTGGATGTACCCGGTGCCGGGCACCGTGGCAAAATAACCATCTCCCACCGTCCACTTCGCCGGCCCCCCGTCTTTGACGCTTTCCCAATTCGACAAATCCTTGCCGTTGAAGAGCACGATGGCATCCGAGGGAGGGTTCCCCGGAATTTCCTGCGTGCTGGCGGTCCCCGGCGTGATGATCGGCGGCTCCGGACGGTTGCGATCGTTCGGTCCCCATTTTTGCAAGGCGTCTTGAGGCGCAGTAAACGACTGAGTAGTGATGGTGACAGTCAAAAGCATAGCGAGTCCCACACAGCTTCCCACCAACAAAATTGCCTTAAACATAGTCTCTTCTCCCTTCAGAAATATTCAGTTGGCGCGAGCGCCGCTATTGTACCTTGCAATGCCGGTCCGGGGACGGCTGTTTTTTCCGAACATGTTTCGTCTTGCGCTTTTAAAAACCCCGGCAGCAGAAGCGACAGCCTTTGGCCAAGGCGCACGGCGTGGCGTGGGGCGCGTTTATGGCCGCAAGCGATTCCAGAGGGCGGTAAGTCCCTCGACAGTAAATTCGGGTGACTGGCAATAGTTAATGATCTGGCGCTCCATGGTATCTACGACTTTTACACCCTCTGGAATCCTGGCGGCTAAGTCGAGCGGGATATTCGTCACGCCATGACGGTCACCGTGCAGCAAGTCGCCAGGCCGCACGGTCAGCCCGCCGACGCGCACGGGAGTCCCCACTTCCACGATGTGCACGTAAGCGTGCGAAACCGCAATATGGCTCGCGAAGAAGTGGAAGCCGAGGGGCTCAACTTCGTCGAGATCACGCACGCAGCCGTTGGTGACGGTGCCCACACACCCCAAGGCCCGATGTATGTTGGCGTTGACCTCGCCCCAAAGGGAACCCAAGCCGGGCGGATCGTCCAGGTCTTCCACCACAACCACCCTTGGCGCGGGCACCTTTAGAACATCCTGCCAATGCACTGGGGGAGGAATGGCTGCTCCCTTGGCACCAGGAGTCACCGACTGGATCTTGAGGGTCACGGCGTAGCCCACCATGACACCCAGGCGGGGAAATACGCAGCGGATCTCCGGGCGCATAAACCCTTCGTTGCGAGGACGCACGTCAAAAACTTCGATGGCGTTTGCGACCGTTGGCGTGTTGATTGCCCGCAAACGCTCCAGAACAGAAGGTTCTAATGGTTCCATGATCGTCTTACCTCCATGGTCGAAAAAGGGCTGTTTGAACCGGTGGGATTATATCTATATTTGGAGTTGCCGCAGGAACAAAATCAATCTTTCCCTGGGCCGAACGCCGCCTGCACTTCCCAGAAGCGACCCGCCCCGTTAATCGCCAGCCAACCGTGGCCCGGAGAAGCGCTTCAGAGTGACAATCCGAGCGGCAATTGCATTCAATGGCATTCAGGTGTAATTTGTTGGTTGGGGCGGAAAGTCGATAATAGTAATTTGGGCTTAATGGCCGTCAAGCAGTTCTTGCTGCCAACACGGCGTTTTGGTCTTGGATTCACAAGTGGGGCTCATACAAGAGGTCTGAGCAGAGAGGAGCTTATCCCGCACCCCAACCTCAGAGGTGGAACTGTGTCCAGCCCCCAACGATTCCACCTGTGCTGTGCGTACCGCGGAGGAGAAGCAATGGTTGGAACCTCATCGCCCGTCCACGCACCAGAGCTCAAAGGCGAGAATTTGACATGGTTCAACGTAACTACCCCGCTGCAGCTCGAAAGGTTGCGAGGCAAACTTGTCATTCTCGATTTCTGGACCTTCTGCTGCATCAACTGCATGCACATCCTGCAGAGCCTGAGACGGGTCGAGGAAGCCTTTCCCGAGGAGGCCGTCGTCATCGGGGTGCATTCGCCGAAATTTGCCGCCGAGCGCGATCCCGCCAATGTGGCTGCCGCAATCGCCCGCTATGGCATCGTCCATCCCGTCGTGCATGATCCTGACCTCCGGATCTGGCGGGCTTATGCGGTGCGGGCCTGGCCAACACTGATTTTCATATCACCCGAAGGACGCGTTGTAGGGAAGCATTCGGGCGAGATCAGCCCCAACAATTTGCTGCGGGCGGTTGGCCAAGGTTTGGCGCAATGGCGAGAGGCGGGTGAGCTGCAGCCCGGTGCCTTGGAGCTAGCGCCACCGACCGCGCCGTCTGGGCGGCTGCGTTTTCCCGGTAAAATCAAACAGGCGCCAGGCAGAGATAAGAGCTGGGTACTCGCCGATGGTGGGCATCACCAAATTGTTCTCTTCGACGACCGGGGGACAGAGTTGGTGCGATACGGCGACGGCCGCCCGGGCCTTCACGATGGGGCCGGAAATGAGGCATTGTTCGATAACCCTCAGGGGCTGATAGCGACAACGGATGCGATTTTCGTCGCCGATACCGGCAACCACGCATTGCGCCGGATCGACCGCATCAGCGGGTGGGTCACCACCCTGGCCGGGACCGGAGAGCGCGGCCTGGTCCTGGGCGATCCCGCCCCCGGCCTTGCTACCTCCCTAGCCTCACCTTGGGACGTCGAGTTCGCGGGCGAGCTTGTGTTCTTCGCCAATGCCGGAACCCATCAGCTCGGCGTGCTCGATCTCGCCTCGGGCAAAGTGCGGCTGCTCGCTGGGAGTGGCGGCGAAGGAATCACCGATGGCCCATCTAAGTCCGCAGAGCTGGCGCAACCGAGCGGCCTCGCCTTGTCGACCGATGGAGCATTACTCTACTTCGTCGATAGCGAAACGTCATCATTGCGCGCCCTTACGCTTAATGATGGGGCGCGTGTTACCACTTTAATCGGTACCGGCCTCTTCGATTTCGGCCACGTTAACGGAGCTTTGTCCAAGGGGCGGCTGCAACACCCGCTTGGCCTTGCCTGCTCCCCAGGGCTCCTCGCCATTGCCGACAGCTATAACCAAGCCCTTCGCATCGTCGACCTCAAAGAAAGCACCCTTGCGGATCTCGACAAGAACGACCTTCTTTGCACCGATCCGGTCTGCTTACCGCTGGCCGAGCCGGCCGGGATCGCCCTGGACGGGGCGGCCAGGCTGCTCGTTGTCGACACCAACAATCATCGAATTCTCGAGTACGACCTCGCTGGAAAGCAATACCGGAGCTGGGTGGCTTAGCCATGAGTGGAGCGGCCCTTAATTGGCTCGCGACGGAGCGCTGGAGAAAACATGAACGAGAATGTGGGAGTTCAAACACCCAAGGGGCAACAACCGGGTAAATGGGCACTTGTCATTGAGCAAATGGGACTCGCGATCACTGCCCTCGGAAGCATTTCGATAGGGCTTCTGGATACCTTCGGCATTCTGGGGGGAACGGGTCTGGCGAGCAAGACCGGGG
Organism: uncultured Acidobacteriota bacterium; assembly: GCA_963825395.1. Lineage (GTDB taxonomy): Bacteria > Acidobacteriota > Terriglobia > UBA7540 > UBA7540 > Bog-366. The sequence continues at coordinate 154,840 of CAWGTQ010000044.1, read as the reverse complement.
CCCTTACGCTCATCGTATCCGGCCTCATCGCAGGATACCTCGTCTTCGAACGAAACGTCACACTTGACCGCCTCAGCGAATCCCTTCGCGAACTCGGGACTTCGTTAGATGACCTTTCACATCGTGTCGCACCATTGGAAAAGATGGCCTCGCAAATTGCCATCTTTGTCCAAGGGTTCCAGGGCGACCGGTTCTCCGAACTCAAGCTCCTTTACGGACTGCGGAGCTATAATTCCAACGTCAGCGAGAACGAAATCAGAGCCGGGCAGGATCGGACGTTCGACCTGTGGGCAGAATCCCTTCATGACGCCACGTCATTCTATGCTTTTAACCACGTGAGTCCGGACGAGGTTTGGGGCACTAAGGGCTGGGCGTTCAATGTGGCTCAATCGGCGCAACTCGCGCGCCTGCAACTCGGATGCTCGATCAAAGGGGTGTTCGTCATCGATGATGCAAATGAGTATCACCGGCTAAAGGATCTTATGACCGCTCAGGCAATCGCAGGGATGGAGGTAAAGTGGGCGCTGAAGAGCGACCTGAGCAAATTGCCTTTGATAGCTCAATACACGCGAGAACTTGGCACCTGGGATTTCGTGGTAATCGACAATGATCTGCTGTTCCGAGTACTGCTCGACGATAGCAGGCACATGACGTCATGCTGTCTTACACGAAGTCGCGGCCTCCACGACAAGGCATTACACTTGTTTCGTGAAGCGCTGAGTGCGGGCCATAGTTTCAAAGAAGCACCCACCACCCCCCGAAAGGACATGCGTAATGGAAAGTGAGTTAGGGCGTTCACCTTGGCATGGAAATGTCACAAGGTACCCCGAGCTTTACGACCTTCTTCATGATGATCATAAGAGTGATATCGCGCTCTATCAGCGCATGAGCCAGGGATGCGATGCCGTATTGGAATGCGGCGTCGGTACAGGCCGAATTGCGATACCTCTGGCTCGCCAGGGGATAGTGGTGCATGGGATTGACACCTCACGTGAGATGTTGGCCGCGCTGGAGCGAAAATTGCAGGGTGAAGCGGACCCCGTTCGCGGCCGGGTTCATTTGCACCAAGCGGACATGTGCTCCTTTGACCTGGGCATCTCATTCAAATTCATCTACATCCCTTTCATGACCTTTAACTATTTGCCCAGCATCGAGGCCCAACTTGCATGTCTAGGCTCTATTAGTATCCATTTGAAGACTGGAGGGGCCCTCGTGCTTGAACTCATATCGTTCTATCGCGAGTGGTTTCACGATGACGGAATACCCAGACTCGTCGTGCGGCGAACCAACCCCGACACGGGGGCCACGGTAGAAGTCTTCCGGGTGACTCGATTTGATTCATCCACGCAGACCCTGGAGCACGAGCGATACTATCGCTTCCTGGACCATACCGGACGTGTCGAAGGGGAGCGGACTATCTTGCTGCGCAATCATTTCTTCTTCCTGGGAGAAGCACGTCTGCTCTTGGAAAAGGCGAACCTCACTTTAAAGCAGGTGTTCGGGGACCACGACGGCGGCCCGTACACGCGGGACAGCCAGGTGATGATTCTGGTGGCCTCGAAAGTGGGCGCCTAGTGGGAATTGTGCAGTTCGAGAAGCTTCGTTATGCGCCAAAGTAGGCCCTACAACTCATTCGGGGTTATCGGGGGCATGGGACCGGCCTCAACCGTCCGGTTCCTTGAATTGGTGATCGCCAAATACCGCACGCGCTCAGGTGCAATCCGAAATTCCGATTTTCCACAGATCACCCTGTATACCATCCCGGACTCCGAACACATGGCTGACGTGCCGGATCTGCGGATCGTGGAATACCTCGACCGGGCCTTTACAATTTTCGAGGTTGCCAGGGCTGCCTTCGCAGTTGCACCCTGTAACACGGTCCACCAGTTTCTTCCGATACGCGGCAGAGAATCAAGAGTGCAGGTGCTGAGCATCATAAACGCCGTATTGCAATATCCGACCGAACTATTGAAGCAGAAGCGTGTCCTATTTCTTAGCACACGACAAACTCGGAGCGCTGGAATATACAAGGTGGTTTTCGCGAAAGCCACTTCTACGCCGGTATTCCTCAGTGATTCAGACCAGAATAAGCTCGATGACATCATTCAGAATGCAAACTCAGGGGGCATGCTCACATCCCTGAGCACGAGCTTGTCGGAGCTGGTTGAAAGGTACGATCGAGACGCAGTGCTCTTAGCTTGTACTGAGTTGTCCCTCCTGCTTCCGCTGGCAGGAAGCCATGCTATTGTTGACAGCCTAGAAGCTCTCGCGGAGGCGACCTATCTTGTGTCGTCAGGACAAAGAAACCTTTCGCTCTACGATCCCATTCAAGCGTGACGGATCATTGTCTGGTTGAAAATCGTTAGGCCGACTTTGTTCCGCGCCAGATTTCCCCGGTGCGGGTGCAAGGGATGGGCAGGGGCTGGCTCCAAGCCAAGCCGCTTTCGATGCTGCCAAGGCCGGCAGCCTGGTCCTGCGTCAGCCACAAAAGGAGGTTTCCGTTGGGTTTAAGGCGCTGCGCGGCCAGAGGGACGAGCACGCCTAGATTCCCAACGGCCCGCATGGTGGCAAAGTCGAACGCCGGCGCCGGGGTAGCGCGAACCAAATCTTCCAGGCGTTCGCCGCGCACATCAACTTGGAGGAACCTACAGACACGGGCAGCCTCCTTGAGGAAAGCCCGCTTCTTGGCCACCGGCTCGAGTAGAGTAACGGACATCCCCGGGAAAGCAATTTTCAGGGCCAGGCCGGGAAATCCGGCGCCACTGCCGATGTCGAGCAGATCACCACGGAGTTGCACGTGCCGGGCGAGGAAAAGGCTCTCACCGAAATGACGCCTCACACACTCCTCGGGGGCTCGGATCGAGGTGAGGTTAATTTTCTGATTCCAGCGGAGAAGCAGGTCAAGATAGGCAAGGGCTTGATCCACCTGGGTGGGTGAGAGATCCAGCCCAAAGGGTCGGATGAGCTGCTGTAGGCGTGTTTCGTCGAGCACGCAAAGGATTTTAGAAGGTCTTTCGCCGGGGCGCAAGGTGCGATCTATGTTTCACGTGAAACGTTTGCTGCGGAAGGGACCGGTATAATGTGGTGAGCGTGCCGTATCGCCGCAGCAGTTTCGCATCGGCAGGTAGTCCCTAAAGTAGGATGGCGCAGAGAGTATTGCTTGCCCAGCAGCTACTGGATGGGGTTCGGAAGGGCACGGGGGTGCATGACGCCCTGCGCCCTCACAATTCGGTTCGCTGACATGTTTCACGTGGAACATCCGTTTCTCGGGTCGGGCGATTCCGCGCTGCCGGGCTGCTGAAAATGGGTCCGAACCGCTCCATGGGTAACACAAATCTTGCTCCTATATACTTCTTATGCTAACAATATATTAATATATAGCTCTTCGGTTACGTCAATTGTGCATCTTGCTGCACGCTGTTACCCTTCCTTCTCCAGGTCTCGGATGGCATGAAGCTCTTTGCCTCACTCATTTATTCCCAATATGTTATAAGATAAATAGGCAACTTCGTTAACTTTAGGTTGGTGTGTTCTGAAGGGAAACTTTCCTACGGCAACTGCGTCGTTTGTCAGACCGAGAGACTCTAAACCGGGAACGGGCCCCGCACGGATTTTCTTGCCGATTACGATCCAAGCTGTGTAGGATGATTTTTTGGTCGTAGGGCATTGATGCTCTGCAGCCCGCGTGACAGGGCCGAATTCTACGCTCCCGATATCCCAGAGAGGTTGCTGTGGCCAGCAAGAACTATAATCTCGATACACGCGTCGGGGTGGTGCTGTTTCAGTTGGGGGGGCCCGACTCGCTCGACGCCATCGAACCCTTCCTCTATAACCTTTTTTGCGACCCTGACATCATCGATTTCCCTTTTGCGCGATTGGCGCGCGAACCCCTGGCGCGGCTGATTTCCTCACGGCGCGTGGGCAAAGTGCGCAAGCATTATCAAGAAATCGGCGGCAAGTCACCTATCGGCGAGGTAACAGCGCGGCAGGCGCGGGCGCTGGAGGCGGAACTCAATAAATCCTTCGTGGCGCGCGTACTGGTGGCCATGCGTTATTGGCATCCGCTGACGGAAGCGGCGATTCGCGAACTTGCGGCTTTTGCCCCGGAAGAGATTGTGCTGTTGCCGCTCTATCCGCAGTATTCTTCCACCACCACAGGGAGCAGCCTGAACGAATGGCAGCGCCAGTTTCCACGCCAGCAAGCAGCGACGGTTCATGTGGTCCGCGATTTCTACGATCATCCCCTCTATCTCAACGCACTGGTAGAGCGCATCCAGCAAGGGCTTGAACGCTTTCGGCGCTCCAATGGCCACGCCGCGCGCGTGCCCACCGACGTCCACCTGCTTTTCAGCGCGCACAGCATCCCCGCCAGTGTGATCGAGCGGGGTGATCCCTACCAGACACAGATCGAAGCTACGGTGAAGGGAGTTATGGATCGCGGACGCTGGGCCAACCCGCACTCCCTGTGCTACCAAAGCCGCTCCGGCCCCGGCCGTTGGTTACAGCCACTTATCCATGAAGCCCTGCAAGAAATCACCACGCGCGGCTCCGAGCGCGTGCTGGTGGTGCCCATCGCGTTCGTCTCCGACCACGTCGAAACCCTACATGAAATCAACATCGAAGCGCGTGAAATGGCGGAGGCCCTCGGTATTCAACAATTTGAAACCATGGAAGGCCTCAACGATTCCCCCCCCTTCATCGCCGCTCTCGCGGACTTGGTGCTGCGCAAAGTCAGCGCCCATGCGCCGGCATAAATCGCGAGCCGGCCGCGATTATTTTCAAACACCCCTTGCGTTTTGCCCCAGGATTGGGCTTTTATAGGTGCATGAAAAAGCTAATCCACTATGCACTCCTGCTTACCACACTCTTCGCTGCATGCGTCTGGATGATCGAGGCGCGGGGCGCCGAAACGTCTCGCACTATAACTAATTATCTTGTTTACATCGGCACCTATACTGGGCCCAACAGCCAGGGGATCTACGTTTATAGGCTTGCCGCGGCCACGGGAAAGCTTACGCCGCTCGGTTTGGCGGCGGAGGCAGCCAGCCCGTCCTTCCTCGCGATCGATCCTAGCCACCGTTACCTTTACGCGGTCGATGAAATCGCCAATTACGGCGGAAAGAAGACCGGCGGCGTCAGCGCCTTCTCCATTGACCACCGGACAGGCAAACTGACCTTGCTGAATACCGTTCCATCCGGCGGTCCCGGCCCCTGCCACGTGACCGTCGACATGACCGGCAAGGTCGTGCTGGTAGCCAACTACGATGTAGGCAGCGTGGCGGCCTTTCCGATTCTCGCTGACGGCCGTTTGGGCAAGGCCACGGCCTTCCTGCCGCGCTCGGGGCACAGCGTAAACCCGAAGCGTCAGGAAGGGCCGCACGCCCATTCCATCTATCCATCGCCGGACAATCGTTTCGTAGTCTCAGCGGATTTAGGAACCGATCAAATCTATGTTTATCGCTTCGATGCCACCAAGGGAACGCTGACGCCAAACCAACCTCCTTCCGCCGCGGTTCCTCCCGGCACAGGCCCGCGCCACTTGGCGTTTGATCCTAACGGCAGGTTTGCCTATGCCATTGAGGAAATGGGTTCCAGTCTCACCGCTTTCTCCTATGACGCTGCGCGTGGGGTGCTGCACCCGCTGGAAACCATCTCGACCGTCCCGAAAGACTACAAGGGTAACAATGGCTGTGCAGAGGTGTACATTCACCCGAGCGGGAAGTTCCTTTATGGCTCCAATCGTGGGCACGACAGCATCACGGTTTTTTCCATCGACCCTGTCAAAGGAACGCCCACGCCAATTCAATACGTTCCCACGGAGGGTAAGACGCCACGCGGCTTCGGCATCGACCCCACGGGTTCCTACCTGATTGCCGCGAACCAGGATTCCAATACCCTGGTGGTGTTCCGCATCGATGCGAAAACCGGCCGCTTGACGCCCACCGGACAGAAAGAGGGTGTCCAATCGCCCGTTTGCGTAATGTTTGAACCGGCTGAATGATCAAGCCATCGGGCGAATTGGTTCGCAGCCTTGGAGCGCGGGCCAGGCCCCCTTTAAAAAACGTGTCGCATTACGATATGTTTTGAGAGCACAAATTTGACGGACGTCAAGACAACGATTTTTTTGGGATTTTCGTCTATCAATTGTTGACAGATTTGCAGAGCTTCCACTATAGTTTGATTTTCTGGGCTTGCAGGAATTCTTCTAACTTAAGCGTAATCACGAAAGCCAACCCACGAGGTTTCGGTTATGGCGAATGTGAGTGATCCAGCCACTCCAACTCCGGCGCAGGGCCGCGTCCCTGCGGTTGCGACTCCTGCCAAGGCTGCTCCCAAAGCCGCGCCCTCCAAGGCCAAACCTGCTCTTGAAGAAGCTTCTCCCTCAGCAAAAATGCGGCGTCGAATCATCTGGAGTTGCGTTTGGGGTTTTCTCGGCGCTAATCTTCTGATGTTCCTCCGCTTTTTCTTTCCTCGCGCACTTTTCGAACCTAGCACGGTTTTCAAAATTGGGTACCCCTCGGATTTCCAAGCGGGCGTGGATGAGCGTTTCAAGGCCGCGGACCGCATCTGGGTGGTTCGCGAAGCCGACCGTATTTTCGTAATCTTCGCACGCTGCACGCACCTGGGCTGCACGCCGGACTGGAAACCGGCGGAGCACAAGTTTAAGTGCCCTTGCCATGGCAGCGGATACACGCCGGAAGGAATTAACTTTGAAGGTCCCGCCCCTCGGCCGATGGACCGCGCGCACGTGGAACTGGACGCGACGGGTCAGATCATCGTTGACACCAGTCGCCTTTATTCCTGGCCCAAGGGAGGCGTGGATGAATTCAATGATCCCGGCTCCTTCGTTAATGTTTAGCAGCAAGAGGAAATAGCGTTCAGCAGTCAGCGCTCAGCAATCAGCCAATGCCTTAGCTAATAGCTGAGAGCCGAGAGCTTTAACCGGAGTGATTGATGGCTGACGAGCACAGTGGAACTCCTCCTAAGGAAGCGCCTACCGAAACTGCCTCCAAGAAAGGGCTCACCGCAGTCCTGGACGAGGTGCGCGAGACCACCGAGGTTCTGAAAGCCAAGGCCAAAGGGGACCTCGAGAGCCTCAAGCAGCCGGAAAAGACGGCGCTCTACAAGTCCATCTTCCGCGTCAAGCACGACGAGAGTTCCCGCAGCAGGGCCTTGGGCGTTCTTTCCAACGTTTTTTTGCATCTGCACCCTTCCAAAATCAATCGCGACGCGGTGCGCTACAGCTATACCTGGGGGATGGGGGGCATCACCTTTTACCTGTTCATCGTCCTCACCATCACTGGCGTGTTGCTGATGTACTACTACCACCCGACCAAGGGTCAGGCGTACCGTGACATTGTCTATCTGATGAGCGATGTGCCCTTCGGCTCGCTGCTGCGCAACATGCACCGCTGGGCGGCGCACCTGATGATCATCACGGTGTGGCTCCACATGTTCCGCGTCTTCTTGACGGGTTCTTACAAGAAGCCGCGCGAGTTCAACTGGTGCGTGGGCGTCATTCTACTGGTCCTTACCATGCTGCTCTCCTTCACCGGTTACCTGCTGCCGGACGATCAACTGGGCTTTTGGGCGGTAACGGTGGGCACGAACATGGCGCGCGCCACGCCGCTGCTCGGACACGAAGGCCCGTTCGGAGCGCAACTCGGCATGACGCCTTATAACGATATACGCTTCGCTTTGTTGGGCGGCTCGATTGTGGATGCCAACGCTCTCTTACGCGCCTACATATGGCACTGCATCGCTATTCCCCTGATTGGGGGAGTCTTTATGGGTGTGCACTTCTGGCGGGTGCGAAAAGACGGCGGCATTTCCGGCCCCGCCCCCGTCATGCTGGAGCAGGAAGCGTTGAAGATGAAGGTGCTGCCTTACGTGGTGCCGCAGCATACGGAATGACAAGTGTTGCTGTCAGCTTTCAGCTATCAGCCGTCAGCTAAGGCGTTACCTGCTAGCTGATGACCAGTAGCGGAAAGCTGATTGCTGAAAGCTGATTGCTAAAATGGACTGGCATCAACTCTGGGAAATTACCTCCGCTCCTGACAACGTTCCCATTGTGGCGCTGATCGGCCTGGTACCTTTCTACACGTGGTACGGGATTCGGCAAGCGCTTGCCAACGACCGCCTCATTGCGCAACTAGAAGCCGACCCGCAGCTCGCCAAAACTCATCACCGCAAGACACTGCCCTGGAAGCCCGGCTGGACCAAGGAAGTTCCGGTTTGGCCCTTCCTCCTGCGCATTGAGTTCCTGGCCGCAATCATTGTCACCGTCATCCTAATGGTGTGGGCCATCACGCTCAACGCGCCGCTGGAAGAACTGGCGAATCCTAACCTGACGATGAACCCTGCCAAAGCGCCGTGGTACTTCCTGGGCCTCCAGGAGATGCTGGTCTATTTCGATCCCTGGATGGCCGGCGTAGTTATGCCTTCCCTGATTATAGTGGGCTTGATCGTGATCCCTTACATAGACGCTAACCCTCTGGGCGCCGGTTACTACACCTGGAAACAGCGGCGTTTCGCCATAGGAACGTTCTGCTTCGGCTTCATGCTGCTGTGGCTGCTGATGGTGGTGATCGGCACCTTCATTCGTGGCCCGGGTTGGATGTGGTTCTGGCCGGGACAGACCTGGGATCCCAACAACCAGGTATTCGAAGTGAACCGCGATTTGCCCGACATTTTCTTTATCACTTCCGCCTGGGGAAAGACCGTCTTCGGTGCATTGGTCATGGGCATTTACTTTGCCGTTGCGGGCGGAGCGGTTCACAAACTCATAACCTGGAACGATTTCAACAAGAAAATTTACCACAGGATGAGCTTCTTGCAGTACATGACCATGCAGGCGTTTTTGACCATTATGATGTTGCTGCCGATCAAAATACTTATTCGGCATTTGTTTAGAATCAAATATATCTGGGTAACGCCGTGGTTCAACTTGTAGGAAGCAGAAGATGAAATTAGAAACTCGAAACTGGAAATTCGGGGCGGCTTTCGATTTTCAAGTTTCGACTTTCGAGTTTCGAGCTTTGGAGGTTCAGGTTGCCTGACACTCCCGAGAAGGATCCCGTCACCACAGTTTCACTCGCCGCACTTTTAGTACTTTCGTCGGTGCTCCTGATGCTGACTCTGGTATGGGCTCTCTACAACGAGTTTTTCGGCCTGCGTCCGTGGAAGAGCTACCAACGCGAATTTGCCAGGCGCTATCACTCTTTCCTGCTGAAGCAGATCCCGAAGCAAAATGCGGCGGAAAAAGAAATTCTGGGGTCGGCGGAGTATCAGCAACTCGACCAACAGCTCAGGACCCTGGAAGCCCAAGTGAAAGATCAGGCGGAAGAGGCGGACAAGCAAATTGCCATTTTGGACGCGCGTTTCTCCGCCCTCACCGAAACTTTCACCACGGCGCGCGCATATGTCGCGACCCAGGTCTACGCGATCGAGCATACTTCGCTGAGCGGAAAATCCTCGCTGCAAAAGAAACTGGCCAGGTATGAAGCTGGCCCGTTTGAGCTTGCCCTGCCCTCGCTCCCCGATGGGAGACGCGTGAATGGCAGTTACACTTTCCAACAATTGCTAGACGAATTCAACCGCGTCCAACTCGACAAAGCGAAAATGCTGGAGGAGAAGTCGGCGTTGCTCCGTCCGGTTTCCGAGCTGCGTAAAAAGCGTGACGCCTACCTCACCGACCACCTCAACGGCCTGACCGCCGAACAATTGCGGGGACTGCTAAAAAAGGCGGAGGATTCCGCGGTGGAAATCCGGCAGATCAATAACCCCGATGCCGGCGTTGTGGATCGTTGCGAGTCGTGCCACGCCGGGATTCGCGAACCCGTCGTCATTACCGCCAAAGATATGGGCGGGAAAAGGGTCTTCGTGAGCCATCCGGACCCCGAACTGCTGAAGATTCACGACCCGGAGAAGTTCGGCTGTTCGCCTTGCCACGGGGGCGATGGCATGGCGGTGGAAAGCGTTGAGAGGGGACACGGCAACTATGAACATTGGCTGTGGCCGCTCCATCCCCGGGAAAATGTCGAGGCCGGCTGCCAGCAATGCCATGCCATGGACATGGTGCTGGATCACGCCCCGGTGCTAAGTTACGGTAAGGATCTCTTCCAGTATCGCGGCTGCGTGGGCTGTCACCGTTTCCAGAACTACGATCGCGAGCCGGAAGAAACTATGGCCGTGCAGCAGGAGGTCTTGCTGCTGGAAACTCAGCGCCACGACGCGCAGCGCGACATCCAGCGCGATATCCAGATGGGTGACCAGGCACCCGACAACGACACGGCGCGGATGTATTACACCCAGGCTGACAAGCTGCGCGTATCCATCAGCGACATCGACGGCCGCCTGGAGCAACTCGACCGGCGCTCCAAAGATTTGCTGCGCGACACGAAGAAAGTGGGGCCGGACCTCAAGGAAGTACGCGTGAAGATCCATCCCGAATGGATCCCGGTGTGGATCTCCAATCCCCATGCATGGCGGCCCGGCACGCGCATGCCGCGCTTCCGCCTGGCGGACGACGAAGTCAAATCCATTGCCGCCTTCATTTGGCAGAGCGGGATTGATGGCACACTTCCTCAGCAGCCACCCGGCGACCCGGTAAAGGGCAAGGAAAGCTTTGAGACCCGCGGATGCATGGGCTGCCACTCGCTCGATGAGTCCAATCCGGGCTTTGCCGCCAACCTCTCCCGCGTGGGAGAAAAGGACAACTACAACTACCTGGTACGGTGGATTCACAATCCCCGCGAGCGCACGCGTCCCTACTGCCCATTCGAGAAGCGCGACCTGACGGAAGAAGATTACAAGCGCCACGGCTTGCCGTTCGTTTTTGACCTTGACCACAGCAAATGCCCGAATGATGGCCACGAACTGCAGGTGGAGCAGGAAACCATCATGCCCAACCTGCGCCTTTCGTTGGGGGAAGCGCGCGATATCGCCAGTTACCTGATGACCCTGAAAAAGCAGGATCCGTCGACATACGCGCGCGCCGATTACTTGAACGACCCCCACCTCAAAGCGCAAGGCCATACCTTGGTGCAACGCTATGGCTGCGCCAGTTGCCACGAAATCGCCGGAATGGAGGATGAAGGCCGCATCGGCACCGAGCTCACCAAGGAAGGCTCCAAGCCGATTGAGCAGATTGATTTTGCTCTGCTCACGGCAAAGGCGCGCCAACAGGGCTGGTATGACCATGACGGATTTTTCGAACACAAGCTCGAGAAACCCGAAATCTATGACACCGGCCGCGATTGGAAAGACCGCGATCCCAGTGAGCGCCTGCGGATGCCGGACTTTGACATGAAGCTGCAGGAAATTTCCGCCCTCACCACGTTCCTGATGGGCGCGGTGGATTCACAAATTCCGCCCCGTTACTGGGACACGCCGGAAGACCAGCGGCGCGACATCCAGGAAGGCTGGTGGGTGGTTAAGAAATACAACTGCATGGGTTGCCATCAATTCATGGTAGGACAGTCGAGCCATCTGATGACTTTGGCGCGCTATCAAACCCCCGAGTGGAAGGATCAGTTGCCTCCCAAACTCATGGGCGAAGGCGCGCGCGCCAATCCCGACTGGATGCTGAAATTCCTTGCCAACCCGGCGATGGATCCCAAGGACACGGACCGCAACGGCGTGCGGCCGTACCTGAAAGTTCGGATGCCAACCTTCTACTTCTCGCCCATCGAGATTCGCAAGCTCGTACGCTTCTTCCAGGCTCTGGCGGGCCAGCCCATGCCCTACATCCCGCCCAAGCTCGATCCGTTGAGCGACCAGGAAATCGCCATGGCGCGGGCGCTGTTTACCAGCAAAGCCGCGCCTTGCCTGAAGTGTCATGCCACAGGAGACCCCACGCACGACAAGTTTGCCACCGCGCCGAACTTCCTCCTGGCGCGCGACCGGCTGAAGCCGGGGTGGGCGCGGCGCTGGATGCTCGATCCTTCCATGATCAGCCCCGGCACCGCCATGCCTTCCGGCCTGTTTAGACCGGTGGCCGACCACTACGTCTTTGCCGGTCCCACGCCTGATATCTTCAAGGGCTATGACGGCGACCAACCCGAACTGCTGGTGCGCTATTTGTTTGAGATTACGCCGGAGGAACAGCGCCGGTTGATGGGAATGAGCTCGGGGATGATGAGTACCTCAGGACACAAGATTCAGCAGCCAGGAGTCAGGAGTGAGAATGAAAAGCCTGTCGGCCCGCTTGCTACTAAGATGGAGCCTCGCCGGTAAAAAACGATAATGAGGGAGTTGATTCTGGCTCCTGACTCCTAATTCGAAAGGAAGGTTTTCTCATGAACAACCGAAAATGGATTTGGCTCTTTACCGCCGTGATGATTCTGGCGCTGGTGGGATGCAGCAAGAAAGAAGAAACCACCACAGAAGCGCCCACGGAAACCCCCTCGGCTCCTGCCACGCCGATCGACCAAGCGACGGTGGGCGAGGTAACCGGCAAGATCTCCTTCGAGGGCGCGAAGCCCAAGCAGCAGCGAATTATGATGGACCAGGACCCGGTTTGCGTGCAGAAGCACAGCGGCCCGGTTTTCGCCGAGGACGGCGAGGTGAATAACAACGGCACGCTGCCCAACGTGTTCGTTTACGTGAAGGCAGGCGCCGAGAAATACACCTTTGCGCCTCCGGCGGATCCCGTCGTCCTCGATCAGGACGGCTGCATGTACAAGCCCCACGTGCTGGGCATCATGGCGGGCCAGACGCTGAAGATTGTTTCCAGCGACGCCACCACGCACAACATCCACCCCATGCCCAAGGACAATCGCGAGTGGAATATGTCGCAGGCGCCCGGCGCCGCGCCCATCGAGCAAAAGTTCGCGCGGCCGGAAATCATGGTCCCGGTAAAGTGCAACCAGCATCCCTGGATGCGCGCGTGGATCGGGGTCACCTCCAACCCGTTCTTTGCCGTGTCGGGTAGCGACGGCACGTTCACCATCAAGGGGCTGCCGCCGGGGGATTACACCATCGAAGCGTGGACCGCGACCTTCGGCACGCAGGAACAGCAGGTGTCCGTCGGAGCGAAAGAAACCAAGACCGTCGATTTCAAGTTCAAGGCGTCCTAAAAACGTGGTCCGGGGTCCAGTATCTGACTTCTGACTTCGGACTTTGGGCGGACGAGCGAGTTTGAGAAGCACGGCGAGTATGACGGCGCGCGTGGGGCGCGCCTCCCGCCGGTTCGTATGTGAACAAACACGGGATACGGACAAATTGTCTATTGCACTCGGACACTTTTTCCGTCACATTTGCTGTTTATCCCTTTTTTTAATTCAGGGCATCTCTTCCAAAACTGAATTGTCAAAGATCGGTGCGAAATCCGAGGTCCGGCTTCGGACGTCGGACTCCGGACTCCAAGAAAGGATGACTTATGGGGCTGGCGATTGCGCTGGTGGTGGTTATCATCACCATGCTTTCCGGTTACTTCTTCTGGGCGCACACCTGGTGGTTCCCGATTGACATTTCCAAGCACGGCGCGGCGATCGACCACCAGTTCATGTTGACCCTCGTCATCACTGGCATCATTTTCGTGGCGGCGCAATTCTCGTTGGCCTATGCAGTTTGGAAGTATCGCGCCCGCAATGATGGACGCAAAGCAACTTACTCCCACGGCAACAACACCATGGAATTCACCTGGACCCTCGCGGCCGCCATTCTTTTCATCGGCCTCAACCTGATGGGTTACAAAACATGGGCAAACATCCACTTTGTGGGCGCGCAGCCCGGCGCCATGCAAATTGAAGTTTGGGGGCAGCAATTCGCCTGGTACTTCCGCTACCCCGGCCCCGACGGCAAGTTCGGCCCCGTGCACGTAGAGAAAGTGGATGACTCCATGGGGAATTTCCTGGGACTCGACCGCGACCACGACGACGCCTCCAAGGACGACGTTGTCACCGCCACGCTGGCGTTTCCGGTTAATCGCGAAATCCAGTTGATTCTTCGCTCCAAAGACGTAACGCACTCTTTCTTTGTTCGCGAGTTACGAATGAAGCAGGACCTGGTTCCAGGAATGGAAATTCCTATCCACTTCACGGCCACCAAGACTGGCCGGTACGAACTTGCCTGCGCCGAACTGTGTGGCCTGGGCCACTACAAGATGCGAGCCTTCGTGGATGTGATGACCGAGGATGACTTCCAGAAATGGCTCCAAAACATGGCGGCAGCACAGTAAAAGCAGGAGTCAGAAGTCAGGAGACCGGAGTTAGAAGTTAGGAGCTAGGAATAAGAAGGCAGAATCAGGGCGTCTTTATTCTGACTCCTGTCTTCTGACCCTTGTCTCCTTCAAAGCGGAGGTCGTTGATGGCAGAAGCACACGCGGAAGCAATTCACCGGCATGAGGCTCCGAAAGGGTTCATTTGGAAATACATCTTCAGCCTCGACCACAAGGTGATTGGCATTCAGTATTACTTCCTTGCGCTGTTCAGTGTGTTCGTCGGCCTCACGCTTTCCATCCTGATGCGTTTGCACCTGGGGTGGGCGACCGCCAGCGTACCGCTTCTGGGAAAACTCTTGCCCGTCGCCGCTCCCGGAGGGGTCATAAGTCCTGAGTATTATCTTTCGCTGCTCACCCTGCATGGCACGCTGATGGTTTTCTTCGTCCTCACCACGGCTCCGCAAAGCGGCTTCGGCAATTATTTTCTGCCCATCCAAATCGGCGCGGAAGATATGGCTTTCCCGCGCCTCAATATGATATCTTTCTGGATAACCTTTCTGGGCCTGGTGGTGCTGATGGCCACGTTTTTTATCAGTGACGGCCCACCCATTGGCGGTTGGACCTCCTACCCGCCGCTCTCCGCGGTGGGAGGTGCAGCCGGTCCGGGCATGGCCGTGGGTGAAACACTCTGGGTATTCTCCATTGCCATTTTCTGCGTTGCTTCTATGCTGGGCGCCATCAACTTCATCGCCACGACGCTTGACCTCCGCGCGCGCGGGCTTTCGCTCATGAAGTTGCCTCTGACCTGCTGGGCGTGGTTTTTCACCGCCATTCTGGGTTTGCTTTCGTTCGCGGTACTGTTGGCGGCAGGCGCCTTGCTGCTGCTCGATCGCATGGGTGGCACGAGCTTCTTCATTCCTGGCGGGCTGATTGTGAGCGACAAGATCCTGTCAAATCATAGCGGTGGCTCGCCGTTGCTTTGGCAGCACCTGTTCTGGTTTTTCGGCCACCCGGAAGTCTATATTGCCATCCTGCCAGGCATGGGCGTGACCTCCCACATTCTCTCCACGTTTGCGCGTAAGCCGATTTTTGGCTATCGCGCTATGGTTTACGCCATGGCGGCCATCGGCGTGTTGGGCTTCACGGTTTGGGGCCACCACATGTTTGTGAGCGGCATGAGCCCTTACTCCGCCTTCGCGTTCTCGATTCTCACCATGGCCATCGGTGTTCCCTCCGCCATCAAAACATTCAATTGGATCGGCACACTTTTGGGAGCCAGGATTCGCTTCGCCACCCCAATGCTCTACGCCATCGGTTTTGTCTCCATCTTTGTGAGCGGCGGACTTTCCGGGATCTTCTTGGGCCAGCCGCCCATCGACATCTACTTTCATGACACCTACTTTGTCCTCGCCCACTTCCACCTGATCATGGGCGTCGCGGCCATCTTTGGCATGTTCGCCGGAACCGCTTTCTGGTTCCCCAAGATGTTCGGCCGGATGATGAACGAGACGGTGGGGAGAATCCATTTTTGGATTACCTTCGTCGGGGTGTACGCCATCTTCATGCCCATGCACTACCTGGGCCTGGAAGGGAATCCCCGGCGCTACTCGGAATTCATTGACAACTTTTTGCTGCCTTTGATTAGCGTGCACCGGTTCATTTCCATCGCGGCATTCATCACCGGAGGGGCGCAACTTCTGTTTTTCGGCAACCTGTTGTGGAGCATGTTTTGGGGCAAGAAGGCTTCGGAGAATCCCTGGGAAGCCACCACGCTGGAGTGGACTGTCCCTTCACCACCGCCCTTCGACAACTTTGCCGGTGTACATCCCATGGTGTACCACGGGCCCTACGAATTCTCCGTGCCCAGAGCGGAGAAGGATTACATCATGCAGAATTCGAGGGAAGTGGTGAAGGCTGAGGGTTAGTGGTCCATTGTCTTTTAAGTTTGTCCATTGTCCGTGGTCAGTTGTCCGTTGCAACCGACGGTGGGTCACGGATGGCGGATAGGCTGCTTCGAATTTGAGTTTGTCCGGAGTTCGCGGTCAGTTGTCGATTGCAACGGACGACTGACAACGGACATGCTGTTTGGAAAAAGGAATCATGGCCTCAACAATCCTAACACCGGCGAAAACTGAACCCTCCGAGGGATACGGCGGCGGGGGTCAGGGTCCAGGCGGCAACGGTTTCGGTCGTGGCGACTCCGGCTTGCCGGAGTATCGGGTTCCAGGGCGCACCTACCAACTCGGCATGTGGTTCGGGCTCGCGGGCATCGTGATGCTCTTCGCGGGCTTCACCAGTGCCATGGTCGTGCGCCGCGGCATGTCGTTCGACTGGGTTTCCATCGCCGTGCCGCGCTTGCTTTGGGTGAACACGGGCATTTTGCTGATCAGCAGCCTGACCCTGGAATTTTCCCGCCGCGCACTCACGGAACACGCCATAGTGAACTTCCTTCGCTGGCTGGCGGCGACGGTGGCGCTTGGCGTCGCTTTCCTTGCCGGACAACTGGTGGTTTGGCGCGAACTCGCAGCGCGCGGGGTTTATCTGGCCACGAATCCCAGTAGCTCGTTCTTTTACGTTTTGACAGCCGCGCACGGTGTGCACTTGCTGGGTGGCGTTTTGGCGCTCGGCTATGTGGTGATTCATGCGGGCCGTATGGCGCGTGGGCGCGAGCGTTGCACCGCGCTCGATGTCACCGCGATTTACTGGCACTTTATGGACGCACTCTGGATTTACATCTTCTTCTTGCTGACGAAATGGGCGTAGGAATTGACGATTGATGATTGTCGATTGATGGAATCAAAGATTGGCAATTGTCAATCAACCATCGTCAAACGGCAATTCTTTCAGGGGGAAACGGCATGGCGAGCCACGAAGCGATTAACGCAAACCTGCAAGGCGCCCGGGAATCGGCGTGGGGCGGCGGCGTGGCACCCTTCGCCACCGGGTCGAAGAAGCTCGGCATGTGGCTCTTCATCATGTCCGACGCTATCACCTTCGGCGCACTGCTCATGGCTTACTGCTACGTGCGTGTCGCGAGTGACAACTGGCCGAGGCCCTTCGAGTTCTATCCTCCTCTGGTGAAAGCCACGGTGATGACTTTCATCCTGCTGTCGAGCTCGGTCACCATGGTGATGGCTGTGCGAGCGTCCAAGTTGGAACAGCGCGCTTCGACCGTCAAGTGGATCCTGGCGACGATGGCCGGGGGACTGCTGTTCGTGGTCATCCACGCTACCGAGTGGGTGGGGCTGATCGGCGAGGGCGTGCGGCTGTTCCATAACCCGTGGGGATCGCCGCTGTTTGGCGCGGCATTTTTCACCCTCACCGGCTTGCACATGACGCACGTCTTTTGCGGCGTTTGCTACCTCGGTGTTGTGGCGGGCTGGTTCGGCAAGGACAAGCTAAGCTCGGAAGATGTAGAGGTGGCGGGGCTGTACTGGCACTTTGTGGACTTGATTTGGATGTTCATCTTTCCGCTGGTGTACATCCTCTCGATCAAAGGGTGAAGAGAAGGGCTGGGTTTAGTGGTTGGTTGTCCGTGGTCCGTAGTCCGCGGGCAAGGATCAAGGATTTAGGAAGAAAACAGCTTAAAGCCAAGCGCTAAAATCCGGTAGCTTGACGATGACGATGTGCAAGTGACAACATTCATAGGAGATCTCATGAGCGCACCGACAGAACAAACTCACGCCGAAGGCTCCAAGCGGATCTTCCTGATCGTTTGGTTTTGGCTCCTGGCGCTGACCGGAGTGGAGGTTTTTCTCGGCTACGAGCAGTTGGAATTGAAGCTGATGCTTGTCCTGCTGATGGGCTTGTCGGTCATCAAGGCGGCGTTAATTATCGCCTACTTTATGCACCTTCGCTACGAGCGGCCAAGCATGGCGGCCACCCTGATGCCGGCGCTAGTCATTGTGATTGTCCTGATGAATATCTTCCTCCCCGACAGCCTTCGGCTGCTGCATATGAGGCCGCATTAAGGCAGTGGGCAGAGGACGGTTTTTGTCGAGGCCGGCTTTAGCCGGGCAGATATTCGTAGCAGCCGGGAGAAGACCTCACGCACAAGGCGCTAAGAAGCAGCGATGGAAGAAGGATTCTTATGAATGCAAACAGCAATGCGGAATATGAAAATCGAGACTCTGCCCTCGGCGGGCAAACGGCGATCCGCGATTTTCGAGTTTCGAATTTCGACATTCAATTTTCCGGTCTCCTGGCCCGGCATGGGGCAATCCTTATCGCCCTGGCGGCAATTGCCTTGCTCGCGCTCGTCCCGTCGGTCGCCCACGCGCAGGGATGCGCCATGTGTTACACCAGCGCTTCCGCGGCAAAGTCAACCGCTAAAGCGGCCTTAGCCAATGGTGTCCTGATTCTGCTGGTGCCGCCAATGGTGTTTTTTGCCCTGATCACTGTGGTAGTCTATATGTACCGGAACAAGTTTCGCGAGCCTGCCAACTGGCGGCCTGAGCACGATCGCGAGTTGCAGGACCTGCTGGCGGATCTTGCGCCGGCAAACGGGATTCAGGGGCTGGAATCAGGATCTACCGGGGAATTATCGCCGGCGAGGGGAAGTGCGGGGTGATCAAGTTACGGAAAAACGCACCCGTGCTGTCATTCTGCAGAGGCGCTACGCATATGCTGTCATTCTGAACCCGTATTTTGGGTGAAGAACCCCTGTAGTTTGCTCGGCGCAGCGACCGCAACGAACTACACAGGGGGCCTTCGCTTCGCTCAGGATGACAGTATTGGAAGATTTATCCGCAGCCTGTAAAGTGCCGCCCTTCCGAACCCGAGACGAGAAATCCGGGTAAGGACTGATAAAAGATGGCTTGCTCGAGCTCCGAACCCCAGACTCTCAAGGGGCAGGCAAATACGATGACGACCTCAGAAAACCATCCTTGGCTTCACCGCTACGCGACGTTCGTAGCGTTTTGCACGTTTCTCCTGATTATTGCCGGCGCGCTGGTGACTGGTAACGACGCGGGTCTTTCGGTGCCCGACTGGCCGACGTCCTTTGGCACCTTCCGCATGCCGCGTATGGTGGGAGGGATAAAGTTTGAGCACGGCCACCGCATGATCGCGGGAACCGTCGGCATCCTTACTATCCTTCTGGCCATATGGGTATGGCGCCAAGATCCACGGCGCTGGGTTCGATGGATAGGCTTTGCAGCCGTAATGACGGTTCTGGCGCAGGCGATATTGGGTGGCATCACCGTGCTGTGGTTTCTGCCCGTGGCGATTTCTACGGCGCATGCGACGCTGGCGCAGATTTTCTTCTGCCTCGCCGCCAGCCTCGCCTTCTTTACCAGCCCCGACTGGCGTTGGAACGAGGCCAAGCTGGAAGACCCCTCCACGCCCTCCTTCCAGCATCTCACCATGATCATGACCGGCGTCATCCTGGTGCAATTGATTCTCGGTGCGGTGTATCGTCATTCCAAAGATGGAATCATCGCTCCGCATGTGGTGGGCGCCTGCGTGGTCACTCTGTTGGTGGGCTGGGCTGTTTCCACCGTCCTCATGCGCTTCGCGAAGCAACCGGACTTGCTGCACCCTGCGCTGCTCCTGGGAGGATTATTGGTGGCCCAGCTCTTTCTCGGCATGGGTTCGTATTTTATGAAAATCGCAGCGCGGAGCGCTCCGCAGCCGTTGCAGCCCGTTGTGGATATCACCACCACGCACGTAACCGTCGGCGCGCTGCTTCTGGTAACGAGTCTGTACCTCACCTACCAGGCGCGCCGATTTCTCGTGACTCCCAAGCAGGAAATGAAGATCGCTTCAACCCCTCATCAGGCAACGACATGACGCAAGGCAGGCAAAACTCGTACCTCGCGGCCGCCCCTAGACCGTGGCTGGTCCACTTTGCCGACTACTGGACCCTGACCAAGCCGGAGGTCAACTTCCTGGTGCTGGTCAGCACTCTGGTGGGGTTCTACCTCGCCACCGCGGGCGTCGGCAACAGGTGGTGGTTGCTGTTCCACACGCTGATGGGGACCCTGCTGGTCGCCAGCGGCACCGGCACGCTCAATCAGTATCTCGAGCGCCGCACGGACGCCATCATGCGCCGAACTGCGAACCGGCCACTGCCCGCGGGACGTCTGCGAGACTGGGAAGCCTTGTGGTTCGGAATCTTGCTGTCCGTCGCTGGGGGGGCGGAACTTTGGATCGCCGCCAATCCGCTGACCAGCGCGCTGGCGCTGGCAACCCTCGCCACATATCTGGTCTGCTATACGCCACTCAAGCGCCAAACGCCGCTTTGCACACTGGTCGGGGCGTTTCCCGGGGCCATGCCACCGCTCATCGGCTGGGCCGCGGTCCGCAACGGCTTGAGCGGTCAGGCCTGGGTGCTTTACGCCATCTTGTTCTTTTGGCAGTTCCCCCATCTTCTCGCAATCGCTTGGATGTATCGAGAGGATTATGCTCGCGCGGGATTGCAGATGCTACCGCGCCACGATCACGACGGGCGCGTCACCGTGCGGCAGATTGTTGCCTGCACGCTTGCGCTCCTGCCCGTGAGCTTAATTCCTGCCTTTACTGGACACGCTGGAAGGGTATATCTGGTGGGCGCAGGAATTCTGGGTATGGGATTTCTGTATTACGGCGCACGCATGGCGGTCCAGCGCACAAACGTCCTCGCTAAGCAATTGCTGATGGCGTCGATTGTCTACTTGCCGTTGGTCTTCGCCCTATTAATGTGGGACAGGACTCGCCACTAGGCGTGGGCGCTTTCCTGCTTAATGAGTTTCTCTTCCAGCCGCTCAATCGTGGAATCTAACCAGACCAGCAACGCCTGCTCGGCTTCTTCACGCTTGCCGGCTTCTTCCAGCTCCGCAATGCTTTTGCCTTGCTCGTTAAGCGGGATGAAGTGGCAGGGGATATCTTCGTCCTTATGGTCCTCGGGCACCCATTCCCACAGCAAGCATTCGTTGCAAGGATGCTTCTTAACCTGCTCAGTGACGTTCAGGCAGGTGATGGAATCGCGAAAGATGCGCTCCTCTTTCCAGGGCGTGCGCACGGAGCGGCCATACCCGCCGTCCTTTACAATGCTTCGTTGGAGTTTAAGTTGGCTTACAATTTCTTCGAGGTTGTTAGATGCCATGGCTTCTGCCTCCTTCCAGCGCTCTGGGGCAAAAAGTCCAAGCAAACCAGGCACTGGTAGCAACCCTAGCCACAGCAATTGCGTTGCCATAGGAAATCGATTGATTTTAAGCAACTTATTGGACGCGTAAAGGCATCACAGCTTACAGGGTATGGGTCAAAAAGCCCATATTCGCCGGATCTGCCGAGGATTTTCCAAGCCCTCATCGTTTTTGGGGTGACCGCCACGGTCGAGGCTCAAACCGAAGTTGATACCGGTATGGGGGAGGGGCGCGAAGCCATGCTTGAGGACATCGTCTTGCTGGTCTTCTGTTTCGTCCTGGCCATTGTGGGACTGGCTACGGTCGTGTGGGAACTTGTAACCGGCCGATTCTTTAACATCGACGGACTTTGGCTAACCTTGATTAGCCTGACCTTATCGGTGGTCTTCGGGGGAAATATCGCTTGGTCGGTTTACACTGGCGAGCTTCGGCGCATTCTGCATGAGTCGCCAAAAGGGTCCGCCCCGAGCAGTTCCACGGACAAAACGGCCACAGGTCACAAATGATACATTTCCTCCCGTTGGTTGATGCCACACTGAACTCCGCTAGCGCCGTGCTGCTGGTCTGTGGCTTCTATTTTATCCGGCAAAAGAACATTCCGGCGCACCGGGCTTGCATGCTTTCGGCCTTCGCAACCTCGACTCTATTTCTCATCTGCTACCTGACCTACCACTACTTCCACGGTGCCACGCGTTTCCCTGGGCACGGTTTCGTTCGCACCTTTTACCTCACATTGCTCGGATCGCACACGATTCTGGCCGTCGTAATCGTTCCCCTGGTGCTGACCACGCTATACCGGGCTTTGCGCCGGCGTTTCGACAGGCACCGCCGCATCGCCGTCTGGACACTACCTTTGTGGCTCTATGTTTCCGCCACCGGCGTTGTGGTGTACTGGATGCTCTACCACTTCAAAACCAGCTAAAAGTTGCAGGCAGAAAGCCGGGAGCATTAAGCCGCGCAGGGGGTCGTAGTGTCAATCCCGTTACAAGTCGTGTGTCAACAGCCTTGCCGAGCGGGTATATACTTGTTGCCATGGAGAGAATAAAAATCGAGCAGCACGGTTTCATGGGGTTCCTGTGGTTCGCAGCATGGCTCTTTACCATCGGGTTTCTTCACCTGACATTTTGGAAAGGTGTCCTCGCGATGGTGTTGTGGCCGTATTATCTTGGTGCGACGTTCCACTCGCTGCTGCGCTAAACTGCATCGGCCATTCCGTCCGAATGAGGAGTTAAGAAAGGCTAATCTTCCGTGTATTTGCCCCTTTCTAACTTGAACCGTTGCAAGCCATGTGCTAGCCTTAATGTGTCTGCAATCTTGCTGAAATGGAGGTGACTCACCATGAGCACTCCTACCGAGGCCGTCCGGGAGCAATTGATGGCCGGCAATGAGCAGTATCGGCGTCTGCGCGAGGAACATGCCCGCTATAAGACTCAGCTCAATGAACTTTCCGCCAAAACCCACCTCTCCGATGAAGAGCAGGCTGAAGAGGTGCGTCTGAAGAAGCTGAAGCTGCGGGTGAAGGACCAGATGGAATTGCTGGTCCGGCAGGCTCAGGTCGTCCACTAGGCAGTCCGGCATCGGCACGGGCGGAGGGTTTCGGGTCACGCGGTACGGCCACGAAAGCGGCCCCCGTTGAGGTGTAGTAAGACGGCGGTCTCACGGGCGACCCGAAGCGGCTTACGGCCGGCGCATAGGGGTCCATGGTAAAGGACGGCTACTGGTACGGTTTGCCGCTGGTGTTGATCGCCGGCGGCCTTATGGGCTTTTGGCTGCACCACCGAAGCCCCTTCCTTTTGGTTGTCACCATCTTCTTTGTCATCCTCTCTTTCCTGGTACTCAACTTTTTTCGTGATCCCGACCGGCTAGTTCCTGCTGAGCCGCACGCCATCGTTTCGCCCGCCGATGGCCTGATTGTTCAGCTTGCCGAGGAAGAATTTGAAAGCCGGCCCGTTCGCCGGCTGAGTATTTTCATGTCGCCACTCGACGTCCACGTGAACCGGACACCCATCGCCGGTAGCATCAAGGCCATCAGCTACAAAAAGGGCTCGTTCCGCGTTGCCTCGCAGGATTTGGCTTCCATCGAGAACGAGCAAAATGTCTTCACCGTCGAGGGTGAACAGGGCGTCATTGTGGTCAAGCAAATCGCTGGCTTGTTGGCCCGTCGTATCGTATTCTGGAAGCGATTAGGCGATTCGCTCGCGCGTGGCGAGCGTGTGGGAATGATCAAGTTTGGATCGCGCGTGGACGTGCTGGTGGCACCCAGTGTTGCGTGGTGTGTCAAGGTGGGAGACCGCGTGCGAGCAGGGAGTAGCATCATTGGAACCACAACCCCCCAAGCCGATTGAACGGCGCGGTATGCGCCGGGGCATCTATGTTCTCCCCAGCCTTTTTACGGTGGGTACCCTCTTTTTTGGCTACTACGCCATCCTCTCCACCCAGCGCGCCGGGCAGCTTCTGGCCGCCGCGGCCGCTGCCAACCTGGCTTCGAAAGCGGCAGAGTTTACAGCTTTGGCGAGCGCCGCGCTTGATAACGCATCCAAGGCCATTGGCTGGGCCATTGTGGCCGACGGCCTTGATGGCCGCATCGCTCGCATGACGAACACCGCCTCTCCCTTCGGACGTGAGTTGGACTCACTGGCCGATGTCGTCACTTTCGGTGTGGCCCCGGCGGTATTGGCCTACGTTTGGGGCATGCGTGCCATAGTGGAACTGGCCGGCACCCATCAGCTTACTCAGGACATCCCTTGGCTCATCACTTTCGCTTACGTTATTTGCGGGGCGGCACGCCTGGCCCGCTTCAATATCGATACGGTCAAGCCCACCTCTGACCGGCGATTTTTTGTGGGTATGCCCATTCCCGCCGCCGCGGGATTCGTCGCCGCCGTCGTCCACTTTTATAAGCAACCCGTGGCCACCTGGCCGTTCTCCCTGGCCTGGCTGGTGATAGTAGGGGTTCTGGGTTTCCTCATGGTGAGCCGCATGCGCTACTACAGCTTCAAGGCGCTCGACCTTCGCAAGCGCCGGACTTACCTAGCCATCATCGCCATCGGCCTAATCATTGGGGGTATGTGGTTTTACTCGGAGCCCGTCCTGCTGACCGTGGCTATCACCTACGCAGTTTCCGGAATTGTCCTGCGGATTACCTCGAAGATTCGGCCCCATCCGCCTGCGCCCGAAGAGGTCCACGCCGCATGAAACCGGGTAGGGAAGGCTACCGGGTCGCAGTGGTAGGGGCTTCGTCCTTACTCGGCAAGGAGTTGGTGTCGGTTCTGGAACAGGGCAAGTTTCCTGTTTCGCGATTGCTGACCTTTGAATCGGACGAAGACGAACCCGAGCTTCCCATCATCGACCTCAGCGAGGCTTCCGCCGCTGCCGTCGAAGATGGCCAAATAAGCGAGGGGGAGCTGGACTTCGCTTTCCTCTCCGCGCGCTTGCGTCAGTTGCCGGCTTTCTTGAATTCCTGGCAGCAGCAAGGGGTCGCCGCGCGCTGCCTGGTTATTGACTTAGTGGGTGATGGATTGGGAGCGGCCGGTGACTCTCCTGGCGGGCCAACCGGGACCACCGATCTAGTGGGTATCCCTTTTCTCGACCGCCGCTATCCGGTGGTGGGAGTGCATTCGACTGCCGGGCGCATTCACGTTTCCCCGCACCCTGCCGTTATCGTCATCAGCAGCCTGCTGCTGCGTTTGGCGGCGCGCTTCCCGCTGAAGACCGCCGTGGCGCAGGTCTTCAGCTCGGCGTCGGAGTCCGGCTCGCGGGGCGTGGAAGAACTTCAGAAACAGACGGTTAATATCCTGAGCTTTCAGAAAATTCCAGACCAGATCTTTGGCGCACAACTCGCGTTCAATCTGCTTTCGCGCTTGGGAAGATCAGGAAAGGGCGAGATGGCGGCGCTGGAAGCACGCCTGCGCCAGCAGTTGCGCAGCTACCTGGGCGAGCGCGTCCCGCCCCCCGCGCTGCGGCTGGTCCAGGTCCCGGTTTTCTATTCTGTGGGCGTCTCTCTCTACGTTGAAACGGTGGAACCCGTGACGACGGAAGCCGCCAGCGCGGCGCTGGCCGGTGAGCGCATCAAAGTTCGGCGGTCCATCCACGATGCTCCCACACAGGTCGAGGCGACGGGTTCGAGCGATATTCTAGTAGACTGTGTTTTCAACGACGCCGGGCATCCCAACGGACTGTGGTTCTGGGCGGTGGCGGACAACCTTCACCTGGCCGCCGCCAACGCGGTGGAACTCGCCGCCAGCCTGCGCGAGCAAGCCCGCGCCTGAGGGACGGGTCCACAGATTACGCAGATGGCAGAAATTACAGAAGAACGAATTCCGAAATTCGAAATTCGAGACTCGGGGATTAACGGAACTCGCGCAAGGCGGTCGGCCCCTGGTGCCCACTGCCTACTGCCTACTGCCTGGTGCCTGCTATCTACCGTCTATTGTCTGTTGTTTTCTGCTTCCTGCGGCTACCACGTGGCGGGAACGGCGAACCGCGTACCGCCTGACGTCAAAACCATCGCCGTGCCGCCTTTCAAGAACATGTCTTCCACCTTCCGCATCGAGCAGCAACTCACTTCTGCCGTTACGCGCGAGTTCTTGGAGCGCACGCATTTCCGCATCTTACCCAATCCCGCCGACGCTGACGCCGTCCTGAAGGGCATTGTTAAGGACGTTCGCGCCCGAGCCATCACCTTCGACATTAACACCGGCCGTGCCACCTCCTTGCAGGTGCAAGTCACCGCCGATGTGAAACTCGAAGATACCCACTCTCACAAGACCCTGTTTTCCAACAGCAATTACGTATTTCGCGCAGAGTACCAAGTGAGTGAATCCCCTTCCGCCCTGTTCGAAGAAGATAAGCCCGCGCTCGAGCGCCTTTCGCACGACCTTGCCCGTACCCTCGTCACAGACATCCTTGAAAATTTCTAGCTGGGCTTTGGCCTGCCCTCTAGTAATCAAGCAGTTCCTCGGTCTAACACCTCAATGCTTACCGGGCGCCCTTCGCGCGCAGATTGGTAGATCGCCTGCATCACTGCCACGTCGCACAAGCCTTCGGCACCGTTGGGCACGGGCCCACGATTACGGCGGATGCAATCCGCGAAGGCATCGAGCTCCAGCGCCAATTCGTTCATGACCTTGTATTTCTTTTCGAACCAGCGCCCACCGATGCGGCCATAGAGCCGGCGCTCCTCATCGTACTGAAAGGCGGGAGCAAGCGTGGCCCAACCTTTCTCGCCCACTATGTGCAAGAACGATTCCTGCGCCCCGCCCCAGCTTGCGGTTCCCTGCATGACCAAGCCGCCGGGGAAATTAAGCCGGAAGGCGATGTTCTCATCCACCTCTTTGAAGGCTTCAGGGTCGACGGTCCATTGGTAAGCCGCCGCTTCTACCGGGTCCTTGCCCGTCACCCAACGCGCGGTGTTCACGCAGTACACGCCCACGTCGGGAAGCGCTCCGCCACCGGCCAGCCGCTGGTCAAAGTGCCAGGCCGCCCTTCCGCCTCCCGGGCGCAGATAAATGGAGAACGCCGAATGGATAATCTTCAGCCGGCCCAATTTGCCGCTGTCGACCAGCATTTTCAGATCGAGCGAGGCGGGTTCAAAGTGCTTGCGATATGCGATCATCAAGCGCACATGGTTGGCACGGCACGCGTCGATCATTTGTTGGCACTCGGCGACGTTAGTCGCCATGGGCTTTTCGCAAAGCACGTGTTTGCCGGCGGCAGCCGCTCGCACGGTGAACTCCGCGTGCGTGCTGTTGTTGGTTGCTATGTAAACCGCGTTCACCTGCGGATGATCAAGGCACTGCGCCAATCCGTCGTAAGGGTAGAACTCGCTGGCGCCATACTTTTTCGCCAGGCGCCGCGCCTTGCGCTCGTCGCCGCTCACCAAGGCCACCAGTTGGGCTTTCCGGCTGTTGCGGAAGCCGGGCAACACCGCGTGTTCAGCAAATTGCCCCAGCCCCACCACCGCATACCCGACTCGACCCGAAGCTTCCATGTTGGTTCTCCCTTCCTAATGACGTATGGACGAGGTTCCCCTTCGATTATCAAGGGGTTGTCAAGTTGGGCAGTGGGTTAATTTGATGTTGTAGCAGCGAGTTTACCTCGTCAAAATGAGGGCGTAAAGCAGCCTCCAACTCAAATTGACCCGATACCTCAAGTTAGCACCGAACAAGGCTTGAGAAGTGGCGTGGGGTGTAATAATATTCGGTGTTAGATATGCTTGAGTACCCGATTTGGTTCGTGGCAAAAGTATGCTGACTTGTCCCAAATGCCATGCGGGTGTTCCAGAGGGGATGCGCTTCTGCCTTCAGTGTGGCATCTCCCTGGGGATCCCTTCACCCGCCCCAGCGTCTCCCGTAGGAAATGAACCCCCCATGCCCGCGGCGCGCGTGGCTCCTGCGACGCCGCATGTTGCGCCTGCCCGACCGGCCCCCGTAACTGCTCCCCTGCCGCGCCAGGGGTTACCAGCGGTCAATCTGAAAATCGCGCCCACTCCGGTGATTTCTCCACGCGCTGGCGCTGCCGCAGAGCATCCACGCCCCAGCCTCGGCGACCAGATGGTGGAAATCGACGACGACTTTTTGAAGAAATCCTTTGAGAGGCCGATCACCCAACCAGGAGCGGTGGTCTGCCGTTTCTGCAAAGGACCACTGGATTTAGCCGGGGACTATTGTGAACAATGCGGCGCGCCCCTAGCGGAAGCGGCGCCCCCCGGAGCATTGAAACCCGAAACTCAGCCCGCTGTGCCATCCGTTCCGCCACCCGGTATCCCTCCACCGTCGCTAAGCATGCCAGCACATCGGCCCGCCGAGAGTGCGCCCGCATATCACGCCAGCGCTGCGCCATCCCCTCCGGCCATGCCTGCTGCTTTTGAGGAGCCAACGCACCCCACAGTAGAGCTACCGCCAACACCTGTTGCACCCGCATCGCCACCCACTCTGCCTGCCAAAGAGCGCCCATCGGGCTTCATGGGCCGCTTCAAGGGGCTTTTCAAAAAAGGTTAATACGTGGCCCTCCCTCTGTGTGTCTGCGCTGAAAAGGGACGAGGTTGAACCCTGCTCTGGCACAAAGCGTGCTTCGAAAGGGATGAGGCCTAGTTTATAAAGGGCAAATGGGGACGAAATGCCGTGATTTCGCCCAGTGGCCTTGACGGTTTCACGAGTTTTGCCGCTATTGTCGCCGGAGGGGTTCATGGAGATTCTTGAGAAGCTGCGCGGGCGCGCCCGGGCTTTTCCCCAACATATCGTTCTCTTTGAGGGCGAAGAGGACCGCACGCTGGAGGCCGCTCGCCTGATCGAGCAGGAGAATCTAGCCCACCTGACTTTACTGGGGGACGTCAACAAGATCAATCCCCGCCTGCAAGCACTGGGAATCCGGCTGGAATCCTCGCAATTCCTCGACCCCGCAGCCAGCCCCAAACTGGAAGAATATGCCGACCTGCTTTACGAGCGCCGCCGGGCCAAAGGCATGACGCAGGAGCAGGCGCTGAAAGCCGCCCGGCAGCCGCGCAATTACGCGGCGCTGATGGTGTCCGCTAATGATGCGGATGGCTCCGTGGGCGGCGCGCTGAACACCACGGCGGATACCGTGCGCGCGGCGCTGTGGGGAATCGGTGTCGCGCCGGGCGTCTCCCTGGTTTCGAGCTTCTTCCTGATGCTGTCCCCGCGCAAGAACCTGGGCGTAGACGGCGCGACGCTTTTCGCCGATAGTGGCGTGGTTCCCCAACCCACGCCGTCGCAACTCGCGGACATCGCCATCGCCACGGCGGCGAACGCGCGGGCGCTTCTGGAGGCCGAACCGCGCGTGGCGCTGCTGTCCTTCTCAACCAAGGGAAGTGCTGAACACCCCATGATCGACGCGGTCCGGGAAACGCTCGCGATCGTGAAGCAGCGCGCGCCGGAACTTGCTGTAGACGGTGAACTCCAAGGTGACGCTGCCCTAATTCCGGAAGTCGGCGAGCGCAAAGCCCCGGGCTCGCCGGTCGCGGGCCACGCCAACGTGCTGATTTTCCCTGACCTGAACGCCGGCAACATCGGTTACAAGCTGGCCGAGCGCTTCGGCGGATGCCAGGCGATCGGGCCTATTTTGCAAGGCCTCGCCAAAGCCGCTAACGACCTTTCGCGCGGCTGCAAGGCGGAAGACATTGTCGTGGCAGCGGTCATTACCGCCATTCAAGCCCAGAGCCTCAAACAGCAACAGCGCGCCGCGTAAGGATAAGGGCTCCATGCACGGCAGCTCCCCAGCAGTCCTTGCTGCGGTGCGCTAAACTCTCCCTTCTTATGGCCCACCGCCGCTCGCCCTCAAGCTTTGATTTCCGCGCCGCCAATAGCCGATTCAACGTACTCGAACTTCCGCCACGTGTCCCCTGAAAAAGCAGTAAGCACAAGGCAGCTCATTCAATCCATCGTGCGGTTGGACGAATTCTTGATCGGGTGAGCAACGGAGAATTCAGCCCGGATTGGCCTTTGTTCACCCGATCTCCCGATCACCGGATCACCCGATCCTGGCTGCGACGATACACGATGCCGCCGGCAACGATCGTGGCCGTGACCGCGCCGCGGAAAGTTCGGCCGTCGAAGGGAGTGTTGCGGCTCTTCGAGCGGCCCTCGGCCGCGCGGTAAGTCCAGGCAAGATCAGGATCGAATAGGGTGAGGTCGGCCGCTCCGCCAATCTGCAATCGGCCCAGCGGCTGGTTGATGATACGCGCGGGATTGGCACTGAGCAGTGAGATCATGTGCCACAGTGAGATCAACCCCGTATGGACAAGTTCGGTGAGAACCAAGCCCAGCGCTGTCTCCAGCCCGATGATTCCGAAGGGGGCGCCGGCACCGAGGGGCCTTAATTTCAAATCCGGCGCGTGGGGGGCGTGGTCCGTAGCGATAGCATCGACGGTGCCGTCGGCAATGCCGGCGCGTATCGCTTCCACATCCGCGGCGCTGCGCAAGGGTGGATTCATCTTGGCGTTCGTGCCGTGGGCCAGCACTGCTTCATCCGTGAGCGCGAAGTGGTGAGGTGTGACTTCGCAGGTCACACGCACGCCGCGGCGCCTGGCCTGCCGTACCATGTCGAGTGAGCGCGCCGTGGAAAGATGGGCGATGTGCAAATGCCCCCCGGTGGCTTCCGCCATCACCAGGTCGCGCGCCACGCACACATCTTCAGACGAGTTGGGAATCCCGCGCACACCAAGTTTTTCAGCCACAGGCCCTTCGTTGATCACGCCGCTTGCGCTCAGGCTGGGGTCTTCGCAGTGGTCGCTGATGGGCGCGCCCAGGTTGCGGCTGCGTTCGAAGGCTCGCCGCAGCAGGCCCGCCGTTTTCACCGGGCGCCCATCGTCGGAAAAGGCTACCGCGCCCGCTTCCACCAGTGCCGCAAGGTCCGTAAGCGACTCTCCCTGACTTGCCATGGACACGGCGGCCACCGGGAAAACCCGGGCGAGACCCAGGCGGCGCCCTTTTTCGATTTGCGCGGCCACCAGCGCAGGTTGATCGATAACGGGCTTGGTGTTGGGCATGGTCGCGACGGCAGTAAAACCTCCCGCCACCGCGGCGGCCAAGCCGGTTTGGAACGTCTCCGACGCTTCTCCACCGGGCTCCCGCAAATGCACGTGGATGTCCACAAAACCGGGCGCCACCACGTTCCCCCGCACGTCGAGCGTTTCATCCGCTCCGCCCGCCAAGTTCGGGGCGATCTCGCGAATTACGCCGTCTTCGATGCGGACGTCCAACCCCCCGTCGAGATTGTCATCAGGCGACAGAACGCGACCGCCCTTGATCAGTATGGAAGCCATAAGGTCCTCAATAATATCGGTAGTTAAGCAGGCAGTATAGCACTGGGCGGCGCAGCTCGCCGCGAGAGGGATTCCCGAAGGGCTCAGCACCGCCTCCGACTCGTCCGAATCGCCACTTCCATGGCCCATCGCTAAACTGCCGATTTCCGCCCCAATTAGCGCGCAATCCGTGCATTTTCGGGGAAAAAAGCTCTCTCCAAACCGTACATTTTGTCCTATTTCTATTTGTTTTCAACAACATTCCGGCTTCGAACCTACAAAAAGAATTCTTTTTTGTGATTTCACCGTGCGCGTGTCAGGGTGGGATACTTTCGAGGCAGGTAGCACGGCGCCAAACCTTCATCGCACGTATAGCTTATACTACTTGCCTAGTTTTGTCAAGAGACAAAGTGTCCCGGTCGTGGCTCTTTAACCACGGTACGCTGAGAGGGCTTTCCCACAGACTCGAAGGCCATAAGGTTGAAGAGGCGAAAACGCTCGGATCAGGCCGGATACACGAAGGGGAACAGCGGCAGCAGGCAATCCTTTACCGGTTGGTAGGTTTTGCGGTGCTCGGAGCAGGGGCCGAAGCGGACGAGAGCAGCCAGGTGATCGCGAGTGCCGTAACCTTTGTTCTTGGCGAGGCCGTATTGCGGAAAAACGCCATCAAGTTTTGCCAGGTGCTCGTCACGCGCCACCTTGGCCAGAATCGACGCGGCGGCAATGGAAACCGAGCGCGCGTCGCCATGAATGATGGCGCGGTGGGGAATATAAAAGTCCCCGCCGCATTCGCGCAGCGGCATGGCGTCCGTGAGGATGAAATCGGGCGCGGGGCTGAGAGCCTTGAGTGCCCGCAGCATACCTTGCCGCGAAGCTTCGTAAACATTTAGCGCGTCGACTTCCTCGGCGGTGACCGCCACCACCTGCCACGCGAGAGCTTTCGCGCGGATTTCCTCCGCCAGCGATTCTCTCAGACGCGCGGTAAGCTTCTTGGAATCGTCGATGCCGTGGATCGATATTGCCGGATCAAGGATCACTGCGGCGGCATATAGCGGACCCAGCAGCGCCCCGCGCCCGGCTTCGTCACAACCGGCGACGTACCGGCACCCCTGGCGCAGGGCTTGCGATTCAAGACGGAGCGTGCACCGGAGCTCGGCGGGATCGCTTGGACGTGGCATGTGGATCGAAGTTAGTATTAACTGCCCGCCCATGCGAACGCAAGCCGTAACATTTTCGAGTTAACCGGCAGATAGAGCACAACTCCGGGCCAGGCTCGTTTCGAACCGAGAGTCATCCAGACTGAATGCATGTCCCATCACGACAAGGGGCTGGCCCGGTGGCTCGGGGCTCACTTCAACGTCTTGGAAGCCGTGCCAAACTCCCGCTTGGTACATCCAGGGCCTCGAAAAAATCCGGCCTTGCGGGAGCCACGAGCAGGCCTCTGCAAAATCACTTGGGGGCGTCCGCTGGTTTAGCCATTTCAAAGCTAAGCGTTTTTGGAGGCAAGCGTTTCAGTTCAGGAAAAGCCTTCCCCTCGTGGTAGGCGTTTTCCGTCCCGCAAAAGACCTTTATCGAAGCCCTCGGCCAGGGGTCAGTAATCCCCGCCCCTCCAGGAATTGGGGGTGTCCGGCGCGTGCCGGTCGGGCTCTCTTCTGCGCAGCAGCAGGCGTCGACCGCCGCTACCGCGGGGCACGGCCCTAGGGAACGTAGTCGGTGCCTCGCCAGTAATTCTGGGTGGGCACGTACTCGAAGCGATTGGGATTGGCTTTCACCAGCGCGTCAGCCTCGGAGTTCCACAGAGTGCCATGTCCAATCGTGCCGTTGCCATACATGTTGTTATCCTGAACGACGGTTTGATCGAGGATGTAGTTGCTGAACCCCTGGCCCTGCCGGGAGATGTTGTCTTCGCCTTGCCGCCACTCCTCATGTTGCCGGTCGTTGGCGGCTTGGGTGGCATTGTACCGCGCCGTGGCGTCCGCGCCGATCTGACGAGTGCGGGCGATCTGTGCCTGTGTGAACGACATCAGGGCCTGCTGGTGCGCCTGGTAGGTCTGATTCATCTGGGCGATAATCGGCGCCGACTGAGCGTCGGCGATGGCTTGCGCGCGCTGCATGTCAGGTTTGTAACTGGCCATAATCGCGTTGGCGGTGGCGCGTTGCTGCTCGCTCGCCCCCAACGGGAGCAAATTTCTGGTGAAGGTAAACATGTAATTACCGCTTTGATTCGGGGTTGACCGGCACATCAGCGCGGTCAGATCACGCATCGTGGTGTTGTCAGGATTGAGCTGGCCAGTGACACTAACGCATTGTCCTTGGGAGCCGGACACCGGCTGGACGCTGTCCACCTTCAGGGGGGCCGGGCCCTGGCCCGTCGAGGCGCGAATCCTTTGGAAAATGTCGGCAAAGTACCTCGTCAGGTCCATGTTATTGGGGATGTCAAGCTCGTTTTGAAATATGATCCGCCTGCGCAGCCGGCCCTGGACGGCCGGGTTGTTAGTGTCCCAAGCAAAGAAGTACGTATTGAGCGCCAGCCACTCCCCCTGGGGACCCTTGACAGAGGCCATTCCCATGCCGCTCTGCTTGGGGTCAAGGTTCCATCCTGCGGGAAGACTAACCGTACCGGTACCATCAGCCAGGCTAACCTGGCGCATGGGAGGAAGGGCGACCCGTGCGCCGCCAGGCGCGGACGCCGGACCTGCGCCCGGTGTACCACCCGGATGCCAGACACTGAACAACTGGCGCTGCAGGGGATTCATGGTCGAGGTAAAACGCGCCGCATCGTCCATCACAAAGCCAATCTCCACCTGGTGGGGACCGGTAGGAGCGGCGATGAGCAGGCCCGCCCTCTGTTTGTTGCCCATCGAGTGGTTAACGACGGTTAGGAAGACGGCATCAGAATTGCTGCCGCGCACCCGGAAGACTTTTCCCACTTGCGGCTTTTCGCCACAGGTGTTCTGCACGCTGTGCAGAATGCGGGCCATGGCCATGGCCGGGGTAGTGGCCCCATCTACCAGTCCGTAGATAATCGTTCCGCCCTGGCTACCCTGAAGCGTCGTTAGCGGTGTTTGGGCAGGCGGAAGGGACGAACAGGCCACTACAAAGAACAGACTGAGAACTGCTGAGAGATAAAGCCGTCTATAGCTGCACATGATCGTCACTCCTTTCTGGTTTATTGGAGATACTACGACGGCACCACTCTGTGCGGTCACGCATCAGGTGCCACCGAAATCACTTGGCTGGAGCGGGTAGCAGAGGTGGGCGCATTTCAGCCCTCCTCCGCGGTTCTTAACACGGTTGGAGTTTACACGTGTATTGCTGCGAAACCATAAGAAGCCGCAGAGGAACGCAAAGTACGCGTACCTCTAATGCGCTACCAGCTACCAGCTTCTCAGAATTCAACAGCGAACAGGAATCGTCGTTGCAAGACAACTGAACCAAGACTCCCCTTTCGGACTCCTGGCGACCACAGATTGTACACCCAAACGTCTCTATTGCAGCCTTTCTTAAGGGGTTCTGCGGCTCGCTCGCCCCCGAGCGCCGGCAATCCGGGGCGATTGGATCGGCCCAGCGTTGGCTAATTCCCAAGCTGTATGTGTAGTTACACTTTGTCAGCAGGTACCTCACGCGGACTCGTTTTCTTGCGTTCGCGTGAGGGCATTTCACTTCTCCGCATACTCTAGACGTCTCACGGACGAGGGCCGGGGAGAATTAACCAGTGCGGCCAAGGGGTCGGGACTTGTCACTCCCTTCAGATAACGATCGAAGAATGCGAGGGCGTATCGCTCCATGATCCCGTGATGCAAGGGATCCGCACTCGTCCACGCCAGGTGCCCCGCCATGGCAAACTCCACGAAGCACTTCGGAGGCGAAGTGAGATCGTAGCCGCCTCCCGGTCGCGCCACCGTCGGAGTGACTGCGATATCACTCGACCCGCCCTGATACATGACGGGCACGCCGAGATGGCCCAAATCGCCGGTCTTAAAAAACGGGATGCAAAACGGAGACACGGCGAGCACGGCCTTGACGCGAGGGTCCTTCCAGGAAGGCCATGCCCCTGCCAGCGCGAGAGCGGTGTATCCGCCTAACGAGTGACCGGCAAGGCCGACGCGGCTGCGGTCAATCGGAACACTCTCGAACGATCTTTCTTTGAGAACGGCATTCAGGACGGCTTCCACATCATCGCGCCGCTCGCGATAGGTCGCGTCGTTCCAGTCGTCTGGGTTGCGGAAGGGTTCTTCCGGACGCTTTGAGATTTTTTCGATCAGCTTCCCTCGGTGCTTCGAACCGCAGGCCCCATCCTGATGGTGAGGAGCCAGAACGAAATAGCCCGCTCGCGCCCAATCCTCAGTCATAAACATAGAATGCGTTTCACAAAGGGTGAAGCCGTGGGAGAACACGATGACGGGATAACCTTCTACCGGCGCCGGACCGGCGGGCTTCCAGATCGCCACTTGACGCCCCTCGATCTCAACATAAGAGACGGCTTGAGTAGCCTCACTCTCCGAAGAGACCTCGGGGGCCGTCTGACCCACCGAAACCGGGAGCGGCTGAAGTGCGAAAGAAGCCGCAACGACCACCATGACAATCAAAACCGCCACCATCCTTGTTTTCGTGAGCATGCGCCGCCTCCTCGCGCCACCTGTCATCACAACTGATAGCGAAGCGACCGTTTGATTGCGGGTAAGACAATACCACAGCAGGAGCAAGCAGCGTAGTGAAACAGGGGCGATTTCTGACATTTTCAGGGCGTGCGGGCAGCAAGCAAATAGCGCGAGTTGTGTATAGCTCAACACTACACCGCGGCTCTTCGTACCGTCAACGCCCACACTTCTTGTTTATGCGAATCACGAGCGAGATTACTCTGCGGCCCTTCAGCTTTTCCGCCAGTACTCCGCATCAGAGTGTCACGTGCGGCCGCGCGAACGCACTTGGTATTGAAAGCCGCGGAGTAGCGCTGGAACGCGCACGCTCCGGAATCGGCAAGCGGCCCGTGTGCGTAGTGCGCCACCGCTTGAGGCGTCGGTAAACCTTCTGCGTGTCAGGGGGAATAACAGGAATCTCGCCGGCCATCGTCTGCCCTCCTTGCCCCGTGAGGCAATGGACAAACGTTAGCAACTTTCGTCAGCTCAAGTCACGCAACCGTGCCGATTGACACGGAACGCTCAGGGAGTCTTTAACCCCGTCCCACACCTCGCCGCAAGGAACGGTATAGGTACTCTTGTAGGTCTTGCCGAACACCGGTAGAGCAAGAGAAAGCGACATCAAAGCCAAAACCAGATGTTTCATCATGAAATGTTCCTCCTGCTAGGGATGCGTAAAAGAATGGAAAAATGAATCAAAATTCTACAGCTTGGTGGTCGGATTCGACTGGCACTAGACGGCTGACCCCTTCTCGAAGCAATTGACAGGGGAAGAACTGGGCCGTGGCGCGCGAAAAGGGAGTACGCGACATGGACCTATCTGTTCTGCAAGGCCTCTTCGACGCAGCGCAGCATCATGACGTCTTCCTGGTTATAGGCGAGCACTTCATTCTTGAGCCGTTCGTCACGGGTCGTTTCATATTTCTTCCACATTTCATCGGCCCATTTGCCATCTTTCCCAGGAAGTTTTCGCTTGAGCCCCAGGCTCTGTTCCACCACCTTCAGCCCGCCCCACAGGCCCTTCCTCCAGCATTCCGGACACAGGTCCACGTGTGCGAACTCCTGGTCAAGCACGACTCCCAGTTGAGCGGCAATCACCGGGAAGTCAAACCCCACATAACCCTTCACCTTGTCGGGAACCGATCGCCCGTTGTACGTCACCAGCCGCTCCACACCTTTGAGCACCAACATCAA
Source organism: uncultured Acidobacteriota bacterium (assembly GCA_963825395.1). Taxonomy (GTDB): domain Bacteria; phylum Acidobacteriota; class Terriglobia; order UBA7540; family UBA7540; genus Bog-366. Next base: position 117,958 of record CAWGTQ010000044.1, on the reverse strand, counting down.
ATTGGCCCTCGTCACATCGTTTCCCACCAACTGGATAAAAGCGTCACTTTCCCCCTCCAGAATTCTTACGCCGATGACCGTAATCCGGTGATGCTTGTAGTCCCTGAACAGCCGCTGATCGGTGAATGTCCCGTCGTAGCGGGTTTCAATGTCGAGGTAGGCGGTTTTCATGGTTGCCTCGCTCCGATCTGCCTGGCTTGCAGAACGCCAACTCTTAAACATCTCGTGAACAAAGCGGTTTACCATGCAGCGCACAGTGACCACGGACTGTGGGTTCAGCTTTTCCGCCGCAGGCGTTCCGCGTTGTCACCAGGCTATTGTCCTTGGCTATCCTCATTTGACAAATCTAAACTGCAACTTTAGCTTTGTCAATAATTCGGTGCGGCGCCAGCTACTCCCGCCCCAGGAACTCGCGGCGTTTGCGTGGTTTCGGCTGTTTACCCGTTTCCACGGAGCGCGCCAATTGTACCGCATCAAATCCGAATTTCTCCCTAACCTTGTCCGCCGCCTTGAGCACTTTGTCGAGCTTCTCGTGCTGCGCCGCCTCGATCAGGCTGCGCTGGAACACGGCGCGCTCCAGATTCGACGAACGCACCCCCACCAAGCGAATCTTCTGTTTGCCGCCCCAGGCGTTTGCAAGCAGCCGCAGCACGTTTGAGAAGATGACAGAATCGAGGTTGGTGGGCTCGTCGAGGGTAGCATCACGCGTCAGGGTTTTGAAAGGGGCAAAGCGCAGCTTCAGCCCCACGGTGCGCGCGAAAAGGCCATGGTCGCGCAGACGCCGGGCCACGAGTTGCGCCAAATACGAGAGTGTCCGCTCCACCTCTTCCATGTCGTCGATGTCCGTGTCGAAGGTAGTCTCATGGCTGATCGACTTGGGCTCTTCTTCGTACTGGTAGGCTTCGATATCCAGTCCGCAGGATTTGGTGTAGAGCCATTCGCCGAATTTCCCGAACCGCCCCCGCAGCTTCTCCCGCCCCATCTGTTGCAGGTCGCCGATGGTCACGATGCCCAGCGAGCGCAGCTCCGGCTCCGTCACTTTTCCGATGCCCGGCATGCGGCGAATGGGCAGAGGCGCCAGGAACCTCGCCTCGCAACCCGGCAGAACGTAAAGGAGCCCGTGGGGTTTCGCCTGGTCCGAAGCGATTTTGGAAACCAGGTGAGAGGTTGAAAGGCCGATCGAGCAATTCAGGTCTGTCCGTCCCTTGATGGTGCGGATCAACCGGTCGGCGCCGCGAAACGCCGAACCGTGCAGCCGCTCGCAACCGGTGAAATCAAGATAAGCTTCATCGATTGAAACCATCTCCACCACGGGCGTGAATTCTTCGAAGATTCGGTGGATTTTGCGTGAATACTCGCCGTACTTGCGATGCTGCCCGCGCAGGAAAATCGCGTGCGGGCAAAGTTTCTTAGCCGTGCCAATCGGCATGGCCGAATGCACGCCGAACTTGCGCGCCTCATAGCTCGCCGCCGCCACTACACCCCGGCCATCCGGGTCAGCGCCAACAATGACGGCCTTCCCCTTGAGCGAAGGATCTTCAAGCTCCTCCACCGATACGAAAAAGGCGTCCATGTCGACGTGGAGAATTTGGCGGAGCATCGTCCGTTGTCCGTTGTCAGTGGTCCGTTGCACGTGGCCAGCAGTTCGCTCCGATTGGCAGTCCCAGGGGGAAAAGACTACCTACAAGAGTATAGGCCCCGACTGTTGAGTAAAGGTTTGTTTCTTCTCATGCGCCCCACCTCTACCTCGTACGATGTGCGACTGACAACGGACAACTGACTACGGACATCCTTTCCTCGCGCTCACCACCCGGGGAATTCCCGCCAAGTCCGGCGTCACTACAACCTCTTCCCAATCCGTGCCCAGCAGCGCCAAGACGCGGTCGCGCATGTTGTAGCCGATTTCGACCACGACGTGCCCACCTGGCTTCAGGACCTGGAGCGCTTGTGGAAACAGGCGAGCGTAGACCTCCTCTCCGTGTTCGAGGTCTCCGCCCCAAGCGAGTCGGGGCTCGAAATCGCGCACTTCACGCTGAACCTTGTCCACATCGTGCTTGCCGACGTAGGGAGGATTGGAGAGGACGAAGTCAAAGGTTCCCGCAAAGTCAGGCTTCAGCAACCGCTTCAGGAGATCACTTTCCAGAAACTTGACGCGCTCCGGCATGCCGAGACGCACGGCATTGCGCGAAGCCACCACCAGGGCGGCGCGCGAAATATCCACGCCGAATAAAATCGCACGCGGGAATTCTGAAGCCAGGGCCAGGGCGATACATCCCGACCCTGTGCCGACGTCCACAATCCGCAAGCGCGCATTTTTCGCGTGGCCCTGCCGGCGCGCGAGTTCCAGCACACATTCCACCATGTGCTCCGTCTCCGGCCGCGGGATTAGCACGTCCGGCGTCACCTCAAAGTCCAGTCCCCAAAATTCCTGATGGCCGGTGATGTATTGGGTGGGTTTGCCCGTGGTCCGTTCCGCGATCGCTTGGGAGTAACGCTGGAGGGCTTGCGGCGGCACATCCTCATCAGTGTGAGTGTGGAGGTAGGCGCGATCGCGCCCCAGAACGTGCATCAGGAGCAGTTCTGCGGCAAGTTGCGCGGAGGGCACCTGATGAGCGAGAAGTGTTTCGAGTCCTTGCCGAAGTGTGGCGCGAAGCGGAGGCATTGGTAATTTTCGATTGACGATTGTCGATTGAAAGTCGTCAGTTTTCGGTCATCAGTCCTCAGTAAGTACCGTTGCTGAAAACTGAGAACTGATAACGGAAGACTTCCTCCGGTTCAATCGACAATCGTCAATCGAAAATCGTCAATAATAACTTAGCCGGCCAGGGCAGCGGGCGGCTGGTCCTCCCCCGGCTCGCGCTTGGGAGGTTGTTTCAATTTCTCTGCCTGGTAGTAGGCAATGAGCGCATCGATGATGTCGTCCAATTTACCGTCGATAATCCGATCGAGCTGATGCAGAGTCAGCCCGATGCGATGATCCGTCACGCGATTTTGGGGATAGTTGTAAGTCCGGATTTTTTCACTCCGGTCGCCTGAGCCGATCATCGAGCGGCGCTCCTCGATGATCTGCTTCTGCTGGTTCTGCAACTCCAGTTCGTAAAGCCGCGAACGAAGGACCCGCAAGGCCTTGGCGCGGTTCTTGATCTGAGATTTTTCGTCTTGACAGGAGACGATCATTCCCGTCGGCAGGTGCGTGATGCGCACGGCGGAATAGGTGGTGTTCACCGACTGCCCGCCCGGCCCCGAGGAGCAGAAGGTGTCAATACGGATGTCCTTGGGGTCGATTTGGATTTCCACTTCGTCCGCTTCCGGCAGCACCGCTACGGTGATGGCCGAGGTGTGAATGCGTCCCTGCTGCTCGGTTTCCGGAACGCGCTGCACGCGGTGGACCCCGCTTTCATATTTAAGTTTGCTGTAGACCTTCTGGCCCTCGACCAGCGCAATGACTTCCTTCAGCCCGCCCACGCCCGACATGCTCGTGGTGAGCACTTCCACTCGCCAGCGTTGCGACTCAGCATAGCGAGTGTACATGCGGAAGATGTCCTGGGCGAACAGCGAGGCTTCATCCCCACCTGTTCCGGCGCGGATTTCCAGCACCACGTTTTTCTCGTCGTTGGGATCCCTGGGGAGGAGCAGGAGTCTCAGCTCCTGTTCCACCTTTTCCTGGCGCTTCTCCAGTTCGAGGAGTTCCTCATGCGCCAACGCTTTCATCTCCGGATCAGCAGAGGACTCGTCCACCAGCGCTTTCGTTTCCTTGACCGATTTGCTGATCGACTTCCACTCTTGAAATTTCTCGACAATCTCCGTAAGGTCCGCGCGCGCCTTGGCCGTCTTCTGATAGAGAGCGGGATCCGCCAGCACCTCGGTTTTGCCGAGTTGCTCCGTCAGCCCTTCGTACTTCGCTTCGATTTCCGCAAGCTTGTCGAAATAATGCAAGAGTCGCTCCGTGCACACAGCTACTCGAAATTCCAAAATCGAAACTCGAAAATCGTGACACCGTTCGGACGGATAGCGCCGACTTGGTTCATAGGTCCGGAGTGCGTTCAATGTCAGGAGCCGCAGACCCAAACGCCAGGTCGGCACTACGCGGCTCGCGGCGAGTTTCGAGTTTCGAATTTCGAGTTTCGGTTTTCATCACGCCACAATCAGTTCGCCGCCGCGATTCTGCTCGAGCGTCATTGCCGTTTCCAAGGCCTTGATCGCGGTTTCCAGTTGGCTGTCATCAGGCTCGCGAGTGGTGACGCGCTGAAGCCAGAGGCCAGGCTGCGATGCCCATTTCCACAGCCTTCCCTTCGACTTGGCGGCAAAGCGGATGAACTCGTAGGAAAGGCCGGCGATCACCGGCAGCAGGACGATCCGCCCCAGGAATCGCAACCAAAAAGAATGAAAGGGCAAAAACATGTAGAGCACCATGGCAATGCCCATGACCACGAGAAGAAAACTGGTACCACAACGGGGATGAAAACGCGTACATGCGCGCGCCGTAGCCACATCAATCGGGCCCCGCTTTTCAAAAGCCCACACCACCTTGTGTTCGGCGCCGTGATACTCAAACACCCGTTGGATTTCCTTCCATTGGGAAATCAAGACTAGAAAGCCCAGGAATAAGACGATCCGAATTACCCCGTCCAGCAAATTGAACGTCACGTTATTGTCGGTCCGCAGGTACCGATGAGTTATGCCGGTAGCCAGATAAAGCGGTACCAGCTTGTAAAGGATAATGAAAAAAGCCAGGGAGAAAGCGACATTGGCAGCCAGCATCCAGCCGCTTAGTTCCGCATGCTTCTTGGTTCTTGCGCCTTTCGAAGCCGCCGCTGCGGGTTCCTCCAGGGCTTGTTCGGCGGAGTAACGCAGCGCGCGTATTCCCAGTACCAGCGCCTGTCCCAGCACCCCCAGTCCACGCAAAATGGGGTACTTCAGCCAAGGGTGCCTTTCCGAAGGCCGATCCAGGTACGCTTGCGTCACTGCCAGCGTGCCACTGGGCTGCCGCACCGCCACGGCGTAAGAGTGCGGCGAGCGCATCATCACACCTTCGATGACCGCCTGCCCTCCCATCAGAGCTTCTTCCGGGGCCTGAAAAAGGGGCAGGGTGATCAGCCCAAGCGCCTGGCGTGCCGTCCTGTCTAGATCAGTTACTATAGAAGTCATCACCAAAGAGTTCCCTACACCCGCGAGAAAGGAGCTTCACACCACAGTCTTTTCGAGGCTGTAACCCAGAGTCCTGATGGCTACACAGAAGCGCTCCCGCACCCCCAAGGCTATAGCCCAGAATAACTGCAAATGCAGGGGGGTGTCAAATTGTGGCCAGACGGTTTTGTTTTTGCGGTGCTCGCGCTATAATGACGCCGCTTGCGTTCAGTTGAAAAGAAATGAGCACCTGCGGGGAGCCCGCCTATGACCGCTCCGTTGTTACGCCTGGGTGATGAAATCGACGACTATTGTCCGCGTTGCAAGTTGCTGCTTAATCATGCGGTAGCAAGCATGGTAGAGGGCAACGTGGTGAAGGTCGTTTGCCAGACTTGCCATAGCGAACATCCTTACAAGAACGCGACCGTCCCGCCCAAAAAAAAGTCCGGACCTCGCGCAACATTATTGGATCAGGTACTTGCAAAAGCTGCGCCTGCCCCCCCGGATCAAGCGCCGGTGGAAGAACTCCCGGTGCCCGATGAAACCGTTGAACCCCGCAAGAAGAAACGTGCCGCTGCTCCTGCCCGCTATATTTCACGGCACGCCACCCGGCCTCCGCGCGGCAAGCGTTAGCGCCGTTCCAATTAATTCGGACCGGTTCCTCCAAGCCGTCGGTCCGCAACTTGCTCGCGGGGACAAAAACAACGCATAGGCGCTTCTAGTGGAACGGCGACTGGCGGCGCGACGCTCAGCCGCCTCGCCTCATCACGCGGACCTTGTCTCGCGAAACCAGCTCATATTCCGTTCCCCGCCACTCGATTCGCCGTGTGAATCCGGCCACAACAAAATTCCCAAGCATGATCCACGGAACCAGCGGTGATAATTGCCAATAGCACGAAGCACGGCTGGCCTTCTCCGGGCCGAAGACTTCCCGCGCGACGAGGGAGCGAATATAGCCTTTGCCCGCCCCGAGAAGAAGAACGGCTACCAACACGAGCGCCACCGCGACGCGCTGGAACGCCGTAACGTCTGGCACTGCCATCAAGATCAATCCCAGCGTGAGAGTTCCGCAATAGAAGAGGTATGCGGCAAGCCCCAATTTCCACAGGTGTGCCGCGTAAACTCGCGTGATGATGATTTGGCGAGTCGACCAGCGAAGAAATTCCCGCAGGCTCGATTCTTCCTGTGATGCTACCAGGCACCGGGGCTCGAATGCTACCTTTCCACCCGCTTCGCGAACTGCGCGCGTCAAGGTGTAGTCGTCACTCACAGTGTTAGCCCAGCATCGTTCCGTAATCCCCAGTTTACGAAAATCGGCGGAGCGGATCGCCATCGACCCGCCCCATGCGAAGTTGTGATCATGCTCGCCCATCATGGTGGCGATCGACGTATCCCACGCGGCACGCAGTCGTGAGACAAAGCCTTCCCCCGGCAGATACCATCGGAAGCCGGTGCTGACGGTGATTTGAGGGTTGGCAAGTGGCGCCACCAACGAGCGCAGCCAATCTGCGGAGGGTGTCGCATCGATATCCGCAAAAACCAACACTTGGGCGGTCTGATCCACGGCCTCGATTCCGCGCAGCAGATTGTTGACCTTTTCTCCTCGTGCGTCTGAGATGCCCGCGACAACCAGTGTCGACCGGACTTTGCGGGTTGTGCAGGACGGGACCGGAGCCTCCAGCCGTTCGTGCAAGTTTTGATAGGCCAAGTCCCCCGTGGTGGCGACGACGAAGACAATCTGAAAGTCCGGATAGTCCTGATTCAGGAACCGGTCGAGGTTTGCATCAAATCCCGCATCCACCCCCTTACAGGGAATCACCACCGCGGCGAATGGCGTGTACCTCCCTCGCGGGCTGTTTAGTCTCCTCTGGACCAGGTTTCGAAAGCGAAACCCATCGACGAGCGCCCAGGCGCTCTGCAACCCCAGTAACCCGCCGGCCAGAAAAAAGATTTTCACGGCCCAAAGCATCAGTAAATTCCTGCCGCAAGATTAAGTTAAGGTGAATAGCCCGTCCGAAGGCGAGTGTACCATAACGATCCAGTCTATTCCGCAAGGTGCGGGCCCTGTGGCGGTTCAATTGTCAGTATCGCGCCGCCACGTAGAGTGGCGCCTCGACGTCGAACCCGCATGAGTTTCTGTTAAGATAGTTGCGAGTCTCATGCCCCGAGGGGCAGCATTATGTTTGCGCGCCACAATCGGTTGATTGGCATCATTTTCCTTTGCGGCGATGTCCTTCTGGCACTCGCGAGTCTCGGGCTGGCGCAGGAAATTCGCTCTCACCTCGCGAGCCTGCGACCTCTTTACCCTCTTTCGAATTACCCCGGAATTGTTCCTCTGGCCGTTGCCATCCTGGTAGGCGTTGGAGTAGTGGCCGGAATCTACCGCGAGGTCCACGAGGAGGATTTACGCCGCGCATTCGCGGATCCCTTCAGGGTCGCCCTCGCCTCCACCATCATCCTCTTCGCCGTAACTTTCGCACTGAACTTGGAATTCGTCAGCCGCCTGTTCTTGGGAATTTACGCGCTGATGGATTTCCTGCTGATGATCATCTTCCGCCTGGTGGCGTGGCGTTTTGCCGGGCCCTTGCGACGAAGCGTCGCGGGGTTCCGCCATTTCCTCCTGGTGGGTGACGGTCCGGAGGTGGTGGAGATCGCCCGAATACTGGAAGCAAATGAAACTCGCGGCATGCGCTTATTCGGCTTCGTTCGCGTCCGGACCGGACCGGCGGAACCGCTGCCACCCGGCCTCACCAGGTCATATCCGGCGGTCACACTTCCGGAACTTCCGGAGTTGCTACGCCGACAAGTCATCGACGAAGTGATTTTTGCGGTTGCCAAGGAGGACTTGGAAAAACTCGGAGAGGCTTTTCTCTTCTGCGAGGAAGAGGGGGTCAAGACACGCGTGCTACTCAGCTTCTTCCCCCAAGTCATTTCCAAAGTTTATCTCGAACGCTTGGGCTCAAAGCCCCTGCTGACCTTTTCCGCAACGCCCGAAGACGAGTTCCTGTTGCTCAAGCGGGGCCTCGATTTCATCATGGCGCTCATCGCGCTGGTGGCGCTTTGGCCGCTCCTTCTGATTCTGGCGGTTCTGGTCAAACTCACTTCGCGCGGGCCCATCTTCTTCTCGCAAACGCGCTGCGGGCTCGGCGGGCGGAGATTTAGTCTCTACAAATTCCGGTCGATGCGCGCGGATGCCGACCTGCTTCGAGAGGAACTCGAGGCTCTCAACGAAGTGGACGGTCCGGTGTTTAAGATCAGGAATGATCCTCGCTGTACGCCGATCGGACGCTTTATGAGAAAATTTAGCCTTGATGAGCTCCCTCAGTTACTCAATATCATTAAGGGTGATATGTCATTTGTCGGTCCCCGCCCGCCGCTTCCCGAGGAAGTGGAAAAGTACGAGCGCTGGCAGCGGCGCCGCTTGCGCATGCAACCCGGGCTGACCTGTTTGTGGGCATTGGAAGGGCGCAGCAAACTCAGTTTCCGGCGCTGGATGGAGCTGGATCTGGAATACATTGACCACTGGTCAATGACGCTCGATTGGAAAATTCTGCTTAAAACCATTCCTATCGTTCTGATGGGGCGCGGCGCGAGCTAGCCGGGATGTCTTATCCGCGACGGAAAGGCAGGATCAGTCCCTGAGAGCCGTCGCGTAAGCCTCCAGCAAGGCCCGCTTTTCGTTGTCCCAGTTCAGTTTTTCCTCAATGCGTTTTCGTCCGCGCGTTCCGAGCTCTGTGCGCAAGCTCTCGGAGTCCAAGAGGGTCAGCATCTTTTGGGCGAAGTCTTCCGGGTCGTCATTCCGCGCATAGAGTGCGGCGTCACCCGCCGAGCGCCGGCCTTCCGTGAGGTCGTAGAGCACCACGGGCAGACCGTACGCCATGTATTCCAGAATCTTATTCATTGTTGACTTGTCATTCATGGGCGTAGCCCGGTCGGGGGCCACACCGAACGCCGCGGTGGAAAAGTAGGCCGCGACATCCTCGTCAGGCAGTCTCCCGGTGAATTTCAACGCGGTGTCGAGTCCCTTCTGGCTCGCCAGCGCTTTGAGCCGCGGGAGTTCGGGACCTGAGCCGATCAGGACAAACAGCGCGTCCGGACACTTCCGGAGCTTGGTGATGAAGGCAATCGACTCGAGCAATAGATCCAGTCCATCCTGATGAGCCATGACGCCAAGATATACGACCAGATGGCGCCGGCCTTCCTTGAGTTCCGGTTGCGGGGGACGTATTCGGATTCTGGCCAGGTCCGGGCAACTCCGCACCACGAATGTGCGCTCGCCACTCATGCCTCCGCGAGCCATCGCCACCTCCCGGTAGGACTGGTTAGTGGCAATGGAGACCCGCGCGGTTCGGAAGGTCAGACGCTCAGCCCAGCACACCAGCTTGTATCCGAAGTCGCGCCGCTGGAACTTGGCCTCGTAAAGCTCAGGATTCAAGTCATGGTGATCGAAGATGAATCGCACGCCGAAAAGTCTAAAAAAGAGCCCGATGAGAAAGATCGTATCGGGTGGATTGCAGGCTTGGAGGATGCGGAAGCGGGTTCCCGCGTATACCCGCAGCGAAAGGAGGAATTCGGCCGTCAGCGCCCAGGAATACTCCAGGATATAGCCGAGCGGCCCGGAGGCCTCCCATATCCAGTGCCGGTAAATTTCAATCCCTTCCCGAGTTTCGCGATTCTTTTGGGATCTGGAGCCTTTTGGACAAATGATGGAAACACGATATCCGGCGTCGCGCAACGTGCGCGCTTCCTGCCATACCCGGCGGTCAATAGGGACTGGCAGGTTTTCGACGATGATGCAGACCGCGGGCCATTCATTTGCCATGCTGGCACCACAATTCAAAATTTACCAAAGCCCAAAGTTGCTTTTGGCGATCGCGGACGCCGTCAAAGTGTTCGCGAACGAATTTCTGCATACTGTGGGCGTTGAAATACCCGCGGGCCGCGGCTTGGGGAGAGAGGAGCAGGTCCGCAACCAGGGACCGCAAGGGCTTATTGAACCATTCACCTACCGAAGGTGAAAACTCCACATATGCCGCACATAGAATCAGTGACAAGTGGCAAGTGACAAGCACAGTCGTCACTTTCTTTTGCCTGCTCGTCACTTGTCAGTCGTCGCTGTCCTTTCAAATCCGTTCCCACCGGCCGGGTAGAGCAAGTGGAACAGCGTCATCGCCAGGCTGCGAGGGTAGGAACGACGGTCGGCCAGGAAGCCGTAATCGCCATGCGAATGATCGAAGGCGCCATCGGGTCGTTGGTGGGAGAGAACCCGGTCGTAACAGGCGGCGGACAACTCAGGACGAACGCTGAGCCCCAATCGCGACGCTTCGTGCAGTGCTGCTCCCATTGCCGCCGTCCAATAATCGAACTCCGGTCCCCCGCCCCGAGCGCGACGGCAATTCTTGGCGCACGCCCCGCGGGGTTGCACTCCAGTCTCGAGGAAACGGGCTAGCCGGGAGAGGACCGGTTCGGCCCGGCGGTCAGGCTTCAATGAGTTGCACCACGCGAGGTGCAGAAACTGATACGCATTATATTGGTAGCATAAGTAGTGCTGCCGGGCCGCCTCGTATTGATTTCCAATAATGTAGGGGAGTTCGCCCGTGGGAAGCTGCACGGCGGCTACGAAATCCAACAATCCCCCCACGTGCTGGAGATAGCGTTGCTCCTGGGTCGCCTTCCATAGGCGAAGAAAATACCAGGCGGCAATGACGGAGTTGTTCGTCACCTTGCCGCGCGGCTGGTCAAAGTAGTTAATGACCTTACCCGCCGTGTGGTCCTGAAATCCAATGCGATTCACAATAAAGTCATAGGCGCGCACGGCGCCATCAAGGAGATCCTTGCGTGACTCGCGTTGATACGTCGCGAGCAGGCTTCCGCCCCCACATATCCCCTCGAGCGTTGCAATCAAGTGCTTGCGTTCAGGCAGTGGATACTTCCAGTAGCCCTCGTCAGTTTCGAGCGCCAGGGTGGCCTCGGAACTCCGGATAGCAATGTCCCGATAGCGCGGGTCGCCTGTCAGGTCATAGAGTTGCCAGTTGCCGAGCACCCAGTATTCCTGGGTCTGCGTAAAGACGTACTCGTCCCCCCAAGGGACGAAATCCAGGGAACTCCTGATAAATCGCCAAGCCCGCAGGTTGAATCGAACCCCAGAGTCGGGTCCGCGCAGGATTCCATCGTTGTAGTGAGTTCGACGCAGGTAGGACTGTAGGCGCTCAGCGGATTTTATAAGGTCTTCGCGTGTGGACATTCAAGATACCGAGTGTAATCGAAAACCGGTGACAGGTGAAAGAGTTTCGCGGGGGATGCTCGTCAGTTGGCTCGCGCATCGGCGGCGTGTTACAATCCCACGCCATGAACCGCTTCCTGAGTTGCCGGCGGGATGACGCCGCGACGAAGAGCAGGCAAGTCGAACGCCGCGTCCGTTCCCGAGGGGGTGGGGCGGCGCTTATGAGCATCTGAGGAGGGTTGTGCGGAAAGACGTCACCGCGGCGGCGGCCACACGCCCCTTCAATGAAGGCAGCACCGTGCGGCGCTCCTTAAAAGCGCTATTCAACGTTCCAGGGATCCAGCGGATGCTGGGCTGGTGCGGGCTTCGCGGACCTCTGTGGAGAATTTACAGTCGTTGGTTCGGCCCCGGCGGGGGCATCATGCAGGTGGAGTTGGGCACCCAGCGCGCCCGCTTCTACGTTCATAGCGATTGGGCCGCCGCCGAACTACGTTCTTTCAACGGGGAGCAGAAATTGCTAGAGCGCCTGGTCACGATTGTGAAGCCCGGCGATGTTGTTTACGACGTCGGAGCAAACATGGGGATGCACGCCGTCTTGCTCGCGCAGGCCGTGGGTGGCAAGGGGCAGATCATTGCGTTTGAGCCTGAGCTCCACTACTGTGAACGGCTCCGCGGGAACGCCGCGCTGAACGGCCTTCAAAATATTCGCATTAGCACTATGGCTTTGGGTGACCACGCATGTGAATTGGAGTTGCTTCCCTCTGAGCCCGGCAACACAGCCCCCAGGCTTGCGGACCGCCCGCCGGAGGCGGGTCGGAGCCGCGCAGGCCCTAAGGTCCAAGTTGTGGAGGGTGATCGGCTGATTGAAACCGATAGGTTGCCGCTTCCCCGCATGGTAAAGATCGACGTCGAGGGTTTTGAATACGCTGTGCTCAAGGGGTTACGCTGCACGCTCTCGAATCCCGCTTGCCAGATCGTCTGCTGCGAGGTTCACCCGAGGTTGCTGCCTGAGGGTGTAACTCAAGGCGAAATCATCGATTTCCTGAGGTCTTGTGGGTACAACCGATTTGATGTCCTGCCGCGTCCCCCCGATCAGCACATCTTGGCATTCAAGGACGGCGAGGAAGCGTCGGAGCGCTAAGACGCGCTCCCATCATACGGCGAAGGCCCCTCCGGATTCGACGAGTCCGTGAACATCGCACTATCCACCACCGTCATCCAGCGCGGCAAGAGCGGCGTTGCCCAGTACGTTTTCGCACTGGTGCGCGCCCTGCTGCCGCACGCCGGTGACCACCGGTTCACGTTGTTCGTGCTCGAAGAAGACCGGCCCTTGTTGGAATTTGCTGCGGGCGCCACGACGCTCGTGCCGGTCGCGGAAAAATACCGGCCCCCGGTGAAAAACATCTGGTGGCACCAGACGGTGTTGCCGGGCTTGCTGCGGGATCGGCAGATCGATGTCTGCCATGTGCCGAGCTACCGGCGCATGCTGTGGCCGAAGGCGTGCGCGCTGGTGGCATCGATTCACGACCTAGCACAATTCCACCTGGCCGGGAAGTACGACCGGGCGCGGATGTTCTACGGCCGAACTGTGGCGCGCCAACTGGCCCGGCGCCAGGATGCGATCATCGCCAGCAGCCAGAACACCGCGCGGGATATCGAGAAGTTCTTTGGCATTCCCGTTGCGCGGCAGCATGTCATGCTGCTCGGCGTCGATCACGACCGATTTCAACCCGGCGACCACGCGGTGGCGAAACAACTTGTGGCGCAACACTGGCAACTAGCGCACCCGTTCTTCCTCTTCGTCTCTCGGCTGGAACACCCCGCCAAGAACCACGTCAGGCTGATCGAAGCCTTCCAGCAATTCAAGACGGCCACGAATTCCGACTGGCACCTGGTGCTCGTGGGCGGTGACTGGGACGGCGCGGAAGCGATTCACGCCGCGGCGGCCGAGTCCCCCGTCGCCGGCGACATCCGGTTCCTGGGATTTGTGGACGATGCCCTGCTGCCGGCGTTGTACCAAGCCGCGGAGGCACTGGTGTACCCGTCGTTGTTCGAGGGATTCGGGTTTCCGCCGGTGGAAGCGATGGCGTGCGGCTGCCCGGTCATCAGTTCCGCGCGCGGCGCGCTCGCCGAGGTGGTGGCGGACGCGGCAGACATCGTCGATCCACTCGACGTCTCCGCTATCGCCGCCGCGTTACAGCGCGTGGCGACCGATTCCGCTCACTGCGACCGGCTACGCGCCGCTGGCTTCCGAAACGCGCAACGGTTCGACTGGCAGGGCTACGCCGAGGCGGTCCTGGGCATATACGAAGCCGCCGCAGCCCGCCGAAAAATCGCTCACAGGGGCCGGCGTGAATGACTCCATCTCGATGATTCCCCCAAAAAAGCCTGAAGCCTACGGACGAAATTCATACGTTCCAGCCCACGCAGACGTGATTGAAATCGGCCGGAAGCCCCCGAGAGACGGCGCCATGACGTCGTACAGGGGAAGGGGCTGGGCCCGCCAAGTTTTACTTTTCCCCAGCCCCTAGCCCGACTTTCGCAGTTGGGGCAGTAGGCGGCGGGTAAGTGGTTTATTTTCAGCAGAGCGATCTCCAAGGTCTACACTACAATTTGAGCTGCACCCGCTGATCGATGACGGTCTCCGCGGGCTTGATGCGGGGTGGCGGTTGCGACGGCAGTGCCAGATGGAGTTGGTGGAGCAGGAGCATCTGCTCGGGTTCCGGCTGCGTGTAGCGCGGCATGATGAGCCAGCGCCCGTCGGTGGTGGGCAGGCAGACGTCGAGCATTTGAATCGTGGCCAGTTTCTCCAGCACGGCGCGCGGTGTCAGCCCCGGGGCGCAGGGGGCTAGCCGCTGCCGGAGGGTGACCGACAAAGCGTAAGCGAGGAAAGCCACAAAGATGTGGGCCTCCACGCGCTTCTCGACTTGGTGATAAATCGGACGCAGCCCCAATTCGCTCTTCAAGGTTTTGAAGGCCGCTTCGATCTGGGTGAGGAGGATATAGAGTTCCCAGAGCACTTCCGGCTTCTCTCCCAGCAGGTTCGAGCGCAGCAGATAGTGGCCATCGCGGAGTTCCGCCTTCTGCAACTTCTCTTGGTCCAAGTGAAAGGAGAAAGTCTGGCGGGTGACTTCCTCTCCCTCGCGGGGCAAGTGTAGAGGCACGAAGCCGAAGGCGCGGCCGGCGTCCTTCTTGGCCGCACCGATGCGCAGCAGCAATTGATCGCGCGCCGGAGCACTGCGGCGCAACTTGCGCAAGGTCTTCAGCAAGCGAACCAACTTGCGCCGCCGTATGGCGCGTTCCTTGGCGTACCGGCCTTCACTCTTGGCCAGCACGTACAGTTCGCCGTCTTCCACGAATAACTTCACTTCCACCGATTCGCGCACCTTCTGCCAGGGCAATTCCAGCCAGCGCTTTGCGTACTGCTGAATCTTGCCGCGCGGCGTCCCCACCAGGTAGAAAACTTCCCGTCCCCCGGTGCGCATCTCTGCCAGCACCTCTTCGGTCGGAATCCCCCGATCCATCACCCACACCCGCCGCGCCCGCCCGTACTGCGCTTCGATCTGGTCGAGAAATCCGCGCAGCGTGGTGCGGTCTGAGGTGTTGCCCGCCAGCACTTCGTAAGCCAGGGGAAATCCCTCCGGCGTCACCACCAGCGCGATCACCACCTGCCGGCAATCGCCGCGATGGTCCCGACTGTAGCCGTGCTTCGCCTTGGGAATCTCCTCGCCTTCGCCTTCGATATAGGTGCTCGTCAGGTCGTACAGCAACACGTCGAAGCGCGCCTGAAACAGCTCTTGCCAACGTTGCCGCAGGTGATCGAACAGCACGGTTTTGTGCTCCCCGATCCGGTCCAGACAGCGATACAAGCGATCTTTTTCCGCCACGGCGAAGCCCGTCCCCAACAGATCTCCCATGGCACTCTGATCAAACCCTTGCCGGTGCAAACGGAACTCGCTGCCCGGCGCCACCAACCGGTTCACCACCAGCAACTCCAGCACCTTTGCCCACGGCACTTCCTCCCGTCCCTGGCCCAGACGCTCTTCCCAAAATTCGCTCAACCCCAACTGCCGCCACAGTTCGCACCCCAGCCAGTAGTTGCCAAACGCCCGCGGCCGCCGCAACTCCATCTCCTTCAGCTTCACCTGCACGCCGTCCAACGCATCGACAGGAATGGCGCGATCCTCGGGAAATAAACTCAGGCTCGCGGCCCGCTGCTCGGCTTCATCAAACACCTCCAGCGTCTTGCGCCACGCCGCTTGCTGACTGTCGTTAATCTCGCCCAAATACAGCACCCGCCGCTGCACCACCCGGCCCGAACGCAACCGCCGACTCTCCTCCACGCTCCAATAGCGGTGCTCCTTGCCGTCTTTCTTGCGCTTGTTCGCACGCAGGTACATGGCTGGCGGCCATTGTGCCAAGCTTGATCGCAGATGAAAAGGGGGTAGGTCTACACTACAAGCCTTTGCCTACAACCCACATTGAAGAGTCAGGACTTATCGCCGTGCCCCCGCCGAATCTCGCCCGAAAAAGCTCCGAACTGCGAAAGTCAGGCTAGGACCTAACGTCTGACACCTTCTCGCTTGACCAGAGCAAGGATAATTGTGGCAGAGGAAGAGCGCGCTGCACCGCCAACGCGCCGAGATACACCATGCTCCCCGTTCCACAAATGACACACAGGTAGATAAAGTCTTGGGAGGTCGTAAGCGGGGATTCCATCCAGGCTCGCAACCCCCATACGCTGAGGGCAGCCAGCAGTGCAGCGACGATATTCTTCACGGCATAGCGGCCGAGCGCTGGATCCAGCGCCGCGCGCAGGCCTCCCAGGTTCCTCCGGATCGCCATGCCGCACGCTATCATTGTGCCCGTGAGGAACCCTAGCGGGATTCCCTTCGCGCCCAGGTGCAGCACGCCGACATAGAAGAGGTCGAACGCCAGGACCAGCCCGTATTGAAGAAGGGAGAGGCGAAAGTACGTGGCCGGGTCCCGGCGCGCGAACAGGTAGGTGTTGAGAAGGCGAAGGAAAGCGAAAGAAAACAAGCTGAAGCTGTAATAGAAGAAGATCATCGCCATCAGGTCTGTCGCCCCAGGTGTGAACTTCCCGCGCTGAAAAACCAGGCGGATGATACTGTGATCGAGCGTCAGGCAGAAAACCACGATGGGGGAGAGAAGCAAGAGACTCAGCTCCATGGTGTCGCGAAGGGTCGTGCGCACTTCCTCATGGTTTTTCGCGGAAACAGCTCGGGAAAGAGCCGGCAGAGCGGCAGTTCCGACGCTCCCTCCCAGCAGTTCGGCGAGTGTGCCGAGAATCTTGAAACCGTAGTTCAAGGCAGTCAGCGTCCCGGCCGGGAGGAAGGAGGCGATGATGCGCTCCACTACCACCACACCCTGCCAGCCTAGAGCCGCCCCCAACTGCGCCGTCCCCGCGCCGCGCAAGTTGCTGAAAGACTCGCCACTGGCGGTAAACATCAGGTAATAGCGGGGGCGGAATGACACGAGAATTTGCAAGCTCAGGACGACCCACTGCAACAAGTATCCGGCCAAATACCCGAGGAAGATGCTTTGGGGGCCGTAACGATGAAATCCCAGGAGGATGACCACAATGGAAGCGACGTTGCGGATGAATCCCGATGCCGTCGAGAGCGCGAAGTAATGCTGGCTGAGGAGAAAGGACCGCAGCACTTCTCCTATCCCGGCGGGAATGATGATGAGGAAGAGCCATCGCGAGAGTTGCGCCGCGACTGTAACCTCTTGTTGAGTAAACCCGGGAGCGATGCCGTGAATAATCCATGGCGCTGCCACCGCGCCTATAATTGCGATAGCCCCCAGACCCAGGAAAAGAATGTTGATGACGTAACTGAAACCGCGCCAGAGCTCCTTTTCGTCCGTACTCGATTCCAGCGATGCGAAGAACGGTACCAACGAAAACTGACCCGTTGCGGTGAGCAAGTTGGTGATGATGTACGGGATCGTGTAAGCAACATAAAACGCGTCGGAGCGCACCGAAAGCCCCAGGTTGGCCGCGATACTGGTTTCCACCAGGATTCCACTCAGCCCGCCCAACAGGTTAAAAAACGCCACCACGATCGAACTTCGTAACATCTGCTGTTTAGGATTCATTTCTGAGAGAGTGTATCTTTTAACGGCCCGATTCACTTATAAATTCATTTTAACAATTGAAAGGGTCAGAGCCCCGCTCTCGTACCCCCCGTTTTCTCCAACTCTCCGCCGGAAGCAGCCACCCTCCTGGCTATAAAGGGTGTAGAGGTGACGAAGAGGAACACCATGAGGACCGGCGAGGTGCCAAAGTTGAATTCGAAGCAACCTTCTGCCAGAAATGCCACCCAAGCGGCTAGAGACGCGTCGGCGATCCACCGTTGCGTGGAAAGCTGCCGCC
Source organism: uncultured Acidobacteriota bacterium (assembly GCA_963825395.1). GTDB lineage: Bacteria > Acidobacteriota > Terriglobia > UBA7540 > UBA7540 > Bog-366. The sequence continues at coordinate 100,211 of CAWGTQ010000044.1, read as the reverse complement.
GAAGCTTCCAGGTATACCAGCCCAGCGCCGCCATGAGCCACAGCCATGAGGCCAAACAGGGCAATCCCCGCTCGGCGCCAAACTGAAGAAAGTCATTGTGAAAGTGGTTGTGATAACCCGCCTCGGCCGATTTCCCTCGCGGCAGGTAAAGATCATAAACTTCTTCGATGTTGTTGGGGCCCACACCCACCCAGGGGTGGGCCCGAATCATCCTTAGTGCGACGCGCCACATTTCGAGGCGGATGGATAGCGCGTGTTCCTGAGTGGGATGCATCGCTAGATAGAGCCGCTCTCGAATCAGCGACGGTGCCCCCACGTAGGCCAAGGCCAATAGGAAAGGCAAAGCCAGGAGCGACTTCGGCTTCCATCGGGTCAGAAGGTAAATTCCCGCCAGGAAGCAGCCCAACCACACTCCGCGGGTGAAGTTCAGAATAATAGATAAGGTGACGAGACCGAACACGATCCACCAAAAAGCCGAAATTCGAAGCTCGAAACTCCAAATTCGGCGTTCAGCTTCCGAGTTTCGAATTTCGAATTTCGAATTTCGACCGTTGGAGAACAGCAAAAAACTCAGGAGAAAGACGAAAACTAACATCTGCTGTCCACCAAAGTGCATCCAGTGTCCCATAAACCCGTGGATACGCCCTGACGTCAGGTAATGATAAATCTCGCCGGGATAATGCGCCCGCACGTCGCGGTATTCAATGACGAATTGCGCAATGCCAACAAGGCTTGTCACGAAGGATACAAGAAACAGTCCCTGCAAGAGGCGGCGCAAGTGCTCCGCGCTAACCACCAAGTTTATAGCCAGCAGCCAAATGAGAAACAACACAAGTTTTCTGACCGCAAACCATCCCTCTGCGGGGGTCGTCGCCCAGAAAATCGAAACCATGGACAATAAGCAAAAGAGCGCTAGGGGAAGCTTGACGGGCAAGAATAGGATCCGAGGCCGCGCTTGCAAGAGGTGAATCGTATAGAGGACCCCCGCACATGCCAGCAATGCCTGAGAAACGGCAATCGAGATCTGAAGCGTCAAAACAAAAAGAGTAAAGAGGATTGCGCCCCATCGGAGGAAAGGGGGCCTTGGCAGTTCACGGCACGTCCGTTCTAGGATATTCTCGACGCTTATCACGGAAACCTTAAAACTGTATTGGAATCGGGGTAGGAATTCAAGAGGAGGCGTGTGCCAGTTTGTCGGGGCTGGAGGCTGAGAAGTGTAAAGTGTGAAGGATAAAGGGTAAAACATAAAGATACCTAGCCTTTATGCTTCACACTTTACACTTCAGAATTCCCCAGCACTTGGTCCCTTAAGTCTCGATATGACATCGTGGATCAGGAGGCCGACCAACAATGGTGCCGTCACCATCACATTACGGTTGTAGGCAAGCGCTTGCGCGACGTGTCCATGAAAGAACGCAGCCAGCGCCCGAGTACTGCCACAGGCGGGGCAGGCGGCGAGATGGAATAAATGCTTCCACAAGCAGATGTCCGGTCCTCGCGCCAACATTTCGGGCGGGACCGTCACGAAAACCGCCATGGCCAGTGACAGCACCATCCATCGGGCTATTCCCTTGGAAAAATCCGCCATAGCCCCCTACATTCGGAGAGGTTTGCCGTTGGAGTCCGGCAATTTATTCACCGCAATCAGGATCGAGTCCACTATGCACCAGACCCCACAAGCCCCGCCCGTGACGAGCTTTAGCACCCCCAGTCCGGCATAACCCAGGTAGAAGCGATCGATGCCCAGCCACCCCAGAAAGATTGAGAGCAGCAATGCCGACGCCCAGTCCTTATCACTGGGTTGGCTGGGAGAAACATATCGCAAGGGGCGGCCCTGCGCGTCCGGCAGTTTCTTGAGGATGATAAGGAACAAATCGACAAAAGCCCAAATTCCACAGCCGCCCAGGGTAACTAATTTTAAAATTCCCAGTCCAATATAGCCGAGGTAGAAGCGATCTACTCCGAATACGCCGAGGAACATCGAAAGCAGCGTAGCGGTGACAAGGTCTTTGTCGGCGCCAGCGGCAACGCGAGCACCGCATTGGGCGCAGATTTCCCCTTGGGGAGCCATTTCCTTACCACAATTGGAGCAGAAGCGCGTGCCCGCCAACCGGCGCTGGCCGCAGTCCACACAGAACTCAGCGTTATCCGCGAGCTGTCGTCCACAATTCCGGCAATACATGATGACTCCTCGTGAATAGCCTTATTCAAGCTGTGCGTGGTTACTTATAGTGTCTTATGCGGCAAATGTAAATGGGTTCGATAGGAAATCACGTGGGATGGGTAGATCTCCCCCAGCGACTAGGGCGATCGACAGCTCTGAGAAAGACTCGCAATCTTAAAGTAAAATCCCGTTTCTCGACCCTAGTGAAAGGTGGGACGGGGCATGCAAACCATTTATGTGATTACAGCCCCGTGCGCGAAAAAAGGCGCGTAGAGGAAGACTGCTATCAATCCGTGACCGTGACCTCAATCGGCGCGATGAGCGCCAAGGTTCCCCACCTTACGCTGAGAGTGACCTTGCGAACGTCGTCCTTGGGATAAGACAACTCGATCGTGAGCTTTTCAGCTTTGGTCGCAGCGTTGGTGATGGAGATGGGAACCTCGAACTCGACTGGGGCTTTCTCAATATCGAAGGCATCGATGTGAGCGGCGCGGACCCTCCCCGGATCAATGAAAACCAGGGTCCACTTTGACCCGTCTTCGGAACGGTGGAGTCCGAGATAGTAGTAACCAGCGTGAACGCTCTTGCCCGAAATCGTCAAAGGCAAGCAGCTATCGAGGACCGTCCAGAAATTACTCCCCATCCGCCAGGTTTTCCCCTTCGTCATGCCATCAAATTTCGCCGGGTCTTCGTAAACGCCCTTCCACACGGGGCGTCCGTAATTAATGGCGAACTGCCCGGCCGCCTCATTTTTCACCGTGTTCCAGTAAAGAACGCGGGCGGAGGCACGGTCATCGGGCTGGCCGCCTTCGGCGACGATGGCGGGTTTGGACTGTTGGGCGTGCGCGGGAATGAACGACAAGAGTAAAAGTGTCCCAAGGGCGATGCGAATGTTCATCGGCCATCTCCTGATGATAAATTTTTCCAGGTCAGCATGCGATTCTAACATGAATACCGGGAGCCGAGGCTCTTGAATAACCAGCTTTGTTTACAATGACATCTCAGGGTAGCAGGGAATTTGATGTTGAAGTGGCGACTTCATGCCGCCATTACTTCAACCGTTGCAATCCACACATGGCGGCATAAAGCCACCACAATGTCCCTTTTCGCAGTCTGTAAAGGCTCGCAGCCCCGGGGTTTCGCCAAAGACTTGGGTACACGCAAGCCGCCAGTAAGAGCGAGGATACTAAATCCAAATCAACGCCTGTTGCCAAAGTGGCCACATCAACCGACAAATCCTCCACGCTGAACTCCAAAGGATGCACAAAGCTGTCAAATGTCTGCCGGATCGCGCACTTCTGCGAAAGTTTTGGCGGCAATCCTGCTAAGGTGTCTTGGGGGGCCGCGAGGACCCCAGCGACACCTACAATCATCCTTCAGTCACGGAGAGGAGAATTGATGCTCTACAGGAAGGTGACGAAAACAGGCGATCAATTGTCGATTCTGGGATTCGGCTGCATGCGCCTGGCGCAGAAGAATGACCGGATCGACGAAGAGCGGGCGGCACGCCAAATCCGCTACGCCATCGATCACGGAGTGAACTACATCGATACGGCTTGGCCCTATCATGGAGGTGAAAGCGAGCCGTTTGTCGGCCGCGCTCTCGCCGGCGGTTATCGCGAGAGGGTGAAGCTCGCCACCAAGCTGCCGGCCTGGCTCGTCAAGAGCCGCGCCGATATGGACCGCTTTCTTGACGTGCAGCTCAAGAAACTTGCAACGTCGCAGATCGATTATTATCTGGTCCACTCGCTCAATCGAATCGCTTGGGGGGAAGTAGAGGCGCTAGGCGTCGCGGAGTTTCTCGATCAGGCGCAGGCGGACGGACGAATCGCGAACGCCGGCTTCTCATTTCACGGGCTCCGTGAGGAATTTAAACACATCGTTGACGCCTATCCGTGGAAGTTCTGCCAGATTCAATATAACTACCTGGACGAGGAAAATCAGGCCGGTACGGAAGGGTTAAAGTACGCCGCTTCCAAGGGCCTCGGCGTGATCGTTATGGAGCCTCTGCGTGGTGGTTCGCTGGCTGCCTCTCCCCAACCCCCTGAGGTCGAAGCCCTCTTTCAGGAAGCCGGAAGCCTCCGGACGCCTGCCGAGTGGGCTCTGCGGTGGGTTTGGAACCACCCGGAGGTGACCGTGGTCTTATCGGGGATGAACGATGAGGCGCAGGTGGAAGAGAACCTGAGGATCGCGGCGGACGCCCGTCCGGCTTCACTCACCGATGCGGAAGTCGGTCTGATCTCGAGAGTGGGCAGGAAATACCGCGAGATCATGAAGGTCGGCTGCACGGGCTGCGGGTACTGCCAGCCCTGCCCTTCGGGCGTCAATATCAACGAGTGCTTTGCGCTGTTCAACGCCTTTCATACATTCGGTCAGAAGCAGCAGGCCGCGTTCCTCTACGTACTGCGGATGGGAGGAATTTTGACTGGCCAGCCCAGTTATGCATCGCTGTGCTCGCACTGCAGGGATTGTGTTCAGAAGTGCCCTCAGAACCTCGATGTTCCCAGTCTGCTGGAGCAGGTGGTATGCCAATTCGAGGGCGATGGGCTGAAGGAACGTGAAGCCATCGCCCGCAGCCTCTTCGCCAATTAAGCTTCGACGGCTGCGGGCTGGGTTGAATCTGCGTATCCTGATGGCTCCCCGTGCCCGCTCTAATTCGGGGTCCCTGCAGCCGCGGGAGTCAGGGCCACTTCGCGTGCCGGCCGGCCTGTCTCAACGGGCACGGGATCTCTTTCGAGACCTAACTCCACGGCTTCTTGAATCGTCTTTACATAGTGGAGCGTTAAACCCTCGAGCATTTCGGGGTTAAGGTCCTCGTGGACGTTCGGCTCGTTGTCCGCGGGAAGGATCACTTCGAGCACCCCTGCCCGTTTGGCCGCCAACACTTTCTCCTTGATCCCGCCCACGGGCAGTACTTGTCCGCTGAGAGTAATTTCGCCGGTCATGGCGAGCCGCTGCCGCGAAGGCCGCCGCGTGAGGGCGGACACAAGGGCGGAGACCATCGTAATTCCCGCCGACGGCCCATCTTTGGGAATGGCCCCCGACGGCACGTGGATGTGAATATCCTTCGTCTGGAAGAATTCCGGATCGATTTCGTATTCCCCTGCGTGGGAGCGGACCCAGGCGAGCGCCGCCTGCATGGACTCCTGCATAACCTGGCCCACGTGTCCGGTCATGGTGAAGCCCTTGCCGCCTTTCATGGCATTGGCCTCCACATAGAGCACGTCGCCGCCCGTGGGGGTCCACGCAAGTCCCACCATCACCCCGGGTTGGCGTGTGCGCTCCACGATTTCGGTCTCCAGGCGGTAGCGCGGGATTCCCAGAAAATCCCGCAGGTTGTCGGGAGTCAGCAGGAGCTTTTCCGGCTTGCCCTCGGCAATCCGGCGCGCCTGCTTGCGGCAGACCGTGGCGATTTCTCTCTCGAGATTTCGCACGCCGGCCTCGCGCGTGTAGTGCCGGATCATGCTGGCCAGTGCGCCCGTAGAGAATTCAATCTGCTCGGGAGTCTTGATCCCGTGCTCGTCGGTCTGCTTAGGAATCAGGTGCCGGATGGCAATCTGTATTTTTTCCTCCTCGCTATATCCCTGGAGTTCGAGCACCTCCATGCGGTCGAGGAGCGCAGGGGGGATGGTGTCCAACACGTTCGATGTACAGATGAATAGCACTTTGGAAAGGTCGAATTGGACGTCCAAGTAATTGTCACGGAAATGCGCGTTTTGCTCGGGATCAAGAACTTCCAGCAAGGCGGAGGAGGGATCGCCCCGAAAATCGCGTCCAATTTTGTCGACCTCATCGAGCATGAAAACCGGATCGCGCGTTTCGGCCCGCCGAATCCCTTGAATGACCTGGCCGGGCAGCGCTCCAATGTAAGTCCGCCGGTGGCCGCGAATTTCCGCTTCGTCGTGAATTCCACCCAAAGACATGCGCACGAATTTGCGATCGAGCGAGCGCGCAATGGATTTTCCCAAGGACGTTTTTCCCACGCCGGGGGGCCCGACGAAGCACAAGATGGGCCCCTTAAGCTGCGGCTTCAACTGCAAAACCGCAAGATAGTCGAGGATGCGCTCTTTGACCTTTTCCAGATCCCAGTGGTCTTCATCGAGGACTTGCTTCGCTTTGGTAATATCTACCCGGGTATCGCTGACTTTGTTCCAGGGCAGCGCCACCAGCCATTCCAGGTAGGTGCGCGTTACGTGGTAGTCCGCCGCCGCCGGCGACATCTTCGCCAATCGCCCCAGTTCCCGGATGGCCTCCTTCTTGCCCTCTTCCGTCATTCCCGCGGCTTCGATCTTCTTGCGGAGTTCTTCGATTTCCTGCTGCTCGTCGGCCTCACCCAGTTCCTTTTGAATGGCTTTCATCTGCTCCCGCAAGTAGTACTCACGCTGGCTCTGCGTGACCTGGTCCTGGACGTCCGATTGAATCTTGGAACGGAGTTGCAGCACCTCCACTTCCCGCGCCAGTTGCCGGTTCAAACGCTCAAGACGGACCTTCAGTTCAAGGCTTTCCAGGAGTTCCTGCTTTTCGGTGCTGGAAAGTGAGGGGAGATTGGCGGCGATGAAATCCGAAAGCCTGCTGGGGTCGTCAATATTCATGACGACGGTTTGCAGATCATCCGACAGCGTGGGTGAGAGCTGCACAACCTGTTGGAACATCGTCGTCACGCTGCGCACCAGGGCGTCGAAATCCGATTCCTTCCCGCCCGGGGTAATATCCGTCAAGGGTTTTACCCGGGCGCGCAGGAAAGGCTCGACCTGCGTGACTTCCTCGATGGCGATCCGTTGTAAGCCTTCGACAAAGATAAATAGGCTTTGGCTGGGCAGCTTGATGATCTTGTGGACGAAAGCCACCGTTCCAATTTGGAAGAGATCGACGGGTTGAGGGTTATCAACCCGGGGATCGCGCTGAGAGATGACCCCGACATATTTCTCATCTTCTTTCAGGTCGTTGATCAGCTTGAGGGAGCTGTCCCGTCCTACCGTCAGCGGCAGAATGGCGTTGGGGAACAGAACCGTGTCGCGAACGGGAAGAATCGGCAGTGTGTTGTAATCGATAGGTGCTTTTTGTTTAGAAGCCATTGCCTGAGAACCTCTTTCCTATATTTGCAGCCGGCGCAAACGGACGGCTAGGAGTTGGCACTTTATCACGTACCTGTAGTCTGTTGATAGGCCTCACCCTCACTTTTGCCAGCGGCCGGGCACGGCGCAGAGTGGGAGGCTCCTTCGTCCGCGGCGCCACACCCACGGCTAAACTATTAGATGCGTGCTTGGCCTGCGGCGACACTCGCGAAAGCCGGTTGCCCCGCATGGGCTGGGCAGGGTATCTTGAGCAGAGTATCTTGAATTGTTGCCCTTCCCCCCGGGAGAAAATACCATGATCGAGGATCTGGCGCGCGCGCTCCATGTGAGTAATAAGATTTTCTATACCCTTTTGTTTGGAACTTTGATCATCAGTTCCTTGCTGCTGGGTTTTGGCCTGAACCGCGTCCTCCACTATTGGGCGAAAAGGCTTCGCGATGGATGGGGCCAAATCTTCTTTTCCCTCCTCGAGTCTCTGCCGATCCCTTTGCTATTGATTGCAGGCCTTTATCTCGGTTTGGAATCGCTTCCCCTCTCCCCGCGGTTCGAACATTTCGGGTCCAAGCTCATCCTGGCGCTGGTGATTCTGGTCATGATGTATTTTCCCGCCAACGGAATAGTCCTTGCCTTGCGCCGTATGGGCCAGCAGCAGCCCACTATGGCGCGCGTAACCGAGCCCGCCGCGTTTGTGGTCCGGATGCTCTTCGCCTTGCTTGGAACCATCATCTTCCTCGAAAACATCGGCGTTTCTCTGACCGCGGTCTGGACGACGTTAGGCGTGGGCAGTGTGGCCGTCGCCTTGGCCCTGCAAGAGACCTTAAGCAATCTCTTTTCGGGCCTTTATCTCATGGCGGACAGGCCAGTAAGACTGAACGATTACATCAAACTTGATTCCAACCAGGAAGGTTACGTTTTGCGGATCGGTTGGCGCTCCACGATCCTGCGGACTCTGGGCAACAACTACGTGGTGATTCCAAACTCCACCCTGGCCAAAGCCATCATTACCAATTATTCCGCGCCCCAGCCGCAAATGTCTTACACGCTGCCCGTGAGCGTTACGTACGGAACGGACCCCGACCGGGTGGCGAAGGTCTTGCTGGAAGCCGCCCACGAAGCCCTCCGGGACGGCGTGGAAGGCTTGCTCCCGAACCCCGCGCCCTCTGTATCGTTCATCTCCGGCTTCGGGGAGTCTTCCCTGAACTTTTCGCTCAACCTGCAAATCCGCGAGTTTACGGATCAATTCCTGGTGCAGAGCGAGTTGCGGAAGCGCATCGTCAAGAAGTTCCAGGGGGCCGGAATCGACATGCCCTTCCCCACTCGCACCCTGGTCCTCGACAAATCCGCCAAGGACCTTCTCGACGGGGGCTCCCAAGGTTAAGACCACGTTCCGGCTAAGCACATCCTCTTCGTGGGTTCCAAGGGCATTATCCAGCAGGAATCAGGCGGCGAATGTGGGCACCGCATCTACAGTCAGGCCGTGATGCATTGGGGTTGAGGGAAAATGATTTGTTTCCTCCTTTCCCAAACTTCCGGTAAAATGCAGTCGCGTGCCTTGTAAATGGACTCACCAATATCGGCGCGCTTTTGCTTCTTACCTGCTTGTGTTCTTGCAGATGCACCTACTCGGGGTAGCTATGCTCCACCGGCACGGCGAGACGACGGGGTTGCGCCATGGCCGGTGGGTTTCCGGTTGCATAGTTCCGTCGTCTGCCACCTCAGATAGTAGTCTCCTCTGCACCGTGTGCCAGATCGTTCAAAACGGCGCGGTTCAACCTGCCGGTACCGCGCACATCCTACCGCCATCGATTTCCGTTCCTCTACTTCCGCGCATGACGCCCAGCAACTACCGCTCGGAGTTGCCTGCCATGAGTTACGGCCGGGCGCCTCCCCTTATGTAAGACTCCCTTCCAGGTTGGTTCGGATGACCCTGCAATCCTCTAAATGGTGTGGGGTGATCGGCCATTCTTTCCAGCACCTTCAGCGTGGGGGATTAGCGATGATGAACCACAACAGCATGCGCTCGACAGCACAGCACCGGGGGTTTCTGAATGCTGTGATATTCCTGCTGGGTTGGACGGCGGGAAGCGCGGCAGCGAGCGCCCAACAGGCGCCACCGCTCTCGCGCGTTGACCTTGAGCAGGCCATTCAGCTCGCGATCAAACACAATCATGCATTGAAGGCGGCGGAAAACACGATTCAACAGAGCGAGGCGGAGGAGGTTACGGCGGCCATTCGCCCCAACCCGGTGTTCACCTATGATGATCTGTACGTTCCCCTTTTCAGCCCTAGCCAGCTAAACGGCACCACCTTGGACAACATCACGGAATTCGACTTGGGCTTCACATACACCTTTGAGCGTGGGCACAAACGCCAGGCCCGCATTAATGCCGCGAAGGACACAACCGCCGTCACCCGTTCGCAGGTGAACGACAACGAGCGCAGCTTGACTTTTAACGTGGCTCAGCAATTTGTGAACGTCTTGCTGGCCAAGGCGGATCTGGATTTTGCCAACCAAGACTTGGCGAGCTTCCAGCAGACGGTCGACCTCAGCGCGCACCAGTTCAAGGCAGGAGCGATCAGCGAGGGCGACCTGCTGAAAATCAAGCTGCAATTGCTGCAATTCCAAACCGATGTCAGCGCGGCAAAGCTGGCGCTGGTGCAGTCCCTCTTAGGCTTACGCCAACTGCTGGGCTTCGAGTCGGTCCCCGCCGATTATGACGTCATCGGCGATTTGGCCTATGCTCCTTTGCACGGCAACCAGGAGGATTTGCAATCCCTGGCGCTCAAGCAGCGCCCTGACCTGCTGGCGGCCCAACTGGGGGTGACGGCTTCCCAGAGCCAATACCAACTGGCGAAGGCCAACCGCGCGCGGAGTTTGTCCACCACCTTTGACTATACGCACGTTTCCGCCCTGAACAGCGCCGGCTTCACCGTCAATATGGAAATCCCCATCTACGACCGCAACCAGGGTGAGGTCGCGCGCACCCACTACGCCATCACCCAGGCCAATGAACTGCAATCTGCCGCTACCGAAACCGTGATGACGGACGTGGCCAACGCCTACCAGACGACGAAAGTCAACGACCAGATTATCCAGCTCTACACGTCGGGATACCTCAAGCAAGCTCAAGACTCGCTCGATATCAGTGAATACGCCTACAAGCGGGGCGCGGCTAGCCTGTTGGACTTTCTGGATGCCGAGCGCAGCTATCGCGCCACCCAGCTCGCCTATCGCCAAGGGCTGGCGAACTACATGCTCGCCGTCGAGCAAGTCAAAGAAGCTGTGGGAACAAGGAATTTACCATGACCCGCTCCACCGTCCGTTTTCTCGAACTTGCACTGCTTCCTTTCACGCTGCTTGCTGGTGTGCTGCTTTTCAACGCCTGCAGCGGCCGAATCACCGATGCCGTCGCGCCCACCGGGAATTCCAGCACGACGGAAACGAGCGCCTCCAAAGCAGCACTCTTCACCGTGCCCCCCGAGCAGATGGCCCACGTGCGGGTGGTACCGGTGGAGAGCATCAAACTGCCGCGCGTCCTGCGGCTGACGGGCGCTGTGGCGTACAACAATTTTGAGACCACTCCGGTGATCACCCAGATCGGCGGGCCGGTTTCACGCATCCTGGCCTCCCCGGGTCAGCAGGTTGTGAAAGACCAACCGCTGCTTTATGTGAGCAGTCCGGATTATGCCCAACTGCGCACCAACTTCCTGAAGGCGCGCGACGCTTACCAGTTAGCCGGGAAGAGCTATTCACGCGCGGAGGACCTCTACGCGCACCGCGCCATCGCTTTGGCCGATCTTGAGCAGGCCGAATCGACGCGTAATCAGGCACAGGCCGATTTGCAGGCCGCCGAGCAGGCGCTGCGCGTACTGGGAGTGCAATCGGATAAGCTGCCGGATACCGCCTCGCCGGAAATTCCCGTGCGCGCCCCCCTCGCTGGAGAGGTGGTGGAGCGCCTCGCGGGGCCCGGGCAAGTGATTCAGGCCGGCGCCACGCAGGTGTTCACGATTTCCAATATGAACACCGTATGGGTGCTCGCCAATGTTTATGAGCACGACCTGGGATTTATCCACATGGGCGATCCCGTGGACATCCAGACGGACGCCTACCCGATCACATTCCATGGGAGGATCTCCTATATTTCCCCCGCGCTCGACGCCACCTCGCGCACCCTCCAGGTGCGCATCGTGACCAATAATCCGGGAGAAAAGCTGAAAAAGGATATGTATGTGACGGCCACCGTGCAGGCAGGCGTCATTGAGAACGCGCTGACGGTGCCGGACGCGGCCGTGCTGCGCACCGCTGAAAACGAGCCATTCGTCTACGTCGTGGAAGATCCGGCCAAGCCCAATCAATTCGGCCAGCGGCTGGTTTCCTTGGGGGAGAGCCAAGGCGGCAAAACACAAATCGTGAGCGGGCTGCGGCAAGGCGAAAACGTCGCCGCCGATGGCAGTCTGTTCTTGCAGTTTGCGAATTCATTGCAACGGTAAAGCAGAAGTCAGGAGTAGGAGTTAGAAGGTAGGAGTCGGGAGATAAGAGTCAGAAAGTGGGTGGTTCTTATTATGGATCCTGACTTCTGACTCCCTAAATGCCATGATTCACCGCATCGTCCAATTCGCTCTGAACCAACGCTTTCTAGTGCTGATGTTGACCGCCCTGATCGTCGTGGTGGGCACCGTTTCATTTAGCCGCATGCCCGTGGACGCCTACCCGGACCTCTCGCCGCCCATGGTTGAGATTATCACCCAATGGCCGGGTCACGCGGCGGAGGAACATGAACGATTGGTTACCCTGCCCATCGAACTCGAGATGAACGGGGTACCGCAACTGGTCTTCATGCGGTCCATTTCCCTCTACGGCCTCTCGGACGTCATTTTGACTTTCGAAGACGACACGGACAACTATTTCGCTCGCCAGGTGGTTTTCGAGCGCCTGTCCCAAGTCAATCTCCCCGCCGGTGTCTCCCCCAGCATCGCACCTCTCTTCAGCCCCAGTGGGCTCGTCTACCGATACGTGATTGAGAGCCCCGACCACTCCCCGCAGGAGCTGAAGACCATTGAAGACTGGGTGCTCGAGCGCGGCTACAGATCCGTGCCCGGCGTGGCCGACGATTCGGGCTTTGGCGGCACGGTGATGCAATATCAAGTGCTGCTCGATCCCGCGCGCCTCTTCGGATATCACCTCGCGGTACCGGGCGTGATCCAGTCGCTCTCGGCCAACAACGGCAACACGGGCGGCGGGTTCTACTCGCAAGGCGGCCAGTTCTATTACGTCCGGGGCCTCGGCTTGCTGCGCGACCGCAAGGATATCGAAAACGTTGTATTGGCCAGCCAGAATGGCGCGCCGGTGCGGGTGAAGGACGTGGGCGAGGTAGCAATGGGCCACGCGCCGCGCCTGGGTGAGTTCGGCTTCCAGGACCGACGGCGGGATAATCCCGACGCCGTCGAAGGCGTCATCCTGATGCGCCGCGGCGAGCAAACGCAAAACGTCCTGAAAGGTGTGGAGGAGAAAACCGAGGAGCTGAACCGGCAGTTGCCAGCCGACGTCCAGATTCGCCCCTATTACGACCGCAGTGATCTGGTGAAGCTGACCGTTGATACCGTGGAGAACAATTTACTGCGCGGAATGGTCCTGGTTCTGATCGTGCTGATCTTCTTCCTAGCTAGCGCCCGCGCCGCAATTATCACGGCCCTCACCATTCCCCTGGCTTTGCTGTTTTCTTTCATCATCCTTCACGCCCGTAACATTCCTGCGAACCTGCTTTCCATTGGCGCTATCGACTTCGGCATCATCATTGACGGCACCGTGGTGATGGTGGAAAACATCTATCGCGAGTTGGATGCCCGCCGTGGGCAGCCCTACAGCTTGCCGGAAGTCATCGTGGCCGCGGCCAAGGATGTGGACCGGCCCATCTTCTATTCGGTCGCCGTCATCATTGCGGGTTATCTGCCGATTTATGTGCTGCGGGGGCCCTCCGGCTTGCTTTTCCATCCCATGGCCGATACCATGTCGTTCGCCCTCATTGGCTCCCTCATCCTGACGTTGACGCTGGTTCCCGTGCTGGCTTCTTACGCCTTCACGAAAGGAGTTCATGAGAAGAGGAACCGGGCTTACGACTGGGTGAGGCGTGAGTACGGGGGAGAACTGAATTGGTGCCTGAACCATCCTTGGATGACCATGATCGTGGCCACCGTGATCTTCGGTGCCACGCTGCTGCTGGTTCCCTTCATTGGCGGCGAATTCATGCCGCACCTCGACGAAGGCGCGCTTTGGGTACGTGCCACGATGCCTTACACCATCTCTTTTGAGGAAGCGAGCCGAATCAGTCCGGAGATTCGCCGCATCCTTATGTCCTACCCCCAGGTCACCGTGGTGGGTTCCGAACTGGGCCGGCCGGACGACGGCACCGACCCCACCGGCTTTTTTAACGTCGAGTTTTACGTCGGCTTGAAGCCTTACAAAGATCGTGCATGGAAGGATGGCCCCATTCATACCAAGGAACAGTTAACGGAGGCCGTTCGCGCCAAGTTGAGTGCCTATCCCGGCATCATTTTTAATTTCACGCAGCCCGCCGAAGACGCCGTGGATGAGGCCCTGACCGGATTGAAGAGCGCCCTCGCCGTCAAAGTTTTTGGCCCCGACCTGAACGTTCTTCAGGATGTCGCGCTCAAAATTAAGGAGACGTTGCAGCATGTTCCTGGCTTCAAAGAACTGACCGTGGTGCGGGAATTAGGACAACCCAGCCTTCTTGTGGACGTGGATCGGGAAAAGATAGCGCGGTACGGAATCAACGTCGCCGACGTGGAAGCGGTCATCCAGGCAGGAGTTGGCGGGCAGGCGGCCACGCAGGTGATTCAAGGGGAAAAGCTGTTTGATCTGGTCGTCCGCATGAAGCCGGAATTCCGCGAGAGCGGGCAGCAGATTGCCAATCTGCTGGTCGGCACTCCTAACGGGCAAGAAATCCCCCTCAGCCAGCTTGCCACGATCACTCAGGGCAACGGCGCCTCGTTCATCTACCGCGAGAACAACTCGCGTTACATTGGCATTCAATATAGCATCGTCGGACGCGATCTTGCCCGCGCCGTGGAGGAGGGCCAAAAGGCCGTCAGCAAGGTCGTCACTCTCGCCCCGGGCTATCGGATGGAGTGGGGTGGCGAATATAGCGAGTTCCTTGCCGCCGAAAGTCAACTCACCGTGATCGGGCCGATCACGGTAATGCTGATCCTCCTGATTCTCTTCGCGCTCTACGGCAACTTTAAGTTCCCGGTCATCGTCCTGCTGAGTGTCATCATGACAGAACCGGTAGGAGCGCTGCTCGCCCTGAAGCTGACCGGGACGCCCTTCAGCGTCTCTTCCGTCCTCGGGCTGCTCGTTTTAATGGGTGTGTCCGTGGAAACCGCCGTCATCGACACTTCCTATATCAACAAACTGCGGCTGGAAGGGCAGGAAATCAGAAATGCGACCTTCGAGGCTTCCATGGTGCGCCTGCGGCCCATCATGATGACGGCGCTCGTGGCGTGCCTCGGGTTGCTGCCCGCCGCCTTCTCGCACGGCATCGGGTCAGACTCACAACGCCCCTTTGCCATCGTCATTGTGGCCGGACTGGTCTCCAGGTTGTTTCTCGGCCGCATTGTGAGTCCGGTCCTGTACCAAATGGTGGCCCGCGAGGGCGACGTGCTCCAGGTTTGAGGCTGGCCCGGGGATAGTCCCGCGCATTGCCAGAATGGCGATTACCAGGAGCAAACGAAAACGACACGCAAGATTATCGAAGTCACTGCCTCATACTTGCGGTTGCCGGACTGGTCGACCTCATAGCTAATGGCAAGAGCAACCCTTAGGTGTTGATGTCCGTAGAGCACTTCCATTAATTATGTAGCGTGTTGGGCGCTAAAAAAGAAGCCGCTGCAATCGGCAGCCGAATTGGACTGAAAGGCAGTTTGGGCGGCCAGCGTTTCTTTTAAACTTTCAACTCCGTCATCGGCCTCGATGATCTTTGTTCACCTGGACCTAAAGTTGGCTTCCTGGAAATCTTACCGGGAGCCAATTGCATCTCCCCTATAATGCCGTTTCGTTTGCAATCTGCTTAGTGGAAGTGCAGTCACAGGGATTTACTCGGTCGTCTCACTGCAAGTTACTGCCTGTGAGGGGGTTCTGGCGAGCGGCGCTCCTCCGCAACCGTCAGCGTGTCGAAAGCCCCGGTGGTGCGGATGTCGAGGACAGTTCCGCAGACACCGGTCCGGTTTCGAGCCACGGGCGGCGCCGGAGTGTAGCCTCACTTTCCACTTGACAAAGCCTAGTGATATGGGTATAGTATGTAGGCAAGCGTGCGTCCGGGAACGAAAAGGCGCTGCCCATGCCGAGCCTGCAACAGTCCGGCCTCCTCTCCCTCAGGGAGATTCCATTCCAACAAAATGTCACTTCCGGGGACGGGTCTACCCAAAAAGATGTTAATTTAGTTAGATCAAAGCCGGAATGTGTATGAAAACAAAGGAAACATTGACAAAATGACCTCCGGGAAGTCGCACATTTACGGCAATATGACGTGGATTTTGCCGAGAAACTCAGAGTTGGACGGACGATTTAGCGTCATGGACACCTTTAGCGCGGGTTTGGGCGTATATCCGCGGCGAAAATCCCCCGGGTTGCGCGCCGAGCGCAGCGCATCTTCCTTCAGCACGGGGAAGCGAGTCCATTCAATGCCACGTAATCCATCGTATGTTGCGGAACCATTCCGCTGTAGCGCCTGCTTCCAGCCGGCATGGTGCCGCCAAGATGGCGGCGCACCATCTGAAATAGGAAGGCCCCCTGGGGAAGTAACGTTGACACCAAGCGAGGCGTCCGTTATAGTGAAACTGGGGCGCTGGAGCACCCCTTCCTCCGGTACCTTGCGTTACGAATCACTTGGCCCGTGCAATTCCTCCCTGGTGAAGGGTAGGTTCGAAGGCTCATGAATCTCCCCATTTCGTTAACCCTTCTCCGAATCTTCTTTGTGCCCATTGTGGTGGTGTTGCTCCTTACCAAGGGCGGGAATATGGATTTGTGGGCGGTGGGAGTTTTCCTGCTCGCCGCCGTCACGGATCTGCTGGATGGTTACCTGGCCCGCAAGCGCGGCCAAATTACCACTTTAGGAATCCTACTTGACCCCATTGCCGACAAACTGCTCACTTCGGCCGCCTTTATCTCTTTAGTGGACCTCCACCTAGTCCCTGCGTGGATGGTGGTGATCATCGTGGGAAGGGAATTCGCCGTTTCCGGCCTGCGTTCCATTGCTTCCGCAGAAGGGTATGTGATGGAAGCCTCCGAGTTGGGTAGAACGAAAATGGTGTTCCAAGTGGTGGCCATCACCGTCCTCATCTTAGAGGGCCGGCGGTTTCCGGCCTTCCACCCGCTCGGCGAAGTTTTGTTATGGATGGTTGTCCTCTTTGCGGTGGCTTCCGCCGTGCAATACTTCTGGAAGTTTTGGAAAAGCTTGGATGAACGAGTAAAGCGTCGCGCCTCCCGCCACGTGGTTCTCATGGAAGCTGACGAGAAAGAGCCGGAAGAGAAGGATGTTGCCGCTCACTGAAACCGACCAGCAGACCCTGCTGCGGATGGCGCGGGAGGCTCTGGTGGAATACCTGAACTTCGCTGAGATCCCCGAGGCCCCGGAACCTGCGGAAGCTTTGCGTCAGCGCTGCGGCGCCTTTGTGACCCTACGCAAAGGAACTAATCTGCGCGGATGCATTGGCTTCATCGAGGCGAACAAGCCGCTCTACATAACGGTTCGCGAATGCGCAGTGTGCGCGGCACTGCAGGATCCACGATTTCCTCCGGTTATGAAAAAGGAAGTGAGCGGGCTGAATCTGGAAATATCCGTCCTCTCCCCCCTTTCGGACATTGCCCCCGAGAGCATCGAGGTCGGGCGGCACGGACTCTTGATTTCGCGTGGAGCCCAGCGCGGCCTCTTGCTGCCCCAAGTGGCAGTGCAATGGAAGTGGGATCGCGAACAATTCTTGGAGGAAACCTGTCGCAAGGCGGGGCTACCACGAGATGCGTGGCGGGAAGGAGCCAGGATTCAGGCTTTCACCGCACAAGTATTCGAAGAACCTCACGGCGCTTGTTCTTCTCATCCGGCGGCGTAGGCAACATATCTAACTAAATCTCTGAGCTGAACTCGGGGCAAAGCGGCGGTGGCGCCGGCTTTCCCGATTTATGAGATCAGTAGTGACCGGCACTACCAACGCCTTGCGCACACCACGAGGCCCACGACCCTTGCGAGTCTTGGCCTGGGCGGATTGTGTGCCCCATCCTTAGGATGGACTATTCCGCTTCGACGTAATCGCCAGCAGAGACCTCGCGGTAGCTTGAAACAACCATCGCCACACACGATTTCGACTGTACGGATAGCACCACAGCCTCTCCGACGGTCTCCGGCGGGGTCCGTTGGCCGGTCAGAAATCCCATTGTGCGCGGAGATATCACCTTGTAAATACGGAACCGCTGACCGGGCCTGGCTCCCTCTTTTTCGCCTAAGTTCAAATAGACAACCGTGTCGTGGCCAAAATAGCCAAAATTGTTGCGACTCGCGGCTATTCTTCCGTGCTGTTTGTTACTATCCAGAGGTGCGAAATGGTCAAGCGGATGGGAGACTGTGTATTCCGGAATGGCACGCGGTTGAAAGGGCATCAGGGTGTCGCCAGGGATAATGGATCCGCACGAAAAGGTGATTTTTGCCACCGCTCCCTCCGGATTCAAATGGGTCACCCTGACCTTCGCGACATCCTCATAAGGCGTGCCCAGCCTGCGGATATCCCATCCCTCACCCTGGTAATGCATAGTTATAAAAAGTTCCTTGGCGGGGCGCACCACGCTGTACTCTGCGCCCACAGCGATATTTCCACCTTTTTGCGGGGAGATGAAAATCGATTCGCCCGCCACAAACTGACGGACCACCGAGTGGAAGTCATCGTCCGCTCCTCCGATCACGAACACGTCATGGGGCACGGCAGGATTGGCAATAAAGCCTGTGCAATCCGCCTGTGAACGGACGGCTACAGGAATAGAAGGTGAGGCCGTTCCATTTTCTTGGGCTTGGGCGATTATCGCCGATACGGCGAGAAACACTATGGCTAATATGAAAGCAATGCGATGCATGGATTTCCTCCTTTTACAGCAACGACTGGCGCAGGCGGATCACCCCCCAGTGAAGCCGCCGACCACGGGCTAACTCCCATTGAGCGTAAGTGTAAGGAAAAAAGGTACCTCTTGTCAAGCGAGGCTAGAAATTTGTGGCGGCCCGACTGGCGTGGAGGCTTTCCTTAAGCCGGCCCTCCCGCTGTGCTTCGATCATTCCCGTAAAAAAATCAAAGTTTCGCACGCGGCGTTTGCACTGGATGCTCGCGCCCGGCCGTGTACAACCGATAATGCTCGATGGACGCTTCCAGCGCCCTTTTGGGAGCAGCCTCAGACAAGGTTTGGGGAGGAAACAAAAAACGTTTCCCTCGTTGATCGCCGATATAGCTGCATTTACAAATGTCGTCATCCACAAGCAAAATCCGGAGAGCGGATGCTTTCTGGCATTTTATGCCTCTGCCAGCAGGGGTGATGCCTCTGCTGCCATAGCACGCCAAACGGGGATGTCCTCCTGGACTCCCAAAGAAACCAGGTACTCCTGATTGCTTTGCAATCCGTTCTCCCAAGGCAATGGGGAGGAGGAATCCAGTTCCTGGGCAAGAAGATTGGCGATGTAGACAGCCGAAGCCGCGTCGAAATTCTGGTGTGGCACGCGATCCGGGGCATGGTGAAGGGCGATTGCCTCGACCACCGCGTATGGCAGTCCCCATAGTCCCAGCAGATAGGCCCCAATCTCGGCATGGCTGAACCCATATTCTCTCTCTTCCACTTTGTAGAGGGGGCATTGCTCTTCCCCGACTTCCGCCAGGAGCTTTTTGAAACGCTCGGGAAGCTTCCAGGCCACGATGAGCTTTCCCACGTCGTGGAGCATCCCTGCGACCATGGCGATGTCGACTAGATGCTTGGGTACAGGGAGGCGAGCAGCAATGTAGGCAGTGAGGCGCGCATGGCGCTGGAGATCCTCCAAGGAGAATCCCTCCAGGGGCACCTTGGGCGCAAAAATGCGGAACAACTCCACGGAAAGGACCAGGCTCTTCAGCGTGCTGATGCCGAGGTAGCCGACGGCACTTTGGATATTGGTAATAGAGCGCGCACTGCCAAAGAAAGCGGAATTCACCAACTGGAGGACTTTGGCGGAGATCCCCACATCAAGCTCGACAATGCCGGCGACTTTCTGCAGGGGCGTGCCGGGGTTCGCAAGAGCCAGCGTCAAGGCATGATAAGTGCGCGGGAGTGAGGGAAGCTCGCCCAGTCCCCCCACCGTGCGGCGGATGGAGTCATCATGGAGCAGAGCCTTAAGGTGGCAGGCGCGCTCGATGGCGACGCGTAGCATTTCCGCATCGCAAGGCTTCGCCAGGAATTGGTGCGCGACGGGTACCACTCGCAAAGCGGTGGAAAGCTCAGTGTGGCTCGAGAGAACAATGCGAACGACTTGCGGATATTCCTGGCGTACGCGGGCCAGAAGGGCGGCGCCATCCATCCCTGGCATACGCATGTCAGAGACAATGACATCGAAAGGTGAAGCCTGCATGAGCGCTAGGGCGGCATCGCCGCTCGGCGCGAAAGCCATCTCCCAATCATGTCTTTGGCGGCGCAGCATGGACCGCAAACCCTCCAAGATTTGCGGCTCATCATCAACAAAAAGCACTCGTCTCATGGCGCCCTCTTCTCCTGGGGACATTCCCCCGGGTCAACGGGTAACGCAAGCGCCGGCATGCAGCGTTTTCCAGAATGCCCATTTTCTTTTGCAGCAGCTTTCTTCCACTTACCAGCCCACAGTGTGCGCCTGCCCCTCGCAAGGATTCTTCTCCCTTTGTGACACGACAAACTTATGCCTACATCCATTCTATCGGCAAAGCCTACGGACTACGTAAGGTGGACAAAGGGCCATTGCCTGAGAATAGCCACTCAATGGTGCGTATAAGCCATGCGATTGCGGCGTGAAGCCAGCCACTTGCGGTGGGTGGTGGACGAAGATTCGAAGCCACTTAGACCGGTAAACTTGGCTACCCCTCGACTCGGGGCTGGTGGCCGCGGCAGCCGAGGGAAAAAGGGACACCAAGTCCGCAGGCCGAAAAGCCCTTTCCCCGATGTCCGGAGTGTGCTATTTATTTTCATATTGTGAAAAGTCAGAAAGGGGGGCTCCATGGAAACCCGCAAACGGCATCGTCAAAAGGAAGACTACAAGCTTCGCACGCACATGATTCACGGGAATTATGACAGCAAGAAGTGGGACTATGACCATCACGTGGTGCCGCCGGTTTCGCACACCACGGCGTATCGACTGAGTTCGCTGGAGCGCGGCGCGCGGGGCTTTGTGCAATTCGCCTCGGCGGACGAGCACTTGAGCGGGCATATCCCGATTTACATTTACGACCGGCTGGACGAGCCCACGCGCTCGATGCTGGAAGAAAACCTGGCTTACGCGCACGGCGGAGAGATTTGCGTAACCTTCGCCTCCGGCATGGCGAGCATCAGCGCGGCCTTGGGCGCGGCGCTGCGGCAGGGGCAGGAAGTTGTGTCGCACCGGATTGTTTACGGATGCACGTACAGCCTGATGACCAACTGGCTGCCGCGCTTCGGCATGAATGCGCGCTTTGCCGATTTCCTCAAGCCGGAGTCGCTCGCGGCGGAGATCACGCCCGCGACGCGCGTCCTATATTTTGAGACGCCCATCAATCCCACCCTGGAACTGATTGACATTGCTGCCATTCGCCGGGTGGCGGACCAGGCCAATGCCGGCCGCGAGGAAAAGGATCGCGTGCTGGTGATGGTTGACAACACCTTTGCCACCCCCTTCTGCCAGCGGCCGTTGCGGCTGGGCGCGGACATAGTGGTGGAAAGCCTTACCAAAGGCCTGGGGGGATTCGGCACCGACATGGGCGGCGCGGTGATCGCCCCGAAGGAGTGGTACAACCTGATCATGTTGTTTCGCAAGGATTTCGGCGGAGTGCTTTCGCCGCGCAGCGCCTGGGGAGTACTGGTGTACGGCGTCCCGACGCTGGCGACGCGCATGATCAATATGCAGAAGACCGCGCAACGCGTGGCGGAATTCCTCTCAAAGCATCCCAAAGTGGCAGCCGTCAGCTATCCGGGTGCCGAGAACTTTGCGCAGAAGGCCCTGGCCAAGCGCCAAATGCTCAATCCCGACGGCAAATTCGCCCCCGGCAGCATGATGTACTTCGTGCTGAAGGGGACGGACGCCAAGCAAACGCGCGCCGAAAGAATGGTGGACTACCTCGCCGAGCACGCCTATTCCGTTACCCTGGCCGTAAGCCTGGGGCAAATCAAGACGCTCATCGAGCACCCCTTCTCCATGACCCACTCCGCCCTGCCCGACGAGCAGAAGCGCGCCTTCGGAATGCACCCGGAAGGCATCCGCCTGTCCATCGGCCTGGAAGATTGGCACGACATCATCCGCGACCTGGAATTGGCCCTGGAGAAAGTGTAGTGGCGGGTTTACCCCGCCACCGTTGGGGGCTGGGAATTCGGGGTTCGAGAGACGGACCGGTCGGCCGATTTGAGATTCGCGATCGGTGATTGGCGATTTCCGGAATCAGCAAATAGGCTCATTTTCTCACCAGGGACTGCCGATAGCCGAAGCGGGGGAGTGTGTCACGCCGGGGGTAAGGTTGTCGGTCCCTTCCGCGGTGTTTGTTGTCCTCCTGATGGCCCCGCCCGGTCCGCCCCTCGAGCCCCAATATTCCGCTGCGTGGCACCGATGATATCTTAAAGACCACATTTGAAAATAAAAGCCGGGGCGCTCATACTCCCCGCGACGGGACGGCGAATGTCTCAGGAAATCAAGGATTCACTCCGGCAACTCTACCTGGAAGACCAGCGGCCCTGGCTGGTAGGCTTTAGCCCGAATTTCTCACAAAGAAATTGAAAGAGGCTGTCTCTTCTGGCATAAGCATTTTGTTGAGAAAAACTTGCGTCAGAGAACGGAGACCGCCTTATGACCACAGAGTGTAACGGAAAACTTTTCGAATTTCATCCTTTGGGGCGGCGGGAGGTGCGCGCGGATTTTAGCGGTGGGGCGATCCCCAGCGATGGCGGAGGGTTGCTGCTGCGGGAGGTGGAGAAACGAACGGGAATTCTCGCGCGGTTCGCCGCGTGCTTTCAGGATCATCGCGAGGCGGAGCGGATTGAGCACCGGGTGGAGGAGTTGGTGGCGCAGCGGGTGTACGGGTTGGCGCTGGGATACGAGGATTTGAACGACCACGAGGAACTACGACGGGATCCACGGCTGGCGGTGTTGGCGGAGAAAGCCGATCCGAGGGGAGAGAGCCGGGCGCGGGAACGCGATCGGGGGAAAGCCCTGGCGGGGAAGAGCACGCTGAATCGTTTAGAGCTGACGAAGGCGGAAGTGGGAGAGAAGGAACGCTACAAGAAGATCGTGATGGATCAAGGGGCGGTGGACCGGCTGCTGGTCGAGGTGTTGCTGGAATCGTACGCGCAAGCTCCGGCCGAGATCGTTCTGGATGGGGATGCCACGGACGATCCCCTGTAGGGGCGGCAGGAGGGGCGGTTCTTTCACGGCTACTACGGGGATTATTGTTATCTGCCGCTGTATATCTTTGGTGGGGACGCGCTCTTATGCGCGCGCTTGCGGACCTCGGATCACGGGGCGGCGGCGGGGTGCGTGGAGGAGTTGGAGCGGATCGTGCAGCAGATTCGCCAAGCGTGGCCGGAGGTGAAGATCATCGGCCGGGGCGACGCGGGGTTTTGTGGGGAAGAGCTGATGAAGGGGTGTGCGGATCACGGCGGCGACGATGTGCTGGCCCTGGCGAAGAACGACCGGCTCAAGGCGGCCATTGCGGGGGAGATGGAGCAGGCGGCGGGAGAGTTTGCGCAGACGGGGAAGGCCGCCCGGGGGTTCCAGGAGTTTACCGATCAGACGCGCGACAGTTGGTCACGAGCGCGGCGGGTGGTGGCGAAGGCGGAACATTTAGAGAAGGGAGCCAATCCGCGGTTTGTGGTGACCTCGCTGTCGGCAGAAGCCTGGGAAGCGCGACGTTTGTAGGAAGAGTTATATTGCGGGCGGGGGGAGATGGAGAACCGGATCAAGGAGCCGTTGATGCTGTTTGCGGACCGCACGAGCACGGCGCGGATGCGCAGCAATCAGATCCGGCGGTACTTCTCCTCGATCGCCTATCTGCTGCTGGAGGCGCTTCGTCGGCTGGGGTTAAAGGGAACAGAGTGGGCCCAGGCGCAAGCCACGACGATTCGGCTCAAGGGGCTGAAGATCGGAGCGCTGATGCGGGTGACAGTGCGGAAGGTGTGGATCGCGCTGGCCGGGGGTTACCCGTACCAGGAAGTCTGGGCCAGCATCTGGGCGCCGTTGCAGCAGGGGCCCGTGCGGGCTTAAAGGCGCCCATCGATTGGGGCCTCGTCCCAAAAGATATGCACAGGCGGAAGTGTGCCGAATCTCATCGGCAAGCGCTTTGTTTTCAGGAGGCGGAGGGGCGGAAAACGGGGCCAGGGTCATCAGCGATCGTCCCCAAGCGCTTTTTCAACCCCGCATGCATCCCAGGGGTCGCCGTCGAGATTGTCAGTGCCCTCGAAGCTGGCCTCAAAACACTGGTGAGATAAGCGGGTTAGCACAATATCTGCTCACGGCATTTTCCGGCCGGTTGAGGAGTTGGGCGCCAAACATAACCCCCATTGAGGGCTGAAATCCGCTAAAATAGAGTGGTCCACATTTACGAACACTAAGGAAAGCCATTCATGGGTGATCAAGAACTAATCAAGCCGTCGCGGGATATTCCCGTCAACATTGAAGACGAGATGCGCAAGTCGTATCTCGATTACGCCATGAGCGTGATCATCGGCCGGGCGCTGCCCGACGTCCGCGACGGATTGAAGCCTGTGCACCGCCGCATTCTGTACGCGATGTACAAGGAGGGCAACACCTCCGACAAGCGCTACATCAAGTGCGCGGGCGTGGTGGGCGAGGTCATCAAGAAATATCACCCGCATGGTGACGCGGCGGTTTACGACACGCTGGTGCGCATGGCGCAGGACTTCAACATGCGCTATCCGCTTATTGATGGGCAAGGCAACTTTGGCTCCGTCGATGGCGACCCCGCGGCGGCTTACCGGTACACGGAGTGCCGCCTGGCCAAACTGGCCGAGGAGATGCTGGCCGACATCGAAAAAGACACCGTGGATTTCATTCCCAACTTCGACGAGTCCACGGAGGAGCCCACCGTCCTCCCCACGCGGGTTCCCGGCCTGCTCATCAACGGTTCGGATGGAATCGCCGTGGGGATGGCCACCAAGATTCCGCCCCACAATCTGACGGAGATCATCGAGGCCACCATCCTTCTGCTGAACAAGCCTACCGCTTCCATTGACGAGGTGCTGGCGCTCGTTCCCGGCCCCGACTTCCCCACCGGCGCTTACATCTACGGCAAGAGCGGGATCAAAGATGCCTACCGGACGGGCCGCGGCCAGTTCACCATGCGCGCCAAGGCCGCCATCGAGCGCCCCGCCAAGGAAAAGGTGCAGATCGTCATCACGGAGATTCCCTTCCAGGTCAACAAATCCCGGGTCATTGAGCGCATCGCTGAACTCGTGCAAGACAAGAAAATCGAGGGCATCTCCGACATCCGCGATGAGTCCGACCGCGATGGCATGCGGATTGTCATTGAGTTGAAGCGCGGCGAGCAGCCGGAAGTGATCCTGAACAATCTCTACAAGCATACGCAACTCCAGGAGACGTTCGGGATGATCATGCTGGCCATCGTCCATGGCCAGCCGCGCACGCTCCCCTTGACGGACGCCCTGCAACTGTTTATCGACCACCGCGTCAATGTGGTCCGGCGCCGGACGGAGTACGACCTGCGCAAAGCCCAGGAGCGCGCCCATATTTTGGAAGGTTTTCTCAAGGCCCTTTCGCAGCTCGACGCCATCATCAAATTGATTCGCGCTTCCAAGACTCCTGCTGAAGCGCGCACCGGGTTAATGACCCGCTTCGATTTTTCCGAGCGCCAGGCGCAGGCCATCCTGGAAATGCAGTTGCAACGCCTGACCGCTCTCGAGCGCGACAAAATCCAGGCGGAGTACGACGACATTCAGAAGAAGATTGCCGAGTATCAGGAAATTCTGGCCAGCGACAAGGTGCTGAAGAAAGTCATCGCCAACGAGCTGAAGGAAATCCAGAAAGTGTACGGTGACGTGCGGCGCACGGAAATCATCGAAGAGCAGGAAGAGATCCGGCTGGAGGATCTGATCGCCGTTCAGGACGTCGTCATCACCATCTCCCATTCCGGCTACACCAAGCGCACGCCGCTCAGCATCTATCGCCAGCAGGCGCGCGGCGGCAAGGGCCGGCTGGGTATGAAGACGCGCGAGGAGGATTTCGTCGAAAACCTTTTCATCGCCTCCACGCACAGCTACATCCTGGTGTTTACCAACACCGGAAAGCTGTACTGGCTGAAGGTGTATGAAATTCCCGATGTGGGCGCTGCCGGCAAGGGCAAGCACATTTTGAATCTGGTCAATCTGTCGAAAGAAGAGAAGGTGGCGGCAGTCCTCGCCGTGAAGGAGTTGCCCGAAGAACCGAAGGATGTGACCGTGGAGGGCGAGACCCTGGCCGCGGAAGGCTACATCACCATGGTCACGCGCCAGGGCATCATCAAAAAGACCCGCTTGGCCGAATTCTCCAATCCCCGTTCTGCCGGCATTATTGCCATGCAGATTGAAGATGGCGATGAGCTGATTGCGGTGAAGCTCACTTCCGGACGCGACAACATTTTCCTGGCCTCGCACGAAGGCATGGCCATCCGCTTCCCGGAATCCGACGTGCGCGGCATGGGTCGAACCGCCTATGGCGTGAATGCCATGGATCTCGACAAGGGCGATTACATCGTGGGCATGGAAATCGTGGGCGACAAGGAGCTGATCCTCTCGGTTACGGAAAAGGGTTATGGCAAGCGCACCGCGATTGTGGAATACCGCTTGCAGTCGCGGGCCGGCAAGGGCGTTATCAACGTCAAAACCACCGAGCGCAACGGCAAGGTGGTGAATGTCCTACCCGTCACGGAAGAGTCGGAAGTGATGATCATCTCGCAGCAAGGCAAAATCGCGCGCCTTGATTCCAGCACGATCCGCGAGAGCGGCCGCTCCGCCCAGGGTGTGCGCCTGATTAACCTCGAAGAAGGCGACCAGGTGGCGGCAGCCTGCCTGATCAAGAGTGAGACGAACGGTGATACGCCCATGCAACCGTTGCTGATTCAGTAAGGGGCTGTAGCGCAGACCTGTTCTGTAGGTCCGCGGCTCGTCCCCTATGGGCAAGAAAAAGCCGCGGACCTACAGAACAGGTCCGCGCTATCCTTCTTCTCTTGTGGGTTAGACGCGCTCGCGCTATGCTAGAAACGTGGTTGCGGACATGGGCGAACTGGAAACCAAACAGCAAAGGTTGGAAGAGCAACTCAGCACGTTGCCTTCGGTGATCATCGCTTACTCGGGCGGCGTGGATTCCGCCTACCTTGCCTACGCGGCGCATCGTGCGCTGGGTGAACGCATGCTGGCGGTAACGGCCCTAAGCGCCAGCTACTCCGCGCGCGACCGTGAGGAAGCGGAGAAGTGTGTTGCCCACAGCCATTTCCCGCACGAATTCATTGCCACTGACGAGCTGGCGAATCCCAGCTATCGCGCCAACAACGCCGACCGCTGCTATTTCTGCAAGGATGAGCTGTTCGTAAAACTCGATGAGATGGCCGGCCGTCGTGGCTTCGCCGCCGTGGCTTACGGCATCAACAAGGATGACCTGGGCGACTGGCGCCCCGGCCAGCAAGCCGCGCGCGAGCACAAGGTCCTGACCCCGCTTCTGGATGCGGGCATGACCAAGGCCGACATCCGCGAACTCTCCCGCCAGGTCGATTTGCCGGTGTGGGACCGCCCCGCCTCCGCGTGCCTTTCCTCGCGGATCGCTTATGGAATTGAAGTTACGCCGGAGCGGCTGACCGTGGTCGAGAAGGGCGAAGAGGCCCTGCGCGCTCTGGGATTCCGCCAGTTCCGCGTGCGCTATCATGAGGAACTGGCCCGCCTCGAAATTTCCTCGGAAGAAATGCCCCGGGCGCTGGACCCCGCTATGGCACGCAAATTCGTCGAGATTTTCAAACCCCTCGGCTTCAAGTTCGTCACCCTGGACCTGGAAGGTTTCCGCTCCGGATCTATGAATTCTGTCCTCGTCAATATTCAAAAGTAGCTTGCATCCTTGCGTGTTCTGGGCAACCCTGTGTAGTCCTGTGCGAAGGTAAGAAAGGCATGTTTGCGGCTTAATGTATGGGTACTTTGGCCATACTGTAAGGTAGTGCCGTGAACCTGGAGGATGCCCATGAAGTTCTATTCTTTTCAGATTGTCATTGAAAAGGAGCCAGAAGACGAAGGGTACTTTGCCTATACGGCGAACGTGCCGGGCTGTTTCTCGAATGGTAAGACGATTGAAGAGGCCAAGCACAACATTCGCGAGGCCATTGAGCAACATCTCGCGTCCATGTTGGAACACGCCCAACCTTTCCCGTTCCACGACTGATTGGTGCATGTCGAGGAGCTTACTGTGGCGGTTCCCGAATGAGTCGCATGCCACAGGTAACATCACATGAGCTGGCAAGGTTTCTGAAGACCCAGGGGTTTGTCGAGGATCGGCAAGCGGGCAGCCATCTCACGTTGTGGAACGTGGAGCGCAATCTTTCGGTCACCCTCCCGATTCATACGGGCTGCGACTTGGGACGCGGTTTAGGTGTGCGCATTCTTAAAGATGCAGGATTTACCGTTGACGATTATCTCCGACTACGTTGAAGAACATCAACCATGGCGATCACCTGACCGTCACTTCGCAAATTCCTTCGCCACTCGAATGGTGTTAGTGTGAATTTGGATGGTATCTTCAACGCGGCGGGCGTAACCACCAGCCAGCGTGACCGCGACGGGAATGTTTTTCGCTCGCGCTTTCTCAAAGACCAACCGGTCTCGCTTCTCCAGTCCTTCAATCGAGAGCTTCAAGCCTCCGAGTTGGTCGTCGCGATAGGGGTCGGCGCCCGCCACGTAGTAGATCAACTCAGGCTGAAATTCCCCGAGCGCCTTGTCGAGCCCTTTTCCCAACTCGTCAAGGTACTCCACGTCTTCCACGCCGTCGCGCAGGTCAATATCCAGACGGCTGGGGGGCTTGGGGTAGGGATAGTTGTTTACCTGGTGGATGGAGAGCGTGAACACGGTGTGATCACCGGCGAAAATGGCGGCGGTGCCGTTGCCCTGATGCACGTCGCAGTCCACGGTCATGGCGCGTTGGATGACCTTGTCTTTCTGCAGGCGGCGAATGGCGATGGCAAAATCGTTGAGAACGCAGAAACCTTCGCCATGGTCGGGGTAGGCGTGGTGAAATCCTCCCCCCACGTTCACGGCCACGGCATCCTCGAGCGCCAGGCGCCCGGCCAGAATTGATCCGCCCGCGCAAAGCCACACGGCGCGCACGAGCTCAGGCGAGTAGGGGATTTCCAGGCGCAGGATTTCCAAATAGGAAAGCTTGCCGGCTTGCAACTTGCGAATGTATTCGCGATGGTGGACCAGGGCTATATCGTCTTCCGAAGCCACCCGTGCCTCGACAAAATCCTGCGAGGTCACGATCTGGTCGCGCAGGAGCTTTTCTTTGATCAGGCGGTACTTGATGGAGGGAAAGACGTGGTTTCCCAGATTCAGGTCGTATTGGTCGGAGTAAACGAGCTTCAAGTGAAAAGCCCTCTCGCGGAGTATACCCATTCTTGGGAGGGGAGAGAAGAAAAGTCCTGGGGGCCAAGGCCCGCGCCCGGATGAAGCTGTTAGGGCCTAGTCGAAGTCTGCCGGCAGCAATGGATCATGGAGGTGTTCAAACATTCGCGCGACTTCTGCCTCGGTCACACGCGTCAAGGAAAGTTCAGGAAGTTTTCCCTCCGGAAAGAAGGCTGCCTCGGCGCATTCAATCCCGGGCTTGGGGTTCTCGTCCAGGAGTTCGCATAGGAAAAAAACCTTGTAGACGTGGAAGGGTAACGGAGGGTGATTACGCTGGTCGCGATCGTAAATCGCCAGCAATCTGACCGCCCGCGTTCTGTAGCCGGATTCTTCCAGGATCTCTCTTACCGCCACCTGGGACGGAGGCTCGCCGACATCGGCCCAGCCACCCGGCAGGCTCCAGCAGCCATCTTGCGGCTCGAGAACCATCAGGATTTCGTTGTTGCGAAAAACCGCGGCTCGCACGTCCACTTTGGGAGTGGCGTAGCCTTGTTCCCTCTGGAACAAGTCCAGGACTTGCGGAAAGTCAGCGCCCGAGTACGAACTCATGATCTCCACCGCGACCCTCTGAAGCTGCGTGTAGCGCTCGCGGTCGTAGGGATCTTGGGCGTAGGTCAGCCCGTTCTGGGCGATGGATTGAAGAATCTTAGCCCACTGTAACCATTTAGGATCCAAGCCAAATCCCCCTTGAGGACGCAATCTCGGCGAAACGCGGTTTCGATTCGGTGTTGCCTATTCCACGGTCACCGACTTTGCCAGGTTGCGCGGCTGATCCACGTCGCAGCCGCGCAGCACACCGATGTGGTAGGCCAGCAATTGCAGCGGCACCACTTCCAGGATGGAGGAGAGCAACTCGTTGGTGGGGGGGAGCACAATCAGATGGTCGGCCATGTCGCTCACCTCGCGATCTCCTTCACTCACCAACGCCAAGATTGTGGCCCCCCGCGCCTTAGCCTCCTTGATGTTGGAAATGGTGCGCTCGTAGCGGGCGCGCGAATCCTCGGCGCTCCAATCACAGGTGGCGATCACGACCACCGGAATCTCATCGGCGATCAGCGCGATGGGCCCGTGCTTCATCTCGCCGGCAGGGCAGGCCTCCGCATGGATGTAGGAAAACTTCTTCATTTTCAAGGCGCCTTCCAGCGCCACGGGAAAGTGCACGCCGCGGCCGAGGAAAAGAAAATCGGACGAGCGGTAGAAATGCCGCGCAAAATCTTCGAACTCATCGTCCTTTTGCAATACGCTCTCGAGCTGTTTGGGCAGCGCGGTGAGCGCGGCCAGGAGCTTCTTGGCCTCGGCGACAGGCAGCACGTCGCGGGTTTGCCCCAGGTAAACTGCGAGGAGGTAAAGAGCTGTCAACTGTGCGGTGAAGGTCTTAGTCGAGCCCACGCCAATTTCCGGGCCGGCGTGCGTGTAAATGGTGCCATGCGCTTCCCGTGGCACCATGCTGCTCAGCACGTTGCAAATGGCCAGCGTCTTGGAGAGCTTGGCCTTCGCCTCCCGCTGGCCGGCGATGGTGTCCGCCGTTTCGCCGGATTGCGTGATCAGCAGGGTAAGAGTCTGCGCATCCACAAGAGGGTCGCGGTAGCGGAATTCCGAGGCGTAATGCACTTCCACCGGCACGCGCGCCAGGCGCTCGATCATCACTTTTCCCACCAGGCCTGCGTGGCGTGAGGTCCCGGCGCCAACGATGCGGATTTCCTTGAACGAACGGAAATCCTCCTCGGTAATTTCCATTTCATCCAGGAAAACCTGGCCGGACTCGGGAGAAATTCTTCCCAGTGCGGTGTCGCGCACCGCGCGCGGCTGCTCGTAGATTTCCTTGAGGGTGAAGTGCTTGAACCCGCCCTTCTCCGCCAGGATGGGATCCCAGGTAATGTGCTGCACGCGCCGGGTGACGGGATGGCCGTCGAAATCGGATAAGGTCACACCGTTGGGAGTGAGCACGGCCACGTCGCCGTCGGAAAGAAAAAACAAGTCGCGAGTATGGTAAAGAATGGCCGGGACGTCGCTCGCCACGAAGTATTCATCCTTGCCCAGCCCGATCACCGCCGGAGGCCCCTGCCTCACGGCGACGATCTTGTTCAGATCTTTCGTGGAGATAATGGCGAGCGCGAACACCCCCACAAGCTGCCGCACGGTCGCGTGCACGGCGTCCTCGAGGCTGGGCGCAGGCCGCCCCGCACCATTTCCGTTCAGGTGTTTTTCCACCAGATGGGCGATCACTTCCGTGTCGGTTTCGGTGGTGAACTTGTGGCCTTCCGCTTCGAGCTGCTTCTTCAGCTCCAGGTAATTCTCAATGATCCCGTTGTGAACGACCGCCACGGTTTGATGGCAATCACGGTGGGGATGAGCGTTTTCCTCCGTGGGCGCGCCGTGCGTGGCCCAGCGCGTGTGCCCGATTCCGTACGCGCCGTCCATGGGATCGAGGCGAATTTTCTCTTCCAGATTTCGCAGTTTGCCGGTGGACCGGCGGATGTCCAACTTGCCCTCGCGCATTACGGCCAAGCCCGCGGAGTCGTACCCGCGGTATTGCAACCGCTGCAATCCTTCCAGCAGGACGGGCACCACACGTTTATTGCCAATGTAACCGATAATTCCCGACATGGGTTAATGGTCCCAGCCGGCGGTTCAGTCTGGCCCCCTCAGACCCCCACGCCGTGAATGGATTAAGGCATGGATTATAGCAGGACGAGGGCCGGAGCGACGGGATTATGACGTCACGAGGATCTTTGGAATCGAATCTATACAGAGCGACATAAATGTTTGCGCATTCGGCTGTTGCGGCGGTCTCCGACCGCCGTCGTCGATCGGAGATCGACGCTACAATTTATGCCGCTCTGCATAGCGGCGAGTTTACCTTGCCATATCGCACTGTTTGTCCCTCTTTGAAAAATTGCGATCACTGCCTTCCGATCCCGGACGTTCTGAAGCCCTACCGCAAGCCCCTCCCTTTCTGCTACCAGAGCACCGGCATTGAAACGCGGTTTACGAATCTCATGGAGCCCGACGCGCGCAGCCGGCCCGTGTTCGCGTTCCACCGTCCTGAGACGCTGGCCGACTGGCTCATGGACGAATCCAAGAAGCCCGGCTCGACGTTGCGTGCGCGCCTCAAACACATGCCGCCGCTCAGCGGCTCTTTGCCATGCTCAAAGGCGAGGCGGAAGTGGATCCGGAGATTGAAGAACAACCCCTGGGCAGCCTGGAGTCCCTGATTAAGAAGCCGGTACCGGTCAGTTATAACCCTGCCATTCCGATTGAATTCTTCGATTTCATTGTGGTGGATGAGTGCCACCGCTCCATCTATAACCTCTGGCGGCAAATGCTCGAGTATTTTGATTCTTTCCTCATTGGCCTCACCGCCACGCCGTCCCTGCAGACCCTGGGCTTCTTCAACCAGAATTTGGTTTCAGAGTACAACCACGAGCAGGCCGTGGCCGATCAGGTTAACGTTGGCTTCGACGTTTATCGCATCCGCACGGTGGTGAGCGAGTACGGATCCACCGTCATCGCTGGGCTTTGGGTGGATAAGCGCGACCGTCAATCACGTAAAGTCCGCTGGGAGCAACTTGACCAGGACTTCAGCTATTCCTCTCGGCAGTTGGACCAGGACGTGGTGGCGCCGGACCAAATCCGCACCATCATCCGCACCTTCAAGGAAAGGCTTTTTACGGACATCTTCCCCGGCCGTACCGAAGTGCCCAAGACATTGATTTTCGCCAAGGACGACAGCCACGCCGAAGACATTGTCAACATCGTGCGCGAGGAATTCGGCAAAGGATACGACTTCTGCCAGAAGATCACCTACCGCACGGGCACCGTGCGGGTCCTCGCCAAGAAGAAACTACCCGACGGCACGGAAGTGGAAGAATGGGTCTACAAGAACATTGGCGCGGTATCGGCGGAGGAGCTTTTGACTTCGTTCCGCAACAGCTATTTTCCGCGCATCGCTGTGACCGTGGATATGATCGCTACGGGCACCGACATGCGCCCGCTTGAATGTGTCATGTTCCTTCGGGAAGTGAAGAGCCGTTCCCTTTTCGAACAGATGAAAGGCCGGGGCGCGCGCGTGGTGACCGCGACGGACTTGCAGGCAGTCACTCCTGACGCCGAGGCGAAGACCCATTTCATCATTGTCGATGCTGTGGGCGTGTGCGAAACCGAACTGGTGGACACCCACCCGCTGGAAAAGAAGCCCAGCCTCAGCTTTGAAAAGCTGTTGGACGCTGTCGCCTTCGGCAATCGTGAAAAGGATGTTCTATCATCGCTCGCCTCACGGCTTGCGCGGCTCGACCGCCAGCTTAACCATGAAGGCCGAAAGATGATTGCAGACTTGGCAGGCGGCCAATCACTCTCGGCAATTACTCGCGGCCTTGTGGATGCCCTCGACCCTGACGCTGGTAGCACAGCCACTCCTGGCTGTGAAGAAGGAAGTGACACAGCCACTCCTGGCTGTGTCCCAGAAGGCGCAGGCAAGAGTGCTTGTGCCACCTAAACATATCTGGAACGCATCCGTCATACCAAGTTGCAGGAAACGGATGTAAACTCGTTAAGGAGAAGAACGGCTGCGCCTGCGGGCAAGCGCCGCCTGCAGGTGTAATCAGAGGAGTTCCGGCATGAAAACCCTGAAGTTTACGTTTTGGCAGGATGGAGAATATTACCTGGGTTTCCTAAACGACTACCCTGACTATGAGACGCAAGGCAAGTCTAAGAAAGAACTGGTCAGCAACTTGAAGGATTTGCTGGCCGATCTCGAATCGGGCGAAGTGCCCTACGTCCGGAAGGTGGAAGAGCTGGTCGTGGCGAAATGAAGCGGCGCGACCTCATCCGAAAGATCGAGGAACTAGGCTGCCGCCTGGTCCGCCACGGCGGGAGTCACGACTGGTACACGAATCCCTCCACCAAGAAATCACAGCCGGTCCCACGCCATAACGAGATTCATGATGGATTGGCCAAGTCCATCATCCGGAAGCTCAGCAAAGAAGACGCTGACTAACCATGTCGAATTCTACTTCCGCAATCGTCCAAAAACTCTGGAACTACTGCAACGTCCTGCGCGATGCCGGGCTCTCCTACGGCGACTACGTGGAACAGCTCACCTATCTGCTTTTCTTGAAGATGGCGCATGAGCGGAGTCAAGCGCCCTCTAACCAGCCCTCCATTATTCCCGCCGAAAACGACTGGCCCAGCCTGTTTGAATATGAAGGCATCCCGCTCGAACACCACTACCGCGATGTTTTGCAGAATCTGGGCCGCGAACCCGGAATGCTGGGCGTCATCTTCCGCAAGGCGCAGAACAAAATTCAAAGCCCTGCGCTGCTCCGCAAGCTGATTTCCGACCTGATTGACCGCGAGCAATGGACCGCGCTGGACGCGGACGTGAAGGGCGACGCTTACGAGGGATTGCTGGAGAAAAACGCGGAAGACGTGAAGGCGGGCGCAGGACAGTACTTCACTCCGCGCGCCCTGATCCGCGCCATCGTCGAAGTGATGCGCCCGAAACCCAGTGACGCCATCCACGATCCGGCTTGCGGCACGGGTGGATTCCTGCTGGCTGCGCATGAATACCTCAGCAAGCACTATGAACTCGATAGCGACCAGAAGAAGCACCTGCGTTTTGACGCGCTGAGCGGTTTTGACATTGTGGATGGCGTCACCCGCCTCTGTGCCATGAACCTGTACCTGCACGGCATCGGGGGCGATAACTCTCCTGTCACGACATACGATAGCCTGGCTTCCCCTCCCAGCACCAATTACGAAATCGTGCTGACCAACCCGCCTTTCGGGAAAAAATCCAGCATTACGGTGATCAACGAAGAGGGAGAGGAAAGCAAGGAAAAGGCCGTCTATTATCGCGACGACTTTTGGGCCACCACCAGCAACAAGCAGCTCAACTTTCTTCAGCACGTCAGGTCATTGCTGAAGATTCATGGGCGCGCGGCCATTGTGGTGCCGGATAACGTGCTTTTTGAAGGCGGCGCGGGCGAGACGGTGCGGCGCAATCTGCTTCAACAATGCGATGTCCACACCTTGCTGCGGCTGCCCACCGGCATCTTTTACGCTCAGGGCGTGAAAGCCAACGTCCTCTTCTTCGACCGCAAACCCGCCAGCGAAAAGCCCTGGACCAAGACCCTGTGGATTTACGATTTCCGCACCAACCAGCACTTCACGCTGAAGACCAATCCGCTAAAACGCTCCGACCTTGACGATTTCGTCGCCCGCTATAACCCGGAGAACCGGTTCGAGCGCAAGCCTACCGACCGTTTCCATTCTTTTGATTACGACGACCTGCTCAAACGCGACAAAGTAAACCTCGACATCTTTTGGCTGAAAGACGACAGCCTGGAAGATTCCGCCAATTTACCCGAACCTGCCATTATCGCCACCGAGATCGCCGAAGACCTGGAAGCTGCCCTTGCGCAGTTTTCGGAAATTGCCAATGATCTTAAGAATTGAAAACCCAGGTCAACTTTCGCTTTCGTGGCGGTTTTCCATTGCCCCGTGGCGGGGTAAACCCGCCGCTACGGAGCGCCATGGTCGGGAGGTGGGCAGGCGCCGACATGTTGCGCCGACCTCAAGAATAGTGACGAGTGAAGAGTGACGAGCAACCCAATCCGGAGTCCGAGGTCCGAAGTCCGAAGCGGGAAACAGGGGCAAAGTCGAATACCCATTTCGCTCCGCGTGACACACATCTCCGCATCGACTATCGGCCAATTTTCGAGGACCATGAGCGGGATTTTGGCGAAGGGCGTGGTGGCACAGGCGCGCAGCCTGGGCATTGCACAGCCAGGAGTGGCTGTGCCCCGTGGCGGGGTAAACCCGCCGCTACGTCCGGGGCACGCCATGGCGTGCCCCTACAAATATGATGGGTTGCGGCCGCAGACCGCGGTGCCGACGCCCTAGCCCCGTGACACTTCTCCGCATCGTTTATCGGCCAATTTTCCAAGAACATGAGCCTGTTTTCGACGAACGGCGTTATGGCACAGGCGCGCAGCCTGGGCAGTGCACAGCCAGGAGTGGCTGTGCCACCATCTCTCCTGCCCCCTCGTAGGTCCCCCGACACTCCCCCGCCTCGACTATCGGCAGTCTTGGGTAAGAACATGAATTGAATTGCTGGGTCCGGCGCGCCTTTTGTTGGGGCACCCATTGGGGTGTGTTGGCGAGACGGAGGTGTGCGTCATTGAGACTTGCGGTGTTTGCTACGGAAGAACCGCGGATCTCAATGGCAGAGGCCCGCGCTAACCCCTTACCCGTCCCGCCCCGGCTGGTGAAAACGCCGGTTGCGGTCCACCCTCTCCGCATAGGGGGCGAGGGGAGTATATTCAAATGTGGTCATCGCCCCGGGGCGGCGATCACATCGGTGAGAGGCACTTTCCGGCCTTTGGTCATGTTCTCGAAGAGATAGAGCCCGCTTTTTCCGCCCACGATGATGTCAAGGTCGCCATCTTGGTCGATGTCGACGACCGAGACTTGCATCCCCGCTCCGGTCCGCGTGCCGTAATCGATGATGTGCCGCCGCCATTGCAGCCCGCTTTCAGTCTCGATTTTTTCATACCAATAAATCCCGAGAGGCTCGTTGGCGCCTTTATCGTGTTCGTGCGCGTAGTAGCGCTTTCCCGTTACCAATACCGGTTTGCCATCGCCCTTGAGATCAGCGATCGTCAAGGCGTGAGCCTGCGACCAGGCATTGTCGATGACATGTTTCACCCAGGTGCGGTTGCCCTGCGCGTCCTTCTTTTGTTCGTACCAGAAGATCCCGTAGTCGTGGGCGAGAGTGGTGACGAGGTCCGGCAAGCCGTCACCGTTCACGTCCATGGTGTAGATGAATCCGGTCTCTCCCAAATCAAATTCCGGATGGAAAATCCACTCGCCGTTGCGCGGGTCGGTGGGAGCTTCAAACCACCCCTTGGGCGTAATGATGTCCGTGCGCCCGTCGGCGTTGACGTCTCCCGCGCCGATGCCATGCCCATAGCTCCGGGGACTGACCACGTGCCCAACCCAGTGCGCGTCCTCGCCCTTGCCTTCGATTTCGTACCAGGTCAGCGGGAATTTGGTGTCGCCGAATTGCGGTAAAAGTTGTTGCGGCTTGCCGGTGTTCAGGATGTCCACCAGAAACGAGAATTCCACGGGCGAGCGCGTCTCAATGACGTGCTTCACCCAGGGCTTGTTCGATTTGCCGGGGTTTTCCCACCAGGCTAGGGGCGTGGTCCAATAGGAACTGGTCACCACATCGGGGTAGCCGTCACCATTTACGTCAATCGCCAGGTCGCCCAAGTCTTCCAGGTAACCGCCATTGAAAGGCAGGTCGCGAAAATGGTGTTTGATCCAACGCGGCCCATCCTTGCCCGGCAGCGTTTGCTCGTACCAGTTCTCACCGGAAATGATGTCGAGCTTCCCGTCGCGATTCACATCGGCGACCTCGGCCGCTTCGCTTTGCCCCAGGTCAATGGTGTGTTTATAGAAAGGAATTTCCTCGGAGCCCTGCGCGCTCAGGCGTCCGGAAATCCACAAGAGGCAAGATACGAGGGCCAAGAATGCGACACAAAGACCGACAACAGCGTCGGCCCGGCGGAGGATTTGAATCGATCTGCCAACAGGGAAAGGCATGGGAATCTCCTTGATGAAATCAACCCGCGCGGTGTGGGACAAATTGTCCTTCGGTTGCAACCTGGCATTGGCGGTTATTGTTGGGCATTTGCTGACTATCCACAATCAGGTCGCCCTTTTCGGCCGGAGCGGCGAGTGAAGGGATGCAAATCCCGCGCGACGGGATCCGCTGCTAACGAATCCCCAACTTACGCGCCAGACCCTTTGTGAAGTGGAGTCCCTGGCGCGCCAATTCATCGCCTGAGGGGGCCGGGTCGCGCCAAATGGCTGCTGCGGCGGCCAGTGCGGGCTCGGGCTGTGCGAACGATTCAATGGTCATCCAGTCATTGTAGCCAATTTCCTTGAGCACTTTGAGGATGCCCTTCCAATCGACATGTCCGGTTCCCGGTATGCCGCGATCGTTTTCAGAAATGTGAAAGTGTCCCAGATCTTTGGCGACTGCGCGCAGGGCCTCAGCGGGATGCTTTTCTTCGATGTTCGAGTGAAAAGTGTCGAAGTGGATTTT
Source organism: uncultured Acidobacteriota bacterium (assembly GCA_963825395.1). Taxonomy (GTDB): domain Bacteria; phylum Acidobacteriota; class Terriglobia; order UBA7540; family UBA7540; genus Bog-366. The sequence goes on along the minus strand of CAWGTQ010000044.1, from coordinate 61,971 downwards.
CACGTTGGGCGCGCCCACGTCGTGGACCAGGCGAGCGGCGTCTTCGAGGGTATTGAGAAAGTAAGTCTCAAACCGGTTCAGCGGCTCGAGGCAAAGGCACACGCCGCGTTTTTGCGCGCGAGCGGCGGCGGCGCGCAGACCTTTGACGGCCCACGTCCACTCTCTTTCGGTACGCCGGCTTCCGGTCATAACTCCCAGGCCGGCGTACAAGGGACCGCAAACCAGCCGCGCGCCGATCTCCGCCGTCCGGTCGATGCACTTTTTCAAGTACTCCACACCGCGCGCGCGCGTGGCCGCATCGGAACTGACCAGGTTGGTTTCACGTGTCAGCACGCAGCACGTGGTGCGTTCCAATTGCAGCCGATCGAGCGTGGCCCTGATCGCCGGAAGGTTGGCGGGTTCGTCCGGAGAGAGGAAGAGTTCGACTCCGTCAAATCCCCATTCCTTGATGCGGGCCAATAGTGGCTCCTGTTTCTCTCCCACCTGGGTGGTCCAAACCATGGTATTCACGCCGAATTTCATATTGATGAGTCCTTTCGAGCTCTCAGCAATCAGCTTGCAAGACCGGTGCTCCCGACTTCGCCGGGACAGGTTGCCGCGGCTTGATAGTCCCAAGGGCAGGTCCTACGGCTGAAAGCTAAAGGCTGACTGCTGACGGCTATGGTTAAATCACATCCCACGGCTTCCGGCGCTCTTCATTCAACATCTTATTGGCGTCGGCGTCACCGATAAACTGCTCCTTCTGGCCATCCCACCGCAATTTCCGGCCAAGCCGCAAAGAAATGTTGGCAATGATGCAAGCGCTGGTGGTGCGGTGGGTTGTTTCGATATCGGAGTTCGGCTTCTTCCGCGATCTTACGCAGTCCAGGAAATTGACCACGTGAGGCTGGTGCTGGGGTGTGGCATCGCCCTTTTCAATTTCCGTCCGGCCGAAGGTTTCCCACACATCGGAGGTGCGGCCGGGTGGCCAGATGGTATAGCCTTCGCGGTTGATGAACAGAGTACCATCTGATCCGTAGAATTGTGTTCCATAGGAATGTTCGTCCGGCCCCCGGCCCAGGTGGTAGCAGAAGCGGGCCAGGAAGCCGGCAGAATTGAGCGGGCAGGGCGGGTATTCGTAAACGGCCTCCAGGGTGTCGGGGGTTTCGTAAATGCCCTGACTAGCGTATCTACCCCCTGAGGTTGCGACTGACAGTGGGGCGTCAACTTGCATCGCCCAATGCACCACGTCCATCAAGTGCGGTCCCCAGTTGGTTGTTTCGCCGCCACCGGTTTCCCAAAACCCCGTGAATCCCCGGCGGCTGCGGTTGTAAGGATGGTAGGGTGCGGGTCCGAGCCAGAAATCCCAATCGAATCCCGCGGGAGGATCGCTGTCGGGCGGAGGAATTTGCTTCCGGTTCTCGCGCGTAAATCCGCCACCATGGAGCCATGCTTCGACAAAGGTGACCTTGCCGATCTCGCCACCGCGAATCATCTCCACGACTTTCTGGTAATGCTCGCCGGAGCGCTGCTGCGTACCGCATGTCACCACGCAGTTGTGCTTGTTGGCCGCTTCCACCATCTTACGGCCCTCGTAAATCGTGTGTGAAATGGGCTTTTCTACGTACACATCCTTGCCCGCTTCACACGCCATGATCATAGGAATGCCGTGCCAGTGTTCCGGTGTGGCAATGATGACGGCGTCAATATCCTTACGTTCCAAGACCCGGCGAAAGTCGCCATAACCTGCGGTCTTGCCCGGCGGCGTCGCGATGGCATCGAGCGTCTGGGCGAGGGGCAGTTGGTAAACATCCGCCACGGCGACAGGATTCACCTGCTCCGTTCGTATCATGGAGCTGAAATCGAACCGGCCCTGGTTGCCGGCGCCGATCAGGCCGATGCCGATGCGGTCGTTGGCGCCGAGCACGTTCCGAACGGCGGGGCCCGCCGAAAGGGCCAAGCTGGCGACACCCAGCGTTGTGGATTTATGGAAATCCCGGCGCGTCATTTTAGATAAGTCCATATTTGACCTCCAGATGAAATCCCAGAAAGCCCTGCGTCGTAGCAAGGCGACTTGCTCGCGCCTGCACGACCGGAACCCCGTAACGCCAGGGTAGGAGGGCTGTGCAAAGGCAATGCGTGGGGGATGGTAGCACGGGCAACCCGCCATGCGCTATATGAACGATGGGAGGTCAGCCGAATTTTTGGCAGCAACAAATTAGGGGGTAATCTACGCCAATATTTGTTTTTCCATCAGATGACCAGCGCCGCCACAGGCACTGTGCTTCGTTCTCCGCCGATGACAACGATGCCGGAATCGGTCACGTGCCATCCGCGCGCGCGGTCGGCGTCAAGATCGTAGCCGATCTGGGCGCCTTCGGGAACACGGACGTTCTTATCCAGGATGGCGTGGCGTACCTTGGCATGGCGGCCGATGTCGCAGTTGTCCATCATGATGCAACCTTCCACCATGGCGCTGGCGTGGACGCGGACGCCGCGTCCAAGGATGGAGTTGCGGACGACGCCGCCGGAGAGGATGCATCCGGCGGATACGATGCTATCGATGGCCTCGCCGCGGCGATGGGCATCGTCAAAGGTGAATTTGGCGGGCGGATCGGGGTAGCTGGCGCTGCGTAGGGGCCATTGTCGATTGTAGAGGTTGAGGTCGGGTTTGACGGAGCGAAGGTCCATGTTAGCTTCGTAGTAGGCGTCGATGGTGCCGACATCGCGCCAATAGGGGACGGAGTCTTCGGGCTCGCCCGGTATGCGATTGGTCTGGAAGTTGTAAGCGTAGATGGGGGCATTGCCGGCGAGTTTGGGTAAAATGTCTTTGCCGAAATCGTGGTGGCTGTCGGGGTTTTTCGCGTCGGCTTCGAGTAGATCCACAAGAGTGGGTTTGGAAAAAATGTAGTTGCCCATGGAGGCGTAAACCTGGCTGGGATCGCCGGGGATGGTGGGCGCTTGGGCGTTTTTTTCGTGAAAGGCCATGACGCGTCCGTCCTCGTCAGCCTCAATCACGCCGAAATCGGCGGCTTGCTTTTGGGGCACGGGGTTGGCAGCGACAGTTACTTCCGCATGCTTGGCCATGTGGAAGTCGATCATGCTGGCGATATTCATGCGGTAGATGTGGTCGGCGCCGAAGACAGCCACCACGTCCGGGTTGGACTGCTGGATGAGATTGATGTTCTGCGAGATCGCGTCGGCTGTCCCCTGGTACCAAGTTTCGTCCTCCGAACGCATCTGTGCCGGCACCGGGATGATGAAGTGGCTCTTCAGTAGTCCGCTGAATTGCCATACTTCGCTCAAATGCTGGAGTAGCGACTGGCTGCGGAACTGGGTCAGCACGTAGATCGAGTTGATTCCGGAGTTGATGAGATTGCTGAGGACAAAATCGATGATCCGGTATTTGCCTCCGAAGGGAACCGCCGGCTTGGCGCGTTCCCGAGTGAGGGGAAACAGCCGGGTTCCTTTGCCGCCGGCGAGTACGACGCCCAACACGCGGATGTACAAGGTTCTTTCCACGGCGAAGACGGGGTCTTTTTGGGGGATTTTCTGCATCGGGAATCAGCGCTCCTGAGACAGTTATTTACCAAGATTTTATCAGAGCCAAACCTTGTGGGGAAAATCTATTTATGGGTGAATCGTCCCACGAAAACGCTTTCTTGCTCTAAGTGACGATAGGGTCTGCACCAGCCGGCTTATCATCGGGGGCGGTCGCGAGAATTATGCAGAAGCAAGTTGAATTCGCTACAATAGATGTGTAGGGGTAGGGCTCCAGTGGGATGCCCGCAAAGCCACTTAAAATCTGTGCAGGCACAAGGTTTCATTCGTTGAGGCCACTACGATGTGTGGTGATTTCCCTGAAGGGTAGATTCGTAGAAGAAAGACTGAATTCCCATGGATGCTTGCCCTAGAACGATCATTGTCCAATCATTTCGTGATCGAGATGTCCCAGGCTGGATCAAGCGTTGCCTATCCACAGTCCGGGCCTGGGCGATGCAGTCGAAGTTCACGTACAGAATCATGGGTGATGAGTTTTTTGACCTGGTACCCGACTGGTACCGAAGGATAGCTCGGCAACGCATTACTGTGGTAACTGATCTCGCGCGACTGCTGCTGGCGCGGCAATGCCTTGAGGAAGGTTTTGATCGAGTGGTTTGGATCGATGCTGACGTCGTAGTATTCAATCCACGCTATTTGTATCTCGATCCGGATTTGTCCTACGGATACTGCCGGGAGGTTTGGGTTGAAAAAGATCGTTTCGGCCGCTTAAATGTGACCCTAAAAGTCAATAACTCTGCCTGCTTATTCGGCAATGACAGCGTCGCGCGGACGCACCTGGAGGATTACATTGGCGCTTGCACATCCATCATGGCGGGGCTGACTCGAGTGCGGGACCACACTGAAGTGGGAACGAAATTTTTGACATCCCAGGATCGGCAGCGTTCCCTCCCTATTTTGCGGGGGTTAGGACTCATCAACCCGATCATCATGAAAGCCCTCCTGACTTCGGACACGGAAGTGCTGAAGCTGTTCATGACGTGGCAGGACGGCCCACTTCATGGAGTAAATCTCTGCAACTATTTTCGGGCTAGAAGAGAGGGCGGTCCTGGAATCACGGACGAGGTTTACTCGGCTGTCCTGGATAAACTTATGGAGCGTGAGGGACACCTGCTGAATGGACTACAGATCGCGAACCGATCAACAACGGCAATAACCTGATTCAGAAGCGGTTCGAGGAATCGCGATGGCGCGGCGTCCTGGCAGCGGAGGCGTCTCCCACAGAGATACTTTCCACGAGGCAGTTGCCGTATGATACGGGAAAATATGTCCGAGGGACTACGCCCCATACGCATATTCCTTTCGTCGTCGGGAGATGTCGCAGCCGAGCGCAAAATCGCCTTAGAAGTGATTGAATTGCTTCAATACGAGTCGAAGTTCAAGGACAGCGTCTTTTTTGAAGCTGTGGCGTGGGATTGGCCTGGAGCGGGAGCCCCAGTGTTGGCCAACAAAACCCCGCAAGTGGCGATTGAGGCAGGGCTGCCGAAGCCGGCCGAATGTGACATCGTGATCGCGATCTTCTGGGCGCGCATGGGAACTCCGTTACCCTTCCCCGAATACAAAAAAGAAAACGGCGAGCCCTATCATTCGGGCGCTGAATGGGAATTTGAAAACGCGATGCAGGCCAAGCGTCTGCATGGACGCCCGGACGTCGTCGTTTACCGCCGCACAGAAAGAGTCTTGCTGGATGATGATGCGCCCGATTATGAGCAAAAACTGGCGCAAAAAAAGCTGGTGAAGAAGTTCTTCGATCAATTCGCGGATCGGAAAACGGGCGTGGACGAGATGGAGTATAGCTCGTACGCAAAGCCCGAAGAGTTCCGAAGAGACCTCACTGTCCGTGTGCGCAAAATGGCTGAAAAGGTCATGACAAAGTGCGCCTCGGCCCCCACGCCTCTTCCTTCTGGCGCGAGAGCGCCAGTGCCGCCTCATGGAGTCCCCGATTGGCCCGGTTCACCTTTTCCCGGATTGCGCACCCTCACAGACAAAGATGCCCCGATCTTTTTCGGTCGCGGTAGCGAAACTGACGACCTGATCGATCGCATCAGCCGCAACCGGTTTGTTGCTGTGGTGGGCGCTTCGGGATCAGGCAAGTCGTCACTGGTCTGGGCGGGATTGATACCGCGCCTGGAAGCAAATGGGATCAGCGACGACCATACTGCCAGCGGAGATTGGCTGTGGCTGCGTTTGACCCCTGGCGGCGTGGGGGATAATCCATTTATGGCGGTAGCGGTCAAGCTGGAGCCCTACTTGTCAGGTCCGCAGGCGCGGGAAGTTGCCCAAAAGCTGGAGGCCGATCCCAAGGCGCTCACCCACCTCGTTCCGCAAATCCTGCGCGGCAAGCCTGATTCGTCGGAGCTACTGCTGTTCATTGACCAGTTGGAAGAATTGGTCACCCAGGTGAGGGTTCCCTATCGCGCCGCGTTCGCGGAAATGCTGTACCAAGCCGTGGCAGGAGAACGGTTCCGGGCAGTGGCGACCCTGCGCGCGGACTTTTATCAGCAGATGATCCCTATCAGCAGCGCCCTGGTGCAACTGCTGCAAATCGGCTCGTATCCGCTGGGGGCGCCCGATGCAATGTCCCTTCACGAAATGATCATCCGCCCGGCGGAACGTGCCGGCTTAAGCTTTGAGGGCGACCTGGACCACCGCATTCTAGAGGAGACGGGGAGCGACCCGGATGGTCTGGCGCTGATGGCTTACTTGCTGGATGAGTTATACCTGCGGCGAGCTGCGGATGGACGCCTCACCACTCAAGCTTATAACAACCTGGGTAGTGCAGCAGGGGCAATAGGAAAACGCGCCGAGCAGATTCTTAAGGCTCTCCCGCCTGCCGCGCAAGCTGCTTTGCCGAATATGTTCCTCCACTTGGTGGATGTGGACGAACGCGGCGTTGCGACACGCCGGCGAATGCTGCGGGAGGACGCCCCGCATTCGGTACCGGGGGAGCCTACAGAACAATTGCTGGCGGCGTTCATTGAGGGGTGCCTGCTGGTGAGCGATGAGCAGGGAGGGAACCGAACCATAGAGGCTGGCGCACGAGGTGCTACTGGGGAAATGGGGGCGCCTGGCGAATTGGATTGAGCAGGAACAAGTCGACCTTCACCTGCTGCGACGGGTCAGGCTGGCGGCGGCGGAGTGGGATCAAAACGCGCGTCAAGACGCTTTTCGCTGGTCCGACGATCGCCTCAAGACGGTTTACGCCATAATCGAGCGCCTGGAGCTCGACGAAGCGAGCGTTTTTACCCCTATGGAGCGCCAATTCATCCGCCGCGAATTTGACCGTACATTGGAAGAGATTAACAACCCGGATACGCCGCACCTCCGACGGAGTTGGATCGGGGAGCGGTTAGCTGAAATCGGCGATACACGTCCTCGCATAGGGCGACTGCGGCCCGATGGCCTACCCGATTTCGACTGGTGCAAGGTGGAACTTAAAGGAAGGTCCTTTGTCGAAGTCAATGTCGAGAAGGTGGGCATAGTCAAGGTGGAGTTACCCTTCTCTATCGCCCGTTATCCCGTGACCTACAGCCAGTTTCAAATCTTCATCGACGCGCCCGATGGGTATCACAACCGCAAGCGGAACTGGTTCGAAGGGCTGGCGGCGGATGACCGCGATAAGCGGTTAGACGAACAGCGCTTCAAATTCCCCAACCACCCGCGCGAGATGGTGAACTGGTACCAGGCAATGGCCTTCTGCCGGTGGCTGTCATGGCGGTTGCAAGTGATGAAAGGCTCTCCCTCGGGCTCGGAAAGCAAGGCCTCCAGTCTCGTGAATTCTGCGACGTGGATGTCCCGTTCCAAAGCGGGGAAAGCGCCGGAATTTGATCCTCTGAATCCCTTCACCTGGGCGGTGCGTCTGCCCACGGAAGCGGAATGGCAGTTCGCAGCGGCCGGGCCTTCGGCTAAGAGATACCCTTGGGGCAACGATTGGGATGGCCGTTTTGCGAATACCATAGAGGGCTGCTTGTCTCGCACCACGGCGGTGGGGATGTATCCGGCGGGAGTAGCACCCTGCGGGGCGTTGGATATGAGCGGGAACGTCTGGGAATGGACGCTCTCAGAGTACAACAGTGGAGATAGTAACGATATAACCAGCGCGGAGCCCCGGGTGGGGCGCGGCGGCTCGTGGGTCCACGATCGGAGTCGCGCGCGCTCGGCCGCCCGCGGCTTCAACATCAACCCGGAATACCTGTTCGACAGCGGCGGTTTTCGGGTTGTGGGGGTCGTCCCTTTTCCATTGCTCTAGTGCTGCCAGGGGTTAACGAACGACGTCGTAGCGCCGACCTTTAGAGCCTGCCCTGAGCAGGGCGAAGGGTCGGCATTTTTCGCGAGCACCCGACCTGCTGACCTTCACTTAAGCTCAGCGCCACGGCTCGCTTGTCACTCGCCACTTGTCGCTGCCTTTAGGCCAGCTTGTTCCCCGAGTGCAGGCCGCACTCTTTCTTAGTAGCCTCTTCCCACCACCAACGGCCTTCGCGCTCGTGCTGGCCGGGCAGAACCGCACGCGTGCAGGGCTCGCATCCGATGGAGATGAATCCCCGCTCGTGCAGCGAGTTGTACGGGACGTCATTGTCGCGGATATAGTCCCAAACCTGCTTGGAACTCCAATTGGCCAGGGGGTTGAATTTAGCCAGTTCACGATCCGGAGTTGAGAAGGTAGGATCAGCTTGCACGACAGGGACTACTGCGCGGGTTGAAGGGCTCTGGTCGCGGCGCTGCCCGGTGATCCAAGCGCTCAGGGTGCTGAGCGCCCGCCGCAACGGTTCCACCTTTCGGACGCCGCAACACTCCTGGTGACCGTCCTGATAAAACGAGAAGAGGCCTTTTTCTCGCACCAACTTTTCCACCGCTTCCGGCCGGGGGAAAAAAACTTCGATAGGAATCTGGTATCGCTCCCGAACCTGGTCGAGAAAGCGCAACGTCTCGGGATGGAGGCGTCCCGTATCGAGCGAGAAGACGCGGAACTTGGCTCCCAGCTTCGCCGCCAAATCTACCAGCACCACGTCTTCCGCGCCGCTGAAGCTGATTCCGACGCTGGGCGAAAACATCTCAAACGCCAAGGCCAGAATCTCGCGGGGATGTCGTTGCGCATAGGTCTCAGCAAGTTCGGATAAATCTGCAATCTCAAGTGGCATAGCTGTTGTTTTCCTTTTCGAGTTGTAAGTAAGTGGAAGTTGGAAGTCAGGATCGAAATTCGAAATTCGCAACTCGGTGCGCAGCCCGCGAATTGCGAATTTCGCACTCCGGAACTACCCGACTCCCACCTTCTAACTCCTGACTTCAGGTTCCTGCCGCCTGCGCTCACCCCACCAGCAGGCGGGTTCCCAAGGAGAAATAGAGAACTGTGAACAGCCAACTGAAATAGCGCTCGGGAATGATGCGTGTCAGCCGGCTGCCCAAAACCACACCGGGCAGAGAGCCTACCACAACGCGCAGAAAAAGGCCGCTATCGAAATGGCCCATTCGCACGTGGAGGGATCCCGCCAGCGCCATGGTTGCGAGTCCATAGAGAATGTCGGTTCCCACCAGTTCGGCCAGGGGGTATGGAGTGAGGAGCAGCAGGAAAACCATCAGCAAGCTGCCGCTGCCGATCGAAGTCAACGCTACGAGAAATCCCACCAGCGCTCCCACCGCTGCAAGCTTCAGCCTCGCGACCTTCCCCGGAGCGTCAACCCAAGTCTTGGGAGGCTTGATCTTCCCTAGCCGGACGAGCGGCAACAGGAAGGCGACGCAGAACAGCGTCACTCCCAGAACCAGCCGGAGGAAATGGTCAAGTTGGGCTCCCACCAACCTGGTTTTCAAGAAGCTGAGAAAGAGAATCCCGCCGATCGTGCCTGGCACCGTCCCGATAATCAGGAACGCGGCGAGCCGCCAACGCACCTGGCCCAGCCGGCGGTGTTCAAACACCCCCAGCAGCTTGGTGAAAGCCCCGTTGACGATGTCCGTCCCGATTAACGTAACGGCAGGATAAGGCGTCAGCACCATCAACAGGGGAGTTAGCAACACACCACCGCCCGTGCCGGTCAGGCCTATCAGTACGCCCGTCATGAATCCAATGACCGTTATAAGCATGCCGATGCTGCGATCCTTCTGGCCCGTCGCTCCTCCCGGTGGAGGAGCTTTGATCTACGTCACCCCAAAAACTGCCCAAACGCAAACACGCCCGCTGCGGTTATTCCGTCAGCGGGCGTCTCAGGTTTTGAAGCTGGTTAGGTCGTCTTACAAATCCCTATTCCCTGAGGACAGAACACCGCTGGCGGATGGCGTACAACAACACATCCGCCGCTTGTCACTGCTCCTCACGGAATGGAGATTCGTGGTCATCGGTCCAGAAACAACCAATCTACCATGCCGACAGTGTGCTGTCAATATCAAAGAACATATTGAGGACAGTATAGTTGTGGGCCGCATTGATCCGTCGCAGCGAAGCTACCGAAATGCCGACTTTCCGCATTCTGATTTGCGTGGGTGTGCCGAGGGCTCACCGGAGAGCCAACCACAGAGCTTCCCGAACTTCCTTTGCGGGAGCGGGGATCTTGCGCACTTGATATCGCCGGCACGCTTCCACTGTGGCCTTCAGGCTTTCGAGATAGGCGATGCACGGCTCACAGCCTTTCAGGTGACGTTCCAACTCGCGGCAGTTCTTCATCGGAAGCTCGCCATTCAGGTAGTCCGAAAGCATGGCGAAGATGTGTTTGCAACGCCGGTCAGGCATGACTTTTTTCCCTCCCTTCTTCGAGATGCTGAGCATAGCCAGCGAGTGCATTGCGAACGAAGACGCGCGCCCGGTGAAGGCGCATCTTCGTCGTCTCTTCGGAAATGCCCATCACCTCCGCCACTTCCCGGGTGTCGAGTTGTTCCATATCGCGAAGGATCAAGACCAGACGGTAGTGCTTGGGGAGGGCCAGGATGGCGTCTTCCAGCCTGCCACGCAATTCCTGCTTTAGAACGATCTCTTCCGGTGTGATCTGCCATGGTTTTTTCGCCACAGGTGACAGAGCGGAATCCTTGGGCATCAAGGCATCCAGCGAGAGCATTTGCGCAGGGGCGAACTTGCTTTTCCGGCGGCTCATCAAGCACTGGGTCTTGGCCACCTTGTAAAGCCACACGGACAAAGCCCGCGCGTCAGGAAATTCTCTGAGCTGTCGCGCCAGGCGGATCAGGGTCTCCTGGGCGGTGTCTTGAGCATCTTCGTGGCTTCCACAAACCTTCATCCCAAATCCGTAAACCACCCCTTGCAGGGCTTCGAGCGCGCGCTCGGCATCCTGGCGATTCCCGGACTGCAAACTCTTCAGTGCTTGTTCGATTTGAGTATTCACCCCGTGCATTCCCCCAACGAAACGGCCTGAAATCGCGCGTCATTTGTAGTATCGCACTTTCCCACAGGGAACGCGATTCCGCTGGAACGTGCAGAGCGTCCAAATACAGTGGAGTGAAACCCGGAAAGGGGGTCGGACAGTAGCCCGAATTTCTATGGGGAGCTTTACAGCACCCAGCAAAACCGCTCCCGCTGTCGGCTGAGGAGGGGGTCAAAACTGTTGCGGCTACCGCTTGGAAAGAGTTGACAGCAAATTCAATATGGGTTGGAGCCCTTCTGGGCTGATGGTGTAGATTTTCATCGGGAAGCGTGCGCCCCCAGGCAGCTCGAGATCCTCATCCCTTCTGATCATCCATCCGAGCCCCACCATTTCGGACCACAGAGCCTCGTTGGCACTGCCCGGACCGGTTGTCATGCTGCTTTCGGGAGTTTTGGAACTCGCCTCAAGAACGGAGAGGTCTGCCGCACTCATCTCCCGCATGCGCTGCAGGAGAGCTTCTATCTGTGCCTGGGTTGCCATGGTTTCCCTACCTCCCTACGATGACCGGGTAGCCACGCTCAGCGATTTCCTGACTATGGGTTCTTCTATTGCACGATACCCGAGTGGCAATCAGCCGTACTCCCTCTGAATCGGACAGGCAGCTACCGTTGCCTTGTCCAAAGCAAAATTATTATATCTCGACTACCGCCAATCTTCCCGCCGGTTCGCCGGCGCAGACGGGCGCATGAGGGCAGTAGGCAGAAGACAGTAAGCAGAGGACAGTAGGCGGTAGACGGCAGACAAGGCAGCGAGCGGCTCCCGCTACCGTATCTGCTCCTAAAACGCAACGGCCGACGGCGAATGCCGTCGGCCGCGAGAGTTCGAGTTGATGATGGACTCTACCTGTGCCCACCACCATGGAAACTGCCTCCGCCATGGAAACCGCCACTGCTTCCACGCGCGTAGCCATGTACGGCTCCACCGTTGAAGTGGCCGCCGGCGTTACCACGATTGACCCCACCCCGAAATTCCGGGTGCGCGGGTAAGGCCATGCGTCCGTAGTTGCCGCGTCCCGCGTAGAAGCCCGGACCGGCATGATAGCCATGGAACCACGGCCCGGCGCCAATGAAGACTCCGCCGGAGAACCAGCTTGGTCCATAGTAGCCGTAGGGTGCGCAGGCATAGGGGTAATAGTTGTAGTAGCCATACGCGCACACCGGAGCTGGCCCTACGTAGGCCGGGCCCACTCCTACCTCAACTCCAAATCGTTGGGCATGTGCATACGGCGCGAACATCAAGCAGAAGCCCAGCAGCGTCAAAAGTTTTAGGTTTCTCATGACATCCTCCTCGAATCCTCAATCCTTCCTGCCAACTGCACCCTGAGTAAGGGCAACTGCCCTGCCAAATCGTATTGCCCGATATATCGTGATTTCAAGCGGTTGCGGCTACGCCGGGCGGAACGCCAGGATGACTTATTGCCCGTGCGGTGGTGGTTTCCGGCTAGGGTGGTGGTTTTCAGCTACCCACGCACCCCTCGGCCCAATCAGCATGTGGAACGGTTCGCTTCCAGAAAGTACGGCCGCGCACAAGCTCACCAACCTTTAGAGTTAATGACAATAGGCGATAGGTGAAAGTCAATTAACGGTGCACTTTGCCTTTAACGTTCGATAGGCGCCGTTCGATTACCCTGCCATGGCGATTTGAGCGCGCCGGTGGCATAATGCGTGCACCCTTCACACTTTGAGTACCCCGCAAGGAGGATTGACATGAAGCGTTGGGCGGTCTTAGTAGTTTTTCTTTATTTGCTCATCCTCATTGTCTTGACTTCACCGGCCATCCTTGTTGCCTTTTATCCGACGGCGCGTGAGGCGCTTGCGGTTTTTTCAGAGTGGACTTACTGGGCCGGGTTGGGAGTGTTGATGGCGAGTCAGGCGGTCATGTTATTGGTCCCAGTGGACCTGGCGCTGCAACGCCCCCCCACTCGACAGTCGGTCCTCTGGCCGATCCTCGCTTCCGGCTTGATGATGGGTCTCCTTGTCGTAGGGGCGGCGATGTCAATCGACGAATATCTTAAGAAGGATAAAGCCGGAAGCAGCTTTACCATTCTGCTTCTGGTGGTCATCGCGGTGTGGGCGGTGTGGACCCTCGTTTTCTACCGCACGAGCCGCGACGCCGCAGCGATGGACGTGGTTTCCCGGCAGTGCCGCTATCTCCTGAAAGGAAGTATCCTGGAGTTGCTCGTCGCGGTACCGACCCACATCGTGGCCCGGGCGCGTGATTACTGCTGCGCAGGTTTTTGGACCTTCCTGGGGATCGCCTTGGGCGTGAGCGTAATGCTCTTTTCCTTCGGACCGGGAGTGTTCTTTCTTTTCGTCGCACGCTGGAAACGGCTTCATCCCGAGCTTGCGCGCCCAGCCGAGTAATCCGATTGCTCTCCTCGCTAGGATCCTTTTAGAGGTTGCCGCAAGAGACGTGCCACGGCCGTTGATTCTTTGCTAATTTGATTAAACGATGAAGAGCCGCATAGGAACGCAAAATGCGCGTACCTGCGCGCTACCAGCTCGTAGACCTGCTCGTAGGATCGCCGCGTCGTCATTTGCGACAAGATGATGAATATAACTTCGTCGACCGGGTCTGACTTGTTGTTGTGCCGTGGTGAGTGGTAGGCCTCCGCCAGCAAGTGCAAAACCCGTTCCGCTTTCTTGCCCAAGCCTGTGTCCATCATGAAAGATTGTAACCCATGCCCTGGACGGAAGGCTGGTGTCAATCTGGATGGGGCACTCGCCGTTCGAGGCGCTGGCGTAGGGACACGCCATGGCGTGTCCCTGGAGTTTCTACATTTAGGTCTGGCAAAGTAAGATTTCTATTGACAGACCGACCTGCTTTTGCTACCTTCCTCCTGAGCTTTGGCTCCGGAGGTGCACGTGTCCGACGATCTCAAGGATTCCATTCTTTCGATATTCGAAGCTTCTCTCGAGGCTCAGTTGCGGGCTGTTCGCCGTCTCCGCGAGGGTTCTCCCGACCCCGCCGCGCCGCGCCCCCGCGCAAGTCTGTCCCAGGTGGACATGGCCTTTGACATACTCAAGAAGGCCCGCGCCCCCTTGCACGTCTCCGAGCTCTTGGCCCGCATCCACTCCACCTTCCACGTCACCGTCGATCGCGAGAGCCTGGTCTCTTCCTTGACCAAGAAGGTCGCCCGCGGCGATCGCTTTCTGCGCACCGGCAAGAACACTTTCGCCTTGCGCCCGGAGGTCCGATGACCCTCTTCACCGCCTGGTCGGAGATCGTAGCCGACTGGGCTCCCAGTTTCCCCCAGCCGCGCACCTTCCGTCGCGCCACGCGTCAAGCCTTGGGCGCCTTGGTATGTATGGGCCGACGCTGTCTTTCACGCATTATCTGGACGCAGGGCCGCCAGCAGCGCAGTTGGTCGAGCGAGTACTTTCTCCACTCGCGCTGCCGCTGGGAACCGCAGACGCTGTTCGCGGGCGTGTGGCGCCGCGCCTTGCCCTATTGTCCGGGTCGCCTGGTGGGCGTCGCCGTTGACGACACCCGCCTGCGCAAGACCGGACGCGCCATTCCCCAGGCACGCTATCACCGCGATCCCCTCTCGCCGCCCTTTCATCTCAACCTCATGCGCGGCTTGCGTTTTCTGCAAGCTTCCCTGCTGCTGCCCCTGCATCGGCAGGGCAACGTTAGTTGTCGCGCTCTGCCCGTGCGCTTTGAAGAGGCGGCGCCGCTGAAGAAGCCTCCGCGCCGAGCCCGTGCGGAAGCCTGGCAGGAATATAAAAGGATGAGCCAGCTCCATAATCTTTCGCAGCGATTGGTCGCGAGCATGGCCCCCTTGCGCCAAGCGCTGGATGAGGCGGGAGGGATCAGCAAGCTGCTGGTGCTGGCTCTCGATGGCAGCTTCTGCAATCGCACCTGTTTCCGGGCTCCGCGCCCGCGCACCGAGTTGATCGCCCGCGCCCGCAAGGATGCTCGCCTTTGTTTTCGCGCTGCCCCGCCTTCCCGGCGCTTTTACGATCTCTCCCCCTTTACTCCCGAACAGGTTCGCCAAGACGAATCGCGCCCCTGGCAGCAGACCAAGTTATTCTATGGAGGCAAGCGCCGCCGCCTCCGCTATAAAGAGGTGACAGAAGTCTACTGGCGGACCGGCGCCGGCCAGATCCCCCTCCGCCTCTTCGTCGTGGCTCCCACTCCCTATCGCAAACGGAAAAGCTCCAAACTCTACTACCGCCAGCCCGCCTATCTGCTCTCCACCGACCTGCGCCACTCCGCCCCCCCGTTGCTGCAAATCTACTTCGACCGCTGGCAGATCGAAGTCAACCACCGCGACGAGAAGGATACCCTGGGAGTCGGACAAGCCCAGTTGTGGAACATCGACGCGGTACCCAAACAGCCCGCCCTGGTGGTGGCCACCTACAGCGCTCTGCTCCTGGCTGTTCTCCAAGCCTTCGGCACCGCACGCGGTGAGGCTTTTCAGGCCCTGCCCCGCTGGCGTCGCAAGGCCCACCGCCCTTCCTGCCTCGACCTGGTCACCCTCCTGCGCCAAGAAATGGTTGACCACCCCGAATGCGCCCAATCCCTCGGCTTTTCTCTCACCGACCGTGCCCTCACCCACGCCGCTGACGCGTGAAAATGTAGAAACTCCAGGCGCCGGCCTTTAGGCCGGCACGTGCCGCCCTAACCCGCTTATCTCACCAGTGTTTTGAGGCCAGCTTCGAGGGCACTGACAATCTCGACGGCGACCCCTGGGATGCATGCGGGGTTGAAAAAGCGCTTGGGGACGATCGCTGATGACCCTGGCCCCGTTTTCCGCCCCTCCGCCTCCTGAAAACAAAGCGCTTGCCGATGAGATTCGGCACACTTCCGCCTGTGCATATCTTTTGGGACGAGGCCCCAATCGATGGGCGCCTTTAAGCCCGCACGGGCCCCTGCTGCAACGGCGCCCAGATGCTGGCCCAGACTTCCTGGTACGGGTAACCCCCGGCCAGCGCGATCCACACCTTCCGCACTGTCACCCGCATCAGCGCTCCGATCTTCAGCCCCTTGAGCCGAATCGTCGTGGCTTGCGCCTGGGCCCACTCTGTTCCCTTTAACCCCAGCCGACGAAGCGCCTCCAGCAGCAGATAGGCGATCGAGGAGAAGTACCGCCGGATCTGATTGCTGCGCATCCGCGCCGTGCTCGTGCGGTCCGCAAACAGCATCAACGGCTCCTTGATCCGGTTCTCCATCTCCCCCCGCCCGCAATATAACTCTTCCTATAAACGTCGCGCTTCCCAGGCTTCTGCCGACAGCGAGGTCACCACAAACCGCGGATTGGCTCCCTGCTCTAAATGTTCCGCCTTCGCCACCACCCGCCGCGCTCGTGACCAACTGTCGCGCGTCTGATCGGTAAACTCCTGGAACCCCCGGGCGGCCTTCCCCGTCTGCGCAAACTCTCCCGCCGCCTGCTCCATCTCCCCCGCAATGGCCGCCTTGAGCCGGTCGTTCTTCGCCAGGGCCAGCACATCGTCGCCGCCGTGATCCGCACACCCCTTCATCAGCTCTTCCCCACAAAACCCCGCGTCGCCCCGGCCGATGATCTTCACCTCCGGCCACGCTTGGCGAATCTGCTGCACGATCCGCTCCAACTCCTCCACGCACCCCGCCGCCGCCCCGTGATCCGAGGTCCGCAAGCGCGCGCATAAGAGCGCGTCCCCACCAAAGATATACAGCGGCAGATAACAATAATCCCCGTAGTAGCCGTGAAAGAACCGCCCCTCCTGCCGCCCCTACAGGGGATCGTCCGTGGCATCCCCATCCAGAACGATCTCGGCCGGAGCTTGCGCGTACCATTCCAGCAACACCTCGACCAGCAGCCGGTCCACCGCCCCTTGATCCATCACGATCTTCTTGTAGCGTTCCTTCTCTCCCACTTCCGCCTTCGTCAGCTCTAAACGATTGAGCGTGCTCTTCCCCGCCAAGGCTTTCCCCCGATCGCGTTCCCGCGCCCGGCTCTCTCCCCTCGGATCGGCTTTCTCCGCCAACACCGCCAGCCGTGGATCCCGTCGTAGTTCCTCGTGGTCGTTCAAATCCTCGTATCCCAGCGCCAACCCGTACACCCGCTGCGCCACCAACTCCTCCACCCGGTGCTCAATCCGCTCCGCCTCGCGATGATCCTGAAAGCACGCGGCGAACCGCGCGAGAATTCCCGTTCGTTTCTCCACCTCCCGCAGCAGCAACCCTCCGCCATCGCTGGGGATCGCCCCACCGCTAAAATCCGCGCGCACCTCCCGCCGCCCCAAAGGATGAAATTCGAAAAGTTTTCCGTTACACTCTGTGGTCATAAGGCGGTCTCCGTTCTCTGACGCAAGTTTTTCTCAACAAAATGCTTATGCCAGAAGAGACAGCCTCTTTCAATTTCTTTGTGAGAAATTCGGGCTAACCACCTGTTTTTTCACCAACATCGTTCACCGCGAATGGCAGGCTCAGAAGATTGGCGCCACTTCGCCCTGTCTTTCACGCAGCTTCTGCACGTTCGTCCAATGAAGTCCGACAGATTTCCGTCAATTGTCGCTTATTGGGTGCATTTTCGTGCAAAAAGGGACACTTTTGGAGTACACATTTTGTAAATTCTCTTGTGTTTTCATACACATAGCCGGATCGACCTTCATTTTTAACATCTTTTTGGCTTCCTGGGTTCTGCCAAAGATTTTGACTCTATAAGTCCGTAAGTCCTTGGATTGCCTTCGAGAAACGCGGTTTCTGCTTTCTCCCCCCTGGAAGCGGGTACAGCAGGGCGTTCGGGGGTGAGCCGAAGGCGGGTTGGCACTTGGCTGAGTGTCGATGGCGGCTTCGTCGTGGGACTTGACGGCAAAGAAAAAAGGCGGTGAAGTCTCTCTTTCCCAATTCACCGAGCAGGGAACCGGCCAGGTTCCCGAGAGACTCACCGCCATGGGCAACATACCACGATTGGTGCTTTGGCTCTGCAGAAAATTTACCCGCCAGGATTTGCAGGAACTCGTCCAGCAATTGCAAGAGATCCTCGCCGGCCGTCAGCCCGAGCCGCAACCGCGCGATGATTTTCGCCAGCAGCATCCGCACTACCGCGATTTCTACGTCGATCCTCTGGCCCCCTTGACCCAGCCACCCCCGCCTCCCTCCCGCACCTTGCACTGGCGGCAGTTGTTGGCTCAGTACCAGCGCCAGCACCGCCGACCGCTGTCTCCGATTCAGCGTTCCGGCGCTCACCCCTTGCCTGCCACCTGTCGTTGTGCCCACTGCGGCGCACCCCGCGACTTCCTCTACGCCAACGATGGCCGGAAAGCCTGCCAACTGCGCTGCAAAGTCTGTGGCCGTGTCTCGCAGATCGCTCGCCGTCATCGCCCGACGAAAACTCCTTACTGGTGCCCCTACTGCGGCAACTCCCTCTTCGCCTGGAAGCAGCGTGCCGACTGCACCATCTACAAATGCCCGGGCGAGCACTGCCCTCACTACCGGCAGAAGCAACAAGCGCTGAACTGGAATGAGAAGCTGCTGCAGAAGTTGCGCCGCACGCAATTCAAGCTGCGCTACCAATATCGCCAATACCACTTCCAGCCCGCCCAACTGACCCCTTCCGCTCCCCATCCGCCTCACGTCGACGTCACCCGTCTGCATCGTTCTTCCGACGTGTTGGGCTTGGTGCTGGCCTTCCACATCTCCTTTGCCCTCTCCGCCCGCAAGACTGCGCAAGTCCTCGGGCGAGTCTTCGGCGTGCCCCTCAGCTACCAGTCCGTCCTCAACTATGCCCAGGCCGCCGCTTATTACTGCCACGCCTTCAACCTCCGCCACAAAGCCCCCCTCAGCGACACCGCTACCGGCGACGAAACCTATATTCGCGTCGCCGGCAAGCACCAATTCACTTTCTTTTTTCTCGACCCCCAAGGGCATCACATCACGTCCTATCACGTCGCTCCGGAGCGCGATGCCTTGGCCGCCACGGTGGCTCTGGGCGAGGCCTCGCGCACCCTGCCCGAGGGTCAGGCCCTGCGCTTCATCACCGATGGCAACCCCGCTTATCAGGCCGGCGTGCACTTCCTCAACGCCCACCGCACCGCTGCCCAACCCTCCCACACCTTGCGTCAGGTCATCGGTCTGGAAAACCTCGACGCGGTCTCCAAGGAATTTCGCCCCTTCAAGCAACTCATCGAACGCCTCAATCGCACCTACAAATACCACGTCCGTCCCGCTGGTGGCTTTGCCACTCGCAACGGCGCCGTGGCCCTCACCACCCTCTTTGTCACCCACTACAACTTCCTGCGCCCGCATCTGGCCCTGGGCTACCGAGTACCGGTCCCCTTGCCGGAGTTGAGTTCCCTCACCACCTTGCAAGGCCAGTGGAATAAGATCCTCGCTCTCGCCCTGGCGGCCTGAGCAAGGTGGGAGTAAACTTCCCAGTGGCCGGGGCGGAGGATAGGGCTCCGCAGGGATGCGACCTGAGCGCCGACTCCGGGGCCGAGATCGGTCGGGAGCGAGCCTCACTCGCTCCCCCAGCCCAGACCCATCTTGGCACCAAAGCGATAAGTCCTGGGGGTCTGGGGGCAAAGCCCCCAGCTCTATCCACCTCCCCACCCTTCATTACCTTTCATTAAACTTTTGACAGAACCGCTTCCTGCGGCTTCGCATAAAAGCCCTCGCGCCGGCGCGCGGCGCCCATGCGCTCCTTTCCCTCCACCATCACCGGGCCGTGGGAAAGATTCTGGTTGCGCCGATTGGCGGCAATTTTCTTTTCCGTCATGGTGGGTTTCTTGACGAGGGACATGGGAACCTCCTTGGGGGCTGCGGGCCAGGTTTTAGGCCGCATTCATCACCACATCATGGGAAGAACGGAGCGCCGGGGTGCGTCATTCCACCCCGTGAGACAATACTCCGCTTGATTGGTTGCAACGTGGAGGCCATAGGCTAGGAAGAAGAGGATAAATATCCCGTCCGCGCGGCAATTCAGGTCGATTTTTCTCCTGGTTTTCCTACCGGTAGGAAACAACCATCAGGCGGGGTGGTGGAGTAGAAGCGTAGTCGGCCGGGCCGCCGACATCCAGACCCATGTCTGCGCCACCCGTGCGCACGATTGATATAGCTCTTCGGTACCATGCCTTTCGCTTAAGTTGACGCCTTCGCTGCCGATCTCCCACTTTGTTAGACCAACTTTAGACCGACGTCATTAGCCGCGCTTTAATGTCACACCGCGGAGGAGAATACGATGAAGTTGATGAGGTGGTTCCTGGTGTTACTAGGTGTCGGGATGTTGAGCGGTTGCGGTGGTGCGGGAGGCGGTTCCGGGTTGACCGATCCGGGATCGCCGCCCGCCGCGGCCGCCATTTCCGGCACGGTAACGTATAAAGGATTGGCGATGGGCGGCGCCAAGGTTTACGCCTGGTCGACCAATTCCAATGTGATTGTGCAGGCGACCACCACGGACACGAACGGCAATTACACCTTTAAAGGCCTGGGTGATACCGCCGATGTGCCGCAAGAATATCAATTCTGGGTCATCAAAGCTGGTTACGGTTTTTATCCTTCCGTGGGCAGCGGCGCGACGGTCATGCGGGCCGGCATGAACGGGCAGTTCGCCGGCCTCAACACGCTTAATCCCCCCATCATTTTCACGGTGACTGACTGGATACCCCCGCAAGGATACGGAGGCACACTGACCGCGGCCAATTTTCAGGCCTACGATGGCAGCAACCCGCGGGTGAATATCGCCGCTACGGGTCAGAGCGCCTCCTACGCCGGCGACGACGACGGCGCGCTGCGCAAGGGAACGGCGTGGCCCGCGACTCGCTTCACGGACAATCAGGACGGTACCGTCACCGACCACGTTACCGGCCTCATTTGGCTCAAGAATGCCGGTTGTTTCAATCCCACAAACTGGGATGGGGCCTTTACGGATGTCAACGCGCTTTCCAGCGGAGAGTGTGGCCTGTCGGACGAATCCACCGCGGGCACGTGGCGCGTGCCCAACCTGCATGAGCTCGAGAGCCTGGTCGATGTCTCCGCCAGCAACCCGACGCTGACGCCCGGGAATCCTTTTGTCAACGTCTCCACTGGACTTTATTGGACCTCGACGCCCTACTGGGGAGGCGCAGCGGGTTCCCTCTACGCTTGGGTGATCCGTCTCAGTGATGGGAGTTATGTCAACGACGAGGTATCCAACGTCATGGCGACTTCCAATAATGCCGTTTGGGCGGTGAAAGGCACCAGTGCCGGCGCGGTGACACTGCCAGCCACGGGATTTGTCGTATCCTATCAAAAGGGTGACGACGGTACACTCCAGATGGGTGTCGGGCTGACCTATCCCCGTTGGCTGGACAATGGCAACGGAACCATGACGGACACCATGACGGGGCTGATCTGGCTCAAGCAGGCCAACTGCATCAACCAATCCTGGGCGAGCGCCCTGGCCGCCATCAGCCAGTTGGCCAGCGGGCAGTGCGGCTTGACCGACGGTTCCACGACGGGAAGCTGGAGGATGCCCAATCGCAATGAAATACAGAGTATGTCCGACCGCATGCAAACCAATGAATCGGACTATTTCGATTACACCATCCTGAACCCGGACTACACGGTGTATCAGCCGCCGATTTTCACCAATTTCATATCGGGTCAGTACTACTGGACCTCCACAACGGATGTCGCCAACACCGGCGAGGCCTGGACCGTTTTTAGCTGCGATTTCGGCGTGTACGACCAGCCCAAAGCCAATACCGGATACACGCTGGCCGTGCGGTAAGCGCCGGTTCTTACGAGCGACAAATTACTGATTTCCCAGGCTATCTTTCCGCCGGCTGCACCGACGCCTGATCGCCTGATTCCCTTTCGGGAACAAGGCTCCGGCGAGTTCTATATATGTAGGGGCAGGCCTCGTGCCTGCCCTTTACAAGGGCACCCACGAGGGGTGCCCCTACAAGGGATGATCGTTAGATATCCAAATTCTTCACGTCGAGGGCGTTGTCCTCGATGAACTGGCGGCGGGGTTCGACGACGTCGCCCATGAGCACGGTGAAGATGGAATCGGCCTCCACTTGATCTTCGACCTTGACTTGCAGCATGGTGCGCTGATCGGCGTCCATGGTGGTTTCCCACAATTGTGTGGGATTCATTTCACCCAACCCCTTGAAGCGCTGCACGGTGAAAGACTTTTTCCCCACCGACATGACGTGTTCCACCAGCTCCTTGCGGTCCTCGATGGTCAACGTGTTGCCATTGGAAGTAATGGTGAAGGGCGGCCGATCATATTCGTGCACGCGTTTGTGCAGATCGAATAGGCGGCGGTATTCGGGGCTGGAGAGAAGGTCCCAGTCGAGGGTGCGTTCCGGCTGCGTTTCGCTGTGGAACGTCAGGAAATGGATATTGTGCTCCTCGTCCAGTTTAATAGTGGTTTTAAAGCCCTCCGCCCGCAGGTCCTTCGCCACTTTTTCCAACTTCTCCTGATTCTCGAGTTCAGCTTTCTTCGAGAGTTCGCCGCGCAACAGGGCATCAATGGGCCGCCCATCTCCGATGCGTTTTTCCAATTTGATATAAAGCTCAATGTACTCGCCAAAAGCCATCAGGAAATTAGTTAGTTCGCCGCCTTCCAGCTTCACCTTCTTGCTGCCTTCGCCGAATTCCACGGCGTGATCCTCGGTGGCGCGGCGCAGCACTTCCCGGCGGAATTCCTTCTCATCGTGAATGTACTGGGTTTTCTTGCCTTTCTTAATCAAGTAGAGCGGAGGTTGCGCAATATAAACGTTGCCGCGCTCGACAAGTTGCGGCATCTGGCGATAAAAGAAAGTGAGTAGAAGGGTGCGGATATGCGAGCCGTCCACGTCCGCGTCAGTCATGATGATGACTTTGGAATAGCGGAGTTTGGTGATGTCGAAGTCGTCTTTGCCGATGCCGGTTCCCAGCGCTGTAATCAAGGCGCGAATTTCTTCGTGGCCCAGCATCTTGTCAAACCGCGCCTTTTCCACGTTCAGGATTTTTCCCCGCAACGGCAGGATGGCCTGGTAGCGGCGGTCGCGCCCCTGTTTGGCGGAGCCTCCGGCGGAGTCGCCCTCTACCAGGAACAATTCGCAACGCTCGGGATCTCTCTCCTGGCAATCGGAGAGCTTGCCCGGCAAACCGCCGGAATCCAGGGCGCCTTTGCGCCGCGTGAGTTCGCGAGCTTTGCGCGCGGCCTCGCGGGCGCGCGAGGCATCCACGGCTTTGGCGCAAATCTTGCGGCCCACCGTAGGATTCTTTTCAAAACTCTCCATCAGCTTCTCGTAGACGAAGCTGGCCATGGTGCTCTGGATATCGCTATTGAGTTTTCCCTTAGTCTGCCCCTCAAACTGCGGCTGCGATAGCTTCACACTTACCACGGCCACCAAACCTTCGCGCACATCCTCGCCCTGGAGGTTCTCCTTAACGTCCTTGAAGAGACCCTGGTTCTGTCCAAACTGATTGATGGCCCGCGTCAGCGCGGAGCGGAAGCCGGAAAGGTGGGTGCCACCATCAACCGTGTTGATGTTGTTGGCAAAAGAAAAGACATTCTCCGCATAACCGTCGTTGTATTGGAGCGCGAACTCCATGTGGATGTCGTCGCGGTCGCTTTCCGCGTAGATCGGCGTCGGGTGAAGCACTTCCTTGTTTTTGTTGAGGTGCTTGATGAATTCGGCGATGCCGCCGTTGTAATGAAACTCGCTCTGTTTGTTGGTGCGCTCATCCTTGAGGCGGACGGTCAATCCTTTATTTAGAAAGGACATTTCGCGCAGGCGTTGGGACAACGTATCGAAATTGAATTCGATCGACTCAAAGATTTGCCGGTCAGGCAGGAAAGTAATCTTCGTGCCCCGCTTTTCCGTTTTGCCGGCTCGTTTGAGGGAAGCAAGCGGTTTGCCGCGCTCATACGACTGCTCCCACGTGTATCCGTCGCGCCAGATTTCGAGTTCCAGCGACTCGGAAAGAGCATTCACCACCGAGACTCCCACCCCATGCAAGCCGCCGGAGACCTTGTAGCTTTTTGAATCGAACTTGCCACCCGCGTGCAGGACGGTCATGACGACTTCCGCCGCAGAGCGGCCTTCCTCTTTGTGCATGTCCACCGGAATGCCGCGGCCATTGTCAGTGACCGTAACCGAGTTATCGCCGTGGACGACGACGTTCACGAGGTCGCAGAAACCTGCTAAGGCTTCGTCTACGGCGTTGTCAACCACCTCCCAAACAAGATGGTGCAATCCCACGGGTCCGGTCGAGCCAATGTACATCGCCGGCCGCTTGCGAACTGCTTCCAGACCGCCCAGAACCTTGATGCTATCAGCATCGTAGGCCTGAGCACCGTTCACCTCAGGATCCTTCTGCTTGCTCACGTGACTGGAAAACCTCCTGGTTGATTCTTTTCCACTGCCCCGTAGCGGCGGGTTCACCCCGCCATGGCGGCGTAAAGCCGCCTCTACACCGGGCCTACTAGACAAGAAAGCCGACAGAGAAGAAACCTCCCTGTCGGCCGATAGTGCAGCAACTTAAAAGAGACTGGTAGGGTAGTTTCAGTATGACGATTCCCTCTTGTCCTAACTCACCGGCCGTTTAGAGGCCACGTGCTGACTCGTCACTTTTGTTAGATGCGCATTGGCATAACCACGTAGCGATACCGGTAAGCATCCTGGTCCGACGGGCGGAATTGCCCGGCGCTCTGTTCGTCCTTCAATTCCAAACGAATCTTTACTCCGTCCTTGACCACGCTCATGAAATCGAGGAGATATTGGTAGTTGAACCCAATCTGTATCGAATCCAGGTCGTAGGTCGCGTCGAGAACTTCCTGCGCCTCACCAAACTCACCGCTGGAAGAAAAGACTTCCACCCGATCCTTTTCCACCTGCATACGGATGGCGTGTGAGCGCTCGTCGGCCAGCAGAGCGACCCGGCGAATCGCCGCCGCGGTCTTCTCCTTGTCCATCTCGATAATTTTGGTATTTTCCCGCGGCAGGACTGCTTCGTAGTTAGGGAATTGTCCCGTCAACATTCGCGAGATCAAAACCCGGCTACCGATTTGAAAGAAGAGATGGCTTTCGTCCTTGGAGATGTCAACAAGGGTTTCTTCTTCCACCTCAGCAAGTAAGCGTAAGAGTTCCCCCATTGCTTTTTTCGGCACTAAGAGGCGTAATTCATTTTTCAGCCCCTGGACCTGCACGTCGCGCTCGACCAGCGCCAAGCGGTGACCATCCGTCGCCACCATGCTAGCGCTCTCCGGCTTCAGGAGCAGCAAGGCACCATTTAGGGTGTAGCGTGATTCTTCGTTGGATATTGCAAAGATGGTCTTCTGGATCATCGCGCTATAAACATTAGCCGGGAGAGAGGCCAACGGTTTGGGAATGTCCGGCAGCACGGGAAAGTTATCTCGCGCCATTCCTACAAGTTTAAATGACGACCGCGCACAAGTTACCTGCACCCAATGATTTTCGAGCAGCTTAAATCGCACCTCGGCATCAGGTAAAGAGCGAACGATTTCGAATAAGCGCTTCGCGGGGATTGCCCCCGACCCTGCTTCCTTCACTTGGGCAGGACAACTACAACGGATCCCAAGATCGAGGTCCGTGGCACTGATGCGGAGGGTTGACTCATCGACCTCGAAAAGCAGATTCGAAAGAATTGGAATTGTGGTCTTTCTTTCGACGACACCCTGTGTGAGGGTTAGTTCCTTAAGGAGGTCATTTTTACTAGTAGAAAATTCCATAAAAAATTCTCTCTCAGAAAACAGTTTTTAGTAGTAGTGCTGTGTATTTGTGGAAAAATCCAGAAACTCCACCGCAGAAACAATTTTGGGGGTATTTCACCTGTTGATGGCTTTCCGAAAATTGTGGAAAGGAACGAAATTTTATCCCCGCTATAAAAATTCACAACTTCCCCACTCGAGTCAGCGTTGGATTACACACTAAGTTTAATTCAGACTATCACGTAGCTTGTTGAGAAGTCTGTTTAAATCCCTGTCACTCTCGCGCATTTCCGCGATTTTATGAATGGAATGCAGCACCGTGGTATGGTGCTTTCCGCCAAACTCCCTGCCAATTTGCGGCAGCGATGCAGGGGTCAACTCTTTTGCCAGGAACATAGCGATCTGCCGCGGATAAGATATGCCCCGGCTATTGTCTTTGGCCTTCAGTTGCGGCAAGCTGAGGCCAAATTCCCGGCATACCGCGCGCTGGATATTCTCAATCGAAACCCGCCGCTCCTCCAGATCAACCAAGTTCTTTAGTACCTGTTGCGCCATGGAGAGGGTAACCGCTGTACCCGTAAGCGAAGAATACGCAATCAGGCGCGTCAGGGCTCCCTCAAGATCCCGAATACTGGACTTGATTTTTCGCGCGACAAAATCGCTGACGTCATCGGGCAGAGTTACGCCTTGACTTTCCGTCTTCTTCGCCAGGATAGCCCGCTTGGTCTCGAGGTCTGGTGCCTGCAAGTCGGCCGTCAGGCCCCAAGCAAAACGCGAGCGCAGGCGCTCCTCCAAGCCGGGGATCTCCTTAGGAGGGCAATCGCTCGATATCACCACCTGCTTCTGGGCTTCATACAGAGTGTTGAAGGTGTGGAAGAACTCCTCTTGTGTCCGTTCTTTTCCAGCAATGAACTGGATGTCGTCCATCAGCAAAATATCCACGTTCCGATACTTATCGCGGAATGAGACCATGCGATCGTAACGAAGGGAGTTAATGACCTCGTTCGTAAAGTTCTCGGAAGAGACATAAGCCAGCCGCATCTCCTTCCATTTACCCTTGATCAGGTGGCCGACGGCCTGCATCAGATGCGTCTTTCCGAGCCCCACTCCGCCATAAAGAAACAGCGGGTTATAGGCCTTTGCCGGAGTTTCCGCCACAGCCTGTGCTGCCGCGTGGGCGAATTGGTTACAGTTGCCTACCACGAAAGTATTGAAGGTGTAGCGCGGATTCAACTGGTGGTCGACCGATTCAAAATCCAACTTAGCCTGAAAAGCTTTGGTGATTCCTGACTCAATGGGCTTCTTATCCGAATCTTCCTCTACAACATAGTGGACCTTGCGCAGGTCCGAGTGGAGTTGAGAAAGAGCTTCATTGATCAGGCTGCCGTAGTGCTCCTGTATCCAATCCTGGAACTCACGGTTGGGAACCCGCACCACCAACGCTTCCTGATTAACGTGGCTGAAGCGAGTGGGGCGAAGCCAGGTTTGGTAGCTCTGGGTGTTCACCTTCGTCTTCAAATAGCCCAGGATTTCTTGCCATGCGTTCATGGTGGTTTCAGAGGGAAAATGACTCGCCGGCCCCATCGGGTAGGAGCACAGTCGGTCTGAGACTAACCCCATCTGCGAGCTTGAATGGACTGGCGTCACAAGGGCGCTTCAATCTTCGCTAACCGTGCACGGGTTCTTCCCATTTTTAAGAGTTGAGACAGTCCCAAGAGGGCGTCGTAGCTTGCCAGAAGTGGCCTGTTTCACTCTCCTAATATAACATGAATTCGGGGCAATGCCAAACACTCCGCAGCCTTGAAAATAGCGCCTCCAACCGCCTAACGCCGCTTCGAAAAAGGTAGCAAAATCAGGCCTTTTCAGCGCCCGCAACGCGAAGCTTGAATTAGGGCTGAGTTCATTGCTGAGAAGGCCCCCGCCATGGCGCTTCCCGCCTCTTTTTCCCCTTTCCGGAGAAAGTGGATTATCTGCGGCGCGCCGCAGGGCCCTGGCGTATGGGAGCGCCAAGTTCCGCTTTCTCGGGATAGATCAACTCAGCAGCCGCGCAATTTCGTCGCGCTTAGGGACGCGCAAGCGCGTTCCCCGTCCATGCTCGACGATCAGGGTGCCTTCCTTTTTGGGGCGAATTTCCCCAATGACGCTGGCGGGAATCCCCTGTCGAGCATAAGCCCTCAGCAGATGGGCAACAGACTCGGAGGTTGCGACGACCAGCAGCGAACCCGACGCGATAAGAGCCAAGGGATCAAATCGCAGCGCACGGCTGAAGGCCAGGGTTTCCGGCAGGACAGGGATTTTCTCCTTCCATACGCGCAGCCCTACTCCCCCCGCCTGGGCGATCTCCGCTAGGGCGGAAAGCAGCCCACCTTCGGTCGGGTCATGCATCGCGTGGACCTCTCCGGACCTTACGGCAAGGCGCGCGTCATAAACCACGCTAATGCCAGGGTCCAAGTGCCATCGCTTGGCCGCGTTCACGGCGGCACGCCCGACTTTTTTCTGCAGTTCCACGCATTTTGCGTGCGCTAGAATGGCGGTGCCTTCTATGGCTACACCCCGCGTCAGGATGATGAGATCTCCGGCTTGCTGGCTCTCTTTTCGAATCAACTCCGATTTTTCCGCCTCCCCCAGCATCTGGCCCACTACGATCGGACGCTGCAATCCGGCGGTGATTTCCGTATGGCCTCCGCACAGGGCAATGCCCAGCGCCCGGCAAGAGTGGAGGATATCCAGGAAAATATCCTGCGCCAGCTTCGGAGTGGAATGGCCCTCCGGCAACAGCAGTGTTGCCATGAACCAACGCGGCCTCGCGCCGAGCGTGGCGATGTCGTTGGCGTTGATATTGACGGCGTACCAGCCGATGCGCTCCGCCGTGAAGGTGATGGGGTCGGTCTTGACGACAAGGTATTTCGGCCCGATGTCAATGACTGCGGCATCTTCCCCGTAGCGCGGGCCAATCACCACGCCGGATGACGGGGACGGGTGGCACGCGCGCAGGAGGCCTCGGAGCAAGGCGGGCGGCAATTTGCCTACGGGCAGCGTCGAACGAGTGCGCATTGCCCTGTGAGTATAGCCCCTGCCAGGGTGCCAAGCCAGTTTTCTGCGGACGCCCGGAATCTTGGCGGGCCTACACAAGGGCTTGCAAAGTGGTGATGTCTGGGCATATCCTGCCCTTGGTTCCCTACGATGCATAGAGTTCTGGGAGTAATACCCGCGCGGCTCGAATCCACGAGGTTGCCGGGCAAACCGTTGCGGGCCATCTGCGGCCGCCCCATGATCGCCTGGGTGTACGAGAACGCGCGTGAGGCGGCGTGCCTTGATCATTTGCTGGTGGCAACGGATTCCCTGGAAATCGAATCCTATTGTCGCGAGCAGGGCATCCCCGCCATGATGACCTCGCGGGAGCACCGTTCGGGGACGGATCGTATGGCGGAAGTCATGGCAAACGAGCCAGCCTCGATCTACGTCAATATCCAGGGGGATGAGCCCATGATCACTCCCGGCCTCCTGGAAGGCTTGCTGCGGCCCTTCGACGAGGCGCCCACAACACAGGTTTCAACCCTCAAAGTCGCGATTGATGCGCAGACAGCCCTGGATCGAAATGTCGTGAAGGTGGTGACCGACCTCGCGGGGCGGGCGCTTTATTTCTCCCGTGAGCGCATCCCCTTCGATCGCGACGGCAACGGACCCGTGCAATACTTTAAGCACCAAGGGTTCTATGCATTCAGCGCCGCGGCGCTCGGAAAATTCCACCATCTCCCACCGTCCCCGCTGGAGAAATTGGAGAAGCTTGAGCAATTGCGCTTTCTCGAGTACGGCATTGGCATCGCTGTAGTGGAAACGCCGCACGATACGATTGGTGTGGATACGGAGGAAGACCTGAGCAGGGTTGAGGAGTATTTCCATCGGTTGCATTCACAGCCAGAAAGGTAGCTTGCTATGCGCATCAAAAAGGCAACCAAGAAGTACGAAGCATGGCTGGCCAAGAACATTACGATCGTGCCGGCCGACCTGGCGCTGAAACACACCCGCATGGCCGAGGATATGTTTCAATTCCTGCGCGCCGCCTTCTACCGGTGGTTGCAGGTGTGGCAGCAAGCCTGTCCGGACCTGGCACGGGCCCCGCGAGTGCTGGCCGTGGGCGATCTGCACGTGGAGAATTTCGGCACGTGGCGGGATCAGGAAGGGCGGCTGATTTGGGGCGTAAATGATTTCGACGAAGCTTACCCCATGCCGTACACCATCGACCTGGTGCGGCTGGCGGCCAGCGCCCACTTGGCGATTTCTGCCAACCACCTTTCTCTCGCGCATGAGGATGCGTGCGCGGCCATCCTGGCAGGGTATCGGGAGGGGCTGGAAGCCGGAGGCAAGCCCTTTGTGCTGGAAGAAGATAACAAGTGGCTACGCGAGGCTGCAACCGGTGAGTTGCGGGACCCCGTCCACTTCTGGGGAAAGATGAATGCGCTTCCTTCCGTGCGCGGAGAAGTTCCCAAGAGTGCGCGCAAGGCACTGGAGGATCTTCTGCCCGCGCGCGGGTTGGTCTATCGCGTTGCCCACCGGGTGGCAGGGTTGGGGAGCCTGGGGCGCGAGCGCTACGTGGCGCTGGCGGATTGGGAGGGAGGCCGCGTGGCACGCGAGGCCAAGGCCTTGCTCCCTTCAGCATGCGTCTGGGCAAAGGATGACGAAGGCTCGAAGAAGATTTTCTACGAAGAGATTATTACCACCGCCGCGCGAGCCCTTGATCCCTATGTTCGTTTGTGCGGCCGCTGGATTGTGCGCCGGTTGGCTCCCCATTGCTCGCGCATTGAGATGGCAGCGATTCCCAAGAAACGTGATGAGGAACGCCTGCTTCACTCTATGGGCTTCGAGACCGCCAACATCCATCTGGGGAGCAAGCGCGCGATCAAAAATGTGCGTCGCGATCTCGGGAAGCGCAAGGCCGGGTGGGTTCATGAAGCGGCCAAGAAAATGGTCGACGTCGTGCGAAAAGATTGGGAGGAATGGCGTAAGGGTTAGCCAGCAGCCATCGGGGGCTCCGCGCAGCCCGCCGGAGCGCCCCCACATTTTGTCGTGCCGATTCGGCTGGCGAAAAAGCGGACCGCAGGCCGCGGCACTATCTTTCTCCAACCAGGTATTTGCAACCCTCCGGACCCATGCGGGCGGAGTGGGGTGTCTTGCCGGGAATATCGAAACGCTCGCCCGGTTTGTAAGTGCGGGTGTGCCCATCGACCGTAACGGTCATCTCGCCTGCCAGGATGATATGGGCTGAGACGTCAGGGTGCTGGTGGGGTGGATAGTTCATGTCCGGGCCGTCTTCCCAAACGTAAACGTCATCGAACCCTTCGTCCTGCAATTGCTTCGTCAATTGTTGTTCGTCCATTATACGAAATCTCCTTGAGTTTTCTCGAGATGCCCGATGGGCAATCCCTTGCCCTTTGACCGTAAGCGTTGTTAGCCCATTTCCAGAATCTCCGGGGCTATCCCCGCACTTTCCCCGTGGCTTGGAGATACTCCTCAATCATCTTGGTAAACGCCCGAACCCTCGTTGGGATGACCTGCACGCCATACACGGAGCAATGCTTAATCTCTTCCACCGCACCCAGCAAGGCTGCAACCGAGTCCAAAGCCTCATCCAGGGGGTACTCCCCCCCTACCAATCCTGAGAGATTGTAGCGTACCGCATTTTTCAACTCACGCTCGATTTTATCTGCCGTCACCAGTACACCGCGTTGCTTTTCCCGGAACGTGTCCCAACTAGGGCCGGACTCCGGAAAACCCAGCATGGCGTGTTGGTGGCCATAGTGCTCAAGCTCACATCCCAACCATTCGAGATCCTGCGCAAGTTGTAACAGCGGCGGTTCCAGCACAGGCAACTATTGTAATATACGGCGCGGCAATGGGAGATTTAAATGCGTGCCGCTCCTTCAGGATGGGCCATTTCGCTATGGCGGCCCACGCATATCCGCACTAAGATTTAGATGCAACGCATAGGAGGAAAGACATGGAATTTCGCACGCTTCCCAAGACTGGTCTCAAGGTCTCGCGCCTCTCGTTCGGGACGATGACCTTTGCCGGCCAAACCGACGAAGCCACCGCGCAGCACATCGTGGATTGCTGCCTTGACGCGGGCATCAATTTCATTGACACGGCGAATGTCTACCACCGCGGCGCGGCGGAAATCATTGTCGGCAAGACCCTGAAGGGCCGTCGCGACAAGGTTATTCTAGCCTCCAAGGTCCGCGGCAAAATGGGCGACGCGCCCGATGAGGAGGGTTTGTCACCCGCCGCAATACGCAAGGCCATTGACGCCAGCCTGCAGCGCCTGGGAACCGATTACCTCGATCTTTATTACTTGCACCAACCTGATTATGCCACCCCCATCGAGGAAACGCTCGAAACCATGGAAGAGTTGGTGCGAACTGGTAAGGTGCGTTTCCCGGCCATTTCGAACTACGCCGCGTGGCAGGCTGCGGAAATCCTGTGGATATGTGAAAAACGTAGTTACCATCCCTATTGTATATCGCAGCCCATGTACAACTTGATCGCGAGGGGTATCGAAGAGGAATACCTGCCCTTCTGCCAGCGCTTCGGCGTTGCGGTGGTCCCCTATAATCCGCTCGCGGGAGGGTTTCTGACCGGAAAACACTCCCGGCAGAGCGGGCCCACTCCCGGCACACGCTTCGACGGCAACAAAATGTATCAGGACCGCTACTGGCTTGAAGACGACTTCGCCGCCGTGGAAGAACTGCGCTTCATTGCCCAAGAGGCCGGCAAATCCCTAGTGGAACTGGCGCTCCAGTGGGTGCTCTCTCAACCCGCCGTCGATTCCATTATCCTGGGAGCTTCCCGAGTGGAGCAACTCCAAGAAAACCTGAAGGCCGCTGAAGGCCCAAGGCTGGATAAATCCGTGCTGGAGCGTTGCGACGCAGTTTGGAAACGTCTCCGCGGTATTACGCCGAAATATAATCGTTAATCGATTGAGCAGGTGGAACGTCTCGATGAATCGGCTTGCTACCCTCTTTACCATCGGTCCGGAGAGACGGCGATTTGTCTAGGCCTACAACTAGTAGCCTTTGGGCTATTTTCCCCCTGACACAGATAATAACCTCACTATAGGGGTTCTTCGCCCGAATGGCTGCCTCAGAATGGCAGTCTTGAAGGGTTTTTCCGCAGCGTCTACCGTCCTTTCCGAACGCCTGATCCCGAGCCTCTAGCCGTCCCTACGCCATCTCCCATTTCACCGGGCGCGTCCCACGCAGGGCTCGAATCTTGCCTTGCTCTTCCAAACGATCGATGTGACCCTTCACAGGAAACATCGCGAGCAGCCAGGAGTCGGGCGGCCAATCGCCTACCGCCGTCGCGACGGCGTCGACCAATTCCTTCATGGCAAGTCCGGCGCGGTTCTTTTCCAGGCTGCTCAGGATGACGCGATCCAGGAACTCCACCGTCTGTCGCGACTCGGCGATGAAGTCCCGAATCTCTTCGTCACGCATGATGGGCCAGTGGCCGGAGTAGAGCGTGTCAATGGGCAAGTGCTCAAAGTAGCGGAGGGTGGAAAGGTAGATGTCCACGTAGTAGTAAGTCACGGGAATGGCCATGCCTCCCGTGGCATACGGGCAACCGCGGCCGTGAATGGCGTCGCCCACAAAAGCTGCGCGGTGCAGGGGATCGTAGAGAGCCAAGTGGCCGTGCGAGTGGCCCGGCACATGAAGGACTTCCAGATGCCAGGTGTCTGTCAAGCGGATCACCTCTCCCCCGGTAAAACAGATGTCCATCTTGCGCGCTTTGCCGGCGTCGGGCGAGGGATCAGGGTCAAAGGCCATATCGTGGTCGGCACGCAGAAAATTGTAGCGATAATCGTAGAGAGCGCGAGGGTCCTCCACGAGGGCTCGGTCGGCGGCGCCACAACTGAGCCACGTGCCGGGCGACGCGCGCTTGATGGCGGCATTACCGCCCTGATGGTCGGTGTCGGCGTGCGTGGTTACGGCGAGAGTCAGGCGCTGGGGACTGAGTTGTAGCGAATCCATGTAGGGGAAGATAACCTGCTCGGGCGTTTGGGCTATGCCCGTGTCGACCAGCACCGTCTTATCGCCCACTAGGAGATACTGAAAAAGGTTCCGGCCTGCAAACAAGGATTGAATTCGATAGACATGGGGATAGAGTTCCATGCGCAACTCCGAAAGGGGAATGAGTGGAATACTAACACTAGATGGAAGCAGCGCGTCAATGGAAAGAAACACGCGGGCGCGCAGAGCGCGTAA
The DNA here is from genome assembly GCA_963825395.1 of uncultured Acidobacteriota bacterium. GTDB lineage: Bacteria > Acidobacteriota > Terriglobia > UBA7540 > UBA7540 > Bog-366. Next base: position 28,180 of record CAWGTQ010000044.1, on the reverse strand, counting down.
CGAGTCCCGAACCGCGGGCTACTCTTTTCCCTCTTGCGCTTCATCTCGTTCTCGGAGATGATGTTTGGCCCGCCGCTCGGATCGCCATAGAGACGCCTAGCTGTGGCCCGGGCCGGGCTTGCAACCTTCTGCTTTGCGGAGGCAGTAAACGCTATAGGGAGGCCTCTATGTCCAAAGACAAGTTTGCGTTGGGAATTGACTACGGTACGGAATCAGGCCGCGCCGTAGTTGTGCGGGTGCGTGATGGAAAGCTCCTGGCGTCATCATTGGTTCCTTACCCGGATGGCGTCATCGACGAACGGCTGCCGGGCGGCCCGAAATTGGAACCCGACTGGGCGTTACAAAATCCCCTCGACTACTTACACGTGCTGGAGAAAGCGGTTCCCAAAGCCTTGAAAGAAGCCAAGGTGAAAGCTGAGGACGTGATTGGCATTGGAACAGATTTCACTGCCTCCAGCCCCATGCCCGCCAAGGCTGACGGTACCCCGCTCTCAGCCGTGCCGAAATATCGCAAAACTCCGCACGCGTACGTCAAGCTGTGGAAGCACCACGCCGCGCAACCGGAAGCGAATCGCATTAACGAAGTCGGCCGCGAGCGCGACGAGGAATTCATTCGTATTTACGGCGGGAAATATTCTTCGGAATGGTTTTTCTCAAAACTCTTACAGGTACTGGACGAAGATCCTGATGTTTACGACGCCACGGACCGCTTCATTGAGGCCGCGGATTGGATCGTGTGGCAACTGACCGGCGAAGAGAAGCGCAACACCTGCACGGCCGGGTACAAGGCCATGTGGGTGAAAGGCCAGGGATTTCCATCGGGCGATTTCTTCCGCGCCCTGCATCCACGCATGGAGAATGTCATCGCGCAAAAGGTGGGTGAAAAGTACTTTCCGCTGGGAGGCAAGGCCGGCGGTCTCACTGCCCTCTGGGCAAAGAAGACGGGCCTCAAAGAAGGAACGCCAGTCGCCATCGGCAATGTTGACGCCCATGTGGCGGTGCCGGCTTGTACGGTGACCGAAGCCGGTTCGCTCGTCATGATCATGGGTACGTCCATCTGCCACATGCTGCTCGGCAAAGAAAAGCAGATGGTTGAGGGTATGTGCGGCACCGTTGAGGACGGCATTGTCCCGGGACTGTGGGGTTACGAAGCGGGGCAATCCGCGGTCGGCGACATTTTTGCCTGGTTCTTCGAGAATGGGGTCCCGGATTACATTCATCATGAAGCGCGCAAGACGAAGGCGCCATTCCAGGCGGTCCTGGAAAAACGCGCTGCCGCGCTCAAGCCGGGTCAGTCGGGCCTTGTGGCTCTCGATTGGTGGAACGGCAACCGCTCGATTCTGGTGGACGTTGACTTGACCGGCATGCTCCTCGGCATGACGCTCGCCACGCGGGCGGAGGAAATCTATCGCGCCCTGATTGAAGCCACAGCCTTCGGCACGCGCACCATCATCGAGGCCTTCGAGTCAAAGGGTGTCACCGTGAACGAACTTGTGGCCTGCGGTGGGTTGCCGGAGAAAAACCATCTCCTGATGCAGATCTACGCTGACGTCACGGGACGGGAAATCAAGCTGGCAGACCCCCTCCAAACCTGCTCGGCGCTGGGATCCGCCATGCATGGAGCCGTCGCGGCGGGGCGCGCCTCCGGCGGTTACGATTCAATTGTTGAAGCTGCTCAGAAGATGGCGCGAGTGCAAAAGCTGAACTTTAAGCCGCACGCCCACTGCCACGCGATCTACAACCAGCTTTATGCCGAATACCACGAGTTGCACGATTACTTCGGCCGCGGCGCAAACGACGTGATGAAGCGGCTGAAATCGTTGAAGCGGGAGATGGCGGCGAAGTGAGCTGTCAGCAATCAGCGGCCAGCTACAACCAGGGCTGTAAGTCCTAGCTGTTCGCTGGATAGGGAGTGCTGATGGCTGAGTGCTTCTTGAGGTGAGATTGGTGGCGGTGATTAAGCGGTTAAGTGGCTGTCGGGACGCAGCTCTCAGTTACTGCTATGCCCATCAGGTTTTAAGAAATTGATCATAGCTCCTTCGGGTTCGGCCGGTCCCTTGATGCCGATTACGGATAGCTTCTCGTGGAAATAGCTAAACGCTGAGAGCTGAAAGGTTCTTTTACCATGCCCACACTCGAACAACTCCGGCACGAAGTCTGGTACGCCAATCTTGGTGTCTGGCGCGGCGGCTTGGTCACCATGCACAGCGGCAACGCCAGCGGCATTGATCGCAAGCGCGGCCGCGTAGTGATCAAGCCGAGTGGCATGGACTACGATCAAATGAAGCCCGCGGATATGGTGGTGACGGACCTTCAGGGCCGCAAGGTTAATGGTAAGTGGAACCCCTCCGTGGACCTGCCTGACCACCTTTATATCTATAAGCACTGCCCGGAGGTGGGCGGCGTCATCCACACCCATTCCAATTACGCCACGAGCTTGGGGTTGCTGGGCCTGCCGATTCCCGCCTACCTTACAGCCATTGCGGATGAGTTCGGTGACGAAATTCCTTGCGCGCCGTACGTGGATAACCAGGCTGACCATATCGGCCAGGCAATCGTTCAATACAGGAACAGAGCGCCGGCGATACTCATGCGGAATCATGGCACGTTTGCCTGGGGGCCGACGCCTCGCGCGGCTCTGAAAGCCGCGGTGATGCTCGAGGACGTTGCCAAGACCGTTCACCTTGCTCTGCTCCTCGGCAAACCCACTCCCCTGCCGCCTGAGGAAGTGAAGAAGTGGTGGGATCGCTACCACACGACGTATGGCCAGCCGGGCAAGAATGCCTAGCGGAAGTTGCGGACAAGGGGCTTTACGCGTCACGTACGAATCGCATAGGATTGTGCCCACCTTTCCAGGTCAGCATTTTCGGGCGGGGCTCGAAAACGTAGACCGTGAGGATATCTCGATCGGATAGTCGCTGTACTACTGAGGACATGTCATGAACTTATCCCTCTCGTTTCCGTTGGCCATGCTGTGGTTCGCTGCCCCGGATCCTGCCAATGCCGCCCAGCGACTCATTTTCCTGAAACCGGTGGACTTGCTGATCGTCGGCATTTACTTCGCGATGGTCCTGGGGATTGGCTTCTACCTGAAGCGCTATGCGAAGAGTGGCGAGGGTTTTTTCCTGGCAGGCCGGGAAATGACGGCCTGGGTGGCGGGCCTCAGCTTTATTTCCGCTAACCTTGGCGCCCTGGAACTGATGGGCTGGGCGGCTTCCACCTATCAGTACGGCATCCTGGCGGCGCATTGGTACTGGATCGGCGCGATCCCGGCCATCCTGTTCCTCGGGCTCGTCATGATGCCGTTCTATTACATTTCCAAGACCCACTCCGTTCCCGGTTACCTGCAACTCCGCTACGGAGAGTCCGCCCGCGGCCTCGCCGCGGTGATGTTTTCCTTCATGACCTTGTTCATGGCGGGGATCGACATGTACGCGATGGCGCTGGTCATGAAGGTGGTGCTGGGCTGGAACATCCACTTCAGCATCTGGATGTCGTCGCTCACCGTGGGGATCTACGTGGCCTTGGGAGGCCTGTTCTCGGCGATCTTCAACGAGGTGCTCCAGTTCTTCCTTATTTGGCTGGGCGCGCTGCTGATTCCCATCCTGGGGTTGATCGAGGCCGGTGGCTGGACCAAACTTGTGGCGCGCATCCATCAGAATTTTCCGCAGGGTAATTACACTCACCTCTGGGGCCCGATGGCGCACTTCTGCGGGCAACCCCATGGGCATCCACTGGACCGGCATTGTCTTCGGCCTGGGTTTTGTAATTTCCTTCGGCTACTGGACGACGGATTTCCTGGTGGTGCAGCGCGTCCTGGCCTCCAAGGACCTCCGCGCCGCCAAGATGGCGCCCATCATCGGCTCCTATTTCAAGATGGCCGTACCCTTCATCGTTATCCTGCCGGGACTCATCGCTCTGGCCGTCCTTCCGTTCCACTTGGTTCCGGAAAATGTCGCCATCGCCACCGGCCAGCACAGTTACAACGAGGTTCTGCCGCTGATGCTGGCGCGTTATTGCGGCCCGGGCTTGCTGGGCCTCGGCATTACGGCGCTGATCGCCGGGTTCATGTCAGGGATGGCGGGGAACGTGAGTGCCTTTGCGACGGTCTGGACTTACGACCTCTATCGGCCGTTCATGCGTAAGGGAGCTTCGGACGACCATTACGTCAAGGTCGGACGCTGGTCCACCATTCTCGGCGTCTTGGTCTCGATAGGTACCGCCTACTTCGTCATGCAATTCAGCAGCATCATGGATTACGTCCAGGCGCTGTTCAGCATTTTCATTGCGCCGCTGTTCGGAACCGTGTTGCTCGGCATGATGTGGAAGCGCGTGACGCCGGCGGCAGGCTTCTGGGGGCTGCTCACAGGCAGCGCTTCTTCGGTCGCGATGTTCCTGATGGTGAAATTTAATCCCAGCACGCTCGCCTACATTGCGCTTTCGAGTGATGCCAAGCCCATGGCCGAGAATATGTATCGTGCCCTGTGGTCGTGGCTGATTTGCGTCATCGTCACGGTGGCCGTCACCTATATGACCAAGCCCAAGCCGGTGGAAGAGTTGACCGGCTTGGTCTACGGGTGTACCCCGCTGCCGAGCGAAGGGCATTTACCACTGTGGAAACGCCCGGTTTTTTGGGCCGCTATATCACTGGTCATCTTCTTGGTGTTACAGTGGATTTTCTGGTAACCGCAGAAGCGGTTAAGCCGGTTATGGATCCCTGATCGCTTTAACCTTGAGGTCTGAGCTCATGTCCGAAGAACATCAAATGATTCCGGTCTGGTTCTTCGTAGGTGTCATCCTGTTAATCTACGGGGTAATCATCCTCGCAGAAGGGATCTACGAGATCTACAGCCCGCCGCCAACTGTCCTTTCGGACCTGCATCCCGCTATATGGTGGGGCGCAATTCTCACCATCCTCGGTGGCTTTTACGTCTACGTACACATGCCGAAGAAGTCCTGAGGGCTGGCTGATGTATGGTCACTCGCGCTTGCGAGCGATTCGGGCGGTCTCCCTGCCATCGCGGTAGCGGCTTCTCCCTTCCCTAATGCGCGACGAGCGCGCGGTGGGCTGCGAACAATCGGTGGATCATGTTGTAGACGGCGGAAAGACGCATACCGAAATCGCACTATCCTACTTCAGGTATTCCTAAATCTTTCGAACCCAGCGGCGACATCTTAGCGTCCGGCGCGTATTCCTCGAGCAAATCCAGCGCGATGCGGGCGCGGTGCAGGCGCTCGCGGGCCATTTTCACGGCAAGGTCTTCGATGTGCTGTCCGGAAGGATAGATGTCGGGCGCGTTGCGCAGGCCGAATTTGAAATAGACCGGCGCGGCCACCTCGATGATCTTGGGCATTTCGTAATAGCGGATGAAGCCTCCGAAGTTATCAGGCACTTCGATATAGATATCAATGGGGATGTCGACCGCCTGCCGGATGGCGCCCATCTGCGCCGGGTTCAGGTCAGTGGGAATATTCATCGTCGACACGCCGCACTGCTCAAAGACCCTGGCCGTGGCGGGATTGGCGGCGGGCAGCGTGACGGAACTTTTGATGACCAGGTTCTTGGGCAACTCGCCCTTCCGCTTCATGGCGTCCAGAACCCAGATAAGACCGAGGTCGGCGGGAAGAATGCTGCGGATGCCGAGGTCGCACGCGCGCCGGACGTCCTCGATGGCGTAAACCAGTTGATCGGCGCCGCGGTGCTGGAGACCGATGACCTTGCCCGCCGCGGAAGCCGTCTGCGCGCCGGTCTCAAAGGTGGCGCGCGGACCGACGAAAAGGCAAACTTCAATGCTTTCGTCGTGCCCGATTTCGGCCATCTCGCGAATCTCGGCGCGCGTCAGCAGCATGACACCGCTTCCCTGGCTGATGCGGTGAATCGGCACCTTGTGAGCCTTGGCGGCTTCCAGCACTTCGCGAAACACCCGCGGCCCTTCGACGCTGGGGATTTCAATGCGATACTGTCCGCCGTTCTTGAAGCGCTTCGAGCTGGGCTTCAAGGCATGGTTGTCTTCCGTGGGCAGCTTGAGTTTGGCGAGAAACTGTTGAGTCTCTTTCATGATGGGCTCCCTTGGTGGCGGGGGTAAGTTGCAATTTGCTCTGGCGGCCTTGGCGCGGCGCCACTCCGCGGGGACCGGGAGGCGCTGCCCTCATCTAACACGGTGAGCCAGCGTGACAGCTTTTGCTCATATGGCACCGCGGCGTGCGCGGGGCTCGTGGAGGGAAGTACCTCACAGCGGATTCGCCTGAAAATGGTGGGCAGATTCGGCAGCACCTTTCGGTCATAAATGTCTTTAGCCTTTTTACCATTGAAGCAGATCAGGCCAACGCCGGTGTGGGCGCGGAGAAACTCACTGAAGTCGTTGGTTTCGACGGTGGAAAGTCGGATCGCCGAGTCGAGACTACCTGAACGGTGCCCAGCTGCACAGACGTCCCACAGTGCGATGCCATTTTCTTTGAGCAAGCGGAGGCGGTGCTTATAAGTTAGGTCGGGAGAGGCTCCGGCGAACTCCCCCATAATGTGCCAGAAGGCGTTTCGCGGTTGAGCATAATACTCGCCATGCTCCAGAGAGACTTTCCCGGGCAGTGAGCCCAGGATCAGCACGCGAGCATCGGCACGAGCAACCGATCTGAATCCATTGGATTTCACGACCTCGTCTCGTGCGTGCAACGGACAATTGACAACAAACAACGGACCACTCCCTACTGCGTATACTTCATATAGACGGTGCACGTTTCCGAGTAGAAATCGAGCGCGGCGGGCCCCTGTTCGCGCATGCCGAAGCTCGATTCCTTGGTGCCGCCAAAGGGAAGCTGGTATTCCACCCCCGCCGTGGGCAGATTGACGGTAATGAGCCCGGCTTCAATCTTGTTGATAAACTGATGGACGCGCGTGAGGTCGCGGGAGACGATTGAGGCCGACAGGCCAAATTTCACTCCATTAGCCAGGCGCATAGCGTCTTCGAAATCGTCGGCCACCATCAATCCCAGCACCGGTCCAAAGACTTCTTCCTGCGCGATGCGCATTTCCGGTGTCACGCCGGTGAAGAGAGTGGGCTCAACGAAGTAACCCAGGTCGTAAATTCCTCCCGTCAAGCGCTTGCCGCCGCAGACCACCTTGGCTCCCTCGTTCTTGGCAATTTCGATGTATTTCAAGTCGGTCGCAAGTTGGGCAGCGTCCACGGCGGGACCGATATCGACGCCCGGCTCGAGCCCGTTGCCCACCTTCAGTTTGCGGGTCTTGGCGACAAGTTTTTCCAGAAGGGGCTCATAGATGGACTTCTCGATAATGGCGCGGCTGCACGCGGTGCACTTTTGACCGGTGGAGAAGAATGCGCCGTTCACCAGCACGTCGGTAGCGTAATCCAGGTCGGCGTCTTTGAGCACGACCGTGGGGTTCTTGCCGCCCATTTCCAGTTGGACGCGCACTTTACCCCGGGTGACTTTTTCGTAAAGCGCATTGCCGACCTCGCATGAACCGGTGAAGGAAACGGCACGCACGGCCGGGTGTTCGACCAAAGCATTGCCCACGGTCCCACCTCCACCCGTCACGTAATTCACCACGCCGGCGGGGATTCCGGACTCGTGTAACGCTTCCACAACCCGATAGCCGCTGAGGGGTGCCAGCGATGCCGGCTTGATCACCACTGTGTTCCCGGCCACCAGTGCCGGGGCCATTTTCCACACCGGAATGGCGCTGGGGAAGTTCCAGGGAGTGATGAGCGCCACCACGCCTAATGGCTTGCGCAGCGTATAGGCGAACACGTTGTCGCGCTCCGAGGGGATCTGGTAGCTGAACTGTCGCGCGCCCTCGCCGCCAAAGTAGCGCAAAATGTTGATGGCCCGCTTCACCTCAGCTTTGGCTTCCGGCAGCGTTTTACCCTCTTCGCGAGTCATCTCTTCGCTGATCTTCGCGAGGCGGCTCTCCATGAGTTCCGCCGCCTTGAAGAGATACTCTCCCCTTCGTGGCGGCGGCGCAGTGGCCCACGCAGATTGCGCCTTCGCGGCCGCTGCACAGGCCGCTTGCACATCCTCCGCATCGGAAGCCTGGAAGTGTCCGATGGTTTCATGGGTGTTGGCGGGATTAGTGTCCGGGAAGGTTTTCCCGGATGGGGAATCCACCCACTTACCGGCAATGTAATTGCGAAAGATTTCTGTCATCGAAAACCTCCCTGCCATCGGCGCCGGCGACAACAAATGCATCGGCGCAGCATGGAACGCCTTTCACTCTGATTTGAACTTCAGCAAGCGGCGCATCTGTTCCTCCGCCTGGTTGATGGGATGCGAGTCCGCCTGCGCGCGTAGTTTCTTGAAGACCGGGTAGCCGGCGGCCTGCTCGCTGCGCCATTCAACGTCGAACCGGCCGTCGCGAATTGTGGCGAGGGCCTTCTCCATGAAGCTGCCTATTTCCTTGGCAAAGGGAACAGCACTCGCTCGCGAGAGAGTTCCGTACTGGCTGGTTTGAGAGTGGAGTCGCGCCTGTTTGAAGAAGCCCACGCGAGCCATCTCGCGGAATATTTCCGCAGCCTCTCCAGACCCGTACATTTCGAGAGCTACCATCTCCGGTGGAAAGCCGCTCGCGACGAGGAATTCAAACGCCATGGTCCAGGTCCGGAAGAGGAGAGGCCACACGGCCTGTTCTTGAAAGAGGTCGAGTTCAGTTTCTTGCGCAAACGTGGTTTTAAAGGCGCCCACGCGCGTGGCGCCAATCCCCCGTGCCCAGGCAAGCGCCGTTTCCAGTGCACGGCCCGAGGCGTCTTGCGCTACGGCGATGAAGGCAGGAGAGCCCTCGCCGCGCACAAAAGACTCACGCACCTCGGTCCCGATCATGCGAGGCGCCACCATGATAACGTCCACGTCCGCGGGGGGTACGATCAAACCAAAGTGAATATTGTACCCATGAGCAAAATCCAACGTCTGCCCGCTGCGCAGGCGGGTGCTCAAGACGCTGGTGTAAACTTCGCGCTGGACTTCGTCGGGGATCAGCAAGGCCAGGACGTCCGCGCGCTCGGCGACTTCCGCGACAGAGCGGACCACGAAGCCATCCTTTTCTGCCTGGCCCGCTGTCTCATCACGAAGGCTCCCGATGATGACATTGAGGCCTGAGTCGCGCAAATTCAGCGCCTGGGCACGCCCCTGATTTCCATATCCAATAATTCCGAGGGTCTTTTGCCGGAATATTTCCAGGCTGGCATCCGGATCGTAGTAAGGTTCCATCGGTTTGTCTGTGCCCTTTCGTCGCCTGGAATAACGCAGGCGAGAATCCATTATCAGCGCGCGGCGGGGGAGTGTCAATCCAACCGGACATCCGGAAGTGACTCACTTTGCTCCTAGCGAGCCGCTCCCATCCCCTGCCTCTCCAATCGTTCCTGGGTGACCCGCCTCGCTCCCTTGAGGGGAGGGGAGACCGCAAGGCGTTGGGTGAGGGGGTCAATCCCCTGCGCGCAAATCACCACTCCGTTCATTGCGGTACCACCGGCAGGATCAGCGCCGACGGATGCGTGCGATCGTGATAAACGGCGTTGGTCGCCTTTACCATGCGCACCGAATGCCCCGGGTCCTCTCCGGTATTCAAGTTCCGGTCAAAGCGCGGAAAGTTGCTGCTCGATACTTCCAGCCGCAGCTTATGCCCCGCCAGAAACACGTTGGAAGTTGACCAGAGATTGAGCGTGAGCTTGTACACCTCGCCCGGATTCATGAGCTCCGCATTTTCCCGGGAAGAGCGATACCGCCCGCGCAAAATTCCTTCCGTCAGATTCCGGGCAAAGCCCTGAGGTCCAACATCGACGACCTTCCCAGTGAAGTCCGTATCCACCGCGGAGGAGCTCACGTAGATTTCTAACGTAATGGGTCCAGTCACTTCCGTGTCTTGCTTAAAAGCGGGAGTGGTGTAGACCAGCACGTCCTCGCGGTTCTCCACGGGCCGCTGGTCGAAAGCCCCTGGAGGTTGGTGAGTGGTGTCGCAGCAAAGAGGCCCACCGCGAGTCGGTGTAGGGTCCGCGGGGTCGTACACATACTGGTCGGCCGTCTCCGTGGCGGGGGCTTGTGGGCCCAGTGCCCCGTCACCCCTCAGGGTATTGGCCTTGCCCGAAGAGTGCAGGTAATAGCGCGTTTCATGGGCGCGCGCGAGAGGCCAGCCTTCCTCCTCACGCCATGCATTCTTTCCCATCACAAATAGCTTCACCGGCTTTTCACTCCCCATTCCGTTATCAATACCTTTCAGCAGGTAGTCGTACCAACGCAGGATGATTGCGTGTTCGGTAACAACGGAATCCTTGCCGAAATCGACCTCGCCGATGATCGGCCCGAACCCCGCGTGGCCACCCACGATCACGAGCAACCGCTGCCCGTTCCGAGCTGCATCGCTGCCGCCGTGAGCTTTGATTCCCATGTAGTTTCGAAATGAGCCGTCCTGGAAGAGGTCGTACCAGGCGGCAACATGGAGAGCCGGGACCTGGATCTGTGAGTAGTGTTCTTCAATCGACCACTGTTTCCAATAGTCGTCATAACCGGGGTGTGCCAGCCAGTCGAGATAATAGTCCGCCACGCCGGTCGGAGTGCCGGGGTCCAGTAAGGGATAATCCGTCAGCGGAAGCTTCCCGTCCCAACGAGTGGCATAGGAGTCCTTGACCATGCGGCGGTCAAAGGTGTTCTCCGCCAGGCCCGTCGTCCAAGATTGGTCAAACCACTGTTCAAACGCGCCGCCCTGGTAGGTCCAGTTTTCATGATAGTTGGAGGCGGTCACCACCGGCAGAATTCCTGCCAGGTGTGGCGGGGAGGCGATGGCGGTCAGCATTTGGGTTGCGCCGACGTAAGACCCGCCGAACATCCCCACCTTCCCGTTGGAATAGGGTAGGGCCGCAGCCCACTCCACGGTGTCGTAGCCATCCTGCGATTCGTTCTTGAAGGTATACCATTCGCCATCCGAGGTGTAGCGGCCCCGCACATCCTGAGCCACCACCACATAGCCGCGCGCCGCGGCCATGGGGCCGAAGTCCATTTCGCCGCGCTTGTCGTAGGGCGTGCGGGTAAGGAGCACCGGAAATTTTCCATCAGCTTTGGGCCGGTAAATATCCGCGCGCAGCACCACTCCGTCACGCATTTTGGCAGGCACGTCGCGATCTACGACAATCTCATAGTGTTCTTGGGCACGGGCCAGAAGCCCCGCCCAGGCCAGAGTCAACAGCAATTCGCAAATCAGTCGTCGCTTCATGGAATCGTCTCCCCGGACTGCATGAACTACGTTTTCAGGACCCGCATTATCTGCGACCGCGCTGTTTGGCGCAAGAGAGCCAGCGATGTAACGCCGGACCTTACCCCTCCAGCCGCTGCCTTGAGTTTCTGCATTTTGAAGCGAGCGATTCGTTGCTCGGCGCTCGCATAGTGACAAGAAAGCTTCCGATTCCCGCAAATTACGTGTCATTCTGCCAAAAATATCGTCCATATGGCCGCCAGTTGTGCAGAAATATCGCATTTTGCGTCCGACAAATTGACTCAGTTTTGTTTGTTTTCATACACATACCGGCTTCGTTCGACATAAAATAACATTTCTTTTCCAGAACTGTGCCCGGTTTATGACTTTTTGTTCTTGGGGGGTGCCCATCCGCCGCCACGACGGGCGCAGGCGAGAATCTTCCATGCGGGTCATCCACGGTGTCCCTTCGTCCGGAGGCACCAGCTTCGTACCTAGTATACCGACAAGTCTAGGCTTTGTCAAGAAGAAATTGAGGCTACAAAGCCGGCTCCTGGCCCGTCCTCCCATAAGACTCCTAGCCTGGAGGCACAGGGTGCGAACCCGAGTCAGACGGCAGGAACGTGCGGGCAGAGTGTTCGTGGGCTCCGAATTAATTCCTTTATGTTCATCAACATCGTGGCAAGCCAAAAAGCTGACAATTTTTCTCCACGTGTTTTCAATAACATAAGGAACGTTGAGCGATCCCCTAAGAATCGTAGCCGGGGCCGCCAGGCGCCCCGCACTCTTTCCATAGCTTTTCCCAATTCCAAATCCCGCACGCCACCTTGATCGGCAATGGGAATCCAAGCTGATGCGCGAGCATACACACCTGCCCGCGATGGTGGGCTTCGTGCGAAAGCATGTAGCACAGCATTTCCAGGCCAACCGGCCAAGGCCGAGCCCAGCCGTCTCGGCGGAACTTGTCGACGCGGCCCGCACCACCGCCGAGCGCTTCAGCGAGCATCTCCGCGCAGCGAGCGGCGCTCTCAGCCAATCCCGTACGGGCCTGCTGCGGCGTGCAGTGCGCGCGCTTAAGCTGTCGTGGAACCTTCAGGTGCGGAGCGGAAAGCCTGACCCACTTGCAGCGGACATTGTGCAGGTGCGTGAAGATCGCCGCTATGGTGCGGGCCTTACCGGGCGGTTTGGCTCTCCAGGCGGCGGGGTCAAGATGTTCGATAAGGATCTGGTTCAGGCGATCATTGGCAGCAAAGATCTGGACTGCGGCTCCCCCGAATTGAGTGTGATCCTTATGTTGACGCGTGCTCACGGCTTCCTGCTCCTTGATCTAGGGGGTAGCCACGGTAGCTTGGGGCTTCGAAAATGCAGAAACTCCAGCCGCACGGCGCGATCCGTACTAACATCATCTACCCTACGCCCGCGGCGCCAATTCGCGAAGCGCCACGAGCAGACGGTCAACTTCCTCCGCCGTGTTGTAGTGCACGAGGCCGATTCTGAGCATCCCCCCGTCGGGCTCCACCCCCAGCCTCACGCTGAGGTTCAGCGCGTAGTAGTTGCCGTCCCACGTGAACATACCGCGCTCGCCGAGATACGCTGCCAGCTCGCGCGGTGAGCGGCCAACGATGCGCACCGCCACGGTGGGAACGCGCTGGTGGAAGCGTGAGGACTCGGTGATGCCGTAGAAGGTCAACCCAGGAATTTCGAGTAGCGCGGGGACCAATTGCTCAAGCAGACTTCGCTCGTACAGGCGAAGGGCGTCATAGGCCGCCAGCAATGCTGCCCTTTGGCCTTGCATCTCAGGCTTATGGCGTCGCCCGAGTTCCGCCAGGTATTCCACGGCGGCGGTGACTCCCGCCATACCCTCGTGATTCTGCGTGCCCGTCTCCCAGCGGCCGGGGAGGCTATCGGTTGCAGGCCGGACCTTGTAAGGTCGCAGGCGCAGCAGGTGCGCGCGCTTTCCATAAAGCACTCCTGAGTGCGGACCGAAAAATTTGTAGGGGGAACAAACCAGAAAATCGCAGTCCAGACTTCGCACGTCGATGGGTCCGTGTGGCGCATAGTGGACCGCGTCGATATACGCCATTGCGCCCGCGGCGTGCGCCACTCGCACCACTTCCTCAACGTCGTTGATGGTTCCCACGGAATTGGAGGCGTAGCCCACGGCCACGACGCGGGTGCGGGGCGTCACCTTTCGCCGCAGCTCATCGATATCCAGCGTGCAGTCGGCGGGATGGATGTCCACAAAGCGGATCATGCAGCCGCGTTCCTCCAGCGCCGTCCAGGGCGAAACATTCGCGTCGTGGTCGAGTCGCGTCACGACGATTTCATCCCCCGGCTTGAGATCCCGGCCGAGGGCGCGGCTGAGCGCAAAAGTCAGCGTGGTCATGTTCGGGCCGAAAACAATTTCATCCGGATCGCAGCCCAGCATGTCAGCCATGGCCGTATGTGCGGCGGCGATAACCTCATCGGTGCGCTGGCTTGTGGCGAAGGCCCCATGCGTATTGGCGTTCGAGGCGGCCAAGTATCCGGCCATCGCGGCAATCACGCGCTGCGGCACTTGCGTGCCTCCCGGGCCGTCGAAAAAGGCTGCGGGGTAGCCATTCACTTGCACTGCGAGTGCGGGGAATTGTGACCTAACCCAATCGATGTCAAAAGTGGTCATGTGCGACTCCTGTAGGAACGCTCATCATGCGCAGGAACCGGAGCGGGATCAAGCGGAAAAGATGGGGCACGACAGGCTGGTGCAAATTACGGTCGATCCGATGCGCAAGGGTCTGCGGCAGAGCCGCGCGGAGGGCTCACGGGTTTCGCTCCTTTGGGCTGCATGGGGGATGAAGCCTGCGGGCTCGCTAATTCGCTTCCCGGCTCCCTTCCGAGACGCGAACGAGCTCGATGACCGTCCTGTCGCCGTCACTCTTGAGCGACACGACCTTATCTTGCTTGTCGTGCTTGATCTCGAAGACGGTTTTTCCCTCTTCGTCCTTGTCCTTAAACCTGGTCACTTGATCGCCCAAGCGATCGTGGTAGAAGGCCCGAACCTTGTCAACGGAATCCGGAGTTTCGAACTTTCCGGCCAGCACGCGAACATTCGCTTCATCCGCGATATCGATGTTTACCGTGGCGGAGTCATGGTCCTTGAGGCGGGTCGCGCCGGGGTAAATGGGTAAGCCCAGGCTTGCTTCATTCACATCCTGATTGACCTCTAACGATCCCACGGGTGTCTTGATGGACACCTCTTTCTTCCCGCTGCCCTCTTGGTTCACTTGGACATGAACGGCATTGGAAAGAAAGCGTAGTCCGACCCAGACGCCCAGGCCTCCGACCAGGACGATGAGCGCCAGTAGGAGGAGCACAATGATAAGAACGGGGCCGCGGCTGCCGGGGGGCTGCGGGGGTACGGGGGGACGCGAAGGTTGAGGACTTGTGGCCATGGCAGGAATCTCCTTTTTCACTCCCTGGTTATACCTACGTTTCCCCGCGCTACAAAGTTCAAATTCAAAGCGACGGCCTTCTTGATAGAACTAGGTATGCTTGGCAATGTAAAGAAGTACGCTGAAGATTACGATGGGGATCAGCGCCAGCATGATGTAGAAAAGGATTTGCCGGATGAGGGGTGAACGTCGTTCTTTCCAGTCGCGGAGTTCCGGGCGGTCGGCGACCCCTACCTCGTCCAGGTGCTGGAGGTCGTGGGCAAATTCCGCCGCGTTCTGGTAGCGCTTGGCAGGATCGCGTTCCAGGGCGCGGTAAATGATCTCCTGAAGTTGCGGGCTGACCGCCGGATCGACTTCGCGGGGCGGAATGGGATTGTTCAGCAAGCGGTCGTTCATGATGGCAAAGGGATTCGGCCCCTGGAAAGGCACCTTGCCTGTCAGCATTTCGTAGAGCATCACACCCAAAGCGTAAAGGTCACTCCGTGCGTCTCCCCGTTTTCCTTTGACCTGTTCCGGAGAAATATAATCGGGCGTGCCCATGGTGTTGCTGAGCTTGGCAAAAGTAATGCGCCGGGCGCCGGCATTGGCGGCAATGCCGAAGTCGATGAGTTTGATGTTATCGCCGGCGTCGATCATGATGTTCTCAGGCTTCAGATCGCGGTGCACGACGCCGTGGCTGTGGATGTATCCCAACGCACCGAGGATTCGCAGGGTGATTTTCACCGCGCGTTCGGGAGGAAACTTCCGCTGCTCGCTCATGACGCGGCGCAGCAAACGTCCTTCCACCCACTCCATGACCATATAGACGCGTTCGCGATCGTCATCCACGATCACTTTCATCACGCCGGGGTGGTCCAGCCTGGCGCCGATATCCGTTTCGCGATGGAAGCGCTCAAAAAAGATGGGATCGCACTCCATCTCAGGGTGCGGGATCTTGATGGCTACCGGGCGACCGCTGCGGGTGTCGATCCCCCTGTAAATGGAGGCCATGCCGCTGCGGGCCACAAGCTGTTCGATCTGGTAGTGATCGAGTTGATCACCGGCGTGGATAGGATTCATGAAGCGATCGGGTGTAAGAGAACGCGCGGACGCGAGTACGTCCTAATCCGGATTTCTTGCCACGCATGAACATTTTAACGGGTTCACGAAGAGCAGAGCTAAAGTCTCGCCTTTCCAAACCCATGGTGAGAAATCCGGGCTACCTTAACTTGTAAGGCCTCCCCGGTACATTCCCACGCGTTCTACGCCCCGGATGCGAACTACCTGAACGCTGATATTATCGCTGCCATCCCGCTCATTGGCAAGCGTCACCAACTGTTGTGCGGCCTCGTGCAAATCCTGATTCTGGGTCACAATGCGAGCCATATCGGCCGCTTCCAGCGCGCCGTGCAATCCATCGCAGCACAGCAGCAACACATCACCCGGAATTACCTGCGTTTGGTCGACGTCGACATTCACAAAGAGGTCGTTTCCCAGCGAGCGCAGCAGCAGATGGCGATTGGCCGATTGGGAAGACTCACCCACCGATATCAGGCCCATGCGCAAGTGCTCATTGGCCACGGTGTGATCGCGGGTGAGCACGGTGGCGCGGCCTCGCCGGATCAAGTAGAAGCGCGAATCGCCCACGTGGGCAATGACCGCCCGGTCGTGACGCAGCGCACAGGCCACCAAGGTGGTGGCCATGCGCGCCCCGCCCGGCGCCGCTGCCCGGCCCGCCTCATAGACGCGTACGTTGGCCTTCTCCGCCAGCCGGGGCAAAAGCGTGGTGTGGGGCTCGCCGGCGCGGGATTCGCGGAATCCCTCCACCAGGCAATCCACGGCGATGCGGGAAGCAACCTCGCCCCGCTCATGTCCACCCACTCCATCCGCCAGCACGAACAACCAACCGTGCGAACGCGCTTGCGCCGGATTGGCCGGAACCACGTGCCCGTGCGAGTCCTCATTTTGTTGCCGGACCTTGCCGACGTCGGTATGTTCGCTAAAATCCACGTCCAACATGGAAGCCTGCGCGGCGCGCTCTCCTGGATTCAATGAGACCGGAGGAATCGGAAAAGTTCCCGCCGTGTTCTCAATCATAACATCTCCTTTTCGTGCGCGTGGTTGCTGCCGGGATTTTCAGTCGAGCGTGAAATCCCCGCTAGGGCGCTGCGGGGCGCGGGTCTTCCGGAGGCGTGCCACGGCTTCGGTCAGCTTCGCCGGATAGTTCGTAATGATTCCGTCCACGCCCTCCAGGATCGTGCTGCGCATCTGGCGCGGGCTGTTCACCGTCCAGGGAATGACCAGCATGGAAGCTTGGTGCGCGCGGCGAATGAAGGATGGTGAGGCCGCCGTGCAATGAGGCAGCAACACCTCTGCGCCCAGAGCCTTTACGCGCTGGATAGCCGGGGGGCGGCCGGCGAAGCGCAATCCCAAATGGACCTTGGCGTCCAGTTGGCGAATGCGCCGGAGCCCCGCCAAGCTGGAGGCAATCACCCGGGTGAGGTGGCGCACTTTGGCGCGGCCGATTTCCGTGAGAATCTTGGCTTCCGCGCCCGGCGCGGAATTGTTGATGGCCACGAGCGCTATGCATTTCTGGTCCCGCACCCACCCGAGAACTTCCGCGAGCAAGCAGACGCGCGCGCGAACATATTGCCGCCGGGGGCGGGAAGTAGCTTGTCGATTGAACCAGGAACCGGCATCGAGCTGTACCAGCGTCCTTGCTCGATGCTCTTGCCCCTGGCCGCTGCCGCAATGGGCGCGGGCATCGCAGATGACCACGGGAACGCCATCGGCAGAGAGTTGAGCGTCGAGCGCAATTCCCTCCGCGCCCTCTCGCAGGGCCAAATCGAATAGGGGAAAAGTGTTCTCCGGCGCCTCCGCTGCCGGCCTTCGTTGGCCTATTTTGAGCGGAGGCCAGATGAGCGGCTCAGGCCGGTAGTTGCGGACGCGCTTTGGGGAAACGGAAGGAACAGTCATGTGGTTACGTCTCAGGCGCTGGTGTTTCCGGTAAGGCAACGTGACTTGCCAATTTGGACGGGCGGGGGTTTCTTACCACTCTGGGACGCGTTTTGAGAGTTGCTGCAAGGGCGGGGCTTCAGCCCCGCATTTCCAAACCCGTGGTGAGAAATCCGAGCTGGGGGGTACCGTCCCGGCTAATTCCGCCCAGCAGCGTATATTGCCAGGGTGGCGCATACCTTGAGCTCTGTGTGTGCGCCACCCCCTAAACCCTAAGCCAGACGGTACACTAGGAAGCTATCGCCTTGCTTTCAATGAACGTCGTTCGCTTCGTGCGCTTGCTGGACCGGACAAAGTAGATACCTCCGAAAATAGCCCAGACCAATGCGATCCCCAGTGCGGACAGGGGTTCCATCTTGGTGCCGAAGCCCATGAAAGGGCCGACCAGATAGAAGACCATGCAGGCCAGATTGGCCAGGACGCCAAAGGTGGGGATCAGCAGGTGTCTCACCACTTTGAACTTGGGGTGATTATGGTAAGCCACCATGCAGATGATGCAACTCAGGCCGTAGAGGAGGAAGGTGCCGAAGTTCGATGCCAACGTAATGGTCAGCAAGCTGTTGGGAAGCGCCGCCAGCTTATCGTGCGAGAAGTAACCGAAGCTGGAAAAGAATCCATGCGGCAAGGCCGCGATGACCGAGTCGGCGGGCGCGCTGGCATCGCCGAACACTGTCAATAAGGCAAGGCAACCAAACACCGCGGAGACAACCGCCAGGGTCCAAATGGCCCGGTGCGGCGAGAGGTTCTTGTCGTGAAGAAGTCCAAAGTGCTCCGGAACTTCCTCATCCTTGCCCATGGCATAAGTCACGCGGGCGCCGGTGTTGATGCATGAAAGCGTGGTGCCGACGATCGCCAGGAACACGGTGAGGGCCTGAAACAGCATGAACGTGCGGCCATGCCCTTGGCCGAACAGGGCATCGCCCACGACGATCATCATGTCGCCGATAGGCGCTGCTGAGCCTGTGGCGTTTTGCATGGTATAGCCGCTATTGAGGAAGTAGTTGGCGGCGAAATACTCAAACAAATAGCAGAAACAGCCTTGCACCAGGAGCGAGACAATGACCGCAATGGGGACGTCCCGCTTGGCGTTCCTGGCTTCACCTCCCAAGGAGGTCACCGATTCAAATCCCACCAGGATAAGGATCGCCACTGTAGCCTGGACGAAGGCCCATCCAATCTTGTGTATTCCCACTACGGACTTGGCGTTTTCGTGCGATAGGAAATTTCCGGTGGCGTCATTGTAGGGGTAGGAGATCAGGTAGGGGACGGGCTTTCCGGCGGCATCCAACTTCGGTTGCGGAACATTGTTGGTGTCGCGGACAATGGTCTCTGTCTCCTGCCCGTTGACGACGCTTTTGGTGGTGGCAAATTCATAGGTATAGGCTTCACCCGAGGTCGGATCAAACTGGAAAGCCTGGGTGCCGGGAGGATGATTCATCCGATAACCGATCGCCATCACCGCGAACACCACCAACGCCGAGATCTGAATGACGTTGATGGCAATGCTTACCGCAGTGGAACCGGTGACTCCCCGATGCGCGATATAGGAGACTGCAAAGGAAAATATCACGCCCACGAGCATCATGAACATGGGCCCGGGATTGGAAGCGCTCATGAAGCTCGGCCACAGCGTCCCCGCCAGGTAACCGCAGAAAATTCCCATTGTGGCCACCATCACTCCGGGATAGATCCAGTAGTAAAGGTGCGAGCCCCAGCCGACGATGAACTTGGAAATGCGCGCATAGCGCCACGCCCTGTCGTGATTCAGGAAGGATTGTTCTGCGAAGTAGTAGGAACTCCCCGTACCGGGGTACAGCTTGGCCATTTCGGCATAACAGACGGCCGTCGCCAGGCAAAGCAGCAGGGCGATGATAATCCCGATCCACATCGAAGGCGCGGTGGTGCCGGTGGTGGCCTGGATGAGAAAGGTCAGCCACAGAAACGCTCCCGGCGCAATCAGCGCCATGGCATTCATCGTTAATCCCGTTAAACCCAATGTGGGTTTCATTTCAGGTGCGGTGTTCTCCGCCATCTTGATCCTCCTTGTTTATTGATCTGGAAAATCCTGGTTTTCCGGACGTCGAGCGATCGAAAAAATCCCTCGACTGAAAACGATTCTGTGGTGCTGGACACCTTCATTTGCCCGCCGCGATAAGCCCAAATCGATTTCTTCAGCGGGGGGCGGGAAATCCTCAATTTGTGTGTAATAGCCTCGCGCTGGGTGACCAGCACATTCACCTTATGCAATCGCTCCATCTGAGGTCAAAGTAATAGATTTTGTAACGCCTATAAAAATAGCTTGGCCAAAGATAAATTTGTTGAACCATAAAGAATTCTTTTCCTCCTCGTTCTCCCCTTGCACCGCGCGGTAAGCGAATGAGACCTGGCAAGGGTTGGAAGTCGATGAAACATAAGACTCGGCGCACAGCGAGGCGTTAACGGCGGTTCGCTTCGCCGGAAAAACACCTCCGCGGAAAACAGGAGTAAGATGGAGGAAGCACGGCATTAAATTTTAGGTGCGATAAAAATAATCAATTGGACGGGCCTCCGGCCGGACACTAGGCTTTGCGGTTGCGCCTCACTTGTTCTGATAAGATTGAGGGCGTGGAAGAATGAAAATTACCGGACTCCTCATGATGCCAGCGGGGTGGATTATTGTTTTGGCGGCTTTGGTGCTGCTCCGACCCGTCTTGGCGCAGAACCTGTTCATCGCGGCCGGCATCGGGGTAGAGATTCTGGGACTTGTTCTCTTCACGCACGCACATTTGGTGGCCAAAAGGGGGAATGAGTGAATCCCCAGTCGCCTCCGGCGATGTCGGAAGTTTCCCAGGCCTTCTGTATCCTTTTCATACTTCTCCTTCCGCTCGCCCTGGCAGGACTCGCCCTTATTAATACCGGCCTCAGCCGATTGCGCAGCGCGGCGCACTCCATGCTGGCGACCTTGTGCGTCGTGGGAGTGGCGGCCGCCGCTTACTTTGTCACCGGTTTCGCCTGGCAGGGTTATCCTGGCCTCGCTTCCCACGCCCTGAGCATTCATGGCAAAGATTGGAGCTGGCTGGGGGCGGGACACTTCTTCTTGCGCGGGGTGCCCCTGGATGGCTCCCGCCCCTCTCTCGTGGCGCTGTTGCAGTTGCTGAGCGTGGGCCTGGCGGCGGTGATTCCTCTGGGCGCCGCTGCGGAGCGCTGGCGGTTGCGCGCCTGCTGCCTCTCCACCGCGCTCCTCGCCGGCATCACTTATCCCCTGTTTGCTCACTGGGTTTGGGGAGGAGGGTGGCTCGAGCGGCTTGGGGAAAATTACGGGCTTGGATTGGGCTTTCTGGATGCAGGCGGCAGCTCTACCATTCAGGCGGTAGGGGGACTGACGGCGCTGAGCTTGGTGTGGTTGCTCGGCCCCCGCCGGGGGAAATACAACCTGGAAGGCATGCCCGCCGCTCTGCCGGGCCATAACACGGTCTATGTGCTGTTCGGCTGCATGCTCGCTCTGGTGGGTTGGATGGGATTGAACGCCGCCGGTTCGATTCTCTTTGCCGGCGCGCCGCCGGGACGAATCGTCCTGGTGGCGGCGAATACGCTGCTGTCAGCTTCCGGCGCGGTGCTGGCGGCTGCCGCGATTACCCGTTACCGCTTTGGCAAGCCCGATGCCTCGCTCAGCGCCAATGGTTGGGTATGCGGATTGGCGGCTTCCAGCGCCGGCTGCGCATTTGTACCACCCGCCGCGGCGCTTTTGATCGGTCTCATTGCCGGCTCGCTGGTGACCTATACCGTTGCTTGGATGGAAGCACACCTGGCGTTGGATGACCCCGCGGGAGCGGTTTCTGTTCACGCCATCGGGGGCATTTGGGGAATCCTGGCGGCGGGCCTTTTCCCTCGCGCGGCAGTGGTTACGGTGGCCGCCAGCGCAGCCAATCCTGTCGCGGCGCCCAGCGGGCAGATGCTTGCGCAAATCGTGGGCGTTGCCACCCTGCTGGGTTTCGTTCTGCCCTTCACCTACTCTCTTAACTGGTTAATCGACCGCTTCTTCCCGCAGCGCATTCCTCCTGAAGAGGAGCGGCACGGCGCCGACCTCTATGAACTGGGCGCCGGTGCCTATCCGGAATTCCAGACGCACACCGACGAATTTTCGCAGTGGTAGGCCCCAACCCCGAAGTTGAGCCCCGAGGGGCGATCCATCCCTGCCCAGGGCTACGGCCCTAAAGCGCTAAGGTGAGCACGCTTGGCGTGTGCTGAGCCACGGTAGTGGTAGCATCAGGATTCTCCCCAGTCCGTCGTGATGATGTCGCCCCTTGGGTGCGGTCGTGAAGACAATCGCCGGCGGTTCTTCTGCAAACGATAAACGCGCTTTTTATCGCCACGAGAAATTCCATTTGGCCAAGCGATTTTTATGCCCAACAGAAATTCAACATTTATCGTCAATAGAAATTCGACTTTTATCCACAACAGAAATTCTATTACTTTGACGGTTTGTCAAAGTTGCCGCTAGGCTCAGTGCACACGTTAAAGAGACCGAGAAATCTCGCAGGCGAGACTCTGACCTGTCTCTGATGGGGGAGAAAGGGAGATAACTAAACGATGAAAAATGTTCGTCTAATCACCACACTGAGCCTGGGTGCCGAGGCAAGCATAGTTCCGAGCGTGTACATGTTTTCGGCAATTTGCCAAATGAGGAGGGCCATGAAATTCCATGCGAGGATTCTTGCAGTGATTGCCCTCTGTTTAGGGTTGACCCTGGTTTGTCGCGCGCAGGACGCGCCTGCCACGCCGGCGCCTAACCCGCAGGCGCCGACCACCCAGCCCGCCGCGCCTGCCACGCCGCCGACTAACTCGCAGGCGCTGACCACCCAGCCCGCCGCGCCTGCCGCCGCGTCAACACCCGCAGCAGCGCTACCGGCACCTGCCATAACGGGACCGCTGGTGGGATTCCCTCCCGCCAAATTCGACGCCGGACCTTTTGGCACGATCTCCGTGAACGGCATTCTCACTGGCGTCGGCATGTGGCAGGACAACCACGTCCCGGGTGA
This sequence comes from uncultured Acidobacteriota bacterium, assembly GCA_963825395.1. Taxonomy (GTDB): domain Bacteria; phylum Acidobacteriota; class Terriglobia; order UBA7540; family UBA7540; genus Bog-366. Next base: position 5,546 of record CAWGTQ010000044.1, on the reverse strand, counting down.
TAACCCCTCGGAAGCGGGGCTAGGTAACGGCCAGTTGTGGATTCAAAAAGCCGATGGCTGGTGGCAGTTCTACTTGCAGGCGGGTGCTTACACGATTCCGGCCCTGGCGACGCCCTACCTTGACGCCGGCAAAACGTTGAGTGACTACTATGGCCCACTGTCGACCGCCTATTTGAAACTGGTGCCGGGAAAGAACACCTCCATCCTTATCGGCGAGCTGCCGACGCTGATCGGCGCCGAGTACACCTTCAGCTTCGAGAATATGAATGTCGAACGCGGTCTTTTATGGAACCAGGAAAACGCCATCAGCCGCGGAGTTCAGATCAACCAGACGATGGGCAAATTCACCGCCTCGCTGAGCTGGAACGACGGGTTCTTCTCCAACCGTTACACGTGGCTGACGGGGTCCTTAACCTACACCAACGGACCGCATGCCATCTCATTCGTGGGAGGTGGAAACTACGATAAGACCGCCTTTCAGACTCTGGTCACACCCGTCCAAAACAATGGCAGTATCTACAACGTCATTTACACGTTCACTAAAGGAGCTTGGATCATCCAGCCCTACTTTCAGTTCACCGACGTTCCGACCAACCCTTCGATCGGCATCGTCAATGGGGCTGAAACGCGGGGCGGAGCGCTATTGCTGAGCCACACCTTCAAACACGGCTTCTCGCTCGCGGGGCGCGGGGAATACATTTCGAGCACGGGAAGCGCCGCTCTGCACTCTGTCAATCTGATGTTTGGTCCGGGCAGCGCGGGCACATCGGTCACTCTAACGCCCACCTTTCAATATGGAGGCTTTTTCTTTCGCGGAGATCTTGGTTGGGTTGGCGCAAGCAGCGTCGCGCCGGGTGACGCCTTCGGTGCAACGGGCATGAATGACCGCCAGTTTCGGGCCGTAGGGGAAATAGGATTTATGTTTGGCAACAACCTGATCGAGAAGAAGCAGTAATTCGCGTCTGCAGAGGTTGCCGGCACCGGGTAGGGCTAATTCGCTAACAGGGCGAACTTGCCATCCCGCGCTTCATAAGTACCCGGCACTACCCTTTGGCTCTGCGCGTCGATGGCCGTTGCGTGGGTCACGAGAAGCGTCGCGGGATTTCGGGCAGGAAGGGCACGTAGAAGTGTGCCCTTCCTGGCAAGCCCTCGCGGAATTATTGCCGTGTGCCCACGTTTCACTTAGCGGCTACTTCAGCGTTGTTTGCCATTTGCTCTTGTGATGCTGCCAGTTCCCGACTGGATTGTGCTTCTTGGCGAAGCCTTTTCGCAATGGAGTCGTAACGTGCTGCCGTATTCGGCGCAGTGAGGTTCTTTACAACCGGGCCGTTTCGGTAAGCTGCAGCGTTCTGCTCATATTCTGCCGCCTTGGCATCCAGCCGATCAGCCTTTTCCTGGTAGTAGGAGGCGATGCGTTCATGCTCTTCGGGCGTTTTCGCAGCCTTAAGGGCAGACCTCAGGTCTCTGTCGTTGGTAATGTACTGCGGCATTTGCACGCCCCAGGCGACGCTTCCGAAAGCTAGAATCATCATCAAAAGTGTTGGGCAGGTCATTCTCTTATACATCGTAAAGGTCCCTCCTTTATAGGGATCTCGGTCACTTCCGCAGTTCGGAAGAACGCCCCCACTAACTGCCGGCTGTTCCCCCAAACCCACCTCGTCTTGGAGTGGCCTCTCGCCAAAGCTCCGTTTTCCGGTCATGCTGTGAAGCTTCGCGGAACCCTGATGATTCGACTGTAGGCTGTAGTTTGTGAAGAAGGCATAAAGGAACCCTAAGGAGTTTAAGGTGGAGTTGTAATCGCCGCTTATAGGTTGTAGCTAAGAGATTTATGGGTTATTACGCATTGGCTGGGAAGGAATAACCTGTGGCGTCGTGCTTCCGTCCAGGGAAACAGTGTAGGTTGTCAGTGACTTGGCAACGAGTCGGCTTATCCTTTCTGGGGCGGAGGGCAGTGCATCATTGAGAGGTGGCCCCCTCAGGCGCTACCACAGTGGCAGGTGCCTTGGTCAACAACTGCCGGTAAACGATTCGCAGAGCAGCAAGCACCGGAACCGAGAGAAAGCTGCCCGCTACGCCTGCGATGGAGGCGCCCGCCAGGACTCCGAAGATAATTAGCAAAGGGTGTAGCTTCATGCCGGTGCTGAGCAAGTGCGGTGACACAACATAATCCTGAAAAAAGCGGAACGCGACAAGGAACACGAAGGTCCCGAGTAGGTGGTGGGAGCCGCTCAAGCCAGCAACCAGCAAAACGATGGCGGCTCCCACCAGGGGACCTACCATGGGAACAAATTCGAGAGGAAAGGCCACAGCCGCCAGCAGAATCCCATACGGCACGCCCATCATCGCGAAGAAGATTCCATAAGCCAAAGATGCCACAACTCCCAACAACACCAACGCCCGCATGTATTGTGCCAGCAGCACGTGCAGGTCAGCGGCAATTCTCTCGACCGTGTCGCGGCGAGCCCCTTCGGCCAGAATGCCCAGCACCGAACTGCGAATCTCATGCCCATCTTTCAAAAAGAAGAAACTGAGAATCGGAACCAGGACAATGAAGATCAGGCTTCCAGCGCGCGCCATGACTCCCAAGGCGGCGGTCGGCAGCAGTGCCAGGAGATCTCGCGAATGGTTGGCCAACTGCTTTTGCACAGCGGAAATGACAGTACTCTTCAAAGTCTGCGGGGAGGTTGGACCAGCGGGGGCAGACGGAGGCTGGAATTTCGAAAGAAGCTCGGGGAGCCTGGCTGCCAAGGCGTTCGCCTGCTGGACCACACGGGAGCCAAGCGCAATTCCAATGATAATCAGAAACCCGACCAGCGCCAGGTAGACGAGGGTGAGCGCCAGCACCTTGGATTGCCCCGGTAGCCGCCGGTCGAGAAGCTTTACCAGTGGCCAAAGCAGGTAGGCGAATAGCAGTGCCACGACAAAGATAAACAAAGTCTCGCGAAGAAGATACAGCAGTCTCACCAGAAGAAGAATGAAAACCGCTGTCCACGTGTAACGCGCGGCGTGGCGATCAAGACCAAGCAAGATTCCGCTCCCTCAGCCACCATGCGTGAGCATAGTAACAAGGCTTCGAACTGATAAGTTACTCAATCGAACCACTCGTTTGCTACCAAAATCTTACGGAAAAGCATTCGGGTGGGTCTTCCACTCGCGCAGAATGTGAACTTCGCCGGACCGCTAACCGCATCGCACTACGCCTCCACACCGGCAGCAACTCCGATTTTCAGAGAGCGACCAAGAGCGTATACCACTCGGCAAAGCTGCCCTCCATCATCAACTTTGAGGTACTGCCCTCAGCAGCCACGGAATAGTGAAGGGTTTCTAGACGGGGACATCGAGGTGACAGATGCCAGATACAGTTTTCACGTGCCTCAACGTCGAGGGTCTAACGGAAAGGATTCTCCATGCGCGACGACGGATTTGCTACGCGAGCCCCGGGGTGTACGACTGGGTGGCAGAGGCTCTAATCGAAGCCGCTCGAAGTCTCGGCTGGGAAAGGGTTCGCATTGTGTTGGATCCTAGCCCGGACGTGGTCCGGTATGGATACGGCACCCAAAAAGCAATCGATAGACTTCGCGAGTGCGGTGCCTGCGTGCGCGTGCAAGAAGGTTTAAGGGTTGCTGTGGTTACTGTGGATGATTTCACTGCAATTTTCAGCCCGACACCACTGAATATCGAAAAGTTCCCAAGCGGCCCGGGTTTATGGAATGCGATCACAATTTGCGCCGACGAAGCCGAGCGCCTGATAAATGCCATATCCCCCGAGTTGCAGGAGACGACTGAACAGCCCGCGCCAGAGATCGGGCGACAAGAGATGAGTGAAAGACAGGTCGAAAACATGCAACGGAGCCTCCGGGATTCGCCACCCGTGGCCCCTGATCTGGCTCGGTTATTACAGGTAATCAACAGCCAATTTCAAATTATCAAGATCACATTTGAGGGCGCGAGGCTCTCGCAGCACAAAGTGCCAATATGGGCAGAGGATTTGGGGATTGAAGACGACGCCTTGGCGCGACGAATTTCGGCCAGTTTCAGGCTGTTCGAACCCGATATCGACCAATATATAGAGCCTCTTCGACAGGATCTGGAGAAGATCAAAAAGCTTTATGATCTCAAGCCCTAGGCGAATTGGGCCATGTAGTGTTCGGCAAGGTCCGCTGGAAACTCGATAACGACCTTGAGGCATTCAAGGCAAATCTTATTGTCGGGCAGAAAGAGCTTGAGAAGGTGCTGCAAAGGAAACTAGAAGAGGGCAAGGAACGCCTCAAGTTACTTCTTAGGTCGAAGCTCCCCAAAGACGAAGGCAGTGAAGGGGATCTCGATATGAGGATCGATTGGATGATAGGATGAATCGGGTTCCCCGACCCTGCCATGATCCTTTCGAAGCTACAATTCGATTGGTCCGTCTTGAACATTTCGGATCAAATGATCAAGAAAGGCGAGTTCGTCAAGAAAATTGAAGGTCTGTACGGGACTCGATTTGAGGAGATGGTTAACATTGAAACAGTTGTCGGTCTCAGGGAAAAGGCCCATAGGGATCAGGGGCATGGCCGGTAGTTTAACTGGGGCGCTCGCCCCAGAATTGTAACGTCGCCCTAGTTAATCCTCGCAAATATTTGGCGTCAAGATTGATTGTAGTGATTGATAGGGGTCCTTGCCGCCACGCGTAACAGGCACGAGTTCTGGCCGATTTTGTTGTAGCCAGCCGTAAAAACTCAGAACGTGATTACGCGTCCTCTCTTTGGGTGGTCGCTGCAACCACAGCTTGATTATTGCGGAGTTGCGATCCTTTTTGTTCATGTTATCTCCTGTCATACCGTAATCAGTTACTTTAGATCCCAAACGTGGTCAGTGATATGGCACACAATTTTCGCCCGACTACGCCAACCTGAAAGACAACGGTTTATTGGGCCACTATCGGGCTGGTTTTGGTACTTGGTTTCTTGACCGATAACGATTTGATTGGCTAATTCGCAAATGATTGCTGTCGGTCCCCCACATCACCCCATGAATCGCGTGGTGTTGACGCTTCGCGAGCCGTTAGCATTCCGGTGGGACTGGAATCTAGCAAAGCAATTTCTCCTTGCCCCCTCCGTCGGCCTGCAGCTCTGCGCAAAAAACCGCATTGTCCTCCCATTTCTGGACGGCCCCACTCCAAAGGTGCCAAAGGCTGCACAACTAGCCCGCGGATTTTCTGACCCTCTTTTCGCCAGGCTGATTCGCACCTTCTGCAACCCGTAACTCGCTTATGAGCCCTTGTCGCCCACAAACAGGGGGGACAAATCCCGTTACTCCCACACGGCATTGCCAATTACCGCCTTGAAGCTCGTCTCACCAGTACGTGTGGGCGCCACGGATGGTGACCGATTCTCCTGGGGTCACTCGCGCACTCAGGCAGAAATGGAGAACCCCCGCATGTCTGAGAATCAAAACCAATTCAAAGGTATTCGCCGCTTCCTTTGGCTGGCCGTCGGCTTCTTGCTACTGGCGGCTGCTCTCGGAAGCGCAGTCTATATCGTCGCTCACCTTTTCAAATGTTTGTG
>CAWGTQ010000043.1:0-11197 GCA_963825395.1 uncultured Acidobacteriota bacterium | reverse complement strand
TCACCAGCTCATCGATTCCCCACAAACACAGGCCCCCGAAGCTGGCCGGGAGAAGGTGCGTGTGAACATCAATCACCGGGGTCCGCTGGACGGCCTCCTCCACATTTTGTTTAATTCCGCCGCTGCCGCTGGTTCTTCCACGTGGATCATCCTTATCTCCTTAACGTTTCGGATTGGACGTTCATACCTAGCCGTCCCAGCGTCGCTCAACAGGATTTCTCGCGTCTGCGGGGAAGGGCGGGACATTCGCAGCGCTGTTTCAGGACCCAGCCAATTATTCCTCTGGCTCGCGAATCTGCGCAAGGCTAAATTCGGATTACGCTGGAGGCCGACTTTTGGCCGAATCAGTTTCGATCTCTTTGCGCAAAACCTTGCAACTGTTCTGCATCAGCGGATCACCCGACGCCGTTGCCTACAGCTTTTTCGGGACGCGCATCGCACGATACGCCTGGCGTCCGACGCAGGCACAGCGAACCGAAACGGCGAGTGTTGGTGCGAGCGAAAAGCTCTGGACTTAGAATTCCGGTCCGCGCTACGCTTGCTGCGAAGTTGGTGTGAAAAGGCTACTCACTGCTTATTGGTGGCCCCCAAAGGTGTCCCAGTGTGGTGAGAAATTCCGGCTAAATGTACCCCCGGAGGAGAAACATTGCGCAGCGCGGGAGCCAAAGTCCTAGTCCTGATTTCAATACTTACTACCCTGGCACTCAGCCTGCCGAATGACCACCCTGCACTGCAGCCCTATCCAGGGACGGGAATGTTCCTGATGCTTTCCGATATTCACTTCGATCCTTACACCGATCCCGCGATCATGGAAGCGTTGGGGTCAAAGCTGGGGGAGGGATGCCAGCCCTCCGGTTCCGGTTCGTTTTCGAAATTTGGCAGCGATACGAATTATCCTCTCCTCAAGTCGACGCTTGACAATGTGGTGGCGACGGCCAGGGAGAATCACTTCCACTACGACTACGTGATCGTGACCGGCGACTTCCTGGCGCACAATTTCGACGCACGCTATCGCCAATGTGTGGGAGGTGGGGATGAAGCCTATCGGAAGTTTGCCACCGACACCATCAGCTTCGTCGACGGCATGATTGCGAAAGCCCTGCCCGGAGTGCCGGTTTTCGCCGCGCTGGGAAACAACGATTCGGACAGGGGTGATTACCAGGAACCCAGCAAGATTTTCCTTCAGAGCGTGGGGCGGGATTGGAGCCGCGCGTGGGGGAATCTCCCTGCGGCGACGCGGGAGACGGCATTGGCGTCCTTCGAAAGGGCAGGGAATTATGCGGTGCCCGATCCCACCGCTCCGAACCATGAGTTCGTCATCTTGAACAGCAACCTCTGGGCGGCCCGCAATGCTCAAGCCTGTAGTGAAACGGATCCTGACCCCGGGGGGCAGTTCCAATGGCTGGGAGAAGTATTGGGCAGGGTCAAGCGCGCGGGCGGAACGGCCACCTTGATCATGCATGTTCTACCCGGCATCGACGCCATAAATTCCTCCACGGGCGCGCCCCGGTCGTTCTGGACCGATCGCTGCACAGAAAAGTTGATAGCAGAATTAACTGATTTCCGCGGGGTGGTCCGCGAGATTTACGCGGGCCATATCCATCGGGATGATTTCCGGCTCTTTCCGGACCGGGAGGGAAGGCCTCTGTGCACAATCCACATTGTCCCGGCGATCAGCCCCGTTTACCTCAATAACCCTGCGGTGGAAATCGGCTGGTACGACAAGAGCAACGGCGAACTGAGGGATTACGCGCCTTTATACTTGGATCTCGGCAACCCGAAGCCCACCTGGAAGACGGAGTATATTTTCACGCGGGCGTACGGGCGCCCACGGCCCAACCTTGCTGCGCTGGAGGAACTGAGCCGAGAGATTCACGAGGGCAATCCCAATTCCGGCGTGGGCAAAAAGTACGCGACTTACTACGGGGCAGGAGTAGGAGTGTTTCTGACTCCGGATAACTGGTCAACGTATTCCTGCGCTCAAACCGAAATCACCCTCTCCGCTTTCGCCGAGTGCCAACGCGGTGGAGCTAGCCTGGGACCAGCCAGCCCGGGACCTTGACTTGCATGCCGGGTAGTGATATCCAGTCAGCGTTTTTCGTAGGAAAGGCGGGAGGGGTACATTGTGTGGGAAATCTTGGCTCGCACCCCGCCATCTCAGGGGCGAGGCACGCTTGCCTATTCTTTCCGTCTGCGCCGCTGGTTGCAGCGAGGCCCTTTTGCTCAAGAGTCTAACTTGGCGTTCTCGTTTTTACACGCACCCAATGTGCGCCGGAGAGAAAAATCACCGGCAGCAAATTCGAGGCCCTCATGCTTGACGCATTACTTGTTCATCGCTTGCATTTTGCTTACACGGTCACCTTCCATTACTTGTTTCCGCAGCTCACCATGGGATTGGCGTTGCTCATTGTGATTTTGAAAACGCTGGCGCTGCGAACCGGTGACGAACATTACAACGAAGCGGCGCGCTTTTGGGCGCACATCTTCGGCATCAACTTCGCCATGGGCGTGGTGACGGGAATTCCCATGGAATTTCAGTTCGGCACCAATTGGGCGCAATTCTCCCGAGCCGCCGGCGGAGTGATTGGCCAGACGTTGGCCATGGAAGGCGTGTTCTCCTTCTTTCTGGAATCGAGTTTCCTGGGGCTTTTCCTCTTCGGTGAGAAGCGCCTGGGCCCTCGGGGCCACTGGTGGGCTGCCTTCCTAGTATTCCTGGGATCGTGGCTTTCGGGCTACCTCATTGTTGCCACGGATGCCTGGATGCAATACCCGGTGGCTTACCGCCTGGGTCCGCACGGCGAAATCATGCTCACGAGTTTCTGGGGGCTGTTGCTCAATCCCTGGGCACTCTGGCAGTACGCGCATAACATGAGCGGCGCGGTCATCACGGCGGCGTTTGTCATGGCAGCCGTGGGAGCATTCTATTTGCTGACCAAACAGTTCCAGGCTCATGCCAAGGCTTTCGTGCGGGTGGGCGTGATCGCGGGCCTTGTGGCCACGCTTCTACAGCTTATACCGACGGGCGACGCGCAAGGCCGCATGTTGGCCGCGCACCAGCCAGTTACGCTGGCCGCGATGGAAGGCATGTTTGAGACGCAGCAGGGTGCGCCGATTGCCCTGATCGGGCAGCCCGACCTCCAGAACCGGCGATTGGATAATCCCATTATGGTGCCTCGGGCACTTAGCTTTCTTACCTATCGGCGCTGGATGTCGGAAGTAAAGGGTTTGGGCGCCTTCCCCCAGCAGGATTGGCCTGATAGTATTCCGCTGCTCTATTACAGCTACCATATCATGGTAGGGCTCGGCACCATTTTCATCGCCATCATGGTGCTCGCGGCGTGGAAGCTGCGACGCGGGACCCTCTATGATTCGCGGGGCATGCTCTGGGCGCTTATGCTCTCGCTGCCATTTCCTTACATCGCCAACACGGCAGGTTGGATGACTGCGGAATTCGGCCGCCAGCCCTGGCTGATTTATGGGCTCATGCGCACGCAAGCCGGCATTTCGCCGCAGGTTTCCTCGGGCAATGTTTGGTTCACCCTGATTGGCTTTATGGGCATGTATACCGTGTTGAGCATTTTGTTTCTATTTCTGGTTTATCGTGTCATCGAGAAGGGGCCGGAGCCGGCAGTGGGCACTAGGCAGTAGGCAGAAGTCAGTAGGCGGAAGGCAGAAAGCGGTAAACAGGGGGCTGTAGGCTGAAGAAGGAATTGCCGCGCTCAATTCGGGATTGGGAGTACGGTTCTAGTATCCCGGTACTCGCCGATGGCGCTTTCGGCCTACTGCTTTTTGCCTAATGCCTACTGTTCTAAGGAGGCGCTTTCATGCAAACGGTTTGGTTTTGTCTCGTGGCGGTCATGATCGCGATGTATGTGGTGCTCGACGGATTCGACCTCGGTGCAGGTGCCATTCATCTATGGGTGGCGAAGGATGATGACGAGCGGCAGCAAGTTATCCGCTCCATTGGTCCGGTGTGGGATGGCAACGAGGTGTGGCTGCTGGCGGCCGGAGGAACGCTCTACTTCGCCTTCCCGGCTCTGTATGCCTCCGGCTTCAGTGGCTTTTACTTGCCCCTCATGATAGTTCTGTGGCTGCTCATTTTACGGGGCATTGCCGTGGAGTTCCGCGGGCAGCTGACCAGTGTGGTCTGGCTGAAATTTTGGGACGTCGTCTTTTCCGGGGCCAGTCTCTTACTCGCGGTCTTCTATGGCGCGGCACTGGGTAACGTCGTGCGCGGCGTGCCTTTGAACGATCAGGGCTATTTCTTCGAGGCTCTTTGGACCAACTTCCGTTTGGGACCGAACAGCGGAATTCTGGACTGGTACACGATCATTGTCGGGGTGACGGCTCTCGTCACTTTGACGGTGCATGGCGCCCTGTGGTTGGCTCTGAAGACCGAAGGCCCTGTGCACGACCGCTCCGGGCGGTTGGCTCGCGGCGCGTGGTGGATCATCCTGGTTCTGACGATAGTGCTCACCGCGATTACGTTCAAAGTTCAGCCGGAGGTCCCTGCGAATCTCGCCACCCACCCCTGGGGTTACATTTTTCCGGCGCTGGCCCTCTTCGGTCTGGCGGGGATGGCTTGGTTCATGCGGAAGCGTGACGACTTAAAAAGTTTCCTGGCTTCTTGCGCGTATATCCTGGGCATGTTGACCAGCGTTGTGTTCGGGTTGTATCCGCTGGTTCTGCCTGCCAGCACCAATCCTGTTTACTCGCTCACGGTCGATAACGCCAAAGCCGCCGATTACGGTCTGCGCATTGGTTTGGCGTGGTGGATTGTCGGCATGATTTTGGTCGCAGTCTACACGATACATGTCTACCGCAGCTTTGCCGGCAAGGTGAGAACCGGGAACAGCGAGAAAGGGTACTGAGGATTCCCGGAATTCAGTGTTGGCTGGGGAGCCGCTGCCTGCTGGTTTGTGCGGTGCTCGGCCTGACAGTTGATTCCCACCAACTATTTTCGCCCTCAGCCTGTCGGGCAATTGTGGATAACCCGCGAATGCCCGGTAATAAGCGCTCATAGTAAGTACTTCTTCGCTTGACGATTCGGGCTTAGTGTCCTAAGCGACAATTTTACCCATTGACACTCTACAGGGCGTGGTGTAAATTCTCCGTGTCGAGCGTCTAGGGGAGCGCGTCGCCACACATCGGTTTGCTGTCGTGAGAGCAAAGCTAGGCACGGGCATCGCGTCCGCGTGAAGACATGGCCAGATGGCCATGCCGCAACGGGGGTAGCGCAGGCACTCTTGCCTGCGTAAGGTCATGGCCAAGATGGCCATGCACAAGGGGTCGCCATGGGATTCTTTCGCCGTCTCCGCACCTTGTTTCGGAAGGAAGATCTCGACCAGCAACTCTCCGACGAGCTGGCGTTTCATCTTGAGAAGCAAATCGAGCAGAACCTCGCGGCGGGGATGAGTGCGGAAGAAGCTCGCTACGCGGCGTTGCGGAGCTTCGGCGGCGTCGAGCAGGTCAAGGAAGAATGCCGGGACGCCTGGGGTACACGTTTCATTGACACGCTTTTTCAGGACGTCCGCTTCGGTCTGCGCATGTTGGCGAAGAATCCCGGTTTCACCGCGGTTGCCGTCATCACGCTGGCGGTGGGCATTGGCGCCAACACCACCATATTCAGCGTGGCGTGGCGCCCCATGCGTTACCGTAACGCTGACCGCCTCCTGATGGTGTGGGAGACGCGCCCCGATGGCAGTCGCAGTCCCGTTTCCGCCGCCACCTATCTCGATTGGCGTGACCAAAACACAGCATTTGAGCAGCTCGCCGCCGCGCGCAGCGGCAGTGTCGCTTTATTCGGAAACCCGCCCATCTTGGTGGCAGGAGCGAGCATGAGCTCCAACTTCTTTGACACTTTCCGCTTGCAGCCCGAGCTCGGCCGTTTTTTCCTGCCGTCGGAATTCCACCCGGGCGGCTACCACGTAGCCATTCTGAGCCACGAAATCTGGCAAACCCATTTTGGTGGGGATGCGGGCATTGTGGGCAAAACCATCCGCGTCAATGGCGAGGCCTTCGCCGTGGTCGGCGTGGCGCCCGCCGATTTCGAGTTCTTTGATCGAATGGATGTCTGGACGCCTCTCGCCCTCCCCAGCGTGGGGCTCGACCGGCAAACTCGCGACTTACTGGTGGTGGGACGGATGAAGCCGGGCGTGACTGCCGCGAAGGCGCAGGACGAAATGCGGACCCTCGCCGCCCGCGTGGCCCAGGAATCGCCCGAAACGAACAAAGGATGGGGTGCCCTCGCGCAGACCTTTTACGAGTCTCTGGCGGGCCCCGGCGTCCTCCTGATGATGATTCTCCTCGTCACCACGGTGAGTTTTGTCTTGTTCATGGCGTGTGCGAATGTGGCCAACCTGCTTCTGGCGCGAGCCTCCACGCGCAGCAAGGAAATCGCCGTCCGCGTTGCCTTGGGCGCCAGCCGCTCGCGGGTCATGCGCCAATTGCTGGTGGAGACTTTCTTCTTTGCCGCCGTGGGCACCGCACTGGGCCTGCTGGGTGCCTTCGCCGCCGTGCATTACCTGGCCACTTTTCCCGTCCTGCAAGCGCCGGGATTGGCTCCCATCGAGATCAATCGCGCCGTTTTGGAATTCGCCGCCGCGCTCTGCCTGGCAGCGACGGTGCTATCCGGACTGGTGCCCGCCTGGCAGACCACCGCCGCGAATTTGACGGAGCACATCAAGAGCGCCAGCCACACCACCGTGGGCGACCGGGGGCAAAGCCGCATTCGCCATGGGCTGGTGATTGCGGAGTTGGCGTTGTCTCTGGTTCTGATGGTGGTAACGGGCCTGAGCGTCCGCAGCTTCATTCGCCTGACGCAGGTCAATCCGGGTTTCCCGAGCCAGGGGCTGCTGACTGCTCATCTCTCGCTGCCGGCTCCGCAATATGCCGATGCAGGCCGCGTCCGGTCGTTTTATTCAGAATTGCTCGCGGGCGTGCGCGCCATCCCCGGCGTGGAGGACGCCGCGATCTCCACCGGCCTCCCGCCCACGAGTTCTGAAGCCGGCCAGCCTTTTCGCGTGGAGGGGCGCGATCCCGCTTCGCCCAGCGCTTCCGGGGTCGCGAATTATCAGGTCATCAGCGCCGGATACTTCCACACCCTCGGCTTGGCCATGCGCATGGGCCGCGCTTTCACCGAGGATGACCTCGAGGGGGCAACCCCGATGGTGATCATCAATAACCGGCTGGCGGAAGAGTTCTTTCCCGCCGCCAATCCCCTCGGCCGGCGTTTGCTGATTTCGGAACTCGTTCCCGGTCGCAACGACCCCTCCGCACCCGTGGCGCGCGAAATCGTCGGCGTAGTGAATGACGTCAAAAATACCCGATTGAAAGAACCCAGCAACCCGGAGATTTACATTCCCTATCCGCAGGGGCCGTGGACCAGCGAATACCTTTTGGTGCGCAGCCGAAGCGACACCGAACCTCTTGTGGCCGCGGTGCGGAATTCCCTCCACGCCGTCGATTCGGACCTGCCCCTGACGCGCGTCAGCACCATGGACGAGCGGTTGTCGAATTCGCTCGCCGGCGGACGCGTCGTGGTGGTCCTCATGGCCATATTCGCCCTCCTGGCGCTGCTGATGGGGAGCGTGGGGCTCTACGGCGTCATCTCCTACACGGTGACGCAGCGCACGTCCGAGTTCGCGTTGCGCTTGGCTTTGGGGGCTCCCCATGTCGCCATTTTCCGGCTGGTGGCGAACGGCGCCTTGCGACTGCTGCTGATCGGCGGCGCCCTGGGCATGGCGATGGCCCTGGCGGTTGCGCGCCTTCTCGGCAGCATGATTTTCGAAGTCGGCCGCTATGACCCCATCACGTTTTTGGGCGTGCCCTTGGTGCTTCTGGCCGTGGTCCTCATCGCTAGTTACCTGCCGGCCCGCCGGGCGACCAAGGTCGACCCCATGGTGGCGCTGCGGTACGAATAGAGGCCAGGTGCCAGGTGTCAGGAGGTAGCGCGGGCGTCTCGCCCGCTGTGGCAGGGGCGTCCCGCCCGTGCGCGGTCATGGCCAGAGCCTGCCCTGAGCTTGCCGAAGGGATGGCCATGCCACGAGGGGTGGCACGGGCATCCTGCCCGTGTCGGAGCATGGCCGACCTGGCCAACCGATGCGTAGGGGCGGTTCGCGAACCGCCCCTACAAGTTGTCGTCGAGGCGACCAAGGTCGATCCCATGGTGGCGCTGAGGTACGAATAGAGGCCAGGTGTCAGGGTCAGGGACTGGGCGTTGGGTACTGGGTAGTGGGGATTGGGTGCCGCAGACATGTGACACGGGACATGGCCGAGATGGCCAACCCATGCGTAGGGGCGGTTCGCGAACCGCCCCTACAATTCATCTTCGGGAAAGCAAGGGTAGGTCGCTATGAATTTCTTCCGTCGTCTGCGCGCGCTGTTTCGGAAAGACGAAATAAACCAGCAGCTCTCCGACGAGCTGGTGTTTCATCTTGAGAAGCAGATTGAGCAGAACCTCGCGGCGGGGATGGGCGCGGAGGATGCTCGCTACGCCGCGCTGCGCAAATTTGGCGGCGTCGAGCAGGTCAAGGAGGAATGTCGTGACGCCTGGGGCGTGAGGTTCATCGACACCCTGCTTCAGGACATACGCTTTGGTTTGCGGATGTTGGCCAAGAACCCGGGGTTCACCGCGGTGATCATAGTGGCCCTGGCGCTCGGCATTGGCGCATCCACAGCGGTGTTCAGTGTAGTCGATCCGCTCTTGTTTCGGAGGTTGCCTTACCCTAAGGACAATCAGCTTGTTTCCGTGGGGTATCTGGGGCCTGTGGACGACAATGAGTTCAATGTGGTGAGCAGCTACTTCGATTGGCAGCAGGAGCAGTCGCCCTTCCAATACCTGACCGCCATGAGGCCCGGTGCGCAATGCGATGTGATGATCGGTGACACGCCACGCCGCGTCGCGTGTTACGCGGTCGCCGCCAATTTTCTCCGGACGTTCGGCATCGCGCCCATCCTCGGCCGGGACCTTAATGGGGAAGATGATCGCCCGCATGCCCCGGCGGTCGCGCTGCTTTCCTATGGATTCTGGCAGAGGGCTTTTGGCGGCGATGGGAAAGCCCTGGGCAAAACGCTCACCATGGACGAAGAGCCTGCGCGAGTGATTGGTGTCCTTCCCGAAGCCTTCGAAATGCCGCAACTTGGCGACATCGATGTGCTGCTGCCGGCGCGGCTGGATGCGAGTCTCCCGCGTTCTGCGAACTCGAGTTCCTTCTTGCGGACCTTTGCCCGCCTGCCGGAGGGAGTGTCAATCGAGCAGGCGCGCGAACGCATGGGCCCGATTTTCGCCGCCAGTGTGGAGAAGGACGTGCCCGCGGAGTTGCGTTCAGAGGTGCACTTGGTGGTCCGCTCGCTGCGGGATCGGCAGATTCAGGAGGTGAAACTCGCCTCCTGGATGTTGCTCGGCTCGGTGCTCGCGCTTTTGGTGGCGGCGGGCACGAATGTCGCCAACCTCATGCTGGCGCGCGCGGGGGCCCGTCGCCAGGAACTGGCTATGCGCGCTGCCCTGGGCGCGGGGCGCGCACGGCTAATGCGCCAGGCTCTTACCGAGTCCCTGATTCTCGGGTTGCTCGGATGCACGGCCGGGTGCGGCGTCGCCTGGGCGCTCTTGCGGCTTTGCATTAACTTGGCGCCCGGCGGGATGCTGCGCTTAGACCACGCGCGGATTGACCTGCGAGTCCTTCTTTTTGCACTGGCTGGCTCGCTGGGGGCGGCATTGCTGTTTGGCATGGCGCCGGCCCTGGAACGGCCACGGCCAGATGCCCTGGCCGGCTGGCATGCAGGAGGGACTGTACACACGGTGTTTCGAAAGGCCCTGGTGACCGCGCAGGTGGCCCTATCCTTGATTCTCGTGACGGGGGCATCGCTGTTATTTCGGAGCCTTTGGAAGCTTCAAAGCCAGCCGCTGGGATTTCAACCGGAACACGTCATTACCGCCTCGTTCACCTTGAAGCGGCACCGTTACCAGTCCGCCGAGGCGCGTATCCATTTCTTTGACGAGCTGGAGGAAAGACTGAAACACATCCCCGGCGGCGGGAGCTTCGCCCTCACTGACTCCATTCCTCCCCGAGGTTCGATGGGACGCCCGTACTCGAACCTGCGCATTGCCGCGCACCCGCCCGTGGCCCCCGATGGGGGAATGGTCGAGTTCCGATGGGTGACGCCGAAATATTTCCGCGCGATGGGCATACCGATCATCGCGGGACGGGCATTTGATGAGGGCGAACGCGCTTCCGGCGAATCGCCGATCGTCTTGAGCGCCACGCTGGCCCGCCGCTTGTTCGGCAACGAGAACCCGCTCGGCCAGCAAATTGATTTGGAGGCCAGCGGCCGTTGGTCGCCGGTCGTGGGAGTCGCGGCCGATACCAAAAACAACGGGCTCACCGAGCCTGCTGATCCCGAGTACTACCGCCTGCGCATGCACAACTCGCAGCAACTGGGTTTGAGCGGGGTCGCGGTGTCCCGCACCTCCCTTGACCCGGGGACGCTGGCGCGCTGGGTCCGGAGAGAGTTTGGCGCGCTGGACCCCTCGATGCCGGTAAATGTCGAGACCCTCGAACAGAGGGTCGACCGTTTCCGTGACCGGCCACGGTTTGTGGCGACGCTCGTGGGCATGTTCGCGGCTCTCGGGTTGCTGCTGACCGCGGTGGGTCTTTACGGCGTACTGTCGTTCCTGGTGGCCCGCCAGACAAGGGAAATAGGTGTGCGCATGGCGATCGGTGCGCGGCCCGTGGATATCGCCCTGCAAATTCAAAAGTACGCGGGAATTTGGACGGGACTTGGAGTGGCGGCGGGTTTCGCCGGGTCGTTTGCCCTCGCACACACGATTCGCGGGCTGCTGTTCGAAGTGTCCCCCAATGATCCGATATCGCTGGTCGCCGCCGCCGCCGTATTGTTCATGACGGCCGCGCTCGCCGCCTGGATTCCTTCTTACCGGGCAGCGCGCATTGACCCGGTTGTTGCCTTGCGTAGCGAATGAGGGGACTGAGGACACGGGGTTGGTTACAAGGGTTTTGTGTCAGGGGGATTTCGGAATCGTGAATTCTGAATGGGGAGAGATTGCAATGAATTTCGGCCCCCCCCCGAGGTCCACATCATCATGGCGAGGTGAACTCGCCGCTATAACATCACATAACGCATTATCAAAGGGAGAATTATGGGAAAGTCAATTGACCTACTTCAAGGCACGCTGGATTTG
>CAWGTQ010000042.1:0-51251 GCA_963825395.1 uncultured Acidobacteriota bacterium | reverse complement strand
AATACCATGAACCCCTATCGTGAGACAACAAAAATAAGCCACGGTTACCATTCACTGTTTTTCTTCACTTCGACCGACCTTTCTGTCAGACTCGCGCCTGGCTGATGAAGCGGAAGCGAGCTCTGCTGGAGAGCAACTCGCCGAGGAATAGTCAGCCGGAGACTCATCGATCCGATGAGCCGGGGGGTCCTGTTGGCCCCCTGCTTTACCTGCTGCCACTGTTGGGTTCTCGGTCTGGGCCTTTCTCGCTTATCGGAGTGATAGATCTCCCCATGCCTGGAAAACTCAACTTCACGACTCGCGGCAGAGCGGTTTTCGACGACAGCCGGTTTGACCCGCGGCTTCGAATTCAGCAGGGGATCGATAACCGAGCGCCGAATGCAAGCGGCAGCGATTGTAGTATTCCTCGATGAACTCCCGCAGATGGTCCGCAAGTCTTCCAGATCCCGGTAGCTGTGGCAGTAAATCTCCTCCTGCTTGAGCGTTTTGATAAAACTCTCGCACTGCGCGTTGTCGTAGGGGTTAGCCGGTCGGCTCATGCTGGCAGTCATGTGGTGCTGGGCCAGCAGGCCACGTACTCGGCGGCGGCATACTGAATGCCGCTGATCGGAGTGATGCACCACCCCGGGAGCGGGCTGGCGTTGGGCAATCGCCATCTCCAGCGCTTCCACCGTCAGGCGAGTTTGCAGGCGTCCGCTCCAGCGCCCATCCCACCGCCCGCCGGGAAAACCCGTCCACCACCACCGCCAGATAGACGAACTCCTGCGCCAGACGGATATAGGTGATATCGGCCACCCAGAGCTGATCCGGGGCGCTCAGTTCCATCCGCCGCGCCAGATTGACGTAAACCTGCAACTCATGCCCCGCGTCCGTCGTCGCCACCCAGGGCCGCCGCCGCAAGGCCAGCAAGTGGTCCTCCTGCATCATCCGCACCACCCGCTTGTGATTCACCGCCATGCCGCGCCGCCGCAACTCCGCCGTCACCCGCCGATAGCCGTACCGCCGCCGGTGTTCCAAGCGCGATCTGCTGCACCGCCGCACGCACCGCCATCGCCTCTTCCTCCGGCGCTTTCTCCTTGAACCTCCGGTAATAACCCGCCCGGCTCACTTCCGCCAGTTGACACATCCGCTCGACACTCAATCCGCCTTGCCCTGACTCCGTCCGCTTTCCCGATGAACCCGTAGACGGCGTCTCGCCAGATCGCTCTGATCCTGGCGTCGAGCCTCCGACTTGCTGCAAGGCACCTTTGAAAAAATCCAGCTCCAGCGCCTTCTCCGCCAACACCCGCTTCAACTGCCCGTTCTCCCGCCGCAAAGCCTCCAGGTCCGTCCCTTTCACCGCCTGCGTCGTCAGCTCCGGCGGCTTCCGCCGGCGGCCGCCCCTCCTGCTTCCACTTCCATTGGTACATCATCTTCACGTCTAAACCTAACTCCCGCCCTAACCCCAAAATGTTCTTGCACTCGCGCATCCGCTTCACCACTTCCCGCTTGAACTCCTCACTGTGCCGCCGCCTTCTTGGCTTCTCCAACATCCGTTTTCCTCCATTCACTGTGTACACTATGGGCTAACGAATGTCTCAATTTTGGGGTTCACTCCACAGCAAAGCACTGACCGTGGCTGACACGCATACGCTAAGGGAGGGCGGTTCATGGTAAGATTCTGCCTGAGCGTGACGAATGCGAAAAACTGATATTAAGTGGTTCATTTTCACTAAGTACGTTGACGGCGTGTGGCATGACATCAAAATGAAGCCGATGCCGGATGAGTCGTTTGCCGAAAGGAAGCTGGAAGAGTGGAGGAAAAAGAATCCAGGCATCCATGCGGCACTCAAGAGCACAGACCCTCCTCGCGGGAGGTTGGTGCCTCGTCGAGGAAGACCGAAATACAGTGCGTCTAAGGGCCGGGTCGGTGAGGACGGGCTATGGATGATCCGACGGCGGGGCTTGCTCATTCTGTTCTAGGTGTGACGGGGTACCTGTTTCAGGTTCGTACCCTGTCTATTCTTATGGGGCTCTTCTTGGTTCTCAGCGACGTGGTGAAGAATAGGCAGGATAACACGGTGTTGGGGATTCGTCTGGTGTTTTTCGGATTCGGGTGGGGATTTATGTTGAGCACGCCGAATCTGGTCGGCGAGCGTCATGGCGACGAAGAACACCAGAGTTGGTTACGAGTCGCGGTGGCGCGATTGTCCCATAAGAACAGGATTCTAAGCTTGGCCTCCTTCGCGCTGGCTCTGTACACCCGATGGTTCCTTTCCGCCTACCAGCATTCTCAGATAGCGAGCAAGGCGAGACCTACTATCTAAGCCGTGGCCTCTTCTCTAGAGGCGGGGTCGGCTGGCGCAGACGGCCGCTTTTTGGCATCTGCGCCAGCCGAGGTTTCATCCCGATTCAGGGAGGATAGGTACGGTGGGACGTTAGCTTTGACCGTTCGATTAATGAATTCCGGCCGCTGCTCGTCGGGACCGTCCAACGCACATTCCCATCCGAATCCGCGGGGACCGCAAATTCCAATTCCGATGGCAGACGTATCGGCCGACACGGCGATGCAGTAAGACCACGACTGGCCGGCCGGGCGGTGCCAATGCCGGATGAAACAGCCTCGTTGATTTCCTTCTTAGGATACGGTGGCTCCGGGAGGTTGTTCCATAGGCATTCAGCGTGTGTATGGCCAGTTTAGCACATTCCTGCACGCTGGGTGGCGCAAACTTCGCTTTGTTTTTGCGATGTTTGCGGTGCGAAAAGCGGAAGCCGCGGTCTTTACGACAGAGTGTTCATCATTTATTCATCCGGTGCAGTGGGCGCTCGTAATTCTGTTTATAGGTCGCGTTCTTCGGGTCAATCATGTAGGCCGCGCGGTATTCCTAAAGAGCACCTTGGCGGTCGCCTTCCTGTGTCACTCTCAGTTGGGTCTGATCCAAATGAAGTCCGTCCACTCTACCGGAAACCGCTCACCGCAATTGCTGTTGTCCTTGTCGGACCATTTCTCACCCCGTCCCTGCGTCTCCAAGCGACCCTCGATTCGCGAAGGGTCATACTTGGTGAACTCCATCTGTCCCTCGACCTGACACGTTCTAGTTTTCCACTGGCCATGCCACCTATCAAACCAGCGACCTGACCCTTGGATTCTGCAATCCCCCTGATACTTCCCTCCTTCAAGCTCGAGGCCGCATAGCTGGAAGATACCAAGCTTAGACTGCTCCTCCTAACCACGCCGTTCTACGTAGGCGTGCCCTTGTGCAAGCCGCACTCGGAATGTCGCTCCACTCGTGAGGCTCTTCCATTCGCCGGAAATATCCGTCTGGCGTTGCTTCCGCGAGGCTGAGACGACGGCTGCAAGAGGCGCTCGTAAGCCTGCTTGAATTGCGCGTTCTTGGGGTCGAGCGTGTAGGCCGCGCGGTATTCCACCAGAGCGCCCCGCCGGTCGCCTTTCCCTTCCAGTCCGCCTGCCGAGGCCGTAGTGCGCCCCATCGTTATTGGGGTTTAAGCGCAGCGCCTCGCGGTGCTTCCGTGATCACTCCGTCCCAGTCATGCTTACCTCCGAGCGCGACGCCGAGGTCGTAGTGCGCCATGTCATTATTGGGGTTCAAGCGCAGCGCCTCGCGGTCTTCAGCGATCTCTCCATCCCAGTCGCCCTTGTGTCCGAGTGCAATGCCGAGGTTGACGTGCGCCATGTCATTATTGGGGTTCAGGCGCAGCGCCTCGCGTTCCTCGGCGATCTCTCCATCCCAGTCGCCCTTGTTCCCGAGCGCGACGCCGAGGTTGACGTGCGCCATTCGTCATTCTTGGGGTTCAGATGCGCAGCGCCTCGCGCTCTTCCGCGATCTCCCCGTCCAAGTCGCCCTTGCTGTCCGAGCGCGACGCCGAGGTTCACGTGCGCCATGTCATTGTTCGGGTTCAAGCGCAGCGCTTCGCGCTCTTCGGCGATGGCATCCGTCCCATTCGCCCTGCTGTTCCCAAGCGACATGCGCCGAGGCTGACGGCGTAAAGGTCCGGCGTTTTCGAGGTCCAGGCAGCAACCGCCGCGCGAAATTCCGCCTCGGCGTCAGCATACTGCCCTTTGCTGTTACGAATTCCGCCCCGCGCGCGACGTGTTGCCGGACTTCCGTTTGCCGCGCCTGGGCCGCCGGATCAACGGTCGCGGGCTTCGTCACCTTGGCGCTCTTGAGCGCGCTAATCAGTTCGTCCTCGCCGCCAGCCAAGCGGACTTCCTGAAGGTAGTCATCCGTGGGCTCAAAATCGATTCCGCGTTCCTGGACCAGCATGGTGACTCGGTGGCTCGGCACTTGGCCCACCAGCAGGGCGAAAACCTGCACCTGGTTCAGCGGCTTCTTCGCGCTCGCGGGCTCGGGCGGCTTGGCGGCGCGCAGCGCCGTTAAGAAATGCCTCGCTCGCGCCTGCGGCCTTGAGGGTTTGGTAAAAATCCTCAGACGGGGCGAAATCAATCCCGCGCTGCTCGATCAACTTCGCCCCCGACTCGTCTCCGAATCCGTCGCGCACCATGCTGACGACCTGCTCCTGGGTAAAGGGCTTTGCCGGGTTCCCGTCAATGCCGGGACGGGTTCCGGCCGCTGTCGTAGCACTGACCTTCAGGGTAGCGAGCCGTAGCGGCGGCTTTACGCCGCCATGGCGAGGTAAACTCGCCGCTACGTCAGCACGTGCCGACTTGAAGGTCGGCGCTACGGCTTTCTGTTGCGCCCAGGCAGGCAGAACAAAGACCAACCCCGTCGCCAGTATTGGTAATGTCAGCGTTTGGGGGAATCTCATGGCCACCTCGCGCGGTTCGTGTGGACTGAGAGAAATCCGGATTGGGGGGAAATGCTACCTTCGCCGCAGATTGCCATGAGCTTTCGGCTCCCCCCTGCGCCGCGCGTGCGTGTAACTACCCCGGCGCCTCCAGCGCCACCCTTCTGAATCAGGAGGGGAGTTCTTAAAAGCTCCCCTCCGCGGATGAGGAGGGGTGGCGCCATGGGCGCCGGGGTGGTGATGAGCCGGATATGGGGAATCTTAAGGGCACGGCAAGCCGTACCCCTGCCACGCGGCAGCAATCTGTAACTTACGGCAAGGAGAGTGGCCTCCAACGTGCTAGCCTACTGCGCCGAGGGCGAAAGCAGCGCGATATCACCCGGAAGGGATAGGTGTCAGGTGTCAGGTATCGGGTGCCAGGGCTAAGGCGTGGGGCTGGCGGCGGGTCTCGGAACGCCGGACTCGTTCGAGCCCCGAGGGTGGATTCTGGGGAGTCCCTAGCCCCCAGCGCCCCACGCCCGATGCCGCGCCTCTCCATGATGTATCAGAAACAAAAGGAGTTGGTTGTTTTTCGACAGAACGTCGCATTGCTTTATGTCATTCAAATAATGAGAGTTAGGCTGAAATGCCGGATTCGATCGAAAAAAGGGGAAGCAGCTCTCCATGATGTGTCAGAAAATAAATGGGTTAGCGACGAATAGCAGAAGTCACACGAAAACCTATCTTATTGAAAATAGAGTTGTTGTAAAATCACCGGTGGCCAGGGGTCACGAGAAAAAAAGCGGTTAAAAAATGAGGCTCCTTGTTCCTAAGTTAAAGAGAACAAGTGCAGGAAAAATGTCTGCTTTTTGCCTCTCCATGATGTTGATGAAAACAAATGGCTTGCACCCATCCCTCCATGATGTTGATGAAAATAAAGGAGAAAGGCGTTGGACGCGAGGTTGATAAAATGTGGCATGTAGCCATTGTAGCCTACTACAATTCCTGGATACTGCGTTGATTCATCATGGCCAGGACCCGGATGGATCGGGGCAGGTGGGCCATGCCACGAGGCGTGCGCGGGTGTCCCGCCCGTGAGTGGAGTTTCTATATTTTTGGTCCGACGGCGCAGGTTTTTGGATTTGCAGCCAAAGCGGCTCTGCCTCTCTGCATTTAAAATGAAAGCACGCGACCAACACACTGTCATCCTGAGGCCCGGTTCGTTCGGGCCGAAGGACCCCGGCAGTTCTTCGCGGCCTACCGGGAGGAAGGAACTACCGGGGTCCTTCGCCCCAAGTGCGGGCTCAGGATGACAGGGGTAGTGATGGTCGCGCCATATGAAAGTCCTCTCGCCAGAAATGTAGAAACTCCAGGCACGGGCGTCCCGCCCGTGAGCGTCTTGGCAAGGAAGGATTACTTCACAGTTTCATTTGTAGGCAAAGATCGCGGCGTAGAGGATGAGCAGGATCATGACGAGGCCGATGGTCAAGGCGGTGAAGCCGAAACGCCGCCAGAACGTCACGACGACCGGCGGCGGAACGGGTATCAGATGTTTTTCCAATTCACCGCGCTCGAGCAGTTCCCGGTATTCGCGCGGCCGGTCGAGCTTGAATTTCTCCAGCGGCTCGCCCTCGGTAAACACCACCGTATCGATGGGAAATCGCTCCGGCCGGAAGTGCGTGTTGAAGAAGTGCACGGTAAAAATGAATCCCACGGCCAGCAGCGCCTCGTCACTGTGGATGATGGTGGCCACGTTGATCAACGAGCCCGGCACGAAGTGCGTGAAGAATTCCGGGAACCAGAGGAACAGACCGGTGCTGCCAATGACCGCCACGCCCCAGAACACCGCGAAGTAATCAAATTTCTCCCAGTACGTCCAGCGGCCGTATTCGGGGCGCGGCCCACGGCCCACAAACCATTTGAGCGAGGCGATGAACTCCCGTCCGTCGGTGCGATTAAACACCATGCTCCCAGGGCCGAAGATGAACTGCCGCCAGGTTTTGCCGCTCCCCCGGTGCTGGCGGAGCAGGTCCCAGAGGTGCAAACCGAAATAGGTGAAGGTAAGCACGGCGCAGAAGCGGTGGATGAGCCCGGCGCCCTCGAAGCCTCCCAGCAGATGCGAGAGCACCTGTGCCCAGCGCGTATAGGAGAACTTCAGCATCATGCCCGTCATCGCCAAGCCCAGAAAACTAGTGATGACCATAAGGTGCAAATTGCGGTCAAACGGCCGGAAGCGACGCACGTAGGCCGCGCCGTTCGCAATGCCGTTCGCCTTCAACTCCCGGCTGTACTGGAGCGAGCGCGGAAGCCATGCCGCCGTGTGCACCCCGGCCACCACCAGCGTGCCCATCAACAGCGAGGCCATTCCCCAGAAGGTGAGGAACAGGAAAGGATACTTTTGAGGATCGTGGTGGGTGGCGTGGGTCAGGTATCCCGCAAAACGCCGGTTGGAGCCGGGATGGCACTGGGCGCAGGTCTTTACGACGTTGGCGCGACTGAGCCGCGAGGCCGGATCGTTTACGGACCGGACATCATGAGCTCCATGGCAGTCGTAGCACTTGGCGGTTTTCACGTAACCTAGTTTGGAGACCTTGCCGTGGTAAGTGTCGAAGTAGGTTTTGGAGATGGCCTCATGACACCGGCCGCATTGGTCCATGATGTGGAGGCGGAAGTCGGAAAGGTCGGTCCGCCTGATAGTGTGCGCGGAGTGGCAATCGCTGCACACCGGCAGTTGCTTGCTGGTGTGGGTGACTTGGGGGGAGTGAATGCTGGTGATGAAAGACTCGTAGATGCCGTGATGGCACCGTCCGCAGGTGGCCGCCACGTTGCGGGGGTTGACGCTGGAACGCAGGTCGCGGGCGGGGAGCTCGCGGTGAGGGGTGTGGCAGTCGGCACAATTGGCCGTCACCGTGAGTCCGCTCTTCAGCAGCCCCTGGCCGTGAATGCTCTCATTGTAATTTTCCACGATATTGGTCTGGGTGCCTTTATAACGGAGCGCCGCCCGCTGCCCCGTGCGGTGGCAATTGCCGCACAGGGTCGGAACGTTGCGCGAAAAGGTCGGCGATTGGGTATCGTTGTGGCTGAGGATTCCGTGTTTGCCGTGGCAGTCCGTGCAAGCGGGTGCGTCCGGGCTGCCTTGGGCCAGCAATTGGCCATGAATGCTCTGCTGGAAGTCTTCCACGGCATTGGCGTGGCAAACCGAGCAATCAACCTTGGCGGTTATGGTGGCGCAAGGCCGCGTCAGGGACGGGTCGCCGCCGGTATGGCACTGCACGCAGGCGATCCGCGCGTGCCGCGACCCGGAAAGTTCCTGCCCGTTCACGAACATGGAGCGCCCGCCGCTGGCGGTTTTCACTTCCGGGTTGGAATGGCAGCGCTGGCAGTCTTGATCCGCCATCCCCTGCGCATAGAAGACACGGCGGATCTTGTGGGGCTCGTGGCAGTCCACGCAAGCTGGGATGAGGCCCGGGTGTTTCTCCCACAACTCGCCGCGAATGATTTGGCGGTGCACGGTCTCAATCAGCGCATGGCACTTCGTGCAGGTATGGGCGATGTTCTGCTTGGAAATTGAAGAACGGGGGTCGGTGTGCGGCAAAACAAAGTGCGCCGTGTGGCAACTTGTGCAAACCGCCGTGACAATGAGACCCCGCTTGAACAAGCCCTCGCCATGGATGCTTTCGGTGTAGTTTGCCAGGATATGGTCTTGCGGGATGTTGTGAGTAAGCTGGACGGGTGAGCCCTCGTGGTGGCAGCGACCGCATAACATGGGGACTTGGGTCGTACCGGTGGGAGAACCGGGATCGGTGGGCCGCAAGATGTTGTGGGTGCCGTGACAGTCCTCGCAACGAGGGGCCAGTGAGTCACCATGTTTGGCCGCTCTCCCGTGGAGGCTTTCCACATATTGCTGCTTTTCATCAGCGTGACAAACTCCGCAGTCCACTGCGGTAAGCTTGGCGGCGTGGGGAAATTCTTTTATGCCCTCCAGATCGCTGTGACAATTGGTGCACTCCAGTGTGGCGTGGGGGGAGGCCCGCAGAGCAGCCTCATTGAAGGGGGGTGGGACTCCCGGCTGGCGCTTGCCCGTGCGACGGCCGGTTTCGTGGCAGCCCAGGCACACCTCGCTTCCCGGCAGAGGCTTGGGTTGCTGGGCGTTTAAGGGCAGAGCAAGGAGGGCAGCAACCATACTCACGGCGCTGAAAGTAATCAAAAGATGCTTCCGCCCGCCAAAAGTCATACCATTTGTCCGAGATTTTGCATGCTCACTGTGGAATTTCACAGCAAGCCATCAGAGCAGCAATTCGGTTACCAAGCGGAATTCGCGCTGCCGAATGAAAGCATCTTTCGGGCGCCGCCTCGCGCTGGGTGAACGTAAGGACAGCTCAAACTGCATCACTCACCACGGCACGCACGGCGAGGTCGAACAGGTTGCCGAAGAACCTATGCGGAGCATTTTAGCAGCGACTTTGGATTGCCACAGACCCAGTGGTTCTGACGCCGGCATGGCAACGGAATACTGAATGCTCACAGAGGCGAAACCCGAGACGGGGAGTATTGGAAATCCAGTCTCTGTGTGCTACATTACTAACCGTCGGTTTCACAAATACCAACACTGCGATGCGTCAAGGCAAGGAACGCAGCCGCAAACCGCGAAAGGACGTCAGGCATCCTGCCCGGAACCATCTCGGGCATTCAGGTTGGCCGTGACGTCAGCCCACAAGCTATAGAGGTGCGTGAATGGCAAGCCCCTGCCCGCGTTGCGGACATACAAAGACCGAATCTGTCCGGCATGGATTTATTCACGACAAGCTCTGGGACATGGGCTACCACTTGCGGCGCTGCTCGTTCTGCAATCGCTGGCGCTTATTCAAGCGGGTGGACCGGACCCAACGCCACCCGGATGACATGACCGTGGAAGAACTGCAGGAACAGTTCAATCGAAAGATCGCGGAATCCTTAGGGAAGCCGTACTCAGCTTCGGAAGCGACGGAGGGAAATATGGCTTCTGGTTTCCAGGAAGAATCACGCGGATATGGGACCCAGCCGAAGACACCATCGATCGGTGTGGCGGAAGCAACTGACGAGGCGGAAGATTACCGCTTATGTCCAAAGTGCGGAAGCACGATTTATCGCCGATCCCGACGCCGATGGTACGAACGGTTGGTAAAACGTCCAAAGATGGCGCGCTGCCTGAAGTGCGATCACCGCTTTCCATACCCTCGTTAGGCCAAACGGCCAGGGTTAGGATCAAACGCGCTGCTGTTGAAACTTGGGTGCTGCCCTAATTTGAATGTAGCGCCGCCATCTTGCCGGCTGGAAACCGGCGCTGCATCTGAAATTAGGCACCACCGAAACTTGTCGCTGCTAGGCAAAATCACGCGAACCATGATACATCTCCCCAGATGAACGCTGCCCCTGTAACGCGGCGCATTGCCCAGGCTTCCGGGATCGTCATGGCGAGCGTATTAGCCAGCCGGATTCTTGGTTTCTTCCGGGAATGGACGGTCGCCCACCAGATCGGCTCGAACGCCATCACCGATACCTATTACGCCGCGTTCACCCTGCCGGATTTCCTGAATTACTTGGTGGCGGGAGGGTCGCTGAGCCTCACCTTTATCCCGGTTTTCACCAAGTTCATGGCGGAAAACCGCGAAGACGAAGGATGGCACGTTTTTTCCACCGTGGTGACTTCCATGGGAGCACTGTTGGTGGCCATCGTGGTGGTGGGAGAAATCTACGCCCCGCAGTTGGTGGATTTGATCGCTCCCGGTTTCAGCCCTGCAGAAAAAGCCCGCGTCATCTTCCTAACGCGCTTGATGATGCCGGCGCAAATCTGCTTTTATCAGGGCAGCATCCTGAGTGCCGTCCAGTATGCTAAAGGGCAATTTGTGGTGCCCTCGCTGGCCCCCGTGGTTTATAACGTGGGGATCATCCTGGGAGGCGTGCTGCTTTCTCCGCGAATCGGGATCACCGGATTCGCCGTTGGCGTTGTTGCCGGATCCGTAGCCGGAAACTTCTTGCTACAGGTTTATGGCGCAAAGCGCGCCGGGGCCCGGTTCTCACCCAATCTCGACGTTCGTAACCCGGGGTTTTGGTTGTTCATCAAGCTTACCGTCCCCATCATGCTGGCGCTCTCGCTGGTGTTCATGGACGACTGGATTATCCGCTGGTTTGGTTCCTATCTGGTTCCCGCATCAATCACCTGGCTGACCTACGCCAAAAACTTGATGCGCGTCCCGCTAGGGGTCGTCGGACAGGCGGTGGGCGTTGCGTCCTTTCCTTTCCTGGCGCAGCTTTACTCAGAAGGCAAGCTGGAAGAATTGAACCGCGCCTTGGACGCCACGCTGAAGGGGTTGATCCTGCTCCTCATGCCCATTTCCGCGCTCACCATTGCGCAGGCGACGCCGCTGGTTTATCTCGTGTTCTCCCACACGCGCTTGCGGGCGGCCGATCTCCAAGCCACCGCCGCCACCCTGGCCGTCTTTTCTCTTGGCATGTTTGCCTGGGGTGCGCAGAACATCCTGGCGCGCGGGTTTTACGCGGCGCGTGACACGCTGACGCCCGCCATTGTGGGGACGGCGCTCACCTTTCTGAATCTTCCCCTTTACTGGTTGCTGGCCCGGCACTATCAGCATCTGGGATTAGCCCTGGCCAGTTCCGCGGGAATCATCGCATACACACTGCTGCTCTTTGGGCTGCTGAACCGCCGCACGAAGAATCCGAAGTCAGCCGAGATAGTCTGGTTCTCTTTCAAGGTCACGGCAGCATCGGTCATTGCCGCGGGAGTGTGCTTCAAGCTCACCCAAGTGTTGCATACCCGTATCGGTTGGCAAACCCCTTTGCGCGCCTTGACGGTTTTGGTGATCGTGAGCTCGGTGGGATTTGTCATTACCGGATTGCTCGCCAAGCTCTTCCGCGTGCGCGAACTGGACTCCTATCTGGCCAAGTTGCGGTTATGATCTGCCTGATTGCTTGTCAGTGGTCACTCGTCAATTGTCACGGCCCTTAGCATCGGGTCCTCTGGCCATCAGGGTCATTGGCTGATTGAAATCCTATTGATGCGAAATGAAATTCAGCCCCGTCCTGCCCTTCGGTTGTGGATACCCCGGAAATGCCCGAGATTAACCACAAATTGTGGAACGATTAGCTGTAAAACGTTTATTTTCAACGATATAGCGTGAAATATCGTTCCCATTTTAGGATTCGTCTCCTTTGTTTTCATACACTTAGCATCGCCGATCAGCTTTTTCGCCTCTTTGTGGAAGTCTTGAATCTTTTGCTCCAACGCTACGGCAGGAAACGCTGATCAGCAAGCGTAGTGCGGACCTTAGGTCAAGGCCCTTTGCGCGTGGATTGCCACGCCACCAGTTGCCACCGGCCGTCTTGCTTCACGAAAGCCTCCAGGTACACGAGTTCGACGCTGAGCTCCTGCCCTTTTGCTTTCGCCTTGATCGATGCCGTGCCTGTGACCACCGCGGTGCTGCCGTAAACGCGCACCTTAACGTTATCCGACGCTATGGAATGGTACTGGATCTCCCCGGTGCGAAGCGAGGCCAGGAACTCGGCTTTGCTCTGTCGCCAGCCCGTAGCGTGGGTGTAAACGAGGTCGTTAGAGAGAAGGTTTTCGAGCGCCGGCACGTCAGCCCCCGTCATGGCTTGGAATCGACGTGTCTCAAGATGTTTGATCTCCAACTCAACGCTGCGCAGATCCTGTGGCTTCGATTGACCCGCCGCCGGAGGCAGCAACCCCGGCAGCATCATCGAAATGATGAAAAGAACGGTTGGCTTCATTTCCCAGCTCCTTTCTCCCCTTGCTAGTCAATTTTGCAACCTGGCCCTTTGAAGTACTTTCTGCCCGCTCCCACTGCCTTTTGTTGACTTGGGAAATCTCCCATCCCAAATCGCCAATCTCAAAGCACAAATCATGCAATCAATCATCCGATGAGCTGATAATAAGTTCCATCTACTTTCCCACGCAAAAGGTTTTGAAGATGATATCGAGCACATCGTCGGCGTAGGTGGCGCCGGTGATGAGGTCGAGGGGACGCAGAGCGTCGTAGAGGTCGAGTAGGAGCAATTCGTGGTGGGTTTTCTGCTCGGCGGCTTGCCGGGCCTTGGCCAGACCTGCGAGCGAATTCTTAATGAGCTGCTGGTGGCGCAGGTTGGTAAGGAATTCGCCTTCCGGCCCGATGTCGCGCGTGGGAGCTGCGAGGGAGAGAATTTTTTCTTTGAGTTCGTGAATGCCATCGCCCGTCAGCGCCGACGTGCGGACGATCGTTGGCGGTGCGGCGCCTGGGTCCACATTTCCTTGCACGAGCTTTGCGGCCTCCGCAAATGGATAATGCGGTGGCAGGTCCGACTTGTTCAGGGCAACCAGCAGCGAGCCCAGAGGGCGCAACCTCGCGAGCAGCAGGGAATCATCTTCTGTCCACGGTCCTGCCGCATCAACCACCATGAGCCGTAAATCCGAGTCGGCGATAGCGGAAAAGGTGCGCTCCACGCCGATTTTCTCAACTTCGTCCAGGGCTTCGCGGACGCCTGCCGTGTCCACGAAGCGCA
The DNA here is from genome assembly GCA_963825395.1 of uncultured Acidobacteriota bacterium. GTDB lineage: Bacteria > Acidobacteriota > Terriglobia > UBA7540 > UBA7540 > Bog-366. The sequence continues at coordinate 37,970 of CAWGTQ010000042.1, read as the reverse complement.
AAGGGATGCCGCCGAGGTTGGCTGTCTCGGCCACCAGGTCGCGGGTAGTTCCGGGGATGGGGGTAACGATGGCGCGCTCTTCATTCAGCAGGCGATTGAACAGGCTCGACTTGCCGACGTTGGGCCGCCCCACAATGGCCAGCGTCAGCCCCTCGCGCACAATGCGGCCGTACTCGTAGCCCTCCACAAGCTTTTGGAGATCAGCGCTGATCCGGTCGAGACGGGTGAGAATCTCCTTCCACTCGATCACCGCCACGTCGTCTTCGGCGAAATCGATTCCCGCTTCGAGACGCGCAATGAGATCGAGCAGGACCTGCTTGTGAGGTTTCAGACGCGCGGAGACGGAGCCCTGAAGCTGTTGCGCGGCGACGCGGGCCTGGTAGAGCGTCTGCGACTCGATCAAGTCGCGAACTGCTTCCGCCTGGGTCAGGTCAATGCGCCCGTTCAGGAAGGCGCGCATCGTAAACTCACCCGGCTCCGCCGCCCGCGCGCCCTGAGCAAGGCAGCACTCCTCGAGATACCGCAGGATGAGCGGGGCGCCGTGGCAGGAGATTTCCACCACGTCTTCCGCCGTGTAGGAATGAGGGGCGCGAAAGCAGGTCACCACGACCTGATCGAGCACCCGGCCCGATTCAACTTCCGCGAAGGCGCCGCGCGTCGCGTGTTGAGTTTCCAGCGGAAGCCTGGGCAGTTTGATGAGTCGGGTGGCGATCTCGATGGCGCGGACGCCGGATAGCCGCACCACGCCCAAACCGCCTCGGCCCGGAGGAGTAGAAATTGCGACGATGGTGTCTTCGCTGGACATAGGATCGGTTCATCGGGTTAATGAAAACCTGTCCGTTGCCCGTAGTCCGTTGCAAGTGAAACGCAGAAATAGAAGGATTGCAGCCACTGACGACCGACAACTGACCACGGACAGCTCTTCTTCCATGAGCCGATGGCCCGTTCATTTTGCTGGGAAAATCACCACTTTGCGCTCGGGTCCCAATCCTTCGCTCTGGGTCCGGACCTGGGGCTGGTCTTTCAGGGCCAAGTGGATGATGCGCCGCTCACGTGCGTTCATGGGGTTCAGTGTAAAAGGATCGCCCGTATCGATCACCCGTTCCGCCGCCACCTGCGCCATAAGGTGCAACTCCTCGGTCCGCATTCGCCGCCAATCCTGGCAATCGAAAGCAAACCTCCGAAAATGATCCTCATCCAGCCGGATGGCCTTCAGAACCACGTATTCGATGGCATGCAAGAGTGTGGCATTCTTTTCCAGGAGCAGATCGGCGTCCGCCCCGGAAAAATCCACGACGTATTCGGGCGACTCCGCGTCTTCCGTCCGGACAGCAGCCTTCTGAATGGAAAAAGTCAGGTCGAAGGGGCTGTGCTCAATGAATTCGCGGAGCAAGGATTCCATTGAGCTTAGGTATTTTTCGATGGCAAGTTCAGCCGGGGAGTTGTCGATATCCATGTTTCACCCCTTGGCCTCAGCGGGCTTGCGTGTAACGGGAAGAGAGATGGGCGGCGGCATCCGCCGGTTTATGTAAACCTGCTGCACAAGTTGCACCAAACTACTGGTGAGCCAGTACAGGACCATACCACTGGCCAGACGGTAGAACATGAACGCAAACATGATGGGCATAAACATCATCATGCGCTGCTGGGAAGGGTCGGCCGTAGCCATGGGCGTCATCCGCTGCAAAAGAAACGAAACGATGGTCATCAGGATCACTAAAACCGGTACGGAATAGCCCATAATCATGAGCCGGTCCGGCGCGGAGAGGTCCTTGACCCACCAGATCCATGGCGCGTGGCGAAGTTCAATGGAAATGTCGAGCACCCGGTAGAAAGCGTAGAGGAAGGGCATCTGCAAGAGCATAGGCAGGCAGCCGCCCAAGGGATTGATGCCGTGCTCGCTGTACACCTTCATAACTTCTTCGTTCATCTTCTGCTTGCGCGGATCATTGAATTTGTAACTCTTGTATTTGTCCTGGATGCCCTTGATGATCGGTGCAACCTTCTGCATTTCCTGCGCGGAACGGAGACTTTTGAGTCGCAGCGGGAACATCGCCCCATTGATGATGACGGTCAACAGAACAATGGCCCAGCCATAATTGTGTACCCAGTGGTCGTAGATATATTTCATGCAGATGAACAGGGGCTTGGCGACGAGGCTGAACCAGCCAAAGTCCACCAGAGAATCGAGAGGCGGATTCACCGACTTGAGCACATCCAGTGCCTTGGGGGCGACGAACAGGCGGAAGTCCAGAGGCTTCGTGCTCGGGTTCCCGAGGGTTACGTCCAGCGGCCGCGGTTTGCCCTTTTCATCTCCCTGCCAATCCGGCGGGGTCCAAACTTCTCGTGTGATTCGGACCTTGGTATCGGGAGAATCAGGAAGAAAGACGCCCGCGAAAAATCGATCCTCAAGACCGGCCAAGACCAGGGGGCCGGAAACATCCTGCTCCGTCTCATTGCCTCCTGCTCCGCTCCCTCCGGAGAAAAAGCGCCCAAAGAACGAGGGAGTCAGAGTTACCTCACGGACCTTGGAATCCTCTGCCGTTTCGTAGACAGCTCGTTCCGCTAGCGAGGCCGTAGCGGGCGGCAGCGACTGGTCACCAAATCCGCCCGGCCACTCCACCTCCAAGGGTAGGTAATGCTGGCCATCGAAGACGCTGACGCCGGCTTTCACGGAGTATCGCGCGCCAAATGAAAACTGCTTCTTCACCAGGATTTTGCCGTCGCTGTATGTGAACGTGAGGTTGACAGGAGGGGAAAACGTGTTCCCCGATTGTTCCACCGGTTCCTTCCCGGCACCGACAACCTCATCTTGATAGGCCTTGGCGACGTAAATTGCCTGGTTAACTTGCGACTTGAGCGTGGCGTCCCCCAAGTTGATGCTCAGGGGAAAACCTAATGTTTCACATGCCTGGCGGTTAATGGTGTCAATTTGTTCATTCTTCGGGTACCCCTTCAGCACCCAACTGCGGACGACGGCGCCCACGGTCGAGAAGGTCACGCGGTAGAGCTTGCTTTCCACCACGATTTCTTCGGGCTTAGCGCCCTGCGATACCGGTAGTGCCACGGGAGCAGGCGGCGCGGCGGTCTTCGTTGCAGGCGCTCCCGTGGTCGTTCCTTTCGGCGCTCCCGGCAGGGCAGCAGGAGTAGTTGCCGCAGCCGTCGCGGCCTTCTTTGGCTCCGGAGGCGGCTCCTTGACAAAGTAGACGCGATACATAATGAGCATCACAATGGAGAGCGCGAATGCGAGCATCACGCGTTTTTCTTGGTCAAGGTTCACAGTAAATCCCAGGTATCAGATGTCAGGTGTCAGGTTCCAGGTTTTAGGTGCCAGGACATAGGGGCCAGTAAATGCCTGACACCTAACACCTGACACTTGGCCCCTGCTTTTCCGGCACGGGGTCGTAACCGTAACTGCCCCAAGGCCGGCAGCGAAGCAGTCGTCCCAAAGCCATGCGCCCGCCCATCCACACTCCCCATTTTTCAACCGCTTCGAAGGCATAGGCTGAGCAAGAAGGGTAGTGCCGGCAAGCCGAGGGCAGCGCGGGCGAAAAACATGCCTGGTAAAAGCGGATCAACCCCAAGACCACAAGCTTCACGAGCCCACCGGCAGTGGCGGCGATGGAGGTTGACGGGGAAACAGCCGCAGCAATTCCCGCTGGAGCGTGGCGAAGGAGACTTTCCCCACCAACTCGCGGGGATTGACCAGGATGTCCCAGCCGCCCGGAAGGCCCCCCCGATTCAGCCGGAACACTTCGCGCACTCGCCGCCGCAGCCGATTGCGCCGGACAGCATTTCCCAGACGAACCGGCGTGGTGATTCCCAAGCGTGAATGTGGTAACCCGTTGGGGCGGCAAAAGACCGTGCATAGTGACGCGCTGTGGCGCTGCCCTTCGTCGTAAACCCGCCGAAACTCGCTTCGGCGTAGCAGCCGAGAAGTCTTGGGGAAAGCTTGAGAGGTCAAACGATCTCTTTAGGGAGTCAGGCGATGACGGCTCTTCTGACGGCGGCGCCGCAACACATTGCGCCCCCCCGGAGTTCTCATACGAATGCGAAAGCCGTGCGTTTTTGCCCGGCGCCGGCGGTTGGGTTGATAGGTACGTTTCAAGACGCAATGCTCCCCGCTTGGATTTCCTGCGCTATTGTCGAACCACTAAGATACCTTGCGCGATGGAGTTAAGTCAAGCCGAGCGGAACGGCGGTAGTGCTCTAATTTTGTGTTGCGCGGAATTATTTACTCCGGCGTTGTAGCTGCTCAGTATCCAACTTTTTCTGGTAATGTCCTAAAGTTGCATTGGTGGCATCACGAGCCGGGATTGCTGATTCGCCAGCGCAGCCAAACCTCGTTCTCCCATTCGGCGGGTGTGAGCCGTTTCCTGATCTCGCTTATCCAGCACATGTACTCCTCGTCGCTGTCACACTGTGCCCATGAGGCGTCGATGCCCACGGTGCCGAGAACGACGTGGTCGACTGGGCAGTGGGGCGGCGTCCCCGCCTTGCCCAACTTCCAGAGATATTTCAGGAAGAGATTGAGTGCTTTTTGCGATATTCCGAATCGCAGACGCCCTCCGTCCAGAAGTTCGCGGAATTCGCCCGACAGTTCGTCGGCGATCCTTGCGATAGCTGCGCAATGCTGTTCGTCGGTGATGGCTTGGGCCGGTTTACGATAGCCCTCTGCCTCCCTTAGGAGAAGTTCCTTCCATCTGTCACGGAATTTTTCTCTTTTCTCGTAGTCCTCATCATTCTTGTAGACTTTGTTCCGCCGCACTCGTATTGCGGCATTGATAGCCCACTTGAGTGCATCTTCTTCGTTGCTGATTTCGTCAACCGTCATGAATAAATCTTTCATAACAATTGTGTCCTTTCGCTATTCAGGTGGGGAAAGCTGCCTTTGTTTCCGGTGGGGCGTCAACGCAACTTTAGCACACTACCGGAACGGCGGTAGTGGTGTCATTTGAATTTTACAAATAAGGGGTGCTGAATGGGTAGTGCCATAATCAAGCCAGACAGACTATTTGACATCAAGCCAACGCTGGCCTATCTTCCCAAGCCAAAGACTGTGTTAGGGAGAAAGGCCATGACAATTGCGGCTGGATTCCGATGTTCAGACGGTATCGTACTATGTGCCGACTCCGAGTATACGGAAGGCGGATTGTTAAAATTCACCGGTTCAAAGTTTAGCGTATTAAATGGCTTTGATTGCAATCTCGTAACCGTCTTTTCCGGCGACCAGGACTTTGCCACAATGGGCAGCGATGAGATTCAAGCCGGAGTCCTAAAAAGCGGGATGACGGCTGAAGATGTTCTCCCGATCATAAAGAGCGTCATAGAAAGGCTCCACAAGAAGCATATGTATCAACATCCCAGAGCCGGGTACGCTGAAGGGCCAGAAGTATATTTTCTCATTGGACTGTGGACGAAAAAGGATGGATTTGAGTTATGGACGACCTCTAGGACAACCGTAACTAGAGTTCCACAATGGCACACCATTGGAGCCGGACACTATCTGGCAGCTTACCTTGGAAAAACGCTTTTAATGGACCCAGTTAATGTGAGCGAGGCAGCCTTGCTTGGCTCTTATCTTCTCACTCAAGCCAAAGAACACGTTCCAGGTTGTGGTGGTAATACGACCATTGTGACGCTAACCAAAGAGGGAGAAATAAAAACAGAGAGCAATCTGTACGATTCAGAAAGACAGATATTTTTTGATGATTTTGAAAAGATGGTTAAATGCTTTTTCTATACCCTCGGGAATCTCGATCTTCCAATTGACGAATTTAATAGAACCCTTGAAAGCACGATTCAGAAATCGAAGAATCTTCGACAAGAGCGAATACAGTTCAAGCAAATGCGCGAGCGGGATGAGGAACTAGAAAGAAAGATACGAAGTCGAAATCTCCAAAGCTAACTCGCGGACCTTTCTTTGACCTTCAGCCATCTCGCTGCTACTGCCTTCCTAGCACTCTCGCTTCGTTGTTCTGGCGTCATGCTCGCGGCTCTAGCGGCACCGCCTAGTTTCCCGCCTTCTTTGCCTTTCCTCACGAAGTAATCACGGATTTCAGGTGGTAGTTTCTTTTTTCCCATGCCCGCATAATTACATACCCCCCTCACGTAGTCAAGAAAATAATTCTTGACATGCGAATGGGGGTTACGTATATTTAGCTCGCATAGAATTTTCACCGGTTCTTTCTGAGGTACTCAAATACCGGCATCAAGAGGAACTTTGACAATTCAGCATGATCTTTGAATGGTTTTCCATTACGCTTTACCTGGAGTCGCCCCTGAAGGTCGGAAACGATCCTTAGTTGGCTTTCCTCAATTTCCTCAGAGCTTACATGATCGAATTGAAACTTACGGCAATAACCGATATATCCGTTCTGCATAGAAACCTCAAGGTCGATTGTTGGATACCCTTCTATGCGCCTCACGACAAACGTGCAGGAGGGCATGAACTGGCCTGTCAATTGAGGATCACCGCCAGCATCGTGGAAACGGGCTACGTCTGTCTCGACTTGATTCCAAATCTGCTTAAAAAGGCCCTGAGCGCCAGCAGCTACCAACTGCGCCTTTCGAAGTTCGCTCTCTCGCTCTCGGTCGTCATCTTGCATGTAGTTGCTCACCCAATTTTCTGACACAGATTTATAACCTCCCCATTCTAGCGTGAATGAAAGCCTTCCACTTGGCATCACCACAATGGTAAATTAAACGACATAGGCTTTGTCAATATGGCACTTGACCTAGAATCCGTACTCATAACATTCACAATTATTGGGAGTGTGACGCTTGTGGTTTTCTTGGCCTCTAAACGTCGGAAGAGACCAAAGGTTCTCCGCTCACAAAGGATTGCTGGTCCAAGCAGCCCTTTGCCATTTGCTATTCCACCACAGGTGGGGGAGAGAATGCCTGCGGCACAAATGCTGTCCCGGCTTCAGCTTCTCCGTGATAGGAACGCTCCGTGGGATATAATTTGGTCAGAGTTAAACCCAACCAATGACCCAGAGGTTCAACGGCTTCTGACAGAGATTCGGGGGCCACATCTGTTTGCACCGCACCTTGGCCTCAGCGTCATCGAGGATGGGTGTAAACGAGTGCTTTTGGTATCTCCAAAGGCCGACGCCCTGGATGCGCTTCGTCAGGCTATTCGCGGCCAAGATCCTTTCGTGCGGTAGCGTATTCGCAATCAATCAAAGTCCCAAAGCAATTCCCTTGCCAATTATTTTTCAAATGACACCACTACCGGAACGGCGGTAGTGGGTCAGTTTGAATTTCCAGTTTCGACCCTTTGCGGATGTTCCCTCAGTCGTCGCCAATCGAACGAATGATCCGCACCGGATTTCCTCCGACAAGGGTATTCGGGGGAACGTCCTTAGTGACTACCGAACCCGCCGCGACGACCGAGTTCTCGCCTACTGTTACGCCACCGATGATGGTCGCGCCCGCTGCGATCCACACGCTTTTCTCAATCACGATGGGCTTTCCGATTGTGGCGGCACGTCGCTGCGAAGGTTCAAGGGGATGGCCCGTCGTGATGATGCTCACGTTCGGCCCGATCATCACATCGTCCGCGATGTCGAGGCCGCCAAGGTCATAGAAAGTGCAGTTCTGATTGACGAAAACATTATGCCCGACGCGGATTTCGTCCCCACCGGCAGTATAAAATGGAGGGATCAGTAAAAAGCTCTCGTCTACCTTTTTACCGATAAGTTCGCTGAACAAGGCCCGAATTTCGTCCGCATCGTTGAACGTCAAACGGTTAAGTGCGGCGGTGATCGCCATCGCTCGTTTGACGTTTGCCAACATTGCCGCTGATTCCGGCGTCCTGCTGTAAATTATCTTGGTGCGATCGTCATTCGACATTCGTCATTTTCCTCGGGTTGCGGTTGACAGTCTGTTTCGGCGCACGAAGCCACGCCGAGATTCGCTGAGTGTAGCCCCAAAGCGGAAGCGCCGGAATCCGGCCAGAGGGTAATTCAAAATGACCCACTACCGGAACGGCGGTAGGGGTGGAATTTGATTTAGAGGCAATACTTTTCAGTTAGCGATGGTCATGAAATGGGCGTTCTCATTGCGGGCGAAGCCCGCCTTGGACTGCGGCGGCTCGACGCCGCCTTGAAATAACGCCGAGGACGACGACCAAGGCGGCGTCGAGCCGCCGCAGTCCAAGGCGCTTTGCGCATGTCCATATGAAGACAGCCGCTAAGTGAACAGTGTTGGATCTAGAGGCGGCTTTACGCCGCCATATGGCGAGGTAAACTTGCCGCTACGTTGCCATATGGCGGGGTAAACCCGCCGCTACGCCGCCATGGCGGGGTAAACCCGCTGCTACGATGGTGCGCCCAGCGCCCGTCGCCGCAGCAGATAAAAGCAGCGCCCCTGGGTGGCCGGTTGAGGTGGGAAGAAGTCCTCCACGCCATATCCCAACGAGAGGTAGTGTTGAAAGATGCGGCGTGCTTCCAGCCGCCATCGCCGGGCCAGGGGCATGGCTTGTGACCGCATCGCGTCGGTTTGGGTGGGGGTCTCCACCAGCAAGCGGCGGTGGGAAAGGTCCAGCCGAATCGTGCGATTCTGGGGGAAGCCTTCGGCATTAAGCCGAGTTTCGTTCACGCGAGGCAGCGCCGAGTCAAAGGGAGAAGTTTCCCCGCGCAGCCGCTTTTCCACCCGTTTGGTGGCGATTCGCCAATTCATCACCCAGCGATCGCTGGGCAAGCCTTTTTCCAACAGACTGGGAAAGCGCCCATAACAATCCGGCACGTATTCTTCTGCTACCGCGCCCAAGCGCGAAATGTTTAACCGCGCGTTTCGGCTTTGCAACGGATCGAACGTCCAACAGATGGATTTGAGGCCGCGATCGCAAGCGATTTGGCGGTGAACGAGCTTCATCTGGAAGCCGAATCCCTGGTCCCGGTACTTCGCTTCCACCGCCATCAAATGTGACCAGTGGACCAAGCGGCCATGGTATTGGGCGAGAAAAGCGAAAATGAAACCTGCAACCTTGCCATCGATGAGGGTCCCGATCAGCGCGCCCCCGTACTTTTGCGCCACGGACAGAACCTCTCGGGTGACGCCCGGCGCACCCCAGATGTGCGTCTGAACAAGCTCGCATTGGCGGCACTCATCAATGTTCTTCAGCAGCCTGACCTCGACTCGAGGCATCGGAGTCTCCCGGAATACTCGATTACTCCCTCATGCTCTCCCAGACTTTGCCAAACAGTTCGATGGACCCGGGCCCGAATCCGGCGTAATGATTGTTGAAATACCCCATGACTTGAATACCTCGCTGGAGAAGTTGGCGGATTACCGGAATCCAGATTCGCATTTCATCTTCGCGGTCGATGATGATGCGATCCCAATGCCGGGTCTTTTCCTCAATGCCTTTGCGGTCGCCCAGCCAGCGGAGGTAAGCAAAGTCGGCGGTGACCACATCCAGCTTGCTCACCAGTTGCGGAATGGGAGTCATCCAGGGGTGATCGATCAGCGCCAGAGCTACATGTTTCTTGCGCAGGATATCGAGCAGCCGCGCATTCACCCAGTACTTATTGCGAACCTCCAGAGCGTAGCGGAATCCGCCGGGCAACTCATCCAGAAAAGGAGTGAGGCGCTCGAGGAAATCCTCCGGGCGCGCAAACGCCTTTTTATTGAAGTAGGGGAATTGCAGGAGCAGCGGACCCAGGCGGTCTTCCAGCAAGCTCATGGTGCGCAGGAAATCGGCCAACTCCTCGCGGCAACCCTGCAACACCTTTTCGTGCGTGATCACTTGCGGGAACTTGGCGGCGAAGGTGAATCCTTGCGGCGTACGGGCGCGCCAGTTCCTCACTATGGACTCGGAAGGAATCCGGTAGTAGGTGGAATCCACTTCGACGGTGTCAAAATGGTGGGCGTAAGCGCCGAGGAAGTCGGCCGGCGCTGTGCCGGGCGGGTAAAACGTTCCCACCCAGTCTTCACTGGACCAGCTCGAAGTTCCGAGGCGCAGATGGGGAATGTGCGGATAAGTCAAGGGCTTCTCGGATTTTGGAGTTTAAATTTTGGATTGCGGTGCTCACGCGCCTTAGACCGGGGAAATTGCGCTTGCCTTTGATAGTCTAAAATCGCGAATCCAAAATCTAAAATCGGCTTACTCCACGCCGCACATTCCGCGTTGAGCAGCGCCGCAGGCGCCGCAGGGCCCCGGTTCAAATGAGGCCGCAGAGCGCGAAGTCGCCCCCACGGCAAACACCGACAACAGTTTTTCCACTTTGGGACTTTCGCACTTCTTGCAAGCCACCTTGGTGGTCGAAGAGGGCACGATCTTTTCAAAAGTCGTCCCGCAATCCCGGCACTTAAATTCAAAGAGCGGCATTTGAGCCTCCTGTTGGGAATATAGCCAAACCCCCGCCCGTTTGCAATCGCCTACCCGCGGATTTGGCCGGTCTTCGGCATGGGGGCTTTACCGCAGGTGCATTTTTTGTGCCTTTTTTGGGTGCGCCCCACTAAAATGACTTGACAGCCCGAAAGTAATTGTCTACATTGAGGCCCGGTAATCATGGCACGGTCTCTTTAAAATAAAAACACGCAATGACGAGAGGAGCAGCAAATGGCGAAGGTCATGACCAAGTCCCAAGTTGTATCACACCTGGCAGAGAAGGCGGGGATTCAGAAGAAGGCGATAGCGGGAATTCTCGAGGAGCTCGTCGCACTCGCAACCAAGGAAGCCAAGAGCTCGGGCCAATTTGTAGTCCCGGGGTTAGGTAAGGCCGTAAAGGCGAACCGGAAAGCGCGCGTGGGCCGCAACCCACAGACCGGCGAGCCGATCAAGATCCCGGCCAAGACCGTCGTAAAGTTCCGTCTGGCCAAGGCGTTTAAAGACGCTGTTGTGCCCCCCAAAAAGAAATAGTGTTTAAGCTGCGGGCCGCACACGCGACCCGCGGCGCCTCCGCTACGGCGATAGTCACACGACGAATCCGATGAGGGGGAAGAGTCTCTACACCTCGCGCAGCGAGAAGGTGGGGATTTTTTCGCGAAGGCGGTAGCCGCCTCGGCGCCGGAGTGTTGCTGGATATCTTTGGCGGTTTGAGGGTGCGTCGTGGCGCTGAGCTTTAACTCAGCACGGGCCGGCCCTTCGCTCCGCTCAGGGCGGGTTCTAAAGGTCGGCGCCGGTTCCTAGGTGGAATGTCCCAGCAGCATTTCGGGGCGCGTCCCTTCTGACTCCTGGCTCCTTCCATAAGCTCACCGCGTATAGCGCGCCGGCTGCGGGCCTTCCTCCAGCGCTTGGCGGTCCCAAATCATGCCCTCGCGCGAATAGTTGGCAATCTCAAAGTCCTGCGTCAACTCCAGCGCATCCACCGGACAGGCATCCTCGCACAACCCGCAGAACATGCAGCGCGAAAGATCGTAGGTGAACGTGGTCAGCCGCTTCTTGCGGTCTTCCGTCCGCGCCCAGCCCACCACAATCAGGTTTTCCGGGCAGGCGATCGAGCACAGGTTGCAGGCGATGCACAGCGTCTCGCCCGATTCGGGATGATTGTTCAGGCGCGGCGCTCCCCGATAGCGCTCCGCCACCGGCGGGCGCTCCAGGGGATATTGCTCCGTGTAGGTGGCGTCCGGGCGCTGATAGGAAAACGTCAGCCGCAAGCCTTTGATCAGATCGATCAGAAAAATCCGCCGGAGAAAATCTTTCCAGTCCATATCCACAACCCCAACGGGCCGCAGGAGGGAGGCTCATTCAGGTTGAGCCGCGGCCGCTGAGCGCAATCCTGCCAGAATCCGCTCACCTTGAAAGGTACATTCCAACACCTCATAGACCTAAGACTTAAGTCGGCGGCAAGGTGGCACAGGCGCTCTTGCCTTTGCTGATGAATGGGATGCATCAGTCTTGAGCACAGGCAGGAGTGCCTGTGCCACGCCCCGAGTCCTTCTCACTTCCCCAGAATAATCTTGGCGATGGTCTGAAGCTGCATAAACGACGTGCCCTCGTAGATCTTCCCGATCTTCGCGTCGCGCAGGAATTTCTCCGCGGGATAGTCGCGCGTAAAACCGTAGCCGCCGTAGACTTCCAGACACTCGGACGCCACCTGCTCCGCCACTTGTGAGCAAAAATACTTGGCCATGGCGGCTTCTTTCAGGAAGGGCATTACCGCGTCCTTCAACCGCGCGGCGTTATAGGCCATCAAGCGCGCCGCCTCGACGTCCGTCGCCAACCGGGCCAATTGGAACTGGATGGCCTGGAACTCGGCGATGGGCTTGCCGAACTGTTGGCGCTCCTGCGCGTAGCGAACGGCGTTTTCCAGCGCGCCGCGCGCCACTCCCACCATCTGCGCGGCGATGCCGATGCGGCCTTCGTTCAGAGTCTCAATCGCCACCTTGTAACCCTTACCGACTTCGCCCAGCACATTTTCCCTGGGCACCCGACAGTCTTCCAGAATGAGCTCACAGGTGGAAGAAGCGCGGATGCCGAGCTTGTCCTCTTTCTTGCCCACGGTGAAGCCGGGCGTGCCGCGTTCCACGAGAAAAGCCGTGATGCCACGATAGCCCGCCTCGGGATTCGCGTTGGCAAAGACGATGAACAGACCCGCTTCCTTGGCATTGGTAATCCAGAGCTTCCGGCCATTCAGAACGAAGTGGTCGCCGTCCTCGCGAGCGCGTGTTGCCAGCGCAAAGGCGTCGCTGCCGGAACTCGCCTCAGAGAGGGCGTAAGCGCCCAGCGTGTCGCGCACCAGGCGAGGGAGGAATTTCTGCTTCTGTCCCTCGGTCCCCCATTTCTGGAGGGCGTTGTTCACCAGAGTGTTCTGAACGTCAATCACCACGCCCGCCGAGGCGTCCACGCGCGAGAATTCTTCGATGGCAAGAATCGCCAGGAAAAACGAGCCTTGACTGCCCCCGTAAGCCTCGGGAACTCCAATCCCCATAAATCCCTGTGCGAAGAATTTCTCCAGCAGTGCGCGATCAAAGACGCCCTCGCGATCCATCTCTTCGACATGGGGAAGAATTTCGTTCGCGGCGAATTCGCGCGCCATCGCCTGGAACATGCGCTCCTCTTCCGTCAAAGCCGTAAGCGGCCCATTCGCAAAATTGTCACCAGATTCGGCCATCGTAACCTCCCGGGTTCACCCCTGCCGGCCTCCGCCATGTTCCCCGAAGGGGGAACCATAGCATTAGCCGCAGGTGAAACCTACGGATAGGAATCCCGAAAAATCAGCGTCCGGTCCTGGAGGGGCCGTACCCGTGGCGCGGGCGTCCCGCCGTGATGAGTCACGGCCAAGATAGCCGTGCCACGAGAAAAAATGATATTCCTCCCCTGGGCGGAGGCGGGTGGCGTTCGAGCCTTTCCGCGAGAGCAGAATGCTACAGGGTTCTCTTCAGCGACACAAGCCCCTCGGCCAGACTACGCGCAGGGCTGCCCTTGGCAGGTACCGCAAGTGAAGTAGGTGTTGCCGCACGCACTGGCTGTGTGTTATATGCCCACCCATCGGGTGAGTGTCTTTGCCATTACAGACGTGTTTCGTCCTTTGCGCATCTTTTACCAAGGGCGCAAAGCACGAGTTGATTAGGCAATGGGGCAATGTGATGCTGTAGCGGCGAGGTTGCCTCGCCAATCGGCGGCGCGGAGCCGCCTTTCCATCGAATTAACCAGCTACTGTTGATTACGCTACGGACCCATGTCCTGACCAGAAGCGCTGGGCTTGCGCGCGAGTCCAGGACGAGACCGTGCATCAACGGATCGGCCCAAAATTTTCGGAGTGGGCGACGTTTCGATTGAGACCGCGGGCAGGGGTGCAGGCTGACGATTTCCCAAATCGAACGGCCTCAGCTCTCCACGATGTATCAGAAAAAAAGGGTTAGCGGTGGATGGCGAAAACCTTGCAACAATCTATGTTATTGAAATTATGACATTTAGCTGATTCTACGGTGGTCCTGGCACCGCGCTTCTCCGACAGTTTATCGCGAGGCACTGGGAAGGGCGAGATGCAGGCGTCCTTCGCCCCAAGTACGGGCCCAGAATGACAGCGGGAGTGGTGCTTGCTCAGAATGAAAGCGGGAGCCACGATCAGCGTAGTTTTGACTGCGAGTCTTCCTTTGATGGTGAAGGCATAGCGAGGTAGAACAAGGCGCCTGCCATTGGGATTGGCGGGCCGGCCCGAAGCAGCAAGCGTAGAGTGGACCTCTGTGGTTTGAGGCCCAGGGCTTTTTGCGATCCGCAAACGGGAAGAAGATTTATAGCTGCAATTCTGCCGGCACAAATAATTCGGGTTGATTCCTCTGGGCTTGAAACAGGATGTCGGTGTAGCCGGAGGGAGAGAGGAGGCGCGCCCAAATGAAGCCGTCAAATCCGCTGACTCGAACGTCCGGTAGCAGCCAGCCTTTCGGCTTGGGCCAGAATCGTGCTAGCCATCTCCCCGGGGTCAGAGATGTTATCCACGAGAATTTCCACCGGGCGCGGCCGGCTGCGAAGCTCCTTTAGCGCCTGGAGCAGATGCGACTGTACGGCCAAGCACGGTTCGGTGTGACACTCCAGCATCTTCTCGAGGGCATAAAGCGCCGAGTAGTTAATGCGATCGACGAAGGCCACGTAGAGGTTTGGCTGGTGGGAAGGTGGTGGACGGGGACCATTTCCGCCACTTCCAGGAGGGGAAAGGGCACAAGATGGGCGCACTCCAGAAACCGCCGGCTTTGGTTGAGGGGAAAGACCGGAATGGACCACTGCAAACCGAGAATTTGGGTCACTTGCTCTTCGCTGACGGCCCCGATGTGCCGCAGCCATTCCCCCACGCGCCCGCTGCCCGAATCTTTCTGCGCTTTCAAAGCCCTTTTGAGTTGCTCATTATCGACGAGACCGCGAGAAAGCATCAGCAGTCCAAGGGGAACCCGGTGAGCCTTGGCAGGCGGTTGAGGTGTTCCGGGAAGGAACTGCCCGATCGCGAAAGCGAGAGCATGTTCAAAGCACTCGGGACTGCAATACCACTGACCATCGAGGGAGAAACCGCGCACGGGTTCAAGCCAAGCCCGCCATAACCGCCGGCGATGGGAGCAAGCAGGGGATTCACATTGTCGTGAGAAGCGTTCAGCTTTCATGATTGCCATCCGGCGTGACTCCCAGAAATTGGGTGATCAGGTGATCGGGAGATTGGATGACCAAAAGTCAAATCGGCCTGACGATACAGAGCGAAATAAGTTCCTGCGCATTGCCCTGTACCGGCAGTCTATGCCCCCCGGTCGGCGCTCATAGAACGCCGCTACAGGTTTTGTCGATCTGTATAGCTCTTCGTTCACCCGATCTCTTGATCTCCCGATCTGTTCACGTTCTTAAGGACTCAATTCGCTCCATCGGGCTTATGATTTCCATCACTCGCAGCCCGTAGCTCCCGTCCACCACCACGACTTCCCCGCGGGCGATCACCTTCTTTCCCACCAGAAGTTCCACGGGGTCCTGGACATACTGATTGAGTTCCACCACCGACCCGGCACTCAGGTCCAGGATGTCGTGCAGCAGCATTTGGCGTTCACCGAAGCGCAAGGTTACGTCCAATTCCACATCCATCAAGAGTTCGAGTTTGGGATCACGCGTCTGGCGCCAAAGGGGCAGGCGGCGGGGTTGGAGCCGGCAGTTCGAATGCCGGGGTAGCCGCCGTGGTGGCGGGGCTTAACGCCGTCACCAACGTGGAACCGAGCTCGGCGATCACAGTGAGAGGGGTGAGTCCGGGGCTGCTCCACTGGATGCCGGCCTGTACGGCGGGCTGCGCCCGGAAACGGATCCAACCCCACCCACTTAAAACTTACCTCTCCGCCCGCCAAGCCCTTGAGGGCGGAGGCGGCCGCGCCCGCAAATTGGCGAAACAACTCGCCGACGGCATCCCGGTGGTCATCGCTCATCACCGAACTGCCGTCCTCCGGCTCCGCCAGTAATAACTGTGCCAGCCGTACAGCATCTTTTTTCGACAATACAAATCCCTGGTTCCCGGACAGGTGCTGGGTCGCCTCAAATTGGACGGCGATGCTGTTCTCCTTCAGCGATGCGAACAGTGCCTGCGTTGCCTCGGGGGAAAGTTCCTGCCAGGTGTGAGGTGCGCCTGCCACTTCCTGAAGGACGCGGCCAATGCTTGCACCCCCAGGCTTGCAGGTACGTCCTGCATCTTCGGGCTTGCGGGTGGCCGGCTTTTCGGCGCTCATGCGGTCTCCTTTTGAACCAAGTCCAAGGATCGCACGCGTCCATCCACCTGCGCGGCGCGACGGCCTCCCGTGCGAACCGGGTGCGCGTTGAACAACACCTTGCCGCTGACCAACAGATTGGCGGCCTCCCCGAGGGAACAATCCAGTTTCAGGACGTCACCTTGTTCTAACGACAGAATCTGGGAGACGCGGACGCGCTGCTCCGGCAGGACCAACTGGAGGGGGAAGACACAATGGTCAAGGCGCCGGCGCATTTGCGAAGTGCTGTCGGCTGTGCCCCGCTGCTTTCGGTAGGAAGCCTGCTGCGTGAGCTTCCGCAAGAGGGCGTTAGCGACGGCGGCGGGCAGGGCAACATTCAACATCCCGCGCGCTTCGGGCATGCGGATTTCGAAGCTGAGGGAGAGGATCTTCTCACTGGGTGGCATGAGGCGGGAAATATCGGCCTGCCGTAGCCGCTGGTCAAAAGTGAACTGCACTTCCAGCACGGGATGCCAGGTGTTTTCCAACTCTCTCCCGATGATTCTCACCACGCTCTCCAGGATCTGCTCCTCGATTTCGGTGATCTCCCGCACGGCAGCTTCCGCTCGGCCGGGCCCTCCCAGCAACACATCGATGATCGGAAACGCCAGAGGCAGATCGATTTCGATTGCCGCCGAAACCCCCATGGGGCGAAGAGTCATGGATACCAGGTAAGTCACCTCGGGGATGCGTTGCAGGAACTCGCCATAATTGAGTTGCTCCGCCGACACCAGATTGACTTCGAAAGCAAGCCGCAGGTAGGCGCCGAGCGAATGGGTAAGATTCCGCGCGAAAAGCTCATGCAACTGGCTTACCGAGCGGAGTTGCTCCTTGGAGATTCGGGCCGACTGGCGAAAATTGCAGGCCGCCAACGATGCGCTCCCCGGTCGCGGCCTTCGGTTTCTCGGCCACTCGCCCTTGCGCGGCTCGAAAAAGGGCGTCAATCTCTTCTTGGGTTAGAATCTTCTCCATGACGTCTCCATGGCGCCGGTCTGGGTGGGGGGCGGACTATCCATTCGAGGGGGGGAGGTTTCGAGCAAACTCCTCATTCTCGCCCGCAGGCGAACCAAGGCCGCGGAGTGGATTTGCGAAACCCGCGCTTCCCCCACCCCCAACACCGCCCCGACTTCTTTCATGGTGAGTTCTTCGAAGTAATAAAGAGAGAGAACCTGCCGTTCGCGAGGCTGGAGTTCACCCACCGCGCGAGACAGGAGTTCGCGGAGTTCCCCTTGCAGACATTGCGTGTAGGGTTCCTGTTCAGGCCCCTGCGGTGGGCGCGGCTAAACTCTCGCGTTCCTGGCCCGACTCCGTGAATTCATCCTGCAAACTCCCGAGGTCAAGCCCGCGCAAGTCGCCCAGCAGGTGCTGCAATTCCTTTAACTCCATCCCCAATTCGATGGCCAGTTCGGGTTCCGTCGCCGGACGCCCAAACTGCGCTCGCAGCCGCTGGTGCGCCTGCTCAAGTTGGCGCGCTTTCTTGCGCAAGGGACGCGGGCTCCAGTCGAGATCGCGCAAGCTGTCGAGTATCGCCCCCTGAATCCGGTGTTTCGCGTACGTCTTGAGTTCCACATTCTTGCTGGGATCGAATTTGTGAAGCGCTTCCATGAGCCCCAGAATGCCCGCTTGCACCAAGTCGTCAAACGGGATGTGGGAGGGCAGGCGGTCGTGAATCCGGCGGGCGATATAACGCACCTGCGGGAGCTGTTCCAAGAGCAGGCGCTCCTGATCCCCAGCTTCGAGGTGCGAAACGGACTCATAGGCTTTTTTGGCGGCGTTCATAATTCTCACCCTTTTCCTTTCGTCGAACGATCTCTTCCTCCACTCTCGGCGCCACTAGCTCCGCCTGGAGACTTCGGACTATGGACCTCTTCACCTGCTCACTGCACAACCCCCAGGGACTGAATGGATACCGCGGCGGGAATCTCCGCGGGCGACAGAACCACCACTCGGGGGAGGAATGGCTCCATCAGGCGCCGCAGGTGGAAACGCGTCGGGCTGCTGCAAAGAACGATGGGCGAAGGAACCGACAACGGTTCACCCAAAAGCCTCTTCATGCCCTCCAGCACGCGGCGAATCAGCGAAGGTTGCAGGGCGTTGGGTGGACGGTTGGCCGCTTGCGGGTCCAAAACCTGCGCGAGTTGTTCTTCCACCGCCGTATCAAGCTGGATCACGGTGAGCTTTCCATCGTCCCCGAGCAAGGGCTGAACGAGGGCGCGACCCAAGGCCTGCCGCGCGGTTTCCACCAACAAAACCGGGTTTTTATTCGACGCTCGCGGTGTCGAGGAGCGTTTCCAGAATCGTGACCAGGTCGCGAATCGAAACCTGCTCGCGCAACAGTTGTTGGAGCACCTTCTGAACCTCGCCCAAGCTGAGCAGTTTGGGAACGAGCTCTTCCACCAATTTGGGTTGCGATTCCGCGTTGGCGTCGAGCAGCCGCTTGGTTTCCTGCCGGGTCAGCAGTTCGTGAGCGTGTTGCTTGATGACTTCCGCCAAGGTGGGTGGCCAGAACCGAGGTCTGATCCACCACCGCATAGCCGGCGGCCAATGCCCGGTCGCGAAGGTTGGGGGCGATCCATTTGGCGGGCACGCCGAAAGCCGGCTCGCGGGTTTCCCGCCCTTCCAGCGGCTGCGCCGTCGCCTCCGAACTGATGGCCAGCAGGCTCTCCTGGGCCATTTCCCAGCGCGCGATTTCCACCCCCCGGAGGCGGATGACATACTCGCGGGGGTTAAGCTGCACGTTGTCCGTAATGTGAACGGGAGGAATGATGAAGCCCAGTTGCAGTGCCAGGTGCCGGCGCAGGGCGCGAATGCGCGCCAACAACTGGCCACCCTGCGCCTGGTCGACCAACGCCACCAATCCGTAGCCCACTTCCAGACTCAAATCATCCAGGCGCAGGAGGGTTTCCAATTGCTCCTGCGCCTTTTCCGGCGGCAGGGTAGTGGCGGGAGTCACCGCTTCTGCCGCTTTGACCGCGCCCGGCCGCTGGGCGCGGCGGGCCATCCAGGCGAGAATTCCGGACATCAGGAAGAAGGGAATCTTCGGCAATCCCGGAATCAGGCCGAGCGTGCCCATCACGCCGGAGACGATCCACAACGGATCGCTCCGCGGAAGCAGTTGGCGAGTGAGGTCGGATCCCAAACTCGATTCGGAAGAGGCTCGTGTGGCCACCATCGCCCCGGCGACAGAAACCAGAAGCGAAGGGATCATGGTGACCAGACCGTCCCCTACGGTGAGGATGGTGTAGGTCTTCAGGGCTTCGCTGAGCTGGACGCCATGGTAGAAGACTCCAATCAAAAAGCCGGCGATGATGTTGATGGCGGTAATGAGCACCGTGGCCAAAGCATCGCGCTGGCTGAAGCGCGCCGCGCCGTCCATGGCGCCATAGAACTCCGCTTCGCGGCCCACCAACTCGCGACGGGCTCGCGCCTGGGCTTCGTCGATCAGTCCTGCCCCGAGGTCAGCGTCAATGGCCATCTGCTTTCCAGGCAGCGCATCCAAGGTGAAACGCGCCGTCACTTCCGCAATGCGCACCGCCCCATGGTTGATCACCAGGTACTGAATCGCGATCAACGCCACAAACAGAACGAAACCGACAATGTAATTGCCCCCCACCACAAACTGCCCGAAGGCTCCAATCACATGCCCGGCAGCAGCGGCGCCCTCATTGCCGTGCAAGAGAATGCGCCGGCTGCTCGCCAGCCCCAACGACAGGCGGAACAGTGTCAGGAGCAGGAGGAGTGAAGGGAACACCGAGAACTGCACCGGGCGTGTGATGTACATCGCCACCAATAACACCAGTACGGAGGCCGTGAGGCTGGCCGACAGTAGCATGTCCAGCAAAAAAGGCGGCAGGGGAACCAACATCACAAACACCAGCGCCACGGCGATTAAAGGAATGATCCAGTCCAGGGAACTGGCCTTGTTGGCGGGAGTCGGCTTGGGGGATGAGGGTTTCATCGTCTATCTTGGGCCGTGGCCGGGTTCACCAACCGCTGGGTGCGATAGATGAAGGCCAGAATTTCCGCCACCGCGGTGTACAGCTTCGCGGGGATCGTCTGACCGACTTCGGTGGCGCGATAGAGCGCCTGAGCCAGTGGCGGGTTTTCCACCACCGGGATTCCGTGCCAACGCGCTTCGCGCTTAATTCTTTGCGCAAGCAGGTTGCGGCCCTTGGCTACCACCACCGGAGCGGCCATGGTTTCCGGTTTGTACTCAAGCGCCACGGCATATTCATTGGGGTTAGTCACTACCACCGTGGCGCGTGCCACATCGCGCAACATCCGGCGGCGCCGCATCTCCCTCTGAAGCCTCCGAATGCGCCCGCGGATCGTCGGGTGGCCTTCCATTTCCTTGAAGTCCTCGCGCACTTCTTGGCGAGTCATGCGGAGTTGGCGCTCAAAGTTGAGGCGTGAGATGAGCACATCGAATCCTGACCAGAGGGTGAAAACTAAGCTGCCCTTCCAGGAAATTTCAAAGATGCGTGACAGCATCCAACCCAGTGATGGCCGCACGCCCACTCGGCACATTTGCAGAATCGGGCCCCAATCCCGAACCATGATGGCCAGGGTGATGTAGAGCACAAAAGCCGAAGGAATCAACGACTTCAAAAGCCCCTGCAGGCCGCCGAGCGAAAACAGCTTTTGCAGATTGGACGCGGGATTCAGCCGCTGCGGTTTGGGGGCAAGAGCCGCCGGGGCCACCACGAATCCTCCCAAGGCAAAACTGCCGGCGAGCGCCACCACCCACGCCAAGGCCAAGCTGGGCGCAGCCCAAACACAGGTTCTCCACGCCACCCAGTTGAGCACCGGCGTGCCCGCTGCCATATCGCTGTGGGTGGCGGAGGAGAGAGCTCGTTCCAAGAGATCACGCCAGTCGCCTTTCCAGTTTTGGGGGTACCACCAAAGAAACAGCACCACGGTCATCACCGCCAGCGCCGCGGGAAACTCCCGGCTGCGCGGGACGTTGCCCTCGCGGCGGGCTCGTTGCCGCCGTCGTGGAGTTGCTTGTTCAGTGCGACTTTCGTCCGCCACTCGTTCTGCTCCCTAACGTGCTAAATGCATCAGGTGCTCACTCGTCGCCAGCGCTTCCCCGAAATACCTCTCGAGCAACCCCGGCCAAAACCGCAAGGTCCCCATGATCACCAGAAACGCCACAACACTCTTGACGGAGATCCCCACCAGCAACACCGGAAGCTGGGGTGAAGCCCGACCCAGAAAACCCAGGGAGATGTCGATAAGGATCGTCGCCAGGAGGGTGGGAATGGCAACCTGCACAGCCATGACCAACATGCCCCCGGCGGCTCGCCAGATCTGCTCGGTGACCATGGGATTCGCAACCACCATCCCCGGCGGACAATACTGGAAGCTTTTACCCAGACCTCGCAGCACCCAATGATGCACGTCCAACTGAAGAAAGATCAGTAGCGCCACCATTTGGTAGAAATTGGAGAGGACAGGGGTGTCAGCATCCGACAAAGGGTTGAACACATTCGCCAGCGAATGCCCAACCTGGAAACCTAGGATCTGTCCTGCCAACTCCACCCCCTCAAAGACGAATTGGAGCGTGATCCCCATGATTAGACCTACGACGAACTCACCGCCCACCACCTGCCACCCTCTGGCCCCGGAGAGAGGGGGCAAATCCGGCGCCACGGCGGGGTAGAGCAGGGCCGTCAGCGCCACGGTGAAGCCGGCCTTGATACGGGGCGAAATCGTCGCGCTCCCCAAAAAGGGCGCAAACACCATCAGCGCGCTCACGCGCACACCCACTATCAGAACGCGTCCGATCACCGTTTCCAGTCCCGAACCCACTTTTTACTCCTTGCGCCTTACCCCAGGCAGCGGTGGAAGTCCGCAAACAACTGCACGGTAAAGTCCATCAATTTGCGTAACATCCACGGCAACATGACAAAGGTAGTGAGCGCAACGACCGCAATTCTCGGGACGGTGGCCACCGTATGCTCCTGAATGGAGGTCATCACCTGGGCAATGTTGATCAGCAGGCTCACCACAGTAGCCACTGCCAGAATGGGCGTGGCCAGCAACAATGCGGTCAGGAGAGTTTCGCGAGCCAACTGCACAACCATGTCGGGGGTCATCGAAAACCTCCAGAGGAGTCAGGAGCCAGAAGTAAGGAGTCAGAATGACAAGCCTCAGCAGCCTGAATTGCTTTCGAATAGGCGTTGAGAAGCCAGTTCCCTTCCTCCAATAGCGCCCTGAGATTCTCCGTGATGGGAAAGGCATGCGTGAACTTGTAAACGCGAAGCACAAATTCGTGAGCGTTGCCCCAAACGAGCAAGTCCTGAAATGTTCTGGCAGGCTGTCGCGGTACGGTCATTCTGACTTCTGTCTCCTGACTTCTAGCTCCTGCCTTAATAAAAGCTTTTCATCAAAGAGCCGACGACCAGATTCCAGCCGTCCACCATGACAAAGAGCAAAATCTTCAGCGGAGTGGAAATCACCACCGGTGGCAATTGCATCATTCCCACCGACGTGGTAATTGACGCCACCACTAGGTCGATCACTAAGAAGGGGAAGAACAGGATCGTCCCGATTTGAAACCCAGCCTTTAATTCCGAAAGGATATAGGCAGGGATCACCACTCGCATGGAAAGGTCTTCCGGACGGCGCGGACGAGGTTCCTTCGCCAACTCTACAAATAGCGCCAAATCCTTCTGCCGCGCGAACTTCAGCATGAACCGTCGCAAAGGCTCCGCACCTCGGTCGATTGCTTCCACAGTCGTGATCTGGTTGTTTTGGAGAGGAACGATAGCGGCCTGATAGACATCCGCCCCGACGGGTTGCATGATGAAGTACGTTAAGAAAAGCGCCAGCCCTATGAGAGTTTGGTTAGTCGGTGTGCTTTGTGTTCCCAGTGCCTGCCGCAGGAAATGGAAGACGACCAGCAATCTCACGAACGGCGTCATGGCGAGAAGCAGGGCGGGCAGCAGGGTCAGGACCGTGAGCAGGATGACAATATTCCAGGGCACCGACGAATTACCCTGCGTCAGCCCCGGAATCATCAGACCGTTCTGCCCGGCCGGCGGCACGGCGCAAACTGCCGTAGGGAATGCGAAGGCGGCGGTTCCCATCGCCCACCAACTCGCCATCCGTCTCAGACAGGATTTCTTCATAACAGATCCACGCGATCCCCCTCCTTGGCTAGGGAGGTGGAGAGGGAGTGGTTGACCTTCGCGCCTGCTTGCGTACTCACCACCCCTTAATCCCAGTTGCGGAGGGGATTAAATTTCAAGACTGGACTTACCGCCGTTCAAACAGGCGTGAGTCCTGCGGCAGAGAAGGTTCAGTTAACACTGTCCCTTCGCGCAGCCGAGCCAATAGCTCAAGAGAGTTTCCGCTACCTCCAACAAGAAATTCCTGGCGGTCGAATTCAATAACCGCCAAAAAACGCCGCTCGCCGAGCGATAACGTCTCGCAGACACGCAGTCGCCGGACCCTGCGGGGCTTTACGGCGCGCTGGACCCATTGCCATAAGGTCTTTAGGGCGACCGTCCAGGCCGCCACCGGCGGGCATGTAGCTTGGCTTGCGGCATTGGCTTCCATAACTTTGTTCCTTCCCTCCGGTCAGGTCCCACGACTCGGGTCAAACCATTTCCGTCATTCGGACTGCTAACCGGCCATCAATCACATCAAATTCCGCCCACCCCACCATGACGCTATTCACAAGTACCGGCACATGCGCGCCTTCCCGGCGTTGCGTATCGACGAGCGAGTTGACGCGGAGAGAAAGGAGATCACGAACGGTGAAATGGGGAACTTCTAAGGCGACGTGGAGCTGGCAAGGCAATTCCATCGCCTCCGGCCAAATTTCCCGAGGCGAGGGAACGGATTCCACCACACGGGTTTGAGCCTCATTTCCCATAAGTCAGCGCTGCACGAGGAAATCCGTGAAATAGACTTCTCGCACTCCCAACTCGGGCACCCGCGCCTGAATCGCGTGCACGAGTTCATCCTTAAGTTTTTGCTTACCTTCGGGGGCCAACAGCGCGTCAGAGTGCCATGTTGACAACACTTCCAAAATGCAATCCCGGATGCGCGCGGTGGGTACTTCACCCTCTCCTCCCTTGCCCGCTTTGGCGGGAAGCGGCCTTTCCAATCCCAAATCCATTCCCACACGGAGGAACCGGTTTTCTCCGGGATCCGCAAGGTTCACCACAAAGGCTTCCAGGTGCAAGACGGCCTTGATTTGCGAAGCTTGTGAGCCTTTGCCAATATCGTTGGAGGTTCGGGAAGAACTGTTGCACCCGAGGCTCCCCACGGCGGTAAGTAGCGCCAGCCCCAACGGCAAGAACAACGTGTGCCCTGACCTTGCTCTCCTTCCCTTCAATTCCGCTTGGATGATGTTGGACATATGCGCATGTCCTGAAAAAGCAAGTCGCTGTCCATAAGGGAGGGAAACATCAGGGAAGGCTTTTAAGGTCACGGAGGTGGAAAACCCCTTTATTCTTGCGGAGGTTCCGGGGTGCTAAAGGACGCCGCCCAATGCTTGCTGCCGCGCCCCAGCGGAATGTGAACGTTCCAAATTGGGAAAGACTCATGAGTGAGTTCCAAGGTGGCCCTGCCTCCTCAACCCTGCTCCGTGACGCGCTCTGGGGCGCGGACTTCCTGGGCGGCCCCACCAATTGATAGTTGGCGCACGATTCCGAATGCGTTACGATGCTGCCTTAAGTTTCACGAAGCACAAAAGCGTGAAAACTGAATGGCACATAGCTCTGATCTAAGGGGGAGGTTCGAATGATGCTGAAAGGACAGGTGGTTTTGATCACGGGAGCCTCAAGCGGCATTGGCCGAGCGACGGCGGAAGCCATGGCGCGCGAAGGCGCCCGCGTGGGAGTGAACTACCTCAAGAACCCAAAAGGTGCGGAGGAGGCGGTGGAAGCCATCCGCAAAGGGGGTGGTGAAGCTTTGGCGATTCGCGCCGACGTTACGCGCCAGGACGAGGTTCATGCCCTCGTGGCGGCGGTACGTAAACAATGGGGGCGCATTGACATTCTGGTGAACAACGCCGGTGACCTGATCGCGCGGCGCACGCTGGTAGACATGACCGAGGAGTATTGGGATCAGATCATGGACTTGAACTTGAAGAGCGTCTTCCTGTGCACCCAAGCCGTGTGGGAAGAGATGGCGGCGCGCAAGAGCGGATGCATCATCAACGTTACGTCAATCGCCGGGCGGAACGGTGGAGGGCTGGGCGCAGCGGCCTACGCGGCGGCCAAGGGCGGCTTGCTGATTTACACCAAAGGGTTGGCCAAGGAACTTGCTCCGCATGGAATTCGCGTCAATGGAATTGCGCCGGGAGTGATTGCGACTCCCTATCATGAACGTTACAGCCCGCCCGAACTCATGGCGAAAATGGTGGCGAATATCCCCTTGGGGCGCCCCGGAACGGCGGGAGAGATCGCCGATGTCATCTTGTTTCTGGCGTCCCCCGCCGCACGCTACATCCTCGGCGAGACGGTGGAAGTGAACGGTGGACAGTTGATGGACTGAAGCGCGAGGAGGCAGCTTTCAGCATTCAGCTTTCAGCTCTTGATTCTCAGTTCGCGCAGTGGAAAGCCGCGGACCTCACACAGCGGGGGGCGTCGCTCAAGCTTTTCCAAATTAGGCTTTCCGTACCGCGGCATTGTGGATAGCCCAATAATGGCCGAGAGTGCTAGCGAGTGCCCGGGTTGTGACACGGGGTCAAAATGTCTCTATTCCCAGCTTTAGATTCCAGGATGGACTTGTTGTCCCAAACTTCGGCCCTTTGGGATCGTCTACACCTGCGACGGGAACCGGCTCCCTGCCCGGAACAGTTTACACTGAAAATACGAGTCTTCGCACCATGTCCATCATCCTATTTCTTCTGAATCTGCAGGAGCAAGTAGGGTGATTTGAATCGGCCCGTGAGGTAGGTTGCTGCAAATATGAGAGCGAAAGGGATCCAGGTTCCCAGTACGCTGGAAAACATTGCATAACTCTTCTCGAATGCCGGCGCCACCAAGAAGAGATCCAATACCACCACAACGGCTAGGAACGCAGCCGCGGTTTGCAGGGGGCTCGTGAAGGCGTACCTGCGGTAGTAGAAAAGCGATATCAAAGCGAATCCAAGTGGCGCGCCGATGGCGTGAAGAACAAGCGTGGTGTGAATCGAGAGGAATTGCTGGCCCACGCCGATGATTACGCCGCAGTACGCCCAGCCTACCACGGCGCGGGCGACGATCACCGCAGCTATCTGGAGTCTTGCAGGTTTTGTCATCTTCTGTCCCGCACTCGCTGGAAGTATATAGGAACGAGAGGGAAGGGGCGTAGCGCATCAAACCCGCCTTGAAGGTCGGCGGTTCGTCTCCTATTGCCCCACCAAAAGGCGCGGATCTACAGAACAGGTCGCGCTACGCTCATTGCCTACTGCCTCCTGCCTACTGCCTACTGCCTACTGCCTACTGCCTACTGCCTACTGCTTTCTCCCTCCTGGTTGTAGAATGCTGCACAGCATCTGCGTATGGGCGCTCGCAAAGGTGGCTTGGGGGCTTGCCGGGAGGAAGCTTGCGCTGTTCGGTAATTCTTTCGTTCCTTTTCCTAAGAGTGGTTCTTCTGGCCATGCCTGCCCAGGACCGGCAAAAACCCCACCCGCCACCTGCTCCCACTGGGCCCGCAAGGGGAGTGATAGTGCATTTTGTTTTGGACCGGACTTTGAAAATCCCCAGCCAGCCCATACGCGGGTTGGCGTTTGGTGGTGACGCTTCTACGCTGACGGCGCTGGGAGGTGACAGCAACGTACGCGTGTGGAACGCGGCTACTGGTGAACTCCTCAAAACCATACCGCTCGGCGACCGTCCCAAGTCGGTTTCGTGCATGGCCTTCAGTCCTGACGGGAAATGGATCGTTATTGGCGAGGACTTCGCCAAGGCTGAAATCTTCACGGGCAAAATCGAACTGCTTGACGCCGTGGCAGGCCAGGAGGTTCGAGCGCTCGCCACGCATCATTGGGAAGTCGAGAGCATTGCTATCAGCCGGGATGGCAGATGGTTGGCCTCCAGCAACTGGGACCGCAAGGTACGCGTGATGGAATTCCCGTCGGGAAACCAAGTGCGCGAATTCGAGAGCCCCTCGAAGCCCCGCTGCGTGGCCATGAGTCCCGACTCGAAGGTCATCGCTTCCGGCGGTTTGGACTCCACCGTGTCCCTCTGGGATCGCGAGGGCGGCAAGGACCTCCAGCGCCTTACCGGCCACAGCGATGCTGTTTTGAGCGTGGCCTTCAGCCTGGATGGCCGGCACCTGGCTTCCGCCAGTGCCGACGGATCCACGCGCATTTGGAATGTTTCCACCGGTCAGTCCCTCTACACACTTTCCGGCCACGTGGGGGCGGTTTTGGCCGCAGTCTTTAGCCCGGACGGACAATTTGTGATTTCGGGCGGCGTGGATGGCACGGTGCGTTTTTGGAACACCGCAACGGGCCAGAATCTTGAAACCATGGGCGCACACTCGAGTGTGTGGCAAGTGGCGTTCGGCCCCGACGGCAAGTACCTCGCCGCCGGCTATGCCGACGGGACCATCAATATTTGGAGGAAACAAGACTGAGGGGGAGCACTTCTAAACAACCTCCCTTGTAGGCAGGGACGGGATTATAATCGGCTCGCGATCAGTGGATGTGTTCTCGACGCCGAGAGAAAAGCGCTCGGGAATCGCAGCGGAAAATAAAAGCTGCAGAGTAACCCTGCTGGACGTGGGGTAACTCTCCGCTATCCGTTCATGGTTCTCAGTCCGCAGCTTTCAGCTTTCCGCCTTGGGCTTTTGCGGAGGATAAGGGGAAGCCATGCAACGAGTGAGGCAAGCAATTGCCAGCGGTTTATGTGTTCTAACTGCCATCATAACCGGCTATTGGGCGCTGAGGCTCATGTCCCTGCCGGTAAACAGGGGGCCGCAAACATGGTGGCCCACAATCATGCTGGGAGCTTCAATTCTGCTGCTGGGCGGCGGGACTCAGGGTGTTGTTCCTCAGGTCAGGGGAGCGTGGCTCGTGTTGTTTGCCGAGGTGTGTCCTCTGGTTCTGTGTGCTGTTCTTTTCCGCGCTCTGCCATCGAAATGCTGGTTTTTTGCCTTCGCTGTAGCTCTGAGTATGGGGATCATTCAAGCGCTGGCTTCGGCCCTCAAGAGAGCAGAGTATGTGGTGCTTGTAACCAGCCTGATCCTGGCGGCCTCGTGGGTGCCTGTTTCTGTCGATACGCTGCGCGGTTACTTTTCCCCTATACCGCGCAGCTCAGGTCCTATCGTGCTTTTTCCCCTGCTGGCGTTGTGGGTGCTCCTCCTTGAATCCGTCGCTGTCGGAATCCTCCTCTGCCAATCTACGACGTCCGGTGAACGTTAGGGCAAGCGTGGCGCGGACCTGATTCGAAGGTGCGCAGTCCGCCGAGGAATCCAATAGGGACCGCCGTGGGCAGAGCAGAGTTAGGCGCGCAGCGCCTTACTCTGCGGTTCTTTATATGACAATCTCAACGCATTTATTAGCATCCAAGGAGGAAAGGCCACAGAGCGGGTAGCGCAGAGCTGGGCGTAGTGAGCCCTACTCTGCGGTTCGTAAATTGGTAATAGTACTTTGAGGATGTTGGGACAAGATGAAAGCCGCAGAGTAGTTCCAAAAGGCGGAACAACTCTGCGCTACCTGCTGTTTTATCCAACACCAAGGGACCGGAACAACCGCGAGATGGCAAGGCGACAGCTCAAGATTTTCAATGGGGAATCAAAGAGGTCACAACTCGGGTATCGAACATGAAAAATGCCGGGAATCTACCAGCAAACTACCATAACCAGACCACAATTCGTGCGCCTCGTTTATGGTGGAAGTAGGCCTTATGATAAAACGAATTGCCATCCCATCGGTTATCGTCCTCTGCGCTGCGGAATTATTCGCATCGTGGTGGCTATGGGCCCGTTTTCCGACGGATAGTGTTCGAGTCTTGTATCCAGGTTACTGGATTTACGAAGCGGTCCGCCTTGGGATATGGCTTGCCATTCTGACGGCTGAATTTGCAGCTCTCGTGATGTATGGCCGCAAGAAAGGCGGTCATGCGAATGAATATCACCCCCTTCACGGTTTTCGAAACTGGGTATTGGCCCTCTGCGGCGGTTTTGTCCTCGAGAGCATTACATCCTGTCTCTATTGGCTCACACCCCGGTCAACTCCTATTCGAGACATCTATCAGAGCGACTGGTATTGGGACAGGGTTCCGCGAGCTACAGATTTAGGATGGCCAAGCCTTGTAGGTTACTGGAGGGATCATGCCATCGCTTGGGCGGTCGTAATCTTCTTAGGATCATTAATCTGGCTCGCATGCTCGAAGGTCCGTCGGAAAGGCCAGCCCGGAGGCACGCTGGCACAGAGTAAGCACCACCCTGCGGTTTAAGTGAGCGGTCTTTCCTGCTCCTGCCCTGCCGCGAGCCTGTTTTATTGCCGGCGCAAGGGCTTTGCGGTGCTTACGCACCGGGTGTGGGGTGACACGCCACCCCTGGTTAGGGTCACGTATGCGATCTGGTGATCGCAAATGCGATCATTTAATCGCATTTGCGAACATCTCTGTTTTTCTTCGTAACTCCTAGTTTCTGAACGAGCGGGTAGCGCAGAGTTGGGCGTAGTTTGCCCTACTCTGCGGTTCGTAAATTGGTATTAGCACTTTGAGGATGTTGTGACAAGCGGGTAGCGCAGAGTTGGGCGTAGTGAGCCCTACTCTGCGGTTCGTAAATTGGTAATAGTACTTTGAGGATGTTGTGACAAGATGAAAGCCGCAGAGTAGTTCCAAGAGGCGGAACAACTCTGCGCTACCCGCTTGGCTACGGGGCAGGGGGTTTCCCCGGGGGACCAGATCATGAGCGTAGACAGCTTGGGACACTCTACCGACCCTCATGTGCATCTGCAGAAGAGCACTGGCGGACCATTTTCGGGGCCGTTCCAGAAGCCCTGTACTCCCTGCGAGGGGTGACCAATGGCGAGAAAAAGCGAAATAGTTGCAGCAATCCTATGTGCGATCTTAAGTGCTTCCGCATGTGCTCCGCAGACCCCTAACGCTAGTGATGAAACCTCCCTCACGATTACTGGAAGCGTTTGTTATGGCAGCAGTTATCTTTTGCGGAATGTTCCTGTATATCTCTTTACTTGGGAACAAAGTTCGAAGATCCGAGAAAGCATGCGGACTCTTGAACGCCGAATTCACTCACCCGGAAGCGATGACATCAAGATAGCAAGCGCCGACGGCGATTTTTACGACCAGGTTGATCGGTTAGTGAAGAAACTTCCGAACGCTGCAGAAGTGAAGTCCGCCCACTCTGGGCTCTTCCGGTTCTCCGGTGTGGCGTCCGGAGTCAGATACCTCATTGTGACGGAGTTTGACCTCGAGGACGGTATACACTTCGGCGCTCGATCTACGGCCATTCTTAAGCCAGGCCAGAAACCCAGGCTCGATGTAATGATAACGACGGAGCCGTGGCAAATGGAGGAGGGTGACTGTAGCAAAGCCACATACCACTGATACATCGGCGGGCTGGCGCAGAGCAGGTAGCACATCAGATCTGGCCGCAGTTTGACTTGCTCGACGGTTCTGAAAATGGCGCACTCGACCTGTTCATTGCGCGCAATGAGAAAGGGCCGCAGAGGAATTCGTCTCGGAGCGGGTAGCGCAGAGTTGGGCGTAGTGAGCCCTACTCTGCGGTTCGTAAATTGGTATTAGCACTCTGGCTTCCTCTGCGGTTCTTAAAATGGAAAACTCGACCTGTTCATTGCGCGCCATGGGAGAGGTGGAAAAGGTGTCAGGTACCGTTTTCTTCAGAAAAGGTGTCAGGTACCGTTTTCTTCAACGGAAAAGGTCAGGTACCGTTTTCTTCAAGAACGATGTGGTAGAATGCCGTCATGGGCAGAGTCCGGCGAGTTGATGTTGGCGGCATGATCTACCACGCGCTGAACCGGGCGAACTTTCGTTCCCGCCTTTTCAAGAAAGCAGCGCATTACCAGGATTTTCTCGCCATCCTGGAAGAAAGCTTGCATTCGGTGCCCATGCGCATTTTGGCTTACTGCCTGATGCCGAATCATTGGCACCTGGTGCTCTATCCCCGAGGGGACGGAGACCTCTCGAAATTCCTGCAACGAATCACCCTGACCCATACGCAGCGTTATCACTGGAAAACCCGCACGGCCGGATACGGCCATGTCTACCAGGGCCGATATAAGTCGCTTCCGGTAGAGTCCGACCGTCACTTCCTGACGCTGGTCCGCTATGTGGAGAGAAACGCCCAGCGAGCCGCCCTGGTGAAAAAGGCGGAGGACTGGCCGTGGTCGAGCGTTTACGCCCGCCGGTACGGAAACGAAAAGCAAAAGAAGCTGCTAAGCCCGTGGCCGATGGCCGAGCCGGGGCATTACCTGGAGTGGCTCAACGCATCGCAAGGCAAGGAAGAAATTGCGAATATCCGCTATGCGATAAAGAAAAGCCGGCCGTATGGTTCGGAGAAATGGGTGGCAAAAGCCGTTGGGAAATTCGGACTGGAAAACACGATGCGGAAGCGCGGGCGGCCGAACAAAGGTACCTGACACCTTTTCTCCACCTTTTCCCCACCTTTTCCCTTAAGACTGCCGGACTGGACCGCTCATGAAGCGTAGCACTGTAATCGTAGTGGTTGTCAGCACAATAAGTGTGATACCGGTCCTGCTGATTATGGCCGTGCTAGGGGGCTATTGGTGGAGTAACTTTGGCCCCTTCCGGCCTATGTCTGTCCTCAAAACGGCGGTATTTCTTAGATCTCCCGCAACTGGCGCTCCGGGCCCACCACGCGGAGATTGGTTGGCTTGTTGGGAGAACAACGGGGAGGATCGTTGTAGGCTGAGTGCGAAGGATGGGACTACCGAGTTTGAAGGTGCCTTTATTCCTTACGGTGGTAAACGCCCCGTTCCCAACGATCAGTTGAGTATCGATGCGTTGAAGACGAGGCACGAGGACGCGGATGCGTTTTGGCTAAACAACACGTGGGTTCCATTTGTCTTTCTGAAGAACGGTGAAGTTCTTATACCAGCAAGTCAGTACGACACAGGAGTGCTCATCCTGGATCGGAAGCGCATGAAGGTACGCTGAATCGGGGCTAGGAGGAAAAGGTGGAAAAGGTGTCAGGTGAGAGGAAAAGGCAAGGAAAAGGTGAAGGAAAAGGTGGAAAAGGTGTCAGCAGGGCGGCCGAAAAAAGGTACCTGACACCTTTTTCCCCCACACCTTTTTCCCCCAATATCATAACGCATAACGTAAACACATTGAGACACGATCCATCCATCGGCGGGCTGGCGCAGAGCGAGCGCAGCTCTGCGATTGGATGCAGATCAAGCCAGGCGGTCCATGGTCAAGACGGACGAATCGTTCAGATAATAGAATCGAAAGCTTGACCAGGGCCATTGATCGGGAGAGCTCACCAGTCTTCTCTTGACCGGGTTGTTGTGCATGTAGTTGAGTTTCTCCAGGTACTTTTTTTCAGTAAAAACATTAAAGGGGACATAGCGCCTCTGCCACAGGCGATGGTACGAATCGCTGTGGACCGTGGGGTGCGGATTCCGGGGCAAGGCGGGCGCGATTCCGAAATTGATTCGGTCAGCATTCCGAAATTAATCCGGTCACGATTCCGGGATGAAGTCGGTTAGGGATTCCGATTTTAAGTCGGTCAGTATCAGCCGCTTGTCGGAAGGCTGACCGGATGAATTTCGGAACGATTTCCACAGGGCTCTGTACCACCGGGTAGGAGCAGGGCGAAGGACGCTGGACAACACCTCGGGCAATGAGGTTCCACTGGAAAGTGGAGGGACCACATTGCCCATGAAAAGGTTGTCCATGCGAAAGCTCAAGGAAGTCCTGCGACTGCGCTACGAACTGGGATTGGGGCAGCGGCAGATCGCCCGTAGTTGCTCGATCGGACACGGCACGGTTTATGAATACCTGCGACGCGCCCAAGAGTCGGGGGTCACTTGGCCGCTGCCGGAAGGCTGGGATGATCGCCAACTGGAAGCCGCCTTGTTTGGGGGAACCCCACGGCGCGCTTACGAGCCCCGCAAGCCCCAGCCGGATTTTGCCCAACTCCATGAAGAACTCCAACGCCATCCCCATCTGACGCTGCAGTTAACCTGGGAAGAATATCGGCAGGCCCACCCGGACGGCTACGCTTACAGCCGTTTCTGCGAACTCTACCAACAGTGGCGACAGCGACTGGACGTGGTGCTGCGCCAGGAGCATGTGGCGGGAGAGAAGCTCTTCGTCGATTACGCCGGGGCGACGATTCCTATCCATGACCCCCAGGGCGGGCCGGAGCGGCAGGCTTCGATCTTCGTCGCCGTCTTGGGAGCCAGCAACTACACTTATGCCGAAGCCACCGAGAGCCAAGAGCTAGAGAACTGGATCGGCTCCCACATCCGAACCTTCGAATTCATGGGTGGTGTTCCCAAGCTGGTCATCCCCGATAACACCCGGACCGGCGTGAAGCGGGCCTGCCGTTACGAGCCCGATCTGAACCGCACCTATCACGAACTGGCCATGCACTACGGGGTGGGCGTGCTGCCCACGCGGCCCTACAAGCCCCGCGACAAGGCCAAGGTCGAAACCGGAGTGCAGATTGTCCAGCGTTGGATCGTGGCGGCGCTGCGGCATCGGAAGTTCTTCAATCTCGCCGAACTCAACCAGGCGATCCGAGAGTTACTCGACAAGCTCAATCAACGGCCCTTTCGCAAGCGGCCGGGTTGTCGTGCCAGCCTCTTTCAGGAGTTAGACCGGCCGGCGCTGGGGCCTCTGCCGCAGGATCGCTATGAGCTCCACCAGTGGGCGACGGCGCGCGTCAACATCGACTATCACGTCGAGATCGACTTTCACTACTACAGCGTGCCCTACATCTTGACCGGGCAGGTGGTCGAGGTCCGCTCGACGCTGACCACGGTAGAGATCTTTCACCGCGGCGAGCGCGTGGCTTCGCACGTCCGCAGCCACCGGCCTTATAAAGCCACCACCGTCAACGAGCACCGTCCCAAGAGCCACCAGCAGCACCTAGCCTGGCCCCCGTCGCGCCTGCTGCATTGGGCGCAGTCGGTGGGACCGTCCACGGCACAGTTGTTCAAGGCCATTCTGGAAAGTAAGCCACACCCCGAGATGGGCTATCGGTCGTGCCTGGGGATTTTGCGGCTGGGCCAACGCTATTCGCCCGAGCGGGTGGAAGCGGCCGCTGCGCGAGCCGTGGCCACCGGTGCCTGCTCCTATCAGAGTGTGAAGTCGATGTTGAAACGCGGGCTCGACCGCCAACCGCTGCCCGCCTCGGTGCCCCGCCCCCCGCTCGAACACGACAACCTGCGGGGTGCGGCCTATTTCGATCCCTCGGATACGCCGAGGGTGCAGTAGCTCCATCCGGAGAGAGGAGAACACATGTTGAATCAGCAGACCCTGGAGAAGTTGCACGCCTTGCGCTTGCACGGCATGGCCGAAGCCTTTCGCGCCCAGTCCGAGCAGACCGGGATCGCGGAGTTGAGCTTCGAGGAACGGTTCGCGCTGCTGGTGGATCAGCAGTGGAACTGGCGACAGAACCGGGCCTTAGCGCATCGCCTGAGCAAGGCCAAATTGCGCCATCGCGCCTCGGTGGAAGACCTGGACTTCCGCTCCCCGCGCGGCCTGGACCGTGCCCTGGTGCGCTCGCTCACCCTGGATTCGGCTTGGGTGCGCGAGCATCAGAATATCTTTCTGCTCGGCCCCACCGACCTTGCGACATTGTGCGTCACCTCGCTAACCTTTTGAGAATAGTGAACGTTGAAAATCAAATTTCCAGTTCGCGGGCACAGTGTCCGCAGGGGTCTCTCTCGCCGTCACCCATTCGTTGTTAAGCCCTTGGGTGATCCCCACTCTCAGGGTGCTGGAACACCCTCCTCGGTGTCACTTGAGGAGCCGGCAAGATCGAGCGTGGCATCGTCCAGGCTCTGAGGCTGCTCTCGGCGGCGACGGTTCTTGATTTCCATCGCTGCTTGCCGGGCGGGCGGCGATTCAACGGCCTCGGCCGGAATCTGCCACGGCGCCCCAGGCACCACTTGGGTGGCCGGAATCGTTTTATGATGGATCAAGTGCCGAACCACGGTCGGACTCACTCCCAGCCGACGGGCGGCTTGCTCAAGCGTCAGAATGCCCGTCTGGGAACAACTCGCATCATAGGCGGCCAGTTCGTGGTAGTGCCGCAGCGAGTACACCCTCCCTTCGTTCCAGGTGTTGCCCGCGCCGGTTCGCATTCCTAAACGATTCAGGGTGGAAGCGATCTGCTCATCGGTGAACTGGCCCGCCATCCGGCGCACCACTTCCACCGCCTCTAGTTGCGTACAATAACGGTGCTGGCCGGCGCGGCTCTTCTTGATCCGCACCTCCGAGTGACGCCCTCCGGCCCAATGGAGCAGCATGACGATCTCATGCCTTTCCTCTTCAATATCCACCACGATCTCGCGAACCAGAATGCGCACGATCCGTTGCTTCAATTTCATATCGGTCGAGGGAGCATCCCACACGGCCGGAAGATCCTGCGCCAGGCTCAACAGTACCTCCTTCGACGGGATCGCTGCCGACTGCGGGTCGCTCGCCAGCGTCTGCAGCTTCTTCTCCAGATCGCGCACCTTCTGCAACGCCGCGTTCCACCGAGCTTCCAGTTCCGCCGCCACCAGCCGCTGCTCCGGGTCGACCGCTTCATACCGCCGCGCCGCCAGCCGGACCTCGTAGCGCGCCTGCTCCAGTTCCATCTCCGCCGCACGGCGGCGCGCTTCCCGTTGTTCCCGCATCTGCTCGGCTGCTTCCAGCGCCGCCTCGACCGCGTTGCCGCCGATGGCTTCGAGCACTTCCTGGGCGACCGCTTGGTCCGGTCGCCATGCCCCGAAGGAAATACACCAATCCTCCCCGCGACTCGGCTGCGCGCCCCGGCACCGGTAGCGCCCCAGTCGATCGCGGCCTGCGTATCCTACGTTCAGCATCCGTCCGCACCGGCGACACCGCAACAGACCGGCCAGCAGCGCCCGCCCTCCCCGGCCTGCCTTCGGCTCCATGCGTGATTTCATGTGGGCGTTGGCCGTAATCATAGACTGGTTCCTCTCGTACTCTTCCCAGGAATGTACCCAGGATGGTGGTCCTGAATCAAGACCGTCCATTCGGAGAGCGGCTTGCGATGTCCCTCGCTCTTTCGCGCCCGCCCGTCGAGAATCCGAGTCCGCGTCCCCCTTCTGCCGAACGCGTAAGCGCCCGCATAGAGGGGATTAGTTAGAATCGCAAGGATTCTGCCATAAACCGGCAACTTCCATATCAGTTTCCATTCGCCCCCCTCCTGAAGAAAAACGGGCAGCGAGATGTTCTCGCGGTGAAACCACAACTGCACTTGCCGCATGCTTCCCAGTTCCGTCATCTTACGGAACGTCAGATTGAGGGCTTGCTGAATGCGGCGGTCCGGGTCCCATTCGATTTTCCCGCCCGTCGTCCAACGGAAACCCACCGGTAGAGGAAAACGCAATTCACCCCGGCGGGCCTTCTGACGAATCGCTTCGAGCGACCTCTGCCGCAGCAGATTTAGCTCAAACTCCGCCATGAACCCCTTCAGTCCGAGCAACAAGCGATCATTGGTGAGAGTGGGATCATACACTCCGTCCGGGTCGATCACGACGGCTCCCGTCAGCCCACAGAGTTCGATGAGATGGTGCCAGTCGCGGCCATTCCGCGCCAGCCGCGACGCCTCGATGCAAAAGACTGCCCCGACTTCGCCGCTGCACACTGCGGCGACTAAGCGCTGAAATCCGGGCCGGTCGATCAAGCCTGATCCCGTGCGCCCCAGGTCCTCATCAATCGCGACCACGTCTTGAAAACCGATCTCGCGCGCCCGTTCGACGAGGCCGTACTGCCGCCGCTGGCTCTCTTGGTTATGGAGCACTTGTCCTGGGGAAGACTGGCGAATATAAACCATCGCCCGCCGGCTCAGCCGCTCAGTCGTGAGTTTGGGATTCATGAGGTCCTCCTTTCGGCATCACGGTCGTGCGTTCGTCGGCTGCACGCACGAGCAGGTCGACCAGAGCCAGGGAGAGTTTCTGTTGATCGCCCGGCGGAAGTTTCACCGGCGTCAGGTTCAGCAAGGGTAGGTTTAGTTGCCCGTGTGGTGTTTGCGGCTTCACTGTCATCCTCCTCCTCGGGAAGTGGTTTCAGCGAAGCCTTACCGCATTCAGGGGGGTTCCGCAAGGCGTTGAGCAGAAGCCGCAACTCGCTCAATGCTTCCACGGCAGCCATGGGCCGTCCCACGGAGAATTGAGCGCACTCGGGACTGAACATCCAACCGGGAAGAGAACAGAGGGTTTGATCTTGAAGTTCGCAGCAGAGATATTCTCCGTGCCGCTCATTCCTCCGTGCTAAAAC
Organism: uncultured Acidobacteriota bacterium; assembly: GCA_963825395.1. GTDB lineage: Bacteria > Acidobacteriota > Terriglobia > UBA7540 > UBA7540 > Bog-366. Next base: position 396 of record CAWGTQ010000042.1, on the reverse strand, counting down.
ACGAAGAGATTGTCCAAAGAGCGGATGCCAACGGTAGTAAACCGTGGCGGTCTCAGAAACGTACGCATTATGTGGTGGGATCCACCGGAATCGGCAAGAGCTTCCTGGCTTGCGCGCTGGCCGAGAAGGCCTGCCGGGATGGGTTTACGGCCTTCTACACGCGGGCACCCCAACTGTTTCGCGATCTGAGCCTGGCGCGTGCCGACGGGAGTCTGCGCAGTCTGCTCGCCCGGCTGGCCCGCCTCGAAGTGCTGGTGGTCGATGACTGGGCGATGGCGCCGCTGGCCGATGCCGAGCGCCGGGACTTCCTGGAAATCTGCGAGGACCGCTACCAGCGGCGATCGATGATCTTAACCAGTCAACTCCCGGTGGCCAAGTGGCACGAGCAGATCGGTG
>CAWGTQ010000041.1:0-18907 GCA_963825395.1 uncultured Acidobacteriota bacterium | reverse complement strand
GTAGCGCGGGGCTTGAGCCCGCCGGGGATCGTAGCGCCGACCTTGAGGTCGGCACATGCTGACGTAGCGGCGAGTTTACCTCGCCATGGCGGCGTAAAGCCGCCGCTACGGCCTGCTGACCTCAAGGTCAGCGCTACAACAGCCGCGTCCGAGCCCGCGAGCGCGAAGAAGCCGCTGAACCAAATTCAGGTTTTCGCCCTGCTGGTGGGCCAAGTGCCGAGCCACCGAGTCACCATGCTGGTCCAGGAACGCGGAATCGATTTTGACGCCACGGAGGACGGCCGCACATGGGTCCACACATTCGTCGGGGTTTCTTCCCTCACCGTCTGCGAGCTGTGGTTCTCAATAATAGGATGGGCCGAATATGAGGTACGATTTGGAAATCTGGTCGGTACACCCGTATCGGGCCGATGAGCAAGGTAGCGCAGACCTGTTTCGCAAGGTCTGCGGCTCCTCTCAACGGTCGGACCCAAAGGCCGCGGACCTACAAAACAGGTCCGCGCTACGCCTACTCATACTGGCGCGGTTCAAAGCGCGGCTTGGTCAACAGTGGCGTGGGCGGTTGGAGGCTTTGCGACGTAGCGTTTAACCTTGATATTCGCCTCCCTGTCGCGAGCCCCGGCAATCTCGAAGGCGGTCTGCATCCGAAGCAAGGTGTCCATCCTGACGCCAAAAGCCTTCTCCACCCGCAGCGCCATGTTGGGCGAAAGCGCGGCGCGGCCGTTGAGAAGGGCAGAGAGCGCTGGCCGGGTCACGCCCAGGACCTGAGCGGCTTTCGTCACCGAGAGACCGAGAGGCTCGATGACCTCCATCCTGATGAATTGTCCCGGATGGGCCGGGCGTGCCATACGCATCATGGGCGCACTCTCCTTTCAAGGGTAGTCCTCATAATCGAGGTCGAAAATCTCCTCTTCCGCCACGTCGATCCTGAACGTGATTCGCCAGTTGCGGGTGACCATAAGGCTCCACGTTCCCTTTCGGTCACCGGTGAGCTGGTGCGCCTTCCAACTGGGAACGTCGCGGAGCTCCTGAGCGTCTTCTATCTCTTGCAAAAAGGTCAGAGTGTTTCGCACTTTCTCCACGGCAGCCGGAGGCAATCCGGAAGGATCATTGCGCTGAATGAAGCGCCGCAGTCCCCGATGAACCACGCTTCGGATCTTCACCAAGTAAGGTTACACGAAAATCCGTAGTGTGTAAAGAGACACTTTACAGGGGCCACGGCTAGCACTCATGTAAACCTTGGCTTTTCCTTCGATCGCGAAGCCATGGTTAATTCCCGAGACGAATTGGCCGTGGCCACCTCCGCGTCGCACAACCCCAGGCGCGGTTCGAACGGGTGAAGGCAATCCGGAAACGTAGGGGCAGGCCTCGTGCCTGCCCCCCGCGCCGGCAGGGCCGACGCCTGGGCGCCCACCAGGGGCGCCCCTACGCTACCCAGCGTTCCGCCGGGTGAATGCGGAACCAGGGGGGCGGCAAGCCGCCCCCCAACGGCAGGAAGAACAGCGGGCGCAGCTCGCCAAGATGTCGACGTACGAATCCGCACTTGACAAGTGACAAGCGTCACTTTACGGTGTATCCTGATGATTAGGAGCTTCAAACACCGGGGCCTGAAACGGCTCTATGAACGCGGCGACCGGAGCGGGATACGGCCCGATCTGCTGGAGACGGTTGAACGAATCCTCACGATTCTCGACGCCGTCGCCACGCCGCAAGCTCTGGATATTCCCCGCTATCGCCTGCATCCACTCAAAGGCGACTTGAAGGGGTTGTGGTCCGTGACGGTGCGGGCCAACTGGCGCATCATTTTTCGTTTTGAAGGAGCGGACGCTTTTGACGTTGAACTGATCGACTACCACTAGGGAAGGAGAAGAACCGCCATGCCCATGAAAAATCCCGTGCATCCCGGTCGCATTGTCCGGCACGACTTGCCTTGAACCACTGGGGCTTGTCCGTGACGGAGGGCGCAAAGGTTCTCGGCGTCACCCGGCAGGCCCTCAACAACGTGGTGAACGGCAAGGCCGCCATCAGCCCGGAGATGGCGATCCGGCTCGCCAAGGCGTTCGGCAGCACGGCGGAAACGTGGTTGCGGATGCAGCTTGCCTACGATTTGGCGGCCGCCCGCAAGGACGAAAGCAAGATCAAGGTTCGGCGACAATACCTCGAAGAACTTCATGCAAGTTGAACGATGCCATTCAGCTCGCTAGCGGGTAACTACGGTCACTGCTCTCGTGACCGTGGCTTTTCCATCGATCGCGAACCCGCGGTCGATTTCCAAGGCGAATTGGCCGTGGCTACCTCCGGGTTACACGACCTCAGGCGCCGTTCGAACAGGTGAATGCAATCACGAGATGCCGGGCTTGCCCTACCCGGCGTTCCGCATAATAAATGCGGAACCAGGGGGCGGCACGCCGTCCCCCTCCACCTTGCGCAAACCGATCACGTCGTAGGGGCAGGCTGGCGCAGACTTTTTTCCAAAGTGGCAGCTCTTCTCAGCAATCGCGCGGAAGTGCCGCGGACTTACAAAACAGGCTCGCGTTCCGCTTGCGGCGCGGATTACCCGACAATCCTGTCATACTCAGCGTGCGGTCCGATCCAGAACCAATAGATTCCCTCCTGGACGTCAGTTCCCAGCGCCCGGTAATGTTCGCCGACGCGCACGCACCAAAGATCGCTGATCCGTTTGAAATGCAGGGAAGGGTGACGCGGATCGGACTTGAGGAGGGCAAAGTTCTTGTCAGCTAGCGCTCGAACTTCGGTGGGCAACGCTTTATATAACGTCCAAAACCGCGGGGAGGCGAGGTGACGGTAACTCATCCCCAGCATCCTACGAGCTTAGGACGGTTTTTCATTTTTTTCCGAATGCCAAGCTGAAGTCAGAGCTCGCGCGCCTTCCCGGCCTTGTAGTCGGCAAGCGCTTCGTTGACGAGGCCATCCAGCTTGCCCGCTTTGGCGTCCGCCTCAATCTGAGCGTCCCAAATCTGTGCATCGAACTCCAAAAACCAAGCCCGAAACTTGGCAAGATCCGGCGGGGGCAGGCTCTTAATTCTTTGTTCCAGTTGCTCGATTTCGCTCATGAGGCGGCTCCTTCAAAGTTGCGACCTAATTGATTCTACCCCGACTCCCCCTTTTCGGTGAAGACCATTGTGTATACCTTTATAAGAGCACGTGACCAAGGTCAATTCTGTCGCGACCTTCGGCTCTTCCTTCGATGACGAACCCACGGTCAATTCCCAAGACGAATTGGCCGTGGCTACCTCCGGGTCACACAACCTCAGGCGCCGGTCGAACGGGTGAATGCAATCACGAGATGCCGGGCTTACCCTACCCGGCGTTCCGCATGGTGAATGCGGAACCAGGGGGCGGCAAGCCGTCCCTTCCGGCGGAAGGTCTTGCAAACATCGGAGCTCAGTCTAGTAGTGAGTAAAATTTTTCCTTTAATTCACACCCTTGCCGCCCGGAACCGGGGTATGAGGAACGATGCTGTCGGGTTCGCTGGTGGCTGAGGCAGTCGAAGGCGGGGTGTTGCTCGTGGCGCCTCCCGGAGGTTTCGTCTGATCAGGGTTTTGTCCCACGGCTTCTTCCTCTTCTTCTCTTACTTCGTGCTCGGGTGCGCGGCCGGTGAGCACGGTCCACTTGAGGGGATAAACGTCGGGGTCAAAGATCACGAAATAGAAGTGCCAGATCAAGATGGAGAAAGTCGCCAGGATGGCCTCGTAAAAGTGGACCGCCGTGGTCACTTCCAGGACGGCCAAGGCGTGCGGCAGGTAGGCCAAAACCGCGTCGTGGGCCCACAGCAGGATGCCGGTGATGCCCATGACCACCGTGCCCCACACCAGCGCCCAGTACTCGGCCTTCTCCATGTAATTGAAGCGCGCGTAACGCGGCGGATGATGACGATAACCCAGGTTATAACCCAAGGTGTCCCGAGCCTCCCGCACGTCGCGCACCTTCGGGAGCATGTCCTTCACCCAGCGGCGCCCGGCGCGATTCGTAAGCAGGTAAATCACGTGGTAAAGCGAAGCCCCCATCAACACGACGCCGGCGATCCGATGGATCAATCCGCGCAGGGGGAAGTCTTTTTCCCAGCGCACGATGGGCTCCGCCCAGAAAGAATGCGGATACTTCAGCGCGAAGCCCGTGACGACCAGTGTGATGAAACTTACCAGCAACAGCACATGCTGCACGCGCTCGTTCAGCGTCAAGCGGACTTGCCCGTGTCCCCCGCGGTATTGGGCGAGGGTGCGCTGCGCCTTGCGCCACCAGTCCAGGACGTTGTGCACGATCATGAATCCGAGAATCACGGGGATGGCCAGCAAGTAGAAGGCTTTCACGAAATCCAATGCCCGTCCCCCCGCCGTGGTGGTGGGCAGTGTGTGCACCGAGCCGATGGTGAATCGCTGCCCGGCGTCGGGGTGGCACTTCCCACAGGTCTTCGCCAAATTCGCCTTGTTCACGGTCGAGCGCGGATCGCTGGAGGGAAAGATGTTGTGCACCCCGTGGCAACTGGCGCAGTTGGCCACGGTCTGCTGGCCCGAGCGCGAAGCGAGGCCGTGATAACTGTCTTCATAAGTGGGGACGCGCGACGCCGGCATGTTGAAGCGCCCCATCAACTGCGTGTTGGCATGGCAGCGCGAGCAGGTGGCCTGCGAAACATTGGCCAGGTAAACCGGCGATTGGGGATTGGCGGGCGCCAGAATGCGGTGCTCGCCGTGGCAATCCGTGCAGGTGGCCGCATCCAGCGCGCCCGCCGCCACCGCCTGCCCGTGAATGCTTTGCTGATAGACTTCAAAGACGCTCGCATGGCACTTGCCACAGGTAGAGGCTACGTTCTGCTTCCAGATCTTCGAGCGAGGATCCGACAGGGGAAGAATATCGTGTACGCCGTGGCAGTCATTGCACGACGCAGCATTCAAGTTGCCCTGCTGGATGGCGCGCCCGTGCACGCTGGACGCGTAGGCTTCTACGGGCTTGGCTATCGCGAAGAGGTATTTGGCCGCCAGCGCCGGGTTGGAATGGCACTTTCCGCAAGTGTCGGGTAGGTTCGCCTTGCTCACCGGCGATTTCACGTCGCTGGAAGCCACCACTTGGTGCGCCGCGCCGTGGCAACTTTGGCAAGTCGGTGCGTCGCCGTTCAATTTGGCGTGCGCCCGGCCGTGAATGCTCGAGTTGTATTGACTCACTTCTGTGGCGTGGCAGGTGGCGCAGAATTGGATACCGCGCGTGGCGGGCTTCACCACGTCATGCGTTCCGTGGCAGGCAATGCATGTCGAGCTGTCTTTGGGGTCACCCAACATCGCGTGGGCGCTGGCACTCAGCTTCACTCCCTCATCGTCATGGCAGGCGAGACAGGAAGCGGACGCCGTTTTCGCGGTGTGCCCACTCTGGGCAGCCCCGGCGTGGCAGTCCACACAACCCAGATCCTTGTGAACGCTGTGCGCCAGGGAGCTGGGATTTACCGTGATGGGTTTTCCCTCGGAATTCACCATCCCAGTCGCCGGCCCGTGGCAGGAAAGACAGTCATCCGCGGCGAGTAGCGTTGTGGCCTTGACCGAGAAAGCGAGGATAAGACCAAATACGACAAAAAGTTCTACGATACGCCGCCCGCATTCCCTTCGCGGGATTGAGCTTTGCGGCTGATGCACATTGCGTCGGGGGTTCACCATGGTTCTCTTCGGGGGTCAAATTGGGGCAAAATGCGCATTTTCCCAACTGGCAGCGGGGTGGTCTAAGACTCCGGGTCAGTTTTCTTGCTGCCTCCGCTTTTGTTATTGCAGTTCTAGTGCCGCAAAATTCAACTCTTGCAGTGGCCGCCGATTGACAATGGTACCGCATCAGAGAGAACAGAATGACATTTAGTTCATTCTTCCCCAAGTTTATCAACGTGCCCCGCGCAGCGCGTGCTGAACGAGTCTTGTCCCTCACAGGGACTGTCAGGGTCAATGAGGGTTAATGAAGTCTCCGCTCTCTCTCCCCTCAATTTTTCCCTGCGCTTACTGCGTGACCTGGAAGCTGAAGACCGCGTCCGACCCGATCTTGCTTCCAAAGGGAGGAGATTGCGTGAGGATGATCCCCTGGGAGCCCCCGTTGGTGGCCACGGGGGTAACCTGACCGATCTTGAACCTGTTCTTCTCCAGGACGCGGCGAACTTCGGCGATGGGCCGTCCGATGAATCGGGGACAGAGGTAAGCCGGAGGTTCTTCGCCGCCGGAGATCAGCAGGTTCACCGTTGGGGTGCGCACTTCCGCCGTAGCAGGAGGTGGGTCCTGCCCAACCACGGTGTCGGGGTCGCCCGGCCAGGGGAGTACGGCGACGTCTCCCACCGTCAGTCCTCGCTGAATAGTAGTGATCCGGGCCGCACGCACGCTATCTCCCACCAGGTTGGGTACCGTCAGTTGCGGAGGTCCCAGGCTAACCAGCACGTGCACGTGCTGCCCCATTTTTAAGGGCGTGCCGGGGGGCGGCATTTGTTGGGCAATCTCATCCGCACCATATTGCGTGCTGTAAATCTTGTCTTCGACTTTGAGCTCCAGGCCCAGCCCGGCAGCGATGCGCTGAGCTGACTCAAGGGAAACGCCCACAAGCTTGGGCAAGTTCTCCTGCCGGCCATGAATGGTGAGCCGGATGGTGGTGATGGCACTCAGCAGCGCCACGGCTACCAAGACCGTGAAGAGAAGGAAAAGTCGAAACAGACTTCGCAGGCGGCTGCGCACACTCATGGTAGGGGGATTTTATCACGAGGCCGGGGGGAAGAAAGAATTGTCGTTTGCAGGTGCGGTCCTATTTTGTGCCGTAGGGCCAAACAGCGCTCAGCCGCAGGGTGAACGGCGTTCGCCCCTATAGGCGTAGCGCAAGAATGACCTTACAAACCCCTCCTGAAACAAAAAAGGGACTCGGAATCAAAAGTCGGCGAATAATACCTTAAGAAAAGTGCGGAGTGGCCGAAACCAGCACCACGTGCCAGCAAGTAGCGCATTTATAATGGCGTTGGCGCTGCCAAGCAATATTCCCCCGTGGGGGCTAGCCGTCCTAGGATAGCTTGCAATTCCGCCATTTCGCGTTATTGAGTTTTTGGCGTATAATCGCCATCGGGCTTGGAATCAATACATCCTCTGGAGGAGGCAACTCCATGCAGACTCGGCTTCGCGTGATGGTGGGCGCGGTGTTGCTGACGCTGGCGAGCACGCTGGCGGCGCAGACCGGGCCGCTGAAAGTCGGCGACAAGGCGCCGGACTTCACTCTGCCCGATCAAAACGGCAACAAGGTTTCGCTCAGTCAGTTTCTGGGGAAGAAGAACGTGGTGCTGGCGTTTTATGTGCTCGCCTTCACCGGTGGTTGAACGAAGGAGCTCAAGGCGTATCAGGCTGATATCGCCAAATTCGAGCAGACGGGAACCGTGGTGCTGGGAGTCAGTGTGGACAGCCAATTTGCCAACAAAGCTTATGCCGAGCAGATCGGCGTCACCTTCCCCTTGCTGAGCGATTTTACTCGCGAGGTTACGACGAAGTACGGAATCCTGAACGATAAGTTCCCGGTGGCGCATCGCACCTCGTTTGTTATCGACAAAGACGGGGTGATCCAGCACATCGACCGCGAAGCTGAGGCCCTGGATCCCAACAACGCCCACGCGGCATGCAGCCTCTTGGAGCACCGTAAGGGGCAGTAAAAAAGCGGTGACGAGCGGAGTTCTTTTGTGCTCGCGGCAAGAAAACTCGGCATCACCTTTTTGTTGAGCATATTCTTTATGCCTCTGTGGGGCGCATCTGCGACTCTGAAGGTGGGTGACCGCGCCCCTGACTTCTGCCTGCCCGATCAAAATGGCAAGGTGGTGAAGCTCGCGGACTTTCGGGGCAAGAAATCCGTCATCCTGGCCTTTTACATTCGCGCCTCCACGCCCGGTTGAGCGAAAGAGATTAAGGCGTATCAGGGTGATATCGCCAAGTTCAAAGCCGCGGGGGCGCAAGTGCTGGGGATCAGTCTCGATAGTCAGGACAGGAACCGCAAGTTTGCCGAGCAAACGGGAGCGACGTTTCCCTCTGTTGTGCGACACCGAGAAGCAAGTGGCCAAGGCTTACGGCGTTCTCAGCTTCACTCGCCTCTTTGCCAATCGTGTCACCTTCGTGATCGATAAGGATGGCGTCATTCGCCACATCGACGAAGGCTCTGATGCCATTGATCCCTCGGGCGCTGCTCGGGCCTGCATCCTGCCCAGAAAGCAGTAGGCGGAGTAGGTGTAGCGCGACCTGTTTTGTAGGTCCGCAGCATTTCCTTGCCCATAGCGGACGAGCCGCGGACCTACAAAACAGGTCGCGCTACACCCACTGCCTTCTGCCTACTTCCTGTGCGGTTCCCGCTCAAAGTTCAGCAACCACCTTATCGTCCTTCACGGCGGGAATTTCGATGACTACGGTCAGACCGCCCAGCCGCGCGCGGTGCACAACCCCGGCGGCGAAGATGAGTGCCCCACCGTTTTCGAGCTTCACGCGCTCAATGGGCGAGTTCGCGTCGGTGCGGTATTCTGCTTCCAGTGGATGCTCGGAAAAATAGACTTCCAGATGATGCGGGTGATAGTGGGCGTCCTGCTCGCCCTTTTCGTTGGCGAAGCAAAGGGCGAAGGGGCCTAGCGCATCTTCGGCTGAGTCCAGCGGCAAACACGCGTGATTCACACAGCGCATTGGGAGCATCGCTCGCAGAGTGCCGCCATTCTGACACCTTCGAGCGGCTGCTCCGGTTTCAGCAGTCTGCCCGCGGCTTTGAGCTTTGCGATCAACTCGCCTGCCAGAATTTCCGGCGCCACGATTTTCACGTCTTGCCGGGAGTTCAGCGCGAAATGCTCGCGGACTTCCTCCAATGGAATGGCCAGAACTTTTCTCATCCGCCTCTCACGCGAACCCTGGATTCATTCGCGATCCACGCTGCCGATGCTTGAACTGCGGCGGCCCGACGCCGCCTGGGAATAACGGCGAGGAAAAGGACCAAAGCGGCGTCCAGTCGCCGCAGTCCAAGGTGTTTCGCACTGCTATTTTCCTCAGCGCTGTTTCGCCGCCAGTTTATTCAGCACTTCGCCGAGCTTTTTGATTTCATCCCCATATCCCGCCCAATCGCCCTGGCGCTGAAGTTGCAGGGCGCGGTCGTAGTGCTGACTGGCCTCGTGGATAAGCGCCTGGGTGTCCGGCACAACGGCTACGGACTTCGCGCCTGGCGCTCCGGCGGTTGGGGTTGATTGGCCAGGTACTGAGGCAAGCCGGGCTTCCGTGGTAGTTACCGTGCCGCCGAAAATCTTGGTCAGGGCCGCGTCCAGGGTGGACTCCATCACCACGTGGTCCGAATACGCCACGAGCACGCGCTGCAATTGCGGCAAAGCGCCGCCTGTTTCGGCGGCAAGATAAAGAGGTTCGACATAGAGCACGGAATTGAGCACTGGGGTCACCAGAAGCGTGCCGCGAATCACTTTCGAACCGCCCTGTCCCCACAGGGTGAGTTGTTGCGAGATGGTGGGGTCTTGATCAATGCGCGACTCAATTTGCTGTGGGCCGTAAATGAGCTTTTGTTTTGGGAACGTAAACACCAGAACCTTGCCGTAATTCGGATCATCGCAGCGCGCCGCCATCCAGGCAATCATGTTGTCTTTGCGCGCCGGGGTGAACGGCGCCATAAGAATGAACTCCTCGCGCGTACCCACTTCCGCCAGCTTCATGATGTTGTAATAGGGGGTCATGGCTGTGCCCGGGCCTCCCGCCGCGCTCTGGGCGACGCGCCACAAATCCTCCTTGTTATAGAACACGCGCGGGTCGGTCATGTGGAACAAGGCGTACATGTTCGCCTGAATAGAAAACAATTCCTCCGGGTAGCGGATGTGGGCGCGCAGATCCTTGGGCATTTCGAACAGCGGATGGAAGACCCCCGGAAACAGGCGCGCATAGGTTTGGATGAAGGGGTCTTCCGGGTCGCTGATATAAAACCGCACCTCGCCGGAATAGGCGTTGATGGTGGCCTTGACGGAGTTACGAATGTAATTCTCTCCATCAGGAGCGGGTTCCGAGTAGGGATACCGCGTTGAGAGCGTGTACCCGTCGAGCATCCAGAAAAGCGCGCCGTTGTCAGCGATGACCATGTAGGGGTCGTGGTCGTAATGGATGAACGGCGTCAGGCGTTGGGCGCGGTCCAGGACTTGGCGGTAAATCATCAGGCGGCTGTCCGGTTGAATGTCCGACGAAAACAGGATGTTCTTTTCACCAAAAGCCAGCGCGAACAGAAGGCGCCGCCAGAAGCTTTCAACGGGAATGCCCCCGGCGCCTTGATAGCTGGTGTAAACGTCCTTGTCGCCCTGGGGGTAATCGAATTCCTGCGCGCGCGTCTTGACAAAACAATAATCGCTGCCTTGCTCGCCAAAATAAATTTCCGGCCGGGTCACCTGCAAGGAAACACTGGAAGCAGGGGGAAGATCCTTGATGAAAAGCACCGGCAGCCCTTCGCTGGTGAATTCATTCACCGGCCCCAGGCATAGGCCGTAACCGTGGGTATAAGTTAGATACTCGTTGATCCAATTCCGCCCCGGCAGGCTCGCCGGATTCAGTTCCCGGGGTGAAAGTGAGACCTGCCGGTAGATCCCGTTGATCCAGTAGCGGTCATTGTCAATGTGCACGAAATCGTAATAGGTGCGGATTTCCTGCAATTGCGCAAAGGTGGTGAGCAGCGGGTTGTGATCCCACAGGCGGACGTTGCGGAAGGTCGCCTCGTTTTGGCGAATGTCGTCGAGCGTCAAATCTTCCACCGCCGAGAAGTTGCGCTCCTCAAAGCGATCAAGCGCGTAGGCCTTGCGGGTAAATTCAATGGTGTTGGCAATGTAGGGCCGCTCTTTATCGATCTCATTGGGAGCAACCACAAACCGTTGCAAGATCTCCGGGTAAATTGATCCGCCCAGAATTCCCACCACTACGAGCGCGCCAATAGCGATAAGCGGCGTCCGGAGATCGGTCGTGCCGGCGCGCAAGAAGAAAACGGCGGCGGCTAACAACGAGATAACCAGCAGCGCCCACAGGATGGGCAGCGTGGCATGAACATCCGTGTAGCCCGCGCCGAACACCATTCCCCGCGGTGAAAGGAGAAGATCATACATGCCCAGCCGAAAGCGATAGGCAATCAGGAGGAAAAGAATGCCGCCCAAGGTCATCAAGTGCGCGCGGGCCGCTCGCGCTAGCACCGGACCGCGCGGCGTTACCCACACGCCGCCTTCCGCCAGATACAAGAAGGTACTGCTCAGCAGGCAGCAAATGACAGTAATCAGGGCCAAGTGGTAAAGAAACCACGTGTAGGGCAATTGAAAAAGAAAAAAGCCCAGATCACGGCCGAAGAGAGGATCCGCCAGCCCCATCACCGGAACATGCCGTGCGCGCATATAGGTGAGCCAATGCCCCATGCCCCATTGGCTCACGACGTAACCCACAAAGAGCACGCCCCCCCAGATCAACCAACGGAAAAGCGCTCCGAATCGTTCCAAGGGCGCGAATTCGATGTACTCGCTGTAAACCCGATCTCCTTGACGATGCGCCAAGGTATGGGCGAGGAAGAGATTTAAGCCGGCAACAACTATGAAGCCCATTCCCGCGATTCCGCTCAGGTTAATCTGAGCTTTCAAAATGGTCAGGTAGATCAAGCGGTAACCTTCCTGCTTGAACCACAACCAATCCACGAGCATGTTCACGCCATTGGTTAGGAGGGGCAGGAAGATCAGGATAAACAAAATTAACGCCACGATGATTCGAGCACCACGATTTTTCGCCATGGGATTCTCCCGCGCTATCTTCACACAGCCGCACGCGACTGTCAAAAAGCATTGTGACATCGGGGCGCCGGGCGACTGCGTGATTTGCGATTTTCGAAATCAGCTCGCTCGTCACTCACAACAGGCCGAGTTTGCCCAGGAAAATAGCGAGGCACACGATGGCAAGAAGCGCGCCGCCCAGGACCATCCACAAGGATTGCTTCCAGAGCCACGACTGGACTTCTTTCTCCATTCTGGAGGAAATCAAAAAGGTGGGCTCATTCGTTCCCTTCAAGATAACGTTGCGGTCGTGCTCGTCGCGTGGGTAGGGGTTCTCAGCGCAAGTGCCAGTGATGTGGTAGGTGTGTCCGGGCAGCAAACAGTACTCCGCCAGCCGGAAGTGACCGCTAGCTGCTTGGGTTTGCCGCCCCACCATTCCCGCAACCTGTTCGCGTCCATAAGCCAGGGCGACTTGGCGCGCTTTTTCGGTCTCCGGATCTGCCTGAGGCTCTGCGGATCCTGCCACGAGGGCGACCATGGCCAATACCTGAGGATGCTGGTGAAGATAGGCCAGCACGGTCGAAGGATCGGAGGCTTGCTTGGTCGATGCTGTTGCGCGGATGTATGCTTGGCCGAACCGCACAAGGGCGGATTCAAACTCCGGCGTCCCCTGCGGATGTTTCCAGACTTCCAAGGCGAGTCGAGAGTTCTCGCCGCTCGGGTCTTTTCGAGCCAGCATGGCCCTCATCATTTGGTTCCGAAAACCTTCCCCCCCGGCGCCGGTTGGGTCCGCCAGCATATTCAAGAAGGACCGCCGCTGCGGTTCGTGCGCCGGGTCGCCCGCGTGGCTCACCAAGCTCACTCCCCGCCCGACCATCTGGGTGAAGTGCCGCAATCGTGCCTGCTCGACGTACTGGAGCAGCTCCGTGTCCGCGGCGGCTGTGCCGGAAGCCGCCACCGCGCCTTGCATCTGCGGACTAAAGGCGCCTGACGTATGGCTACGCACTTCCCGAATGGAGCTACGCGGCAGGTCAAGTTCGGCGTTGGTGGCGTCGATCAGCACATTCCCCGAGGCATCCTGGAGGTCGAATTTCACCTTCTGGATGTCGGTGGCCAAATGCTTCCACTCGCCCCCGCCTTCGGAATCCGTGTGCCACTCTTCAACGACCACCTTGAAGATGTAACACGGGGTGCGAGTGATGGGGCTAAGGAGTGTTTCCTCCCCGCGCGCCTCCCCTTGGATCTGCACCAATCCCATGGGGACGCTGCGAATGCGAATCTCGGGGGTGTCCGCTACCAGCCTATACTTCCGGTACTCGCGGAATCCCTTCAGGAAGGTGTAGATGCCCCCACCGAAACCGAGAATGGAGGCGATCAGAAGTCGCCCATCGTCATGTGCCATGGTGTTTTGCCCTGTATAAACGCAATCTTACCACAGGCCTGGGAGAACATCGCAACGAGCTTTTTCTGCTCTATTGCATGAGGTGTCAATGAGGCGGTCCCCGCCGAGGCACGGCCGGCAACGACCGACGCTACAGTAAGGTCGAACTGAGTCACTCACGTCCCAGGCTTGCAAGTGCCATCCCATATGCTATGATGGCTTGAGAAATTAAGCTAAAATCCCAAGCGAAGATGCGTTTTTGCTGGCACTTATGGAAGGGGTTTCTACAGAGCGGACAGTCCGGCGACGCAGCCTGCGTATCGTCATGCGGGTGCCTCTCTATGTCAGCCCGACAGATGCGCCCCAATCCGCCGAATGGGAACCCGTGGAAACGCTGGTCATTAGCCTGCATGGGGGGATGATCCGCAGCCGCCAGCAATTTCCTGTCGGCACGACGCTGGATATTCGCATGCGGAACGAGCAACGATTCACACGCGGCAGGGTGGTGTGGACGGGCGCGGGGGCAAGAGACCACGCTTTCGAGATCGGCTTTGAAATCTTGGAACCTCCGGGATTTTGGGAGGTCAAATTCCCGGAGGACAGGTGGACCGAGGGAGAACATCCTCATTCCACCGGCGGTGAACGGGAGACGGGCTTTCCCCCCATGCCAAAGCGCGTCCCTATGCTGGTGCGTGACTTCATGACAACCGTTCCCACCGCCCTACGCGAGGACGAGGCGCTGTTTGATGCGAAGCTCATCTTTGCCCGCGCCCCCTCCCGTCATATCCCGATTTTAAAAGGCAAGCAACTGGTGGGGATTGTCACGGAGAGGGACTTGAAGCAATACACGGCGTCGATCCCCTCGGGGACTCCTCCCGAGGAGCACGACCGGCTGATGAAAACCACGCAACTCTCCAAAATCATGACCCGTGACCCAGCCACCATTGAGCCCGGAAAAACCGTCTACGAGGCTGCCCGAATGCTCTGCGACCGCCACATCGGGTGCCTGCCGGTGGTCGAAAGCGGCGAATTGAAAGGCATGATTACCACCAAGGACTTGCTGTATTTGCTTCTCCAAGTGCTCAGTGAAAAAGGTCTCATCCCACCCGGGGTTGCAACCTGAGGCGGCCGAAGGTAAGAATTTACCTGGGGACTACCCCCTGGAGATAATTCGCAGCGGTTATAATCCTTTACCATGAGCTGGCACCACCTGCCGCGCCGACCCAAACCGGAAATGAGGAACAATCAGGGGGAACTGAGCATCCGCCCGCATGAACGTTCGCCACATCGTGTGAAAGCTCGTGGGGGTTTGCTCGCGCGCGCACTGATTCTGGCGTTGGTTTGCGCGCTTACTGGGACCGCCTCGGCCGCCAAGGACAAGCCCCCGGTCCAATACCAAATCACCATCCCCACGCCGCCGGATTTCTCGGTGCTCGATTGGTTGCAAGGTCGATGGACAGGCAAAACCCTCCCCACCAGCACTCCCGGCGAAGTGCAACTCTCTGTCAGTTCCGACCTGGAAAAACATTTCCTGGTTTTTCGCGGCGCGGTCTCGCTGGGGGCCACCCAAACCGTGCCGGCCACCAAGGAAACGTGGATGGGAATCCTCAGCACCAGCCCCGGCGGGACCGGATTCATTCTACGGGTATTCTCCAGCACCGGATTCATCATGCGTTATCAATTGACGTTGGACGGGGCCGAGGTTCACCTGAATCCCGAGGGCGGCGACTCGCCCCCGCCAGGATGGCTCTTTCGAAGGATCTGGACGCGAACGGGACCCGACGAGTTCACAGAGACCGTACAGGCGGCGCCGCCGGGCAAAGCCTTTTTTGACTATTACGCCGCCAAGTTCGCCCGCGTTCCCCCTCCCGCAAAGACCGCCCCCGCGCCGTGAACGAGCACCGGAGGGGAAAACGGTGTAATATTTTGGTAGCCGATTTCGGAGGTAGCCACTCGCGGAGGGGCCGCGGGTAGCCCTCCTAAATCATTTGCAAATCTCCCCAGGAGAACTTCCATGTCCAAAGGGAAAAAGATTGCACTTGTTGTGGTGATCGCGCTGGTCCTCATCGTTGTGGGGGCGGCCATTATCATTCCCATGGTTTTCAACGTTGATCGCTACCGCCCGCAAGTGGCCGCACAAATTCAGCAGGCGACCGGGAAACCCGCCCAAATCGGGCGCCTGGCACTGACCATCCTTCCGCAAGTCGCCATTCGCGTGGATGATTTCTCTTTGGGAAATCCCAGCGGCTTCCCCACGGGCGATTTTGTGAAAGTGAAGAAAATTTCCGCGGTAGTTAATGCTTCTGCCCTGCTGCACCGCAAGGTGGAAATAACTTCCCTGGAGTTGGACGATCTGACGCTCGACATGTTGGAGGACACTCACGGCAAGTGGAACTTTGAAAACCCACCGGCCCAAGCCCCCACGACGCCTGCTCCACCGGGAGGCAGCGGTGCATCGTTCACGCTGGGTATTATCTCCAAACTGACTGTCGAGCAAGGGCAGTTTGCGGCTGCAAGCCTGCTTGCCTCGGGAGTGCGGGGGCCCTCGCTCATGGAAGTTCATGGCGCCTCATTCGACTTGCGTCAGGTGGATCTGAGCGCATTTAGCACCGCATCGCTTAGGGAGCCCGCATCCGCGCCGGGGGAACTCGCTATCTTGGCCGGTTGGCTCAACCCGATTGTGTATGCCGCCGATCCGGAGGGGCCGGCGGTGGCCCAGGGAACCCTCAAGGCAGACGCGTTGCAGTTTGGCGATCTCAGCGTAACCAAGTTGAAATCCAAGATCCGCCTCTATCCCAAGCAGGTCTTCATTGACGATCTGGATCTGAAATGCTACGGCGGCGGTCTCACGGGAAATCTTTCCCTGAACTTCGGGGGCGCGAATCTGGCATACAGCGTGGATGCACAGCTCAAAGGCGTCAACGTCGGGGAGTTCCTGAATGCTTTCCCGCAAGCCAAGGGCATGATGACAGGAACTCTGGATGGAACGGCCAAGATGAGCGGTGCGGTCACGCACTCCTCCGATCCCCTGGTCGGCGTTACCGGCTCGGGCCAGGCGAGCATCCGCAACGGCCGAATGCCCAGTTTGCAACTCGGCGGCAATCTGCGAAGTTTGGCGAAAATGGCTAGCATCGGCCCCGCCAACGGCGACCCCTCGTCGTTCTCTTCCCTATCCACGGATTTCCGGATTGCGGACGCAAGGCTTTCGAGCAAGAAAATTACCCTGGTCGGGAACGGCGTGGATGTGGATGGCTCCGGTAGCATGACCATGGCCGGTGATGGGACCTTGGATTACCAGGGTGACGCCAGTCTGGCCGCCAGCGGCAGTAATCCGATGGGCACTGTTTTGGGAGGCTTGGCCGGCGCCAAATTTGCCAACGGCAAGATGACATTTCCCTTTACCGTCGGTGGAACTTTCGCAAAACCTAAGTTCTCCCTGAAAGGCGGCGCGGCGGGACAAAGCGGAATGATCCCAGCCGCGGCACAGCAGCCTGCCAACGTGGTGCGCGGCATTTCAGGGTTGTTGAAGAAGAAATAGCCGCAAAGCTTCCCGGTGCGATGAGTTATGATACCCAAGGAGGGACGCGTGTGTCCCGCAGGGCGCGGTGGTTGACGCCCGAGGGCCTTTTGCTACACGCAGGCAATTCCCATGAGCCAATCGCTGGAAAATCTCCATGTGGTGCACGCCGCCGCGCGGCTCGAACGCGTGCGCTACGCCATCCGCGACATGGCCGTATTGGCGGAGCAACTGGAGCGGGAAGGCAAGACCATCCTCACGCTGAACATCGGCGATCCCCTTAACTTCGACTTCTGCACACCTCCGCACCTGATTGCGGCCGTGGAAAAAGCCATGCGCGACGGCAGGAACGGCTACGCCCCGTCGCTGGGCATTCCCGAAGCCCTGGAAGCGGTCCACGCGGAAGCTGAGCGCAAGGGGGTTCGTAACGTCCAAAGTGTTTTCCTGACGGCCGGCGTGAGCGAAGCCTTGGATGTATGTCTGACGGCGCTGGTGAACGCGGGAGAAAACGTCCTCACGCCCTGCCCTGAGTATCCGCTGTACTCGGCGGTTCTCGCTAAACTCGGCGCTCAGCCCAATTCCTATCTGCTCGATGAAAGGAATGAATGGCAGCCCGACCTGGAAGACATCGGCCGCAAGATTAATTCCGGCACGCGCGCCATCGTGGTGAGCAATCCCAACAACCCCACGGGCGCGGTTTACTCGCGTCGGACCTTGGAGCGAATCGCTGAACTCGCCCGGCAGCACGATCTGGTGATCTTCGCTGATGAAATCTACGACAAGCTGATTCTGGACGGCGCGCCGTCCACCTCCTTGGCCGCGTTGGCGCCGGACGTTCCCGTGGTAACCTTCAATGGACTCTCCAAAACCTACCTGGTTCCCGGTTGGCGAGTGGGCTGGGGAGTGGTCAGCGGCGAGGCGGCGGCCGTCAAGCCCTACCTCGAAGGCATTCACCAATTGTTGCGCGCGCGGCTGTGCTCGAACCATCCGCAGCAGTTTGCCGTGCGCCCCGCGCTGGAAGGCCCGCAGGATCACTTGGCGGAGGTTCGGCGCAAGCTCCGCGCCCGCCGCGACCTGACCGTCAGCGCCTGCCGCACGACGCCCCACATGAGTTGCGTCGCGCCGCGCGGAGCGTTTTACGCCTTTCCCAAAATCGACATTCCTGACAGCGACGAAAACTTTGTGAAGCGGTTGCTGGTGGAAAAACACGTGCTCTTGGTGCATGGCACGGGCTTCGGCCAGGCCCCGGGAACCAAGCACGTCCGCATCGTTTTCCTTCCCGATGAGGCCACGCTCACGCGCGCATACGAAGGGCCTGCGCGCCTTCATCGCGGAGCACTACGCGTGAGGGAAAAACGGCCGTGAGTGAAGACCCTCCCCAATCCGCCAACTCTGAACCCGCGAACTCCCAGACTGCCCCGGAATTTCCCAACCAGTTCTGCCCCGTCTGCTCCAGTCGGCTTGAATCCCAGCACTGCAAGATGCTTTGCCCCCGCTGCGGATACTTCATGTCGTGCTCGGAATTTGAATAGACCCAATGCAGCGATGCGACTCTCGATCTTCGAATTTCGCTTTGATATCCTTGCATGCTGTCCTACCCCATTTTGAATCTGGCGAAATATAGTAACAACCGGTGCCGTAGCGGCGGTCTACGACCGCTGGATTTTCGGCGCTCATAGAGCGGCGCTACAGAGAATGTCACTATATTTTGCAGGATTCTGTAAGATGCCTTCAGATTGTCGTCGCGCGCAGGATATGGCCGCCCTTGTTGGGAACTGTACTCGCGCGGTTGGGAAAGTAGCGGGCAGCTATCTGGGGAGGCCCCAAGTCCTCGATCTCGGAGAACCCCAGCGCCAACAGTTTGGCACGAAGATCGTCCGCTTCAAAGTAACTTAGCCAGGCTTCGCCCAGATCGGCAACGTGCAACGCGCGCCTTTTGTGGCCGATGCGCGATTCAGCCGGCAATGAAGCCGGAGGATCGCTATAGTCGAACACCACGTGTGCGCCATGGGGGAGACTCGCGATGAAGCCGAGGGTGGCCCATATGGATTCCTCGGTCAGGTAAGGCACCACGCCAAGCCAGGTGAAAAAGGACTGCTGCGACACATCAAAACCGGCAGCCGCCAAGCCTTCGGCCAAAGTCTCGCGCTCAAAATCGATGGGAGCGAAGGTCAGCGAACCCGGTATGGGGATAGAGGCATCATCAAGAACAAGGTAACTAACCGGAACCAGGTTAACATAAACACCA
>CAWGTQ010000040.1:0-149169 GCA_963825395.1 uncultured Acidobacteriota bacterium | reverse complement strand
AACTCCAGGGAAAGGCTCTGCCTTTCCGGCTCATCGGACCCATTCCCTCCTCCTCCGCGCCGCCTGGAAGGCTATGCCTTCCAGGCGGCGCGGAGGAGGTTCATTAGTGGACTCCCGCAACGGAAAGGCGCAGCCTTTCCCTGGAGTTTCGACATTTTGGGTCCAACGGCACGGTGTACGGAGCGAAGCTTTGGAGTGCGTGCAGCTCGCTGCCGCTTTTGCCCCAGCCGGCTCGCTGGCAGGCACTCGTGGTTGCAGGGAAGTAATGCAAATACAGATCGAGGCGGGGGTGGAGTTTCCCGCAAGAGATCTTGCGGGAAGCTGGAGTTTCTACATTTTCCCTCGCCCCCTTGGGGGAGAGGGGGGACCGCAAGGCGGTGGGTGAGGGGGTGGGTAGGGGCATGAAGGTAGGAAGGGAAAGGCAGATGAGACACCACGGTTTGGACCCCCTCACCCGTCTCGCCCCGGCGGAAGGAAGCGCCGGTGGCGAGCCACCCTCTCCCCCAAGGTGGCGAGGGCGATGAATTCAAAACAGTACCCCGCCTTCTCCCGATGGACGAGAGCCCCCATCGGAAATGTAGAAACTTCAGGGAAAGGCGCAGCCTTTCCGCACAGCAAGCGGCGCAGCCGCACGTCGCTCCTCGGCAACGGGGGCGTAATTTGGACAAGCCTAGCGTAAAGCCGCCTCTACGTCAAACTGACCTTTTACCAGATTTGGACAACGGTTGATCACTTGTGGAGGCTTGGCGGGGTGCGACGCGACCCTTTGCCGCCCATTGCGGGACAAATAGCCCAATTCGATGTGAGTGCGACTATGCGCCTGCCGCTGCAAATGCGGCGCTGGCGGCAATGGAAGTGTGCGAACGCACGGGTGGGTCGGTTGTAAGGGCCCAGCAGTCCTTTTGGCGCAGCAACTGTGACACCAACTGGGTGTGCATAGCGTGGCCGGCGCGGTCGGCAACCACATGGCCAATCAAAGGATGTCCAAACAGGGAAAGGTCGCCGATCAGGTCCAGAATCTTGTGCCGGCAGAATTCGTCAGGGAAGCGCAGCCCCTCGGGATTCATTACTCGCTCCTGATCCAAGACCACGACATTCTCAAGCGAGCCGCCCTTGACCAAGCCACTCTTCAGGAGCATTTCCACCTCGGCGAGGAAACCGAATGTCCGGGCGGGAGCAACATCGTTTTCATAGGAACCGGCGCTGGGTGCGAAATCCAATGATTCCGCGCCGATTACGGGGTGAGGAAAGGCAATCGAATAGCTTACCGCAAAGCTGTTGGCCGGATAGACCGCAATCTTCTTGGCCCCTTCCACCAATTCCACCGGCTTCAGAATCCTGGCGTAAGCGCGCCGAGCCCGCTGCGGGCGCAAACCAGCTTGGCGGATGAGCTTAACGAAAGGCAGGGCGCTGCCGTCGAGGATGGGAAGCTCTAAGTTGTCGATTTCAACAACAGCGTTGTCAATCCCCAGCCCCGCAAGCGCCGAAAGCAAGTGCTCGGTGGTAGAAATCAACACACCCTTTTTCATCAGGCTGGTGGCATAGCTAACGCGGGCGACGTGGCGCGATTGCGCCTCGATGGTGAAGCCGTCCAAGTCGGTCCTCTTGAAGACGACTCCGGTATGGACAGGAGCGGGGCAAAGCCGCAGGTTGACGGTAACCCCACTGTGAAGACCCATTCCCGATAGGGACACTTCCGACGCAAGTGTATGTTGTTGACCCAAACTTCCTCCCCGACGCAAGTCTCTGTTAGTGCAGCTATGCTTCCATTTGAATGTTAAACAATAACACATTACAATTCTGCAGCTTACGGATGCTTTGTAAAGTTGATGGATTGGGGTAGTGTGGTTAAAGTGCAACAGTCCCGCAGAATTTTAGTGTCCCATCTGCCGCAATCTCGGGCTCCAGATATTTATACATACTTAACCTATAAGTAACTGGGGGGCAAAGAGATGCGCCTCAGCAAGTTGACGAAAAATGTCCTCGCGGTCTTTGACCAGGTTGCTAGTGTGCTGTCCCGCCTAATTCTTTACGGCAGCGTACGTTGTCAGGGTGGCGCATACATTGAGTTCGATGTATGCGCTACCCCCCGTTAATTGGAAAATGCTAAGTGGGACGGCACACTAGGATGTTTTAGCGCTGAACCTTAACTCAGCACGTGCCGATCTAAAGTTCGGCGCTCCCATTGGACCCAGCTAAATTGTGCACTAGATCCTCAACGGTCTGATGAAACCATCTCCGTTGCGGTAAAATGCCAGACTGACATAGTTGCGCGCCAGGAGGATGGTTTGCCCCAAACCGCCAATACGCTTTTTCTAATCGATGCCATGTCCTTGGTGTTTCGCGCCTTTTTTGCCCCCATGCAAATGGCATTGGCGTCGCCCAGCGGAATGCCCACCAAGGCCATATACATTTTCGTCCGCACACTGCGAAAGCTGCTCAAGGACCATCTACCCGCACATGTTGCCGTGGCGTTTGATTTGGCGGCCCCTACGTTTCGCGACAAACTCTTTGAAGAATATAAAGCGAATCGTCCGGCGTTTCCCGAAGAACTGGCGGTGCAGCTTCCCTACGTCAGGCGATTCTGCCGCGCCTTGGGACTGCCGCTGGTGGAGCTCGAAGGCTTCGAAGCCGACGACTTGATTGGCACGCTGGCGCGGGCCGGGGCCGCTCAGGGAGCTGAAGTCTTTATCGTGTCGGGCGACGAAGACCTGTTCCAGTTGGTAAACGACCGCGTCCGGGTGCTGAAGCCCTCGCGAGCCGGGAGCGACGGCGAGACGCTTTGCGATACCGAAAAGGTGAAGCAGATTCTCGGCGTTGAACCCGCGCAGGTGGTTGACTGGCTGGCGCTCACGGGCGACCCCAGTGACAACATTCCCGGCGCCCGCCCGCTGCCGGGGCACGAGCCGCCGATTGCGGAAGGCGAGAAGAAGCGCAGCTACATTGGCCCCAAGGGAGCCACAGAGCTGATCCAGCAATTCGGTACGCTGGAGAAAGCGCTGGAGAATTTTGAGCAGGTCAAGAAGCAGAGCTACCGCGATGCCTTGCGCGACTTTCGCGACGAAGCGCTGCTGAGTCGCGAGCTAGCCACGATTCGCACCGACGTTCCCGTGGAAACTGCCCTGACGCAATTGCAAGTGGCGCCCCTGGATCTCACCGAGCTGACCGCGCTCTGCCAGGAGCTGGGTTTCACCTCGCTCTTGCGCGAGTTTTTGGAGGAAGCCCCGGCGCCAGCGGAAGCCGCCACGGGATCGGAAGAACTCACCACGCCGCAGGCCATCGAGCGATGGTTGCAGGCGGCTGACCGCAGCGCCTCGCTCGCCCTGGCGATGAGTGTGGAGGGCGACGAAGGCTTTGCGGGCCGGCTGACCGGGCTTGGACTGTCGGACGGCGAGCGGCAGGCAACGGTTACACTGGGAGGTCCCTTGCTCCCCGCGCTCGCACCGGCGCTCAGTGATCCGGCGTGCCGCAAGGCCGTTCACAACTCCAAGCTGCTGCAAGTGCTGCTGGCGAAGCAGGGAATCGCCCTTGCGGGGGTGGGTGATGACACCATGCTCTATTCTTACTTGCTCGACCCGCTGGCCTCCAGCCACACGCTTGCTGACGTGGTGTTGCGCCGGCAAGGCCGCAAAATTTCTCCCTCCCTGGCGGAGGCCGCCCGTCGCACGCGCGAACTGAGTGATCTGCTCCGTCCGGAAATTACGCGTGAGGACTTGCAAAAGCTCTACAGGGAAATTGAGTTGCCCCTCGCCTCGGTGCTGGCGGAGGTGGAAGCAGCGGGCGTGCGCATCGACAAGGAAATTCTGGCGCGAATGTCCGGCGAGTTCGATGGGGAGCTGACCACCCTGACGCGCGAGATCTACGACTTGGCCGGAGGGTCTTTCGACATCGACTCACCCAAGCAGCTCGGCGAGATTCTGTTCGAAAAGCTCAAGCTCCCGGGCGGCAAGCGCTTGAAGAAGAGCGGGCAGTATTCCACTGACGCATCGGTACTGGAAGCGCTCGCCGAAAAGCATGACCTGCCGCGTAAGATCATCGAATACCGCACGCGCGCGAAGCTCAAGTCCACCTACATCGACGCGCTGCCCAAATTCATCCAGGCGGAAACCGGCCGATTGCACACAACGTTCAACCAAACCGTGGCGCGTACGGGGCGGCTCTCTTCTTCCAATCCCAACCTTCAAAATATTCCCATTGGCGACGAATTCGGACTGCGAATCCGCTCGGCATTCGTGGCCGATCCCGGCTGCCGGATGATCTCTGCGGACTACTCGCAGATTGAGCTGCGCGTGCTCGCGCATCTCTCCCAGGACCCGCTGCTGATCGAAGCCTTCACCCGCAACGAGGATATCCACGCGCGCACGGCTCTGGAAATCTTCGGTGTGCCGCACGCTCTCCAGAACCATGAGCACCGCCGCATGGCGAAGGCCATCAACTACGGGGTGATCTATGGGCTCAGCTCGTTCGGACTGGCGGAACGTACGGGCACCAGCCGAACGGAAGCGCAGCGCTATATCGACACCTACTTTGAGCGCTACAGCAAAGTGAGAGATTACCTTGAAGGGTTGGTGGAGCAAGCGCGCACCACCGGCCGCGTGCGCACGGCGTTCGGGCGACTGCGGCCCATACCCGAAATCCATAGCGCCGACGTGCAGGCGCGGAATCGCGCCGAACGCGAGGCCATGAACACTCCCCTCCAGGGCACTGCCGCGGACCTGATGAAGCTGGCCATGGTGAAAACCCAGGCGCGCCTGAAGCGGGAACAGATGCAGACGCGCATGATCCTGACCGTACACGATGAACTGGTTTTTGAAGCGCCGGAAGCCGGAACTCGACCGGGCAAAGGAAATCGTGCGCGAGGAGATGGAAGGCGCGTACCCCATGCTTGTTCCGTTGAAGGTTGAATTGGGCGTGGGCCAGAATTGGAAGGAAGCGAAGTAGGTGAATCAGGTGTCAGGTTTCAGGTCTCCCTCGCAGAAAGAAGATCTCAATGTCCAAAGTACCCTACGGAAACGACCCTGCAAAAATCGAGCGGTACAAGAATTTTTGGAGCCGGGCGGATGTCAAGCGGCCGCTGGTGGGTTTCAGTTATGTTGGCTGGTTTCCCTTTAGCGAGTTCACGGCCTGCAGGAACTGGGCTTCCTCGAAATACCTTACGCCCGACATGATCAACCCCGCCGATTTTATGGAGGATCACCTGCGCATGTTACGCGAGGGGGAGGTCGTCGATGACGATCTCCTGAGGGGCGCGGGGCCCACGCAAGTGGCTGTCCCCTTCCTTCCCGGAGCGCTGGGGTGCAAAGTGCGCATCCTCTCGAACAACGTGCTGGGGGAGGAACAGAACCTCACCTGGGAAGAGGCCTTGCAGGTGCGTTTGGACCCTCACAACCCCTGGTTCAGAAAATGTGTGGAATTCGCTCAGGCTCTGGCCGCGGAATCCCGAGGCCTGTTTCCAGTCAGCCACACAGCAGATCTGGGCCCTACCGACCTGCACGCAGTATTGCGTGGGCATGGCCAAAGTATTCTCGACCTAACCGATGAGCCCGGCAAGTCCGCGGAGTTGCTAGCACGGCTCGGCGACATTTTCCGTGGGTTCATACAAGAGTTCTGGAAGGCCATTCCTCTCTTCCACGGTGGCTATTTCGACGGTCAGTATTCCCTGTGGTCCCCTGGTCCAATCGTTCGGATGCAGGAAGATGCGACCGCGGTATATTCCCCTGATCTATATCGAAAGTTGGTCCAACCGGTGGACCGCAAGCTGGCCGGCCACTTCGCCAGCGCCTTCATTCATCTGCATTCCAGCTCGATGTTCCTGCTGGATGCCTTCCTGGAAATCGAGGAGATCAGGTGTTTCGAAATCAATAACGATGCTTGCGGCCCGCCGATGAAAGACATGGTGGGTCATTTCCAGAAGGTTCAGAAGGCGCATCGGCCGCTTTTAATTCGGGGGTCCCTTAGTCCCGAAGATGTGGATCTCTTGATGGATCGCCTGGACCCGCGCGGGCTCTTTCTAAACATTATGGTCAATAGTATGAAAGAAATTGAGAATTTGAGGGCGCGGCTTAGCATGTGATCAAGGCGTTCGCGATGGCCGGAACAGCAAGCAGGACAGCATGTGATATGATTACTGGCATGATACAAGGCAGCCCGCAATTTATCATTGGGTCCGACGGCCGGAAGCGAGGAGTTGTCCTTGGTGTGACCCACTATCGCCGGTTATTGCGCAGGATTGAGGACCTCGAGGACATCCTGACGCTCGACCGTGCCGCGCGAAGTTCCAAGAAACTCATCTCGTATGAAACCGTACGCAAGCGCTTAAAGCAAGCCGGGAAGTTGTGAGTTACCGCATACTTATTGATCCACGCGCTGCCAGGCAGCTCGAATCCCTCCCGAAGACCGTTATCGAGAGATTAGACAGGGTAATTCTCTCTTTGGCTTCGATCCCTCGCCCACCCGGCACAAAGCGGCTGCGCGGTAAGCTGCACGAAGGTTGGAGAGTCCGAGTCGGGGACTACCGTATCCTGTACAAAATCGACGATGATGCTCGCGAAGTGAGTATCTTTGACATTGGACATCGTCGGGACGTTTATCGGTAAGCTGGCCTGCCGTTTCAGCCCTGAATCCCTTTGTTTTTCAGTTGAGGCGTACGAGGCTCGTTTGGGTAAGGTCATTCCCGGCGTGATCGAAGGAGATCACTCCGGAGGCCCCGGCGAAGGCGGAAACTCCGGCCAGCGCGTCGCGCAAGCGCGCACGATTGGGGCCCGACTGGCGCAGCGAGGCGGCGAGAACGCGGACGGCATCGTACGTTTCGGCTGCACCGATGCCGGGCTCGGCGCCGAAATGCTGCCGGTAACGCTGCGCGAAGACCTCATGCGTCACAGACGGAGTGTTCAGCGCTTGCGTGGTCCAAACCCCGGCGTCATCACCGTTGCACGTGCGGCATCGAGGTTGGCTTACGGCGCTCCATTCGCCTTGCGCCGCCTTGCGGCATAGGTAGAGCGGCGCGGAAGGCAATATATCGCGCAGGCTTTCCAAGAGCAGATTGGCGGTGGTCGTGTCGGTCCAGATGACCGCGGCCTCTGCACCTCGAAGTTGGGTCTGCACCGCATCCGCAATCAACTTCCCGGGCTCGACGGTTATCCTCACCGGGGCGGGCGCATTCATCTCGCGGGCGGCTTTTTCAAATTCATCTCCCCCCGCACGGCCATCGTGGTCGTTCTGAGCAAGAAGGACGACGCGCTTTAGCTTCTTGGCTTGGTAAATATCACGCGCGAAGGCTTGCGCCTGCATGGCGTCGCTGGGGCCTAACCGGAAGATCCAGGGCAAGTTGATTTCCGTGGTTGTCGTGTCGCTGGAAAGCGTCAGGATGGGCACGCCGATCTTGTTTCCCACTTGCTCGGCCAGATGCGCTGAGCCTCCTTCCGCCGAGGTAATGAGCGCCACGGCCTGATCGTCGAATACCATGTGCACAATTTGCGTAGCGGCTTGGCCCCACGGTCCGCTTTCGTCGCGGGTGACCAGGGTCAAGCGGCGGCCGCCGGGCAGGGAAGTGACGTTTTCTTCCTCGATAGCCATTCCAGCGGCGCGGCACAAAGCTTGACCCTCGGCTTGGCGCGGGCCAGACAGTGGCGCGAGCAGCCCGAGGCGGATCACTGGTCCCGCCAAGTCATGCCCGCCATCGCGACCGGGCCCGTTGTAGCTGACCGTATCGCGATTGATGACGGCGTAGGGCTCCGCGGAAGGCGCCTGCGCGAAGCAGATCACAGCGAGAAGACCCATCAGACCCAGCACCCATACTCGAACGCACAGCGCCGGTAGTCGGAAGAAGAGCAAGGCAAAAGGCGAAGTGCGGAAGTCAAAAGGCAAAAGTGGCTGGCTTTGCCCGGCGGCTTGTTCTTTCCTATGCAGGGAACAAAAACTAATTTGAATCATTGCCGTCCATCGTGCACTTTCGCGCTTTGCCTTGCTCTTCCTGTTATTTTCCGCCGGTGTGCGCGACGCCTTCGTGGCCGGACTGGCGTGGCGCCAGCCAGTATTCGAAATTGCCGTTCTTGACGCGGGCCATGCTGACGGGCGCGATGTTGTTGAGCGTATGGTCAAAGTAATCCGTGCCGGCCGCGCCGTGGTAGGTCTTCATCTGGTAGTCGCGCAGCACATCCATGATGCGCCCGCGATTGAGGCCGGTCTTTTCGATTGCCGCGATCAGTAGATTGATGCCGTCAAAGGCAGAAGCCGCATAGTCGATGGGCTCTTCGTGGAACTTCTGCCGGTAGGCGTCGCGGAAAGCCACCCACTTGGGGTCCTTGCGCGTGGGGTCCAACGCGGAAGTGACGACCAACCCCTCCGCCGCGGGTCCGGCGATCTCGAGCAAGCGTGGATACGCCAGGCGGCTGCCGCCGAACACCGGCTGATTCATACCCATCTGGCGCATCTGTTTCAGGATCAGGCCGGCTTCCTCCGCCTCTCCCCAGATCACCAGCCCTTCAATTTTTGCGTCCCGCAACATGTTGAGTTGGTGGGAAAAATCTTTGTCGCCACGTTCGAACTTCACTTCCAGGATGGGTTGGCGGCCCATGCGGCGCGCTTCGTCTTCGAATTTTTCTACACCAATCCGCGCGTAGCGCGTTTGGGTGCGCAGCACGCCGATCCGCTTTAGCTTGAGGTTCTTGAAAACGTAATCCGCCAGCGTGTAACCCTGCTGGCGGTCGTCGGGGAAGGTGTGGAGGAGCCACTGGATGCGGGTCTCGGTCACGGTCGGGTCCGTCGTGCCGATGTCCACGATGGGCACTTCCAATTTCAGCGAGGTTCGCAGCAGGATATGACAATTCTGGCCATCGATGCATCCCGCCATGCCCCAACAATTTTCATCGAAAAGCATCTTGACGAGCTCGGTGGAAGAGGCTCCCCAGAGGGCCGATTCCGAGTGGAGTTTGAGCGCGTACGGCGTGCCGTGATAACCTCCGCGCGCGTTGGCTTGCTCAATGGCGAGTTGTGCGCCGTGGAGGGCCGGGACACCGAAAATCATCTCCGGGTTGTTCTCCAGGGGGGAGAAAAAGCCGATGGCGACTTCCTTCAACTGCGCCGCATTGCCATCCCTCTGGAGGTCCGCCGCGCCGCTATATTGGAGAGTGTCTTCTCGAATGAACCAGTCGTAGTAGGGTTTGGTGAAGCGGCGGTAGGGCACGGCCTCATCCGGCATATTGGCGTAGCGGCCTTCCGGCTTCACCGTTTCCTCTCGCTTGATGACGGCGTCGGGGGGAGTTTCGTCCGGGTCTTTATACTGCGCCGCCACGGGCAGCGTTACGGAAAGCAGCAGGAGTGCGAGTGAAAAGCGACTTTTCATGGATACCACCTTGATGCTGGAAAACAGCCGTTTCCAAACCGTCGCTATGGAAATCGTTGTGCCGAAGGCACCTTGGACTGCGGCGGCTCGACGCCGCCTTTGTCTTC
The DNA here is from genome assembly GCA_963825395.1 of uncultured Acidobacteriota bacterium. Lineage (GTDB taxonomy): Bacteria > Acidobacteriota > Terriglobia > UBA7540 > UBA7540 > Bog-366. The sequence goes on along the minus strand of CAWGTQ010000040.1, from coordinate 139,719 downwards.
GTCCCCACCGTGATCGTAAAGTGCTGGGGCTTTGTAGTTGCCTTCGGATTATTCCGAGGCGGCGTCCAGCCGCCGCAGTCCAAGGTGCCTTCGGCACTTTCATTCGGGCTCCGTTGACCATTCGGCTTCAAATTCGTCAGGGAGCTTCAACCGTTCGATGCCAAATTTCATGATGGTCTTGTAGAACGAAGCGCTGGCGTAGCGCTGGAACCATCCCGCCGAGCACCAGGGATAAACGGACGGTTCCTTTACCAACCTATGGTGCACCGCATTCCGGTGCACATAGCTCAGCCGCGCGAAATAGGATCGCGGGTAGGTGAGATGTGTATCCCAATACTGGTACCATACCCGGCGCCCAGGCGTGCCATCCTCGCGATTGGTTGGACCCGAAGTTTGCGAATGGAGTTCATTCATGAAGATTCGCAGGTTGCCGGGGTGAGGAGGTGAAAGGGCCACCAGGTGATAGTGATTGGAAAAGACCGCCCAAGCCTGAAGATTCCACCCGTACTTCGCCGCCAGGGCCAAAAGCGACTCGCACAAAAAGGCCAGTCGCTTGTTGTCCCGAAAGTGGTGCTCCTTGAGATACGTTCCGCAAGTCACCATGTAGGCTCCTGCCTCGGAGAGCCGATGAATCGGACTGTGAGGCCAATCAGTCACCTTTCCTCTTTGGACTGCAGCGTCCCCCAGTGAAATTGCAGTGCCGAAGGCACCTTGGACTGCGGCGGCTCGACGCCGCCTTGGAATCGACCCGCGGAACCGTACGAATAACGTCAGGACTCGAACGCGACTTGCGATGACTGTGCGCCACGAGGACGAAGGCGGCGTCGAGCCGCCGCAGTCCAGGGCGCTTTGCGCATTCGTTCCCGCAGCATTCTTACGCCCTCACGCCGCGCGCTGCGCAAACAACAGCCGCTCGTGGCGGTTGCGAGCGAACGCGACGATGCGCGCCAGGGTTTCACCGTCAATCGCCTGGTCGGCATCGCACCGCGGCCGCCCGCTGGCGAAGTCCGCGACTTCAATCATCAAACCGTGGCTGCCAAACTCCAGCGCCGCGCGGCTGGCGGGCTCGACCATGGAAGCGACGCCCGTGCCGTGGCTGGGATCGACGATTACGGGCAGGAAAGTGTTGGCGTGCACGGCGGGAATGACATTCAAGTCAAGCAAGTACCGCGAGTACTCCCCGGCCGCAAAAGCCTTGATGCCCCGCTCGCAGAGAACGATATTGAGATTGCCTTGCTTGGCGATATACTCGGCGGCGCCCAGCCATTCGCAAAGGCTCGCCGCCATGCCGCGCTTCAGCAATATGGGCTTACCCGTGCGCCCCGCTTCCGCCAGCAGCGGATAGTTCTGCATGTTGCGCGAGCCGATCTGGAGCATGTCAGCATACTCCGCCACCTGCTCCACCAACCGGGTATCCATGACCTCGGTAACGATGGGCAGGCCGGTTTCCTCGCGCGCGATACGCAGGATGCAGAGTCCCTCTACCCCCGTTCCCTGGAAGTCGTGCGGCGAGGTGCGAGGTTTGTAGGCGCCGCCACGCAGCATGTCGGCGCCGGCGCGCTTCACGGCGCGGGCTACGGCTAGCGTCTGGTCGTGGCTTTCCACCGCGCAGGGCCCGCCGATCACCACCGGGCCGCCGTTACCGAAGCGCACTCCCCCCACTTCCACCACGCGCGTCTGATCCTCGCCGTAACGAGGGTTGGTTTGACGGCAGAGGAGTGGACAGATGCGCGGCAGATCATCTACGGTGAGCTGTCCAGCTATTTTCATGGTCACCTTCCTGCCCTCAGAGCTTCCCAAAGTGCCATTCTGAGCGACTGGTGCTGTCATTCTGAGCCCGCATTTTGGGCGAGGAACCCCGGTAGTTAACTCTTTTCACTGGCCCCTGCAAACTACTGGGGTCCTTCGCTGCGCTCAGGATGACAGTGATGGACATTGGTTCTCCTCATCGAGTTTCTGCCGATTATGGGCAACCGAAAAGGGGTTAATGCTCAGCATGACCGTGCGCGATGTAAAACGTCACGCCGCAGCCTTAATTTCTTCCCCGTTTTTCGGGGCGCCACGGTCGGAATCAAAAATCGCCATTGCCTCAATCTCAATCAGCAGATCCGGACGGCACAGGATCGCCTGGATGCCGGTGGACGCCGGCAACGGGTTCAGTCCCTGTTCCTGGAAAAATTGCGTCCGGATTTCGTTGAAGGCTTCGTAGTCGCGCTCAATGTCGCGCAGATAGCAGGTAGTACGAATGATGTCCTTCCACGTGGCGCCCTCGGCATCGAGGAGCTTCGTGATGTTCTGATACGTACGCCAGGTCTGGGCGCGGAAGTCACCGACGTGGATGGACCTTCCGTACTCATCCACGCTGGCGGTGCCTGAGATCAGCAAGATCGTAATGCCTTTGATGTCCAGCCGCAGCCCGCGCGAGAACGAGGATGGCTTGGAATAATCATAGGCTTCGTTCAGGGTCTCCGGCGCACTAATTGCCTTTTTGGGAATGGCTTGGTGCGACGTTTGCGGTGCTACGAGAATTTCTGGCGTTGGCATAAAGTTGAGTCTCCTTTTGAGTTTCACGAATTCCGTGGCTCAGCCCTAAGGCGGTGGCCACCCAAATGTCTTCACCCTGATAATCCATGTTCAGGATGTAGTTGTGCGCGAGGGCGGTGGGGGTTGAAAGCTTCTCTTTCTTGCCGTCGGGCCAGGTAATTTCAATTTCACCCTGGCCTGGGGGTTTGCCGGGCCGGTAAGTGACCCAGGTGTTGGTCTGGTAATCGAGCATGCTGAGCCCCTTATCCGTGCAGGCCCAGACTTCATTGCGACGAGACTTGGCAGCGTTGATGAAATCGGAGGCGAGGCCACTGTCTTTGGTCAGATAGTTGTGCCAGTTGCGGCCGTCATAGCCGCTTAAGCCGAAATAGGTGGAGGCCCAAACCATCTTGGTATCAGGATTCCAGGCAACGCCGGAAACGATGATGTGGATGAGCCCCTGGTTCTTGAACAGGACAATTTCCATTTCCTCGTCAGGGTCGGTGTAGGCTTTCATGTACCCCACCTTGTCGTCATATTCAATCAGCCCTCCGCCCCACATGGCGAAGTACACTTTGCCGATCTCCGGGGCCGGCGCTATGGCGTATGTCCAGGGTTCGTGGAATGGCGCATTCTTTTCACTCCAGTCGGACCACTCGCCGGTGTCCTTGTTGTAGCGGCTGATGCCCGCCGTGGTTGCCGCCCAGACGAATTTGCCTTGTACGACAATCCCGTAACAGATGTCGTTGAGCAGGCCGCTGGTAAGGTTGGCGAAATTCTCAAAGTGACCGCCGGAGAAGTGGCTGACGCCGCCGAAAGTCGCAACCCACAGGTCGCCGGTTTCATGGTCCACAGCGATGCCCATCACCACGCGGTGCGCCAGACCGTCGGCGGGCTTATAGACTTTAGCGACCTTGCCGTTTTCAATGAGCACCAGGCCGTCTTCCGTTCCGGCCCACACACGGTCGCCATCCACAGCCACACAGAAGACCTTGGCGTCGGGCATGCCATTCACGGTGGTGAAGTTCTCCCACTTCGTTATGAGGTGCGGCTTTTCTGCGGCTAAACAGAACGAGCAAGGCAAAAGAAGGAAGGCAAAAGTCAAAAGGCAAAAGGAGGAAAACCGGTGGAGGGTAGACGGCATACGGTAGACGGGATAACCCGTATTCGGTCTGCTGTATGCTGTATTCCGCTCTTTCCGGTTTTGGTTTTTGAATTGTTCTTCAAAACGCGGTGAACTGAGATTGGTGTGTGTCATTACTGTCCACCTTTTACTTTTGCCTTTTGCATTTGGCACTTTGCCTTTTGCCTTGTTAGCTCCTGTTTCTACAAGGTCTTCAAAAACTCAATAAGGTCGTTCAACTGTTCCTTGCTCATATCTGACGTGACGCCGTGCGTATCCTGGTTGTTGAACACCGTCCAGATTTCTTCCAGCGTCAGGGCCTCGCCATTGTGCAAGTAGGGCGCATCTTCGTAGACGCGGTCGAGTTGGGGGATGTCAAACATTCCGCTAGTGTCGTACTTGGTCATGGATGCCACGTCAGTGCTGATGCGGGCGGTGTAATGCGTCTCGGCCGGATGGCACGTGTCACAACGGTTCTGGATGGGAATCACGCGCCCATCACTGGTGTTCTGGCGGTAGAAGATGGTTTTGCCGCGCTCTTGCGCTTCGGTCAACTGCCCGTCAGGCGCAAGATGCCGGTTGGGCGCGAGCGGAATGTTATTCAAGTAGGTGAGCAGCGCCCCCAATTCCTGAGTGTTGAATCCCTCCGAGCGGAAAAAGTACTTGGCAATGCGGGGGCCGCATTGCGTGGCAAGGTCGGGATTTTTGCCATTCCACTTGTAGGGCGCTGTTTCACGAATTCCCCGCAAGGTGCGATTGGCCACGCGGTCTCGGCCCAGTTGCGGGGTCTCAAGATTCCACGATAATCCGTCCAGGTGCGAGTTGGGGTGACAGGTGGCGCAGGCGAACTGCCCCTGAAAACAATACTTCGCGGCGTGAAACATTTGCTCACCGCGACGCATCAGCGTGATTTCCTTGGGTCCGCCGAGGTCGATGGTGGATGCAATCTCCACTTGCCCCAAGTCCACCACGGTCAGGGAATCGTCCAGGCGATTGGCAACGTAAGCCCACCGGCTGTCGGGTGAGACCGCCACCGAGGTCGGATTGTGGCCGGTCGGCAAGCGTTTGATGACGAAGGTGGCGGCGGAATCGAGGCGGTCGGCAAGTTCCTCTGCGGGGACTTGACGTAGCCGCCGTGCCAGCCGGGCGGTATCAAGAATGGAAACGATGTCGGCGTCGGCGGATGTTACCACCGCGTGCCGGCCGTCGGGCGAAAAGGCCACGCCTGCATTGGTAGAAAAGTAATAATCGATATCGTCGAGCACCACCTGGGTTACTTTCGATTGGCCCTCGCCCACCGGCGCGCCCGCGTCGGGATGGACCACCGCCATGCCGTGGGTCATCATCCACCCCTGGGGAACCTGAATAAGTGGTCCGAGGTTCTTGGGCCGCATTAACGTGACGAGGAGGTCTCCACCCTGTAGCGGCGGTCTCTGACCGCCGAGGCCGCCTTGTTGCAGCGCGCTCTGACCGCCGTTTCGTCGATCGGAGACCAACGCTACAGTGGGGGGAGCTTCTGCAATGTGGCGCAGTTCGATGGTGCCGGGAATCAAAATGCGCTCGGCCACGACTTGCTTGGCCGTGTCGAGAGCGAGCAACTCGGAAACCGGCGGCTGATCGTAAGGCCCCAGGTGAGGCAGGATGTTGGAAACGTAAACCCGCCGGCCATCGCGCGAAAGCACCATCTGTTCCGGATATCGATGCGTGCTGAAACGCTTGATTTCCGCGCCCGAGGCGAGATCGATCAGCGAGACGCTGTCCGCGATGCTGTTGGCAACGTAAAGGGTTTTTCCCGAACGATCGGTGACCAGGCCTACCGGCCCCCAGCCGGCCTTGAGGGTGCGCTTCACTGCCAACGTCACCGCATCAACCTCAGTAACCGTGTCGCTCCATTCGTTGGAAACGTAGAGGGTCTTGCCGTCCGGGGAAAGAGCCAAACCTTTGGGCTTGTGGCCGACGGGAGCGCGCGAAACCACCTGTTTGGTTTGCGTGTCAACAGCCAGAACGGAATCGTTACCCTCGCAAACCACGAAGAGCTTTTTTCCGTCCGCGGAGAGCTTGATTTCAACCGGCGTCAGGTAGGCGGGCTCTGCGGCGACGTTCTCTTGCGGGCTTGCGGGCGCGGCCATCGGGGAGGGAATTCGCGTGGCAAACAGGAATATACTCAGCACAAAGCTAGCTGTATTGATCCAGTTCCTTCGCGGATGGCGGGTTGTAACCCCAGTTTTCATCTTCTTCTCTTGCATCAAGAAAAAAATTCACCACGGAGGGCACAGAGAGCACAGTGAGGAACTCTCCTGTTTGCTTTTCTTTGCGGCCTCTGTGCCCTCCGTGGTGAATCTGTTGTCTGATTGCAGCGCATCATTGCCCTTTGCCTCCCGCGCCAGGTGTTCCTTTAGGTTCCTGAACGGTCAAAATTTGGTCCGCCTTCACGTGTTCCAGCACTTGCTCGGCGCCGCTCGGCCAATGGATGATGAGCTTGTCCACTTCAGTGTGCTGGCCCAGGCCGAAGTGCGGGCGCGGGTCGCCCTGGGAGAGATAGCCATTCTCAGAAACCGCCTGAACGTATTGGTGCGCGGCCCCGGTAACGGCCTCAATGCTGGCGCCAAAGCCATCGCGATTGCTCTTGGTGCCCACCAGCTTGAGGGTCAGCCAATGATTGCGCACGCCGGAGACTGGGGGCTTGGCATGCAACAATATGCCTTTGCCTCCCAGCGTCACGATGAAAACATCCGTATAACCGTCGTTGTCATAATCGCCAAAACAGGCGCCGCGCCCCACTTTCTTGAACTTGAAATAGTCGCCCGCTTCTGACGATACATCGGTGAACGTCGAGTCACCATTATTGCGGAGCAGGGAATCTTCCATGGGAATCAGCCAATGCAGGCCGCCGTTTACGATGAACAGATCCTTCCAACCGTCATTGTCGTAATCGTAGAAGCCGTCGCCCCATGCCACGTACTGTCCGGATACCGCGGCCACGCCCGTCTCCACCGTCGTGTCGAGCCAGAAGCCCTTGGGGCCGGGGTTGTGAAACAGCCGGTGGTAACGCATGTCCGAGACAAACAGATCCTGCCAGCCGTCATTGTCGTAGTCGCCAAAAATGGGATTCATGGCGGAGGTCGCTTCGCCATTGGCTCCGAAGGCCGTGTTCACGTCCGCCGCCACATTGGTAAACGTGCCGTCATGATTGTTGTGGTACATGTAGCTTTCCATCGTGTCGTTGGCGACATAGATGTCCGGCCAGCCGTCGTTGTCGAAATCACCGGTGGTTACGCCCATCGCGCGGCCCAGGGGATTATCGATGCCCGCCTTGTGTGAGACATCCGTGAACGTCCCGTCGCCATTGTTGTGAAAAAGGCGATCGGCATCACCTTCGTAGTCAAGCGGGCCGGGGAAGCCCTCTGCGGTGAAGTACTCGCGCTTGGCGTTGGGATCGAACTTCAGGTAGTTGCCCACATAGAGATCGAGCTTACCGTCCCGGTCGTAATCGACCCAAGTCGCGCCGGTGCCAAAGTGCGGGTTCTCAACACCGGCCTTAGCCGTCACGTCCGTGAAGGTGCCATCACCATTGTTGTGGTAAAGAATCGACGAACCCCAGTTGGTCACGAAAATGTCTTCATAGCCGTCGTTGTCGTAGTCCCCGACGGTCACGCCCATGCCGAAACCTTTGCCGCCTACACCGGCCTGGGCGGTGACGTCCGTAAACGTTCCATCGCCGTTGTTGCGATAAAGATGATTGGTGGCGTCCGCGCCGTCGGGCTTGGAAAACTTGGTGACGCCGTCGACATAGCGGCCGCTGACCACGTAGAGGTCCAGTAATCCATCATTGTTGTAGTCGATCCAGGCGCAGCCGGAACCCGTGGCCTCCATCATGGAACTGAGCTTCTGCTCGCCAAAAGAGTGCTTAAAGTGAATTCCGGCTTTCTCCGTGACGTCCTCGTAGGTGACCATCGAGGAAGGCGGCAGGTCTTTCGGAGCCGGGCTCTGGCCAGGGGCCTGTAGGTTTGTCCACAACAGGCTGGCGGCAATTGCTGCGAACATAAATTGTCTGAGAGAAATCTTCATTACAACCTCAAAAGACGCTTGCCGGATGACTTGCCAAGTCCAAGCGCGTGGGCGTGTCAAAGCTTCGCAAAGCCATCGGCCAGCGGTTTTTCGGAGCCAAGGCGTGATCTTCATGGCAGCCCACGCAGCCGTGCTCCTCGCCGGAACGCGACCAGATCCAACCCCGCTGGGCGCGAACCACGCGTCCCGCGCCGTCGAGCACTTCAAATCTCACCGGCCTGTCGGGCGGTACCGCGATGTAGAACGAGCCATCATCTTCTATGGGTGCTTCTCCCAAAAGGATCGCCTTTTGGGTAACGGCATCGAGCGTCAACACGCGAACTCGACTGAGCTTTGCCGCAATCCGCCCCTGGGGAACGCCTTCGGCAAGATAACTGTCAAGGCAGACGAAATACCCCCTATGAAGCTCGGGGCTTAGCGTGCTCCAGAACCAGCGTGGCGGTTCGTGGGCAGCCACCGGTACGGCCTCCACAGTTGAGAGCTTCGGGTCCGCGTAAATGGGTGTGATGAACTTGCCCATCGCCGCGTCGAAGGCGTAAAGGGTCAGTTTCTCTTCTGTCGTCGGACGGGTGGTGGATGCTCGTGCGACGAGCAGCTCATCTGCGGCGATAGGCTGTGGCGACAAAGCAAGAATGGGCGGGGCCGTGAGCGGTGCGTTGTGCAATGCGCCGCGGCGAATCCAGGCCAGGTTCCCGCCCAGGTTCCGGCTCGTGAGCGAATACTTCACGAAGACTACCGCACCGTCGTCGAGCTCTTGCGCTTGGCTGCGAATGGCGGGGTGCTGATGATCGCAGCGCAGTGTGCTCAAGCCGGTGCCGTCGGAACGCAAGGTGTAAAGCTCGCGATCGGCAGGCAGTCCGTTTGAAGGAAGGAGCGGGGAGCGCGCCGTTGCCAGGATCGTCCCATTCTTCAGGACTGTTTCCACCTGGAAGTCACCCGGGCCGAAAGTGATCGGGTGGGCGTCAGACCCATCCACATTGCTGACCCAGAGTTGAGAATCTGCGCCCGTCAAAGTGGCCGATTCGGTCCGAAGCTTGACAACGTGCTGTACGGTGCTGCTGGATGTTGTACGGGCCGGTCCCTCTGGAAGCGCCGTGTAGACAAGTTGTCCGCGAGGCAAGTAGGCGGGTCTGAGACAGTCGGTGGGGCAGTGAGTGATTTGCCGGGTGCCAGAGCCGTCCACGTTCATTTCCCAGATTTGCCAAAGTGAATCCGCTGTTTTCTTCCCAGCAAAAAGGACGCGGGCGCCGTCAAAGGAGGTTCGAGGATCGGCCGCAGTGAAGAATCCCGGAGTCAAGCAATGGGGAATATTGTCGGTTGGCGCCAACCTCACCAAACGGCTGCCCTTGGGGAAGCGACGAGAGAGGGTGCCGGGGAGCACTGCCGGGGCCTGGACAATGACAAGGTCAGGCCGCGCTTCATTCCGATGTGGCCGCGCGAGTCCTTGGGAGTTTTCCAAGCGCTTGCTTTGGACGAAAACGTCGCCGTGGCTAGTGCCCTTGGGATTATCTTCGCCTGCCGCGAAGGTCCAGGGTGCGGCTAACAGTCCTACCCCCATGATGAGAATTAAGTGCCAGGCTCGTACTGATTTGGACATCAACAAAATGAACCTACTCGGACCGTGCGTGGCTGGGAGCCGTTGAGCCACTTTTGGTAATCCCAATTGACCGCCGACCAATAATTTCCAAGGGCTTTCAAGTTCCTGCTACAACCCAACACGAGTTTTGACGCTACCGTGGTAAGACGAGCATGTCGATGACCGTAATCACAAAATCACATGACTAAAGTCAATATTTGAGGCGTAGTTGTTTTATTGTTTTTGCCTAATCCATTTTATTGCCAGTGAGATACAGCGATTGTTGGTGGGAAGTGGTGGCGGGGTCGTCGGCACCGAGTTGGCGTCTTTCTCTAGTCCCAAAACCCTTCCTTAACCCGGCGCAAATTTGAGAATTTCGGTGCCGCGTTCAATAAGACCGGGCATCAGGGGGCATGGCGAGAATCAGGGCAAAAGAGGGATATACAGGGGTAGTGAAATGAGCAACCCCGCGGTTCGCGATAGACAAACAACCTTCGCCCTGGATTGCGGCTGATGAACCTCCGGGCGCCGATACGAACTGATTGGATCTCACCCCTGCAATCCCGAAGGGGGGAAAATTCACTGGCTTTGGCTGTGGTAGGTCACCCCAACGGCAAGCCGAAGATGATCTTGGGTGTTGGAGCCGTTATTCGGTACATACGAGCGAACATAGTCCGCCTCGAATGCTCGTATCGCAAAGTGCTTCGTAATGGCGATGTCCCAGCCGCCGCCCACCTGCCAGGAGAAGGCGCTAGCCTTGTTGGTCACGCCTCTTGATGTCGGGAAGAGGCTGTCGTAAGCGCGTACGCCACCCGCCAACGCTTCGATGAACACCCTGCTTTCATGCTTGGAGCCCACGCGGTAGGTGTAGCGAGGTCCCGCCATGAGATTCGTTTCGCTCAGCTTCAAACCCGGCGCAATCTTGGAGGCATGATCGATAGTCAAGTTCGTGGCCAAACCGAAGCCGCGGAAGAAGGTGATGCCGGCATCGATGCTTCCGCCCTGGAGCCAGAAGTCGCCGCCGGTGCCGGGCGTAACCTTGGCCTCTTCGGTGGTGTAAGTCATCGCCATGTCGGTCGAGGTCACTTGGATGCGTGGGGCCGCCGTTTTTTGCTCTTGCCCGCATGCCATAGGGCCGCCTAGGGTCAAGATCCCTATCAGAAGAGCACTTGCCAAGAAGGTTGTTCGCATGATCGGATCTCTCCCTTTACTCCAATATGAAGGTGACGGTGGAGGTATGCGACAGACCACCGGAAGCCGCGGTAACGGTCACCGTATAATTCCGCGCCTGCTGCCCGAAGTACCCGCTGTTCGAACCGCCGCACCCGGTAAGGCCCAGGGTGGCGCAGGTGACCGCTAACAGCAGAAGCAGCAGCCCCACGATTCTTCCCGCCCTCCCACGGGACTGACCCGGCTTTCTTCGGAAGGGCAGCAGGAACAATCCTCCCACCATCGCCAATGCCAGTCCTCTTCCCAAGGGGTTGCCAGGATGGATCGCCACGATCTGCTGGCCAAGCAGGATAGCCAGGGTGACGGTGGTCCCCGCCGAACCCGTGGGCAGCGTCTGGGGCGTAAAGGTCGCCGTGGCGCCCGCGGGCAGGCCGCTCGCGCTGAACGTTACGGTGGACGGGAAGGACTCACCCCGAGTTGGCTCCACCTGCATGTAGTAGATGAGTGTGCCTCCCGGCAGAACCGTCGGCGTCGTGATCGTCCCCGGCGGGGTCGAGATGCTCAGCGTGAAGTCTTCGACAGTCTCCAATAGCGGCGAACTGGATACGCTGGCAAAGTCGGCGTTACCGCTGTAAACCGCGGTAATGGAGTGCGTGCCGGCCGTGCAGGTCAGGGGCGTTGGGAGGACCGGGGGGGTCGGGCACGCCGTGGACGGAGCGTAAGTCGCCACGCCTTGCGTTGGCGCGGCCCCCGGCACTAGCGTGACCCCCGAAACCAACAGCGTTTGTCCGTCCAGGAAACTGACGGTCCCCGTCGGGGCCCCCACCGTCGAGGAGACGGTGGCGGTAAAGGTGACCGCATTCGTCGCCAGCACGGGATTCAGAGAGGACACGAGCGAAACCGTTGGGCTCGCCTTGTTCACTGTCAAGGCTACAATTGTTGCGTTAGAAGTGGCCAGGTAGTTAGAATCACCGCTGTAGGTGACATTCACGGTGTAGCTACCCGGAGCCAGCGTATTGGGTACAGGCACGGCAGCCGTTGAGCTTGTGCTGCCGGCCGTAAGTGGAACGGTTCCTGACGCTACACTGGAACTGGAAGCATTCAGGATGCTGTAACTGAGAGTTCCCGAGGGCGTAGCGATGGTGGTATACAGTCCGGTAACGGTCATGCCGATTGCCCCTGTCTGGCCAAACGTCGTATTTGCCGGCTGCACCGCCGGACCTGCCAGCGTCACGGAGGCTTGGCTCAGAGCGACCGTTGTGGTTCCCGTGCTCGAGAGATATGATCCGCTCGCGCCCGCATAAACTGCGGTGATGGTGTGAGTGCCGACCCCCCTGAGCAATACCCCGGTCAAGGTTGCTTGTCCGGCGTTCAAGTTCACTCCGATACCGCTGTTCAGCGAGGTGATGGTGATGCCCACGGTATCCGTGAAAGTCACTTGACCTGTGGGGACGTTGGAAGTGTCTCCCGCAGTCGTGTCCACCACCGTCGCGGTAATAGCCGCCGTTTGTCCATCAGTCAGTGACGCCGGGCTCACCGACACTGTGGTTGCCGTCGTGTCGGGTGGGTCAAGGCTTGTACCAAAAGCGGAAATCTGCTGGGTGCTGGGGGTAAGGTTGAGAGCATTGTTTCTAAGCGTGATGCTTTCGCTCAGGCTGCCCGCAGAGTGTGGGGTGAATTCCACGGAAACATCGCAAGCCGTACCGGCGGGCAGTGAGGTGCCCGCTGTGCAGGGGTTGGTGTCGCCGGTATTTTCAGAGAAGTTCGCCGTATAAGCTGGATTGTCCGTAAAAACCAATGCTTGATTGCCCAGGTTCGTTACGGTCGCCGTTTGGGGAGAGATCGTCAATCCGGCTCTCACAGTTGCAAATGCCAGGGATGCTCCCGAAACGCGAATCTCGACAAGACGGTTATTGCCCCAATCCGGAATAAAGATATTTCCGGAAGGATCCACGGTCACTCCATAGGGGTTACCCAGATTTGACGGACTTGGCAGGCCGGTGACGCTTCCCTCCGCTTCGGAGCCTGCGGCTGTAACTTCCACAATACGATTATTGTTCGCCTCCGCGATGTAGACATTCCCCATGGCATCAACGCCTATGCCCTGCGGACTTACCGGGGTGATTCCGGAGGGGACCAGCAGGGATGCCACGCCTCCCGCTGTCACCTTGACGACCCGACCGAGTCCTCGATCGGCGATGTAGACGGTGCCCGCCGGATCCACCGCCACGCCCGACACACTGCCCTCCACGAAGGTATAGCTTCCCGCACTTATCACCGATCCATTGCCCTGTGAATTCGTCCCCGCTACGGCCAAGGACGACACCTTCACGATCCGGCTTGTGGTGGCGTCGGCGACGTACAGATTGCCGGCACCATCGAAGGCAAGAGCCATGGGCTCGCCTAGCGCCGGGCTGAGGCCGTGTATGGTCAGAACGGAAGCGACCCCTGCCGGCGTTACGACCACAATCCGGTTGTTGCCGCCATCACCGATGAAAAGATTGCCGGCCCCGTCAAGGGCCACGCCATCGACCTCACCCAAAGTTTCATTGCCGGTGCTCACCACGGACGCACTACCGCCGCCTGCCGCGACTTTCATTACCTTTGCATCTTGGTGACTCCCCACATACATGTTTCCCGTGCCATCCAGGGCGATCTGAAGCGGATTCTTCAATGTTACGCCGCCCGTATTGATCACGGTTGCCGTATTTGGAGCCAGAGCTGCGACGGGGGCATCGGCGGTTGCGTAGAGCGGAACGGTAAGCATCGGGTTGGGCGGGTCCGCGGTGTCATAAAGCACCACCGCGCCCCTTCGCAACCCGGGGGCTGTGGGCAGAAACTTGATTTCTACCGAACAGCCCACATTTGACATCCCCGCGGTGCAGGTGGTGCCGGGCCCCACGGTGAAATCAAGGTTCTGAGTGCCCAACGTGAACGCCTGAACGGCGCCGAATTCCGTCGCCCCGAGATTAAAGGGCAAAGTGAGACTTATGCTCGCTGACGACCCCAACTGTAAATGGCCAAATCCGACCGCCGATGTTGCCACCGTCACAGTCCGATTATGGTTAGCATCGGCAATAAAGACTTTTCCAGAAGTGTCCACTGCGACGCCTTTGGGCCGATCGAGCGTCACCGGGTTCGTGCTTAAAACCGTACCTGCTCCGCCCGGGGTCACTTCCACGATGCGATCATTGATCGTGTCGGCGATATAGACATTCCCCAAACTATCTACGGTTACTCCTCCCGGAGTGTTCAGCCCCGTGCTCAGGCCGCTAATGCTCAACACCGAACCTGCGGTTCCTCCCGCTGCTACGGTTAGGATACGATTATTTGAGGAATCAGCAATGTAGAGGTTTCCGAAGGTATCCACCGCCATGCCGGTGGGAGCATTTAGGGTCGCCGGGCTCGACAAACCGGTTATGCTAAAGACCGCAGCCCCTCCCCCGGAAGTCACTTTAACAATCTGGTTGTGGCCGGTATCGGCGATGAAAATGTTGCCCGATGAGTCGATGGCAATGCCTTGCGGAGAACTCAGTGTTACGCCTCCCATACTCAACACGGAGCCGCTTCCCGAGGAGGTGACTTCCACAATGCGGCTGTTGGCCGTATCGGCAATGTAGAGGTTCCCCGACCCGTCTACCTTTATGGCCCGGGAATACTTCAGCGGGGTGCTTAAGCCGCTGATCGTGAGCGCGGAGGCGACACCTTGTGGATTCACCTTTACGATTTGGTTGTTGCTCGTATCCGCGATGTAGATATTCCCTGCCGTATCGACAGTAATGTCAGAAGGCTGGCTAAGGGTATAAGGAGGGGTGCTGAGTGTGGAAACAACCCCCAGGAAGCTCAGATTGGAGTCGGCCCGGAGCAGCGGTGCGGCGCTCAGGAATAGAAGACAGACAAACGCGTTCAGCAGAAAACCGGAGCGGGAAAGGAAGCCTTGTCGATTGGATTGGGCTAAACGGAACGTAATACCACTGGGCAAGATGCACGAAGGAAGATCGTTGCAGACGCGCATGTGTATTTCCTGGTTATTGATTGACGCAGCATACTTGCACATCGTAAAGGCTCCTTTGCCTTTGATAGTCTTGTCTGAAATCATTGGATACAATTTCTCCGTGTTCGTCAAAAGGACACGCGGCTCGTCACGAAATCGACACACCAACAAGTTCCAGGAACTACTGTGGGCAGATGATCGCGTCCTTGGCCTCTCTCTAACCGTAAGCTAGTTGTCAACGGCTGTCACCCCTCGAAACAGTGGCCATGTACCCCACATAAACTCAGTCCACGAACACATAATTTTCAACTGGGTCTATATCTTCAAACAGGACAGGAAGGTGGCCTGCGCTCGATACGCGCCGGCCGCCAATCCCCACATCGGTTCATTGAGACGTAAACATGCGAGCTTTCATTCGATGTGTGTCGGCCATAGATTGGTTTCCTGAAGAAGGGAGATCATAGCCTTCGATACGACCAAATTCAAGCGGGATTCGTAAGTTGGCAAAAGGTTTTTGAGCCTGCAGCCAAGGTTGGGAGTGGGGTCTACGCACTTTCGTCCTCCCCGAAGGGGAGGTATATCATTAGCCATAGGTCATTTGAACAGCCTTGGTCATAGACCGCCGCTACAAAGATCAAACTGTACCACTACCAACCTGCATCTTCATCCATATCCATTCTGGCTGGGGACACATTTAACGAAGATGAAGAGTCGTAGGGAATCGCCTTGACAACTTGCCAGGAGTTCCATACGATGCCTACAAGTACGTGACTTTCAGCCACTTGCCGGAATGTCGCAATCGGGGGTGGTAATGCTCAAGGACGTGTCATGCCGGAGAGCCTGGGGGTTTGTGAATGTCGGGCAAGCTCGGAGAAATTCTTCTCAAAGAAAACCTGATTACCCCGGATCAGCTCAAGCAGGCGCTCGATCATCAGAAAGCTAACGGGGGAAGGCTCGGGAATTCCCTGGTCAAATTGGGTTTTCTGAACGACGATGAGGTGACGGCGGTCCTCTCACGCCAGTACGGTGTCCCCTCCATCAATCTTGCCTATTTTGAAGTTGATCCTAGTGTTACCAAGTTGATTCCCATGGATACGGCAACGAAGTACCAAGTGTTGCCGCTCAGCCGGGTAGGATCGTCTTTAACCCTCGCCATGGTGGATCCCACCAACGTGTTCGCCATGGACGACATCAAGTTCATGACGGGGTTCAACATCGAACCTGTGGTGGCTTCGGAAGCTGCCATCGTGGAAGCCATCAAGAAGCATTACGGTAGCGCCGAAGACCAGGAGCGCAAGAAAGAACTGGAAGAGATCGTCAACTTCATCGATGAGGGCCAAACAGAGAGCCTGGAGCTGGAAGCGGACGAGGATGGAGCGCTGAATCTGGCGCAGCTGGAGAAGGCGGCCGAGGAAGCCCCGGTCATCAAACTTGTTAACTACATTCTGACGGACGCGGTGAAGCGAGGGGCAAGCGATATCCACATGGAACCTTATGAGAAGGAATATCGCATTCGCTACCGCATTGACGGTATTCTCCAGCCGATGATGAATCCCCCCTTCAAATTGCGTGACGCCATTATCAGCCGTGTAAAGATCATGTCGAAGCTGGATATCTCCGAAAAGCGGCTGCCGCAGGACGGCCGCATCATGATCAAGATGATGAAGGACGGGAAGAAAAAACAGCTCGATTTCCGCATTTCGGTCCTCCCGACGCTGCACGGCGAAAAAATCGTGATGCGGTTGCTGGACAAAGAAAATCTGCGGCTCGACATGACCAAGCTGGGATTTGAGCAGGAATCGCTCGACAAGTTCACCAAGGCGATTTTCAAACCGTACGGGATGGTTCTCGTGACGGGGCCGACCGGCAGCGGAAAAACCAACACCCTCTATTCCTCGATCTCCCAGCTCAACAAGCCGGACACCAACATCATAACCGCGGAAGACCCGGTAGAGTTTCAATTACACGGCATCAACCAGGTGCAGATGAAGGAGCAGATTGGGCTGAATTTTGCGATGGCGCTGCGCTCCTTCCTGCGGCAAGATCCCAACATCATCCTGGTGGGCGAAATCCGCGACTTTGAGACGGCGGAAATCGCCATCAAAGCGGCGCTGACCGGCCACTTGGTGCTATCGACGCTGCACACCAATGACGCGCCTTCCACCATTTCGCGCCTCATGAACATGGGCATTGAGCCTTTTCTGGTGGCCACCTCCGTCCACATGATTTGCGCGCAGCGGCTGGCACGGCGGATTTGCCAGGATTGCAAGACACCGGAAGATATTTCTCCCCAATTGCTCATTGATGCCGGCTATACGCCGGAAGAGGCCAAAACCGTGAAGGTTTACAAAGGCGCCGGGTGTTCGACCTGCGGCAATAAAGGGTACAAGGGGCGCGTGGGCCTTTACGAGGTGCTGGAAATTACCGACGAGCTTCGCGAATTGATCCTGGTGGGCGCCTCGGCCTTGGAATTGCGTAAGAAGGCCATCGAGCAAGGGATGATCAGTCTACGGCGCAGTGGTTTGATCAAGTGCGCCGCGGGGATGACAACTTTGGAAGAAGTCTTTCGTGAGACCGTGCTGTAGCTCGTGAGCGGCGGAAATTCGAAAGTCGAAAATCGCGGTGAGTTTCGAATTTCGAGCTTCGATTTTCGTCTTAGGGAGATTTACGGGGATGCCACTACCGACCCTCAGCGATTTGCTGAAGCGGATGGTTGATTCGGGAGGATCGGACCTCCACGTGACGACCAACTCACCGCCGCGCATCCGCGTGTTTGGCGAGCTGAGGCCCTTGGAGGATATTCCGGCGCTGGGCCCCGCAGAAACCAAGCAACTCGCTTACAGCATCCTGACCGACGCGCAGAAGCACCGGTTTGAAGAGAACCTCGAACTTGATTTTTCCTTCGGAATCAAGAACATCGCGCGCTTTCGCGGCAACCTGTTCAACCAGCGCGGGGCGGTGGCCGGGGTTTTCCGCGTGATTCCGTTCGAGATCAAATCCTTCGACCAGCTCAAGTTGCCACCGGTGCTGCGCAAACTTTGCGAAAAGCCTCGCGGACTCATTCTGGTGACCGGACCCACGGGCAGCGGCAAGTCCACCACCCTGGCCACCATGCTCGACTCGATCAACGAAAGTCGCCACGAGCACATGCTCACGATTGAAGACCCGATCGAATTCATTCATCCCCATAAGAAATGCCTGGTAAACCAGCGGGAAGTGCACTCCGATACGCATTCGTTTTCCAATGCCCTGCGCGCCGCTCTCCGTGAGGATCCGGATGTGGTGCTGATCGGAGAAATGCGCGACCTGGAAACCATTGAATCGGCGTTGCGCATTGCGGAAACCGGCCACTTGACGTTTGCCACCTTGCACACCAATTCTGCGTCGTCGACCATCAACCGTATTATCGACGTGTTCCCATCGCACCAGCAAGCGCAGGTCCGCGCGCAACTGTCCCTGGTCCTGGAGGGCATCCTTTGCCAGGCGCTCCTGCCGAGGGCGGACGGACGGGGGCGGGTCATGGCCATGGAAATCCTGATCCCCAACCCTGCCATTCGCAACCTGATTCGTGAAGATAAGATCCACCAGATTTACTCTTCCATGCAATCGGGCCAGGACAAGTTCGGAATGCAGACGTTTAACCAAGCGCTTTATACGAACTATATGCAGAAGTTAATTACCCTGGAGACAGCCTTGTCGCGTTCCAGCAACCAGGATGAGCTCCAGGATATGATCAACCGTGGCGGTACACCCGGCGGGGCCCCTCAACGTCCGCCCTCTCCTTACGCTCCTGCCAAGCGCTGAAGATTTCGCTCTCAACCCGGCCGCAGAGCCGGGAAGGGCGGAAAGGCGTGGCAGAAGTGAAGCACAAATAATTGAGGTGATCCCATGCCCGAATTTGAATATCGAGCGACTGGACGCAATGGCCAGACGATCACGGGGTTGCGCTCCGCCGCCAACCGTGAGTCGTTGGATGCCATCCTCCGCCGCGAGCAATTAAATCCAACCCGCATTGTAGAAAAAGGCAAGGAGATTGCAATTCCCAAACCCAAAGTGGTAGGGAAGGTCTCCCCCAAGGAATTGGCCATCTTTACCCGGCAGTTCTCGGTCATGATTGATGCAGGTTTGCCCCTGGTGCAGTGCCTGGAAATCCTCGCGACCCAGCAAGAAAACAAGGGCTTCGCGAGAGCCCTGTCGGAGGTGCGATCGTCTGTGGAAGCAGGGTCCACCCTGGCCAACGGGCTGCGCCTGTATCCCAGGATTTTCGATCCCCTATACTGCAACATGGTGGAAGCGGGAGAGACCGGCGGTATTCTCGACACCATTCTGCAACGCCTGTCGGGTTACATTGAGAAAGCGGTCAAACTCAAGCGCGCTGTGCAGTCGGCGCTGATTTATCCTATCGCCGTGGTGCTCATCGCAGGCGGCGTTATCTTTCTTCTGCTTTGGAAAGTGGTTCCCATTTTTGCCACGCTGTTTGCCGGGTTGGGGGTGGATCTGCCCCTACCCACACGCATCGTGATCGCGCTCAGCAATGCCATTGGGACATTCGCGATTCCGTTGATTGTATTAGGCGGACTCGGCGTGTGGGGGTTGAAGAGGTATTACGCAACTCCCTCCGGCCGTATGATGATTGACAAGCTGATTTTGAAGCTCCCTCTGCTGGGAAGCCTGATGAGGAAAATCAGCGTGGCGCGTTTTACCCGCACCCTCGGCACGCTCATCACCAGCGGCGTTCCTATGCTCGAAGCCATGGACATCACCGCCCGCACCTCCGGCAATGCGGTCGTTGAAGAGGCGATCCTGACCGTCCGCAAGGCCATCGAGACCGGCCGGACGATTGTGGACCCCCTCCGCGAAACCGGCGTCTTTCCCAACATGGTCGTGCAAATGATCGGGGTCGGCGAGCAGACCGGCGCTTTGGATTCGATGCTGGGGAAGGTGGCGGATTTCTACGAGGACGAAGTGGATGCCGCCGTGGGCGACTTGCTGACGGCCATGGAACCGATGATCATTCTCGTTCTGGGCGTGGTCGTGGGCGGCGTAGTCATTTCCATGTACCTTCCGCTGTTCAGCTTGATCGGGAAACTGGCCGGATAACATCAGGTGCGAGGTGACCGGTGTCAGGTGCCAGCACGCAGCGCCTGACACCTGCTACCTGCTACCTGGCACCTGGGATTATGATTTTCACCGATGAAATCGAGGATTGGCTCCCCTGGGTCATCAAGATCCGTTTCGTCATCATCATTTTTGTATTTGCGATCGATTTTGCCATCCACTCTCTGGCGCCCAATCCTGCCAACGCCGCTTCCATCCTTTACCTTGGGATTGCCGTCATTCTCTGGTTAATCCTGGGTCTGTTTTTCCTGATTTACAATCAGCTTAGCCATGAATACCTTCTGCAAGCGTACCTTCAGATCTTTTGTGACATCGTCATTATTACCGCCATCGTCCATGTGACGGGCGACCTGGAAAGCAACTATTTTTCACTCTATCTTTTGGCGATCATGCTGGCGAGTGTTCTCCTGACGCGGGCGCGCGCGTTCCTGGTGGCAGCCGTAAGTTTTATTCTCATGGGGGCCATGATCGAGCTGGTTTATCTTCCCAGCATGTACCCCGAGGTGGTAGGGAAACTCCCAGTGCTGCAAATTCTGGCGACAACATCCACGCTGACGCCTGATCTGATGAAAGCGATTCAGGTGAAAATTGGCTCAAGCTTCTTCGGATTTTTCGCCGTGGCTTACCTTTCCAGTTATTTGGCGGAAAGTCTGCGCAAAACCGGCCGCGAACTGCGCGACAAGAGCGGTCAGGTGGCGAACTTGCAAGCCAAGAATGAAAACATCATCCAGAGCATGCGCGAAGGCTTGCTCAGCACGGACCTGGAGGGCGTGATCACGGAGTTGAACCCGGCAGGGGCAGAAATCCTGGGCTACCAGATTGAGGAATTGCGGGGCGGCCGCATCGAAACCATCTTCGGCGGTTTGGATACCCCTTCCCATCCGGAAGCGGTTTCCCCCCCGGCACGCGCGGAATTAACCTATCTGCATCCGCGCGGGGAACAACGCATTTTGTTGGTTTCCTCATCCCCATTGGTAGTGCCGGAAGTGGGAGCGGTGGGGTACGTTTACAATTTCCAGGACCTTACGGAGGAGAAACGGCGGGAAGCGGAATACCACACCAAAGACCGCATGGCGACGCTGGGCCGCATGGCGGCGGGCATTGCCCACGAAATTCGCAATCCTCTGGCCTCGATCGCGGGGTCGGTGAAGTTGCTGCAGTCCATCAGTCAACTGGATGAGGATCAGGCGAAGCTGATCACCATTGTAAGCCGGGAGTCCGAACGGCTGAACAAACTGGTGTCCGACTTCTTCCTTTACTCGCGCGACCAACGATTCGAATTTAATCGAGTGGACGTGACCACCCTGTTGGAGGAAACTCTTTTGTTGCTCGAAAATCATCCGCTTTTTGGCCCCAAGGTTCATATTGAGCGTAAATTTCCCCGACGGGGGGTGACGATATTGGCTGACGCCGATAAGCTCCGGCAGGTCTTTTGGAATATTTGCGACAACTCCTTGAAAGCTATGCCCGACGGGGGAACGCTCACGGCCCAAGCGGACGAAGTCGGCAAGCGAATTCGTGTGGTGTTGGCTGACACCGGCATCGGGTTTACCCGCCGGCAACTGGAAAAAACCTTTGAACCCTTTCAATCGGGTTTCAATCAGGGGACAGGTTTGGGATTAGCGTTGGTCTACCAAATCATCCAGGGACATCAGGGGACCATCAAGGTGGACTCCCAGCCGGGGAAGGGGGCGAGATTTGTGATAGATTTGCCCCGTGAAGCTGTCCCCTTGATGCCCGCCAAGGCAGGAACGGACTAGGCTCGGAGTGATTTCGGTAAGCCGTTGGCGATGAGGATCACGGAATGGCGCGATTGCTGGTTATCGATGACGAGAAATCTCTCTGCCAGGTTTTGGAAATTGCCTTTCGCAAAAAGGGCCACTTGGTGGAAACGGTCTCGAGCGGCCTGGCGGCCAAAAAGAAAATTGAGTCGCAGGTCTACGACCTGATCATCTCTGATATCCGCATGCCTGACCTGACAGGCATCGATTTGTTGAAGTATGCCCACGAGACCCGCAACCCCGCGGCGTTCATCCTGATTACCGCCGTACCCACCATGTCCACGGCCATCGAAGCCCTGAACCTGGGTGCTTACCGCTACGTCGTCAAGACCAACACGCTGGTGGAGGAACTCCACTTGACGGTGGAACGCGCGTTGGAGGAACTGGCTTTGCGCGAGGAAAATCTCCGCCTCCGCCGCGAGCTCTTGCGGATCTTCGCTGCGCAAAACATTGTGGGGCACAGTCGGCCCATTGAATCCATCCTGGAAATGGTCCGCACCGTGGCGCCCACCACCAGCACGGTGCTGATTACCGGCGAAAGCGGCACGGGTAAGGAGTTGGTGGCCCGCGCCATCCATGAGGCCAGCCTGCGCCGGGAAAAGCCGTTCGTTTCGATTAACTGCGGAGCTTTCCCGGAAACGCTGCTCGAGAGTGAGTTGTTTGGGTATCTTCGCGGCGCATTTACGGGCGCGGAATCCAACCGCAAGGGAATTATCGAATCAGCCCATGGCGGCACGCTCTTTTTGGATGAAATCGGTGAAACCAGCCTGGGCATGCAAGTCAAGCTACTGCGGGTTCTCCAGGAAAGGACCGTCCGTCCCTTGGGCGGCGCCATGGATGTGTCTGTCGATGTTCGCTTGATTGCTTCCACGAACCGCGACTTGAAGAAGATGGTCGCGAATGGCCAGTTCCGCGAGGATTTTTATTACCGCGTCAGCGTCATTCCCATTCACGTTCCGCCCCTGCGGGAACGCCCCAGCGATATCGAACCTTTGGCGCGGCACTTCCTGCGCAAGTTCACCCTTCAAATGGGGAAGCCCTTGAGCGACTTTGACCCTGAGGCTTTGGCAGCCCTGCACCGCTGGAGTTGGCCGGGAAATGTGCGCGAGCTTGAAAATGCCGTTGAGCACGCGGTGGCCGTCAGCGATGGGCGCGACGGGGTCGTCAAGTTGGCCAACTTTCCCGGATCGGTAACCGGAACTTCCGCCAGCAGCCAGGACGCGGTTCAGATTCCCCCCGATGGCATAGACTTCGAAAGCCATGTTTCACAGATGGAAAAAGAGTACCTGCAAGCCGCGTTGGACGCCGCGGGGGGAGTGCGCCGCCGCGCGGCCGACCTCCTGAAAATGTCCTACCGATCATTCCGCCATTACGCGAAGAAATATGGGATCTAATGGGCAGTTCGGCGAGAACCCCGGCGGTCGCTCCATTCGCTATAGCGGGGGGATCGGGCTGCCGTCTGTGATTCTTCCGTA
Source organism: uncultured Acidobacteriota bacterium (assembly GCA_963825395.1). Taxonomy (GTDB): domain Bacteria; phylum Acidobacteriota; class Terriglobia; order UBA7540; family UBA7540; genus Bog-366. Next base: position 116,891 of record CAWGTQ010000040.1, on the reverse strand, counting down.
GCTATGGCACTCAATTTGGGTCCAGGCTTTTCTTATCCGCGAGCTGCCTCTTACTTACCATCCAGAACTTCCCGAATCTTTTTGCATACCGCCACGCCCGAGAATGGTTTCTGGAGGAAAGGCATTTGGTGGCTCAGTACACCATGGCGCACGATGGCATCGTCTGTGTAACCGGACATGAACACGATCTTGATGTCAGGCCGCATGGAGATAACCTTTTCTGCTAGCAAAGCACCCGACATTTGCGGCATCACTACGTCTGTCAACATCAGATGAATAGGTCCGTGATGATTTGCACATATTGCCAGGGCGCTTTCCGCATCCTCCATTTCCAGGACTTTGTACCCCGTGGATTCAAGCGCCAAGCGAATCAGAGAGCGGACCCCTTCCTCATCTTCAACCACCAGGATCGTTTCCGACCCCGCGGCTGAATCCATTGCTGCCTTCGCAGGCTCCCTCGCCTCCGGACTCTCACTGACAATAGGCAGGTATAGTTTGAAGATCGTGCCCTGGCCAACCTCGCTGTACACCCAGATACTGCCTCCCGATTGTTTGACGATCCCATACACGGTCGCCAGCCCCAGGCCCGTCCCCTTGCCCTTTTCCTTGGTGGTGAAGAAGGGTTCGAAAATCCGCGCTTTGGTCTCCCGAGTCATACCCAAGCCCGTATCAGCGACTGCCAGCATAACGTGGGGACCCGGCTTAACCGTGGCGTGGGTGCGAGCATAAGCCTCATCCAGTTCTACGTTGCTGGTTTCAATCGTGAGATTCCCGCCGGACGGCATCGCGTCGCGGGCATTCACCGCCAAGTTCATGATGACTTGTTCAATCTGCCCCGGGTCCGCCTTCACCTTCCCCAACGACGGATCAAGCAGCGTGCGTAGCGTAATATCTTCCCCGATCAGCCTCCTTAGCATCTTCTCCAGATTGGAAACCACTGCGTTCAGGTCGAGCACCTGAGGAGCCAGCACTTGCCGGCGGCTAAAGGCCAACAGTTGCCGGGTGAGGGAGGTGGCGCGTTCCCCGGCCTTTTCAATCTCCTTGAGGTGAACGCTTACCTTGCTGTCAGAGGCAAACTTCCCCAGGAGGAGTTCGGTATATCCGTTAATGATGGTCAAGAGATTGTTGAAATCGTGGGCCACCCCACCTGCTAATCTCCCGACCGCCTCCATCTTCGCCGCCTGCTGAAGGTGTCCTTCCAGAGACTTCCGTTCTGTCACATCCTGTATCGAGGCAATGAAGTGGGTGACTTCACCCCGTGTAACCCGGACCGGGGTGATGTTCATCTCTTCGGTGTAAAGGCTTCCGTCCTTTCGTTGGTTGATGAGTTCGCCGTGCCAGGCCTCTCCTTTAAGGATGGTCTCCCAAAGCTGCTGGTAAAGCGCCACGTCTTGTTTGCCCGATTTTAGGACTCTGGGGTTCTGTCCCAGGACCTCCTCGCGGCTATAACCGGTAATGCGAGTGAAGGCCGGGTTGACATACTCAATGTCACCGTTGGTATTGGTAATCACTACGGCTTCCGCCGACTGTTCGATGGCGGTCACTAGGCGGATTTGCTCAGCCTCCGCCCGCTTGTGCTGGGTGATGTCGATAAAGCTTTCCCAAAGGTGCTGGCGCCCGCCGATGACCACGGGTACCACGGTCTTGATAACCTCGCGGCGCCCGCCGCAGGCGGTCAGGAGAATGCGCTCGGAGTTATCCACGCTTTGACCCAAATCACAGACGGGGCAACGACCTCGTTCCGCCGGGCAGATGAACTTGTGGCACTCCGCGCCCACAACCTCGTCGCGCGGCGCCCCAATCATCTCGAGAGCCACAGGGTTGACATCCACGATCCGACGTGTCTCAGGATCGATGATGACGATCCCGGTCTGGACGGAATCGAAAATGATCTGGAGCCGGGATTGGCTCTCTTGTATTGCCTGTTCGGCGCGTTTGCGTTCGGTGATGTCGCGAAAGTACAAAACTCGCCCGTGAGGCTTGCCAGTCGAGTCGTTCAGGGGGGAAGAGTACCGGTCAAAAACTCTCCCATCCTTGAATTCAATTTCATCCAATGATTTCTCAGATTGGTGCTCGAAAAGAAAATTGACTTTTCGCAGGAAGGCATCCGGGCCCTTCAGACGCGCTAGTACGTGTTCGGCTACTTTTCTGCTATCTTTCGTCGCGATTAGCTTCGCGGGGAGATTCCACATTTCTGCGAATTGCCTATTGGTCAGGAGTATTTTTCCCGTGCTGTCAACAGCCATGATGCCATCAATCGTCGTCTCCGACTGTGCCTCCAGAAGTGCTGTCTTGAATAAGAGCTCTTCTTCCGCGCGCTTATGATTAGTAATGTCTTCAATGTGGGTGATGAAGTGTGCGGCAGAGCCGTCAGTGTTCCTCACGACCGAGATCTTCAACTGGACCCAGATGGCGCTTCCGTTCTTGTGGAGGTAGCGCTTCTCAAGGCCCAGTGAGGACACTAAGCCCCGCGAAAGCTGGTCCACGGTTTGTCTTGAACGCCCCAGGTCGTCAGGATGGGTGAGCTTCTGCCACGCTCCCTCCAGCAACTCCTGTTTGGAGTAACCCAGCATTTGGCACAACGCCGCATTCACCTGTAAGAATCGGCCATCGAGCGCCGTCAGACACATTCCCAGGGGAGCCTCCTCGAAGGCGGTTCGGAATCGTTCTTCACTCTCGCGCAGGGCTTCCTCGGCGCGCCTTCGCTCTGTCGTATCCTGCATGATGGCAATGAAACTGGTGACGACGCCACTCCTGTCGCGCACGGGTGTAATGGTCATCTCCTCCCGGTAGAGGGTGCCATCCCTTCGCTGGTTGATGAGTTCACCATGCCATGTCTGCCCTTTTAGGACGGTCTCCCAAAGCTGCTGGTAGAGCGCCGGATCTTGTTTGCCCGATTTTAGGATCCTAGGGTTCTGTCCCAGAACCTCCTCGCGACGGTATCCGGTGATGCGAGTGAAGGCGGGGTTGACATACTCAATGTCACCCTTGGTATTGGTGATCACCACGGCTTCCGCCGACTGCTCGATGGCGGTGACCAGGCGGACATGCTCTGCTTCCGCCCGCTTGCGCTCGGTAATGTCTTCCGCCGTGCCCTCATAGTAGAGGACGTTGCCGGAATGATCGCGGATGGCCCGCACGTTTTCCCGGACGTGAAGAACGTCTCCATTCTGTTTATGCCACGCGGACTCCAACCCGGTGATTTCTCCCCGCTTCTCCAGCAGTTCCATGAACTGGCTCCGCGGGTATGCGGGTTCAAAAGCGCTGGCATTCAAATTGCGTGCTGCCAACTCTTGAAAGGACTTATAACCGAGCATCCTGACGAAAGCCGGATTCCCGGCCAGAACGTGTCCATCCGGAGTCGTGCGATAGATTCCTATCAAGACATTTTCAAACAAAGTCCGGAAGCGTTCCTCACTCTGCAAAACGGCTTCTTCCGCCCGCGTGCGCTCGGCTTTTGTGCGCAGTGCGTTGATCCCGTAAGCCAGGTCATCGCTCAATTCCTTGAGCAGTTGCATCTCCTTGGGGTCAAAAGCATCCGGCTCCTCCGAGTAAATCGACAGGGCGCCGAAGACATGGCCATTCGAAAGGATCGGCAGGGCGATGCTGGATACGTAGCCCTGCTTGAGCGCCTCTTGCCGCCACGGAGCGAGGCTGGGATCGGCCTCAATGTTTCGCGCTACCACCATTTGCCCTGTGCGGATCGCGGTCCCCGTAGGCCCCCAGCCTCGTTCCGTGTCTGCCCAGGTGATGCACGCTGTATGGAGATACCCCTCTTGGAAACCGGCATGGGCCACGGGCCGTACCGACTTATCTTCATCTTGTTCACCATAACCCACCCAGGCCATGCGGAAACCACCCGTACGCACCAATATTCCGCAAATATCCTCCAACAAATGCGGTTCATCCACGGCCCGCACGAGCGCACGGTTGCACTCGCTGATCGTTTGGAGGGCGCGGTTCACCCGGCGCAGTTCTTGCTCCCCTCGCCCGCGCTCGGTGATGTCGCGAACGATGCTCAATAGAAGTTCTTCACCTCCGGTGTTGACCAGCGTCTGACTTTCTTCGACGGGCACGAGCTGGCCATTCTTCGTCCGGTAATGGAGGATTCGAATGGGCAAAGGCCGGCCCGTTTCCGATCCTTTGTCGATGCTATCCCTGACCAGTATGTGATCCTCGGGGGGGTGGAGGTCCCTTGCCGTCATCCGGGCGATGTCTTCATCGCTGTATCCATCCAAGTCCGCAGCCCTGCGGTTGCGTCTCAGGATGCGGAGAGTAGTAGGCTCATTGATGTAAATGGCATCCGGCGCCGATTCCAAAAGGGCACGGAACTTTTCCTCCTCCTGCTTTAACACGCGCGTCATGACGTTGCGCCGATGGAACATCAGTAGGCCACCCAGAAGGATGACCAAGACGCCTCCCGCCATCCCTTCGGCGATGGCCATTCGGCGAAAGTCCTCCATGGCTTCGGCGCGATCGATCTTGCGGACCAACCCCCAGCCGGTCAGCGGGATGAGCTGCGTCGCCGCCAGCACCGGGACACCCCGGTAGTCGTTGTATTCCCCAAAGGTCTCACGGCCTTCCAGGGCGAGGCGTGCGGGAGTGGAAGCGGTGGCAAGCGGCATCCGCAACTGTGGGGAGGCCCCGGCAGCTACATCCCGCAGGGGCGAGAAACAGACAATGTCGTTGCCCTCGCGGCGCACGAGAAGGGTCTCGCCGGTCCGAGTCGGAACGATCTCCCGGGTCAAAAGGGAAAACAACGTTTGTGACGCATCGGATACCACAAGTACACTTCCCAGGAGTTGGCCCGGTGGTCGGCCGGCATTGGTTCCAGGCGGTGCCGGGAATACGGGGGCGCAGAAACCCATCAGACTCCGGTTTGATACGTCCCAGACAAGGGCGATTTCCATTACACCCGAGCGGGACACGGCTCGGCAGGTATCAGAAAACGAGGGGTTCAAAAGGATGGACCGGCTGGACTGCATCACGACTTGCCCGTCGCGATCCAAAATGTAGACCCCGGCGTAGGAGTACCACTTCGCCATTTCGTCCAGGACTGGCGTTAATTCAGGCTGGCTGTTCAGAGGGAGGTTCGGGACCTGACCTGCATCGTAATAAGCCCGCAAGTTGGCGCGAACGGCAGAGCGAGAGGCGAACACTCGCGCATCTCCTTGACGCTCCTTTAACCAGTCCGAGACCATCCGCGCTCGATCAGCGGCAGTACTGGATTCCCGAGCCTGCCAGGAGGTCATCTCTTCCTCATACAAGCTTGCGATGTGCCAGCGCAGGAAGACCCCGACCATTACGACTGCCAGCGTAAAAGCCAGGATGTAAGACACAGCTTCCCTGAAGTGAATCTCGGGGCGACTGATCCCCTTATGGCTTAAGGATCCTGGTGCGTGGAAGAAGGAAAGCAGGATCTTACGGGGCGATCTCATGGCACCACTCCTAGAATGGGGGAGTTTTGTGGGCCGCTGCCGTTCTTGACGGCATCCATCGTCCCTACTTCAAGGGTTGCATCTTGGGAAAGGAAGAGGTAGGGACTAGTTGGGCTGATTTCAGCGTGTGCGTGCATGGGAAGGACTCAAATGTCGGCAAGAAAGCCTCTGACCTACGGGGCAATCAGGCCGCCTGGACGGCAGAGGGATCAATAACGCGAGGGGCGAGCGGAGACGATTTCCGTCGTTGAGTTATTGGGAGGCGGCTTGGATCAGGTTTACCTTTTGAATACCAAAAGCGCCGCGGACCGCCGCATACCCAATGTGAATAACTATTTTGCAATGCGGCGAAGGGGTTGTCAAGTAGTTGTTTAATAAGTCTTGTAGTACGGGGGTACCATTCTGAACTGGGGGTGTCTGGCTGCAGCGCAAATCCAGCCGAGGTGGAACTAGAATTGCTCAGTTCAAGGTGGGCGGGGGGGGACGTACCACGATGTTCACAGCCCGCTGAAGCTTTGTCTCTGGTGGGCGAGATGGGAAATGACTTGCTGTGAAGCCTTTAACCACAATCCGACTCTGCTGAAAAACAGCGAAGGCCGCCCTGCAACGCAATTGACTTTCACTAAGGCCAGACCTAGTATTGTCGCTGCGCGTTGTTCGAGATGCTGGCAGGTGCTCTGGAGAAGAATTGGAGTACCACCAGCAGGTGGAAGCGGGAGCTTCTCGTGAGTGGGGCTCGCCCAAGATCGCGTATTTTAGTGGTTGATGACGAAGAAGCCATTTGTTTGTTGCTTAACGAAAAGCTTCTATCTGCCGGGTACCAGAGCTGCTTCTGCACGAGTGCCCCGGATGCCCTCGAGCTCATCTCCCGAGATGAATTCGACGCAATCATTTCCGATCTGAATATGCCGGATGTCACCGGTATTGACCTGCTGGAGGCAACCCGCCAGCATCTTCCTCACGCTGCCTTCCTGATGGCGACAGGTGTGAATGACATCAGCGTCAGTATTGCTGCCATGAAAAAGGGAGCGGCTGACTACCTGCTGAAGCCTTTTCAGCTAGACGCTGTCATCGTCAGCCTGGAGCGCGCACTGGGAATTAAGCGGCTGGAAGCGGAATTGGAGAACTATCGGAAGCACCTCGAGGATATGGTCGAGCAACGGACAAAGCAGCTCGAAGCAGCTTTGCGAAGAATCGAGATGACTTACAACGAGACCCTCGAGGCACTGGGCGCCGCGCTCGATCTCCGCGACAACGAAACGGCTGGGCATTCGCGGAGAGTTACTCTTTACTCTCTGGAGATTGCCAAGGCAATGGAATGCTCCAAAGAGTTATCCAGGCAGCTCACCTGGGCTGCATTTCTGCATGACATCGGCAAGATTGGCATTCCCGATTCGATTCTGTTGAAGACGCGTAGGCTGACATCCGAGGAAATGGCCATCATGCAAACGCACGTGCGGATAGGGTTTAATTTGCTCAGCCAAATAGCTTTCCTCGCCCCCGCCAGTGCAATAGTCCTGACGCACCATGAGCGGTTCGACGGAACAGGTTACCCCCAAGGACTTATGGGGGACGAGATCCCGTTGGGGGCCAGAATATTCGCCGTCGCCGATACTTTGGACGCTATTACGTCGGACCGCCCCTACCGGGGTGCTCGGCCATACACAGTGGCAATCCAGGAAATTCAAGCGGAGTCGGGTAAGCAGTTTGACCCCAAGGTCGTCGAAGGCTTCCTCTCGATTGAGGTGGAAAATTGGGAGAGGATACGCCAGAGTGCGGCGATGACTAGCCCAGACGTTCAACGCGCCTTCTCCCAGGCGCTGCGCGTGGGTCAGGAAGCGTCAGGTGATTCCTTTAAGCAACAAGGTGCGTAGCCGTTCCCGTCTAGACTCCCGGACGACCTTACCGTTGGGATGACCCTTTTCCGGCCCAAGGAAAACCATGAAAATCAAAATCATGGCCGTTGACGACGATGCGCTAGTCTTGGATCTGCTAAAGACCATGCTGGAAACCCGTGGCTACGAGGTTCTGGCCATCGGGGACAGCCGCGAGGCCATGAAGCGATTGGAGGTTGAAAAAGTCGATGGGTTGTTCGTGGATGTTCGCATGCCCCACCTGGATGGCTTTGAGTTTACCCGGATGGCGCGTGCGTTGAAGCTCAACGGGCAGATTCCCATTGTGATGCTCACCGGATCGGATGACGCGCAGACCATGCGGAAGGGTTTTAACGTGGGCGTCAGCTTTTTCTTGGGCAAGCCGTTCACGCGTGAGCGCTTCTACAATTTGGTGGGAGCCACCAAGGGCGCCATGACGCAGGAACACCTCCGCTACATTCGGGTCCCATTTCAGGCAACGGTGGACTGCGATTGCGGAGATAACACGGGGGGGCACTTCAAGTCTGACAGTCAGGATATCAGCGAGGGCGGAATGCGTCTCGGCACGTTGGGCGGACTGGAACTAGGCCAGAAAATAGGACTGGGTTTTTCTCTCCCCGACATTTCGCAGAGATTAAGCGTGAACGCCCAAGTGGTTCGAAAAGTGCCATTTGACGGGATTGGAGTGAAGTTCGTTGCCCTCCCAGTTGGCGACAAGGCATGCATTCAGCAATACATCAGTACGCGCGCCAACGATGGATAGCGTACTGACTGAAGAGAGGCGAGTGTTGGTGTCGAAACGAGATAGCCTGAGAGTTGGAACCCCGTTGCCGGCTACTGAGTTTTCCGGCGATCCCTTGAGCGACCGGACGAGAACCCAAGCGCTGGCGTTAATCCTGACTTTGGTTTTTTTGGCTTACCTGGGCACGCTTTGGTTCCAATTCGTTCATGATGATCGCTTCCAAATTCTCGGAAATACTTGGCTACGATCCTGGAAGTATCTGCCCCGTTATTTCACTGCGGACGTTTGGGCATTCGAGTATCCGGCCTTTCGGGGCACCTTCTATCGGCCGGTTTTTCTGCTGTGGTTCCGGCTGCAATATCTGGTTTTCGGACTGAACCCATGGGGATGGCATCTTTGTACGGTACTTTGTCACGTGGGGGTGACGCTGCTGGTCTATTACACGGCGGCACGGTTGCTGGGGGACAGGCTGGCAGCCCTTTTCGCCACACTGATTTTCGGTTTGCATCCCACCCATGCTGAGGCGGTAGCTTGGGTCTCAGGCGTACCTGAGCCCCTGTCCGCGATATTCCTGTTCGCCTCCTACCTCTTTTACCTAAGAAAGCGCGCCGAACCCGCGCATGCGCGTACCTTTCTCGTGGCCTCGCTGGGACTGTATGCACTGGCCAGCCTATCCAAAGAGACGGCGGTCATACTTCCCCTTATTATTTTTGCCTGCGAGTTCCTCTGGACCGATCGCACGGCCCCTTCGTGCTGGCGGACCTGGGTCGAACGCTCCCGGAAAGCCTTTAGTGTTGTTGCCCCTTATTTGGGATGGTTTGGGATCTACATGGTCGTTAGGTTCCTCTCCTTGCACGGGTTTCAGAACACGAAGGAGGCACACTCCTTTTCCAGCATGATCCTGACGTGGCCGTCGGTACTTTGGTTCTACATTCAACACCTGATTTGGCCCACGCACCTTAGTCCTTTCTATTCCCTGGAGTTTTACTCCCATTTGGATATTCGAAACGTTCTCCTGCCCGCTATTCCGGTCTTGATTGCGGGCGCGGGACTGTGGTTTTGGGGTAAACGCTCCCCCCAAGCGGCGGTCGCCACGATCTGGATGATCGTACCCATCTTGCCCGTGTTGAACTTGCGGGCATTTGTTGAAGGGCATCTTGTTCATGACCGTTATCTGTACTTGCCGTCGTTTGGTTTCGCCCTGCTGGCGGCCCTGGGCATGCGGCTTTTAAAACTCGGGCCAGCCCGCCTTTTGGGACAACCCGCTGTCCAACTTGGATTTGCGGGAATAATTGCACTTGCCATGGGACTGGAGGTCGTCCAAGCCACAGCCTGCTATGCCAATGAAACCACTTTCTTTACCTACGTCACGGCTGTATCTACAAAGGGGCATACTACCGAGCGGGATTTGCCGGCACTGCTCGGGCAGCAAGGCCATCTGGATGAAGCCATAAGGATTTACAAGGAAATGTGGCCGACCCAACCGGACAGTTGGGATGTCAACTACAACCTCGGATATGCTTATTATTTGACCAGCAAGCTTCCCGAAGCCGACCGCTACCTAAGCCGCGCTACGCAGATTAATGCCAGCCGTCCGGATGCCTTTTTCTATTTGGGGCTGACAAAATTGAAGATGGGGGACGTTGACGCTGCCGCCGCCAATGTCCAGCGGGCGGTTATCATTCAGCCCGACGCAGTTCATTATCATTTTGCCTTGGGTGTTATCTTGAAGTTGCAGGGAAATCTCCCCGGAGCACTGTCGGAGTTCCATCAAGAAATTGATTTGGACCCTAATAACACTTCCGCCCGCCAACAAGCCGAAGAAGTTGAAGCTGCGGAAGCAGCAGGAAATAAAAAAACTCCGCAGCGCTCGATCCCTTCTCCCGGAAGTTCAACCGGCCACTGACCTTACAGGAGCATAAATAGGCGAGCCCCCTTAGCCCGGATATCTCACGAAGAAATTGAAAAAGGCTGTCTCTTTCTGGCATAAGTATTTTTGCGAGAAAGACTTCTGCCGAAGAAGGAGGACAGCCTTTTGCCTACACAGTGTAACCAAGAATTCCATGGAATTTCATCCCCTGGACAAGCGTGAAGTGCGGGGTGGGTTTGACGGCGGAACGATCACGAGCGACGCGGGCGGGTTGCTGCTGCGCGAGGTGGAGAAGCGCACGGGAATTATCGCCCAGTTTGCGGCCTGTTTCCGCGACCATCGGCAAGCGGAGCGCATCGAGCACCGGGTGGAGGAGTTGGTGGCGCAGCGGGTGTATGGGCTGGCGCTAGGGTATGAAGATTTGAATGATCACGAAGAGTTGCGGCGTGATCCGCTGCTGGCGGTGCTGGCCGAGAAGCCGGACCCGACGGGAGAGAGCCGGGCGCGGGCCCGCGATCAGGGCAAGGCGCTGGCGGGCAAGAGCACGCTGAACCGGCTGGAGTTGACGGCGGCGGAGGTCAAGGAGAAAGAGCGCTACAAGAAGATCGGGCTGGATTTTGCGGCGGTGGATCGGTTGCTGGGAGAGATTTTTGTCCAGGCCCACGGCGAGCCGCCGCAGCAGATCATCCTGGACCTGGACAGCACGGACGACCCGCTGCACGGGAATCAGGAAGGGCGGTTCTTTCACGGTTATTATGGGCACTACTGCTATCTCCCATTGTACATCTTCTGTGGGGAACACCTGTTGTGTGCGCGGCTGCGCCCGGCGAATATCGATGGGGCGGCGGGAAGCGTGGAGGAGGTGGCCCGCCTGGTGAAGCAGCTGCGGCAGGCGTGGCCGGAGGTGCGCATTATCGTGCGCGGCGATTCCGGTTTCTGCCGGGAAGAGCTGATGGCGTGGTGCGAGGCGAACCAGGTGGATTACGTCTTGGGGTTGGCCAAGAATGATCGCTTGCGGGCGGAGATCGCCGCGGAACTGGCGCAGGCCGCGGAGCAATACCAACAGAGCCGGCCAGGCGGCGCGGATCTTCAAGGAGTTCAGCTATCAAACGCGGGAGAGTTGGTCGCGAGCGCGGCGCGTGGTCGCCAAGGCCGAGCATCTGGAGAAGGGCGCCAACCCGCGCTTTGTGGTGACCTCGTTGCCGAGTTCGGAGTGGGCGGCGCAGGCTTTGTACGAAGAGCTGTACTGCGCGCGAGGCGAGATGGAAAATCGCATCAAAGAACAATTGATGCTGTTCTCCGACCGCACCAGCACGGCCTATCTGCGCAGCAATCAAATCCGCTTGTACTTTTCTTCCGTGGCTTACTTGCTGATGCAGGCGTTGCGGAGACTGGGACTGCAGGGAACCGAGATGGCCCAGGCACAGTGCACGACGCTACGGCTGAAGCTGCTGAAAATCGGAGCGCTGATTCGGATCACGGTGCGGAAAGTGTGGGTGTCGATGGCCGAAGGCTACCCTTACGCGGAACGGTTTCGACAGGTCTATGCGCGGCTGCAGGCAGTGCCCTTGCGGGCCTGAAAAAAGGGGGTGGGCGGGGGCCTGGTTTGCGAAGATATCCACAGGAGGAAGTGTGCCCTATTCCGCCTGTAAGTCCTTGCGGCTCAGGGGCCCTCAGCGGTGTTTCCCACCCCCTTGTCTCATCACGACACGGCGCTGCCCAAAATCCCCATCAGCCGCCACCCTCATGGCCCCGAATCGACCCGCCAATGACTTGGTGAGAAAAGCGGGTTAGAGACCCTTTAACAATTGTTTAACTGCTACCTTTGCGAAGCCAAGATGACGCGTTTTGTCCCCCCGGTTCGACAAAAAGCGGCAACCCATCTCCCCAAAACGTGCCAGAAAGGTCTATCGCCCCGAGCGCTCTTTGTAACCTACTGAAAAGACGGCTGAATTATAGCAGCGTTCGGGGGAACAGAATGGCAACTTGGAAGGCAAGTTGCCCTACCTATCCACGAGTATTACCTGGAAATTTCCAAGTGGTAACTTAAGATTACCAGAGGAGGATTGAATGAAAAAGGGCTCCAAGGGTTTTTCGCTCATCGAGCTATTGATCGTTGTGGCGATCATCCTGATTATCGCGGCAATCGCTATCCCGAACCTGCTTCGTTCGCGGATTGCTGCAAACCAAGCCTCAGCCGTGGGTTCGTTGCGTACACTGAATACTGCTGAGATCACCTATTCTTCCACGTACAACGTTGGTTTCACTTATAACTTGGCTTACCTGGCTCCGCCGACGGGGGGTGGCAATGTCAACCCGACTTCGACCGCTGCGGGCCTGATCGACAGCGTTTTGGCCAGCGGGAGCAAGAGCGGATACAGTTTCGCGTATACGCCTGGCGCCACTGAACCGGCTCCCCCCAACCGAATCGACACCTACACCATCACCGCTGTTCCTATCAGCAACTCGACGGGCACAAACTACTACTTCACCGATCAGTCCGGCGTGATTCGTCAGAATTCGACGACGGTTGCTGCAGCTACGGATTCGCCGATCGCTGGCTAGGTCCTTACATTGGCAGGAGAAGCTTTCCGGAAGGGGAGTCGCATGACTCCCCTTTTTCTTTGTAGGGCATGACCTTACTCCACTTGGCGACTACCCCGGAATTTACGGCTCAGGTGGGCATGCACTGGCCAGGCGCATGGCGGGCCCCCAATACCTTCGTTGGCCATGATCGATGAACCGGACAACCTATTGCTGAGCACGCGGAAATGCCGTAACGTACCGACCATGGGGATCATCGATGAAGGATAATGATCCGGGACCTCCAGCCGAGGATGCAGACGTGGGGAAAGGCCCGGCGACCAGCCCCTTCGCGCTCCCGCTGGTGGTTTTGCTGTTGGCCGGCACCTTCCTGGCCTTTTCGGGGACATTCCATTTCCAGTTCGTACATGATGATCGAACGCTGATTCTTCAGAATCCGTTCTTACTGTCCTGGCGTTTTTTCTTTCATTATTTTCAATCCGGGATTTGGCCCACGCAGTCGGCGCATGCCACCGACAACGCTTACCGGCCCCTGGTGTTGATCTGGTTCCGGCTGAATGAATCCCTTTTTGGTTTAGCTCCAGGGGGCTGGCACGTCTCCACGGTTGTCGCTCATGTGGCTGCCACTTACGGCGTATACGAACTGGCGCGCAGGATTCTCCAGTATTGGCCGGGCGCTCTGTTTAGCGCGCTGATCTTTGGCTTCCATCCCATTCATATTGAAGCCGTTGCATGGGTAGCTGGTGTCCCGGAGCCGCTCCTTGTCGCTTTCTTGATTCCGGCCTACCTGTGCTGGCTGCAGTCCCGCGAGAGTAAGGCGCAAAGGTGGAAGTGGCTTTCCGTTTCCCTGGTGCTTTATATCCTAGCCATGCTGAGCAAGGAAACCGCGCTCGCACTGTTGTTGATCGTGTTTGTTTCCGCCTGGCTGGACTTCCCCTGTGCTCTCGATCCCGCGGGGCATGGTCGGATGCAAAGATTCCGGCAGGCTACAGAGGCTATTCTTCCCTTTGCGCTAGCCACGGCGGCTTACCTTGTCGCCCGGACGCTGGCGCTAGGGGGGTTCTCCCACCCCAGGGCGCAAATCACCTGGTTGACGGTTGTCCTGACGTGGCCTTCCTTGCTCCTTTTCTACGCGAAGCTTATGCTTTGGCCGGTTGGCTTAAGCCCGTTTTATGGACTGAAATACGTTTTGCATCCCACCCTTTTGAACACCGCGTTGCCGACATTGATCCTGCTCCTCACTGCCGTGGGGCTCTGGAAGTGGGCGTCGCGCTCGCGCTCCGCGGCCTTGGCGATTCCCTGGCTGATCTTTCCGCTCCTTCCGGTTCTGAACGTTCAGGTTTTCGGTAATGGGAATTTCGCCCATAACCGGTACTTGTACTTGCCCTCCGTCGGATTCTCGATGCTCGTCGCCGTGGCACTGAATAAGATCAAATTGGGAGCGCAAAGCTCCACGCCCATACAATCGCCCCACGTTTGGATAGGCCTTGGATTGGCCTTGCTGATGGCCTATGCGATTCATGTCGAGGATCGTTACTACGCGAGCGACACCGCCTTTTATTCCTTTGCTTACTCGCGAATGGGAAATCCGGACCCGGTGATCGGCATGGACTATGCCAACACGCTAGCTGAGCAAGGTGGTTTTAGCCGCGCGGCCGCGATTTACCGAGAATTGATTCAAGCGCACCCTGATATGTGGACCGCGTACTTCAATCTCGGTTACATGTATTATCAACTGGGAGAATTGGACTTGGCGAGGCAGTATTTGTCAAAAGCTGCCGCGGGAGATCCCACGCAAGCGGCCGCCTTCCTCTACTTGGGGCTCACCGATTTGAAATTAAACCGCATGGACGAGGCGGAAGCGAACGTGCGGTGTGCTATCGCGCTTGCCCCCATGACCCCGAACTATCACTTCGCGCTGGGAATAGTTTTGAAAGTGAAGGGAAATTCGGCAGGGGCTTTGGCCGAGTTCAGCAAAGAACTCGAACTCAACCCGGCGCATCAAGCCGCTGCGCAGCAGGTTACGGAAATTCAAAGGCAGGTAGTAAGAAAGTAGAAATACGGTCTCTGCCCAAGGTTAGGTATAATGGCCGAGGCTTTCGTAAAGCAGGCTCCAAATGGGGCAATGAAAATGGGTGGTGTTTAGCCCGTCAGTGGTTCCGAACCATGGTTGCCATCGAAATCATCGAGCTGACAAAAAAATATCGTGCCGGGTTCTGGAAGACGCAGGTTAAGCAGGCTTTGAATTCCCTAAACCTCCAAGTGGAGTCGGGTGAAGTCTTCGGTTTGCTGGGTCCGAATGGGGCGGGGAAGACGACCACGCTCAAAATCCTTTTCCGCTTGGTTTTTCCGACCTCCGGAACCGCGCGAATTCTGGGCAAGGAACTGAATGACACGACCATGCACCAGCGGGTCGGTTACCTCCCCGAACATCCATATTTCTACGACCACCTGACGCCGGAAGAGTTGCTGCATTACACGGGCAGGCTTTTCGGAGTTGGCTACGACGTTTTGCGGCTCCGCACGAGCTATCTTCTGGAGCGGGTCGGGCTCACGAACGTACGAAATGTCCCACTCCGCCGGTTTTCAAAAGGGATGGTGCAACGAGCGGGCATCGCGCAGGCGCTTATCAATGACCCCGACGTGGTTTTTCTGGACGAGCCGATGTCCGGTCTTGACCCCATCGGGCGGCGCGAAGTGCGCGACCTGATTCTCCAGTTGCGCGAAGAGAAGAAAACGGTTTTTTTCTCGACGCACATTTTGTCCGATGCGGAAACCCTTTGTGATCGCGTTGCCATCCTGAATCGCGGCCAGCTTCAGGGTTGTGGGGAACTTCGCCAAATTTTGCGCTTGGGGGCTTCCGCCACCGAACTGATTCTTGAGACCCCCTCCGAAAGCATTATGGAGGAGTTGCGCCCTTTGGTTGGTACCATGGTTCGCACCGGGGAACGAGTGCGCGTGGAAATCCGTGAGGAGGCCAACATCGAGAAGGTCTTGGCGATTTCGTTGCGTGGCAAGGCCAAAGTGATTTCCTTGAATCCGGTAAAAATGTCGTTGGAAGATTACTTTCTGGCCAAGGTGTCGACTGCCAGGATGGGGCCTGCCGCACCGGTCGGTATGTATGATGGCTAAGCTGGGGTTTATGGGTCGGATCATGACCATCGCGCTTGGTGCCTTCAAGCAATCCGTGCGCGAGCGTGTTCTCTACAACCTCATTGTCTTCGCATTCCTGATGATCGGCGCGGCGGTCCTATTGGGAAATATCTCGGTTGGTGTGGAGCAGATCATCCTGGTTAACCTGGGACTCTCGGCAATTTCTGTGTTCGGCCTGCTGATAGCGATTTTTATCGGTATCGGATTAGTTTCAAAGGAAATCGATCAACGGACCATTTATAACATCCTCGCGAAGCCGGTCACCCGGGCTGAGTTCATCATCGGTAAATATGCCGGGCTGCTGCTGACACTTTTTGTTAATACCGCCATCATGACCGCGGGTTTTTACGTTGCCCTGGCCATTCAAAAAAAGGGCTGGCGCCGCAAGACTTTTCCCTTCTGGTCGCGGTGTACTTCATATTGCTCCAATTGGCGATCGTCGTGGGTGTGGCGATTTTCTTTTCCTGCATTTCGACGTCAATTCTCTCTGCGGTTTTCACTTTTTGTCTATTCGTCATCGGCAACTTTTCGAGCGATATTCGCTGGTTCGGCCAGGAGAGCGGCAGCCCCCTGTTGGAAAAGATGACCGCCTTCCTTTACTACCTTTTGCCCAATTTTGCCGACTTCAACGTTATCGATCGAGTAGCACACGGCGTGAGAATTCCAGGGTTGCTCATCACTGCAAACACCTCTTACGCCCTCCTTTACATCGCCGTCCTCCTTTCGGGAGCCGTCCTGATTTTTGAGGAGCGTGAGTTTAGATGAAGAGCGTCCGAAGTCCGGAGTCCGGAGTCGGAAGTCCAGACAGGGTCATCGAAGCACCTGCTTCCGGCTCGCCACCGCGCTTCCGGCTCCGGACCTCGGACTTCCGACTTCGGACTTTTCTTATTTCGATTTTGGTTACGGGTATGGTTTGCCTCTATGCCTTGCAGCGGAGCATTGACAAGCGTTTCAACTCTGCTCCGGGCCAACATGAGGAACTCATCTTTTTGCCCTCAGAGGCCAGCCTCTCGCGTTTAGGCGGCGGATACTCGGGATTGGTGGCCGTCATTTACTGGACCCGCGCCGTGCAATACTATGGACGCCACCGCCTGGCGCACGCCAAAGAGTTTGCCCTGCTCGGTACTTTGCTTGACATCGCGACGAAGCTCGACCCGCACTTGTTGATCGTCTATCGTTTTGGCTCCCTCTTTCTGGCGGGAAGGCCACCGGAGGGCGCGGGGGATCCGCAACGAGCCATTTACTTGCTGGAACGCGGGATCGTTGCCAATCCCGACTACTGGCGTCTATGGGAAGATCTAGGGTTCATCTACTATTGGGACATGAAGGACTACGAGCACGCAGCCAGGGCATTTCAAACGGGGAGCCGGCAGCCTGGAGCACTGCCCTGGATGCGCGTGCTCGCCGCCTCGGTTGCGGGGCAAGGTGGGGAAGTCCAAACCTCGCGTATGCTTTGGATGGAAATTGCCCGCACCGCGGGGAACGATTCCATCCGCCACAGTGCGGAAATTCATCTCGCCGCCCTTGATGCCGAAGAGTCTTTAAGAAAGCTCAACGGTTTGCTCGCCCTTTACATGCAGAAGGAGGGACACGTGGCTCACTCCCTGCAGGACCTGGTGGCGGCAGGCTACCTGCGTGGGATTCCGCTTGACCCCTCGGGCGAGCCATTTGTTGTAGGGGCTGATGACCAGACCGCGTTGGGGCCAAAAACACGAATAGATTTGGGTCTGGTGCAGTAAGGAGGAGCCTGACTCTTGCTTCCTGACCCGTCTTTTGAAGGGGTGAACTTGCGTGGAAGTCATACGATTTATTTTTTGGGAAGCGGCTAAGGTTCTGGGTCTGGTTTTTCTAGGGCTGGTCTCCTCCAAAACGGTAGCTTCGCTTGGAGTGCGTAAGGTTTGGATAAAACCCGCTCTTTATGCGCTGATCCTGGCCTTGGCAGGCATGGGGGCCTGGTATGCCGGCAACGATGTGGCAGCCGAAGTTTATATGTGGAGCTGCAACACGAACCTAAGCCACGGAGATCTGGCCAAGGCCTATTCCAATGCCATCCAAGCTGTCAGCCTGCGCCCCAACAATTTGGGCTATTGGCGCGTCCTGATTCAGGCCAAAATTCGCTTGCACCAGCTCCAGTCGGTGGTCGATGACGAGCCGGCCGTGCTGGCCTTGAGCCACGGCGACTTGGATGAGGTAGACGAATACCAATTCGCGCTCTGCTCATTCTTTCTGGGGCAGTATGACAAAGTCGTGGCCACCACTCTTCGCCTGATTCGCCAGAATCCTTCCTATGCCGCGCCCTATGTCTTGCAAGGCCTTGCCTACACGGTAGAGAGGAAGTATCCCGAGGCGCAGCAGAGTTTCCTCGCCGTGCTTCAAGTTTTTCCCAACAATCAAGCCGCCGTTGAAGGTCTGGCGCGCGCCTATTATCTTGACGGCGACCGGAAGCAGGCGTTGGAAGTGCTCGATGATGCGATGAAATTTCCGTTCCCTCCGCCCGCGCAGGAGAGATTCAAAGCGCTGAAAGGGCTCTATGACCAGTAGGCAGCGCCTCACGCTCCCCTTGCGATTGGAGGACCTGGTCGCTCTCATTTTTTTTCTTCTTAACCTCCTCCTTCGGATCATCTTCCGTGGCCTGGGAAGCGGAAACTTCAGTCCCGCCGATGTCCTCATCATCATCCCCGCGGTAACGCTCTTGCTTGCCAAGGAACTAGTCAATTACTTTATCGTAAGAAAGCCGGACTCTGCGGCGGGGAGCGAGGGGCCTTTGGATTTTGCCCGGCCGTATTGGGGAATCCTCCGTGATTGGTTTCCTTTTCTCATAATTCTACTGATGTATTACTCTCTCTGGGGTGACGCGACGCTGCTGATGGTCACCACCGACCGCGACCAGACTCTGATTGCGCTCGACCAGCGGCTTTTTGGATTTCAAGCCAGTATGGTGTTGCAACGGATTATTTCCCCCGGCATGACGGCGTGGATGAGCTTCGCCTATTTCTTTCACATTATCAACATTCCTCTCGTAGCCTGCTTTCTCTACGTCCGGCGCGACCGCGCTCGCTTTCGCGAAATGATGAGCGGCATTATGGTGGTTTCCTTCTTCGGGTTGCTGGGCTATCTTCTCGTTCCTGCCATCGGTCCCATGTTTACCTTGCGCAATCAGTACACGGTCCCCCTGCATCAATCGATATGGATGTTCAATCGCGAAGTGGATTTCATGAACTTCGCCCGCATTCGCCGCGATGTTTTTCCCAGCCTGCACGTGGCGATTTCGTTCATGATTTGGCTTTATGCTTACCGGAACTCCAAGAAGCTCTTTTGGATTCTCTCACCCCTGATTCTGAGCCTTTGGTTGTCCACATTATATCTGCGATACCATTACCTGATTGACGTGGTCGCGGGATTGATACTGGCCCCGCTTTCCTACCTGCTGGCCAATTGGCTCTTCCACCGTTTCGGTGAGATCCCGATTCGGGTGGCCATTCCCGCAAGCTGGGCGGAACACCTGCCGCGGCTTGCCAATGCGCCGGGGGTGGAAAGCCCGCAAAACGTGGAGGACGGCCGATGATGGCGTTCTCAGTAACCTCTGTGGCCTCTGTGGTGAAATCTTTCTTGGGAAGAAAAGCTTTACGACAGAGTTCACAGAGCAAGGCGATTCTGGCTGCCCCGGAGGCATGGCTGATCGCATTCTTACTCCTTCTTGCCATCCTTCCGTATGTCAACACGCTGCAAAATGGATTCGTCTACGACGACAACAATGAGGTCTTGACCAATCCTTTCATCCGCAGCTTTGCCCATGTGGGCGATATTTTTAGCACGCGAATTCTGGCGCACCTCGGCGCGCGCGGAGCCACGAACTACTATCGCCCTATTAGCATTTTGGGGTTTTTAATCTGTTACAAGTTGTTCGGGTTGCTCCCCTACGGGTTCCACCTGGCGAATTTGCTACTCCACGCCCTTATCGTGTGCGTGCTGTTCGGGCTTACCAAACGGCTCTTCCATGATCAATGGCTGGCTTTTGCAGCCGCGGCGATCTTTGCGCTGCACCCCATACACACCGAATCCGTGGCGTGGGTTTCAGGAGTGACGGACCTCGACCTGGCCGTGTTTTACTTGGCGACCTTCTGGCTTTTCCTAGACAGCGCCCGCCCCCGGGGTGCGCGCTCGGAGTTGGCGCAACTGGGCATGGTGGGGAGTTTCATTCTAGCGCTGCTTTCCAAAGAGCAGGCGGTGACGCTCCCACTCATGGCCATGATTTACGAGCACTTCTACCGCAGCGACCGCGCCAGCACCACTGGGCGACAGAAAGTTTCGCGATACGGCGCCCTGTGGCTGCTGGTGGTTGTCTACGTCTTGTTTCGGATTCGCTTTTTTGGAGCCTTCGCGCCCGTACAGTTGACACGCCACGTGAGTTGGTACGAGGCCATTCTTTCCACTGCGCCCTTGGCAGGCGAATACTTGTGGAAGATGATCTGGCCGGTTCACCTTATCGCCTATTATCCCTTTCACAAAAGTGTCACCCTTCTCGACTCCCGGGTCTTGGCAGGAATCGCGGCTCTGGGCTTGTGCGCGCTGGCTTTTGCGAGCCTCTGGAAACGCCACATCCGCGTCTCCTTCGGTTTTATCTGGTTCTTCATCAATATTGCTCCAGTGCTGAATTCCCGCTGGCTGGGTCCCAACGTCTTCACCGAGAGGTACCTCTATCTTCCTTCCGTGGGTTTTTGCTGGGTGGCCGCGTGGGGGATCCTGCGAATTTGGAACGGCACTGCCACTAGCGGTTCGTGTTACGCAAATTCTGACGGTGACGATGCCGAACCTACCCCCTCACCCCCAGCCCCTCTTCCCAAAGGGGGCGAGGGGAGAGTTGATTTGAATTTATCACTCTCGCCCCCTTGCGGAAGAGGGGGGACCGCAAGGCGCTGGGTAAGAGGGTTCTCATCCACGGTGAGCGATGGCCCCGGACAGCAGGCACGCCGGCGCGTGGCATTCGGAACATTCCTGGCTGTACTCGCGGTATTGGCATTTGTCCGCATTGTGACGCGCAATCGCGATTGGCGGGACGATACCACTTACTACCGAGTCACGCTGGCGGCAGTGTCCGAAGCCGGGGGGCTCCGCCTGAATCTGGGAGCGGTATACTGGAATCGGATGCAACCCGCGGCCGCCGAACTCGAGTGGAAAAAGGCGCTCGTATTCTCTCCCCATAGCGCCCAGCTTCTCAATAACCTGGGGCTGGTCTACGCGAGCAAGAAACAGAACGATGAAGCCATTGCCTATTTTCAACGCTCGATGCGGCTGCGCCCGAATTTCACGGACGCCCACCTGAATCTCGGACGTTTATACGAAGCTATGGGAAAGACGGCAGAGGCCGAGCTTCAGTTACGAGCGGCCGTGGCCTTAGCGCCCTTGAGCGTGCGCGACGCGGAATGAGCTGGGGAACATTTATTTGACCGCCGGCCGTCTGGGGAGGCCGAAACGCAATTTCAGGCTTCGGTGGCAAGCATTCCCAACCCCGGCGCTTTCGATTCACTGGGAGACATCGCCCTGCGGCAGGGGCGGCGCGACACTGCCGAGCAGGCCTATCGCCAGGCGATCAGCCTGGAAGAATTCGACTCCCGCGGGCATTTTGGACTGGCGGCCATTCTCGCAGCGAAGGGCCGCGCTGCCGAAGCTGCAGACCAATATCGCGCCGGTCTGAGCGTTGACCCGCGTAACCAGGAGGCCCAGGCCGCGCTTCAGCGGCTCATTTCAAATTCACCCTATGTCAAAACACCGAATCGATAAGCGGGGAAGGGTAGCGCGGACGCCAAAATCAGGGGCGGCGCCGACATTGCCTTTTATGTGGGCGACCGGTAGGAAACCAGGACAGGCCATGGTTAGGACGCGTGGCGACGAGATGTCGCGCGTGTCGCTGGAGCACATACATTAAAAGCAATGTATGCGCCAACCGAGTGTTAGGGGGTCGTAGCTGCCGATGGCTAACTTTGGCTCTGCTCTGCTGCCTCGCCAGCCCGTTGCGGGGGCAAACGCCGGCCGCCACAACCGCGGACGCCTACGTTCAGCAATTCGAGGCGAGCTATCACGACGTGCGAAGCCTGCGGGCCGAGTTCACCCAGACTTACACCATGGGAGGAAGGACGCGCATTGAGGCGGGGCGCGTCGCCTTCGCCCGTGGGGGCCTGATGCGGTGGGACTATCAGCGGCCCGCGGAAAAGCTTTTTCTCTCCGATGGCAAGGAGGTGTCACTTTATATTCCCGAAGAACACCAACTCACTCGCACTCCGATGAAATCGAGTGAAGACTTTCGCGTGCCGTTTGAGTTGCTGCTCACGAGGCTGAATTTGCGGCGGGTCTTTGCGCGGATGGAAATGGCAGACGCGGCGCTGGACCACGACCCCGCCGATCACGTGCTGCGCGCTTTCCCCAAAAAGGAGTTCGCGGAGGATTACACCGACGTCCTGATCGAATTAGGTCCGCAGTTCGATATGCGCAGGCTGGTGGTGAATTACCCTGACCACAGCCGCATGGATTTTCGCTTCGACCACATCGAGCGCAACCCACCCCTGCCGCGCTCCCTCTTCCAATTCACCCCACCCGCCGGGACGGAGATTATTGATCAGCACTGAGGTAGAACCACCCAAAGGGAAATCTAGGGGCGAATGTAGAGATAAAGCTTGTGGGGAATCCCATTCTTGGAAACCACGTCGACAACTTTTTCGGGATCCCATCCTGGAACGTGAAAATCATGGCAAACAATTCGCGCGCCCGGTCTGAGTTGTGATTCCAGCTTGGGTCGGAGTTTTTCGTTGAATGAGGTCAAAAGGTACAGCGTCACCACCGTGGCCCGGTGCACGCTCACATCGAACATATCTTCACAAATAATGTGCGCCCGGTCATCCAGGCCTAATTCCTTGATGCGGCTGCTCGACTCACGATAGAGGTCAGGATTGATTTCGACTCCTACGGCGTGGGCGCCATATTTCTGGGCCGCGGTAATCACGATGCGCCCGTCGCCTGATCCCAGATCGTAAACAACATCGTCTGATGTGACCTTGGCCAGCTCCAGCATTTTGTCGACGATGTCCTGGGGTGTTGGGACGTAGGGAACCTGCCGGATCAGAGTAGCGCCGGCAAGGCCTTGGCCTGCTGCCGGCGCCGCATGAGCAAGGTGCGTCGGCACCGGCCCGAGAAGAAGCAGCGTTGCCGCCGACATGAAAATTCCCGCCGATGATAAGGGAAGCGTAAGGGAGTGCCGCATAATCCGCATAATATGGATTCTACCGGCATCTTGGCAGGTTGTCGAGATGGGGGCGCGAAAGAGGCCAAGGCTGTTCATTTGGCGTGAGCCGCAAGCCAAAAGGACTTCAATATAGAGGCCACAGAGGTCACGGAGAAGAGACTGAGAAGAAACTGCGACTCAATAGGCGTGATCTCTACCTGCGCAAGCAGAAGTGCCTTTCTCTGTGGCCTCTGTGCGCTCTGTGGTGAATCTTTTCTCTGCTTCATTCGAAGAAATTGGCTCTAAGTAGCACTCGGGTTGCAAACGCTCTTGCGCTTCTGGCGTTTACACCCTAGGCTGTAACCGACACCTACTTGCGTGGATTGCGATTCAGCGCCGGACTTCCGCGAGGGCAATCGCAATCATCGGCACCGGAGAACCCCAGCGTGGCTCAACCCTCTTTACGCCGAGAACTGGACATCACCCATTCCATCGCCATTGTGGTTGCCAATATGATCGGCACCGGCATCTTCACCATCACCGGATTTCTTGCCGGTGATTTGGGACATCCCTCCCTTGTTCTCGGTGTATGGGTTGTGGGCGCGGTCGTCGCCGTCGCCGGTTGTCTCTGTTACTCCGAAATGGGCGTCAACCTTCCGGAGTCAGGTGGTGAGTACATCTATCTGCGCGAAGCCTGGGGACCCGTCTGGGGCTTTCTGAGCGGATGGATTTCCTTCTTCGCGGGATTCTCCGCGCCGATTGCTGCGGCAGCCCTGGCATTCTCCGAGTACTTCGCCCATTTTTTCCCCTCCTTCGCGGTAGCGGGACCAACAGGCAAGCCCGGAGGCGAGCTCGGGTGGTTCCACACCGGCCACGGGCAATGGTTGGCGGTGGGAATTGTGGTGGTCTTTTCATTGATCAATGTAGTGGGGCTACGGCGGGCGGCCAAGATCCAAAACCTTCTCACCGGGCTTAAAATTGGAGCTCTGCTGCTATTCCTTGGGTTCGCGTTTGTGATCGGCCGCGGGAGCCTCAACCATTTTTCACAGGTCGCGATTCGAACATCCACGCATAGCCTTCCCGCCCAGTTTGCGGTATCGCTGATTTTTGTGATGTTCGCGTACAGTGGCTGGAATGCGGCCACCTACGTTTCTAGTGAAATGAAAACTCCCGAGCGCACGATCCCTGCCTCGCTGGTGGTAGGGACTCTCACCGTTGCCGCTTTTTACGTACTGCTAAACGTGGCGTTCATCTACGCCCTGCCCCTGGAATCGATGAAGGGCGTCGTCGCGATCGGCGAGGCCTCCGCCGGCGCGCTTTTTGGAGTACGTGGAGGGAACATTTTCAGCGCCCTCATGTCGGTGGGACTGCTTTCGTGTGTAAGCGCCATGGTCATTGCCGGGCCGCGCGTTTATTTCGCCATGGCAGTTGACGGATACTTTTTCCCCACGGCGGCACGAATTCACCCCAAATGGGGGACACCCATGTATGCCGTCATCTATCAAATGTTGGCAGCCGGGCTGATGATTTTGACCGGGACGTTCGAGAGCCTGATTTATTACATCGGCTTCGCCCTGATTTTTTTCGCCGCTTTGGCGGTGGCAGGGTCAATCCGCCTGCGCCGGCGGTCTGGATGGAAGGAACTCGCGGCGTTGAACTGGGGTTACCCGTTGGCTCCCGCCCTCTTTATCGCGGCCAGCATCTGGATGCTCTTTTACACAGCCTCGTTGCGGCCCAAGGAATCGGCGCTCGGGGTCCTGACGATTTTGCTGGGCGCGGGGCTGTATTTTTGGAAATTACGGCAAGGTTCAGCGCCACAAGTCTGAGGGAGTCCTGATTTCATCGCGCCATGTCACGGCACGGGTTTGTGCCCTTGCCCACAAAGCAGGTGGCTTGCTGAGTGGGACCGCCTCAAAGGCGGTCACCTGTTAGTATAGGCGTCTCATCAAGGCGCGCCTTATTCATGGATTCAAAACGGTTCGCCTGTTCCGTCCGCTCCTTCGTTTTCGCAGATGTGTTGGTCCTCAAATTCTTCTCTCAATCTGCTCAAAAGCCATAGCTTTCTCTCTCCCGAGTTGGATATTGCCTCGTTGTGAATCTGCGGGATAGCGATGAGGAGACTCGGAATCATAAGAGAAATATTCCCCGCGGACCCTCATGTTCTCTCGCCTCCGTCCGATAACAGTATTGGACAGGGAGCTATGGAGCAAGTCCTAATGGCGAGCACGTACGGTTCAGCACATCTTGTTGGCCTCGTAGCAAATGTTACGTTCAATTTGTTGTTCTTGGCAAAGTTTCCCTGTCCGAAATCATTCGATTCGATTCCGGGTTTATTAATGATTGGAACGCCTGGGGGTGGGTCCGCGTTGTCGGATTACGCTCGCGGCGTCGGCAGGTTTTCCGGACACGACCTCTACCCTCGGCAAAAGCCGGGTGAGGCATCTCGAAAGGAGAAATCATTATGGGAGCGTTAGCGACACCACCAGGGAAGACATCTAGTTTTGTGAATAAGCCGAACGGGGGAGTTGATGCGGATCACCCGCCACAACTTCATCAACCAGCAGCAAAGGATGCGGCCCCAACTGCGTCTGGCGAGACGAAGCGTACGAGCAAGAACCTCGCGGACCAGAGAGCTAAGGCAAGGACAAGCGCGAAGCGCCAGCAGGCGGCGGAGCGGATCGCCGCGTCGACTGAACAATTAGCGAGTGGTGTAGCCGAATCCAAGGGGGCGGCTGAACAACTCGCGTTGGCTATGGAGCAAATCGCTTCCGGTGCCACGCAAGCCAGTTCCGGGGCGGAGCAGAGCCAACAGGCGGCGGTGGAGATTTCGAAGAGCAGCCAGAGTAATGCCGCGGCGGTTGCCCAATCTCTGAGAAAGGTTGAGGTATTGCAAGTACTGGTGCGGACGACTTCCGAAGACATCATTAAAATCGCCGATTCCGTGAACAATGCCTCGGAAAAGAACGTGCAGTCGGCCAAAATCATCGGAGAGCTTGAGCGCCAGGCGGAGGAGATCGGCCAAGTGGTAAAGACCGTCGCCGGAATTGCTGACCAAACGAACCTTCTTGCCCTGAACGCGGCGATCGAAGCCGCACGCGCGGGCGAGCACGGTCGAGGGTTCGCAGTGGTGGCCGACGAGGTGCGGAATCTGGCGGAAGGCGCGGAGAAATCGGCGCGCGAGATCCGGGAACTGATCGGGAACATCCAAGGCGATGTTAAGGCAGTTGCCCAGGACACGGAGAAAGCCGGTGTTACCGCCAAAGAAGAAGTGAAGCGCGGCCAAGCGATTGTCAACCAACTGCTGGAAATCGAAACCGACATGAAAGGGGTTCAGGAGGGCGCGAAGGTCATCAATGACCAAAGCGCCGAACTCGGAGCCGCCGCCGAGCAGTTTCACAAAGGAACGCAGGCCGTTGCCGCCGGCGCCGAGGAGGCAGCCGCCGCATCCACCGAAGCCCGCAACACCACCCAGGAACAGACCAAGGCGCTGGAGCAGATTGACCAGGCAACTGCCGATCTCGCCCAGCTCGCCGAGACTCTGAAGACCAACACGGACTCTGAGAAGGGTGGTGAGGAGGTTGCCGCATCGGCGGAAGAGCTCTCGGCAACGATCACCGAAGCGAACAACGCATCCCAACAGGTCCTGAAGGCTATCGACCAAATTTCGAAGGCTGCCGAGCAGCAGTCGAGCGCCACCACCGAATCCGCCAGTGCCATCGCGCAAATCGTCAAGAATCTGGAAAACATCCGAGGCAAAGCCGGTACGTCCTTGGAGAAGGTCGGCGCCCTGCAAAAGCTGGTGGGTGACAGCAAGGCGGGGGTTGACAAGCTGATTTCAGGCGTCAGCGACGCGGCCAACGCCAGCAAGGTATCGGCCGAGAATGTGTCGAAGCTGGAGCAGCGGATCAAGCAAATCGATCGCATCGTGGATGCCATCTCCAACGTTGCCATGAAGACCGACATGCTGGCGATCAGCGGCGGAATCGAGGCCGGCCGGGCGGGTGAGTACGGCAAGGGATTCGCCGTCGTGGCGTCTGACATCCGGTCGCTGGCAGCCGACTCCGCTGACAACGCGCAAAAAATCAAAGACCTGGTAAGGAACATCCAGGAAAAAATCACCGTCGTCGCCAAGGACATCCTGCAGGTCGGTTTGGAGGCGGAGAAGGAAGTCCAAAACGCCAAGAAATCGACGGCCAACTTGCAGACCATCGAGGCCGACATGGTGGAAGTGCAGAAGGGTGTGGCCGGCGTCAACTCGAACTCTGAGGCGGCGGCGGCAGCGGCCGAACAGGCCAAGAAGGGTGTCGACATGATTGCTGCGGCAGCGCAGCAGTCCTCGCGCGCGGCGGAAGAAGCGGCGGCATCGGCCCAACAACAATCCCGGGGCATACAGGAGCTGACCCAGGCCGTCGAAGAGATCGCGGCGATGGCAGACGACCTTCAGCACTAGCCGGCAGCGGTTTGCTGAAGGACGTGGGGAGAGTGTCATTTTGGGGAAGCGAGGAATCTGCCTTTCCTCCCTGTAGAGCGCCGCGCCAGTCACGAACGTACGCGGCGCTCTCCCCCAAATGGATGAACTCATTCACTTCCTCGCGGGACGCGGGTGATGCCGTGAGCGCGGAGGCGGCGTTATGGCCGCTAGGGTAGCGACTTTCGGCCATGAATGCTCAGAATGATAGGCTGAGCACTCGACAAACTGGTAAACGATACCGTTCATTCAAGGGAGATGCATATGGCAGTCACAGGACAAGAAGTTGCAGGCACCGAGCAGTTAGTTGTCTTCAAACTCGCGCAGGAGGAGCTTGCCGTCCCGATCCAGGTGGTACAGGAGATTGTGCGTTCGCCGGAGCTGACCGAGGTTCCGAATGCCCCTTGCTACATGGAAGGAATTGGCAATCTTCGGGGCAACATTCTGCCGGTGGCCAATCTGAGAAGGCGACTGGGAATGAATGCCAAGGAGAAAGACGAGAACACCCGCGTTGTGGTCCTTAACGCTGGCGGCTCCACTACCGGGCTCGTGGTTGATAGTGTCTCCGGGGTTATTTCCGTGGAACATGGCGCCCTGGAACCACCCCCTTCAACGACAGCGGGGATCAACGGACAATTCCTCAAGGCAATTGCCAAGCTCAACCAGGGCAAAAGACTGGTGCTGATCTTGGAGGACGGAAAGATTCTGCCCACCCACGAGTCAGGCAGGTCCCAGCCTGGAGCCACGCAAAAAACGACTGTGGACTCCGGTGGTCATGAAGCGTTGCAGGCCGGCGCCAAGGAAGAAGAAGAGCAACTGGTGACCTTCCGCGTCGGTCAGGCGGAGTTTGCCATCGAGATCGAGCGTGTGCAGGAAATCATCCGGACAACCGAGATTACCCCCGTTCCCCAAGCGCCCAGCTACGTGTTAGGCGTGCTCTCGTTGCGCAACCACTTGCTCCCCATTATCGATCTGCGTGCCCGCTTCGGCCTGGCAGAATCCCAACAGGAGATGGAACAGGCCGACGGAAGCGAGCTACCAAGAGCGGCGCCGCTTCTGACTCAAAAATCGTCGTGGTCAACCTGGATAACGTTGTAACCGGCATCCGGGTGGACTCGGTCTCAGAGGTACTGCGGGTTCCCAAGAGCAAGGTGGAACCACCTCCGAGGATGGTTGATTCCAGTGATGCCGGCTGGCTGAAAGGTGTCGGCAAGCTGAACGACGGCAAACGCCTGATCATGCTGGTCGACCTTGGCAAGCTGCTTTCTGCCGAAGAGAGGGACTCAATCTCGGAAGCTACGGGGAACAAAATGGAAGAGAGTAACCACGCTAGCAAAGGCACAAGATGACGAGGAGCAACTCGTCTGTTTTCGACTCGCCCAGGAAGAGTATGCGATCAGCATCATGAAGGTGCAGGAGATCATTCGCGTTGGCCAAATTACGGCCCTGCCCAACGCGCCGGTCCACGTCAGCGGCATCATCAATCTCCGGGGCAGGGTTTTACCGGTGATTGACATGAGGGTGCTGTTCAGCATGGCGACGAGCGAGAGAACCGAGCAAAACCGGATCGTGGTGGTGGATATCGCCGGCAAGACGACCGGACTGATTGTGGATTCGGTCAGCGAAGTGCTCCGGGTGGCTAAGAGCCAGATCGAACCACCCCCCGCCCTAATCGCGGACTCGGAGACCCACTTATATCGACGGCGTGGCCAAGCTCCAGGACGGAAAGCGTCTCATCACCCTCATTCATGCTGATTCCATCCTGAGCAGCGCCCAAGGACGTCGCGCTGCCGGAAGGAAACACGCACGTCGTCTGCGGCGTAGCAAGCCGCTGACAAATTGGTTGGGACGCGCCTCGGACTGGCATGGCTTCCGAGGCTGGGTGATATGAAGGGAGCCATGCCGCTGGCATCCCTCACCCCTTGCTCCTCTTCGGAGGGGTAAGGGGTGATCTGATGGGGGATTGAATTTGCGGCCCCGAACGAGCAGCGCAGAGGTCATTCACAGCCTTCGCCGTTCTTGGGGAAGAGGGCGCTGCGCCCAGTGGTGGGTGAGGCGCCCGGTCATTACCCAACTCCCCGCGGGAGATGTACGTGCTATGAGCAAGAAGATTCGAGTCTTATTGGCAGACGACTCGGCGTTAATGCGCCGGGAATTGAAAAGACTCATCGAGGGTGATCCCAGGCTCGAAGTCGTGGCCAGCGCTCGGGACGGCGTCGAGGCGGTGGAGCAAACCAAGGCCTTGGACCCCGACGTGGTCGCGCTGGATGTCAACATGCCCCGCATGGACGGGATGACTGCCTTACAGCACATCATGGCGGAGGCTCCCCGTCCGGTGGTGATGGTCAGTTCGCTGACGCAGAAAGGGGCCCTGGCCGCCTACGAGGCACTCGAACTTGGCGCGGTTGATTTTATCGGCAAGCCCGACGGGACCGTCTCCAAGCTACTGGACCAGATCACCTTCGACTTGCACACCAAGCTATACAATGCGAGCGCAGCCAATCGTGGGAACCTGGTTCGGGTTAGCCGTACCAAGCGGCCCCCCCGGCCACCGAAAACGGATTATGGAATCCAGCTTCGGACAGCGCCTGCCGGCCGTGCCCCCGGGCTCGGCAAGATCGTGGTGATCGGTCAATCGACCGGGGGGCCCGCCACCATTACCGATATCATCACCAAATTCCCAGCAGACCTTGGGGTTCCTGTGGTCATCGTTCAGCATATGCCTGGCACGTTCACCCCTTCCTTCGCGCAGCGGCTCAGCGCGAACTGCAACTTACCCTTCTGTGAAGTAAAGACGGGCCAGTTGATTGAGCCTGGCCGTGGGTATCTTGCCCCGGGAGATTTTCATCTCGCGCTAGGGTCGCGGCTGGGCGATAAAGGATTTCTCGCGCACATCAGTACCAACCCTCGAGAGGCGCCATACGTCCCGTCCGTTGACGTCACCATGGAATCAGTGCTTTCCCGTTATGGCTCCAATACCATCGCGGCACTCCTGACCGGCATGGGCGACGACGGCGCCAGGGCTATGGCAGCGATTCGATCTGCTGGCGGGCACACAATTGCCGAGTCCGAAGAGACAGCCATTGTGTTCGGGATGCCGAAAGCGGCCATTGAACGAGGCGGAGCAGAGTTTATCCTTCCTGCTTATGCCATCGGGTCAAAGATTGTTGCCCTAGTCCGAAGTTAGCAGGAGGGGCGAAAGCGAGTCCCCAGTAAGGCATACGGAGTTTGTGAAATGACCCACCGGCGTGATTTTTTAATCGAACAGCTCGCCAACCCCGACCCAACTACTCGTCGCTATGCGGCAGAAGACCTGGGAGATCTACACGACGCCCAGGCAGTGCCTGTGCTCGTGGAAGCGGTAAGGATCTAGAAGTGGCGGTGCGCGAGGCGGCTGTCGAGGCCCTGGTGTCTATCGGCGGACTGCCCGTCTGGAATGCGTTGCGCCACTCTTGGAAACGGAAGACGTGGCGCTTCGGAACTACGCCATCGAGATCCTGGAACGAGTTGGCCCGGAGTCGATTGACGTTCTGGTCGTTGCTTGTAACTCCGTTTCGCCCGATGTCAGAAAATTTGCTCTCGACATCATGGGCAAGGTGGCCCGGGGTTGTGCCGACAAGTGCTTAGGGACGGTTGCATCACTTCTTGGCGATGACAATCCTAATGTCGCGGGGTCCGCCGCCGAAGCCCTGGGTCACATAGGTGATTCACGGGCAACTCCGTATCTGGCGAATCATCTCGGCGGTCCGCCCTGGATGCAGTTGTGTGTCTTCTCCGCGCTCCCGCAAATCGGCGGGGAAACGGCCCTAATGGCTCTCAGTTCGGCTGATGTCGGCCAAATGTCGCCTTTCATCAAGCACTTCTATGACACTGCGCTTAAGGTCGCAATGGTCTCAGTGAGAAGGCCATAGGCAATCCGATGCTAATGAATGACGACGAGGTTATGGGCCGGATCAGGAGCCTTATTGAACTGAACACCGGTATCTGCTTGGGTCCGAAGAAGGACCTCATGTTATCTCACCGGCTCGAAAGGAGAATGGCAGCATCCGGGTCTCTCAGCTTGAAAGAGTATTACTTCCGCCTAGTAGAGAAAGATCGGTACGAACTGAGCAATTTGATCGATGAGATCACCGTCAATGAAACCTATTTGTTCAGAGACTTTCCTCAACTTCAAGGATTCGCGGAGAAGGTCCTGCCACCTTACCTGGACGCGAAGCGGCTCAAGCGGGATTATCGCCTGAAGTTATGGTCCGCCGCCTGCTCAACCGGAGAAGAGCCATACACGCTCTCCATTATCCTTCGCGAAATGATCAGGGACTATCCCATGTGGGAAGTGGGCATCGATGCCACCGATATCGATCGGGGTGTCCTAGCTGCCTGTCACGCGGGAGTCTTTTGTGACCGCTCGATGAAAGATACTCCCGTCTCCTTATCGAATAAGGTATTTCTCCAAAATAGAATCTGGCTGGCAAGTTGACCCAATACTTACTCGCGCAATCGCGTTCGCGCGCGCCAACTTGATGGATCGCGGTGACATGCGGCTGCGGCGAGACTACGATTTTATATTTTGCCGCAACGTGCTCATCTACTTTAATGAAGATTCCCAACGCAAAGTGGTGAATGGTTTCTATGATGCTCTTGTTCCAGGCGGATACCTGTTTCTCGGTCATTCGGAATCGGTGAGGCCGATTGACCGCAGCGTTTTCTCTGGAACGGATGGATAAGTTCCTGGCATACCGGAAACCCCATGTGAGAGATACCATGTCGAAACGAATTCTGATCGTTGATGATTCCCCCGTTGTTTTGGCCTTGCACAAATATGCATTGGAGACAGCCGGCTACCAATGCGCAACGGCTCCGAATGGCTATTCGGCTTTGGAACGGTTGCTCGAGGAATCCTTCGCACTTGTTATTACTGACGTAAACATGCCTCGTATGGACGGCTACGAATTGGCCAAAAACATTCGGAAGACCCAAGGCTATGAGTTCGTCCCCATCATTCTCATCTCGTCCGGGGAGGGATCACAAGACAGAGTAAAGGGGATCGAGGCAGGCGCCAACCTCTATATGTGCAAGCCGGTTGAGCCGACGCGACTGATCGCCAACGTTAACATGCTGGCGGCACAGAGTGGGTCGCCGTGATTTATCTGGAGATCTCGTGACAAGTTTCTCCTCTACGCCAAGCTAAAGGCAAAGTGGTATACGCCGGCATTCCATCGGATGGTTTTGCCGTCGGAGCAACGGTGGGTCGCGTGGGGCAGGAAAGAACTCTTTTGAATTCAAAGGGACATTAACGATGTCAAGTGAACTAGCTATTAAAGAAGACGGAGATCATCTAACGATTTCGGGCGTATTGACTATCGAACATGGGCACAAGCTGCGGGAGGTGCTAAGCGGAATCATCGCTCGTGGCCGCCAGGTTTTCGTTTCGCTGGCCGAGGTGGAGGATGTGGACATCGCCAGCCTCCAAATCCTGTATCCGGCCCGGACAGACGCACTCCGCGATAACAAGGAATTCGTTTGGACGGAGATCTCGGCTGCTTGTGGCGACAATGCCGCGCTTGCGGGCATGAGTCGCTTTCTGGGTTTTCCGGAACGCACCGAATCCTCGCTCCCGGAGTAACGGCGGTAAAGACGAAGTCGCCTTACCAAGGCGCTTTAAGCAGGAATATATCAATGGGTCATTCCAGCGAACACGCAGCTTCATATCGCCAAGAGGCACTGGATCTTCTCGGCGACATTGATATTGCTACCCTTGAACTCGAGAAGGACGAGACCAACCAGGATTTGGTTAACCGACTTTTTCGGGCCTTCCACACCATCAAGGGCTCCGGCGCGATGTTCGGATTTGACGATGTGGCGCGCTTCGCGCATCACGTTGAAACCACCCTGGATTGTGTGCGCAGCGGCCGCGTGCGTGTAACCAATGAGCTCATCGATTTGATTCTCGCCGCCCGAGATGCGATCGGAATATTGCTTGTGAAGTCTGAGGCTGAACAAAACGCCACCTCGGGGGATCGCGACCAGATTGTCAAAGATCTGGGCAGGCTGCAGGGTGTTACTTCCGCGGCCCACGAGGCAATTCAATCTGACCCACAACCCAGTCTGCAGCCAACCGATCGCACCATGCCCGACACTCTAATGACATTTCGCAGTCCACTTCGCGCCCGGTCGCGACGTGATGAAGAGAGGCGTTGATCCCCTGGCGTTGCTTAAGGAACTCAGCAGGCTTGGAAAAGCAACCATCATTGCGCAGGTGGACCGTATTCCCCGGTTGGACGAGTTGCTTCCGGAGGAATCTTATCTGGCATGGGACGTAACTCTAATTGCCGTCGTTTCCATTGAAGCGGTTCGCGACGTGTTCATTTTTGTTGAGGACGAGTGCGAGCTCGAAATAACGGAAAGCAAGGACAGCAAGGATCTCGAACCCCAACCGAGTGGTGACGAGGTCCCGACAGGTGAAAGCGGCGACATTAGCCAGCAACTTCTTCGCGAGTTTCAACTTGAATCGTCTGAACACATCGAGTCATGCGATCGGGCGTTAGTCGACTTGGACCGGCAACGCCAGGATCGAGAGGCCATTGGCGTTCTCCTGCGCGGTATCCACTCGATCAAGGGGACATCATCATACTTGGGACTTACCACGATTTCGCGAGTGAGCCATGCATTTGAGAGCCTCCTCGAAACGGTTCGCGATGACGAAAGGAAGCAAGTCACGGACCGAGCAACTCGATTTGTTTTCTTCTGTCCTTGATACGCTAAAGGCCCTCGTTGCCGATCCAGCACAAAAGCCTGACACCAGCATCTGTGAGGCATTGCTCACCCGCTTATTAAGCGAGAATGCCGGATTGGAGCTGCAGGCCAAAGGTAGCGAGTGCGCTTCGCCGCCGGTTGAGTCACGCGCTTCCGACAATCAGGTTTTCCTTGATTCTGCAAAGCAATATATCGAATCCATGGGTGATCTGCTTCGGGGCGCGGCTAAGCAGGGGAAGCCTCGTTGAGCCCGGCTTGGGCGCATTGACACGGTTGTGCCGATCTCTCCGGAGCAGCGCAGCGTACATGGGGTATGCCGAATTGGCCAAGCGCTGCGAGGAAGTCGATGGCCAACTGGAGATTATCCGCAACGAGGCAGCGGCTCCAGCGGCCAATCATCGAGGGCATTCAGTGCCTTTTCGAGAGCATCAAGAAGTCCTTTTCGGAAATGGAGGCTCCTCGCTATGCCGTCGGCCAGTCGACCGGCGAGGATGCTGGTGCCGCGAGCGCGGCCGAAAGCGTGAACCTGGCGCCACCGGGGAACGCCGGTCCACGGGGGACCGCCGGTCCGGAGGAGAGCGCCGGTCCGCAGGGGAAGCCGCTGGCGTCAAAACCATGCGGATCGACCAGGCAATGCTAGACGTTTTCATGGACCTGGTCGGGGAATTGATTGTTACGCGCAACACCTTCCACCACATCGCTAAGGAGTTGGAGGACAGCCAATCAAAACGGGCGAACACTTTGAAGGAACTCCATGAGGCGTCGCAGGCGCTGGATCGCATCTCTGGAGGATTACAGCGCAAGGTGATGGAAATGCGCATGGTTCCCGTGCGCGACCTCTTCAAGCGATTCCCCCGCCTTGTACGAGATATCACACGTAAGAACGGCAAGCGGGTGAATTTGGTGCTCGAAGGGGAAGATACTGAGATTGATAAGGGGGTCGCGGAAGACCTGGTCGATCCCTTGGTGCACATTGTGCGTAATTCCCTCGACCACGGTATTGAAAAGCCTTCGGTCCGACAGGCGAGCAAAAAAGCAGAAACGGGAACCCTTCTCCTTAAGGCGGGTCAGGAAGGCAATGCTGTGTTCATCGAGGTTATTGATGACGGTAGTGGTATCAATCCGGAACGAGTGCTCAGC
The DNA here is from genome assembly GCA_963825395.1 of uncultured Acidobacteriota bacterium. Taxonomy (GTDB): domain Bacteria; phylum Acidobacteriota; class Terriglobia; order UBA7540; family UBA7540; genus Bog-366. The sequence goes on along the minus strand of CAWGTQ010000040.1, from coordinate 81,693 downwards.
AAGGCGATCGAAAAGGGCCTGGTTTCGTCTGAAAAAGCGAAAACATTGAGTCCGGAAGAGATCAACAACTTCATTTTCCTACCGGGCTTTAGTACAGCAAAGGAGGTGACGGACATCTCTGGCCGGGGCGTCGGAATGGATGTTGTCCAGACCAACCTCCGCAAGCTGAAGGGAAATGTCCGGCTCACGTCGGAAATCGGAAAGGGAACGAAGGTCCGGCTGGAAGTGCCTTTGACTCTGGCGATCCTTGACGTCCTGCTCGTGGGTGTGGAGAGTAATACTTACGCCATCCCACTCCACGCGGTGACCGAGGTCGTCGAAGGAGGTGTCCGGCGGCTGCAGTCGCTTGTCGGCAGAAAGGCCATCACCCTCCGGGGCGAAGTAGTTCCAGTAGAGATGCTATCCGACCTGTTAAACCTCCGCGGGCGAGACCCCGTGCAGCGGGAGCTGGCGAATTTCGCGATCCTGGTGATGCAGGTAGGGAACCAGCGGCGTGGCATCGGGGTGGACGCCCTCTATAAGCGGCAGGAAATTGTGATCAAGCCTTTGGCCGATTACTTGTCCGGATTGCCGGGAATTGCCGGCGCCACCATCCTCGGCGATGGCCGCCCGGTCCTTATTCTCGATCCCATGACCATGATCAATGGGGACATGTTTTCTCGGCAAGCCTGCGTGACTTGAGCCGATCAAACATTAATTAAAGGAAGCAGAGTCAAACGATAGTGTTCTACGTGGACGCGCGCTGATTGCGCCGGGTAATTATCACATGCTGCTTAAGCGGAGCTCGATATTTTCTGGACCTCAAGGAAGGGCCGCGGGTTTGCCGCCATCGTCCCTCGCTCGAGGTGCTGTTTCGTTCCGCCGGTCGCTATGCTGGACAGAACGCTGTGGGACTGATACTGACGGGAATGGGTGATGACGGGGCCAGCGGCATGCTGGAAATGAAACAGGTGGGGGCAGTGACGATCGCACAGGATGAGGCCACCTGGGTCGTCTTCGGCATGCCTAAAGAGGCCGACAAGCGGGGCGCCGTGGAAAGGGTTTTGCCTTTGCCGGCGGTCGCCGGGGCGATACTCGCCCATGCGAAGTGAGGCCGTTCGGCCGTAAAGATCAGAGCCCAACCGGCTCCCTGGGCTAACATTTTGGATATCAATCCGTCGGCCGAGAAGTTCCTCCCCGACTTCGGAAGGTTCACCACCTGGCAAGACAAGTCGCGATGAGTGTTGAAACCAGAACGGAAGCAATTTGCACTGCTGGAGAAGGCAAAGGACGAGCTTGGATCCATGTCCCGCACCACCGAGAGCCAGATAGAGTCGGTGGCGAGGGCGTTTGAGGGTCTTGCGGGCCATGCTGACACGATCTTGAATCTGGCGGCAGCTATTGTCAGCTGCGTCGAGAATGAAAGTGTCAGCTCCGTTTTGCCGAACGTGCAAACCCTGGGCGCCGCGGCCAGAGGCTTCATTGGAGACAGGCTTCAGGCAACCACCGGGATCCTGGAGACGGTTACGACGGAAGTGAAGCTGCTGCGTCAACTCTCTCAAGTAACGCGCGACCAGGCGGCGATTGCTTTTGAGACCAAGGCGCTGAGCGTGCTTACGAATATCGAGGTGGCTCGCCTCGGCGCCGTGGGGGCCGGCTTCCAGTACCTGGCGCACGAGTTGGCCGACTTCTCGAAGTCGGTGACCGAGGATACGCTGGAACTTGACCGTGCCACACGGATGGCCGCAGGGCTGCGATGGAAGAGACGAGGCGCGTGCTTGCGGCCGAACTTCCACGCCTGCGGGAGGAGTTGGCTCGCATGGAAGTTGACCTGGGTAACGCCTTGGCAGTGGTGGATTCCAGCTTGACCCAACTCTCCCGGACGCCCGTTCAATTCAGGACGTGCGTGGAGGACGTCGCCCAGCAGATTGCCGGAGTGGTGGCCGCCGTCCAAGCGCACGACATCACCCGCCAGCAAATCGAGCATGTGCAGGAGGGGTTTGCGCTAATTTCCGCAAAAATGCGCGGTGGATGGGAACTCGGAGAAGGAAGTCGCTCAGGAACTAGCTCGCGCCTACGCCGGCCTTACGATCCAGATTTATCAACTGCGAACCATCAAGGAAACCGTAGCCAACTGGGCATCTCAAATCAGGACGTGCATGGGCGGCATCCTGAGGGTAAGCGCATCCGAAGTGGTCGGGATCGGCCCCGTGGTCCTTGATCAGGAGCGGGATCTGTCGTCCCAGCTTGCCCACATCGAACGGCTCGAACGCGAGAGTCAGGCTTACAGCGAGAGAATCCAGCGCACTTTCGGAGGGCTCGCAAACCTGATGCAATTGGTCAGTGAACATTTGCAAAGGTCAAAGTCCGTCCGCGGTCACCTGCAGTTGCTCACCTTCAACTCCATCATTGAGGCCAGCCACTTGGGCACGCAAGCCGCCGCGATCCTGGCGATCGCGAACTGTATCAAAGGAATTTCGGCGGAGTGGGGCCAAATTACCGATCAAACCGGGCAGGCCATGCAAGAGGTCCTGGACCTGGTGAAGCAGACGAACGAGGCGATGGGGGCCTTTTCCGAAGCCAGCAACGAGAGGCTGCGTGAAGCGCAAGTGCAAACGAAGGCCGGTCTTGACAACTTACGAACCGCCGCCGCGTTCGCGGCCAGCCAGGCCCAGGAGATGGAAGTCGCCACGGAGAAAATGCAGGCGAAGACTACGGAGGTCGGCAACATCGTTGATCTCCTCGATGCTTGCTTTGGCCGTATCGACGCGGTGCTGACCGCGATTGAATGTGCTAGGCGCCAGTTGGAGATCGATCACCCGGAGGTGAAGGATCGGTACGACGCCGCAGAAGTTGAACGGCTGTTCTCGGCGTCTTACACGACGGAGATGGAGCGCGACGTTCTGCGTGCGGCGCTCCGCGGGACGGACCTACCGGTGGCGCAGCAAACGTTCGCGGGGAACAGCGTTGAACTGTTTTGAGTTTGCCTTGAGGATTCGGAGAGTGACGGAACTCTCGTACTCGGCGGCATGAGGGCCAGCGATGAGACGAATCTTAACGGTGGATGATTCCGCCAGTGTTCGGCAGATGGTCAGTTTTACCTTGCGAAAGGCCGGTTACGAAGTGATCGAGGCGGTCGATGGCAAAGATGGCCTCGACAAGGTCAGCAAGGAGAAGTTCGACATGATCATTACCGACCTCAACATGCCCAATGTGGACGGCATTCAACTGATCGCTGCGGTCCGCAAACTGGCGGGCTGCTCGTTCGTTCCCATCCTGATGCTCACGACCGAGTCTCAGGCAGAGAAAAAGGATGCGGGGCGCAAAGCCGGCGCCACCGGCTGGATTGTGAAGCCTTTCAATGCCGATCAGTTGATTTCCGTGGTCCAGAAACTGGTCAAGTAGGTGCGCCGATGGGCAGCAGGGAAGAACCCTTTCACTGGGCCCCAAGGAATCGGCGCTCGGACTGCTGACGATTCTGTTGGGGGCCGCGTTGTGTTATTGGAGATTCCGGCAGGGCGCTTCGCCATGGGCCAAAGGTAACGTCGACCTTTAGGTTGGCAGGAGGCGTAGCGCCTGTTCTGTGGGTCCGCGGCTCGTCCCTCGCAGACAATGAAAATCCTTACCCTTGTTGATAGTAGTAGGGCAACGAAAAGCGACGGATCTGGCGAACAGGTGTGTGCTACGCGGGCTTCCGCCGTTCTTCCGATTTTTTCCGGGGGCGGCTTCTGACTTTGGCCGGGTCCGCCTTTTCTTCGCTATCGCGGGACGCCAAGCGACGACCCAGTTCGCGATTGAATTCACCGAGCTGGGCAGCCCGCGCTTGCTCGTGATCTTCCAACGGGCGGAGCGCCTCACGGACGACTTCGCTGGCCAATCGGACTCGTTGGATGCAACCTGGGGGTAATAGGCGCAGTTCGGGAACCGTCTCCGTGAACAATTACGCCTGTGTTCGAGGAGGCGCTTCGCGAAGAGCCCCAAGTCCGCACTCAGAAATCGGCAATCCTGTGCAGCCAATTCCTACCGGTAGGAAATGGCACGGACAATTATGCGCCCTCGTGTACGATTTTCTCCTGCCCGTAGGAAAATCGCCAATAATTGTGTTGACAAACCTAACGGTTACAAGCTAGGCTACTAAATCGAGGACGAGTGTGTATGCGGAGTTCCGCTTGAGGGCTCGGGCCAGCGTGAGTACCTCGGTCTGCCGGGAACTCACGCCCAAGCCGAACGGAATTCGGCCCTACAGGAGATCAGACGCCACGCGCACGAAGAAGAAATCTGGAAAATGCCCCGGGAACCCGTGAAGTTTATGAAAAAACAGCAGGTTAGCGAAGAAATCGCAACGTCTGATGGCAGCCGAAAGAAACTAACCCATTGAAAATAATGAGGCTACAAAAGCGTCGCATAGGCTAGTAAGAGGAAAGAAAAGGACGGTAAAATGAAGGTATTACCCGACATCTTGATGAAAACAAGCGACCTTGAAAATTGACTTGGCTCAAATGCACCCTTATCCCGTGATGTTTAAGAAAAATAAGCTAGTTATCGCTGCGAACCCGTAATGTTGTTGAAATGAAAGGAGAAATGCGCTCCGATGAGATTGTGAAATCTGAATTTTGAACTCCGCTCTCCACTTTGTTCGAATGCAGTTCGGGGTGATCAGGCGTAGGAAGTGCTTTTCGGACCTCACATTTGACATGCCAGAGTTGATATGGGAAAGACTAGAGTGCTCATCACAGGGCCACTGGGTTGGCAAAGGTTTGTGGAATCACCCCGGAGCAGCGAGGTGTTATAGTTATGAGCGTGCCACCCAGGAAAGAAACCAGTTATTGGTGAGTATGGAGTGCGTGAATCGGCTGTTTTTTGCGGGAGTCAGCCTGTGGAGCGAGCGAAGACACCTTTCCCACCACTGACGCGGCAATGAAGAAATGAACCATCTCACGCAAAGACGCCAAGGCGCAAAGATTCGCAAAGAACAACTGCTTCGTTTTATTTGCGTCTTCTAAAACTTTGCGCCTTGGCGTGAAATGCTTTTGCTCATTTAACGTCCGACACTAAATTGCTAGACGATCATTCAACTATCCGCCACACTAACAGCCCGAATGCGCCGGGGGAGCCCCGTCGCTCCACCCAATGGCCTTTATCGGGGAGCATGCCTTCCCCCTGCCAATGGCTTATCCTCGTACTGCTTTGCTTACTTCCCTGCGGCGCCCAGGCGACTCAGCCGATTCATTATTTGTTGGATTTAACCGCGCCGGAAACGCACGTGCTGCAAGTCACGTTGAGGATTCCCGGCGCGAGCGCGGGCACGGAGATTCAGATTCCCGCCTGGAACTGTCTTTATCAGATCCGCGACTTCGTGAAAAACGTGGAAGACATGACGGGCGATTGTGATGGCCAGCCCGCCGATTTGAACCGCGAGGACCTGAACACCTGGCGCGGACCGAACCGCTCTTGCCGCAACCTCGTCTTCCACTACTCGGTTTATGCCAACGCTAACGGCCCCTTTGACAGCATGTTGGATGGCAGTCATTCCTTTCTGAATCTGGCGATGGTGCTTTTCTTCCTGCCCCGGGAGCGTAAGCGGCCGGTGCAAGTCAAGTTCCAGTTTCCGGCCGGCTGGAAACTGGCGACATTCCTGGAAGGCGAAGGCGATGAGTTTCAAGCGGCAGATTACGACGCTATGGTGGATTGCCCCATCGAAGCAGGCCATTTTGAGGAATTCAACTACCCGCAGGATTTTACTCCACTGGGGGCATCGGCGGCCGAAACGAAGCATGCGACCATCCGCTTGATCATTGATGCCGACCGCGCGGATTATTCGCCCTATCGCATTCTGAGCTCCATCCAGAGCATCACCACAGAAGAAACGAATCTGATGCAGGACCTTCCTTTCAGCCGTTACACCTTCATCCTGCATTTCCCGCGCGAGGGCGGGTCGACCGGCGGCATGGAACATCGCGATGGAGCGGCAATTGCCATCCCCGCTTCCGCCCTTCGTGACAACGACGGCTACCTGGAAAGCGTCGTGGCGCACGAGTTCTTTCACGCCTGGAACGTCAAGCGTATCCGGCCCCAGTCCCTTGAACCCGTGGATTACATCCATGGCAATGACACGCGGGACTTGTGGCTGTGCGAGGGCGTCACCAACACGTATGCACAATTGGCCTTGTTACGAGTCGGACCTGATCGATCGCGACACGTTTTATAGACGCGTCGCCGGCGCCATCGAGGTGTTGCGAGGCCGCAGCGCGCGCCGCTTCCAGAGTGTCGAGATGGCAGGCCGGGAAGCATGGCTGGAGAAATACCCCGACTACAATCGTTCCGACCGCAGCATTTCCTATTACAATAAAGGGGAATTGCTCGGCTATTTGCTGGATCTGGGCATCCGCCACGCCAGCCAAAACCAGGCGGGTTTGGATGACGTGATGCGCCGCCTCAATCAGGATTTTGCTCGGCGCGGACGCTTTTATACGCTCGCTGATCTCAACTTAGTTATGGCCCAAGTGGCGCCCACGTTTGATATGGATCGATTTATGGCGGACTACGTGCGGGGAACGCAGGAACTTGATTATTCCACCTACTTCGGCTATGCCGGGTTGCACGTCGCGACGCATATGACGGAATTACCCCTGCAAGGCTTCTCCGCATCGCGAAATCCCGATGGGCGGCTGCAAGTGGACTCTGTCGATAGCGGAAGCGATGCCCAACGCGCCGGATTGCAGCCGGGAGATGTGCTGGCGATGGCGGACGGGGAACTGCTGCCCGCAGGCCCTAATCCCACTTTGCCTTCATGGCGGCCAGGCCAGGCGGTAGAACTCCAGATCGTGAGGGAGGGAGCAACCCATCTCCTCAAATTCCAGATCGGCGTTAACCAGCAAATCTCGATTCAAATTGAGGAAGATCCACAGGCCAGTCGCGATCAATTGCGTGTGCGTGAAGGCTGGCTGAAGGGCGTAACCAATCCAGCCTTGGGAAAATAATGATCCGTGCGATTCTCGTTACATTCGTTACTTTTCTTTACATCCTTGTGGTCGGCTTGCCGTTTTTGATCCATGCTTGGGTTACGAAGAACACCGACGAGCTTTATCAGGTGGGCATTAGGGGAGCCCGGTGGGCGCTTTGGCTCTCCGGTGTTCGCCTGGAAGTCCACGGGCTCGAAAAAATTCCCCACGGCCGGGCCGCTATCTACATGCCCAACCATCAGAGCAACTGCGATCCACCGGCGGTGATTACCATCCTGCCACCAGTCCTGGTGATGGCCAAACAGGAGTTCTTCCGTGTGCCGGTTTTGGGAACGGCTATGGTTTATCGCGGATTCATTCCCGTCGATCGCAAAAACCGCGAGAGGGCCATTGCCGCGGTCGAGCGCGCCGTGGCCGCCATGAAAGCAGGGAATTCCTTCCTGGCGTTTCCCGAAGGCACACGCAGCCCCGATGGCCGACTTCAGACGTTCAAGAAAGGCCTGTTCGTCATGGCCATCAAAGCCGGCGCGCTCATCGTCCCGATATCAGTTTCGGGCGCTCGTAAGATCATGCCGAAAGGCCAATTTGTGATTCGCCCCGGCCGGGTTCGCATCACTATTCACGATCCCATCTCCGCCCAGAATTACACCCTTGAGCAACGGCGGGAACTGATTGATCGAACCCGCCAGGCCATCCTGCAGGATCTCGACCCGGAAGAAAGGCCGGTCAAGCAATCGGAGGCGGCCCCCGAAGATCGATAGATGGCGAGATCGGAATGGAATGAGCTTGTCCTTACACTCTCGTGCTTCCAAACCCGCGCGCATCACGCTCTGTTGAGGACACGGAATCGACCTCGCTGAACTGGACTTCCACTCGCCGGATGATGCGTAATTGCGCAATGCGATCTCCAGCATTAATTTGAAAAGGTCCATTGCCCAGATTGATCAGAACAACTTTCAACTCGCCGCGGTAGCCAGGATCGATCACCCCGGCCAGCGTGCAGATGCCTTTCAAGGCCAATCCGGAACGGTCCTCGACGAGCGCGCCGAATTCCGGTGGGAACTCGAAGGCGAGACCGGTGGGCAGAGCCTTGATTTCGCCGGGTGCCAATTCTGCCGCCTCCAAAGCCGATACGTCGGCAGCCAAATCCCCGAAGGGGCCTCGGTGGGCATAGCTGGGCAGGAGCGCCGCAGGGTGTAGCTTCGTAACATTTACTTTGACTGGCATGAGTCGCTATTCCTTTGGGAGAGATCTAGTTTGATCTTTGCAGCGCGGTTCGTGACCACTTCGCAAATTGCTTTCTTGATCCCGGGATTAGGACTTCTCCTTTTCGAGGAGGCCTTTCATCTTCCGGTAGGCAGCGAACATTTCCGGCAGGCGCCGATAGACGGCCGAGGCTTTCAACCATACCTCGTGGTCGACGGCAGGAGAACCGGAAATTGTCGTGTGGGGCCGGACGTCGTTGGGCACGCCGGTTTGGGGGGTCGCGATCACGTGGTCACCGAGGGTCAAGTGTCCGGCCACGCCAACCTGCCCGGTCAGAATCACGTTGCGGCCAAGGGTGGTGCTGCCGGCGATTCCCACCTGGCTACAGAGCAGGGAATTCTCGCCAATGTCGCAGCCGTGCGCGACCTGCACGAGGTTGTCGACTTTTACACCGCGCCGCAGGCGTGTCTCACCCACGGCGGCGCGGTCAATGCAACTGTTCGATTGAACTTCCACGCCGTCTTCGATGACCACGGTGCCGGCTTGCACGATCTTGTAGAACGTCCCGTCCGGGCGCGGCGCAAAACCGAAGCCATCGCCGCCAATCACCACGCCGTTCTGAAGGATGACGTCATTGCCGATATGGACGTTCTCTCGCACCACGGCGTGCGAGTGAGCGAGGAAACGATCGCCGATTTTCACTCCCGGGTAAATCATGACAAAGCTCTTAAGCACGCAATCGTTACCGATTTCGACGCCGCCTTCGATGACCACATAGGGGCCGATGGAGGGATTGCTCCCCAGCTTCGCATCAAGGGCGATGATGGCTGTGGGATGGATTCCGGCGCCAGGGCGCTGAGGTGGATAGAAAACCTCGATGGCCTGAGCAAACGACATGTAGGGATCATCGGAACGCAGCGCCGGTTTACCCAGCGTGTCCACATCCCGGCCGGCGATAATCGCCCCCGCGCGCGTGGTGCGCAGTTTCGAAAGGTATTTGGGATTGGAGAGAAACGTGATTTCGCCGGGATTTGCTTCGTCCATTCCCGCCACCCCGGTGATTTCCAAATGGTCAGGTCCCTCCAATTTGCATTCAAGCCGGGCTGCAAGTTCGCCGAGTTTCATGATGATCTCCCTGTGATGAGTGGCCTCGCCTTGGAAACCTCCTGTACAGGAACGGGGTCCACACTTTCCGTCACGTACATGGGCAAGCGTACCAGTGGTGGACCTTCCTGGCAACGCACAGAACGTAATTGCCAAGCCGCCGTTTCGCCGGGCAACGTACGCAGAGGGAAGGTCGGCGGCGTGACTAGTCGGGCAGGTCAGGAATCCAAGTGTCGCTATATATTTACGTGCCGCATACTCCCTTGGAAGCGATCGCCTTAAGCAGCGCTGGGCAGGCGCTAGTACGAAAGTCCTGGTACAGTTGTGACCTTGGTCGAGGTCTGAAAATCAGATAGATTCACTTCAACGGTACCTTACCTCTGAAGGGCGGGTAAGGCAAAAGGGGCTGGATTGGCCGCGCAGGCAGCAAGCGCAATGCTTCCGGTTACCTGCAAAAAGTCCACTCCAGGTTGTATTGGGGATGGGCTATTGGGTAGTGGTAGTCAGAGCGCATACTGGGGTAAGCCATCAACGAAACGCTATTTCCGCGACCCCGGCATGGAGCTTACTTGCCCGCGCAAGCAGAAAATGAATGAGGGTTACCATCGCAGCACTTGCGAGGCGGCCGGAAACAGGCTAAGCTTCTCAAGTAGACCCGTCCAGGGGAGTCATGACAAGCATGAATCAGCAACGCATAAGCCAGAGAATCCCGGTGGAACTTCCGGTTGAAATCCGGTGGAAGAGTCGCGCCGGGAGCCTAAAACATGCTATGGGGAAAACCGGCAATATCAGCGGCAGCGGATTATTCATCGAAACTCCTGTCCGCCTGCACCGCGCAACCTCGGTCATGATCAAGGTGATGCTTCCCCCTGAGATAACACAAGTCCCATTGGAGCTTTTGTGCAAGGGGCGAGTCGTGAGATGGAGCCAGCATGGGCAGGTTCAGGGGCTGGGTGCAGTCATCGATGAATATGAATTGCGTCCCAAGCCACGGACTGGGTCTGGGGGCAAAGGTCGCCCCAAAAAGAACTGATCAGTATTCCCGGCCGCCCCGAAATTTCTCACAAAAGACATTACACGTAGACTATGATCGCAGTTACCATTCGCTGGAGAGGGCCTCGCCCGAGGCGATTGATGCGGGATCGATGAATGGGAACAGCGCGGCTTTCAAAGGGAAGAATACGCGTTCTTGTGGCTGACCGGGAGGGCATTTTCAGGCTTGGCCTCAAGAAGCTCTTCGCCGTGGAGGATGATCTCCGCGTCGTCGGCGAAGCTGAGAATGCCGCCGAGGTTTTGGCGAGAGCGGAAACGTTTCGGCCCGATCTGGTTTTCATCCAGGAAGAAATCCTTGCCGAGAGCGGCGTTAACCTGGTCTCCGCAGTAACCGAGGTGTCTCCTCGATGTAAGGTCGTCGCCACCTCTTCCACCTCATCTGATGAATCCTCGATGCGCCACCTACGCAATGGCGCAGCCGGGGTGATTCTCAAGACGGTTGACCCGCAACTCTTCATCAAGTGTGCCCGCCGCGTTACCGAAGGGGAGATGTGGATCCCCAAGAAGCAAGTTTCCACCATGGCTAAGCTCCTCGAGGCGCGCGCTGACAATCCACCTCGCCCTGTCGATACCTTGACCCTCCGGGAGAAGACCATCATCAGCTACTTAATGCAGGGTTGGCGTAATCGGGAAATAAGCACGCACCTTTCCATCTCCGAGCAGACGGTGAAGAACCATCTCCGCACCATCTACGATAAGGTCGGAGTTTCCGACCGGTTGGAACTGGTCCTCTACGCGATCCATCAACGGCTGGATTTGCCCGCCGTGGTCCCCAACGTCCCACCCCGTTGAGACTCTTCCGGGAATGCCCCTTGGCGCCGTTTATCCAAGTGGCGGAGAGGAGCCACCCCATTCCTTATGCCGCTTTACCTCGGGAGCTTTATTGTTTTTTCGGGGGACTTGCTGCGGCAAATAGACCAAACTGATGCTCGCGCGTGGCGGTGGCCCGCGCTTGGGCGGCTCGCTGCGACATCCGGGTCACCACTCCATCCGATATCACGCCGATGATTTCCATTTCCGTTAGCGCCGTGCGGGGAACGAACATCCGCAGGTTGTTTGAGTAGACGTCCGGTGAAGTTACCAGATATCCCAGCGGATCAATCTCGACAAGATTGTTGGGAAGGAGTCCTTCCAGAACTTCGCTGTCCTTGAAAGTCATCCGTACCCAGAGTCCGGCCAGCCTAGGGCGACTGCGGAAGACCTTTCGCTCTGCACGTTCCGGGTTGCCCTCAAAGCTCCGGACGAAGAACACCGCCTTAATCTCGGACATGGGGATGTGGACCAGCCGCCCTTCGCGGTCCAGCACGTCAACCTCACTCCCAAGGAAGCCGTTGGGGTCGAGAAAACCCTTGACGAGCCCATTAACGAGTTTTCTAACGACTACGCGCTTACGGGTTGTGGAGGAACCGTCTCTCACGAGTAATAATTCTTAATCTCAATGCAAAATTCCGCTAAATGCTGCTTGGCCATAGAAATTAGCTTGTGCTAGTATAGGGCGCGGGTCGGGCCTGTCAAGTGTTTCAATGACGAGTTTGGGGCGCCCCATTTGGAAGAAGCTCCTAATCGCATGATAAAAAAGGCCTTAAATGCAATGGGGAGAGGACTCTTCATGCCTCTCGCCCGATGGGGGAGGGCTGCCTCTTATTGTCCGACCATTCGTGCATAGGACTGAATTGACAGTGCGTTCCAGTCAGGCGAGCATGCCGAGTCGCGACCATCTCCAGCGAGCTGCCGTACGAACAAGTCCCGCCGCCTTGCCCACCCCTGGCGCGAGACCTTCACAGGATGTGGCCACTCCTTTCCCTGTCGCGTCGCCACTCCCCCCGATCCCGGAAGTGCAGTTGTTTCTGGATTTTGCCCGTGTTGAAAAAGGGTTGGCGGCGAACAGCATTGAGAGTTATCGCCGCGACCTCACGGAATTTTCGGCCTTTCTTCAACGCCTGGGGAAATCCCCGTCGGCGGTTGATCGCGACGTCATTCGCGCCTTTCTTAAAGAGCTCTATGATCGGGGTCTGGGTGCACGTTCGGTGGCCCGGCATCTGGTTTCTTTGCGTAACCTGTTCCGGTTTCTGGTGCGGGAGGGCCGCCTGACAGGGGATCCCACCTTGGAAGTCGAAGCGCCCAGGCTTGACCAATCGCTGCCCAAGTACCTTACGGCAGAAGAGGTTGACCAACTGCTGGCGCAGCCGGACGTCTCCACCCCCGCGGGAATTCGCGACAAAGCCATGCTGGAATTGCTTTATGCTACGGGAATGCGCGTTTCTGAACTTGTGCATGTGGGCGCAGCGGATTTCGATATGGGGCTCGGCATCATTCGCTGCCTGGGCAAGGGCAACAAGGAACGCCTGATTCCGGTGGGCAAATCCGCTTTGCACGCCGTGGAGACGTACCTTTTTTCCGGACGCGCCGTCTTCGCTGGAAAGCGCAACTCCCCTTGGCTTTTCCTGAACCGCCGGGGTGGGGCGCTTTCGCGCGTGGGTTTTTGGAAAATTCTGGCAGCTTATGGGCGGCGCGCTGGACTGGCGACCGGGCTCACCCCGCACTTGATCCGGCATTCGTTTGCCACCCACCTGCTCGAGCGGGGTGCCGATTTGCGGTCGATTCAACTGATGTTGGGCCATAGTGACATCTCCACGACCCAGATCTACACGCACGTGTTGAAGGAACGGTTGAAGCAGGTATATCAATCTCACCATCCTCGAGCCTGAAGCTGGGGCCCGGGAGAACGCTGGAAGCCGAACGCCATGAGCGATTACAACTTCCTGATGGAAAGCCGGCTCTCCCCGGAACAGTACGCTGTGCTTACTCTGATCAGCCGCTTGGCGGCCGAGCAGGGACTCAACCTTTACCTGGTGGGTGGCGCTGTGCGCGACCTCACCTTTGGCCAGCAGATTGTGCGCGACCTCGACCTCAGTGTTGAGGGTTCGCCACAACGAATCCTCCGCGGCATACCCCACGCCGCTTCCGTTAAAGCCGGCCGCGGCTCGCGAGACCCTGCCGGTGAGGCACTCTTGGCGCTGGAATACCAAGAACTTGACGAACACTTTAATTCCTCCGAGCTGTTTTTTTCCAATGGCGTGCGCGCCGAGTTAGCAATGTGCCGGGAAGAATTTTACTCGCGGCCGGGGCTGCGACCGGACGTGCATCCCGCTATGGTCTTTGAGGACTTGAAGCGCCGTGACTTTGCCATCAACGCCATGGCCGTCTCGCTCCATCCCAACTCCCGTGGCTTGCTGCTCGACCCCACGAATGGCGCTGGGGATATCGAACGGCACGAGATTCGCGCCCTTCAATCCCGCGGCTTTCTTGATGATCCCTCCCGGATTTATCGTTTGCTGCGTCTAGGCATGCGATTCGATTTTAAGCCCGATGAACGCACGCAGCGCTGGTTCGACGCGGCTTTGGCTGATGGCGCCTGGGAACGCCTGGATGCTGACCAGCAGGCGCGAGAGCTGGCCGCGATACTGCGTGAGGATCAGCCCGGGAGGATTCTCAAAACGCTTTCTGACCGGAAACTCCTTGGCGGCTTGGATAAGAAACTCGCCTCCGTGCATCTGCCCTACGATCGTTTTGCGCGCATCCACAACGTATTACAGAACGCTCCCGGCGCTGATCCTTTCCTCCTGAATTTCCACTGCCTGGCAGAGAAAATGGGCGGAGAGCACAAGCTACGTTTGGCCAAGAAGATCATTCGAGAAAACAAGGCCATCAAGCTGGCGCTCGGCATCGAGCACGACGCCAAGAAGCTTGAACATCTGCTGTCCAGCGCCAAAGCCAACCTGCCTAGCCAGGTTTACACTCTCCTTTCACCGCAGCCTCAACCGCTGCTGCTCTTCCTGCTCGCCAACACCAAGAAGGCCAAAGTACTGAACCGCATTAAGAGCTTCCTGTTTAAGTACCCGGAGATCCGCTCCCGCCTGCCTCGTACAGAATTGCAGTCCTTGGGGGTTAAGCCTGGGCCGGAGTTCGACCACATTCTCGCCCGAATCTTCGCCATGCAATTGGACGGGAAAATTAAATCCCATCCACAGCTCATGAAGGAGATGCGCGAACTGGCCGGTATCAAGGAACCTCCACCGCCGCCCCCCGCCCCTCAGCCCAAGAAAGGAAGGGGAAAGCCATCCGAGCCTGCTCCAGCTCATGCCCGCAATGAGGAAAGGGAATCGACCGGCACAGCGCCGCCGTCCTCTTTACAAAAGGGCAAGAAAGGCAGCGCCGCCGTTCCGGACTCCGGGCCGCCCCCGGCGCCCGCCAAACCCGCCGCTAAGGCTGACGCAAAGGCCAGTGGTGCGAAGGCCGCAGCGAAGCCGGCTGCGACGGCCAAGCCCACTGAGGCACCGAAGTCCGTCTCCAGGCACGGCAAGAAGTTGAAGAAGCGGTAAAAGGGCCGTGGGTAATCGGGCCATCCGCCGATTTTTGATTTTCGCCCCTTAGATTCGCGATTTTGGAAGTTGGCAATCTGATTCATCTATTCACCTAGCACAGCCGATAGCCGATGCGGGGCAGTGTGTCACAGGGGGCTTGGCCGTCGTCGCTCCGCGTTGCACTGTCATCCCGTGCCTTCGGAAGGATCTCGCCTTGCCATTTTTCTCGTAACTGGTTGCTTGTCGCTAGCTTCTTAACGGTGGCACAGGCACTCAGGATGAAAGTGGGACCGGTGCTCCATGAAAAATGAAAGCGGGTAGCCCCGGTCAGGGGTTTGCTGACCGTGGGTTCTTCCATTCTTGGCAATGGCATGGCCTGCCGGAATGGCTTCAATGAATCCGGTACGGAAAGAGAAAGGCCCGCGGTCAGGACTGCGCTGACCGTGGTTATCCCGCTTTATCGCTTTGCAATTCAGCGTTGAAACGCGCGGTAATTGAACGCCTTGTAGAACTGGCGGCAGGTTTCACGCACCGCTCTAAACCACGCATCGCGGCGACGCGGGGTGGCGACGAAATTGAGCTTCGGTTTCAGGGGTGGCTGCGTCTCCCCGAAGTCGGGTTCTAATGTCTTCCTTCCCAGTACATCCGCCTGCACGAGCGACTTCAGTTCCTGCTCGTCGAGGATATTCCCGAGGTTGTTGATGACCGTGCGCGCCACGGCCTGTCCGCCTCGCACCGCCAGCACGGTGAAAATATTTATCTTCACAAAGCCATCCGCGGTTAGGCGGCTGAGGTCATCCATCCCGAGCGAGGAAGTCCCATGCAAGCAGAGAATTTTGCCAACTTTGCTGCTGATCTCCTTCGCGCGATTGGAGCGATAGGCGGCCACGGTGGCCGTGGAGCGATGTTCCGTCCCGACGTTGGGAACGAGAATATCCACACCCGTCTCGCGCAGGAAGCGTTCGGCCTGCTCAACGCTGGTCGGTTCGTTTTTTGGCTGATCGCTGCCCGCCTCGAAGATTTCGTCCACGGCGCCCTCCACCAGCACCCGTCCCCGAACCTCTTCCACGTACTGTGCGGTCAGGCGGATGTTTGTTTCGAAAGGCTTTTCGCTGGCATCGCACATGATGGAGGCGAACCGATCCGTGTAATCCCGCATGATGTCAGCATCGAGCCATGGGAAACCGTGATCGAG
The DNA here is from genome assembly GCA_963825395.1 of uncultured Acidobacteriota bacterium. Taxonomy (GTDB): domain Bacteria; phylum Acidobacteriota; class Terriglobia; order UBA7540; family UBA7540; genus Bog-366. The sequence goes on along the minus strand of CAWGTQ010000040.1, from coordinate 65,830 downwards.
ATGCGGCAGGACTCGCAACTTGCGATACGGACTCGTATCGCCCATGAACGCTTCGAGATCGGACAACATCAAGTTGGTCCCGAGCACGGCATCGCCACAGGCGGTCAACAGACTCCATCTGGCCGCGCCCTGGGTAGCGGCATGTCCAGGCCGGCACCACCGGCAGATCCGCCACCCCCAACTCTTTTCCTGTCTCCAACGCTCCCGCCAGGATCGCTTCCAAGGTTTCGCGGTCCTCGACGCAGAACGATGGCAAGCTGACCCCGCGCGCCGCAGCCTCATGGTAGATTTCCTTCACCGCGCTATAATCCGTGACCAGTGGCATATTGTTGTCCTCTCATTTCCGCCGCTAGGGCTTTACGAAAACCTTGTTCACATTGGGTTTCGCGGCCCGCGCAAAGGCTGCCGCGATGTCATCGAGCGGAAACACCTCGGTCTGGAGGGCCTCGAAAGTTTCCCGGTGTTTCAGGACTAATGGGATCGCATCTTCAAACGTGTGAGGGTTGAGCCATGCTCCTACCAGTTCCAATTCCTTCAAAGTAACCTCCACCAGCGGCAGCACTGCATCCTGGGGGTTCCCAACCAAGCCCGCCAAGACCAGCCGTCCGGTCTTGCCCAACGATCGGAGCGCCTGCGACACGGCCTCGATCCGGCCGCTGCAATCAATGGCCGCATCAAGGGTGTTAAACCATTCCGAACTCGTCAGTTCCTCCGGGGTCAGGGCTGGCACGCCCAGCAACACCCGCGCTTGATCGCGACGAGTATCGTTCGGCTCAATGAGGATGACTTCTCGTGCCGGGTCTTTCAGAATCAGGACGGTCAGAATTCCCAGCATGCCCGCGCCAAAGACGGCCACGCGCTTGGGTTGAACCGCTTCCGCCGACCTCGCGACGTGGAGGGCGCATGAGAACTGTTCCACATAGGTAGCCAGCACGTCATTCATGCCCGCGGGGATGGGGTGGATCATGCGCGCGTCAATCGCCACGTACTCGGCAAAACCACCGTTGCTCTTGATGGATCGAGACTTAAGAGATTCGCACAGGTTGGGTTTCCGAGCGCGGCAGTACCGGCACTCACCACAGCCAAGGTTGGGGTTGATGACCACCGATTGCCCAAGTTGAAATTGCGTCACGGTCGGGTCCAGCCGCTCCACTCGACCGCAAAATTCGTGCCCGGGTGAGTAAGGAAATTTCTTGGGATTGTGTCCGCTCAAGACGGCCACGTCCGAAGCACAGACGCCGCACAGGGCAATTCGGACGAGCACTTGCCCCTCCATGGGAGCAGGAATGGGCCGGGTCTCGCACCTCAAGTGAACCGGGTCGGGGGATAACTGCGATCTTCATGGTTGGCGTCACGCGTTATACCCATGGAAACAGCATCGGCTTTCGACCATCGGCTTTCGTTTGAAAGAATTCGGCAGGGTCATCCTTCAGCGTGTACGGATGCGGGCAGGTAAGTCCCTTCATGGACAACTTGCCACTCGCAAGCCACTTGAGGATGGTCTCCATCGTGCGCGTCGAGCAGCCGCTTGTCCCCACGGCCTTGGCCATGCGGTAATGCAGGTTATCCACCAGGGCTTGCTCGGTGGGCTTGTGCAGGCCGGCGAAACAGGATGCAACCCCATAACCGTCGGGATTGAGCAGTATAAACATCAGCCGTTCTGCGTCCTCCGACGGCGCCGCCAGCACCACGTCATCAAACAACTCACCGTGTGTCAGGTCCGCGAACTCCTTCGCGACGTCTTCTTCTACTTTCAATTTCTCAGGCAGAGGCAAACTCGCATAGGCCGGCACAATCTTGAACCTGGCCCAGTCGCCAAGCAGTCCGGTAAGCAGGTCAGCTTTGCCCTGTGAACGCACAATGAACCACACCTCGGCGGCTCCCTCGATGCGAGCCAACAGCCCATAGATCGCCGCCAGCGTGCCCGAGCCGACAATCAAGGTGCGCCCTCCCTTGAGGATCCCGCTATGAATGATGTGCCGGCCCTCTGCATCCACACCGACCGCGTGGGGTGTGCCGTAAATGCTTTCCAACACGCAGGCGGCGGGCTCAACCAGTGCAGCCTCCTCGTCCGTAACCTGATCGGGGATGGGCAGCGCCGAACCCGACTGAATCATGTCGGCGGGGATTTTCATGTATTGCGCAAATCCGCCGGGAATACGAAAGGAGAGATTCTGGATGGGATTGCGAATCAGCATCAGTCCGTTGCGCATACGGGCGATCCGTGATTGCACCGTCACGCGCTGCCCGATGGGAAAACAAAGTTCCTCTCGACTGAGGATCTGGCCTTGTTTGTACCCGATGCCCTGCTCGAGGGTGTGGACGTCGCGCCCGACTTCGATGACCTTGCCGACCAACTCGTGTCCGAGCACCGCCGGAATTTGCACGTTCGGGTGCGGCTCGCGGAAAAGCCGTTGGTCTGTGCCGCAGCGACCACAGACATCAACGCGAATGACCATTTCGGTTGGACCGCAATCGATTTCGATCGAGTCAAGCCGAACACGGCCTGGACCTTCATACAGAAAGCATTTCGAACTATAAGTTCCCACTAATGTCCAACCGTCCTCTGTGAAGCCGCATTATATGCCATGATCTTGTCAGTGGACTTGATTCTGCTTCCCGGGCGTGTCGACCTCCTTGACATCGTGCGCCCCCCTAGCGCTGGCGAATTGCTGATACCGATGCAAGTTCCAGCCATGTCCCAAATCGGGCAAAAACCTGGCCACCCATGGATCACCAGCTTTACCGGATATATGAATGCTATGAAGTTTTCCGAAAGAAATCACAACCGATGACCTGCCCAGTCGTAAAGAATGCGAGTTTATGTGGCTGCGGGTCGCCTGTCAAGCGGTACTCGCGTCTCTGGTCGTACGGTCAGAACTTCTCGCGATATTCGAAGCTCGCCGGCTGGCTCGGAATGATCTTGAAATCCAGTCCCTCGAGAACCTGGCGTTGATCGGCGGTGGTTCGCTGCAAGGTGGCCGTATCGACCCGGAGGTCCTGAACCATGTGTTCCGTTGTTTCGTACGTCGCCGCCAGATGAACACCGATCATTGCCGTGCGTGCCACCATGAGAACGTGAATGAGCTCGGCAGCATGCACCGAGCTTGCGTACGCACCGTACGAGCCCAACCCGAACGTACGCACCGTATTGAAAGCGGCCAGGCCCGTCAAGCCGATGGCAACGCCCAATTTGAATTTATCGCCGGCTGACATGCCTTCGATACCGAGCTTGGCATCTTCGTATCCCAGATAGCGGATAAATAACCGCGTATATTCGTTCCCGAAGCTGCGCGAGGCACGGCCTTCAAAGGGCACAGCCCCCATCATGTAAACGGGCGCCAGGCAGAGATCGTCCTTCTTCAGCTTCAAGACCACGAAGTTGTTCTTGGTTTCCACGCCCTTAAGGTCGGCCGCGGCCACCGTGACCGCATCGGCATCCGTGTCTACCTCATCGGGTGTGGATACCACGAGATTGCCCAAGTCGTCGTCACCGGCGGGGCTCTTGGGAGGACCGGCGATGTGCTTCGAATTGTCGTAAGAAGAGAGATAGACCAATCGCGCCGTGTTGCTAGTGATCTCCACCTTGGCGGCGCGCACCTGGGTGGAATCGTGCGCAGAATTGACCTGCGCGTAAAACGACACGGGCAGGTTCCGGCCGGCTGGGGCATCAAAACTGCGGAAGGCGGCGGGCCAGTCATTGCCTTCCAGATAGACGAGCGCGAGCAGTTCGTTGGCCTCCACGCCCAGGGGGAACAGGTCGGTGGCCTTCTCTAAAAGGTCGCGCGCCTTTTCGAGTTGGCGCTCTACGTAAGGCGCGGAGAGCTTCTCGGAGGCCGACAAGGTTCGCTTGTAGCGCCCCGACGCCCAGCGCCGCTGCTGGCGGGTAAGGTGAGCTTTATGCTTTGTGCCCTGGCTCGATATTCCCATGGAGCGAAGTAACAGGTCGGTTAAGATTTCCTGGGCCTCAGCGACGCCGCCTTCGTAGAGGGCACGGCGGCCTTCCATCGAACTCAGGTGTTTATCGGCCTTGTTTTTGCCCTCGGCGCTGGACTCGAGCTGCTGATAGCGCTCAAACCTCGTTTTGGCTTTCGCGGTGTCGCCGTAAGACTCGTAAAGCAGCGCCAGCCTCCATGGCGTCTGCGAAAAATCAGGCATCGCCTTCTCCGCCGCCTCGTATTCAGTGATAGCGCGGTCGTAGCGCCGATAGTCCAGGTAACGGGCTGCGGTGGCGTAGTGTTGGCGGACGATCTTCCCCGGGTCGTCCGGTAAAGCAGCGAGGGAGGACAATTCTTCCCGGCGGATTTCGACATCCGCCAGGTCCTTTGCCCTCGGCGCGAGCTTCTGGTATTCGCCAAGAAGCCGCGCCGCTTCGCCAGGTTGGGCGTCCTCTTCGGCGCATTTGGCTTCATTGAAATCAACGGCCGGATTGGCGGGAAAGTCGTGCTCCAGATCCTTGGCAGTCCCACACAGGTGCTGGCCGTTCGCCGAATCCTGCTTGTCAATGCTGGTGGTGATGTCACCGGGGTCCCGAGCGGATGCCAGGTAAGCTTCGTTGAAACTCAGCAATCTCTTCTCGGTTTCGGCCGGGGGGTCAGCGGAGAGATCAGTGCCCATCAGCAACTGAGAGTGGAGTTCCAGCATTTCCATGCGGAGCTTCGATTTCGTGACCATGCTGGTCGATTGATCCAGGTGCTCAAGGGCTCGAAGACGGTCCGCCAACTTCGAATAGCAAAGGGCCAGATCGTAATGCACCGGCGGATTGCTGGGCTCAACCTTCAAGGCTTCCTCAAGCTGCGCGGTACAGGCTTGATAGTTGGCTTGGTCATACGTATGGTGGGTGGACGTTAGCGCGGCTGCAACTCTCTGATCCTCGGCTTCGTGAATGCGCTTGATGCCGTTCAAGGCTTCGTGGGTGGAGAATATTCCTTCCGCATCCACGTATTTGTCGTTGGCCTCGGCAAGCTTGCCTTGCTTTTCGAGGGTCTCGCCCTCGGAGACGATTTCCTTCGCCTTCGCTTCCAGTTGTTTTTTGTCCATTTTCGGCGGTTCGTTTTCCTGCTGTTGCGGCTTTTCTTGCTCTTGTGGCGACACCGCCGCGGAAACAAAGGCCAGCGCGCCGAGCGCCAGCATACACATCCCCAAATTCCGCAACCAAGAAGATGGAATGATGGTGCGCATAGCCGTCTCCCGCTCACGGCCGATGAATCTGGCCGTGAACTAGAGTCGAATTTTCATTTTTGAGTGCCCGTTTGCCTGATGGACAAAATATACACCAAGCCGGCTCTGAAGGCAACTGGCAGCGGGCGGGGAAATGACCCATTTTGAAGCGGACGGGGCTCGGCCTTGTTCCCCGAACGGGAACAACATCATTAGCCGTAGTTGAAACCTTCGAAAAGGAGAACTCAGAATAAAGCTCCGGACTCATGCGCCCCCGCGAGTTGATATCTCTGGGCTAGCTCCAATCCGGGTCGATGGACTGGTCGAAGTAAATCCAGAGGACACGCGAAAAAAAGGTTACCACGGGGGCGGCGGGGAGAAAGAGTAGGAAACCTGCAGCGACGCTCTGGGGAAGGTCCCAGCCTAACAGGGCCCAGACAATGAAGGCGAATAGCGTGATGGCCAAGATTCCGATCGCGTAGCTGAAGTACATCGCGCCCAGGAAGTAGCCTTGCTCGCGCTCAAACTTCAGACCGCACACAGGGCAGCGCTCGTGCATGCGCGGGAAGATACGAAAAATCGATGTGCCAAAAATTCTCCCCGTCCGACAGCGCGGGCAAAGGTGGTGCAAGATTCCCATCCATGCCGAAACGTTCACCCTGGCATTGTTTGAAAGGCTTCCCATGTAGGTCTCCTTGCCAAACGGCATCCTCCCAAGGATCCATTCTCATCTTGCCTGATTGGATGCTCCACGCAGCCTACCGATGCTGCCACTATGTGTTTAGAATATAGCGAGTTGCGGAGAATTCCGCCGGCGGCGGAAAATATAGACGGGGGCCACGATTTCGACAGCCTTTCAGAGCTTTGTAGTACCTTGAGAAACGTGGAAAAGTGGCTCGTTCTGCCCAGGCGACGTGCCGACAGAAATCGACGGTCAGCCGAACACGGACAGAACGTCATATTTTACAAAGTGTGCACTTTTATACAGACAGTAAATATATGTCCCTGCTAAAAGTGATATTAGTCAAGTTTGCGGAGACAGATTTTATGGCGCAAATCGAACCCTTAATAGGTCAGCTTTGGATGACCCTCCGCGCGCAATTACCCGCCAGTTCAAGCCCTTGAAGATCAAGCCTTGGAGACCAAATGGGCACTTTGGCTTTCGGTCAAAGTGCCCTCCCTCCTCTCGGAAGCTCGGAGGATAGCGATCGATAAATGGAATGGTCAGGACGAAATCCATTATCTATCCACCGGAAAGCCGACATAAAATTGCCGACGTCCGAAGTCTCATCCCGGCAACACCTCTTCTGCCGGGGCTCAAATATGTACCGGCTGAAAACTGACAGTTGATAACCGAAAATTCGGTGTCCGACGACGCCAACATCGAAAGATGGGTTTTCTGCTACAATCCTAAAGAATGACATCCGAAAATTTTGTTCATCTGCATCTTCATACTGACTACAGTCTTCTTGACGGCGCTTGTGAAATCGGCAAGGTCATGGATCGCGCTGCGACCCTGAAAATGCCGGCTGTCGCGATAACTGACCACGGGAATCTATTCGGGGCCGTAAAGTTTTATGAAGCGGCCAAGAAACGCAACATCAAACCCATTATCGGCTGTGAAGTTTATGTTGCCCCCGCCAGCCGGTTCGACCGCGCTGCGGACACTGACCGTCCCAACCATCTCATCCTGCTCTGCGAAAACGAGCGGGGCTATCGCAACTTGGTAAAGCTCGCGTCCTCCGCCTATATCGAAGGCTACTATTACAAACCGCGAATCGATAAGGACCTGCTGGCACGGCACGCCGACGGCCTGATTGGGCTTTCTGCCTGCCTGCGGGGTGAGGTGGCGGTGGCGCTGGCTTCCGACCGCTACGAAGTGGCGCGCCAATCGGCTTACGATCTGCGCGACATTTTCGGTAAAGGGAACTTCTTCCTGGAGCTTCAGGACCAGGGCATGGAGGAAGAGAAACGCATCAATCCGCAAATGGTGAAACTCTCGCGCGAGACGGGCATCGCGCTGGTGGCCACCAACGACTGCCATTACCTCACTGCGACAGACGCTCGGGCTCAGGAAGTGCTGGTGTGCATCCAAACCGGCAAAACCATGAGCGACACGAACCGGATGAAGTTCCGCACCAACGAGTTCTATTTCAAAAGTTATGAAGAGATGGCGGCGGTCTTTGGCCGCGATGTGCCGGAGGCGCTGGCCCGCACCCTGGAAATCGCCGAGCGCTGCAATCTACACCTGGAAGCAAAGGAGCACGTCTTTCCCCATTTCGAGGTTCCCGCCGGCGAGACGTCCGACAGTTATTTTGAAAAAGTCACGCGGGAAGGCTTTGCCCACCGCCGCGAGCGGTTGGACCGCCTACAAGCCGCGGGGCGCCTAAAATATCCCTTGCAGGCCTACGAAGAGCGCCTGGACCGCGAACTTGAACTGATCAAGCAGATGCGTTTTGCGGGTTATTTCCTGATTGTTTGGGACTTCATTCGCTTTTCGCGCGAACAATGCATCCCGGTAGGCCCGGGCCGCGGGTCGGCCGCAGGCAGCCTGGTGGCTTACTCCCTGCATATCACCGATATCGACCCGCTACAGAATGAGTTGCTCTTCGAGCGCTTCCTCAACCCCGAGCGGATTTCCTTCCCCGATATCGACATCGACTTTTGCATGCGCCGCCGCAGCGAGGTGATCGATTACGTCACCAAAAAGTACGGACGCGAAAACGTAAGCCAGATCATCACCTTCGGCACTATGGGAGCCAAGGCCGTCATCCGTGACGCTGCCCGCGCCCTCGACATGCCGTACGCCGATGCGGACCGCATCGCCAAGCTCATCCCTACCACCCTGAACATCACGCTGGAAGAGGCTCTGAAGCAATCAGGGGAACTGGCGCAACTCCAGAAAACCGATGAACGTGTTGCTGACCTGCTGCAGGTGGCGTCGCACCTGGAGGGTTTCGTTCGCCATGCCTCGACGCACGCGGCGGGCGTGGTGATATCACCTCAGCCGCTGCAGGAAATCGTTCCGCTCCACAAGAGCAACAAAGATGAAATTACCACCCAATACGCGATGGATGACCTGGAGAAAATCGGCGTCTTGAAGATGGATTTTCTGGGGCTCACCACGCTTACGGTCATCGACGACTGCGTGAAGCTCATCGAAAAGGCTCGCGGTGAGAAGCTGGATCTCGACTCGTTGACGCTCGACGACGCCGCTGCCTATGAGTTGCTCGGCAAAGGCCTGACGGCTGGCATCTTCCAATTTGAAAGTCGCGGCATGACCGACATCCTGCGCCGCGTCAAACCCCATCGGCTCGCTGACCTCACCGCTTTGAACGCCCTTTACCGGCCGGGCCCCATCCAGGGGGGGATGATCGACGATTACATCGCCCGCCGGTCGGGCAAGCGCAAGGTCACCTACGAACTCCCGCAGCTCGAGGAAATCCTGGAAGAAACTTACGGGGTGATCGTTTACCAGGAACAGGTGATCCAAATTTTTAACAAGGTGGGGGGCTTCACCCTGGGCGAAGCTGACGTGGTGCGCCGCGCCATGGGCAAGAAGAAAATCGAAGAGATGGTGGCGAACAAGGAAAAATTCCTGGCGGGCGCGCGCAAGAACAACGTGTCGGCCACGAAAGCGCAGAAGCTCTGGGATCTGGTGGAACAGTTCGCGGGCTACGGCTTCAACAAGTCGCATTCCGCCGCCTATGCGCTGGTGGCTTACCATACCGCTTACCTGAAAACGCACTATCCGGTGGAGTTCATGTCGGCGCTGCTGACGTCGGAAATCGGCAACCAGGACAAACTCACGCGCTATCTCGCCGAATGCAAAGATATGGGCATCGGAATTCTGCCGCCGGACGTAAACTCGAGCGACTTGGCCTTCACGCCTGCCGGCAACGCCATCCGCTTCGGCCTGACCGCCATCAAGAACGTCGGCCCCACCGCCATCGAATCAGTGCTGGCAGCGCGCCAAAAGTTGGGGCGCTTTGATAACCTGGTGGAGTTTTGCGAGCATGTGGATTTGCGCCTCTTGAACAAACGCGTCCTGGAGAGCCTCATCAAGGCCGGGGCGTTTGACTCCCTCGGAGCGCGGCGCACTCAAATGCTGGCAGCGCTCGATCGCGCCATGGAGATAGGACAGAAACGCCAGCGGGAAACCGAGAGTGGGCAGCATGGCCTATTTATCGGCGGCGCAGATACACCGCCTCCGCCGGCCTTAAACATGCCCGACGTGCCTGACTGGACTGAGGCGGAGCGCTTGGCGGCGGAAAAGGAAGTCCTGGGGTTCTACGTTACGGGCCACCCCTTGGAAAAGTATATGCAGCGCTTGGGGGCGCTGACCCGGCACGACTCGTCCTCCATCGAGGAGATGGCGCATGAAGCACCCGTAACGCTGGCGGGCATTCTGCGCGGCTTGCGCGTGAAGCCCAGCAAGAAAGGGGACCTTTGGGCAAGCGCGCAATTGGAAGACCTGCGGGGCTCCGCCGAGTTGTTGGTGTTCCCGCAGGCCTATCTGCAAATGCAGAGCGTGCTGAAGCCGGACACCGCGCTGCTCATCAAGGGCCGGGTGCGGCACGAGGAGAATCAAAAGCCGCGCGTGGTGGTGAATGAGGCCCGCCCGCTGGAAGCCGCGGTGAACGGCGCGAAAGCCCAATTGCGGATTCGCATCAACCTGGACGCGCTGCAGGAAGGCCACCTGGATGAACTCGCCAATATCTTGGCCGCTTATCCGGGGGATAGTCCCGTGGTGTTCGAACTTGCACGGCCCGGCGACTTCGTAGTACGCATCCAGTCACGCGCCCCACGCGGCGTGAAAACTGATGATGAATTATTGAGTCGACTGCGCGAACTCTGCGGTGATGAAGCAATTCGACTGGAAAAGCAGGCGCAAGGGATGTAGGGTGAGGGTAATATGGCGAATACCGGAAACGACCAGGCGATCGCACAGGAACTCGAAAAGCAAATCGCTGAACTCGAAGGCGCTTCTAGTTCCGACCGCCTCGCAGGAAGAAATCGAGCGCCTGCGCCAGCAGGTCGTGGCGTTGAGGCAGAAAGTGTCCGGCCCTCCGCAAGACGCCTGGGAACGCGTCCTACTGGCCCGCCATCCACAACGGCCTTATACCCTCGATTACATCCAGATGCTCTGCACAGATTTTCTGGAGTTGCATGGCGACCGCCGCTTTGCGGATGACGCCGCCATGGTCACAGGCTTTGCGCAATTCGAAGATCGCCCCATCGTCGTCATCGGAAACCAGAAGGGCCGCGACACCAAGCAGAAACTGCTCCGCAATTTCGGCATGGCCAATCCGGAGGGCTATCGCAAGGCGCTGCGGGTAATGGAACTCGGCTCGCAAATTCGGCCTGCCCATCATTTGCTTCATCGACACCCCCGGAGCGTACCCGGGCATCGGGGCAGAGGAGCGCGGCCAGGCGGAGGCCATTGCTTACAACTTGAAGGAAATTTGCAAGCTGCGGGTGCCGATCGTGGTGCTGATCCACGGGGAGGGCGGCAGCGGCGGCGCGCTGGCGATTGCTGTTGGCGACGAAGTTCTGATGCACGAAAATTCCATCTATTCGGTGATCTCGCCGGAAAGCTGCTCGTCGATTCTGTGGCGTGACTGGGACCACAAGCAAGAAGCGGCTCGCGTGCTGAAAATGACGGCGGAGGATCTTTATCGCTTGCAGATTGTGGATCAAGTTGTGCCGGAGCCCGCGGGTGGTGCGCATATGGATCATGCCCAGGCGGCGGAACTCCTGCGGCCGATTTTGCGAAGCTGCCTCGACCGGCTTTGCAAATTGCCGGTGGCCGATCTCCTCAAGCGCCGCCAGGAGAAGCTTCGCCGACTGGCGACCTTTGTCACTGAGGCATAAGCTTGCCGTTATCAAGCGCCTATCCTCTGATGGGGCGGTGGCTTGGCTTGCTGGTTGCTGTCCGCCGTTAGCCTCTGTGCCAAGGCGTGATGGGATTCGAGTCTGGAGGGTGGAAGCATTCTGGATAAAGCGCGAATAAGCAAGAATCCCCATAAATAACCCATATCAAACCTACAAATGACATAATGTCGTAGCTTGCGGCCCGTTTGTTCCGTCTGAAGATCAGTTTTTTCCGCTAAGAATCTGAATAATCAGCATTTACCCTTCGACTCACCCTCCGGCCACTTGGACTAGGGAAATTCCCCGTTCGCTGTAATGAATTTTACTTTGATATCGGTCAAATAGCATTATGCTGGGCGTCAGGCGAGGATATCCATATCCCGAGGGCTTCGGGCTTTACTTTCGTGGGGCGGTCCTGGAACTAAGCACAAGTTGACTTCCCTGTGCCAGTGGTTTACGCGGAGGAGTGTTGATTACCGAAGTAAAAGGCGTGGTCGTGTATCCCTGCCTGAGTTCCCATCTTTATTTCCAGACGAGGTGACGCATGAGTACTGTTCCCTTCAATGAAGTCCCCCATGGAAGCGGTGGCTTGATCCAGATTTCGTCAAGAGAGGAGCTAATCCGCCAAAAGCTCGAAGACGAAAGACGGCGCCTCGAAAAGGAGGCGGGCCTGGAGAAGCGGGCAGTGCAGCAATTCCACAAGCCCATCGAGCGCGCCTTTACCAAATCGCAGCGTGATCAAACCACCATTCTCTTCGGCGGCCTCACCTGGAAGCACGAAAAGCTGATTCATGGCGCGCTGGAAGGCCTCGGCTACAAGTGTGAGGCGGTGCCCGTGCCCAACAAGCGGGCTTTCCAGCTGGGCAAGGAATATGGCAACAATGGCCAATGCAACCCCACGTATTTCACCGTCGGCAACCTCGTGCAATTTGCCCAGAGCCTGGAAGAGAAGGGCCTGACCAAGCAGGAGATCATCGACCGCTACGTCTTCTTCACCGCCGGCGCCTGCGGTCCATGCCGCTTCGGGATGTACGAGGCCGAGTATCGCCTGGCCTTGCGCAACGCCGGTTTTGACGGCTTCCGCGTGCTGTTGTTCCAGCAGTCGGGCGGATTGAACCAAGCCGAAGCGGAAGCCGGCCTGGAAATGAACCTCGACTTCTTCCTGAACATCCTCAACGCCATGAACATCGGCGATGTCATTAACGACGTGGCCTATCAGATTCGTCCTTTCGAAGTGAATGCCGGAGAAACGGACCGCGTCCTCGACGAGTGCATGGACATGCTGCAAGAAGTCATGCGCCGCAAGCGGCCCTGGACGCTGGAAGGGAAGTTCGCTTCGCTGCTGGCCAAAACGAACTTTGCCGGAACCGCGGAGTACCTGGGCAAGTTCCTGAACCAGCTTTACGGTGACGATTACACGGCGGCGCTCAATGAAGTGCGCGACCGCTTTAATGCCATCCCCATTGACCGCACGCGCGTGAAGCCCATCGTCAAGATTACCGGCGAATTCTGGGCGCAAACCACCGAGGGCGACGGCAACTTCAACATGTTCAAGTTTCTGGAAAAGGAAGGCGCGCAGGTCCTGGTGGAGCCCATCGGCACCTGGATCATGTACATGATTCACCAGGCCAAGCAGCAAATCCGCGACGAGCGCGGGTTGGATTTGATTCAAAAGAACGTTCCCAAGTGGAACCTCAAGGCGATTTTCGGCAGCCACTTGAACACGCAGCAGCGGCTGGCCAAGTTGACCGCTGCGGAGGGAATTTTTAAGCGCGAATACCACCGCTTGACTGACGCCCTGGGCGGCATAGCGCATCACCTGACCGATCAGTACGAACTCCAACGCCTCGGCCATCCCTTCTACAATTCGCGAGCGGGCGGCGGCGAAGGCCACCTGGAAGTTGCCAAGAATATCTACTACTCGAATAAAGATCTTGCCCACATGGTCTTGAGCCTCAAGCCTTTCGGCTGCATGCCCTCCACGCAGTCGGACGGCGCGCAGTCCGCGGTGGTTTCAACATACAAGGATATGATCTTCATTCCAGTTGAAACGTCCGGTGAAGGCGACGTGAACGCCCACAGCCGCGCGCAAATGGCTTTGGGCGAAGCCAAGGTCCGCGCCAAGAATGAGATCAAGCTCGTCCTCGACGAGATGGGTACCACCCTCGAGGATGTGCGCGCCTTTGTGCAAGACCATCCCGAAATGCAGCAGGCCATGTACAAGTTTGGGCACAAGAAGGGCGTGGTGGGAGTGGCGGCAAACTTTGTGCTGCACGCTGCCGCGCGCATGAAGGCCGAAAAGCGTGAGTTGGTGACAGTCAACTAATTTGACCACCGTGGCACAGGCACTCCTGCCTGTGCTCCATAGCCATTGACACAGGCAGGATTGCCTGTGCCACATCGACTGAAGCCGGAGGCGACCGACATGGCGGGAAATGTGAAAGCAGTCCCTGAGGGCGCGCACACCATCATGGCTCACTTGTCCGTGCGCGAAGCGGTCAAGGCGATTGAGTTTTACCAGAAAGCCTTTGGCGCTGAACTTTTGTTCGTCCACAAAATGCCGGACGGGAAAGTCATGCACGCGACACTGAAGATTGGCGATTCCCGGTTGATGCTCGCCGACGAATTCCCGGAAATGGGCGGGAAGTCACCCCTCGCTCTGGGTGGTAGCCCGGTGGTGCTCAACATTTATGTCCAGGACGTAGACGCCCTTTGGAACAGTGCTGTAGCGGCCGGGGCCAAGGTGACGATGCCCCTGGCAAACCAGTTTTGGGGTGATCGTTACGGCCAGATTGTTGACCCCTTCGGCCACTCGTGGGCGCTCGCCTCCCACGTTGAGGATGTTGCGCCGGAAGAGATGGAACGCCGCGCGAACGCGATGTTCGCAGAAATGTCGAAAAAGGCAGGAGCTTAGGACTCTGGGGTCTGTGAGCAGCCTTTCGGGACCCCCTCACCCGTCCCGCCCCGGCTGATGAAAGCGCCGGTTGCGGTCCACCCTCTCCCCCAAAGGGGCGAGGGTTGGAAATTCAATATCGGGGGTTAGCTCGTCACTTGTCACTGCACATACAAGGAGTATTGCATGCCCGAAGCAAAGAACTTGATCGTCGGCTTTGATGTAGGTTCGACCACGGTGAAGTCCGTGGTGGTCGACGCTTTGACGGATCAGATCCTTTGGAGCGACTACCAGCGCCACGACACCAAGCAGCCGGAAAAGTGCCTGGAATTCCTGAAGCGCATGGAAGCCGAAGCCGGCATCAAGGCGGGCGAGAGCCGCGTTTTCGTGACGGGCAGTGGTGGTGGCCCTGTGGGCGTCCACATTGGCGCCAAGTTTGTGCAGGAAGTGAACGCCGTTTCGCTTGCCGTCGAAAAGCTTTATCCCGAGTGCGGTTCGGTGGTGGAATTGGGCGGGCAGGATGCCAAGATCATCATCTTCAAGGAAGATCCCGAAACCGGCCGCAAGAAAAAAATCCCTTCCATGAACGACAAGTGCGCCGGAGGCACGGGCGCCGTCATTGACAAAATCAATGCCAAAGTGCGGATTCCCGCGGAAGAGCTTTGCAACATGGGGTACCTCGGCCTCAAACTGCACCCCGTGGCAGGGAAGTGCGGCGTGTTCGCCGAGACGGACATCAATGGCTTGCAGAAGAGCGGCGTTCCACCCAGCGAGCTCATGGCGTCACTGTTCGAGGCGATCATCCAGCAGAACCTGGCGGTGCTGACGCGCGGTAACACCCTGCGTCCCACGGTGCTGCTCCTTGGCGGCCCCAATACTTACATCAAGGGCATGCAGGATTGCTGGAAGTTCAATATCCCGAAAGTTTGGGAGGAGCGCAACTTCCCCTTGCCGGAGGGCAAGGACCCCAAAGACCTCATCATGGTTCCGGAGAACGCCCAGTATTTTGCCGCGCTGGGTTGCGTGCGGTTCGCCATCGACGAGGACGCGAATGTCGGGATCTACAAGGGATACGAGAAGCTCGAGTGGTACATCGAATATGGCCGCCTGGAAGAGAAGCAGAAGAAGGGCGGAAGCGGGTTGTACAAATCGGAAAACGAGCTGAGCGAGTTCAAAGATCGTTACAAGTCCAAAAAGTTTGTTCCTCACACCTTCCAACCGGGCCAGCACGTTGAGGCCTTCATGGGGATCGACGGTGGCTCCACCTCCACCAAAGCTGTGCTGGTGAATCATCAGGGAGAGGTGATGGTGAAGTGCTACCAGCTTTCCAAGGGCAACCCCTTGGAAGACACCATGGAAATGTTTGCCAACCTGAAGAAGCAGGTGGAATCGCAGGGCGCTACCCTGGAGTTGTTGGGCGTGGGCTCGACGGGTTACGCCAAAGACATTCTGAAGGATGTGCTGAACGCGGATGTGGCGCTGGTGGAAACGGTGGCGCACACCCAGGCGGCACTGCACTTCTATCCGCACGCGGACGTGATTTGCGACGTCGGGCGGCCAGGATATCAAGCTCATCATCCTGCAAGACGGCCGGGTGAAGGACTTCAAACTGAACACCCAGTGTTCGGCCGGTAACGGTTACTTCCTGCAATCCACCTGCGTGGGCTTTGGCCACGATGTGATGAAATATGCCGACCTTGCCTTCAGCGCCAAGGCCATGCCCATGTTCGGGTATGGCTGCGCGGTGTTCATGCAATCGGACATCGTCGATTTCCAGCGCCAGGGATGGAAGCCCGAGGAGATCATGGCGGGCCTGGCCAACGTATTGCCGAAAAACATCTGGCTTTACGTTTCGCAGATTCCCAACCTGGCTTCGCTCGGCAACACCTTCATTTTGCAAGGCGGCACGCAGCACAACCTGGCAGCGGTGAAATCGCAGGTGGACTTTATCGAGTCGCGCTTCAAGGACAAGGGGCAAAAGCCCAACGTCATCGTGCACGAGCATTGCGGCGAAGCGGGCGCTATCGGCTCCGCCATCGAGGCGCGCCGCCTGTACAACAACGGCCACCGCACCAGCTTTGTCGGCTTCGAAGCCGTGGAAAATATCACCTACGTCACCCATCGCAATGAGAACACGCGCTGCTACTTTTGCAAGAACAAGTGCATGCGCACCTTTATCGACGTGCAGATTGCCAGCTCCGATGAATCCTGGAAGAAGTCCAAGATTCCCATACCCGCCGGGGTGAAGCGCCTGATCGTCGGCAATAGTTGCGAAAAGGGTTTGGTGGAAGACGTGGCCGACATGCGCGAAATCAAGAAGGGCCTGGACGCCGCCAAGAAGGAAAATCCCAACATGGTGGAAGTGGGCGCCAAGGCAGCTTTCAAATCTTACGCACCCAAGGTGGTGGCGGACCCGCTGCCCAAGTATGCGTTGACGGCCAAACAAAAGAAGCGCGTGGAATTGATGAAAAAGCGCGCCAGCCTACGCATCGGCATTCCGCGCATCCTTAACATGTACACGGTGAACCCCATTTTTAGCGGTTACTTCGAAGCGCTGGGGATTCCCGCCGAGAACCTGATTTATTCCGACTACACCAACGAGCAGCTTTACAAGGAAGGCGCCAAGCGCGGAGCCATTGATCCCTGCTTCCCCTCGAAGGTGGGCATTCCCCACGTCCACAACCTCCTGTACGTGCTGCACAAGAAGAAGCCGCTCGACATCATCTTTTGCCCCATGATTGACGACCTGCCGAGCGACATGACGTATGCGCAGTCGCACCGATCCTGCCCCACGGTTGCCAGCACCCCGGAAGCCGTTAAGGCGGCCTTTATCAAGGAAGGGGATATTTTCAAGGAGAACAACCTTCTTTTCCTCGATACCTTTGTGAATCCCGGCAATCCCGTGCTGCTCGCCAGGCAGTTGTACGAGCAGTTTGTGGATATCTTCGGCCTGTCCTGGGAAGAAAATGCCCGCGCGGTCGAGGCGGGATTACAAGCCCAGCATGATTTCGAGAATAAGGTGATGCGAGCGCAGGGAAGGGAAATCCTAAAGCGCCTGGAAGCGGAAGACCGCATCGGCATCGTCGTGCTCGGCCGGCCGTACCACAACGACCCCGGCATCAACCACGAAATCATGGAAGAGTTCCAGAAGATTGGCTACCCGGCGCTGACCTTGGCATCACTGCCGATCGACGAGGATATCCTGTGGCGGCTCTTCGGTGAGGACGTGCAGGCGGGAGTGATTAAGGATCCCATGGACGTGAGCGACGCGTGGAAGAACAGCTATAGCGAAAACACGACGCAGAAAATTTGGGCGGCCAAGTATACGGCCCGCCATCCCAACCTGGTGGCGCTGGAACTTTCCAGCTTCAAGTGCGGCCACGACGCGCCCATCTATACAGCCGTGGAAGAAACCGTCACCAAGTCCGGCACGCCGTACTTTTCCTTCAAGGACATCGACGAGAACAAGCCCACCGGCTCGATCAAGATTCGCGTCGAGACCATCAGCTACTTCCTGAAGCGCTATCGCGAAGACATGGTGCGCAACAAGCAGAAGCAAGCGGATGTTGACGCCAAGATGCGCGACTTCGAGGCGAAGCTGCGCGCCGAAATGGAAGGCTTAATGCCCAGCCCTCCGCCGGCGCCGTACGAGATCGAGACGCCTGTGGCCGTCAATGCCATCAGCACGATCCGGCAAGAGTAATTTTGAATTGTGATTGCTGAATTATGAATTTGGCATCTTGATTCCGGGTCTTGAATTCGGAATCTTGACTTCGTGATCAGGGTTGTAGCGCGGACCTGTTCTTTAGGTCCGCGGCTTTTCCTCCCCCGCCGGCGAAGATCCGCATCTTTGAGTTTCAGCGTTGCACTATTACAGGGGCTCCCTTGATATTTTCGTGTCCTCCGCCCCGCACAGCTTGTGGGCACACGGAGCGAAGCTTTGGAGTGCGGCCGCTTGCTGCCGCTTTCCTCCCCGCGAGCTTGCTCGCGGGGGTTTCACCCGTAAGCATAATTTCCCGCCAGCAAACGGGCATTTGTAGCGCCGACCTTTAGGTCGGCATGTGTTGAACCAAAGTTCAGCGCTACACACGCACCAGCAAGCTGCCGCACTCCATCAAAGCTTCGCTCCGTATCCCAAAGGGAAGCAATTAGCGAGCGTAGCGCAGACCCCCGATTTGGGGGTCTGCGGCTCTTACCACGGTTTCCGGTTACAAATTCGAGAACACCCCGCTGTCGTTGAGATTTGCAGTTTGTAAGAACCGCGGACCTCAACGACGGAGGCCCGCGCTACGCTTTCTCCATAGCCGCATACGACACTCTCCATTGCCCCATAAATATGGTAATGTGGGAAGGTGTATGAAGACGACGGTTGAACTACCTGAAGACCTTCTACTTGCAGCTAAGCGGAAGGCATTGGAAACCAGGACGACGTTAGGCGACATCCTGGAGCGCGCCTTGCGGCGGGAGTTGAGGCAGGCTAGCGGCCGACCGGCACGGCGTCTTCGGCGGATTCGTTGGTTAACATCGGCAGGGAGTCTGCCGCCCGACCTCGACGTTTCCGACCGCACCAAAAGTTGGGAATGGATGCAGAAAGAACATGGTAGCATTGCAATTAGCATCGAGCGGAGGAGTCATGGAACTAACCGCCGTATTCAAGAAAGTGCCGGAAGGCTACATCGCCTGGGTGGAAGAGTTACCAGGCGCCAACACCCAGGGGCGGACTTTGGAAGAAGCCCGCGAAAATCTTCAAGAAGCCATTCGGCTTGTTTTCGAGGCGAACCGCGAACTGGCGGATCGCGACCTCGAGGGCGGAGAAGTCCATAAGGAATCCGTTTCCATTGCAACCCTGTGAAGCGGCGAGAACTAATCCGGCATCTGGAACAGCACGGATGCCAGCTATTGCGGGAGGGCAGCAGGCACACAGTTTACGTGAATCCGCGGTCGAAAAGGTTTCCGCCGTACCCCGCCATACCGAGATCAACTCTATCCTGGCTCGCAAGATATGCCGGGATCTCGAAGTTTCTGAACCCTCATAAACTGCTACTTGCTACAAGTCGCTGCAAACGATTGACGCCGGTCTCTGCCTCTGGTAATGATTAATAGAGCGGCCGGGTTCAAGGCTGCGCTTCGCTGGGGCGACGATCAAAAAGAAATTTCCTGTTCTGAGTTCTGGGGACTCTTATGCCATTTGAATCTGACAAAATCATGTTCGAGATTTACCGGGAGACGACTTACACGGGGAAGTACCGCGTGGTCTACTTCACGGAGTTGCAGGATCACAACAAGGAAACCGAGATCAGCCGCGCCATGGCCGGCGAACATTTCTACGACGGCTTCATCCGCGCCTATCGCAAGGACCAGGCAAAAGAAATGATCGAGAAAATCCTGTCGCGCATGAACGAAGGTGAGAAGTTGAGCCCGGAGGAGGTTGAGGCAGAAATCAAGGCGTTCATTCCGGTCTAAGCTTACAGCTTGCAGCTCACAGCTAACAGCCGTCAGTCAGAGCATCAGAAACTTGTGTTGGCTTTGAACTGTGAGCTGTAAGCTGTCAGCTGTGAGCTATAAGCAGTGAGCTCTGCCCTATGGCCAACCGCTTTTGGCGAAAGGAAGTCATCCAGCCCGCGCTTAACCGCGATGTGGAAGCAGCCGCCGCCGAACAAGAGTCCATCCTGGCGAAAGACCCCAACAACGCCAACGCCTATTTTGCCCTGGGAACGCTCAGCCAGTTTCAGGGCGAAATAGAACAAGCCCTGCAACATTTCCAGAAGTCGATCGACCTTGATCCCAGCAACGCCGCCCCTCACCTGAGCCTGGGCCGCATCTATGCTGTTCGCGGCGAATACGAACAGGCCTGGAAGCACGCCCGCGCAGCCGAAGCGCTGGGCGCACGCGATTTGGTGGAGATGCTGGAAAGGTATCCGAACTTAAAGTAAGGCTGAGCTGGTTTTACCTTTGGACCCTAAACGGTAAAAGTGAGAATCGACAGCCTTCTTCCTTGGGGAGAGGGCTGCGAACTTCGTGCGGCGGCTCCGCCGCCATCAGCTTCCGCCTTGCGGCAAAATTTGGTCGAGCATTTCAGGCGGGCCGGACACATCCATTTCCAGCCGAGCGCCGTCGCGGTGGGTCTCAATACTCTGAAGGATGGGAGGAAGTGTCACGCCGCTTGCCGGAGTGGGCTGCTTCCCGGCGTTGTTTCAAAAGGCCAATGAGAGTTGTCAAAGCCCGCGGCGGTTTCCGGGCGGTCGCACACCATGATGAGGCTGAGCATTAAAGCCGGTGTCCCACTGAACGCGGTAGAGGAGGGCGTGCACGGAACGCGCCAGCGAGCTGAAATCCACATTTTTCTGACCGCCGGGTGCCAGCCACAACCCTGCCAAATTGGCTGCGGACTTGCCGTTCAAGATTCCCCATTGGGGAGCGGTGGAGTCGAGTTCGCCTTGCCAATTCACAAAGTCTGAATTCGCATTCAGGGCATTCGCCGAACCCTGCCGCGCGTCGAGCATGGCTTTCAGGTCGCCCAGACGGCCGAAAGCTGCGAGGGAGCTATCCAAGAAAGTAAAAAAGAGGTCGTCCGGGTCGCTGCCGGAGCCAAACGCGTAAAGGTCGGCGCCATCGTATTGGCGCACCGGCAGGCCGGTGTGGTCAAAGTACTGCTGGATGAGGGCGGGCTGGAAGCGCCCCGCCGCCAATCCCAGATAACCTGCGGGGCCCACCATCTCACCGCGCCACCCCAGCATCACTTCGTCGATGTCCTTCTCCGGATCGATCCCCATCGGACGCAGGAAGTCCTCGAAGGCGTGCAATTGGCGGTTGAGAATCCGCTGGCGGATTTGCGGGTAAACGGAAAGTGATCGCAGCGTGGCGAGATTCGTGAAAGCCACCTGAAGGGTATCGGCGGGAAACGTATTGAGCGCCTCACCGGGCAATTGATCCGCCGCCAGCGGGGCGGGGAAGAGGACCGTGCCAAGTCCGCCCAGCGAAAATGCGAGCAAGATGATCCGGATTGTGCGCGCCCTGAGCATGGGCAAAAGTTTGAGTTCTCCGGTGATTCTACAACCAATCCCAAGGGTTTAGATGCCCGGAATCCCGCCGGGGGTTACCCATCGCCGGCTTGCACGGAGAATTCAGGTCCGCGCGGCATCTGCCTGTGAGTAACACTTGCGGGGGAGAAAGGTTGCGGTGAGGGATGCGAAGCTTTGGAGTCGGGCAGCTCGCTGCCGCAACCCAAAGCTTCGCATGCCCTGACAAGCTGCAGTGTCGTCCGGCACGCCTCAGCCGAAGATTTTGCTCTCGCCGTTGCAGCGGAAGCCCAATTTCGGCGGCAAATCTTCCATCGGCCCCATCCACTGCAATTCGCGGTCGATGTCGGGGTGGAGGCGATACTTCTTGCGCACGGCTTCGAGCGCTGCGCCCTGAATCCGAATCTTTTTCAGGTCGTAGTTTCCCAATCCCACCTGCCCGCAATACACCAGGTAACCCACCCACGACGGGTCGATGCCCATGGCTTCCAGCCCCACGCGGTCCGCCGCAATGTAATCCGTCGAGGCAATCGCGATACGGGAGGGCACGGGATTGCCGGAATTGGGGCCATCGCCTTCCATGCCTTCATAGCCGTCGATCAGCGTGGCGCCCCAGTTGGGCTGAAGCTTTTGCGCGGTCAGCAGCATGTTGTAATGGTTCTGCCGCACGCCCACGTGATACTTCCGCTTGTCGTTCCAGGGTTTCTCTCCCGGGGCACTGTGCAGCGGCGACCCCAGCACCAGATTCTTCACGGAAAGCGTGGCCACCACGGCGTTATGCGTCTTCATGATGGCCGAGCAAATGACAAAGGCATCAGGATCGAGCAGCCGCGCCGCCAGGCGCACCGGCGTCACGTGCAGGTCAAAATCGATCAGAGGAATGGTCTCAAACTTTCCCTCGCGGTTCAGGTCCACCAGACTGATTTTCTGATCGCGGTACTCGCCCGGCAAGCGCGTGTAATGGAAGTTCTCGTAACCCTCCAGCGTGTCGCCCGCGGAGGATTCGGCAATGACGATGGGCCCGCGAAAGCGCGGCGCGAGGTAGTCGACGATTCCCCGCAGCGCGTCGGCATGAGTGGAGGCAAGCTGATTCACCGTGTTCACGATGTTCGGTTTGATGACGACGTACTTTTTCTGGCGCAGCTTCGGCAGGATCTGATCATCGATGGCAGCCAGCGCCGCGCAAACGTTCTTGCGGCGGTCGTCGCCCTGCACGATGGAAACTTGCGAAATCCCGGGGAATTCCTTCACCATCGGGCGCGACGGAAAGGGCGGGCGGGGCCTGCGAACTCAGCCGGCGGGCGGGCGAAAGGAGAAGGCCGGTTCCGGTAGCTTGCAAGAATCTGCGGCGAGAGAAAATCACTGGATTAATACCTCCACGCGGCCTATGATAGCACCGTTCGAAGGTTATGATAGTCGTCAATGCTTTGAGGAAGGATATAGACAAAATGTCTACTCGTCGTGACTTCTTATCCGCAGGGCTTCTTACCTCCGTGGCGGGTCTTGCTTCGTGCTCCCAGCGCTTGGGCGCAGGCGGAACCGCACTCCGCCAAGGGCCTCAGCTATCGCACGTTGGGGAAAACCGGCCTCAAAGTGACCAGCGTGGGATTTGGATGCATGGTTACCTCCGACGCCAGCGTGATCGCGCGCGCGGCGGACATGGGCATCAATTACTTCGACACCTGCCGCAGCTACCAGCACGGAAACAACGAGCGGCTGGTGGCCACGGGCCTCAAAGGCAAGCGGCAGAATATTGTTCTTTCCAGCAAAACCGATGGAGCCACCAAGCAGGCGGCGCTGCAAGAGCTTGACACGTCGCTCAGCGAACTTGGGACCGACCACCTGGACATTTGGTATCTTGCACGTGAAGAACAGCCCCAGTGAATTGCCGGATGAACTCTTCGAGGCGCAGCAAATCGCCCGGCAGCAAGGCAAGATTCGTTTTGCCGGCGTGAGCACCCACAACTCCAAGGATATGGTTCCGTTCCTGGTGAAAAGAGGTGCGACGGATGTGGTGCTGGCCACTTACAACTTCACCATGGAAAAGGCCGTTTCGGATGCCATGGCGCAGGCCAACGCGGCGGGCCTGGGTGTGGTGGCCATGAAGGTGATGGCGGGCGGGTTCCGCCGGAGCAAGCCGGACGATCCGAATACGGCCAAGCTGAAGCGCGAGGGCGCCATGCTGGCGGCGCTCAAGTGGGTGCTGAAGGACAGTTACGTGCACACCACCATTCCGGGCATGACCGATATGGATCAGCTCGAAGAAAACCTGAAGGCGATGACCGAGCCTTACTCCCCCAAGGAAGAACAACTCCTGGCCCGGCAATTGGATTTCATTACCCCGCTCTATTGCCGCATGTGCGGCGAGTGCGATGGCCATTGCGCCAAGGGCCTGCCCGTGGCGGACGTGCTCCGCTACGTGATGTATGCCGACGGCTATGGCCAGTTCGAATTGGGCCGCGACCACTTTAAGCAATTGCCGGTGGAATTGGCCTCCGTGCGCTGTGGCGACTGCCCCACGTGCACGGTGAAGTGCCGCTTTGGCGTGAAGGTTCCACAACGCCTCAGCCGCGCGCAGGAGATGTTTGCGTAGAATCAGGTGTCAGGGATGCAGGTGTCAGGAAAACCCTGAGCACCTCATGGCCAGATTGCTCAGGTTGTCAGCACGTGATGCCGGGTAGCGTGGCACCTGCGTACCTGACACCTATGCGGTTCCAACCATGAAGATTTTATCGCACAATCTTCGCCTTGCACTCCTCTTGCTTGTTTAGCGCCGCGGTGGCAGCTCCGCTTGCCCCGGCGGCGGACGTCGCCAGTTGTTCACTTGTTCCCGGCTGGCGGCAGGATGGCGCATCGCGCCACTTCACCGACGACAACCTTTACGAATACATGGACGGCAACTCGGAAAGCTACTTCGCCTACGGATTCACCCAAATGCAGGGAGTAACGTGCAAATCCGGCGAGAACACCCTGGTGATCGACATCTCGGAAATGGTTGATGCTGACGCCGCCTACGGGATTTTTAGCGGCAACCGCGATCCCGGCCATCCCTTGGAGAAAATCGGCATGGGAGGACAGATCCTGCCGCGCCGGGGCACCTTCGCGAAGGGAAATTACTACGTCGAGATTTCCGCCACTCCTGACCTCGATCACACACCAGAGTTAACCGCCTTTATCGCCGCCATGGACAAGCTCGTGGAAGGCCGGAGCACGCCTCCGGACGCGCTCACTTGGTTTCCGGCGGAAAAACTCGTGAGTGCCCGCCTGATTCCGGAAAGCGTCCTCGGCGTCCGCCTGCTTAAGCGCGGTTACGTGGCGCAGTACGACCAGGGCAAGGCTTTTGTGGCGCTCGAAACGTCACCCCAGTCCGCCGCGATGACGATGACCAAACTCCGCCAGCGCTACCCGGCGGCCCAGGCTGCGCAGGTCGCAGACGAAGCCCTTCAGTTGCAAGACAAATATCTGGGCGGGGTTTGCTTTTTCCGCAAGGGAAAGTACATCGGCGGTTACGCGAATATGCCTGACGGCGCCGCTGCTACCGCTGCGTCCATAGCGCTGGCGGCAAGAGTGCCTTGATTTACGTCCTATCTATCTCCATGCTTCTAATATGATTTTTCAACTGTGCCTCTTATGGCATCCCGGTTAAACTATAAAAGTGCCCTGCTGCAGGGTCAATGGGACAAATCCGGACCAGACCATGAGCTGACGACTGAAAGCTGATTACTTTCGGACTTCGCCAACTGCTAAAAGCGCAAAGGATGCATATGGTTGATTTTACCCCCACGGAACGTACGCAAGTGCATCGCCTCCCCAAGCGCGGTGTTTATGATCGCGAGACGGTTTATCGCATTCTCGATGAAGGCTTGGTTTGCCATGTCGGATTTGTAGCGGATGGCAAACCGGTGGTGATCCCCACCGGCTACGGCCGCAAGGACGACACGCTTTACGTTCACGGCTCGACGGCCAGCCGCATGTTCCGCGCGCTGGGCAAGGGCGCGGACGTGTGCATCACCGTCACGCTGGTGGACGGTTTGGTGCTGGCGCGCTCTGCTTTCCACCACTCGATGAATTACCGGTCGGTGGTTATTTTCGGCAAGGCTACAGTGCTGGA
This sequence comes from uncultured Acidobacteriota bacterium, assembly GCA_963825395.1. Lineage (GTDB taxonomy): Bacteria > Acidobacteriota > Terriglobia > UBA7540 > UBA7540 > Bog-366. The sequence goes on along the minus strand of CAWGTQ010000040.1, from coordinate 40,773 downwards.
AGATCCCGGTGCCAAGCGGGAAGCGCTGCATGTATTCACCGAGCACGTGGCGCGCGGGAGATGGCAAGAAATCCGTCAACCTTCCGAGAAGGAGTTGCAGGCCACCACCGTTTTGGCCCTTCCACTGGAAGAAGTTTCCGCCAAGGTGCGCACCGGGCCGCCCATCGACGACGAGGAGGATTACGCGCTCCCTGTGTGGGCAGGAGTCCTTCCCCTGGAACTCACACCCAACCTACCACTGCCCGACGACCGCCTTCCCAAAGAAATCGCCCTGCCGGAATACGTGCGGCGATATACCCGAAAACGCCGATAAGGGATCGCCATCGTGACCGCCCAGGGGGGAGCACCCCCTGCTTTCCTGTTCCCGCCAGCTCGACCGTCTGCGGGCTGTTGTTGGCGCTGGCGCGGTCGCCCGTAAGCGGCCGTGCCGAGGATGGTCCAATTCATGTGCGTTGAGGCAACCTGAGCCCTACCTCTATTCATGAATGCGGAAAATCCGGGCGAATGGGCTCAAGAAAGTTTCCGAATATTGGCGAAATCGGGACAAGGAACCCGGCCAGACAGCAGTCCTGAGAATCGGGAGCTGGCGCCATGCTGGGCAAGAGAAAATGGGCATCCCCGTCTTCGCCGCCCGTTGCGTTTCAGATGTCGCGAAACTAAACTTTCCCGGTTTGTGTGTCAACCCTAAATCAGATTTGCCGACGCGATTTGCATTGGGGAGTACTGAGATGTAGACTATCCGTTGGGCGAAAATTAAAGGCAGAAATTTTGGTATGAAACCTCCGGCGTCGCGGATGATTCGGATCTTGTTACAAAGAGAGGACTTCAGGCATCATCCTCTCAGGGCCATCTTCCGTCGTCTGGTATGGAGATTGCGATGGTCGGGATCACGCAAGCCCTGGCTGATTCATGGCCATGGTACTTTGCCTCTCTATGTCCCATACGGGGGAGCAGCGGCACTCATCTATTACCAGGGCACGTCGGAGCCTGAAGTTTCTGATTTTATTAAGCATTTCCTAAAACCGGGTATGGTCTTCGTCGACGTCGGAGCGCATTTAGGCGAATACACGGTTCTCGCCTCCGCGATTCTGAAGGGATCAGGTTATGTTCATGCATTCGAGGCGCGCCCGGATACATTCGAAATCCTTACTCGCAACGTACGTCTCACTGGATTTTGCAACATTGCGGCTCAAGCCCTCGCGGTGTGGCACGAAGACGGCTTCTGCCAGATTGAGATGACGCCTGATCCTTCCGTAAGCGCACTGCGTCTCCAGGGCAATGGCGCTAAAGAGGGTTCGCTGATCCAGGTAAAGGCGGTGACGCTCGATCACTATTTCGCCGATACTGCAATGTCCAGACCGACCCTAATCAAAATCGATGTTGAGGGGGCGGAACTCCACGTTTTAAGGGGGGCGAGGGCTCTCCTAACACTCCCGCCGGTGGAGGCACCCGTACTGATCTTCGAATACGGACCTACCAACGCAAAATCATTTGGGTATTCTGCGGACGAGGTTTGTCGATTCCTTAGGGAACTGGAATACTCCCTCTATCAGTTGCACGACCACCTACTTGTACCCCTCGATGGCTTGCCTGAATTGCCGGAACTGAGCGAGACATGCAATCTCGTCGCCGCGAAGAGTCTCCCCTCGTTCGTTTAACGCTCAGCGCCTTTGCGATCACGCCCCATCAGCTACCAGAATATTGGGGTAGGCCATCTCCTGCAGGGTGACGGTCTGCCGTCGATGCGGCGCTTTCATCTTCAGCTTCTTCCATTCCGAGCAATTCCGCCACCGGCCAGGTGTGATCCGTAATTCCTGCAGATCCTTGCAACGCTTGCTTTCCGCCGCATTGTTTGGTAACTTTAAATTTGTGGGTAGGGCAGGGGATTATCCCTAACGCTGATCCCAGGAGGAGTTTTTACATGCCGATTGAGCTTACGTCTAAGGCCGTGTCCAAGGTTAAGGAAATCATGTCCCAGCAGGAACCCCAGCCGGTCGGGTTGCGCGTAGGGGTCGCGGGCGGGGGCTGCTCCGGATTTTCGTATCAAATGAACTTCGAAAGCCAGAGCAATCCCATAGACAAAGTGTACGAATTCGACGGTCTGAAAGTCTTTGTCGACCAGGCATCACTCATGTACCTGAACGGGACGAGGATCGATTACGTGGAAACCTTGGAGGGCGCAGGGTTCAAGTTCGAGAACCCAAACGTGAAGACGACCTGCGGTTGCGGCAGTTCCTTCAGCGTGTAAGCTTGCTACCAGTTTTGCTGACCCCCGGCGCGCTCGCAAGGCGCCCCGGGGGTTTTGCTTTTGATACGTTCAAGTTGCCGCATTCTCCCCCCGATGCAAAGAAAGCGCGGCCCCGGGATTTGAGGCCGCGCTCCCCTTTAAAACCGAACAGTTCCATCGCCTGTCGCCCGCGATTTCGCCGGGCGAATAGCCAACTTAGTTCGGGTATTGATGAACTTCTCTCGCCTGCAATACCCAAGTTGGTGCGGTCCAGGAGACCCCGGCCTTTGTTGTCCCACTTGTTTGTTCATAGAACAAGAGCCCCCGGGTGTTCAGCGTGGGGGTAGGGGTCAAGGCGGGCAGACCGCTGACACCGCTGAAAAACGTGTCGGGGTAAGTCAGCACGGTGATGGGTTGCCCGACAAAAAGGCCGCCGCAGGGAGTCATGGTGAAGCCACCGGTCTTGTCATCAGATTCCGCCGCCAACAAGGTATTGAAATTCCCCATGACGTTTCGCGGTCGCAGGAAGACATGGCTGGCTGTCATGGCCGACGGAGAACCCGATCCGAGAACACCAAATACGGCAACCTTTTCCGCCACGCCGAGGGTCATGGGGCTGAAGGTGAAAGCCTCGCGGTTCCAATGTTGCCAGTTGGTGAAATAATGGGTGGAGCTTGTCAATGTGACATTTAGTCCTGAATGCAGCGGAACTGAGCCGTTCAGACTAGGAATCTCCTCATTCACGAGCAGGGTGAAAGAAGTGACGGCGCCGGAAGTGGGCGTGACATTGATGACCTTCCCCAGGAATGCCGACTTCTGGCCGGAGGGCGACGTTTGCTCTTCCGAATCGACGGTTTGCGCGATGATCTGACCGCTAGTGTTGACGATCGCGTCGACCTCGACAAAAGTATTCGCCTGAAGGTCGGAGAAGCTCGTTACGCCGTCCCCTTCAAATACCGTGCTGCTATTGGAAAGGATCGTAAACGTCTGCCCTGTGCCGTCGGCCACGGTGAGCGCAAAACTACCCGTAAAACCGCTGGGAAGATTTGAGGTGCTCACGCTTTGGACAATTCCGTACAGTGAATCGGCCTCCCCTACCGTCGATCCCGAGAGGGTGTTGGGGGTGACGGTAATCTGCGGGTCAACCGTTCCCGTAACTTGTCCGTTGCCATCAACTTGCAGCGATTTTCGCAAGTTAAAGTCCATCGTGATACCGCTCGTTGTGGTACTTGAAACGACCAGGGCCGGATTGATGGTAATGGTGAAGTTGGTGGCCGTCAGGTTTGTCGACACCGCCAAGGGACTCGGCGGGGAGGTTGAAGTATTGATGACAGTCAGTTGCGGGTTGGTTAGCGTCATCTGCAACTGGCTGTATGTCCCCGGTGTAACACTCGCGGTACTGAGGATATTGGTGAAATCCGTCAAGCGGGCAAAATCCACGGTAGCCGGCGCCCCAGAGGTAATCAGCGAGACTGCCTGTCCGCCACCTTGCGGCACAAGGCTTGCGGAAGTGATTGTCGCCACGAACGATTCCACATCGCATATGGGCGCATCGGTCCCGAAAGTGACAACTGAGCCGGTCTGTGCAGGTGTAGTCGAAACCGAACTCATTCCGCCATTTGATCCGCACCCCACCATCAGCGCCACGGCCAAAACGACCGCCACACCTGACATTACCACCCAACTAATTTTACTCATGCTACCCTCCTAGGCTGTGATGTAGTGTCCATCGCTACCTTCCGCATGTGCAGTCTCACGGGGCAGTTTTTTTGTTTTAGGTACTATTCGCAATCACTCCGCCAAACTTAACTTTCAACTAAACAGCATGAATACAGTTTTCAACACGACTGCGCGCCGAAAGTTGCGTGGGTCGGGGGAATAATCAGGAAGGCAATGCAACGGCGGGGATAAAGTCCCGCTCTTACCAAAGCCGTGGTAAGAAATCCAGCCCAATGCTGCCTTGACTTAATGTCCCAATATATTGCCGCCGGAAGCAACCTGAAGGTCATCAATTCGTAAATGGAAAAAGTAATCCCGCAAAGGTTGGAACGGCACTAATTGAACATGGCGCGCAGGCGGCGGATTCCGGTAATGGCGAGGGTGTATTTGGGGTCCATTTCTACAGCCCTCTGGTAGCAGGTGAGGGCGCGAGCGAAATTGTGTTTTGACTCCCAGACCCGGCCCAGGTTGAAGTGAGGGAAAGCCGGATTGTCATAGCGCATGGCGCGCGTGGCCATTTCCAGCCACGGAATGGCTTCGTCGATTTGTCCTTTTTCGATGAGATAGGCGCCAATGTCGTTGTAGGGGTTGCCGAAGTCCGGGTCAATTTCGATAGCGTTCCGGCACTCAGCGATAGCCGCATCGTAATCGCCCAAAAAGCTGTAGGTCCACCCGAGAAAAGTGTAGGCTTCCGCAGTGGGATAGGTTTCAATGGACTGGCGATAAAGTTCCACCGCCTCCTGCAGTTCACCCTTCATCTGGTGACGGTAGGCATCGCGGAAGAACTCGATGGCGAGATTGAGGGATTCGTCTTCGGCCATGACCCTGCCCCCAGGGTTTTTGACAAGGCGCACGAATGGTTCGCTATAATTATAGCGCGAAGGCCAGCCATTTGCTTGGACTTCTGGAAGGATAACCCGTGAAGATCGCACTAGCTCAAATTGACACAACGATCGGCGACTTTGCCGGCAATGTGGATCTCATCGTCAAGTACGCGGGATGCGCGCGCGACCGCGGCGCCGATCTCGTAGTATTTCCCGAACTCGCGCTTTGCGGTTATCCACCGCGTGACTTGGTGGAGAAGGCGGGGTTTGTGGAACGCTCGCAAAGCGAGTTGATCCGGCTAGCCCGCAACTTGCCGCCCATCCCCGCGCTGGTGGGCTACGTGCGCCGTTCGCGGGCGAATCAGGGCAAGCAGGTGGCGAACGCCGCCGCTTGGCTGGAAGGCGGCAAGGTGGTGGTGGACTACGCCAAAATCCTGCTGCCCTTCTACGACGTGTTTGACGAATCGCGTTACTTTGAGCCCGGCGCAAGCGTGTGCGTCCACCCATTTGGCGGCTTCCGCGTGGGCATTACGATTTGCGAGGACGTTTGGAACGACAAGCATTTCTGGACCAATCGCCTCTACACCCGCGACCCCGTGGAGGAATGCATCGCGGCGGGCGCAAATCTGCTGCTGAACATCGCGTCGTCGCCCTACAACACGGAAAAAATTCAGTTGCGCTACGACATGCTCAAAACGATTGCCACCCAGCGGGGAATCCCGGTGGCTTACGTGAACCACGTGGGGGGAAACGATCAGTTGCTTTTCGATGGCTCCAGCCTGGCCTTTAACGCCCGCGGCGAGCTTTCGGTCCGCGCCCACGCCTTTGCGCAGGATTTGGTGCTCTTCGATACCAGCGACGGCGCGAAGGAAATTCGCCCCGCGCCGGAATCCGAGGCGGAGGAAATTTACCGCGCGCTGTGCCTGGGCGTGCGCGACTACGTGCAAAAATGCGGATTCAAAAAAGTGCTGGTGGGGTTAAGCGGCGGCATTGATTCCTCCCTGGTGGCCACCCTTGCGGCAGACTCCCTGGGCCCGCAGAACGTGCTGGGCGTTGGCATGCCGGGTCCGTATTCCTCTCCGGGCAGTATTCGCGACGCCGAGACGCTGGCGCGGAATCTGGGCATTGAATTCCGTGTTATCCCCATAACCCCGGTGTTCGAAAGCTACCTGGAAACGCTTGACCCGGCCTTCGAAGGCGCGCCACGCGACGTAACCGAGGAAAACATCCAGGCACGCATTCGGGGCAACATCCTGATGGCGCTTTCCAATAAGTTTGGCTCGCTGCTGCTGAGCACCGGGAACAAATCCGAATTGGCGGTGGGATATTGCACCCTTTACGGCGACATGGCGGGCGGCCTGGCCGTCATCGCCGACGTTCCCAAAACTACGGTTTACGCCCTGGCGCGCTACATCAACCGCACGGCGCAGCGCATCCCGCAGGCCTGCCTTGAGAAACCGCCCTCCGCCGAACTGCGGCCCAACCAAACGGACCAGGACTCGCTGCCCCCTTACGATGTGCTGGATGGCATCCTCAAAGCCTACATCGAGGAGAACCGGGGCGTGGATGAAATCGCCGCCACCCTCCAGCATTTGGACCCCTCCCTGGTGCGCCGTACCGTGCGAATGGTGAACGCCGCCGAATACAAACGCCAGCAGGCTCCACCCACCCTCAAAGTGACCGCCAAGGCCTTCGGCATGGGCCGCCGCTACCCCATCGCACAGAAGTTCTACGAGTAGAAGCGGGCGCTTTAGGTTGAGCCGTCTTGAGTGAGGCAGGTTTTGTTCTATTAGGGTAGGCGGCTAAATCCGGTTGGTGGGAAAAGCTGCTTCGCCGGGCGGCAGGCTTACTACTTGTACTTCGACGAATGTCAGGCCGCGGTGAACAAACCCTAAACGCATGGCCGCAGCTTTGGAAAGATCGATGACCCGGCCAGCGATTGCAGGGCCCCGGTCCTTGATGCGCACAGTTACGGCGCGCCCGTTTCGGAGATTTGTCACCGTAACTTTCGTGCCCAGCGGCAAGGTGCGGTGCGCCGCGGTAAGCGCATGTTCATCAAACGGCTCGCCCGAAGCCATCGGTCGACCCTGCTCGCGGGCTCCATACCAACTGGCAATTCCATACTGCACTTTTTGCGTGACGTGCGCGTTAGAATCTCGATCGCGCCGGCTGGGCGCGCAGAATACCTGCCGCACCGGCGCGTGCGGAATCAGGAGCACGCACATAAGCCAAACTTTCAGAGAACGTCCCTTATCATGAGCTTGGACGATGTGCCGGGGAAGCGTCTTAGCGTTTCACAAAGGGTCCCTCTGCAACGTTTGGCGAAGCCGGTTGAACCGGTTGAAGCCATTTTGGTATAACATAGAGGCATACTCGGGCCCAAATTAAACGAGATTCAGTTAATGCCTCCAATCCGAAGAATTCCCGGAAACGTGGAATTTGTGATCTGTCCTCTCGACGGTGATGATCCGGACCACTTTAAAGTGTTGCTGGCTTTCCTGGAAAAGGAAGCCGCCACTTTTCACACTACAATTGAAATCGAGAATCTGGTGACAGCGGTCAGGAAGAATCAGATACAGGTTTTATTCTTGTTGGTTGGCAAAGAAACCGTCGGCTGCGCAACCCAGTTTCCAACTGCCATACCCCAGTGGAATAGAGACGAGAGCGCATTTTATTTCATACCAGCCGTGCACAGCGAAGATATGACTGTAGACAGCAAGGGAAGCGGCACACCCTTTATGAGGCAAAGAGTCACAATGGCTGCCCATGAAGGAAAGAATTGCGGTTTTGACCTGGGAGGAAAGGTTCGAGCAGGTGCGCTTGTCGGTGAACAGCGTTGGCATGGCACAGCAGAGGGTGAAGGAACTGCGATTGGCGGCCTCCTTTCAAAGTTCTCGACCGAGATGGCCAAGGACAGGAGCGATACCGTTCTGAGTTTAAGCGCCTCTACATTTCCAAAGGTAACGACTATTCGGGATATAGAGGTTTTGAGTTTAGGGTACCCTGAAACGGGCGAGGCGAGCCGCTTAACGGTCAGACCTGATATGTTCGCTGTTACGTGGGGGCCAAAAGGTGTGGAAAACATTGCAGCCACCTTCACGATGGGCATGTCGACATTCACCGGCCATTCGGTCGTCCGCGTTCATGTGAGCAGTAATGGCAGTCTGGATGCTGGTCCAGACGTGAAGTCTGCCATAGCTAACATTCTAGCCGAAGGTCGAGCCCAGATTCTGGATCGAGGCTGGATAGAGAAGACCGTCGATCCATTAAACCGGATGTATATTCATGCCCTTGGCGAAAAGCAAATCAGGGGCCTCTTAAAAGAAGTTGGAGCCCAAGATCGTCTACTAGGTGATTGCCTTATGTACCCTCTCGTAATGAGATTTGCGAATATTCCTTCCGCGATGGCGATGGATCTGGCGAACGCTCCGCCATTCGTTCCTATCCGCGGCAAGTCTCTGGCAATCTGACCTTCCGCTACCTCGACATCGTCTTTCTCACCTGCAAGATGACCTCGAATCACTTGGCCATCCTCAGCAGCTGATTCACTCCACCGACTCGTCCTGCCGGGTCAAGGTCATTTGACAAGCAGGAATCCCCATGATTATCGGTGTTACGCGCGACCAAGACGGCCGTGTCGTCCAGCGGCTGTCTGTATCCACCAAGGTTTCCATCGGGTTACCACACAATGGGGACCGCAACCATCCCACCAAGCTCGACCACTTCGTCTTCCTGCGCAACAAGAAGTCATCCAACCGGGTTGGCTGGGAAGCCGACCCGGAACTGACCGAGCATTACGGCGACGAATGCCGCGAACTCCACATCATGCTAATCGACGATGACATCGAGAATGTTTTCCCCACGTCCTATTACAGGATCAGCCAGGCTTATCTTGGCGTACCAGGTCCCCACTATACTTGCAGGGCCTGCCCCGAGGTTCTTGATCGGAAGACGATCACTCAAGATCGTACACTGGCCCAAAACCACCACCCCTATGGTGGATATTGTTCACCGGCGACTGACCCCTTGCCTTGGTGTTTCAAACACTTACACGCGATTAGAATTGGTAAGTCAATTGCATCTCCCCTTACGCAGGGTACGGGGCGGCGTGCTATCCGCCTGCTGACTACCCGGGTCCGGTGAGGGTATAGGTGTCATTGGGCGGGGATTTGTGCGAGGCCCCGTGTTTATCGGTCGTGGCGGTGATTGGAACCGCTTCAACGGTCGGTAAGATCGCGCCATGAGGTCAAGACCTGGATCGTTTGCGGGAACCCCAAGAGCCCACGGTGGATCTGCAGGAAGGAGGATTAAAGCAATGAGAAACGCAATTCTGGTAGCAATAGGGTTGTGCCTCCTTAGCGTGTCGGCTGACGCCCAAATGTGTAGCAAGGTTGTGACGTTTGCGTTGGCGGACGCAAGCGGAGTTCATCCTTCCTTGGGTAGCCGAGGGTGGATCGGAAATTGGGTGGAAAAGAATGCCAACAAACATCCCGATATCTGCTTTTCGCAGCGCCCCATGCGGGGCCGCGCGAATTACTTAATAGTTCTGTCGCAACCTGCCAGCTACTTCCACGGTTTTGAACCGGTGGTTAGAACAGACGAGACGTGGAACTACACCGACGATGGAACAGCCACAACGACTACGACAACTACCCGTGAGAATGCTCCGTACACAATCAATTCAAATACCATTTACGCGAATGCCTATGACGACCGCGGCGCGCTCGTGTCTCATCGCTCCCACATCTATAGCAAGAAGTCCGGCGGCGACCCTGAGGATTCTGCCGAGTACAACCTAGAAAATGAGCTGAGAGCTATCAACGCAAGGGGTCGCTTAATACACTCAGTGGTGATGGATATCGAAGGTCCAAAGGGATTGTTGTAACTCTCACGCGGGCCGAGTCGCAGCTCAGACCTCTTTCTTCTGCGGTTTTTCGTTGTAGGGATTCTTCCTGGTGAGAGGCGGGGACCTCACCAACCGGTCCGCATTAATCGCTGAAACAAGTTGAAGACGCGCACTTCAAACGGGGTCATAGGACCTGAGCCGCCGCTACAAAATTCTCGCTCTTTCGTAGGCTCGAAATAGTTCTTGACAGCGGACACTGAGTAGGCTATACTTTAGGCAAGTGCTGGCGTGCTGTGGGCACTTGGCGCCTCTTATATTTTCCCCCGACGAGAGGATACAATACTGAGAGGCTGGCTGGTGACGGGCCGCGATTTGCGCTCTGGCGTTTTAAGGGCAGAAGGCGCCGACCGTCGAAGCAGGAAGCACGCGAAAAGGCCCAATTCTTGAAACGATGTTGCTGATAATAAAGGTAGTTAGCGATATCCATCCTGGTTCAACGAAATTTTCAAGTTATTGAAACTAAATAAGTTATATAAATCTTGAGGAAGGCGTCCCCCCAAACCGTAGGACCCAAAATCGAAGCTAAGTCTAAGGATGTTGTTGAAAACAAACGAAGAAAAAATGGCCGATTGTGGCTCTGAAACGATGTCGATGAAAACAAATTAGTTGCATTCATTCTGAAACGATGTTGATGAAATAACAGGCGGTTAGCTGCGATGCTGCTTTCCGATGGGATTTCCTGAAGTCAATTCTCCATTCGTTCCTCCGCGCCCCCACCCGCAAGAATGTGGGGCCGGCGGCCCGCCCCGGCTAGAGAAATCGCCGATGGCAGTGTACCCTCTGACGCAGCGGCTACTGAGGGCAGTTTGTTGGAGTTGCCGCTCGCGTCGACGCGACGACATACCTGCGCGCGCGCTGATCTTCCGTCAATGCTGATTTTCAAACGCGGAAGGGGTCGAGACCGGTCGCGGTGCGCGTCGACCGTATTGTTTAAGAAGGCGGAAGAACTTTAGAGAGCGGCGCGCGTCTTCCTGAATCTGGACCTTGAGGATGGCGGGATTTTGAAACTTCATCTCATCGCGAAGCCGGTACAGGAACTCGATTTCCATATCGGTTTCGTCGATTTGGCCGGAGAAGTCCAACAAAAAGGTCTCCACCGTCAGCCGATGGTCGCCAAAGGTGGGTTTGAATCCAACGTTCGTCACGGAATCATGGGGCACGCCGCTGAGCAGCGTTTGCGTTACGTAGACCCCGACCCTGGGCAACTGTTCTTCAATGGGAGCCAGATTGAGCGTGGGAACGGTGTGCTTGCGCCCCACACCCATCCCGGCAACGATCGGTCCCCGGGAAGAAAACGGCCGTCCCAGCAGGCGATTGGCCTTATGGACTTGTCCCTCTGTCAGCAGCGCCCGGATGCGCGTGCTGGAAACGCGGTCACCCCGCACGACGAGCATGGGGACAACCTCTACGCGGAACCCTTCCTGTTTTCCGAGTTCTTCCAGGATCTCCGTATCGCCGGACTGGCGATAGCCGAAGCGAAAGTTGGGTCCGACATGAACGGAGGATGCGTGGAGGGGGTCAACCAGGACCCGGCGCACAAATTCCAGGGGCGATTGGTGGGCAAGTTCACGCGTAAAGGGCAGTACGACCAGCAGGTCGATTCCCGTCGCTTCGATCAACTCCATTTTGCGACGGAGCGGCGTGAGGAGCTTGGGCGCGTGGTCAGGCGCGAGAATCTTGATGGGATGCGGCTCAAACGTGATGGCCGTCGCGTGCGCGCCCCGTGGTCTTGCCACCTCCACCACGCGGCGCAGCAGCGTCTGGTGCGCCAGGTGGACCCCGTCGAAGTTGCCGATGGTCACCACGCTGGGCGCCAATGGCTGGCCGAGTTCCTGAAGGTTGCTGATGACGCGCATACGCGAAAAGAAACTCGAAACTCACCGTTATCTTCGAGATTCGATTTTCGAGTTTCGATTTTTGGCTGTCTCACCCATTAGAATTCCAACCTCAATCCATCATAAGCCAATTGCACGTGCGAGGGCAGGGCGGAGTTGGTTTCCTCGTGGCCGAGTTCGTGGGCGATGTGGGTGAAGAACGCCCGCCGCGGCTTCAGCCGTTCGACCATTGCCAGAGCTTGCGTGAGGGAAAGGTGGGTCGGGTGGGGCTTCGGGCGAAGGGCGTCGAGGATGAGGACGTCCAGGCCCTCGAGCAGGGGAATGCTGGCTTCCGGAATTTCGCTGACGTCCGTCACATAGGCCGTGTCACGAAAACGGTATCCCAGAATCGGCAGTTTGCCATGCAACACCGGCACGGGGATTACCTTCAAGCCCCACAAGTCAAAAGGCCCTTCGATAAGATGCGGATCGAGTTTGACCACGCCGCCGAAGGGGTAGTTTCCATCGAAAATATATGAGAAGGTGGCGCGAAGGGTCGCCATGCAGTGGGCTTCGGCATACATGGGAATCGGCGCCTGCTGCCGGAAATAGAACACGCGCGTATCATCGAGGCCCATGATGTGGTCGGCGTGGCCGTGAGTGAAGACCACGGCATCCAGGCGGGTCAGGCCCTCGCGCAAGGCCTGCGCGCGGAAATCGGGGGTGGTATCAATCAGTACCGTTCGGCCCTCGCACTCCAGCAGGATGGAAGGCCGGGTGCGCTTGTCGTGCGGATCGGACGACGTGCAGACGGGGCACTGGCAGGTGAGGATGGGCACCCCAGTGGATGTTCCTGTGCCGAGAAACTTGAGAGTCATCACCCTTTGCGTGCCTGCCGCTTCTGCAGTTCCACAAACGTCATACGCAGCTCATAGAGGACGTCGTCGAGGAGGCGGGATTCGTTGGGCGTCAGGTTCCCCTGGGTCTTTTCCTGTAGAACCTGGAGCAGGTCAATGGTGCGCTGGGCATTTGGCATGTCGGGGGGGATGCGCTCACCCCCCGGTCCCGCTAGCAGGCCAAGCTGGAACATGGTGGTGGTGCTGAGATATGAGACCAGGGTTTCAAACCCGGAGGTTTCCTCCGTGGTTTCTTCTTCTGGGGGTTCGACCACCTGCGGTCGCCCCGCCCCCTGCGCCGCGGGCGGCGGTTCAGCCTTTCTCACCTCCGACGGACTTTCGTCGCGCCGGGAACCTTCCGAATTGAAGCTGCGGCGGTCAACCACTTTGAACCCTGAGGGTTCGTTCTTCTCATCTGCCATGAAATGCCTCGTGAACCCGGGCTTATCACGCCGGGGCTATCAGCCCGAATCGGCCCCAAATGCGTGATAAATTAGTGTAACAATAAACCCGGAAACCAACAAGTCCGCGTGCAAATGGGTGTACGACATAAATGTGAAAAAGCGGACGTGGCGCGGGGCCCACACGCTACGTCCGAGGGATCGGCTTTGACTTCTAATGTCGCGCACACGTGCAAAGGGTGGGCTCAAATTACTGCCGGGCCGCTGCCTATGGGGCCACATCATCTGATCCTTCCGACATTAACTCACTAAAGTTAAACCATTAAGAATGGTGAAGATTCCACTTGACAAGCCAAGTTAGTTAACTTAGACTGGTTAAGCACTCGAACATTCCCGGCTTTTCACTCGCAATAACCTGAACTAGTTCAGGTTATCCGAGGCCCTGGGGGTGTCCCTGCATACAAGGGTGAACTAAGGAGAAAATCCGATGGTAGAGAAATTCACGGCCGGCGCCATCCTGATGAAGGAAGGCACGAGTTTTCCCGAGAGCTTGCAGGTGGAAAGTGAGCCGTATTTGAAGGGCTGGCGTCGGGTCAAGAATTTCGACAGCTCCGGTATGGATCGAAAACTTTGCGAAGCGGGATGGACCTTTTTCTTCATGGCAGGTGATGTCAAGGCGAGCGCCATCGGTTCGGACTTAGAAAAGACCACACGCAGGGCAATCAAAAGCGTCATCGCGGGCATGAATTCCAAGAAATTGAACTGCTTGGAAATCGTCCAAGTGGCCGCAAATCGCTTCCTGGGGTTACCCTACGTGACCGTTTCCGGCCACGCGCGACACATCCAGGACAGTGTATATTTATTTCATAATAAAAGCCTTGCGGAATGGGACGAAGCCAGGCTAGCTCCCGCCTGAGGCAGAAGCCCTGGCACGCACAGGAGGAAGTTGTTCGAGGTGCCAGCCTTGCGTAAAGTATCCAGTCCCCTGAAGGAGGACTCCCATGATCAGCGTGCGCAATCTCGCGCTGTCACTCTCTTGGGCCGTGCTTGCAACCAGCCCCCTTATTAACGCACAGGGCGTGAAATGGACCCAGGCAAGGCTGATTTTTCAGCCGGTGTCATTGGTCCGAGAACTGCCGTTGCAGTCCCAACGCCCCCTTAGCTCTTCGTTTCAGGCTGACCCGGTTTCGGCGCCTTTGGTTATCCCGCCCGATCTTTCCAGGTACCGGAGGATTCAATTGGGAATGAGCCTCCCCGTGGTTGCCAAACTGGCCGATATGGAGCCTTCCGAAGCGCGAGTGATCCACCAACGCCCGGCGGTGATTCAGGAACTCGATTGGCGGCCGTCGCACCCTTCTGACTCTCTGTCCCCAGCAGACCCGGTTCAGGAGGTCCTCCTCAGCTTTTATAATGGCGACCTTTTTCGAATGGTGATCAATTATGATCGGTATAAAACCGAAGGGTTGACCGATCAGGATATGGTCGAAGGAATTTCGGCGCAGTACGGAACGGCATCCCGGCCGGATACGAAGGTCATCCTCTTTTCTACGTTGCAGGTCTATGACGAAAGCGAAAAGGTCATAGCGCGTTGGGAAGACTCGCAGTACTCGTTCAATCTCTTTCGTTCCCCCTACCAGCCCACTTTCGGAATGCTCATCTTTTCGAAACGCCTTGACCTTTTGGCTCAGGCGGCTATCGCCGAAGCGGTCCGCCTGGATGAGCAGGAGGCCCCCCAGAGAGCAATCGACCTTCAGAAGAAACAGGACCGCGCTGACCTCGCCGAACAAGAGAAGACCAGGCTGGCGAACAAACCGAACTTTCGCCCCTAGTAAGCGCTTGTCGCACTATGCTTTAGGTTAGGACGAGCGCTTCTAAATTTGGAGCAGCCAATGAAACTGACACAGGGCCAATATGTTCGTCATTCCAAATACGGATGGGGAACCATATTGGACCGCCAACCGGATCATACTTTGGTGTATTTTCGCAGCGTTGGGGTGAGAAAGCTCACGGCATCTGAGGCAGTCTTCGAAGTGGTCGAAGACCATAGTGCGGTGAAGAGGCGCAGGCGCTGATCGTCGGGCACGGGGTTACGCATTACGGAAGGAAGCTGTAGGAGAGCGAGGATTCCCCATGCGCCGCACGAAAAGAATTTGCCGAAGCGCGAGTATTAGCCCCGGGGATTCGCACCACATCCGATGTCAGATCACCCACGTCGTGCGCTGCGCCATCGAGAGCACCCTCAGCCGCCGGGAAGCACAGGCGCGTGCCGCATAGGAAAGCCCCCAGCGTTCTGATTCCATTCCGTGTCCAAAATTATCATTCGGGCGCTAGCCATCCTAGCTAGTCACGACCGCTTAAGGATGAGATTCCTCACAAGGTTTGCGGGGAGGTCAACGCCCGCGGGGCACCTGTGTCCGCGCGCGTATCCAGCATATTTGTTTAGCCAACGTTCCGCTCATAATCAAAGCGAAAAACAACCCAATTCTCGAATCGGCTGCTAACAGGTCGGCGCCCTGGAAGCAAACATCCTGTGCTAGAATCGCGTCGGCACGTGGTCGGAAGAGTGGCAACGAAGTTTTCACCCGCTGCTGCGGGCGGCAGAGTTTCGATCATCAACTCATGAATCGGAACCCCAGCTAACAATGAAAACCCAAGCGCAACTCGTCGAAAGCATTCAGCGTTTCCAGGAAGGCTTCTGGGACAGGAAAAGCACAGACCGGCCTCCGGTGGGCATCTATGACGAAGGCCTTTTTTTACCCATTGATTTCCTGCGGCGACCGTTCACACGCCCCACGGTCTCCCCGGAAGATGTGAACGGCGATTTAGTGGCGAGCGAGTATGAGTATAGCTTTGCAAATCGCGCCGTGACCTGTGACGACTTCATGGCATTCTCCGCTCCGTGGCGCGGAATACCTTGGTTGGAAGCTGCTTGCGGTTGTCCCGTACGGTATTCCCAGGGATCCTTGGCTCCCGCTCATTTCGTTGAGTCTGCGGACGAACTGGCTCATTTTCCCATCCCCGCTCCCAATGGCTGGCTCGATTGCATGGGTCGTGAGTCTCAGCGGTTGGATGCACAGGCCCCGCCCGATTGCTGGATTAGTCCTTCGATTCTCCGCGGGCCCTCGGATGCCCTCGCCGCCATGCGGGGGATGACGGAGTTCTTCTTGGATTTGCATGACAATCCCCAAGTGGTGGAAAGGGCCGCGAGCCAGGTCAACCAGGTGCTGATGATGGAAATCGATATCCACTATTCCCTTGTGCAGCCCAAGCTCGGTGGCTACGCGCACATCTTTGGGTATTGGGCGCCAGGGAAAACCATCATGCTTCAGGAGGATGCCCTGGGGATGTGTTCACCTTCCATCTATCGCGACATCTTCATGCAATTCAATGCCGAAATCGTTAAGCACATGGGCCCCCATGTGCTTTTCCATTTTCACTCAACCGGTTACAAACACCATACGCACGTGCTGAATATTCCCGGCATTGCCGGCGTAGAAATCACGCTGGAGACCATTGGCCCAACCTTGCAAGACTTGGTGCCGGTGCTCAGGAACATTTTGGAGAAATCTCGCCTCATTCTGCAAGTAAGCACGGGCTTTGAATACCTGCCTGCGGCTCTGCGCAAACTTCCCAAGGAAGGGTTGTTCCTGGCCATCCCTTCCAAGTACATTTCCACAAACAAAGAATTTCGCGAATTTATCAGCGCAAATTGGACGCATTAGCTGGACCCTGCTCTTGCGAATACTCTATGCGGCTTGATAAATTACTGCATTAACTTAATCCGCCGCCTCTCACCACGCGCCGGAGAAACGAGAACTACCCTGGCTGGAGAAAATCTTCGTAAATTAATTGAGCTGACGGCGCACCTGCGAAGTCCGCAAGGATGTCCTTGGGACCGAGTGCAGGACTATGACACGTTGAAAGGCCTGCTGTTGGAAGAGGCCTACGAGGTGGTGGATGCCGCGAACGCACGGGACTTTGACGGGCTGGAGGATGAACTCGGAGATTTGCTTTTCCTGGTCGTGTTCTATTCCCGCGTTGCCGAGGAGGAAGGGCGCTTCGCTATGGATGATGTGGTGGAGCGCGTACACGCGAAGCTGATTCGGCGGCATCCGCACGTGTTCGGCAATGTGCGCGCGGGCAACGCCGGCGAAGCGCTCCAGAGCTGGCTCGCCGTCAAGGAACAGGAGCGTGCCGCTGAGGGCAAGCACGCCAAGGACTCCGTGCTGGATGGAATTCTGCCTTCTCTGCCGTCCACGCTGGTGGCGCACGAGTTGGGTACGCGCGCGGCGGAGGTGGGTTTCGAGTGGGCAAAGGTAGGTGACCTGCTGGAAAAAATTGAAGAAGAGGTCCACGAGTTGCGCCAGGAGTTGGCCGCGCAACCGCCCAGCCCTGCGGCGCGGGTGGAAGAGGAAGTAGGCGACTTGCTTTTCGCGGTGGCCAATCTCTCGCGCTTTCTTCATTTCGACCCGGAAAGTTGCTTGCGCCGGGCCAACCAGAAATTTCAGCGGCGCTTCCAGGCCATGGAGCAGGAAATCCTGAAACGCGGCAAGCAATTGAAGGAATGCTCGCTGGATGAGATGGAAGCGGTTTGGGAGGAGATTAAGGCTCGTGAAAATTGACCGCATCGAACTTCGCGAATTGCAAATGCCGCTCGTGCATTTTTTTGAGACGAGCTTCGGACGCACTACCACGCGCCGAATTGTTCTAGCGCGAGTGGACGCCGACGGCCTGACCGGTTGGGGTGAGGTGACCGCAGGCGAAGAGCCCTTTTACAGTTACGAAACGCCCGAGACGGCCTGGCACATCTTGCGCGATTTTCTGATTCCCTGGACGCTCGCCAAAGATTGGGCGGCGCCGGGTGACGTCGCGCCGCGTTTTCTCCCGATTCGTGGGCACAATATGGCCAAAGCGGCGCTGGAAAATGCCCTCTGGGATATTACTGCCCAACAGCAAAGCCTGCCCTTGGCGAAGCTGGTGGGCGGGACATTGGCGGAAATTCCCTGCGGTGTTTCCATCGGAATTCAGACTTCGATTGAGGAGCTTCTGGAGAAGGTTGCGCGTGAAGTGGCGGCGGGGTACCAACGAATTAAAGTGAAGGTCAAGCCGGGTTGGGACATAGGCGTCCTTGAGGCGATCCGCACCCGGTTTCCGCGCATCCTGCTGATGGCCGACGCGAACAGCGCATACTCGCTGGCCGACGTTGCGCACCTGAAAGCGTTCGACCGCTTCTACCTGATGATGATGGAACAGCCGTTGGGTTGGGATGACTTGCTGGACCACGCCAAGCTTCAGAGGGAAATCGCCACGCCCATTTGCCTGGACGAATCCATCCACAATGCCGGCGACGCCCGTAAAGCCATCGAAATCGGCGCGTGCAAGATCATCAATATCAAGCTGGGGCGCGTGGGAGGATTCACGGCAGCTCGGCAGGTCCACGACGTCTGCCGCGCGCGGAACGTCCCGGTGTGGTGCGGCGGAATGTTGGAGTCTGGCATCGGCCGCGCCCACAATATCGCCATGTCCACACTGCCGGGATTTACGCTGCCCGGTGATGTTTCCGCCAGCAAACGCTATTGGGCGGAGGACATCATTGACCCCGAGGTCACGGTGAGCGCGCAGGGAACCATTCAAGTTCCTCTGGCGGGGGGGTTGGGGTACACCCCCAATCAGCAGCGGATCGACAAGCTGACGGCGCGGAAGGAGTCGTTTGAATAGCACCACACCGATTCCTGCTGCGAAACCCGCCACTCGCCCGCGCCATGGCCGCATGCACTTCCTGATGCTGCTGGTGACGGTCTGCTGGGCCAGTAACATTATTGCCGGCAAAGAAGCCCTGATGGGCTTCGAAGCCCTGGCGCTGGCGCAACTGCGCGTGCTGGCCGCGGCGATGATTTACGTCATCTGGTTTCTGGCCAGTGGCCGCATGCGCCGCCTGCAACTCTCGCGGCGAAAATGGCTCTTTGTGGTGGCGATGGCGGTGAATGGCATTGCCCTTAACCAACTTACCTTTATCGGTGGAATGGCGCGCACCACTGTGGCGCACACGGGCTTGATTGTGGCCTTGGGGCCGATCATGGTGCTGGTGATCGCAGTGGTGTTTCGGATGGAAATGCTGACAGGCTGGAAATTTGCAGGGATGATCGTCGCATTTGGAGGAGTGGGCATCTTGACAGCCGACACGGCGGGGCAGGGAAGCGCCGCCCATTGGGCGGGAGACCTCATCATGCTGGCGAGCACAGCGGTGTTTGCCATTTTCACTATCCTGATGAAGGAAGTGACAAACCAGTTCGACGCGCTTACCCTGAACACTCTCATTTTTGTACTGGGAGCAGTAATGATGCTTCCTTTCTGCGCCCACGCGGTGGTGGTTACGAACTGGGCCGGTCTCAGCCTGAATGCATGGTTGGGGCTGACGTTTCTGATTGTCTTCGGGTCAGTGATCTCCTATATGCTTTTTGCTCGTGTGCTCACTGAATTGCCGGCATCGCGTGCCGCCGCCTTTAACTATTTGCAGCCGGCCATCGCCAGCGGGTTGGGCATCTGGGTGCTTTCGGAACGGCTGACCACAAAGGTGCTGATCGGCGGCGGCTTCATCCTGGCAGGAGTTTATCTGGCCGGGCGCGAGCGGGGCGTGGAGAAAGCTTCGGAAAGTTCCCCCGCCAGCGCGGCCTGAGCAAAAAATCCAGAGTTCGCGCTTTACGACACGACTTCCACAACGCGACCGCGACGCTGAGGCGGCAGGATGAGGGCCAGCAGTACGCCGGAAGCGAAGCCCCCAATATGGGCCCACCAGGCAATACCGCCCGCCGTGGCGGTTTGTATCGAAAGCATCTGGAACCCCGCGACGAACTGAATGAGGAACCAGTACCCGAGAAGGAAGATGGCGGGAACTTGGACCGTAAAAAAGAAGATGAAGAGCGGGATGAGTGTGGTGATACGTGCTCCGGGGTAACAAATAAAATAGGCGCCCAGCACCCCGGCAATGGCGCCGCTGGCCCCAATGGTGGGAACGCGTGACGCCGGGCTGACGACGATCTGGACCACAGCGGCCGCAACCCCGGAAATCAAGTAGAGCAGCAGGAAAGGGAAGTGCCCAAAACGGTCTTCGATGCTGCGTCCAAATACAAAGAGAAAGAGCATGTTTCCCAGCAGGTGCAGCCACCCGCCGTGCAGGAACATGGAAACAAAAATGGGAGCCACGCTATGTCTTGCTGGGCGCGCGGAGAGGAAGGCATGGGAATAGCGAGCAGGAATCATCCCATACAAATAGATGAAGCGGTTCAAGTGTGGGCCCAGAGAGAGTTCAATGAAAAAGACCCAGAAGTTCACGATAATCAGGAGCAACGTAAATGCCCAGAAGGTGCTCCGGCGAATATGGTCAGTAAGCGGGATTGGGACCATGCAAAGGCATTTTACCGTGGGGGGACCGCCGCTGCCCACGAGAAAAATAGAGACTCGGGATTGGGGGTTGTCCTAATTTCAGACGTAGCGCCGTCTTCCAGCCGGCATTGAGCCATCAAGATGGCGGCGCTACGTCCAAATCGGAGGTTTTGATGACACCCGTATCCCGCGCCGTGTGTCCCGAGCCCTGAGCATGCTACTCTTTGAATACGAGGACTTCGCTCGATTCCTGGAAGCGGATTTCCTGAATCTCGCGCGTGCCATCGGGGTTCGCGTTGAACACGATTTCGTTGAACGGGTATTTCCTCCCTCGATCTACGACTTTCCCTTCGGCGGTTGCCACAACGCTGCTTTGTCGCAGGAATTTAACCGTCGCCTCAGGGCTGTGGGTTTGCCACTCAACATTGTAAACGCCACTCGGCAGGTGTGATCCGGCCACCGTGGCATCGGAATGAAGCACCACATTTCGGGGATCTTTCGGTTCATCGAACACGAGGACTTCGCTCGAATCCCGAAAACGGATTTCCTGGATCTCACGCGTGCCATCGGCGCTCTCAGTGGACACGATTGCGTCGGACGGGTACTTCGTGCCGCGATCTACGACTATTCCCTCGGCGGTTGCTATAACCTTGCTTTTGCGTAGGAATGTAACCGTCGCCTGGGGGCTGTGGGTTTGCCACTGAACGTTGTAACTGCCGCTCGCCAAGTGGGATCCGGCTACCGTGGCATCCGAATTGAAGACCACTTTTCTGTTGTCTTTTGGTTGGGTTGCGGTGGTGGCGACCGCCGTGAAGAAGGTCGTCGCGATAATCGTGAGACAGAAATTCGTCCACAGTTTCATTCGCATCCTCCTCAGATTGGTTGTTTTTGCCCTGGGATTGAATGGTGACTGAGGTGGATCCTAAAGTCAAGGACAAGTTGTCGCTGTTATCGAGCATCGTCCGCAACGACGCCGCCAATTCTCGACTTATTTTCTGATCGAAAAGCCGGGGTCTGCCGTACCCAGCAATTGGAACTGTCCGCCTTGAAGGCGCATGGAAGGAAAAATCGCACTATGAGTCAGTCTCGCCAGAGGTGCGAAAAGCAAAGGATGACAGTAAAGGCAGGAATCAATCAATGCATTCAAAGGGAAAACCGGCTTAAGTTGGGGACCCAGCGAAGATTCGACAGAGAATGCCCAAAAGTTCGTGACCATCAGGAGCGAGGCAGACGCCCTGTAGGTGCGGACCCGCATGTGGTCGGTCAGGAGTGGCATTCTACTGTGGCAGACCGCGGCTGCCCTCGGGAAAGGCCGGGGCCCGGGACCCGGGTTCTGGGATTGGGGTGCAATTCAAGGCCTCCGACAATGCCTTTCAAACTATAGAAATCGAAGATTTAAGTGGTACCCCGTATCCCCAGCCCTGTAACCCGAGCCCCGAGCATCCTGCTCATTGAAATACGATAACTTCACTCGATCCTTTGAACCGGATTTCCTGGACCGAGCGCACCCCGTCGGCACCCACGTTGTACATAACCTCATTGGACGGGTACCTCGTTCCACGATCCACGACTTTCCCTTCGGCGGTCGCCACAATTTTGCTCCCCCGCAAGAAGGAGACCGTCGCTGCGGGGCTGTGGGTTTCCCACTGGACGTTGTACCTACCGCTCGCCAGGCGTGATCCGGCTATCGTGGCTTCGTAAGGAAAGAGCACACTGCTGGAATCTTTTGCTTTGGCCATAGCGCCGGCCACGACAAAGAAGGCCACCGCGGCCATTGTAACTGTCGAAACTTTCCGCAATTTCATATCCATCCTCCTCATGAATGATGGTTGCCCTGGGTGTTGATTCTGGCGATCCTTGATCCGGAACGGAATGGAACGCCCGCCTGTTCAAACTGACGTTTCGCTTGCATTTGCCACGGAAGCGTACCTAAAATCAGGCGGGGTTAAATGAAAAACGGGAAGTCGGCAGACTTCACGTGTTTCCTGCGGGATTGTCGTTGCTCAGGCCGCCAAACCGTCGGCAACGGCAGTCCATTTAACCCCGTTTTCTTAGCCTATCTGCCCCTTAGACGCCCAAAAATCCTGACCGTAAGCAAATTTCTTTTTTCGTGCCTCATCATAGGTCATTCCCATCTTGGACGATGGTTGTCGGTAACTGTTTGCCTCAAAAATCATGGTGACAATCTTTTTACAAAATTGCCCTGCTTACCCCTGTACCTGTGTACGGTAATGGCCCGCAGAAAGTTCCCTGGCGGGTTGGAGGCCGAGCAGAGGGTCTCGCGCGCGTTGACCGTTTGAAGGAGGGGAGATATACTCCGCGTGAGGGTTTTGGGGGCTGAGGTCGTCACGTTTCTTGCATCTGCCGGCTTCTCATTCTTTCCCCGCATTTGCCCAGTTCCCTCCGGTATCGATATGAAATCCAACGGGCTTTCCAGAGAGCTTGCCAGGATCGTAGGGGAGGAGGGCGTATTGTGGCGTCAGGAAGATCTGATGCTCTACGAGTACGACGCGCTTTCCTCGCTACGGCAACCTGACGTCGTCGTTTTTCCCCGCAAGACCGAGCATGTGGTGCAGATTGCGAAGATGGCGCTGCGGCACAATCTGCCCCTCGTGGCGCGCGGGGCAGGCACGGGTTTAAGCGGCGGCTCGGTAGCTACGGAAGGTGGCATCCTACTGGTCTTCTCGCGCATGAAGCAAATCCTGGAAATTGATTTAGAGAACCAGCGCGCCCGGGTGCAGCCCGGAGTGGTAAATCTGGACCTTTCCCTGGCCGTCGCGGATGAAGGTTACTATTACGCGCCCGACCCCTCCAGCCAGAAGGCCTGCACGATCGGCGGCAACGTGGCGGAGAATTCCGGCGGCCCCCACACTTTGGCTTATGGAGTTACTACCAACCATGTTTTGGCGCTGGAAGTCGTGCTGCCTGATGGTGAGGTGATTCACACCGGAGCCAGTCATTGGGATCGGCCGGGATACGATCTTACCGGCGTCTTTGTGGGTTCGGAAGGCACCCTCGGCATCGTCACGGAAGCCACCGTGCGATTGTCACGCAAACCCGAGGCGGTAAAGACATTGCTCGCCATTTACAATCAGGTTGTGGGTGCGACCCGCACGGTGGCGGCCATTACCGCGCGCGGCATAACACCGGCAGCACTGGAGATGATGGATGGGTTCACGCTGCGTGCGGTGGAGGAAGCCACGCACGCCGGTTATCCCATGGATTGTGCGGCGGTGCTGCTGATCGAGGTTGAGGGGTTAAAGGAAGCGGTGGAAGAGCACGCGGATGAGATCGAGGTTGTTTGCCGGGAGAATCAGGCACGCGAGGTTCGGCGCGCGAAATCGGCTGAGGAACGCGACCTGTTGTGGAAGGGAAGAAAGACCGCCTTCGGTGCGCTCGGACGCATCAGCCCCAACTACTATGTCCAAGACGGAGTCATTCCGCGCACGCGCTTGCCGGAAATGCTGGACTTCATTGCCAGCCTCGAAAAGAAGTATGACTTGCACATTGGCAACATCTTTCACGCAGGGGACGGAAACTTACATCCTCTCATCATGTATGACGAACGCAACCGGGAGCAGACTGCGTGTGTGAGCAAGGCGGCTAAAGAAATCATCATGCGCTGCGTGGAAATGGGTGGGTCAATCACCGGCGAGCACGGTGTGGGCTTCGAGAAGAGCGATCTTATGCCACTCATCTTTTCTGAGGATGATTTGGAATTAATGAGCCGAATCAAGAACCTGTTCAATCCTCTGGGACGTCTGAATCCAGGAAAGCTTCTTCCTACGGGGAAAATGTGTGGGGAGCTCCGCGGGGGAACGGCAGGGGGAGGCCCGGTGTGACCATTGCGGTAGATTCCGTGCGCGCGGAATTGGCCGCGCTCGTGAGCCCGTCTCAGGTGCAAGCGGGCCTTGCCGCCTGCGCGATTCTGGGGGTGGATGGGAAGATCCCGGACTGGGTTGTGGCCCCCTCCACGGCGGAACAGGTGGCTGCGCTCCTGCATTACGCAAGCGAGCACCACCTGGCGCTGATTTCCCGCGGCAATGGCACGAAGCTTTCGATGGGAAATCCCCCGCGGCGGTATGACGTGGCCCTTTCTCTGCGGGAATTAAATCGCGTCATCCACTATGAGCCTGCGGACCTGACAATCAGCGTTGAGCCCGGAATGACGTTTGGCGAGTTCCAGGAGCTCGCCGGGCGAAATGGTTTGTGGTTGCCTCTCGATCCGCGTGGGGGGACTGAGTCCAGCATCGGCGGAATTATCGCTGCGAATGCGGCGGGACCGCTGCGCCAGGGTTTTGGTGGTCCTCGCGACATGGTTTTAGGTTTGAAAATTGCCACCACGGACGGAAAAATCGTCAAGACGGGCGGCAGAGTCGTGAAAAACGTCGCGGGCTACGATCTTGGGAAACTGCTGACGGGCTCATTTGGGACGCTGGGCGTGATTGTTGAGGCTTGCTTGAAGCTCTTTCCGAAGCCGCCGGAGCGCGCCACCTTTACGGTGCGAGCCGGAACCCTGGGCATTGCGAGAGACTTGCGCAAAAGCATTCTGCGTTCGCCGCTCGATCCCATGAGGCTGGTGCTGCTGAACGCTTCGGCCCCGGCGATGCTAAGCAATTCGGCCGAGGTCCGGGAGCACACGGGGGCAGAATTGTGGATTGAAGTGGGCGGATCGCATCGTGTCATTGAGCGTTGCGAGCGTGAACTCATGCAACTCGCCTCTGCCGTGGGGGCGGCACTGGAGCGCCTGGAAAGAGCGGAGGAGGCGTGGGAGCGCGTTCCCAACCTCGCCCCTTGGCTTCAGCAGAAATACCGTGACGTCACGATCCTGAAGGCCGCGTTGCCGGTAATGGCCAGCGAGGAATTTCTGAGCCGCGCGCAACAGGAAGCCGAAGCTGAGCAGATCGCGCTCGCGAGTTTCGCCCAGGTGGGACTGGGTATTGTCCATCTGTGTGCATTGCAGGAGACGCTGAGCGCCAGTATGGGTGGCTGGGTGGACCGCCTGCGCCAGGCGGCGCGAGACCTTGGGGGCACGCTGATTATCGAGCATTGCCCCGTGAACCTCAAAAGCCAAGTGGACGTTTGGGGCGAGGGCGGCGACGATCTTGCAGTTATGCGCAAGATGAAATCTGCTTGGGACCCCGCCGAAGTCCTGGCGCCGGGTCGATTCGTGGGCGGCATTTAGCGGGACGCGACAAAACGTTTAGGACTGTCATTCTGAGGAGCCGCAGCCGACGAAGAATCACGCCCTGCCATGAAAGTGTTCAGAGTGAGATCTATGGCCTCGCTCAGAATGACAGAGGGGAAGCGGGTGTAGCGCGACCTGCTTTTTAGGTCCGCGGCTTTTGCTTGCCGTTAGGGGCAGAGCCGCGGACCTAAAAAACAGGTCTGCTACACTTGGCCGCTCGCTCCATTGACTTGGTAAATGCAACAGAATGGTTAAACCCTTGAAAAACGGTAACCCCGTAACCACGAAAAATGCCGCGGCGAAGCGCTCAGGCTACGGCGCGGGCGAGGCGCCGCGCTGGGTGGATTATTCCCGCTGTGTGCACTGCGGCCTGTGCCTGAATGCCTGCCCCACGTACCGCGAGCTGGGACTGGAAATGGACTCACCGCGCGGCCGCATCTATCAGATGATCCAGGTGGAGAAGGGGCGCTTGCCGCTGGGCGAGAGTTTCGTCCGTCATATCGATCTTTGCCTTGACTGTCGCGCTTGTGAAACAGCGTGCCCATCGGGCGTCGAGTACGGCAAATTGGTGGAAGCCGCTCGCGGCCAGATCGAACAGCACTATCACCGACCGCCGCTCACAACTTTGTTGCGCAAGCTTTTTTATTACGAAATTCTGCCGTATCCCGGGCGGCTGCAATTGGTGGGGAAGCTTCTGCGGCTGTATCAGCGCTCCGGACTGGAAAAGCTCGTGCTCGCTTCGCGGGTGCTGAAGTTGCTCCCCGGCCGGATGGAGCAAGTGGCGCAACTCGCTCCCCGCATGGAAAAGCCATTTTTTTACGAACGCTTAGGCACGACAGTTCCTGCGGAAGGGAAGCGGCGTTACCGAGTGGCTCTGTTCGCGGGTTGCATCGCCAACCTTTCTTTTGCCCGGCTGAATGATGCCACGGTGCGAGTTCTCGCCAAGAATGGGTGCGAGGTGGTGATCCCTGCCGACCAGGGCTGCTGCGGCGCGCTTCACGTGCACGCGGGCATTCGCGGCATCGCGCGAGATTTGGCCAAGCGGAATATTCAGGCATTTCTCGCGGGGGAATTTGACGCCGTTATTTCCAATGCCGCCGGCTGCGGTTCAGTTCTCAAGGAATATCCCCTCCTTTTCGAAGAAGAGGACAGGGAATTCCACGAACCGGCAAGAGCCTTTGTGGCGAAGCTGCGTGACGTGACAGAATTCCTGGCAGGGATTGACTTGAATCGGGAGCTGGGAATAATGAAATTGCGGGCAACTTATCAGGACCCTTGCCATCTGGGGCACGCGCAACGCATCCGGACGGCGCCGCGTAAGCTGCTGGCGGCCATCCCGGGACTGGAACTGATCGAACTGAAGGAAGCGGATATCTGCTGCGGCAGTGCCGGTGTCTACAACGTCGTTCACAACGAAATGTCAGATCGCTTGCTCGAAAGCAAAATGCGACGCATCGGCGAGACCCGGGCGGAACTGGTTCTGACCGCCAATCCCGGTTGCCTGTTGCAGCTTCGCGCGGGGGTGAAGCGTGACGGTAACCAACGGCGTGTGATGCACGTAATCGAATTGCTGGACGAAGCGTATCGAAGTGCAGTGAAGAGTGACAAGTGACAAGTAAGAGCGGGTGTAGCACGGACCTGTTTTTTAGGTCTGGGGCTCGTCCCCGATGGCAGGGAAAAACCGCGGACCTAAGAAACAGGTTCGCCCGACACTTACGGATGCCCGAGGGCTTCCGCGAATTTAATCGCCAATCGAAAATCGTCAATCCAAAGAGAGGTCTTTTTTATGTCCACGAAGGCGGCTGCGGACTTGAACAATGTTTTGAGGCCATTGGACGATCCCCAAACCCACCACCTTCAGGACTATGAGGCACGCTATGCGTCGTTCCGCTGGGAGGATGTATACGAGGAGTTTGATTGGTCAAAGACCGGCAAGGTAAATATGGCGCACGAGGCCATTGACCGTCACCTGACGCGCGGCCGCCGCAACAAACTGGCGCTGATCTACACCGATAAAGAACGCACCGAGCGCTTCACCTTCGAGGACATGGCGATCCAGTCGAACCGGTTTGCCAATGTCCTGCGTAAGCTGGGAGTGGGGAAGGGCGACCGCGTGTTCGTGTTTCTGGGGCGGCGGCCGGAGCTTTACATCGCGATCCTCGGCATCCTGAAAATTGGGGCGATTCCCAGTCCACTGTTTGAAGCATTCATGGAAGATGCGGTGCGTGACCGCATGGCCAATGCCGAAGCCGTGGCTCTGGTGACGTCGCCGGCGCTCGTGGAACGTGTGCCGCAATACGATTTGCCTGCTCTCAAGCACATTATTTTGGTGGGGGCTTTGCCGAGCGAATTGGCGGAGGGGCAAAAGAGTTACGAAGCCCTGATGGAAAAGGCTGACGACAGGACGGAGATTGAGTGGCTGACACTTGATGACCCGCTCATCATGCACTACACCTCGGGTTCAACCGGAAAGCCTAAAGGCGTGCTGCACGTGCAAAGGGCGATGCTGGGGCACCTGATGACCGGCCGCTGGGTGCTCGATATGCGTGAGGACGATATCTATTGGTGTACCGCCGACCCCGGCTGGGTGACAGGAACAAGTTACGGAATTTTTTCTCCCTGGCTCAATGGCACAACTAACCTCATTCGTGGCGGCCGATTCAATGCCGCCGATTGGTACGAAACCATCCAGCGCTTCCGGATCAACATCTGGTACAGCGCTCCCACAGCGTTCCGCATGCTATTGGCAGCAGGGGAAGAGGTGGCGCAGAGATTTGATCTTTCCAGCCTGCGGCACGTGCTGAGCGTGGGTGAACCGCTGAATCCCGAGGTGGTATGGTGGGGTTGGAAAACCTACGGCAGGCGGATCCATGACAATTGGTGGATGACCGAGACGGGCCATATCCTGATTTCGAATTATCCCGCCATGACCATCCGTCCGGGGTCGATGGGACGGCCCATCCCGGGAGTACATGCCGCCATCGTCGATGATGAGGGGAAAGAATTACCACCTAATAATCTCGGCAACCTGGTCGTGAAGCCCGGATGGCCCGGCATGATGAGGACGATCTGGAAACAGCCGGAGCGCTATGAGACCTATTTCCGCATTCCGGGTTGGTATGTTACCGGGGATAGCGCCTACCAAGATCCGGACGGCTACTTCTGGTTCCAGGGACGCGTTGACGACCTGATCATCACGGCAGGCGAAAACGTAGGGCCTTTCGAAGTCGAAAGCTGCTTGGTGGAGCACCCGGCCGTGGCGGAGGCAGGTGTGATAGGCAAGCCCGATGCAATGCGCGGACACATCATCAAAGCTTTCATTTCATTGCGCGAAGGCCATGTTCCCAGCGACGAACTGAAGGACGAAATCCAGAAGTTTGTGCGGCAAAAGCTGGCCGCGCACGCGGCGCCGCGCGAGATTGAATTCCGCGCCAAGCTTCCCAAGACGCGCAGTGGAAAAATCATGCGCCGCGTCCTGAAAGCGTGGGAACTCGGGTTGCCGGCCGGCGACCTCTCTACGCTGGAGGATTAGGTATTCCGCTGAAGGGGGTAGTGCCGTAGGAATACTGAGCCGACAGCCGATGCCCGGGGGTGCGGCCGTCAACTTGGTTAATGCTGGCCTCGGAGGCTTTAGGCGCGGGGCGGCATTGGATCTTCCCTTCGCTGTCACCACGCGACTGTCCCTTGCTTTTCACCACAAGAGGGCATACCCTCGTACTTGATTAGGCTCCCTCGCGGCTGATGCGGCCGCACCCTCGCATGGGAGTGAGTCCAATGGCTGCCATCATAAAGGAAGCGCTCGTGGGCGTCGCCGTATGTTGGACGGTTGCCGCCTACGTAATCTGGAAATGGGGACCGGGGCTGAGGAAACGCTTCGTGCGGTGCCCGGAACGCAAGTTGCGAGCCTCCGTGCTCGCGGATCAGCGTGAGGCTGAATTTGGCTCGTTGCGAGTGGTTGATGTAAAGGGCTGCTCGCTCCTTACCCCTGCCCAGCCAGACTGTTCGAAGCGTTGCAGGGTATGCCTCTAATCGTGAGCGGCGCGCCTGGACGCCAAACCCTTGGCGCGGGTCACTGGGGGTTCGGTTCAAAAGAAGAAGGCGGCCTCGCGGCCGCCCCACGGAAAGGTCCAGTCTACACTATTGGCTTGTCTTCGCGTTGCTTTACTGGCCGGCCGATCCAAAGACGAGTTCTTTATCCCATCCCGCTGGACGGATCTCTGTCACCAGGTTCGCACCCCCTTGAGCGACACTCTCGACCTCCGTATCTTCATACTTTTTCTGTTCAGCGACCACTTTAGCTTCGACAGTAGCCATGACTTTACCGTCCTGTAAGAACGTAACGGCGGGTGTCTGGGAATTTTCGGGAATCTCCATCCGATAGGTTCCGGCCGGTAGCGTGCTGCCGTTATTGAACTTCGTCATTTTAATGAAAGTTATGTTCGTTCCACGCTCGGATGACTTGTGGGAACCTCCGACCGCGAATCCAAGGCACGTCGTAGCCAGAATGGCCACCACGAATCCGACGAACGATTTTCTGCCTAGCGTATGCATAGATTACTCAACCTCCTGAGATGTTTCTACGGAGCGACCGAAGTTACTACACATGACTCTTTAGTGGCGGTATGCGAACGTAGACCGAAACTCCCCTCCACTGGGGAGGCTCCAACCGCCCCATCCATCGCTGTCGCTCCTTACATGCCCTTCACTCAGTATGACGTTGCAAGTGGAGCGAGGGTTGCACAGACGCGCCGCGGGATGGAATCCTCACCAATTCAAGCGCAGCGAGAATTGAATCTGCCGGGAATTTTCGGCCGAGCTGATTTCCCCAAACTGTGATGTTCCAACGATCAAGCCGGGGCGGTCGAAATTCGGATGATTGGTAAGGTTGAAGAAGTCGGCGCGAAAAACCATGTTCAGTTTTTCGCTCAGGCGGATGTGACGCTCCAGGGTTGCGTCACAGGTTGCCGAGTCCGGGGCCGGTGATGACGTTGCGCGCTTCATTTCCTGGGATGCTGTACTCACCCTGGGCATCCGTAAAAATGGGAGGCGGGACAAAGGCGCTCGTGTTGAACCAGTGGTGGGGATTCCGCTGGCTGCGCGGCAGGTTGGCGTTAGCGATCAAGTCCGGGCGATCGGTTCCGTTGGACTGCGTTCCGCTCAGTGCGGTTGACAGGACGGCAGTAAGCGGTTGGCCGGTCTGAAGCGTGAGGATAGTCGCAAGTTGCCATCCGCCCAGGATGATGGCTGCGCTACGCCCTGTTGGCCCACCTGCGGCTCCCGCGCCGAATGGCAACTGCCAAACCCCCGAAAACGTAGCGCGCTGCCGCATGTCGAAATCGGAGAGCCCATACTCGGCGCGCATATTGTAATTATCCTGCGGCTGGTCGGTGCCATCCAGGCCCGACGCGCTGTCCAGGGACTTGGCGTAGGTATACCCGGCAACAAAGGAGAATCCCCCGGAAAAGCGGCGCTCCAGGCGGGCGACCAGTGCGTTATAGTTTGAGTTAACATCCGTGTCACGAATGAACTGATTGGAACCGGGTTGCGGATGATAACCCCGCCGTTCGCCGGGCAAGTTCGGGACGCCCTGGTTCTGAAGACCGCGCCGCGGAAGTTTGTGCCCATCGGACCCTGTGTAGCTCAAGGAGAGAACGGTATTGGGCGCCGAGAGCAGTGCTCGTAGGAAAGGCTCCATTCATAAACGTAACCGTTGCGAATGTCCGGGTGGCGAAGAGATGGCCGTGGGTTCCTGATTGCCCGAGTGTATACCCGAGCTGGTAAGTGAGAACGGGAGGGGCATAAGACTGTCCACAGGCGCCGGGGCCATAAAACCGGCACAAATCCAGACCCAGAAGGAATTCGGTCAGGGGCGCGCTCAAGCGGGTCTCCGCCGTGTAATCAAGTTCCATGAGGGAGTTGAAGACACCCAGGCCGCCGCGAAGCGCGTTCTTTCCATCACCTGTGAGGTCGTAAGCGAAGCCCAGGCGCGGGGCCCAATTGCTCCAGTCAGGCTTGATGAGGGAATTGGGCAATCCGGCTTGTTGCGAGGTGATGAATTGCAAGCCGTAGAGAGAACTGAGTTGCTGGATCAATGGGCTTGCCGTAAGTGCGGCGGCCTGCCCGTGATCGTTGAGCACGATGAACCGCTCGGCATCGGCGGGATCGAGAATCGAAGCCCGCCCGTCGACGTTCACCGGAGGGGTGTAGAACTCCTCGCGCAGGCCATAGGTGAGGCTGAAGCGAGGCGTGACATGAAACTCGTCCGTGAAGTAGGCCCCCAGGTAATCGAGGCGATCATTGCCGCCGGAGTTTCCCGCTTGCGCGTAAGAAAGGAAGGGCCGGCCCAGGAGAAAATCCGAAAAAGCTGAACCGGAAACAGAGCTGGCGCCATCGTCAAACTGAAAAACTCCTTGGCCAAAATCTTCCACCAGGTAGAAGAGCCGCAGCCGTCGCAGATCTCCGCCAAACTGCAACGTGTGCCGTCCTTTGACCCACACCAGGCTATCGGTGAACTGGAAGGTGTGGTTCTTGCGATCCTCCGGCTGGAAGATGTCGCTGTCGCCCATGTCTGCGTACCCGGGAACGTCGATGGCCGGAATGCCGTCGTTGGTCGAGCCGGGCGCGCGCGTGATGCCGAGCGATTGCAGAAAGCCGCTATGGATGTTCTGGCCCTGCTTGGTTCCATCGAAGATAAGAGTATCCGAAGCGGAAATCGTTGATGAGCGTGGGCCGAAAAAGGGAAGTGAGGCCCAGAGCCAGATTGACCCCGGAATCCTGCACGTCGTCACCAAAGCCCGGCGGTGCGGGAGGATTGTTGGCAAAACTGTCAGGCACGAACGGCATGGTCTGCGTGTCGCGGGAGATGAGAAGGCGACCGAAAAGTTCCTCTTTGGGATTCAATTGGTGATCAAGCCGCGCGGTGAATTGATCAGCCGTTAAACTGTGCAGGCCGGTGTCAATGCTGTTGTCCGCTCCCGTCGGGGCATTGGTCTGATTAGGCAAAGGGACGCGGGCCAGAACCGCGAGGGAGACGGCGTTCATATCGGCCGGAGAAATCTGATTGCTCGGAGAAAGGCTGACCGGTGGAAGGATTTAGAATTGCGGGGAAGGGTTGGCCGGTGGCAGGATTGATTCCGCTAAAATCGCCTTCGCGCTCTGACGCTGTGGGTAGCAACGTGGTGTTGGTAAGGCTCTGGCGAATCCGGAAACCTTCGTATTGGGTAAAAAAGAACGTACGGTCGCGGCGGACGGGCCCGCCGAGGCTTGCCCCATATTGATTCTGCCGAAAAGGTGGAATCGGTAGTGTGGGGTCATCAAAATAGTTTTTGGCGTCGAAGGCGCTGTTGCGAAGAAACTCGTATGCTGTGCCTGCGAAGCGATTGGATCCCGACCGGGTGACAATGTTGACCTGCGCGCCTGACACCAAGCCCTGGTCTGCGGAGTAGGAGTTTTCAACCACGCGGAATTCGCGGATGGCGTCAGCCGATGGGCTCACCGTCAGG
The DNA here is from genome assembly GCA_963825395.1 of uncultured Acidobacteriota bacterium. Taxonomy (GTDB): domain Bacteria; phylum Acidobacteriota; class Terriglobia; order UBA7540; family UBA7540; genus Bog-366. Next base: position 7,913 of record CAWGTQ010000040.1, on the reverse strand, counting down.
CTGTAAGCGAAAGGCTCGATCAAAGTTATGCCATCCAACGAGAAGTTGTTGCGCTCTGAGCGCTGGCCATCCACTGAAAAACCCAATCCCAAGCCGGGAGTATTGAACTGCTGCGTGGCGCTATTGGGATAGGGCGGGACCGCGCCGGCTGCCAGCAAGGCGAGCTGCGAAAACTGGCGGCCATTTAGGGGCAGGGAAGTGACCCGTTGATTTGAAATCTCGTCACCAATGGCTGGGGAGGCTGCTTGGACAAGCGGCGGGCGAGCTTCCACCTGCATTACGGCCTGCCCGCGCGCGAGCTGCAGAGTGAGATCGACCCGATCTGGTTGCCCGACCTGCAGCGAAAGACCTCGCACGGTGCGGGTAGCAAAACCGGGGGCGGCCGCGTTCAAGTCATACGCGCCCACGGGCACGAAAGGAAACGTGTAAAAACCTTGTGAGTCCGTCATCGTTTGGCGGACCTGCCCGGTGGCGGGGCTTTTCAATTCAATCTGCGCACCCGGAATTACGGCACCACTTGGGTCGGTAATCAGTCCCTCGAGGTGACTGTTCCAGTTCTGCGCGCGGAGTGTGCACGGACTCAGAGGAATGATGATCAAGCATAAGAGAGCTGCGAATTCGATGGTTGCAGATAAAACAGGATATCGCTCAGTGGTGGGTCCCAAAGAGATGGCCTCGTAGCGGGGCAGGGGGAGGAGGGATGGCCTGGATGGCAAGATACAATTATGGACAGCCGCCTCCGCTCATAACGACGGCAGCATTGTCCGGTGGATGTAGACCGGCCCTAACCTTCTTTCATCCGGACTTTACCGTCGGCCCCGGAGTTTCACCGGATCCTGGGGTAAGAACGCAGTTGCTGGTGGATAGTGGTCAGTCGATAGTAATGAGTCGTGTTCGACTATCCACCAACCACTATCCACTTATCACTGCACTTCTCGCCCCTCGCGGGCTTTACCGCCGATCGGGAATTGGAAATGCAGCCACTATGACATGCCGCAAGTCCTCACCCTGCCCCGAAGGTTTCGCTTCCATTTTTAAATCTATCACTTTGTGTCGGATTCCTCAAGATGTCTGAGGCGCTTATTGATTCAGGTTAGCCCTTTATCGCAGCGACTGCTAAGGATAATCCATTACCCAACCGCAATCCGAGAGGCCGAGAGGATCGTTTCGCGATTAAACTTGCCCAAACTCATCAACCTGCAGATATAATCCCTGCGTTCTCACTAAATCGCGTCGTCTCTTATGTTGGTGTGCATGGAAACTACTTCATCCAATGACGTCCGCCGTCGAGGCGAGCCATGGGCGCTGGGTTGCGTGGTGGGCTACTCCTCGGCGAATATTTTCGATCGTGTGGCCGTGGTGCAAGCCGATCCCTTTATCGGTCCAGTGTTGCGGGGATTGCCCAGTCTGGCTCTGGGCATCGTTTTGATGTGGAAGCACCGCACGCTAAACCAATTGCGTCCGAGTTCGCCGCAATACATTGGCTTGCGCCCGATTATCGCTTTCGTAGCGGCGGGTGTAATCTCGACCTTCGGGCTCTTCCTCTATTACCTGGCAATGAGCTTCGGGGGGGTAACGATTACGATCCCTGTGCAGGAGACCTATGTTATCTGGGGCACGTTGATCGCCTGGATCTTTCTACGAGAGCGGATTCACCGCTACGCTCTAGGCGGCGTAGTGCTGATCTTTGTGGGTTTACTGGGACTCTCGCTCGGTCAGTCTCGCGGGCATCCCATTTCGCCGCATTGGTACTGGGCCCTTCCGCTGGGTCTCACCACCGCGTTGAGCTATGGAATCTCCGGAGTGTTGTGGCGGGATGGACAACTGCGCGGCGCGCACCAGTCAGTGGCAATTTTCCTCCAGTTCATCACCAGTGTGGTGGCGGGCTTTGCGGGGTTGCTGGTGGCCGGGCGGCTTCCCATGTTGGAAACAGCAACCTGGCGCGCCCTGGCGGCTCTTCTTGCCAGCGGCGTGCTTTCGGGCGTCTTCGCGATCTACTGCATGTTCACAGCGCTTCGCCTTATGGCGGTGGCTCGCGTGTACGCGTTTTCTTCGCTTACGCCCTTGGTGGCGACGTTGTTTGCGCACTTTTTCCTGCACGAATTCCTTAATGGGCTGATGCTGGTGGGGATTCTCCTGGTGTCCATCGGAGTTATCCTGACGCAGATCTTTCGGCCCAAGGACGAACGCCAAGCTTAGCGCAGCATGGCTGCGAACCGGAGGTATACCTTGCGCAGACTCATCGCAGGATGACGATGTCTTTCTCGATGTAGGAGCCAAGTCGCAACAAGAGGCGGAAGCCCTAGGAATTCGTCCTGGTGACCCGATCACTCCCGCCAGTACCTCTGCCGCACTCGCCTCAGGCCGCTACGTCGGGAAGGCACTGGACGACCGTGTGGGCTGCGTGATGCTGCTCGAGACGCTCCGCCAGCTCAAGGAACAGGGTATCAAAAGTCCTAACACTATCTACTTCGTGGGCACTGTCCAAGAAGAGGTGGGATTGCGCGGGGCACACACAGCCGTCGCGGAGGTGAAGCCTGACCTCGGACTCTCGCTGGAAGCAGGTATCGCTGCGGACCATCCGGGAGGGCGGCCAGACTATGCACAAGAAAGATTGGGCGGCGGGCCGGTGCTCTACCTGGCGGATGCCAGAATGCTTGTGAATCTCAAACTGCGCGATTTCCTCCAACAAGTGGCGCGAGAAAATGACATCCCACTACAGACGGAGGTTACTAATGGGGGGGCTGAGGATTCAGCGGAGATACAGGCTTATGGGGCCGGCCTGCCTTCTGCCAATTTGGCCATCGCCACGCGTTACCTCCATGCTCACAACAGTGTGATCGAGCGCTCCGATCTTGATCGGACCATCGACTTGCTCGTGAAAGTGCTGCCCCAACTCGACGCCCGCAAAGTGGCCGACCTCTCGCGATTTTAGTGATTCGGCACAGCTTGGAAATCCACCAGCCCCGGCTTTCAAGGGAAGATGCGCGTCGGGCACTATTGGAGGGCTCGAGCACACTCCACGCGTCTGATAAGGTATATTATGTTAACTTACAAAAATAGTCTCGCCCTCCTTGCGTCGATCGGAGAACATTCCTCACACTACAATTAGGGGTTGCACAGCAGGCAGTCGCGTTGCGCGGACCACTCAAAGGCTCCGCTTCTTTGGACAGCTACGGCTTCGAACCGGCCTTCGAATTCACGGCCGGCAGGTTATTGAGAACCCGCCGCTTGCTTTTTTCCCTCCCAGGTACCTTTGTCATTGTCGCTTGACCAGGTTCCGGAGAGCACACCCTTGTTAAACTTGGCCATGAGGGTGTAGTTACCCTGGGGAGTGTCGAGGTGGATTTCCAGCATGTTGCGCTTGAAGGAGCCGGAGCTGATCTGAGTGCCTCCGATGGGTGAAGAAATGCTTCCGTCCACGTTCTCCTTATCCTGTTGCAGGAATAGAGTGAAGGTCATGTCACCCTGCGAGCCGCCGTGCGCTTGGCAGTCCCATGTGCCGGTCATGGGGCCTCTCTTGTCCTTCGCCATTGTCAGGCTGGCTGCTAACAATACCGTAATACCGATGCCGATATAGATGAGGTTCCGCTTCATAAACGTACTCCTTTTCAGCCTTATACCCGTAGACCCCGTCAAGGCAGGCGACCGCGCTCACGAGGGCGACGAATGCGGGCATTCTACTGCGCCTCGCGCGGCCTGTCCAGTGCGATTGAGCCAGATTGAGCCAGAGGGTTTACGGACAATGCTCTGCCCGTGGGGATCTCTTACCACGCGGCCGCAGGTGCGAAGCATTCGCTAAAACCAAAAATGCCATATCGTATCGACCAGCGCGTGGGTCAGAGCGGATGCGCAAAGGCGCTGCCGCGTGCGGTAGACATTCCCGTAGAAGATTCCGGCCAGCGTGGCCAGAATGGCATACCGCCAGTTTGGGACCGGCGCGTGGTGCAGATGCGAGGCGCCGAACACGACCGAGGCGATCAGCAGACCGTAAAGGCCCGGCGGCCCCTTTGGGATCGTGCGGACCAGAAGGTTTTGAAGAATTCCTCGAAACAGCATCTCCTCCGGGATGGCCACTGTTAGGTAGATTCCAATGAAGAGGAAGAAAAAGTTCGCCGCGGGTCCCATCCCGCGAACGTGCGTCAGCAGCGCCGTGGAATGCGGATGAATGAAGTTCAAGGCGAGCCCAATGGGGATCGCCAGCAGCGTAAACGCCAGAAGGTTCAGCAAAGCGTCCCAAATGTCGCTTTTCTTCCAGACCAGGCGAAAACCCACCCCTTCCAGGTTACGTAGCACCATGAAGGCGTAGCCGCCCACCAGAACGCAAAAAATGGGACGGAAAACATAAATATCCTGCGGCCAAGTCCAAATTCCCTGCAACCAACCCGCCGAGACCGGTACCGCCAATGCCACCATGGCAACGCCATCGCGCCAAGTCAAGCTTTCCTGGTGATGCAATCGGTCGGGCAGCAGCAAAGCGATCGGTACTAAAATGTAGGCTACTAGCTTCCCAAAGGCGACGAAAGAAAACGTCCGGGTCCCCAGCCCAAAGATGAGGTACGGAACGAGAAGCAGGAAGGGCAACCCCCCGGCCAGCGCCGCCGAAGCCATCGCCCAGTGGCGCAGTTGCTTAATAAACGCTGGTTGCGTTAGCCCCACAAACGCGCCCAGCAGGAGTGCCACGCTCTCTATAAGGGCCGCCACCCGCCACGGATCAATCCAAATGCGAATCAGGATGAGGCCCTCAGCCAAGGCAGCGAGAAGAGTTAAACCGAGAAAAATCTGTAGGCCTTTCTTCATTGATCACGCCATTCGCCGGAAAGAAATGCATTGAGTTCGGCGCTCGTCGCCATGACAATGCCGTACTCCAAAGCTTCACATTCAAATTGTTGACTTCGTTGCTCCTCGGTACGTAAACAGCTGTTGGGCCGAATCATTTTCCCGAGCCCCGCACCAAGTCCGGTGATCCGAAGTCTATGTCATTCAAAGAGATAACACGGACGTGGCCGAGCTTTTTCAAGTCTTTCTTGAAGTCTGAAATATTCCCGACGAGCACAATCACGTCGTTATCAGCGTCCAAATAGCTCTTGGCGGCGCCGCCTACCGCGCCGGTGGTTAAAGCTTGGATGTTCTCCGGATAATGGTTCCAATAATCAAGCGGAAGTCCATCTTGGATCAATTCCAGGACCTTGCTGGCGACGTTGTCAGAGGTTTCGAACTCCAAGGCGAGGTGTCCCACCAAATAACTCTGCGCCGTGTCCAATTCCGGGCGGTCTATTCCGTGATCCTGTAGCGTTTGTATCTGCTCCAGGGCGACGTGCGCGCTCTTCACGGTTTCCGGCGTGCGGGTGAAGGTCTTGGCCACCCAGGCACCCAAGTGGCGCCGGCAGACGAGGTCACTGGATGCTCCGTAGGTCAACCCTTGGCGGGTGCGGAGGGCTTTAAAGAGGCGGTTCTCCGAAGGTCCGCCCAGGATTTCGTTTGCCACGCTGAGGGCCAGGTAATCGGGGCTGTCATGTGGCACGCCACGGTTGCCGATGCGGATCTCTGTTTGGACGGCGTCGCTCTTGTCGATCGCAACCACCCGGCGTTCGTCGAAGGGCGTAGGAGCGCCGGATGGCGCATCGGCGGGCTCGCTGCCATTTTTCCAGCCGGAGAAAAACTTGGCCGCAAGCGTCATAGCTTCCTCCGCGTCAATGTCTCCTACCACGGCTAGGATGCAGTTGGCGGGCTGATAGTAACGCCGGTGGAAGCTGCGCAAATCCTGGGCGGTAATACGCTCGACGGACTCGAGCGTACCGTCCTCGGGATGCCCGTAGGCCGTGCCGGAAAAGATCAACTTCTGGATGGCCATGTCAGCCACGTACGCCGGGTCGTCTTGGGCGACTTGCAAGCCGGAAAGAGTTTGTTTTCGCTGGCGCTCGATTTCGGCCGCCTCGAAAGCCGGGTGCGCAATCATGTCGCTGACGAGATCGAAAGCCAGATCGGTGCGATCGGTCAAAACGCTTAAGCTGAGGTAGGAACTGTCCCAATCGACATCGTTGTCCGTAACTCCCCCGGCTGAATCAATGGCCTCGGCAATCTGTCGTGAGGTCCGGCGCGCCGTGCCTTCTGTCAACAGGCTATTCACTAAAGCCGCGGTACCCGGTAAGTTGGCGGGATCGCATTCGGCACCCGACTTCACTACCAGCCGCAGGGTGGTGAGCGGCAGGGTGTGGCGCTCCACCACAACGACCTGAAGCCCGTTCGGCAGCGTCTGGATGGTCGGCGCCGGGATCACAATGGGCTTGGGCGGCGGCACGCTGGGCGGGTAATCCCGCGCCCGGAGCGGTGTAGCCAGGAATACGAGGACGATCAACACCCAATAAAGAGGTTTGCGTCCGGCGGAGGGCCAAGGGCAAGTCGGTCGCTCATTTGCGATAGATGCGAAGCGTTGGAGTGCGGCAGCTTGCTGCCGCTTTTTCACCAGCCAACTGGCTGGCTGGGAATTATAGTCTGGGTTGAAATTCCCGCGAGCAAGACCAGTCCCGCCAGTTCCCTTCCCCCATGCGGCGTGCGAAATCATCGGCCACCTCGCGTTCCGCCACCCAGACTGGCCTTCTCTCCCGCGCTTTTCTTGGGATAAACCTCTACCACCGTTTTGTTCTCCCGGCACAAAATACTTCCTGGCCACGCGTTGGATGTCCTGTGGCGTGACGTCAAGAAAGCGTTGCAGTTCCGTGTTGACCAATTCCGGGTCCTTCAGAACCACGGCCGCGTATCCCAACTCCTCCGCCCGGCTCTGCGCGGTTTGCCGGCTGAGGATGAAATCGCGCAGGATCTGGTTCTTGGCCTTTTCCAGATCGGCGTCGGAAACAAGTTCGGTTTTGAGCCGGGTGAGTTCGGCTTCCACTTGCGTCTCGCCCTCGGCGGGAGAATGCCCACCGTTCATGACCGCAAAGACGAAAAACAGGTTGGGATCTTCCGTAAAGTTTCCGCTGCTCTCCGCTTGCACGGCGATTTGCTTGTCGTAGATCAGCCGGGTGTAAATCCTCGAGCTCTCGCCGTCCGACAGGATTTTGGAAGCCAGGCGCAGCGGGTAGGCGTCCGGAGTGCCGTCGGCGGGCATGTGATAGCCCTCGACGAATGCCGGCAGCGCCACGTCCAAATCCATCTTCACCACGCGCTCCGCCTGTTGCGCGGGCTCCTGGGGAATGGCGTTCGGGTTCCGCGGCATTCCCCGCCTTGACCGGTCCCAAATACTTCTGCACATCGATGGCGGCCTGGCGCCAGTCCACGTCGCCCACAATCACCACGGTGGCATTGCTGGGAACGTAGTAGGTGTCGTAAAAATCCTGAATGTCCTGGATGCTGGCGTGGTTCAGGTCCTCCATGCTGCCAATCGTCATGTGCCGGTAAGGATGAACCGTGTAGGCGTGGTCGTAAAGCGTTTCCACCACGGTGCCGTAGGGAGGATTGTCAAAGCGCATGCGGCGCTCCTCCTCCACCACCTGCCGTTCGTTGTTGAAGACTTTCTCGTTGATCTCCAAATTGCGCATGCGGTCCGCTTCCAGCCACAGGACCACGGGCAGCATGTTGCTGGGCACCGTCTCCCAAAAGACCGTGGTGTCCTCGGTGGTGTAAGCGTTGTCCGTCCCGCCGGAACGAATGATGTAGTCGGAGAATTCGTTGGAGCCGAGGTTCTTCGTCCCGTCGAACATCAAGTGCTCAAAGAAGTGCGCGAAGCCCGTCCTGCCGGGAACTTCATTCTTCGAGCCCACGTGATACCAAACCTGCACGTCGATCACCGGCGCGTCGTGAGTCTCCACGATCAGCGCGCGCAGGCCATTATCGAGTTTCACTTCGTGGATTTCGGTGTAAGGAAGCTTGACGGAGGAAGCCGCGGCAGGTTCGAGAACCAGCCCGAGTACAAA
>CAWGTQ010000039.1:0-68188 GCA_963825395.1 uncultured Acidobacteriota bacterium | reverse complement strand
ACGACATCGCCGGCAACACCGGTCCGGAGACGTTGGAGATGGTGGAAGACAATATTCGCGCCATGTGCGAGCTGGCCGGAAGCCACAACATCAAGATTATTCTCTGTTTGCTCACTCCCGTCAGCGACTACACCAAGGGCAAACAGACCGAGCGCCGGCCGCCCACGGATATTGTGAACCTCAACCACTGGCTTGAGAGTTATGCGCGGGATGTCCACGCCCAGGTTGCGGACTATTACGCGGCTCTGGTGGATGACCAAGGCATGTTGCGCGAGGGCTACTCCGACGACGGCCTGCATCCCAACGCGGCAGGCTATGAATTGCTGGCGCCCGTTGCGGAAGCCGCCATCGAAAGCGCGCTGAAATAAGAGCAGGCGAGTGGACAGTGGTTCCATGACAGAAATGTCGAAATCCGGCTCTTCTGACTCGATCGCGATGCCGAGGCCTATTGGCAGGTGCGGCTGGAGGCCCTTGAACGGAACCCCAGTCCTTCGGTGAGGCTGCCGAGGAGCATCGCGAGACCACCGTGGAGTCGGCTCCAACGCCTGGCGGCGAATCCTGATGACAATTTTGTTTTCGGCGCCTTCGACCAGGGCCAACTTGTGGGCACGGCGGGGTTCTTCCGCTATCCGCTCGCCAAGGCGCGGCACAAGGGAAGGATCTGGGGCGTGTACGTGCGCGAGAGTTGCCGCAGGCGGGGCATTGGGCGGGCGTTGCTTGTGGCGCTGCTGGAGAGAATCAAGGCCTGCCCGGGCGTGGGATAGGTGTCCCTGACCGTGGTGAGCGGGAAGAGGCTGCAAGAGTCTCTTTATCGCTCGCTCGGCTCCGACCGTACGGGTTGGAGCCTCGCGGTCTGAAAGTCGGCGACCGTTACTTTGATAACGAGCAACAGGTGTTGCTCATGGGTCCGGCCCCGGCAGAGGCCAACGGTGAGTAGCCTCAGGTTTTAAGCTGCGGTTTGAAAAGCCCCCCGTCCCGCCAACCTCAACGGGGTTGACCTTGCGCCGTCCATTACCCGAGGCCCACGGCATGAAGGCGGAGGGCGTGTGATGCCGCACGCGGCGCAAATGGGGTACAATGATTTTTTTCGAAAGCAGGAGCGGCAGTTCCATCTACGGCTGGGCACGGCTGCAAAGTGGGAATCATCAGGCAGGTAAGACGTTGGGCGGGATTAGCGCATGAAACTCGTAAGGAAATTGCCTTGATCAGGCGGGGTTGCTTGCGCTTGTGTATGCGGGGGATTACGCCTCGGTGCGGATCCCGATCCCCAAAGGGCGCGCTGCTTATGGCACGATCATCGTGCGGCCTTATTACGACGTGGGGCTAAAGAGCGGCAAATCGGATTTTTACTTTCTCGATCCCCAAAAACAGACGTGCGTGAATTCCTTGTTTCCTCACATGGGTTACAAACCCTGTTGGTACCTCCGAAAGCATACCCGCCCACGCATCGCGATGTAAGCGCGCGGCAAGACATTTTCGCAATGGCTCGCACCCGGCGGGAGGGCCGTCCCTTTTTTATAAAATCCTTGGGGGATCTTTATGAATTATTTATGCCTTCCGCCATAACATTGGCAGGTATGGGCGCTTCCACAACACTATTAAATCCCCTTCGTCCCGGCGAGGTGCTCGATCATTATCGCATCGACACCTTGGTAGCCACCAGCGGCATGGCCACGATTTTCCGCGCCACTGATTTGAGCACGGAACGGACCGTGGCCATCAAACTTCCGCACTTCGAGATGGAAAGCGACCCGGTGTTCTTCGACCGCTTTCAGCGGGAGGAAGCAATTGGCACGACGCTGAATCATCCCGGCGTCATTAAGGTCTTTGCCGAGGAGAATCGCAGCCGCCTTTACATGGTGCTGGAATGGGTGGAAGGACGCTTGCTGCGCCAGGTCCTCAACGAGCAAGGAAAGATTCCTCCGGAACGGGCCGTTCGCATGGCGCTCCAGATTTGCGATGCGCTCGACTACGTTCACGGGCAGGGGGTGGTACACCGGGATCTGAAGCCGGAAAACATCATGGTTGACGCCGACGACCGCATCAAGCTGATCGATTTCGGTATCGCTTCCAAAGCCGGGGCACGGCGCTTGACCTGGGGCAAGCTCTCCAAAACCCAGGGAACGCCCGAGTACATTTCACCCGAACAGGTCAAGGGGAAGCGCGGCGACGTTCGCAGCGACCTGTACTCCCTGGGGGTCATTCTTTACGAAATGTTGACGGGCGAGACGCCGTTCCCCGGACCCGACCCCTTTTTGGTCCTGAATGTTAAGCTCCATACCGATCCCCCGCCACTCCGGAAGATTGCTCCGGAAGTCTCTCCCGCACTGGAAGAAATCGTCCTGCGGGCAATGGAGCGCGATCCCCTGAACCGCTATCGCGATGCCCGCGAACTATCCTGGGATCTGGAGCACCAGGAGCAGGTCGCCGTGGGCGCCAGCGCTGAGCGCCGATCGCAAAACAAACGACGGGCCGTGCAATCAGGGAGCGTTTTCCCCTACTTGTTTCTGGGATTGATTCCTATCTTCATCTTCGCGCTGCTGCTCTACGTCGCCAGTCACAGTTGAGGGCCTTCTCCATCGGCGGATCTCGCCGTTTTCCCCCCGTAGTTTCTAATTGCATTAGTAATCTACCATTATTATGGCAGGGCTCCGGGCTGCTACAGGGCATTTCCAATCATTATCATGCCCCGTGCTCCAAGCCGCCATTTACGCCTGCGAAGCTTTGGAATACGGAGCGAAGGTCTGGATAGGCGTCTCTTAGGCTTACGGAGCGAAGCTTCAGACTCCGTGCACTCGCTGGCTTTCCTCCCCGCATGCTTGCCGCGGGTTTTTCCCGTAGCCTGTTGCTGGAATCTCCACCCCCGCCTCGATCTGTATTCGGATTCCTTCCCTGCAACTAGAGTTCCAGCCAGGGAGCTGGCTTGTGAAAAAGCGTTAGCGAGCGGCACGCACTCCAAAGCTTCGCTCCCTACGCCAACGGGGAAGCGAATCTCCACCTACACGTCCCCAGACCTTTGATGACAAATAGGGTTAGTGTGCGATTCGAGGCGGATTCGGGCAAGAAGTCGCACCCGACTGCAAGCATTCGCCGACGGAACGGGACGAAAGAGATGGAGGCTCTGCACGTTCAGTTTGGGGGGCGAGCCGGGGTCGTCGGCGCATAAGTCCCATCTGAAAACGGTCAAAAATAAAATCGCAGGTGTGTTCTATTTTGAACAGATACCTCAAGTCTCGGCGTGCTATCATTTTCGGCGACCGGGGATTTGAAAATGGGAATGCATGTGAAAACGAAGATTCCGGGTCAAAGTGGGTCACGAAATTGCTCGCTTGGCAGGGGGGTGGTTCAAAAGCACCGCAACCTTCTCCGAGTCAGATTGATTGCGGTGCAAAACTGATATCCGCCCGAGGGATGCCATGCCTTCAAAGACATTATGGCTAGTTCTGGTTTTAGCAACAGGTTGCTTGTGGGCCCAAGAAGAAAAGAAGGAGACGCCTCCTCCTGCCGACGCCTCCACTGCCGCAGCGCCAGCGTCGCCTCACCCGGCCGAGATTACGGCCGAGGACAAGGCGAAAAAGAACCCCGTAAAGTTCACCGAGGTTTCCGTAGACCGTGGCAAGAAGATCTACGGCACCCAATGCGCTCTGTGCCATGGAGATAAGGGAGACGGGAAGGGTGAACTTGCGGCCGACATGAAGCTCAATCTGCCGGATTTCACCAAGCCTGATACCCTGAAGGATCGGACCGACGGAGAGCTCTTCACGATCATTGGAGCCGGAAGGATCCCATGCCGTCGCAAGCAGGCCGCTTGACCGACGTACACCGATGGAACCTCGTGAACTACCTGCGGGCCCTTTCCGGCAAAGTGCCGGAGAAAGCCACGGGCAAAGAGCCCGAGGAAAACGTTATCCTGGTTCCACAGTAGGCTGATGTGAGGTTTTCCCGCACGGGGGGTCATCCGCACAGCGGCAGTTAGATTCCTGTGATGAGAAGCGGCGCCCGCGAGAAGTGGAGTTCAGCGGGTTGCCAGTTTCTTTGCCAGGGTCAGCAGCACGTCGCGGTCGGGATCGCCGAGTTCTGCCAACAGCGCTCTTGAACTGTAGCAGAAAGCGCGCTTCCTCCCCGGCTTTCCCCGGCTGTGCAGCCAGCTCATCCAAGCTCTTGCGCTGAATCAGATTCGGCGTGGGAGCTTCACCCTCACCTGAGTAAAACAGCTTATATAAGGGAACATCCAGGGCGCCCGCAAACCGCTTCAAAGTCTCCAAGGATGGGATGGTGTGCCCGTTCTCAATCCGCGAAATATAGCATCGCAGCAATCCAGTGCTTTTCTCGATATCTCCTTGCGACAACCCTTTCTCCTCACGGAGAGAGCGCAATCTTGTTCCGATAACCATATGTTCAACCCCTTGCGATCTTTTTCTTCGTTCTGTCATTAGTTCTCCTGCAACGATTACTGAACGAAAGGGGGGTTACGTTCAATCCAACTGCGGTACTAGTACAGAGGTACCGTCTTGGTTACCTCGTTGCGAGTGGTAAAAGGGAGGGGAGGATTAAGATGCTAACCATCCACGGACGGACAAGTCGACCGCGGAATTCGCATATTTACTGAAGGAGCGTGGAGTTATGCCGCGCCGAGCGGCATTGCTCCGCGACTATTCTTGATTAGATATTAATAAGTATTCTGAGGTTATCAAGATAAGAGCCGCAGAGGAAGACAAACTACGCCTGCCTCGGCGCCCTGCTCACGGAACCATTTCACAGTGACACCGTGGTAACCCGCTTCCTCGAACGGTAATAATTCCTCTACGAAAAGACCATTGACAGCAGCGCCATGCGCACGTACAAGCCGTTCTGAGCCTGGCGGAAGTATGCGGCGCGGGGATCGCTGTCAACCTCCATGCTGATTTCATCCAGCCGGGGCAGAGGGTGCATGACGATGGCATTTCGACTTCATCAATCCCAGCGTATGGCGGTTGATTACGTAGACGCCGCGGCATTTTTCGTAATCGGCAATGCGGTCGCCGAAGCGTTCTTTCTGGATGCGCGTCTGGTAGACCACATCGACTTCCGGCAATACCTTGTCCAGGTCAGTCTCTTCCTCGTACCAGATTTTGTGTTCGCGCAGGTGTTCGAGGATGTCCTCTTTCATCTTCAAGATCGTGGGCGCGACAAAGTAGATTTTGATGTCCTGGTATTTGCTGAGCAAGTAGGTGAGCGAGCGCACCGTGCGGCCTTGCGCCAGGTCTCCCACCATGGCGATCTTCAGACCGTCGATTTTCCCAATTTCTTTGCGGATCGTGTAAAGGTCAAGCAGGGCCTGGGTGGGATGCTGGCCGGCGCCGTCACCAGCGTTGATGATGGGGGCTTGTGAGACGGCGGCAGCGCGCTTCGCCGCCCCCACCTCGTAATGGCGGATCACAATCACGTCCGCGTAGCCATTGAGAATCTGGACGGTGTCTTCCAGGGTTTCACCCTTGGCCACGGAGGAGAATTCGGCGGCGTTCTCCGTGGAAATGACTCGCCCTCCCAGCCGGTGCATGGCGGTCTCAAAGGAGAAGCGCGTGCGGGTGGAGGGTTCGTAGAAGAGCGCCGCCATAATGCGCTTCTGAAATTCCGTTGTCCCTCCGTGGGCCACGACTTGTTCCATATCCTGGGCTGTATCGAAGAGATGAAGAAGTGAGGCCGGATTGAATTGTTGAGCTTCGATGACGTGATGCAATTTCATGGCAGGTTTTGACTCCTCCTCGATGGGAAATGGCCGAAGCCCCGTGGGACCGAACCGGTACCCCTTCGCGCGAAGGCCTGGCAGAAGCGAGTATCCTCCCGCCGGCGGGGCCTTGGGCAAAAATGAGCAGCGAGGGAGAATACCACAGGCGGTCGATCTCTGCTGCAAGTAGACAATGGACAGAAGGCAGAAAGGAAGGGTAGCGACCTGTTCTGTAGGTCCGCGGCTCATTGCACATTAATTGCCAGCAACCGTTTGGGTCCTTTGCCGACTTTAATGCGCGCGACCTCATGACGGCTCCGTGTATCGATGACCGAGCAATCGTCGCTGCCGCTATTACTAACGCAGCAGTATCGGCCATCAGGTGAGAAAGTGATCCAGTTTGGGCAGGCACCGGTGTGGATCTCCGGTGAGAGCTTCCGGGTGGCAATGTCGTAAACATAGACGCCGCCATCGCCGAGACTGGTGACCCAGAGTTCTTTGCCATCCGGAGAAAGCTCAAGCCCGTGCGTGGGCGTGTGCGGCTCGAGCGCGCAGGTTGACGGCGGTGCGGGGGGAAGATTGACCCGCGCGATGACCTTCCGCTCCGGGATGCTTGCCACCACGAATCCGTGCAAATCGGTCAAGGCCACGTATATGGTTTTTCCGTCTCTCGTGACCGCGTAAGGGCGCGGGATGCCGCCCACCGGAATCTTGCCGCGATATCGCAACTTCTTCAAATCAATCACGCCAGTTGTTCACCACCATCGAGTCTGAAAAGAACCTCAAGGTGATTGACACGGCCACGAACAAGGTTACGGACACGATCCCCCTCACCGGCACGCCAAACCAGTGTGCCGCTACGCCCGACGGAAGATTCGTAGGAGTTCCCATCCGCGATGGCAACAGTGTGGATATCGTCGACATGGCCGAAAAACGGGTGGTGAAAGTCCTGCCGATCAAGGTTCCGCACAACTGCTACAACGCCGGCAGCAATGAAAACCTGTTCGTCTCGTCCATGGGCGGTCATGAAATTGACGTGATTGATTTGAAGAAGTTGGAATATAGCGGCAAGATTCCGGTGGGCGGCATCCCGCGCCCTTACGCGGTCACGAGAGACGGAAAAACCATATACGTGGCCTTGACCGATTTGCACGGATTCGTGGTGGCAAGCATCCCGGAGCGGAAAGTCATCGCGCGGGTCAATCTTCCTCCCGCACCGCCGTCAACCTGCGCGCTCGAGCCGCACACGCCCACGCACGGGCTTGAGCTTTCTCCGGATGGCAAAGAACTCTGGGTCACCAGTCTCGGCGATGGCGGCGTCTATGTTTACGACATTGCCACCCGGAAGCTCTCACCGGAGATCCACACCGGTGCCTGCCCAAACTGGATCACTTTCTCACCTGATGGCCGATACTGCTGCGTTAGTAATAGCGGCAGCGACGATTGCTCGGTCATCGATACACGGAGCCGTCATGAGGTCGCGCGCATTAAAGTCGGCAAAGGACCCAAACGGTTGCTGGCAATTAATGTGCAATGAGCCGCGGACCTACAGAACAGGTCGCTACCCTTCCTTTCTGCCTTCTGTCCATTGTCTACTTGCAGCAGAGATGATCTGCCTGTGATATTCTGCCTGGCTGCTCATTTTTGCCCAAGGCGCCGCTGCTGGAAGGATGCCCGCCTCCGCGATGTCCCTCGTACGCGGGGGACGCGCCTGATGCCGCGGCGCTTCGGCCATCCCCAGTCGAGGAGGAGTCAAAACCCGCCATGAAATTGCATCACGTCATCGAAGCTCAACAATTCAATCCGCCCGTACTTCAGCAACTCTTCGATACTGCCCTGGAAATGGAAAACGTCGTGGCCCATGGGGGCACGATGGAATTCCAGAAGCGCATTATGGCCGCGCTCTTCTATGAACCTTCCACCCGCACGCGCTTCTCCTTTGAAACCGCCATGCACCGGCTGGGAGGGCGCGTGATTTCCACGGAAAACGCCGCCGAGTTCTCCTCCGTGGCCAAGGGTGAAACCCTGGAAGACACCGTCCAGATCCTCAATGGCTACGCCGACGTGATTGTCATCCGCCATTACGAGGTCGGGGCGGCCAAGCGCGCGGCCGCCGTCTCCCAAGCTCCCATCATCAACGCGGGTGACGGCGCGGGCCAGCATCCCACCCAGGCTCTGCTTGACCTCTACACGATCCGCAAGGAAATCGGGGCCATCGACGGCCTGAAGATCGCCATGGTGGGAGACCTGGCGCAAGGCCGCACGGTGCGCTCGCTCACCTACCTGCTCAGCAAATATCAGGGTATCAAAATCTACTTTGTCGCGCCCACGCTGCTGAAGATGAAAGAGGACATCCTCGAACACCTGCGCGAACACAACATCTGTTATGTGGAAGAGACCGATCTGGACAAGGTTTTGCCGGAAGTCGATGTGGTTTACCAAACGCGCATCCAGAAAGAACGCTTCGGCGACCGCATTGCCGATTACGAGAAGTGCCGCGGCGTCTACGTAATCAACCGCCATACGCTGGGTTTGATGAAGGCCAAAGCCATTGTCATGCACCCTCTGCCCCGGCTGGATGAAATCAGCATGGAAGTTGACAGCGACCCCCGCGCCGCATACTTCCGCCAGGCTCAGAACGGCTTGTACGTCCGCATGGCGCTGCTGTCAATGGTCTTCTCGTAAAGGAATTATTACCGTTCGAGGAAGCGGGTTACCACGGTGTCACTGTGAAATGGTTCCGTGAGCAGGGCGCCGAGGCAGGCGTAGTTTGTCTTCCTCTGCGGCTCTTATCTTGATAACCTCAGAATACTTATTAATATCTAATCAAGAATAGTCGCGGAGCAATGCCGCTCGGCGCGGCATAACTCCACGCTCCTTCAGTAAATATGCGAATTCCGCGGTCGACTTGTCCGTCCGTGGATGGTTAGCATCTTAATCCTCCCCTCCCTTTTACCACCTCGCAACGAGGTAACCAAGACGGTACCTCTGTACTAGTACCGCAGGTGGGTTGTTTGTTACCCCCCGTTCGTTCAGTATCTTTGCAGGAGAACCTAATGACAGAACGAAGAAAAAGATCGCAAGGAGTTGAACCCATGGTTATCGGGACAAGATTGCGCTCTCTCCGTGAGGAGAGAGGGCTGTCGCAAGGAGATATCGAGAAAAGCACTGGATTGCTGCGATGTTATATCTCGCGGATTGAGAACGGGCACACCATTCCATCCTTGGAGACGTTGATGCGGTTTTCGGGAGCCCTGGATGTTCCCTTATATAAACTGTTCTATTCAGGTGATGGAGAAGCTCCCACGCCGAATCTGCTTCAGCGCCAGAGCTTGGATGAGCTGGCTGCACAGCCTGGGAAAGCCGGGGACGAGGCACGATTTCTGATACAGTTCAAGACGCTGTTGGCAGAACTCGCCGATACCGACCGCGAAGTGTTACTGACTCTGGCAAAGAAGCTGGCAACCCGCTGAACTCCACTTCTCGCGGGCGCCGCTTCTGACCACAGGAATCTATCTACCGCCCTGCTGATGTCCCCCCGTGCGGGATAACCTCACATCAGCCTACTGTGGAACCAGGATTACGTTTTCCTCGGGCTCTTTCCCAGTGGCTTTCTCCGGCACTTTGCCGGAAAGAGCGCGCAGGTAATTCACGAGGTTCCACCGGTGTACGTCGCTCAAGCGACCTGCTTGCGACGGCATGGGATCTCTTCCGGCTCCAATGATCGCGAAGAGCTCGCCGTCGGTCCGCTCCTTCAGGGAATCAGGCTTGGTGAAATCCGGCAGATTGAGCTTCATGTCGGTCGCAAGTTCACCCTTCCCGTCTCCCTTGTCACCGTGACAAAGAGCACATTGGGTGCCGTAGATCTTCTTGCCACGGTCTACGGAAACCTCGGTGAACTTTACGGGGTTCTTTTTCGCCTTGTCTTCGGCCGTAATCTCGGCCGGGTGAGGCGACGCCGGCGCTGCGGCAGTGGAGGCCTCGGGGGGAGGAGGCGTCTCTTTCTTTTCTTCCTGGGCCCACAAGCAACCTGCTGCTAAAACTAGAACTAGCCATAATGTCTTTGACGGCATAACATCCCTCGGGTGGATATCAGTTTTGCACCACAATCAACCTTACTCGGAGACGGTTGCGGTGCTTTTGAACCACCCCCTTGCCAAGCGAGCAATTTCGTAACCCACTTTGACCCGGAATCTCCGTTTTCACAGGTATTTCCATATTCACATCCCTAGTCGCGGCCAATGATAACACGCCGAGACTTGAAGTATCTGTTCAAAATGGAACACCCTGCAATTTTATTTTCCACCGGTTTCACCTGGGGCTTCCGCACCGACGACCCCGGCTCGCCCCCCAAACTGAACGTGCAGAGCCTCCATCTCTTTCGTCCCGTTCCGTCGGCGAATGCTTGCAGTCGGGTGCGACTTCTTGCCCGAATCCGCCTCGAATCGCACACTAACCCTATTTCTCATCACAGGTCTGGGGACGTATAGGTTGCGGAGATTCGCTTCCCCGTTGGCGTACGGAGCGAAGCTTTGGAGTGCGTGCAGCTCGCTGCCGCTTTTTCACCAGCCAGCTCGCTGGCTGGAACTCGTAGTTGCAGGGAAGGAATGCGAATACAGATCGAGGCGGGGGTGGAGATTCCCGCAAGAGGGCTTGCGGGAAGAGACTGCCGCAAGCAAGCTTGCGGGGAGGAAAGCGGCAGCGAGCTGCACGCACTCCAAAGCTTCGCTCCGTACGCCGTAAGAGACGCCTATTCCAGAACTTCGCTCCGTATTCCAAAGCTTCGCACGCGTAAATAGGCGGTGTGGAGCACGGGGCATGATAATAATTGGAAATGCCCTGTAGCAGCAGGGCCGGAGCCCTGCCCATCCAAAAACTGGTAAGGAATTCGGGCTAACCCATTGAAGCTAGGGAAGAAAAAGCCCGAGATGCGCGGATGGAGGTGGCGGAAGGCCCTCAACTGTGACTGGCGACGTAGAGTAGCAGTGCGAAGATGAAGATGGGAATCAATCCCAGAAACAGGTAGGGGAAAACGCTGGCTGATTGCATGGCCCGTCGGTGGTTTTGCGATCGGCGTTCAGTGCTGGCGCCCACTGCGACCTGCTCCCGGTGCTCCAAATCCCAGGAGAGCTCGCGGGCATCGTGATAACGGCTCAGGGGATCGCGCTCCATTGCCCGCAGGACGATTTCTTCCAGTGCAGGAGAGACTTCCGGGGCGATATTCCGGAGTGGCGGGGGATCGGTGTGGAGCTTAACATTCAGGATCAAAAACGGGTCGGGTCCGGGGAACGGCGTCTCGCCCGTCAACATTTCGTAAAGAATGACTCCCAGGGAATACAGGTCGCTGCGAACATCGCCGCGTTTCCCCTTGACCTGTTCGGGCGAAATGTACTCGGGCGTTCCCTGCGTTTTGGAGAGCTTGCCCCACGTTAAGCGCCGTGCGCCGGCTTTGGAAGCGATACCGAAATCGATCAGCTTGACGCGGTCGTCTGCGCCAACCATGATGTTTTCCGGCTTCAGGTCCCGATGCACAACCCCCTGCCCGTGAATGTAATCGAGCGCATCGCAGATCTGGAGCACCATGCGAACGGCCCGGTCCGGAGGAAACTTCCCCTGCTCGTTGAGAACCTCACGCAGCAAGCGCCCTTCAACCCATTCCAGCACCATGTAAAGACGGCTGCGATTCTCCTGGGCAAAGACCTTAATGACCCCGGGATGGTTCAGCGTCGTGCCAATTGCTTCCTCCCGCTGAAAGCGGTCGAAGAAGACGGGGTCACTTTCCAGTTCGAAATGCGGAAGTTTGATGGCCACCGGGCGTTCTGTGGTCAGGTCGGTAGCGCGGTAAATGGTAGCCATGCCGCTGGTCGCCACGATGCT
This sequence comes from uncultured Acidobacteriota bacterium, assembly GCA_963825395.1. Classification (GTDB taxonomy): domain Bacteria; phylum Acidobacteriota; class Terriglobia; order UBA7540; family UBA7540; genus Bog-366. Next base: position 56,604 of record CAWGTQ010000039.1, on the reverse strand, counting down.
GTCGATGCGGTAGTGATCGAGCATCTCGCCGGGACGAAGGGGAATCAATTGTGTTGGGTAAGCGCCCATACACACCTATCTTATGGCTCAAGGCATAAATATTTCATAAAGATAACCCAAGGAATGTATAAAAAGGAGGATGGCTCTCCCGCTGGGCTGCCGGACCCATTTCAACAACCCGGGTCCTGCCGAGCGCTCACATCGGGATGCGCTGGTGCGCATGCTTTCGGAGGTACCAACAGGGATTGTATCCCAGGTGAGGAAACAGGGAGTTCACACAGGTTTGCTTTTGGGGATCGAGAAAGTAAAAATTCGATTTGCCGCTCTTCAGTCCCACATCGTAATAAGGCCGCACGGTGACCGTGCTGTAAGGGGCGCGCCCTTTCGGAATGGGGATTCGCACCGAGGCGTAATCCCCCGCATACACAAGGGCGAGCAACCCCGCCGTGATCAAGGCAATAATCCTGACGAGTTTCATGCGCTAATCCTACCCGGCTTACGGAGTCCCTTTGCCGCCGTGCCCAGCCGTACACACACTTCTTTCGATTGGAATAATTGTACCCCATTCGAGCCGCATGCAGCATCACCCACGCCCTCCGCCTTCATGCCGTGGGCCTCGGGTAATGGACGGCGCAAGGTCAACCCCGTTGAGGTTGGCGGGACGGGGGGCTTTTCAAACCGCAGCTTAAAACCTGAGGCTACTCACCGTTGGCCTCTGCCGGGGCCGGACCCATGAGCAACACCTGTTGCTCGTTATCGAGGTAACGGCCGCCGACTTTCAGACCCCGGGGTTCCAATCCGTACGGGTTGAAGCCAAGCGAGCGATAAAGAGACCTCGCAGCCTCTTTCCCGCCCACCACGGTCAGGGACACTTGTTCCACGCCCGGGCAGGCCCTGATCCTCTCCAGCAGCGCCACGAGCAACGCCCTCCCAATGCCCTGCCCGCGGCAACTCTCGCGCACATACACGCCCCAGATCCTTCCCTTGTGCCGCGCCTTGGCGAGGGAATAGCGGAAGAACCCCGCCATGCCTACAATCTGGTCTTCGTCAAAAGCGCCAAAGACAAAATTTTCGTCAGGGTTTGCCGCCAGGCGTAGCGCCGCCGATTCCACGGTGGTCCCGCGATGCTCCGCGGCAGCTTCGCCAAAGGATTCCGGTTCGCGTTCAAGCGCCTCCAGCCGCAAATGCCAATAGGCCTCGGCATCGCGATCAGTCAAGAGCCGGATTTCGACATTTTTCATGGAACCACTGTCCACTCGCCGCTCTTATTTCAGCGCGCTTTCGATGGCGGCTTCCGCAACGGGCGCCAGCAATTCATAGCCTGCCGCGTTGGGATGCAGGCCGTCGTCGGAGTAGCCCTTGCGCAACATGCCTTGGTCATCCACCAGAGCCGCGTAATAGTCCGCAACCTGGGCGTGGACGTCCCGCGCATAACTCTCAAGCCAGTGGTTGAGGTTCACAATATCGGTGGGCGGCCGGCGCTCGGTCTGTTTGCCCTTGGCGTAGTCGCTGACGGGAGTGAGCAAACAGAGAATAATCTTGATGTTGTGGCTTCCGGCCAGCTCGCACATGGCGCGAATATTGTCTTCCACCATCTCCAACGTCTCCGGACCGGTGTTGCCGGCGATGTCGTTGGTACCTGCCAACAGGATAAATGCCGCCGGGTTAAGGTGGATCACATCAGGATGCATGCGCACCAGCATCTGCATGGTCGTTTGTCCACTGATGCCACGGTTCACGTAGGGTTTTCCCGGAAAGTATTTCGCCAAATCCCATCCGTCGGTTATCGAGTCGCCGAGGAATACCACGCGACCCTGTGCGGCGGGCGCCGCTTCGAGCCGCAAATTATCCTGGTGGTAGCGTCCCAATTGATTCCAGTCCTGGAGTTCGTCCGCGAGACGGGCTGCAGCCCCCGGCAGGCAACACGGTGATGGCAGCCTATTGAAATCCTGCACAAGTTGCGCCCGCAACGAAAAAGGCAGGCATAGGCTCAGGCACATGCCAACGATGACCTTCTTCACATTGTCCATAGCTCCCTCCCTTGCCGGTGTTATACCCGAGTTCAGGAAAGGCGTCAAAGAGATTACACTCCACCGCGGCTGGGGGCTCGTGACACAGGGCTCGGTGTAGGGCCGAATGGGCGATCGCAGGTTTACCGTCACGGGTGCGTCGGTGGGTGAGCAGTTGTTTATTTTCGACAGCCTATTCTGTAGGGGGATTCTGCGGTCATGACGGAGTTAATTCGTGCGCCTCGGTCCGCCCCTCGCGATGATGGAGATGCATTGGACCTCGTAAAGCTATACCCGGCATGCGCCTTCTTAGCCGAAGGTCCATTACGCGGTAGGACCCGCGAGGAGATAACCCCGCTTCCACTTCGGTTTTGGACGGTCCAAGCCTTTCCGAATTACATCATCGTGTACGACCCCCAGACCGACCCTCTACAAATTATCCGTATCCTTCACGGTAGTCGGGATTTATTGGCGGTTCTTCGCTAACCCCCAACAGCTAACAGTCAGTCCCGCGCCCCGAGGCCGAACGCCATTCGGCCCTATACCGATCCCAGCCCCCCCTTTTCGCGGTGCCCGCTCCGCCTTACAGCCCGCGTAGCGGACGAAAGGTCATAGCCCATAGCGTGAGCTATGGGTTACGAGTTTAGGTAAAGGTCGCGAGCCCCGGAGGGGCGGAAGAACCCTTCCTTGCGGCAATCTTCGCCTACCATCCCATCGTTACTAATCGAGAAGAGGGAGGGGGCGCGACGTTTCGGCGGAATTCATCTCACTAGCCTCTAGACTAATTTTCCTCTTGACAAGCAAGATAGCCATGTTATACTAGGCAACAATGCCAGGCCCATCTGGCTGAAAGACCGCCGACCTATACAAGGGGTCGGCGCAATCCATAGAACAGCAGGCAGTAGGCACAAGGCAGTAGGCACAAGGCAGTAGGCTGACTCCTGACTTCTGATTCCAGCCCGCTGACTATCCACCAGTGTTGCGTAAGGAAAATGCGTTTACCGTAGCGCCGCCCTTTAGGGCGGCACGTGCCGGGCTAAAGCCCGGCGCTACAACGAGGTGACATCCGTCGTATAAGTAAGCCTATTTTCCTTACGCAACACCAGCCGCTAGCCCCTGCCTTTGGGAGGTTTTTATGTCTTTGATCCACCCGCAAGAAATGACGGAAGCAAACCTGGCTGCGCATCGCGCCAACGGCCAGAAGACGCAGGGTCCAGTGACGCCCGAGGGGAAGGCGAACTCCGCCGCGGCCAATTTTCGGCACGGATTCTATTGTAAGGTGCAGAACGGGGCGCTCGCCGCTTTGAAGGAAGACCCGCAGGAGTATGCCGGTCTCATGAATTCCCTGGAGAACAATCTGGTGGAGGGCTTGGAATGTCAGTTGGTGGAGCTCATCGCGGACACCGTGTGGCGGATGAAGCGCGCCAAACGCATGCAGGATGGCTTGGCCCTGAAGCACATCCAGGCCGCGATGGAAAGCCAGGACGCCAGGGTCCTGCCCCACCGCCTACTGGCTCATGAAAACCTGGACTACTACGACGACCTGACCTTCGCGCTGGACCGCCGCGGGAATAGCCCCACTCCTGCCGAAATCCATACCTTTGTGGAACACTTCAAGGACGACCCATCGGAGGAGATGAAGGAATTCTTCCTGCTTCTCAAGTCCCTGAATAAACTGGAAAAAGGCCCCGAACGGAACGCCGCGCGCCGCAAGGCGCGGGTGCAACTGCAAGCGCTGATCGAAAGCTACCAGAGGGTCTGCCTAAGGATCGAGGAGCATTTCGACGAAATGCGATCACCGGAGAGCCTCGCGGCGCTGATCGCTCCTCGGGACGAAAATGCCCTGCTCTTGCAAAGGATGGAAGATTCCAGCCTGCGCAAATTGTGGCGGCTCACCAACATGCTTTTCCGAGTTCGAAACGGGGGGCTGACCCTAAGAGATGTTAAAAACGAAGATCGACCCGGCTATGTGCATGAAAACACAGGCGACGGCGACAAAATGTCGAGCGATAATGCCGGCTTTTTGCAGAAAACTGCACCCATTGAGGAATAATTGACGAAAATCGGTTGGCCTTTTGGCCGAAAATGCACGGATTAGCCTTAAAATTGGGGGAGGGCAGACCAAGTTTCACCGCTAACACTACCCTGCCCCCCTTGCTCGCTGCGACCAATCCACCTAAGATACGCTTACCCGGGGCCATCGTTCTTTTCCTACGACGATTTGCTTCGGAGGGAGCGGTTGCGGCCCGGCGCAGGTAAACGCCAAAAAGGGGAGTAACATGATACGAGGGTCGGGCACTTGCAATCTTATAAATCTGGTCCTCGGAGTCATCCTATTCGGAGTGGTATCCATGTCCAACGCTGACGAAAAACTATCGGCCAAGCAGCCCCCAACGGCGGCGGAGGCGGAAGCCTTCATCAAGAACGCCGAAGCAAAATTGCTTGAACTCAACGTGACCGCCGCCCGTGCCGACTGGGTGAAGGCCACATACATCACCGACGATACGGAAATCCTGGCAGCGCAGGCGGACGAGCGCGCCATTGCTGCGCAGGTTGAGTTCGCGAAACAAGCCACCCGCTTAGACGGCCTGAAATTGCCCGCCGACCTGGCTCGCAAGATGCTGATCCTGAAAATTTCCCTGGTGCTCCCCACTCCCGCCGATCCTCACCAGAGCGCGGAGATTACCGAGATTGCCTCCCGCATGGAGGGCACATACGGCAAGGGCAAGTGGTGCCCTCCAGGCAAAGACAAATGCCTGGATATCGAGGACCTGACACGCCTGATGGCCACCAGCCGCGACCCCAAGGAACTGCGCGATGCCTGGGAGGGCTGGCACCTGATCGCGCGGCCTATGCGCAAGGATTTTGTGCGCTTCGTAGAGCTTTCGAATCAGGGGGCGCGGGAACTGGGATTCAAAGACACCGGCGCGCTCTGGCGCTCGAAATACGACATGCCTCCGGATGATTTTGCGCGGGAACTGGACCGGCTTTGGGAGCAGGTGCGCCCGCTTTACCTGCAACTCCACGCTTTTGTGCGTTGGAAGTTGCGGGAGAAATACGGCGACATGGCGGTTCCCGCGAGCGGCCCCATACCCGCCGACCTGCTGGGCAATATGTGGGCGCAAACCTGGGATAACGTCTATTCCCTGGTCGCGCCGCCCAATGCCGACCCGGGATACGACCTGACCCAAATATTGATGAGTCGTAACACCGATGCCCTCGGGATGGTCCGTTACGGCGAACACTTTTTTACCTCGCTCGGCTTCGCGCCCCTGCCGCCGACGTTCTGGGAACGGTCGATGTTCGTCAAGCCACGCGACCGCGATGTGGTCTGCCACGCCAGCGCCTGGCACGTCGACTTGGATCAGGACCTGCGCCTGAAAATGTGCATCGACATCACCTCCGAGTATTTCTCCACCATTCATCACGAACTAGGACACAGCTTTTACCAGCGGGCCTATCGCCAACAACCTTACCTGTTTCGCGATGGCGCCAATGACGGCTTCCACGAGGCGATTGGCGACACCATCGCGCTCTCCATCACGCCGCAATATCTGGTGAAACTGGGGCTGCTCGATCGCACGCCTGATCCCTCCAAGGACCTCGGCCTTCTCATGCAAAAGGCGCTGGAAAAAATTGCCTTCTTGCCCTTTGGACTCCTCATCGACCAATGGCGATGGAAGGTCTTTTCCGGTGAAATCACGCCCGCGCAGTACAACCAAGCCTGGTGGGCCCTGCGGCTGAAATACCAGGGCGTTGCGCCTCCCACGCCGCGCAGTGAGGAGGACTTCGACCCCGGAGCCAAATATCACGTGGCGGCTAACGTTCCTTACACGCGCTATTTCCTGGCGGATATTCTGCAATTCCAGTTTCATCGTGCTCTGGCGAAAACGGCCGGATGCACTGACTCGCTCAACCGCTGCTCGATTTACGATAACAAAGAAGCGGGCGCGCGCCTGGCCAAGGTGCTCGAAATGGGCCAAAGCCGCCCGTGGCCCGACGCCCTCGAAGCTCTAACCGGCCAGCGCCAAATGGACGCCACGGCCATCCGCGACTACTTCGCCCCACTGGAGAGGTGGCTGAAGGAACAGAACCAGGGAAAACCGGTAGGATGGTAGAAAGCAGTAGGCAGTAAGCAGGAGGCAGTAAGCAGGAGGCAGTAGTGGATGCCCGGAATAGTGTTGAAATCTGAGCTTTGAGAGTATCGGCTCTCCAGCCCCAGCCTCTAATTAGGGGAATGACTTACTTGGGTCACCCAATAGTGTTGCCGAGAATAAGAACGATTGGGGGCAGGGGTGCGGTGGCACGCAGGATGACAGTTCGCCGGGAAGGCAGTCGTGAGAGTACCTATGCCGAAGACATCTTGGACTGCGGTAGCAGCAGCTACCGCCTTTCCTACTTCGGCCTTGCCCATTGGCCGTATGAACCCAAGGCGGAAGGCGGTAGCTGCTGCTACCGCAGTCCAAGGCGCGCCCGGCGTGCGGGTGCCTGTCGGGTTCGACACATGGGTGAATGAAGTAAGTCATTCCTTTTAAAGGGCAAATCTCTCGTTGAAGTGGAGGTAAGATTGCCCGCCAGTGCCAAGAGGTCCCCTTCCATGCAAACATTGCTGCAAGACGTTCGCTTTGGCCTGCGCATGCTAGCCAAGAATCCTGGCTTCACGGCGGTGGCGGTCATAACGCTGGGACTGGGCATTGGGGCCAATACAGCGATTTTCAGCTTTGTGGATGCGGTCCTCCTGAAGCCCCTGCCGTTTTCCCACCCCGAGCGGATAGTGATGGTATGGGAGAAGCCGCCGGACGGCGGGCGCAATGTAGTCTCAACCCTGAACTTTCTCGATTGGAAGAATCAGAATACGGTATTCGAAGCGATGGCGGCGCAGGGGGGAGCTACGATGACGCTGAGCGGGGCTGACCAACCGGTCATGCTGCGGGTTGGGCTTGTGTCCGCGCCTTATTTCAACATTTTCGGGGCGGAACCCCTGTTAGGCCGCACCTTCGCGCCCGACGAAGACCAACCCGGCAAGCAACACGAAGCCGTTCTGAGCCACCGCGTCTGGGAAAATCGGTTTGGCGTCGACCCAGGAATCATTGGCCGCACCATCCCGCTTGATGGCGAAGCCTACACCGTGATCGGAGTGATGCCGCCGGGATTGTTCGACCGGGCGTTTCCGGATCTATGGGCGCCACTCGCCTTCCAGCCCAAAGAGTTGACGCGAGATTTTCACTGGCTGGTTTCATTCGCCCGCTTGAAACCCGGCGTAACCCTGGAGCAGGCCCGTCAGCAGATGAACGCCATCGCCGTGCGGATCGCCCACGACTACCCGCAGTCGAACAAGGGATGGGGTGCAACGGTTACCCGTTACGCGGACACGATGGTCGACAATGATCTGCGGAAGACTCTTTGGGTGCTTCTCGCGGCGGTCGGCGCAGTGCTGCTGATTGGCTGCGTGAATCTGGCAAATTTGTTGCTTGTTCGGGGCGCCGGCCGTGAACGTGAGGTAGCGATACGGGCGGCGATGGGCGGAAGCCGCACCCGCTTGGTCCGGCAGTTTCTCACCGAAAGTGTTTTGCTCGCAGGCTTGGGAGGGAGTGTCGGCGTCTTGATCGGCTGGCAGCTCTTGTTGAGTATGAATCGTTGGATTCCCCCTCTTCTCCTGCCCGCCGAAGCCGAGGTGCGGCTCGACGCGCGCGTGCTCTTATTTGCCACAACGATTGCCGTCGCTACCGGCATCCTGTTTGGGCTTGCTCCGGCAGTCCATGGCGTCAGGGTGGACTTGGTGGGCCCTCTCAAAGAAGGTGGCCGGGGCGCAACCTCCGGGTCCGGCCGGAAGCAGATTCGCAACACCCTGGTGGTGGCGGAGATTGCTCTGGCGTTTGTTCTGCTGTCGGGGGCCGGACTGTTACTTCGCAGCTTTTATCAACTTCAGCAGGTCAATCCGGGCTTTGATTCGACGAACGTGATCACCATGGTGCTGCCCCTGTCATCCCAGCAGTATCCTGACGGGCCGCGCATCGTCAGCTACCAGGAACAGGTGATCGAGAAAGTCCAAGCGGTTCCCGGGGTCCGCAGCGCCGCGGTCGCCAACACTCTTCCCTTGGAAGGCTGGGCGTATGGAATGCATTTTCAGATCGAGGGGCGGCCCTTCGTGGACCCGTCCAACCGGCCCGACTGCGGTTTCAAAACCGTAAGTCCCTCATATCTTTCTGCGGTTGGGCTGCGATTGCTGAGGGGACGCTGGCTGGCGGAGGCGGACACCGCAGGTACTGTACCCGTGGCAGTCATTAACGAAACCATGGCCAAGCGATACTTCCAGGGTCAAGACCCCCTCGGCCAGCGCATTTTGATCCAACAAATCGTTCCGGGCCAGCCCGCCGTGGGTCCGGAAATACCGTGGCAGGTGGTGGGTGTGGTGGCGGACGAAAAGGTACATAGCCTCGACGGTTCCAGCGCGGGGCTGTACGTCTCCTACAAGCAAAGTCCGAGTCTGGGCACGGCGCTGGTGGTCCGCGGAGCCATGGACCCCACGCGGCTGGTGAAGTCCATCCAATCGGCCGTCTGGCAGATCAACAGGAACCAGGCATTTGATGATATCAAGACATTGGACCGGATCAAGTCCGAGTCGCTGGGTGAGAATCGAATGCGCACCGCGTTGCTGGGCGCCTTCGCGGGGCTCGCCCTGTTGCTTGCGGCGATCGGAATCTACGGGGTAATTTCCTACTCGGTGGCCCAGCGCACCCATGAAATCGGACTGAGAGCGGCCCTTGGCGCGAGCCGCTGGGATCAGCTCCGTCTGATCTTTAAGGACGGGATGACGTTGACTGCAATTGGAATGGGAATGGGGATTATGGGGGCACTCGGCCTGACACGGTTACTCGCCAGCCTGCTGTTTGGGGTGAGCCCGCACGACCCCTGGACTTTCGCGTTGGTAGGGGTGGTACTCGCCACCGTCGCCGGCGCCGCCTGCCTCATCCCCGCATGCCGCGCCACCAAGGTCGATCCCATGGTGGCGTTGAGGTATGAGTGAAGCTTGTCGCTTAAGCCATGGGGAACCTCAAGAGACAAGGGGAGAACGTCCCGTCAAAGGAAGCACTACCCGAGGTTACGAAGATGTCGCGGTCATTGAGGAACGCTCATCCCCAACTGGATTTGCGATCAATCCTCACACGAATCCGCGCGCACGCAACGGTGAATCGAACTGGCGAGCGTTGGCGTGCTCGAAATACCGCGGACCTGCAACCCAGGTTCGCGGTTCGCTTGCTCGTGCGGGAGATCTAAGTTAGCAAGGGGTCTAAGAATTCGAGCCCGGCGAGGGACCCGGCGACGGATGATCGCTGCACCCAGACCACGCGAGATGGGATTTGCTTCCCGGATTCCCCCCAGGGGACGATCCCAATTATCTCCCCAGGGGACAGCACAAAAGTAGTTCGAACCCGTGCACCTTTGCGCGAGAGGTCAACCGTGTACGCATCGTGCCCCAGCTTGGAGTCTTCCCACTCCAGCATGAGACTGATCGGAATTGTCGCTGATACCCGTTTTGAACGGCGAACGGGAGCAGAGGAACGGACCTGCATTTCAACCTCCTCAGCCCGGAACCTAGTGGCCGCTGCCGAGAGATGCTAAAACACCGAACAATGAAAGTCAAGCCATTGCACTATGAGTAATTTTCATTGCCAGCAACACACTTTTTCAGGCGCTATCCTCCTGACGCAAGCGGGGCAGTTTGACAAGGTGCAGCTTTGTGAGCCCTTGGCGGGCAAGAGAAAATGAACCCGTGAGCAAATGTGGAAATAAAAAGGGCGAAAGGGGATATCTATAGCCAAGGTTAATGGATGGGCTCAAAGCCACTTGAGGCAGGCATCTCCCTGCGCCGCGGGTCGGGCAGCGGGCAGATAAATTCAAGCCCCGCAATGAGTTCCTTATTGACCCCGGCCGACCTCGTCCAAACTACCCGGCATTTTTCGGGGCGCTTGTTCAAGAAAACTTCCACGATCTGGCCAGGCTGGATTTGGCCGCGGAATCGGAGTCGAACTCCAGACTCGGAAAGATCTATCGTCGATGCATCCTCGATGCGGTCTCCAATGCCGGAGCCCGTCGCCAAGGCCGCCCGCGTGGAGAACACCACCCGCCTACCCCGACGGAAGTTTTGGTCACTTGAAGGCATAGTAAGTAGGTTCAAAGCTAGGTCATTCACCCCGTCGTGTCAAGTCCCTACGACGTACATAAGGTTGGTGTTAACATGCCGCCCGGCGAGGGGTCAGGAGCGAAGCAAACGGATGGAAAGCGCAGCGAAGGCAAATACGCGACCCACAGGCATGGCCCTTAGTCGAACTCCACTTTGGGCTTTGCCTGCTCAGGGCCTACTCGGCCTGCGGCTATTTCCGCCCGACGGTAATTCTCACCCCTCACGGGGCAGCCGGCCAGTCGGCGCAACATGGCAATCTGGCCAACGTGGGTAAGGGCATCGGCAATAGGGCCTTGAAACAACCCCTCCGGAGAACAGGCGAGCGGGACGACGGAGGAAAGCCGCGTGTCGAAGGTCTCCAGCGCAGCAAAGAAGCGAACCGTTCCCTGCGCCCAAGTAAGTGAAGGGGAGTTGTGCCAAGCTTCCCTGCCCTCAGCGAGGGAAAGTGCCCAGTCGAGCAGGTCACCGATATGAGCCAGGATTTGAGCAGGTGTGCGGGTAGTCTCGCCAGCGCGAAACTCCGCAAATTCCGCGGGCGCGCCACGCAATGCTTTTCCTCCCCGATATGCGAGGGTCGCCAATGCGTGGCGAAGCAGAGCGGTTTTCCCGTTTGTCATGAAGCCCTCCAGAACCAGGGGAAACTATTTTCTCTCGAGGATGCGCGCGCTTATATCCTTAACCCTGTATCACTCTTTGCGCAAGGACTGCACGTTTTCAAGCTCGACGCGCTTCATCAACCCACTACGGTCGGTGAAATAGGATTTCAGAGCGCTCACAAAACTTTCAGGAACCACCGTGACTTGGTTGTAGGCCATTTGTTTCCAGGAAATCGGCCCGACGTGCGGAACAAGGCCCATGCCCCATTGGAAGATGAAAGCCAAATTCCAAAGGATTAGAGCGAAGATCACGAGCGCGCTGGCCGCGATTGCCGCACGCGCTCGCTTGAACCAACAACTGGCTTCCTGAAGGAAAACAGCAAGGCCCAGAATAAAAATCGGAGTGAGAGAAATGAAGAAGCGATTTCCGAAAGATGAGATGCCATGCCAATCAGGGTAACAGGCCACGATGTAGTACATGGCGGCAAATGCTGCCAGGCAGTACATGGCCAGTTCGCGATCGTACCGGCGGAGAAGGAGCAGCCCCACCAGGGACGGAACCACAATGGGAGTCCACGACAGTAGTCCGTGGTTAGACGAGAAGAGCGGTTGCCAAATCGCCGGATGGACCCAGTGTGAAAATCCGACTGGGCCATATCCCAATTCCCAAGGGCTACCTTCGATTATCTGCCGAGTGATCAGGGTCGGCAGAAACGCGGCCACGGTCACGCAAGAGTAGTTGAGGTTGGCCAGGAAAAGCCGGCGCAGGGCTTGCCAGTCATGTGCGGGCGCCCGCCAGGCTTGCCAATACCGTCGCAGGGACTCGAGGAGGGGGAGCGACAACATGGCGATGTTCAGATAATAGATGTCGAGCATCAATCCCGAGAGCAGGCCGAGGATGACCCACTGCGTCATGGTCCTCTGCGAGCGGGTCCGGTGCCAGTACCAGAGAAAAATCGCGACGGCAAAGACCGAATGCGCGTGAGAATAGAAAGGGTTGAAATACATGTAGACGGGGAGAGACGAGGCAAACCATATGCCGAGAGTTGCAAAGAAGGTCCACATTTCCCTTACGTAAAGACGGGCGAACCGAAAGGAAACCGAGAGCCCGACGAATCCGTAAAGTGCGGTGGCCAACGCAGCCGTTAAGACATAAGGCTTGGAGAAGCCATCCATCTTGATGTTAAGACCGGCTTTCACCAGCGCCATCATCACCATGTGAACGGGAATCAAGAAGGGGGCCCAGAGGATGGCAGGGCCTACTGAGAAGTGATTGGGCAAATGCCCTGCGCGCGTGTAATCACTATCAAGACCGCTTGTGGCCTGTACTCTTCGAACAGCGTAAGGTAAGTGCGGCTTATGCCAATCGTCCTCAAATCCCAGATCGTGGTTGATGAGCATCGACCTTACGTAAGCGTAGTACCCCACCCCATCGCCTCGAACCAATGGGTTGACCAAAGACAAGGTCAAAGCGAAGATCACCACCAGAACCTTTGAATAGCTAAGCGCCTTCATGAAAATTAAATCCGTACGGATCGGCAGACGGCATTTACAGGCACACCAGGAGGAGGGCGGAAAGGCTCCTCATAACTGATCCGACTTCGCTGCCCCGGTTCATGTTCTGCGGGGCACCCTTGGCTTCTATACGGAGCGACATAAATTGTAGCGTCGATCTCCGATCGACGACGGCGGTCGGAAACCGCCGCTACAGCCAAATGCGCAAACATTTATGTCGCTCTGTATAGTGCGTTCGAAGGAGGTGCCAGCAAACCACAATTGCAGGGAGCACCGGGATGACTCGACCCCCATCTTCCCCGGCGGTCTCACCGGCGCCCCGGATGAGCAAGGGCTTACCTCCCTAGCTCGCGGTACTATCTGCGCCAGCGGTGGGGATATTGGCGCCAGCGCCGCTCGCGCCGTTCGGGTTGGCAAGGAAGACCGCTGCGGACAGGCTCAATATAGGTCCGGCGACATTAAATAGCGCGCGCGTAGTATTGCCCGCGGCATTATTATAGGCGCCCAGGGCTAGTGCCCCACAAAACGCAACGGCAGAGGCGAGCACCCAGGGCCGGTGCAAGCGGCGCAAGCGCACTAGACCCAGCGGGAGCACCCAGATAAATACGTACCCGAAAGTGTGGTCGAGAAGGCATCCCCGCAATCCGGTCAGGAATCCGCCGCCGGCGCGCATATAGGCCGCAAACTGCCAGGGCCAAACCAGCCCCCCAGCGACAGATGACATGGCAATGGTTATTGTCGTTAAGCTCGCCACCCCTAATGCGCCTATCCACGCCAGGCGGGGGAGTTGAAGGTGATCCCGCCGTGCCTCCGATATCCACCAGCCGAATACGAACATCGTGGAAAGCGGCGCGAAGGTTTCCTTTGCGAGCGCCCCGAAGATGCCCCAGAGCGGCAGCAAAAACCAGCGACGGGTCAACAACGACCAGACTATGACCATTACAAAACAGCCTTCGGCGGAATCGACCAATCCGACCAGATTGAGATTCGCAATGCAAAAATTCAGAAGGTACAGGGTCGCACCCAGCAAGGCCGTCGAATAATCGAGCGTGAGCCAATACCCAATGGTCACCAACAAGCTCGCGGTAGTCGCCGTGAAAACCGCATTCGCTACCAGCAAACCAAGGAGGGCCGCGTCCCAGGTTCGCACATGACCCCGCGCCAGCCAATAAAAAGGCTTGGCGACGTAAGGCACGAGCACACGGTAGTAATTCTCCGACTGAGCCAGCCGCGCGAAGGCCCCGCTGGCGTCGGGAGACCGCGGAGGATTGCGCCCCTCCACGATATCGCGATACTCAGCCACATCGGAAGTTCCTTCTAACTTTCCGGGATCATAACGGTTCAGGGGAGGATAACCTAGTCCCAGGGAAATCAAAAAGAAAAGCAGCCACAGCACCCCTCTTTGTTCGAAGGTCGTTGGCGTGTTCAGATCTTCAGTTGGGCGGCACTGTCCTAGAATACCTATCATGGGAAGTGAACCATTAGAAGGAGATCTGCTGTCTGGTGAGATCATTCCACTTAAGCCGTTGTGCCGTGTGGGGTAAAAGTCCTTTTCACCGAAGGGCTTTGGCGTGGACGAGAATCTCCATCTCAACATTCCGGCTGCAATTCAGTATACACGCTGCACAGCCGCCGGGGCTGCGCTTTCGTACCTTCCTCGCCAAGCGCAACCCTTGCTGCGGCCATTGTCTCCCCATCCTGCCATAGAGTGGAGACCCGCACATTCATCTATGAAAAGCAAAACTCCTTGGGCAACGATTTTCATTGGAGCGTTCGCTCCGAGAAATTGCAGGGCACCGGCAAAAGGTCAGAATCCCAGCTCCACGCTAGCTTCTCTTACACAAGCTCGCAAAGTGTAACAGTCGGCCACCCGCTTCGCCTCATCCCGTTCGTGGCCCATTCATTAGCCTATTTACTCGAGACTTGTCCAAAACTCGCCCGCCGGGTGTTAAAATACCACACCTTATAGTGACCGAAACCTATTTAATCGGGGTGGTCGCGGCCACCGAAAGCTCATTATGAAGTAGTAACCGCATCAGGCCGCGCACTTCTGGTCTGGTTCTTTTCTGGTAAAAGGGAAATGGCGGCCAAAGCGTAACACCCAGCTCCGGCTAACACACAGTTTATGATATTGGTCTCCATGGAAACCAAAATCGCGAGGGAACCGGCCAGAACTGAGGCAGCGCCATTCACAGCCCACATCCAGGGTAGACTGCTTTGCTGATGCAGCTTTTTCATCCACCGCAGGCCGACGGGAAAGCAGAAGCCCATCGCGAATCCGCAAGGTGCCACCAGCAGTAAACACACTGCAACCCGCTCCCAGAGTAGACCTGCCACAAAGCAGTGAATGGCGGGAACGACCAGGACAGCGTAAAGTAAAATGACGAGAGCCGAAGCCAATGCGGGTAAGCGGACCACCCAGCTTGAGCTCATGCTTAGCCCGTCGGAGACCAAGCTGCCGATTCCCGTCGACACGATCAGCCCCATCAGGACGACCACCAGTGAGTAGATCGGGTGGCCCAGAAAAACGGATAGCTGTTGCATCATCCCCATCTCAACGAGCATGAATCCCAGCCCAATGGCGATAAAATAGAGCGTTCCACCCGCCGGGGACCTGTGTGGTTCGCCTCCCTGGCTTGCCCATTTCCTCGCGGGCGCTAGGATCGTTACGACCACTAAGATCAGTGCCGCCAGCATGAACCCAAACAAGGAGACGGTCGCCTGCAGATTTGCCCTTGCTATGCGTTGTCGCCAAATCGCCGGGATATTCCTCACGTGTACGAGATTGAAAAAGTAGGGAGAGAAATCATAGACCGGGGAGTAATCCATATGGAATTCCGTCTGCAAATGGCTCAGGTCGGCGATATTGGACGCCTGAAGGACGGCCCGAAACTCAGGCGCGAGGGTCTCCTCGCCGGGGAGAACCAGAATTTGAAAACCCAGTTCCTTCGACGTGTCGCGAACACAGCGAAGGTCCTGCGCGGAGAAGGGTTGATTGCTAGCCAGCAGCGTGGCCATCTCACCGTCAGCAATAACAGCCAAATGGCTCGCGGGGTTCGGAACGCCCTCCAAAAGGAGCATGGCGTAAGCAACCGCAAACAGGCGGTAGGACTCCGTGACGGCTGGCGGATTGTGCCATCGCGTAAAACTGATCACACCACCAAGTCTCAAGTGTTGATAAAATATCCTCCATGCATCCACCGTGTAAAGGGAGTTTTCGGTGAGGGACATGGCGCCGGCGGCGGTGGCAGCCCACGTATCCACCAGCGAAGCCTGAATCAAGTCAAATTTTTCGTTCGAGCGTGTCAGGTAGCTTCGGGCTTCGTCGGTATACAGTTCAAAGTTGGGAATCTTGTCGAAACCAGAAAACCATTCGAGGCGCCGAGTGGTCACATCAACGATTGCACTGTTTACTTCAATGCCCACGATCCGGCGAAAACCGTAGACAGAACAGGTCAAGACATCACGTCCCCCACCCACGCCGATGATGGCTGCCGTTCCGCGTTCCCGCAACCTAGGTCCGAAAGTAGTCAGACTGTAACGAAGATAGTCTACATCCTTGAGGTTGCCTCGAAAGCGCTGTATTGGGGTGCTGGCGTCGCTGTCAATGTCGAGTTCAATCTGCTCGGCTTTGAACGGCGGCTTCCCGGGAAGCTGTGCCACACAATCCGGTGGGCCGACCTCCGGCAGGTGGACCCTCACCCTTGAAATGGGGTTCCAAATCTCATAAAAGATTCCGGCGCGGCTGTCAATTTTCCCCTTCGACCAGATGGGTTGGATACCGTGAGACGTTAAGGAGTTCAGCCCAGCCAACAAGACCAGCCCGGCAGCCCAGGCATAACAAATGCTCTTTTTTGGGAACTCCCCCGCGTAATGGGCATAGGCGGCTGAGTCTCAAAAACAACAAGGCTGAAATTACCAGGACCGCGCTAGGCGCATCCACTAGCTTCAAGAGAAGCACGGAGCCGAGGCAACCGGCGGACGCGCCCAGCAGGTCGGCAAAGTACACGCGCCCAATCGGGAATGGCGTCATGGTCAGCGAAAGACAGACTGCTACCCCCGAGAAAAAGAAGGGCACCGCAACGATCGCCGAGAACAGCAGGAAGCTGTAAGCGTTTTCAAGGGCGAAGGAAAACCCTAATGGCACGGCCAGCATGGTTATCAGTGCGAGCGGCATACTCACGGCCATCGCAAAGGAGGCTTGGGCTAATCTGAGTTTTATCTCTGAACCTGTGAAGAAATCTGGGCGTAACTGAACCCACAAAGCGCCTGCTGCCATCCCGAACATGGCCATCGATACGGACACGAACGCCAGGTAGTACCAGCAGGCCACGCTCAACAGACGAGTCAAAACGATTTCGTACATTAGAGTGCTCGCGCATATCAGCCCCAATCCAGCAAAAAATGCGATCATGACCCATCCCCTTGACGACCTTTAGTTTACATCGTTTTGTGGAATCGCCCCGCGGAACTTCGCATCCGTGGAGATGTGCGTTGAAGTTCGTCACACTGAGCCCTAGCCAGACAGGGACTCATCAAGCGTGGCGATGAAGAGGCTCACCGGTTACGCAAGGCCTGTTCCGGTTGGAGGGGGGCGAAGGTTTGATATGATGGCTGTGCCGACGCTGAATGCGGAACTGAACTCTGATGGTGAAACCGGCTTTCGAGATTGTGTGCGGACGCAGAGGATCTGCTGGACCCGAGTGGTGATGTGAGCATTCCTACTTCAACTGCGGAGTAACAAGGGACAAGGTCGAAGGCATGCAAATGCACCAGGTTCCCTAGTAAGGCTTTTTTTTCGGTGACACGGTTGAGCTCCAAGGGGGTTGAAGGGTGAGCAATTCGGTGTCTTGGGTAAAGGTCTGTGCGCTCATTTTGCTGACCGCCACGGCGGTCGTAGCACCTCTAATCTTTTTTGAGTATTATCCCGGCGATGATCTCTACGCCCACGTAAGCTTATGGTTCGAAACTTCCCGGCAGTGGCGCGAGGGGATCGCATACCCCCGCTGGGCCGGTTTAGCGATGTTTGGGTACGGGGAGCCATCGCTGCTCTTTTATCCCCCTGTTTCCAGAATCTTGGGTGGGACACTGGTGTCATGTCTGCCCTCACGAATGGCACTGGGGGCATACGGATGGATCGGACTTGCCCTAGGCGGCTTCAGCTTCTTCTATCTGTGCCGGGCGTTTCTGGGAGACCATTCCTCCTTGGTTGGCGCGTTTGCCTACGTCATTAACCCATACAACCTCTACTTACTGTACTTTAGCTGCACGCTTGCGGAGTTTCTGGCGGCGGCATTGTTTCCCTTTTTCGTGCTGGCCGTACTTCGACTGGGCGAGAAAGGGATAAGAAGTACGGCGGCGCTGGCCTTGATGACTGCCTTGCTTTGGCTGACCGATGTCCCCGCTGCGGTCGTCGCTAACTACACTGCTGCCGCCGTAATCATAGCTCTGGCACTGGTGCGAAGATCGAAATCGCTTCTGTTTTTCTTCGTGCTAGCAGAGGCGCTGGGTGCCGGGTTGGCGGCTTTTTATCTCTTTCCTGCTTGGCATCAGCAACCCTTGATCGACGTGGCGGGGGCAATATTCTCTTCAGATCCTCTTCAGAGCTTCCTACTTGTAGGCGGATGGTATAAACACACGTTACGCTCGCCCCTCGTAATTCTGAACGTAGGCTTCCCCTGGCAGGTTCTCGTCAGTGGCGTGGCATGGCTCTATGCAAGGAAATTCCGCTCGGAACAACCGGTTATTGCCATCGCCCTCGCCATGATTTTGATGGTTTCCATTCTTATGTGCCTTCCGGCTAGTGCGCCCGTGTGGAAATATGCCCCATTTCTTCCCTATGTTCAATTTCCCTTTCGATGGCTTGTCCCTCTAAATCTTGCGGCGGTCTTTTTCATCGCGGCTGCCCTGCGGCAAAACGGGAGACGCTCCTGGCTGACAGTGGCTGCGTTCACATACTCTTTATTCTTCATCCTTTCTTTCTCCTGTCTCCGTAACCAAGTGCTGAGATGGGAGGAATTTGCGGCGCCTTTCCTGTCGGGTGCTGGAACAGAAGAGACAGATGATTACATCCCCCTCGCTGTGGGAAACCTTAAGGAATTAGGATCACTCATGAGGCAGTGGCCCTCGCCGCGGGTGTTGTTCCTCGATCGGGATGAAAAGGATCAAGCATCGGCAGCGCGCGAGGAACGGCTCCCCATTGCAACCAACGGCACGGGCGTGATCTCGATCCGGTCCTGGCAGACGGAGTCTCGAGTTTTCACGGTGGACAGTCCCGAGCCTGTCAGGGTGCGAGTTCGTCTCCTTTATTACCCCGGCTGGCATGTTTTTGTGAACGGGCACGAGATTACTCGCGTTGAGGTAGATGGTCATGACGCGGTCGTAGTCCGCATACCTTCAGGCCACAATACGGTTAGGCTCGAATTCAAGACAACTCCCGATGAAATATGGGGGGGAATCATCAGCGGGGTGATGGCATTCCTGGTTTCTGCCCTCTTCCTCATAAGACCTGCCGTCCCTGATAGAGCCCCGTCATAAGCGGCTTTAGACCAGAGAAATAACCAAGAAAGAGGCCGCGGAATCAGTTCAAGACCCTGGATGGAATGTGGTGGTTTAATCCGAAGGAGGGACGGGTGATCACTCGGTACCCGCAACCCGTATCCAAGAATGCCCTACCGGCAGGGAAGACATCAACGTGAAATGCTGATAACCTGCGGCCCTTTGGGGGATCCAACTCGGTTGACAAAGGGACTTCGCGACCCGCAGGGCGGGATCCAGTTCAGCGGGAGTCGTAATCGCCAATGTAGGTGCCTCGGCTGATCCCCAACATGCTGATGAAAAACGAAGTAAATATAACCTGTACCCCCAGCAAGAAAGAGAGGGAAAGGAAAATTACGACGCGAACGTCGTACAAGGGTCCAAATCCGCTGGCGATCCATTTCCAAAGCAACCCAATGGCCCCGGAACCACCCGCCAGCATCAGGATAGCACCCGCAATGAGTCCTTGTTCCAAGCTCACCCGGCGCAACCAGCGCTCCAGGCTGTGCTGACTCCGGGAAAACCGTTCGGTGAAACTGTAGACCTTTGCGAACAGCCCAATTGAAATAATCTGTGCACCGGTAAGCGCGAACATCATGCCAAACAACATGGTGTGGAGGTCAATCTCCGCTCGGCCCAGGCGCCGGGGCCCCGGCAGCAGCCACAAAACGATCGCGACGCCCAACAGAAACAGCGTGGTTCCGGGAAAGAGGAAAAGCCAATTGGGGGCAAAAAGCAGCATAAATCGCAAGCTGCGCCAGCCATCATGGAAGGTCCGAAGATGCGGCGGACGCCCGCGCTTATCCGGCCACAAAGTAATCGGAATCTCCGTGATGGACGCCCCGAGTTTCATCGCTTTGATGACCAACTCCAGGGCAAACTCCATGCCGGCACACCGCATGTCGGCACGCTCGTACAGAGCTTTGCTGAAGCCTCGCATGCCGCAGTACGCGTCACCGATAGCTCCATGAAACAGGCAATTCAACGTCCAGGTGATGGCAGGATTGCCGAAATACTTGTGCGACCAGGGCATCGCACCCGGCTTGATCTCTCCTTCGAAGCGGTTGCCCAGCACCAGTTCAAAGCCTTCGCCCCATTTGGCCAGGAACCGCGGGACCTCGGAAAAGTCATAGCTGTCGTCAGCGTCACCCACGACAACGAATTTCCCGCCTGCTTCCGTGATGCCCTTTCGTAGGGCGTTCCCGTAGCCGCGCGCTTCCACGTGCACCACTCGTGCGCCACGTTTCTGGGCGATTTCCATGGAGCCGTCCGTCGATCCATTGTCAGCCACCACCACCTCGCCCTGGACGCCGGCGGTGCGAAAACCGGCCAAGGCCTTGTCAATGCACAAGGCGATCGATCGCGCTTCATTAAGGCACGGTATGACTACAGACACTTCCAAAGGGTCGGACGGGGCACCCAGGGGGTGGGCGAAAGAATCACTTTTGTGCCCTTGGTCGCTGTTCCGTTCCACAAGATCCATCGCTCTTTCCGGCAATCAATGTCACACGCCATCTTCATCTTAACACGAAGGGTAAGGGGGCCAAGCCTCGATCAATTTGTGGTAAGGGTTTTTCCGATCTCTGACGAAATGCTGAGGAAATAAATGTTAAACTGACCCGGACGTTCTTTACCCCTTAGATTGTGAAGGCGGGAATGCCGCGGCGGCGAACCCTACACCCGGACGGCGTAAAACGCAGGCAGGAATGGCCCCACAGAATTGGACTTTGAGCAAGATCCGCCCCGGAGCAAGGCCTGGTGGCAAGCCCATGGCTGACGACGCGATCGCTGCGCAGATTTTTTGTTCCGTGGGTTTTCCGCGCGGGACCGCTCTGGTGCTGATGGGCGGGCTGATCTACCTGTATTTAATCCTGTTTTCTCCCCCCTTCATCCCCACCTTCCTGGCGAGCGACGGAACCATATACATCAGCCAAGCGACACGGATACTCCATGGGGAGGTCCCGTACCGAGACTTCTTCGAGTTGACGCCCCCGGGAACCGACTTGGTTTACTACATTCTTTTCAAGCTGTTGGGATTTCACCATTGGATCCATAACACGACATTGCTGGTCCTAGGAATGACCTTCCTCTGGCTGAGCATCGTCATCGCCAGCCGCGTGTTGCCCCCGCATCTGGTCTTCCTGCCAGGAATGCTTTTTCTTTCCATCCCTTTTGCCAGCCGGCTCGATGGCACTCACCACTGGTTCAGTTGTCTAGCCGTAACGACTGTCCTGGCAATCCTGATTGATCGGCGGACACCGGTCCGCATTCTCGCAGCAGGGGGATTGTGCGGCGTTGCACTATGCTTTACCCAGCTTCGAGGACTTTTTGGCTTCGTAGGTTTGGGGGCCTTCCTCTTCTGGGAATGGAGGAAAAAGCAAGAAAGCTCAAGGACGCTGTTCAGGGATCAACTCCTGCTGATCTTGGGATTCTTGATTGCACCCCTAACGATTGATGGTTATTTTATCTGGAAGGCAGGACTCGAGCGATTCCTGTTCTGCACCGTTGTTTTTGGGCTGAAATACTATGCGACCCTGGGAAGTGAAAACAGTTTTGGAGCCGTCTTGAGGGACTTGAGTCTCCCCCTGCATTGGCAACTTTTCCGATATAAACTCGCCTTTCTTTTCGTGCTGGTCGTCACCCCATTGAGTTATCTGCTCTTTTTCCTACGCGGGTGGCAAAGGGCCCGCCAAGCGTCCGATGCCCTCTGGGGGCAACTCATGCTTGTGGCCATCGTGGGAATGTCACTGCTGGTGAGTGTGGCGTCTACCCCCGCCGGATACAGGGTTGGCCCCGGGATGTTGCCTGCTTTGATTCTGCTCGTATGGTTCATCTCCACTCTAAAGCAGTTTCACCGGAGCCTTGTGACCCTTCTCTGGCTTGGAGTTCTCGGTTCGGCGCTCTTCGGTGTTTACTGGCGACAGGCCCACTGGCGAACCTTTTTGGATACACCGGGAGGCCGCATCGCAGTGCATGATCAAGACCTTGCAGAAAAATTAATTTGGCTTCAAGAAAGAACCCACCCTGAGGAATACATGTTTGATACCGAGTGGCCGATCATAAACGTGGCACTGCGGTTGAGGAATCCTGCGCCGATAACGGTCCTTACGGACACGGACTATACCCGGCCGGAGCAGGTTGAGAGAGTAATCTCAGGCCTGGAGGAGTATCACGTGCGCTATGTGTTCTGGTCGGTGGATGACTTCAATGCACTGGCAAACGGAAGGGAGGTCCCTGGGGATCATCTCGGTCCCCTCCGTATTTGCCTTCATGCGAAATATCACCTGGCGGCAACCTTTACAGACAGCACACAGGTCTTGGAAAGAAACTTCACCCGGACTCGCCCCTGATTAGATTTCCATCGACAGAACTAGCGTGAGTTCATTCCAACGCAACAGTCCTGCGGGGGCCACCGGAGGCGTCGCCGAGGATCCTTCGCATCTAGACTAGCCGTAGGAGCCTGACATGCAATTTGGGCAATGGCTCGGGCTACAGACACTGCATTTGAAAAGTCCACTACGCGACAAACCTCTCACCGTGGCCCCCCTCTCATTATGGCAGCCTGAATCCGAAAGCGTTCCTAAAGCCCACGAGCGCTGCCGCTGACAGCAGCGCTGACAGAACCGCCCCGCCCCAGAGCAACCGCCGGTCGCGCGGAATCCGATCGCGCAATGAAAATAGAAACATGGGCAGAGCCGGAATCAGGTATCTGGGAAGACCAAATGCAATGAAGCTCTTAGCATTAAACGAGACTAAGAACAGAGTGTAAATCGAGGCAAACAGGGCCTCGGGTTGAATCATTGGCGAAAACCTCTGACGATTGAACGGAAGCCACATCGCGCCAACCCCCGCCAACGCTAACACCAACCACATCACCGGCAAGGGGAAAATAGGCCACCGCAGGGTTCGAAGGCCCAGGAGGTAGCTGGGAATCAAAGCACCGAAAGGGTACGTGATTAGCCATCCTTGAGGCCCAACCTCCCCTCCAGCTTGGATTCTGTAACCTGCGAAGCTGGCGAAAGGGGTTCCCAGAATGTTCCACACGGGCAGGAAATAGAGTACTCCGACGGTCACGCCAATCAGCGTAATGGCGGCCAGTTGCCGGACGCTCTTCCGCACGGCGAGGATGGCCGCAAAACTCATGAGAGCGAATATTCCCGCCGGCCGAACCGTTGTGCTGATTGACGCCAGCAGTGCCGCGAGGTTCCACCGGCCGGAGCGCGCTGCGAGGAAGGAAGCCAACAGTAAACACATAAACAGCGATTCACTGCCTCCCTCCATGGATGTGATAATCCATTGGTAGTTAATAAAGAAAAAAAAGCTAACCGCCACCCAGCCCCCGTACAGACGATGCACAAGAACGGACACGGCCAGCGAGGCCACCATGGAAATCAGCACCAAGGCCTTGAGTGCCGGCACTGCAAACAGTTTCGAAATTCCCGCAATAACAAAGGGGAATCCCCAAAAGTGCCAGGGCATTTCCGCCCCGTAAAAGCGCCATTGCCGGATAATCATAGCTATCTTCAGATATTGCGAGTTATCACCCCATGTGCTCGCCAAATCCCAAAAGCTGCCCGCCCGGCAGACGGCCAAAATGTGTACGGCAGACACTACGGCGAACATCAGGAGAACTTCCGAAATTGGAGGCTCCTTGGGTTCTGAAGCCACAGTGATGTTGACTTCCCCTGCGGGCATGGCACGGGACCAGGATTTGAACTGAGAGATCATATAAGGTTTTGCGACTCCTCAACCACGATTGGCAGTAATGTTCACCTAAAGGGTAATATCAAGGCCGCGCCTTCCAAGGTTCGCCCGATGAGCCCACGGCCATCCAGACCATTGGAATTCCCTCTGCGCTCGCCTTACGTGCGCCCTCTTTGGCCCTAAGGGAGAGCGAATCCAAAGACATTCTTAAAGTGCACAAGATCTGCGGACGACAGCAAGGCCGAGAATATCGCCGCTCCCCAGAGCAAACGCCGGTCACGCGGTATCCAATCACGCATTGAAAAGACAAGCAACGGCAAGACCGGGATCAGGAACCTTGAAAAGAGTCTAATGATTTCGAAATTGTTATACAAGATGAAGAAAAGAGTGTAAAGCGAAGCGAACAAAGCTTCAGCCGTATATCTTGCGAGAAACCCTTGCCGGTTGCGAGGGAGCCATATCGCCGCGGTGCTCACCACGGCCACCAAGGGCCAAACCGCGAACAAGGTCAGCGTGTACCACCGGACATTATGATCATGAAGGGCTGCCAGGAAACTGGAAATCAAGGCGCCAAGAGGATAGGTGAGCGGCCACCCGTGGGTTCCCCAGTCTCCTCCTGCTTGGTAAAATATGAAGTTGGCGAAGGGGTTGCCATAGATCAACCACAGGGGCACGATGTAGAGAACCCCAATGGCAAGGCCAATCAGCGTGATGACGGCCAATTGGCGGTAACTCCTCCGCATGGCCAGAACGGTCGCAAAGCTCACCAACGCGAACACCCCCACTGGCCGAACCGTTGTGCTGAGTGACGCCAACAACGCCGCGACGTTCCACCGGCCGGAGCGTGCCGCCAGGAAGGAAGTATACAACAAGCACATAAACAGCGGCTCGCTGCCTCCCTCCAGGGAGAGTTGAATCCACTGATAGTTAATCAAGATAAAGGCAGCGGTAACCCAACCCCCATACAAACGATGCACCAGAATGCACACGGCCAGCGATCCCAACACTGAAATCAGGACAGCGGCCATCAATCCTGGCATGGAGAAGAGTTTCGAGAAAGCCGCAATAACATAGGGGAAACCCCAAAACCATGCAAGCGCCGGCCCGCCCGAAAAGTGCCAATTCCGGATTATTGTGGCCACTGCTACATAGTCCTTGTCATCGGTGCGGGAGATTACCAAATCCCAAAAGTTCCTCACCCTGCAAACGGTCAAAAGGTGTAAGGCAAACATCAACGCGAGCATCAGGAGAACTTCAGACAGGGAAGGTTCACCGTGAACGGAGGCCGTAGCGGCATTGGCATCGCGCGCGGGTGTCAATCGGAACCAGGACTTCTCTTCGTAGCTCATGAAAGGTGCAAGAATTTTCGCGTCAGACCGCTGTCTCTCAAGCAACAGCACTGCGAACCGAGACTCCTTAAAAATTGCCGGTCAACAACGGACTGGCGAAACGTATTCTAGCACTGTCAGCCGTTTACAACACGAAGGGTCTACCCAAAGAAACCACGGTTAAATCGCGGGCAGGAGACTTAGCCCGCATTTCTCACCACACTTGGCTGGGGCTACCGCCGTGGCGAGAAATCCACATTAATTCCTGGCGGTCGCCGATTGACGGAAGCTCATCAAAGACGGTCTTAGCATGCTGACTCACAACTAGGGCCTGCTGCCGCTGGAAGAGGTGGCCAAAGTTTGATAGCATAATCGCCTAGACGTTGCAAATCTGGAAAGGGAATCTGATAACAGATATTAACCTTTGAAGTCACGCCTGGGTCGGGAGGAGTTGCTTGACAGGAATATCGCAAGGTGCATGTCCATCTGAAGGTGCCGCAGCCGTGCCGTGTCGCTGGGCAACACTGATGACCTCGTAAGGGCAGTCGCTGCCGGGGACGGCATCTGTTCCCGTAACGCATGCAAGTTCGAGAGGGAGTGAGGGGGGTGAACAACTCGGTTTCCCGTGTGCAAGTCTGCGCTCTCATCTTGCTGACTGCGACGGCAGTCGTAGCTCCCCTTATCTTCTATGGGTATTATCCCGGCGACGACGTTGCCTTCCATGCGAGCTTGTGGTTCGAAACGGCACGCCAGTGGCATGAGGGGGTCGTATACGCTCGCTGGGCTAGCCAGGCAATCTATGGTTACGGTGACCCGGCGATGGTCTTTTATCCCCCGCTGTCCAGAATCCTGGGCGGTATACTGGTCGCCTGCCTGCCCTCACGAATCGTGTTGGTGGTCTTCGGGTGGCTGGCGCTGGTGTTGGGGGGGTTCAACTTTTTCTCTTTGTGCCGGGAATTCTTTGATGACCGTTCATCTCTGGTGGCCGCGTTCGCTTTCGTCATTAATCCCTATAACCTCTTCGTGCTGTACCTCCGATGTGCCATGGCGGAGTTTCTGGCGGCGGCGCTTTTCCCCCTGTTGATCCTGGCTGTCTATCGCTTGGACAGGAAGGGTAAGCGAGGCGTGGCGGTGTTGGCATTGTGGGTCGGGGTATTCTGGTTGACCAACATTCCGGCCGCAATCATTGCCAACTATCTTGCCGCCCTTATGGTTTTGGCTTTGGCGCTGATCCGAAAATCCAAATCGCTCCTGGGCCGCTTCGTGGCGGCGGAAGCGCTGGGAGTAGGGTTGGCGGCCTTTTATCTCCTTCCCGCCCGGCTCGAGCGATTCTTGATTGATGTGGGCGCAATACTCTCTTGGGACCCTCTCCAGAACTTCCTACTCGTGGGCGGATGGCATAGACGCTCGGCTCTATGGAGCAGTGTAATTCTGAACGTGGGTTTCCTCTGGCAAGTCGCCGTGGGTGGGGTGGCGTGGCTCTACGCCAGGAATTTTCGCTCCGAACGGCGTGATGCCGCGTTCGCCCTCACCGCGGTTCTAGGCGTTTCCGCGCTCATGTGCCTTCCCCTCAGTGCCGTTCTGTGGAAACATGCTCCTTTTCTCCCCTATGTCCAGATCCCATGGCGTTGGCTGTTCGCCCTGAATCTTGCTGCGGTCTTCTTCACTGCGGCTGCCCTCACTGAATTCGAAAGACACTCCTGGCTAGGGCTGGCTGCGTGCTTCTTCTCCCTTCTCATCATCCTGTCGTGTTTCACGGTCCGGAAGCGGGTATTGGATTGGGAGGAATTGGCTACGCCCCTGCGATCCGGTGCGGGAATTGCAGGAGCTGCGGACTACCTTCCGCGAGCGGCCGGAGAATCCCTGGAAGAATATCCACTGCCCGGCTGGCTGCCTTCGCCACGCTTCGCGGTACTCGATGGGAGCGGGCCGGATCACCCATCACTAACCAGTGAGGCGACACCCGGTGTATCCGCGAACCAAACTACCTTTGCGGTCCAATCCTGGAAGACGGAGTCACGGGTCTTTACCGTGGATAGCCCACAACCTGCCCGGGTGCGAGTTCGGCTCTTCTATTATCCCGGCTGGCATGTCGCGGTGAACGGAAACGAGGTCAAAGACGTCGAGCGGGACGCTCACGACGCCATTGTGGTCCGGGTCCCATCAGGCCACAGTCGCGTCCAGCTTGAATTCAAACGTACTCCCGACGAGACTTGGGGAATAATCATAAGCTGCCTCGTGGCGATCCTGGTTGCAGCATTAGACTTCGCGAGGCCTGCAGCCCCTGATGGGACGAGTCCTTGAAAGGTCCAGTGACGCGAATAAAGTTGGAAAGGACAGTGGCGTGGTCAACTCGGTTTCCCGGGCGAAGGTCGCCCTCCTGCTGTTGCTGATCTCGACGGCCGTCGTAGCGCCCTTTATCTCTGTTGGCTATAGTCTTGGCGATGACGTTGCCTTCCATCTGGGCACGTGGTTCGAAATGGGCCGGCAGTGGCGTGAGGGCATCGCGTACGCCCGCTGGGCAGGTCAGGAGCTGTATGGTTACGGGAATCCGGTACTGATCTTTTACCCGCCGTTGTGCAGGATTCTTGGCGGCGCGCTGGTGGTTTGCCTACCCTCACGCATGGCGCTGGGGGCATACGCATGGATTGTCCTTTTGCTGGGAGGCTTCAGTTTCTTTTATCTATGCCGGACGTTCTTTGATGACCGTTCATCCCTGGTGGCCGCGTTCGCTTATGTCATCAATCCTTACAACCTCGTCGTATTGTATATTCGATGCGCCTTGCCGGAGTTTCTGGGCGCAGCGCTATTTCCCTTGCTCATCCTGGCTGTCCTTCATCTGGGTGAGAAGGGGAAACGAGGTGTGGCGGTACTAACCCTCTTCATCGCTCTGCTCTGGCTGACCAACGTTCCGGCAGGGGTGATCGCCAACTACACCACCGCCATCATCGTCGTGGTTCTGGCGCTGGTGCGAAGGTCTAAATCGCTTCTCGGACCTTTCATGTTGGCAGAAATATTGGGGGCCGGGTTGGCTGCCTTCTATCTGTTGCCCGCGTGGCGCCAGCAACCCTGGATCAATCTCGTCGATTTGAGCCCCGCGAATCCCGCCGATGCCTGCCTGCTCAGCGGGCAATGGTATGAACACTCAATTCATTCGCTTGATGTAGTGTTGACTGCCGGCTTCCTCTGGCAGGTTACGGTTGGGGCCTTTGCCTGGTTTCAGGCAAGAAGGTTTCTCGCGCAAGAGCGCGACATCTTCGTCGCGCTCATTATCGTTCTGGCGGTCTCGACGTTCATGTGTGTTCCGGTTAGTTTCCTCGTCTGGAAATATGCTCCGTTTCTTCACTATGTCCAATTCCCCTGGCGCTGGCTTTTCCCCCTGAATCTTTCCGTAACCTTTTTCATCGCGGCTGCGCTGAGTCATACTGAAAGGCACTCATGGCTAGCGGTGGCAGCGTGCGGATGCTCCTTCTTGATCATCCTGTCTTGTTTCACCGTTCGAAAGCGTGTAGTGGATTGGAAAGAATTTGCAGTATTTACTCAATCAGGCGGCAAAGTTCTAGGCGCCTGGACCTACGCTCCTCGAGCCGTGGGAGAACTCCCGGAGGACCGTCCTCCCGCATGGCTACCTTCGCCACGCTTCGCGGTACTCGATGGGAGCGGGCCGGACCGCCCATCACTGCCCATTGAGGCGACACCCGGTGTATCCGCGAATCAAACTACCTTTGCGGTCCAATCCTGGCAGACGGAGTCACGGGTCTTTACCGTGGATAGCCCACAACCTGCCCGGGTGCGAGTTCGGCTCTTCTATTATCCAGGCTGGCATGTCTCGGTGAACGGAAACGAGGTCAAAGACGTCGAGCGGGACGCTCACGACGCCATTGTGCTCCGCGTCCCATCAGGCCACAGTCGCGTCCAGCTTGAATTCAAACGTACTCCCGACGAGACTTGGGGAATAATCATAAGCTGCCTCGTGGCGATCCTGGCCGTCACCCTTTCCCTTCCTCAGGTCAATCGCCAGAGACGTTTCTCTGCCGTGGAATGACCCTTGCGACGTAATATGTCCGCGCTCCATGCCAGCATCACGATTCAGTCTTGCTAAAGGTTGAACTCCACTCAACCCTTCCATTCCCAGACTTCGTCAGAGTTTCCGAAAACCTTGACCACCCGGTAGTGACGGTGGATATAGTCCCGCATTGGGCCGAGATGATCGTCCGAAGGGTCCTCCCAATCCGGGACCATGTCCAGTAACTGAGGCGACCAAAGTATGTAATGAGGCTGATGTTGTTCCAGGCCTCGAAGCGCACCTGCCACTTGTTCGGGGCGGGTAAACCCGCAATTTGTTATGACATTCAGAGGTGTGGGGTTGCGGAGATTCAGATAGGGGTAAATATAAGGATTCTCTGGCTCATAGAAATACTCGGACGAACGTGTATGCTGCTGGACCCAAACGTCTTTATCGTAAGTTGCAGGCTCCACGATGGCGACTGGGCCCAGAGGCGTCGACAGGATTTTCTTATCGGCGGCTTGGTATTTCGCCACACCGTGGGGCACTACCAGCAGAAGCCCCACTACAAGCACGGCAGTAAGGGCACGAGCGAGCTTGCGGGATGAATCGATGTACCAAACCAAAAGAACAACTCCGGGCAACAGGCTCGACGCCATTCGAACAAAGGCAGGAGCCCATACGACGCTTAGGAACATGAACGAGCCGACGATCGCCAACAACATCGGGCGCTCCCAGAAATCCGTCGGTTTCTTCCCCGCATCGCGCCAGTAATGCGCGAAAAAAAATATGTGTATAAGGGGTATAACCACAAAGACAAAAAGCCATCCTGTAAGGCGCAGAAAGAAGCTACTCGACCATGCGAGCGCGGGCAGGTCGTTCGTGACGACCCGGAAGGTGTTTGCGCTTGCGGATTTCGGGTAGTACTTGACGGGGAACACAACCGTGCACCAAAGAACCCGAATGAGCCCTGCCTTCCATATGAAATAGCCGGTCACGGCCGTGAGAGGTAGAAGCGCCCCCACGACCAGCCACGCTTCTTTTTTGAACAATTTTCGCCGATCCTCTTGCCTTCGACGGGATTCCCACCATAGGAATACGGCGAAACCTGCGAGCACAGCCAACCCGCGCGATTGGGTAAAGCACATGCCTAGACCACATAAGAAACCCGCCGCGGCGATCCTTGCTGGAGATCGCCGTTCTATCAAAACTGCCACCGCCGCAGCTGCGCTCATTAGACTGAACCAGTGATGAGTCGGATCAAGATAGTTCTTGTACACGACAACGAGGAAGATTGCGCTCGGCAGTAGTACGAGGTTGGAACGAACCAGTGTTTTCGCTATGGCGACACCGAGCCAGGCCAGCCCAAGCCCCAAAAGCAGCAGTACGAGATTGGGGATCCAAAGCCGAAGGCCAAACATGCTGAACAGGAGTAAATAAACAAGTGGAGTGCCGGGAGTGGGGTATTCGAAAAAGTCCCGATACATCACCTCACCTCCATACATCCGCCTCGCGTCTTCCAGGTAACACAGCCCATCTCCATGCCGGTAGATGGGGGTGAGGGGCAGTAGAAAAGTATAGGAGTAAAGGAACAATAGTGCGGCAATCATGAATAGGAGGGTTGGCGTATCGAAAACTCTTAGAGATTTTGATATGCCCGACTCTTCTGTGGAGGACATTCGGCGTGTCCCTGGAGCCAACTTGGCCTGCGTCTTCGTGTCCACAAAGGTGGACTGAATCTTGTCTGCTTGTCGCGGCCTCACGGGTTCTCAGCGTGTGGTGATTAATCCCTTACTAAATCGCGACAATTATAACCGTGCCAAAGATGAGGAACAAGAGGCCGTATTGGGGCGTTGCGTCAAGGCCTTATCGCGCAAGCTAAAATGTAAGCTGGGTCAGCGTCGCGCAATTTTAGAATGTGACCCCCTGGGTGGATTGGCGAAAACGGAATTAGCCCATAGCAGTTTTGCCCCGGATCGTATTCTTCAAATCTCTAAACCACGAGGGCCATTACCGATCAGATTTCGGATGGCTTTCTGAATTTCCCCCATTGTACAATGCCGCCGATGGTCTTTATCTCGAGCGGCTCAAACAGCGGCAGGTCCTTGAAGTAGATGAGGTGGCTATGGGGACTGGTTCTCTTCTGGTTCAGACCCAACAACTCCAGCACGAAGCACACCCAGTCCATGTGGGGAAGGGGTGAGGTCAGCATCAGGAGTCCGCCCGGCTTTAGGATGTCGAACATCTCCTGAACACAGTTCACATGCTCAATAAGCTCGAAAGCAACAATCACGTCAAATGACGCGGGCTTGATCCCCAGTGCTCTCCATTCCAGAATGTTTCCGACCACATCCGCAGAATCTTTCAAATCGAGACCAACATAATCAGTGTACCCGGCGCTTTTCAGGTAGCTGCCCAGCCATCCGCCGCCGCAGCCAACCTCGAGAATCCTCAGCTCCCTGGGGAGGCCCTTGATGAAGTATGCAATTTTGCGCCTACGGGCGTGGTCGCTCAGTATCGGCATGGGCCTGCTTCCCCTGTTTGGATTCGTGCAACCCTATTTCCCGACAACATGCATGGCCGGAATTCATTTTATGGCCCTCCGTCGGTTGCAGGTGCACACTCATCTGTCTGTAAGAGCCGGCCGAAGAACAATTGAAACGCCTGTTTTCCGCTCTCCCCCACAGGGTAAACTTCAGCAAGCGGAAAGAATAATCAATCTGGCGCTGGCGATTAACGGAGATGATCTCTGCGCGCAACTCCGTGCCGGCGACGAAGATATCCTCCTTCGCCCGCAGCCTTTGCCAGCATACCGTCCGCTGCATTGCCCGCCACGAAGCCGTCCCGAATGGAATCGGCGATTCCCTGAAATGTCCAGCGGGCATAGCGGCCGACCTGGAAAATACGTTGTTCTTGCAGCAGCCGTAAAGCTTCCAGTTTCCACTTGGAATCTACCCACGACCAAGTGTAGGCGGTGTCGATCCAAGTGGGGTCGACGACCTCGGTACCATCGATCCAGCCCCATTCCTGCAGTTCCTGGGCAATACTCTCACCCAACGCCCTCATCTCCAGCGGACTAGGCTTGCTGCCTTCGGGATATGACTTTTCCACATAGATGCTGACGCGGTCGCTGGTGCCGCGCCCCGAAGCGGGCAAGAAAGAGGCATCAACATTGCTATAAAAACCGACGCGATGGAAACGGGCCTTGCTGGAGGGAATGTAAACCCAGTGTTCTGGAGGGCATTGACGGCCTCTGTGAGCACCAATATTCACAACCAGAACGGCAGGGGCGGGATCCGGCCGTGCCGCAGCTTTCAGCCCCGTAATGGTCATCATGCGATTCAGCGGAAGTGTCGAAATTAGAAATTCGTACGAGGCGCCGCTACCATCCGAAAACGCCACCTCACGGCTCTGCACGTCAATGTCAGCAACCCGCTTGCCATAGTGTACGTCGCATTGCGCTGCCATGCGGGACGCAAGGGCGTTCAAGCCCTCCTTGGGGTAGATGAATGTCGCGTTGTAGCCCGCTGCTGCGGTAGGGTTGAAGGTTCCCTGTATAGCTGCGGGGAGACTAACAGGCGACTTGTACGCATCTTGGGGTGCGATCTTGTCGCAAAGGCCCGAGGTATAGAGGTCATGGAATGGACGGAAGAACAATTCATATAGAGTCCTCCCGAAGCTATTGCGCAACCAATCGGCCATGGTCACGACCGCCTGAGGCCGTAATGCCGCATCGGCCATTTCGCACAGAGCAGCCTGGGCCGTCTGCAGGTCCAAGTTTTTGAGACTATTCTGAATGGGGTAAGGAACTGCCAAGCGCTTGTCGGGGAAAAAGACAGCAGACTTGCGGCGGTACTGCTGGACGGGGCAGAGCAATTGAATGAACTCGAGGACCAGCGGGTCGCCTCCAAAAATCCAATGGCCGCCCCCAATTTCGAACCGGTATGCTTCCCCGTCCGCCGGAGCCTCGTGGAGGCGCTCTTCGGTGCCAGGCCTCACGTAATAAGAGGAGCAGATCCCGCCTGGCGATTGCTCCGCCTCATAAACTGGCAATCCGGAGGCCCAGCCCGCCGCCAAGCCTGT
Source organism: uncultured Acidobacteriota bacterium (assembly GCA_963825395.1). Lineage (GTDB taxonomy): Bacteria > Acidobacteriota > Terriglobia > UBA7540 > UBA7540 > Bog-366. Next base: position 23,641 of record CAWGTQ010000039.1, on the reverse strand, counting down.
CATTCCTGCGCCAAGAATCATCGGTGCTCCGCGTGTGAATTCGATTTGAACGCCTATTGACCAAATCGTAGCAACGCCAACTGGCGCGCGCAAAGAAAGCTGACTCGAGCCCAGCAGGCAAGCCCGCGCAGTGACTGTGTCCCTCCCAGCCGCGGCAAGTGCTGAACGGGAACTTCCGTCACCCGGAAGCGCAGTCGGCGGGCCAGAATCGACACCATCACCATGGGGATAAACGCATCCGCAGGAACGCGCTCGAGCACGGCTGTCAGGGCCCGGGTCCGCATGAGCTTGAAGGGGCAATTCGCGTCGGAAATCCACACGTGCCAAAGCAGTAAGTTCAGGACGCACATTAGCGTCGCGACAAGCCGGCGGAAGGCACCGTCCAGCCGCTTCATTCGGGCGCCGAACACGAAATCGAATTGATCGCGCAGCTCCCAGAGTCGCCAGAAATCTGTGGGACAATGCTGACGGTCGCTGTCCGTCTGAAACACGAAATCGCTATCCACCTGGCGGAAACCGAACAACAGAGCCTGGCCGTGCCCGGCATCCACTTCGCGGCGGAGAAAGGCGACGCCCGGCAGGGTCCGGGCGAGTTGGCCTAACACCTCCGGGGTAGCGTCGGTGCTACCGTCGTCGATCACCAGGAGGCGAGAACCCGGCAACTTGGCAATGACCGCCGCGTGCCACTCCGTGACGGCCGCGGCGATGATCTCCTCCTCGTTGTGCGCAGGCATGAGGATCGTCAACACCGGCGAAGCCGAGGGTGGTACGAGGTTGGGCGGTTCAACACTCATTGATTTGACTAGTATACGGGTTTCATTACCTCTCCACCAATGAGACCCTGAACCGTTCGCCGGGGTGCAGAGCAAGTTGAAAAAAATGCCCTTGGCCAAGTCCTTTGCTTAAATCACAGTTTGCTGCGCTCGAAGGAAAAACTTCCCACACGTTTTAAACGCGTCCGCAGGCGGAGGCGAGCCCGAAGCTTAGGGAAGGGGGTGCGGCCCCACCGCGCACGGCACTCCAATTCCACCAATGATTCGTTGGTTTCAACCCTGGTCCGCCGCAGGAGATAGGCATCTGTCAGAAGGTGATTCAGTCCTTCTGCATTCTCGTGCGCCAGAAACGCCAGATCGAAAGCACTCCGAACGCAGTCGTCCACCGCCTGATTGTGGAATCCGTAAGGATAGGCAAAGGAAACCACGCGCGACCCAAGGATAGACTCGAGGTCCTTCCCGCTCCCAACGATTTCTTCTGACAGTTCGCTTTGAGACAAAGTCGTCAAATCCGCGTGCGTCCGACTGTGGGCTCCGAATTCGATCCCCTGCGTGGCCCAATAGCGAATTTGTTCGCTGGTCATAAGGTGGTATGTGCCCAACCCCCGCGCTTCATCCCAGGCGTTCGTCCCACCCAGTTGTCCTGTCACGATAAAGACCACGGCGCCAAAACCGTAGCGCCGGAGGACCGGCAACGCGTATTCGTCCAAATCCGCGTAGCCATCATCAAAAGTCAACAGCACCGGCTTATCAGGAAGGCCCTTCCCGTCGCGGCGCCAGCGGACCCAATCGGAGGGACAGATACCAGCGTAACCCCGGCGCGCCAGCCACCGCACCTGCCGTTCGAACCGCTCAGGAGAAACCGTCAGTCCCGGGATCGATCCTGCCCGCAGGGGACCCACATGGTGATAAAGCAATGCCGGCAGGCGCATGCCAAATTCACGCTGCATGGCTTTCCACGATCCGGCTTCCTTGACGGCAGAACGTAGTTCTACGATGCCCCGTGCGATACCGAGAAAGCGCAGCCCGGCCTTGTGCATAACCGGAATCCGGCAAAGCTTCTCGCAAACCCATATAGGTAAGGTGAAAAGATACGCGGGCGACACCGGAAATCGCAAGACGCACTGCCGTAGAAAACGCTTCCACCACACGGTTTTCCCAAACCTCGCAAGTTCCGATTGCAAACGGTATTCGGGGTGTTTCCGGCACAGTAAGACTTCAGTCTGTCCGTATATTTCCCCGTCGTTGTGCAGAAAGTGTCCCGAGGGCTTCACAAAGAACTCATAGGCCACGGCTTGCGGTAGGTACTTGAACCGCACACCCATCTTCCATAGGCGGAGGCCTAGCTCGTAATCCTCCTTCGCCGGCATGTTCACGTCGAATCCGCCGCAGGCGACGAGCGTAGCCTGAGGCATTGAACTGTTGCTGATAAGGTAGACGTCTTCGGGCCACCTCAGTCCATTTTGTGAGTCGAGATGGCCATAATAATTCTGGTACCAAGTTACGTTGGCGTATTTGAGAACAGAAGGGGGGGTCTCTGGCGCAACTGAGATTGATCCGTATACAACCGCAGGCTCCGGACCGGCGTGTGCCGCAACGTGCTGCTTGAGGAGGTGCTGACCGCAGATAATGTCGTCGTCAAGAAAGAGAATTAAGTCGCCCCGCGCTGCGTATATCCCTGCATTTCGAGCGGCGCTGGGGCCTCGCTTCGTCTGTTCGATGATGCGCAGCGAACAGGGTGGCTGAAGCTTGCGGAGCGCCTCGGCGGTGCCGTCGGTCGATCCGTCGACAATGACTATCACCTCGTATTCATCTGCCGGGAAATCCTGATCGAAGATGGCCGGCAGAGTCTGCGACACCAAGGCGTCCCGCCGATTATGTGTCGGAACCACGATCGAGAGCTTGAGAGCATTGGTCATGTTTCCAGCATGGGGGCGGCCGCCACCACTTCCTCATGGCGTTTTCCGGAACAGAACATCATACGAGATATAGTCCTTTCCCAAATAAAATTCCGCGGTCTTGACGACCGTCAGAGCCGGATGCTGGGCGAAAAAAGCGTTAATCCTTTTCCCGCTCCGGAGGAAGTACCGGCCCCACCAAGCGTTCTCAAAAACCTCGGTCACCTTCATTGTCCCTATGAGTAGGTAACCTCCTGGACGAAGGCCCTCCACTAGTTTCATGCGGGCCCTTCGGACAGAGATGGGGTTACGGATATATTCCAAGGCATGAATCATGACGATCACATCGTAAGTATCAGGCAGGGGATCGACTCGAAGGTCCCACTCCACAAAGCGGACATGCACATTCGACTGGCAACGCTGGCGAGCTCTGGCCAGGGCGACGGTGGATATGTCCACGGCGAGCAAGGAGTCGCACCTTTCGGCAAGCTTTTCAGTGAAGATCCCCTCAGCACAACCCACTTCCAATGCTTTCCCGAAACGCGCCGTCCCACGGACGGCATCCAGCATTTCCACTTCAGTGCGGATTCGGTTTCTCTGGCAGGAAACGGTTGCGTAATCCCAGGGATCCTCGCGGGGTTGGAACTCATGGTTGAGTTCAGCCCGCCCGCGCGCGGGGCTATCCAACAGGGCCTGCCGGATTGCAATCATGAGATAAAATCCACTGCGAAGAAATCCTACGCGAGCCAGCAAACGGCGCAGACGCCGGTATACGGAGCGTCCAACGGTTAGAGGTACGGTTAGCATTTTGTGCACAGAGGCCTTCTCCTCCGCGCGAGCGCCCACGAGGAAGAAAGCGGCGAGATATCCACACCCGCCTCCCAGAGCTGAGTCTATAACACCGATCCATCCTGGGGCAGACCGGTAGCTAATACTGCCACTGATCGCCAGTAATGCGAGAACCGGAAGGAGCAAACCGTCAAAGGTCGTGTGCACCAAGTCGCGCACACGGACTTTGCAGATACGTGAGGCGACGTTAGGGTACGCGATTGCCCCCAGAAGCGTGGACAGTAGCAATCCCCAAGCAGCCCCGGCAATCCCCATCCGAGGTAATAACGCCAAGGTGAGCCCCAAGGTCGTCAACGCGAGGCAACTTGCGATGAAGAGGAGGGTTCGCATTTCTCCCCGCCCCCAAAGCGTTTGGAAGGAAGCTGCAGCAAATCCCTCCAGGAACACGGCGGCAGTAATTAGGCGTAATACCAGGACGGTGTCGGGGCGAACCTCACCCACCCACGCCTGTAATAACTCCGGGGCAAGGATTAACAATCCCAGACAGAGCGGCAGAGCTAAGACCACCGTCCAGCGTGTGCCGATTTCGAGGATTTCCCTGGTACGGGCTATTCCCGGATCACTCTGGTGCTGGCTAACGGCGGGAAATAAGGCGTCCGCAGTGGACCAAATGATCGGACCCACCGATGTCGGGAACTTCTGCGCAATAGAATACTCTGCGATCCAGCCCGAACCAAGGACCAAGCCAACGATCACCGGTACCAGTTGCCAGATCATGACTTCAGCAACGGTTGTGACCTGGCTCGCGAAACCGAAGGGCAAGTGAGCGCGCACCAGGTTCCAATCAAGTCGCCCCAGATCAGACCGGAATTCCGCTTCGAGTCCGCCGACCACAGCGTGCCCCGCCCACGCGGCCAGTCCTGTGGCCACAACTTGCCATATCATCACGGCCAACACGCCCGTTCCAACCTTGATAAGCGCAATGATTCCGAACGCGCGCCCTAGTGCCGCGATAATCGCCAGTAAATTGCTAATGTCAAATCGCCTCAGCCCGCGCAACACCGCCATCGTGAAAGTGAGCAGCCGCTCTGCCAAGAAGGCAACTCCGGCAAGCACAAACACCATGGGTGCCATTTCCCGACTCGCGGCGGAAAGGTGCAAACCCCGACTCAGGGGTAGACCGAGCGTAGCGATCAGGATGCCGCCTGCGACTCCGATCAAGAAAAAAGCGTTCCGAGCCGCCTGTACAAATCTCGCCGATTCGCTCCGCGATGCATTGTTCAGGGAGGCGGCGACTTCACGCGTTACGCTCAAGCCCAGGCCGAAATCGAATAGTCCGACTACCCCCACCACGGAGAGCGCGGCAATCCAGAGGCCATAGGACTCGACCCCTAGGCCCCGCAGCATGATAGGAACGAGGAAGATCCCGACCACACCTGAGACGAGTAGGCTCGAGTTATTAATCACGCCGTCATGCATCAGGCGGATACGCTCGTCCACGCCAAGTCCGTTGGGTATTTCACCATCCGCATTCTCCCGTGGGTCAACCTCAAAGGGCTGTGCTTCGGACAAGTTATTGGACCTGCACATGGGCAGGCTGTGATTGTTAACATTCATTGAATTCAGGGAACAGCATAAGGGCATCCCAAGCCACCGTCAAGCCGATGACGTATTCCTAGGCGCGGCGCTAATTCCCCAGCCGGAACCAAACCTAAGCCGTGAAGGCGTTTGGTGATTCGGCAGTCTCGCTCAGCCAGTTCAATCCTCATCGAGGCCGGCGTGGCCTTCCTCGCTGGTGATCGGCTCGGTGGAATAGTTCCCGCTCGCTCCGGCCGGAAAATGCCCAGGGACCAGAGGGGGGCCGGGATTAAAGGATTGGTTTCCGGATGACATGAATTGAACAACTCTATCAGGCCCAACCGTCGCACTCCAACCCACAGCAGCAATGCCGCGATGGCGATATAAACGAAATTCACAGCTCGGACAGCAGTTGGTGTCAGCCCAAACATCTTAATCCACAGCACCAACAGCCATGTATGTAAGGGCGCGTTTCCGGCCCAAAGTTCTTGAGCCGACTGAAATTCCCAAGCCGTTGAGGTGAGGCCGTGGCCCTCTACAAGATTTGCTGCTGGATCCTTGAACCGAATCTCGTCAAGCCAAACCGTGGGGGAGCGCGCAGCGGTCAACAGGTTGACCAGCACGAATAGTCCAAGCACGACAAGTACGTGGAGAAATTCCTTCCGTTCCAATGGCTTCCCTTCGTCCAATTCAGATTTTGCTATCACGGCGAGATCCCATTTCCCGAACGACTCATCATTTAAGTTGCAGTATCCCCTGCCCTGCTGCGCGTTCCTCGACCCCAAGGTTACCGTTCCGTTCCCCCGATGCTTCTCTGAGAAGATAGCCCTTGGTTATGCGACAATACAAGGCGCACCATCGTCACAGGTACCTGCCGATCTATACGCAGCCTGGCATCGACGATGTCAATGCTGAAAAGGAACTTCATCGCTTTCGAATTTATTGGGGGGGGCAGACAACTTCATGGGCTCCGCTGAGACCTTGCTGGGAGGTCTGCTCGGACTAATGGCCGCGGCCGGCGTCGGCTCCGGGCTCACGCGATTGCTGGGACCCATTCCCGGTCGCTGGCGCCTTGCCACATCATTGGTGGCTGGCGTGGCCGTCTTCGATCTGTGCTTGATGCTGGTTCTGTTTCTTGGGGGCGGCGTACGAAGCGTGAAGATCGTCGGGGTAGGCGCGATATTAATTGGTGGCTGCCTGCTGCTTTGGTCTTTGAACCGGTTGCGCTCCGCGGCAACACCCGCGATATGCAGAAACGCTGACCGCTGGTTCTTAGCCGTGATTGTGGCTGCAATCGCCATCAACCTCCTCATCGCGGTGGCGCCGTCCACAAAGATCGACGAACTGCATTACCACATGTTGATACCCAAGCGGGTCATGCAAGATGGCGGGCTGCACCTTTACCGTCAACCTTATGAAGCGGCAATCTTTCCGCAAAATGGCTTTCAGTTGGGCTTGAGTGCCGCCCACGCCGCAGGAATCCCCGAGGCCGGTAACGTGGTCAGTTGGGGGTTGGGCGTGGCGCTTATCCTCCTTGTCGCCGGCGTTACCTCCGACCTGACTGGGAGTGCCACGGCCGGATGGATGACGGGGGCGATCTGTGCCGTTGGCCTTTACCCCGCCGTTTGGCACGTTACAAGCGGGCCACATGCGCTCGGAGATCTTGCGACGATCACCGCGTGCCTTCTCGCTCTGCTTCCCGACGACCTAACGGGTGAGATGAAGGCGCAAACAAAGCTATTTCTCGTCTGCCTCACCGCTTATGCGGCCGCCTCTACCAAGATTTCGATTCTGCCGCTATCCGTGGTGTTCACGTTGATCGGCGTCCGCCGGGCCACGGCCAAAATCGGTTGGAAAATCGCCACAAGGATGGCCCTCGGCGTATGGACAGTATTCTACGGTCCAATCATTCTGTGGACGACGCTGAAGTGCGGATCACCTTTTGGCCTTGCGACGGCTTCGATGTTTCACTCGCACTATTTTGGGCCCAAAGATATTGCCGAACTCGCAGATTCAGCGAGGGCAAATCAGCAGGGATGGATGCCGCTTCTTGCCTGGATGGTCCCCTCCGTTTCTGTAGGGTTAGTCGCTGCCTTTGGGGTTGTGGCGTTTGCAGCTTGGAAGCGCGGGCGGGTATTTAAGATCTTATTCGGGCTGGTCTGCGGGCAGGCTATGCTAATTGCCTGGCTGTTGCCCCACCAATTCCGATTCCTGGGCGGACTTCAATATGCCGTGCTAGTCTTGGGCGCGTGGGTGGCGTGGCCATCGCGGCTCGGAGCACGCCTCATCGCTCGATGGTGGGTGGTTCTACTGGGAATGTGTCTTCCATGGCTGGCCGTGCAGGCCTACTACGCAAGGCCCTTCATCAAAGTTGATTTGGGCACGATCAGTCGAGACTCCTTTCTGCATAGTTACGTCGCCTTTGCAGAAGACTTTCGCGTTCTTAACCGCGTTCTGCCCGCTGACGCCGTGATCTACGTAGTGAATTCACGCCTCCCCTCTTATTATGCTCCACGCCCCGTGATCTACGCATTGGAGGACTTAAAGGGGCGAGAACCTTTGTATCGATTCACGGTTGGGCCCGGTGCACCCCCGTTGGAAACTTCTCTCTCCTGCACGGAGACCGTCTACGCGAACAGCAGCGCCATTTCGGTCGTCTATCGCACACCCGGACTGTCTCCGGTACGCGAACCCCTGAAAGTTGAGCATTGTGTCGCGGTTCGTGGCGCCCGGCCTGATAGCTAGGATGGAAATCTTGGAACTCGCACCAGAATGACACCTTACCTCGGAGTCCACAAAAATGCTGCGGAACCCAGATTTTGTCCCGAATTCCAAAGGGCCGATCCCAATTAGAGTTGTTCCCGCAGGAGTGGACGTTCATCCTGGTGAGTTATCTCCTCTCATCGCCTTTACGAGCTATGTTCTTTGTTGCGTGACGTTCATTGTGGTTGTTACCAGGGTTAACAACTTCTGGGATATGAGCCGCAATCATGGAGATAACGCGGCCTATCTGACCATTGCACAGGCCACTCGGGAGTGGCGGTTCTCCGGGCCCGACCTGCAAAACGTTCGGAACATCTATCGTGGCACTGGGTATTGCGTGGCCCTGGTTTCTAAACTGACCTCCTTACCGGTGGGACGATGTCTCCCCCTCCTCACGTTGGCTTGCAGCGCACTTGCCCTGTATTTCTGCGGCCGGCTGTGGGGTTGGCGAGTGGCGGCGATTTTTGCTTTTATCGATGTCTCATACACGCAGCGAGTGTGCCTGGGGGGCTGTGAATCGATTTTCATCGTTTTTGTGCTCGCTTCCTTGTGGTTGTGGAGGAAACAAAATCCACTGGCCGCAATAACGTGTGCGACCCTGGCTTTATGGACGCGCCCGACGGGGATATTCCTTGTTTTCGCAATCGGGGCGGTTCTCCTCTGGCATCGCCAATGGCGGGATCTGCTGAGATCTGCGGCGATTGTTGGCTCCCTGGAAGCACTTTATCTCACACCGATCCTCTTTGCCGCCAAGGATCCGATGGCCCCGATTACCGGCTATGCTGGCGATTGGTCCAGCGCTTGGCCCATCACCGTGCCCTTCTATCCACTCCTCCATGAGGCGTTCATGGGTGGGGCGCCATGGACGAACCATCTAAAGAACGGTTTTTACATCGCTCTGACGATCTACGGCGTCGTGACTCTCTGGAAGCGCCGACACAAAGCCTTTGCCGATCTCGCCGGACAGGCGGAGTCAATCTTCTTCCTCCTTTTCGCGGGATTCTGCGTCAGCTACAATTCGTTTGGGGCGTATACAGACTATCCGCGCTATTCCTCGCCTATCGTCCCCCAAAGTGTCCTGGATCTGCGGTCGCGTTTTATCAATAGCTGGGTCACTTTACTAATGAGTGTAGCAGCAGGCCTACTGAGCGCAGTAAGCGCTTTGAATGTGCGCGCTGTGTTCCACATGCTCTTTCACTAGGCAGCGGCAGCGGGCAATTAGGAGAAATAGGGGTGATAGAGACGAACGCCACAACAGGGAAACGTGCCGTAATCATAGGCGCCGGCCCTGCCGGCTTAACCGCGGCGCTGGAGCTTTCCAAGCATGAAGTTCCGTCGGTAGTGCTTGAAGCTAACCAACAGGTTGGGGGTCTTGCTCGCACTTTCAATTATAAGGGATATCTGTTCGATGTCGGCGGCCACCGCTTTTTCTCGAAGTGGGAGGAGGTGAACCAAATATGGCGCGACACCCTCGGAGAGAAGTTCGCAATCCGCCCACGCCTTTCACGCATTTATTACCACAAGAAGTTTTTCCTTTATCCCCTGGCCGCAAGAAACGCGCTGTTCGGACTTGGCGTCATCGAAAGTACTCGAATCCTGGGAAGCTATCTGCGCTGGTGGCTGTTTCCATCTCCCAAAGAAGACAATCTGGAAGAGTGGGTCTGCAACCGTTTCGGCAAGCGCCTTTATGAGATCTTTTTCAAAACCTACACTGAAAAAGTCTGGGGGGTGCCCTGCACTTCGATTCGTGCCGAGTGGGCTGCCCAGCGTATTCGCGGTCTATCCCTGCCCACAGCCATCCGCAATGCTGTTTTCCCGGCGAAAAAGCCCACGGCAAAGACCCTCATTGACCGGTTTTATTACCCGGAGCGAGGCCCGGGGCAGATGTGGGAGACGCTCGCCGCGCGCTTGCGCCTTGCGGGCTGCACCGTACTGACGGAGCGAATGGTAACCCGCATCTGCCACGGCGGAGGCAAAGTCACGCGCATCGCGACCCGCAGTCCACAGGGCGAAGAGTGTTTTGAGGGCACAGACTTCATCAGTTCCATGCCGATACGGGAGCTGATCAACGCCCTCGACCCACCGCCTCCTGAGGCCATCCGCCAGGCAGCCAACCGCCTGCGGTACCGGGATTTCCTGATCGTCACCCTCGTTATCGACCGGAAGGAGGTGGCGCCGGACACGTGGATCTACGTGCACGAACCGGGCGTAAGGGTGGGGCGCATTCAGAATTTCAAGAACTGGTCTCCGGCGATGGTTCCCGACCTCGATAAGACATGCCTGGGGTTGGAGTACTTCGTTTTTGAGAATGACGCGCTCTGGGCGAGCCCGGATGAGCAACTGCTGGCGGTCGCCCGCCGCGAGATTGTGCAGCTTGGCCTCGTGCGGCCGGAGGAAATCCAAGACGGCACAGTCGTCCGGGTGCAGAAGGCTTACCCCATGTACGACCCAGGCTGGTCCGAGCAAGTGAAACAGATACGCGAGTATGTCGAAAGCAATCTATGTAATATGCAGCTCGTGGGACGCAATGGAATGCACAAGTACAATAACCAAGACCATTCCATGATGACGGCGTTGTATGCCGCGCGCAATATTTGCGGGGCGAACCACGACCTTTGGGGCATTAATACCGAACCCGATTATCACGAAGAAGACGACTAGAAGCCAGCCTCTGAGGAACTGCCATGCGATGCCTGAGCCCACCGAGGATAACGCCCATCGGATAACGGTTGTTCAGCCCCTCCGCGCAAGATGAGAGTGTGCGGCAACCCCGTTATTTGCGGGGTTCGTTTCTGAAAATTGCAACCTGATGAACCCACAACGGCCGCTTGCGAAGCATCACCCGTAGTGGGACACGCCTGAAGTCCAGCAGGTTGTTGTGCTCTGATGTGCGCATCTGGGTCAATCGAAGATGCTCGAGAATCCGCATAACCCAGTCCCACCTTGGATGTGGGGATGACAGCATGATGAGGCCACCCGGTTTGCAGAGCGAACGCAAACTTTCCAAACAATCCACGTGTTCAATGACCTCCATCGCAACAACTGCGTCAAAACTTTGAGGACTCAAACCTAGCTCTTGCCAGTGGTTGATGTCACCTACGATATCCGCAGGGCCTATTAGATCGAGTGAAACAACATGAAACCCTTTTTCCCTCAGGCGATGGGTAAGCCAACCTTGGCTTGCCCCTACGTCCAGCACAATAGACTGGGGTCTCATGTAGTTGATGAGGAGGGCGCGCTTCCGCCTTCTGCTGATTTCGCTGATTAAGGGTTGCCTATCCATATTTCTTCCCTCCTTAATGCAAGAGGGGCTCATAAATTATGGTTCGAAACCGGAGCCCAGACAATTCAAAAGGTCTATGGCTCAGACTTTAGAAATCCGGGCTGAATCAGAGGGGGGAATAAGCAACCACATAAGGTCCGCGCCGAACTCGCTTGCGTGCAGGCATCAGATCGGACAATTAGGTACCCTTCCCAAGGGTTTTCCTGCCGGCAAAATGAGCCATGACGTCCTGCCTTAGTATGTAGGCTGCATAGTGTAGCCAGTTTTGCTCTTGACAAAGGGAGTGGTTGTGTGTAAACCGTTTCATGGCGTGACTGCCCGTCGGCCGGACGCGAACGGCCGCAGACCGTCAGAAAGGTCTCTTGTTACGCTGATTAAACTGTTCCGGGTCCTGCCTTGCGCTTTGGGCACGCCGTTCCGGGACGAAATAAAGATGAGGCTTCCACGTCCCTGGTTAAGAAGCCGGATATGCTATTGAATATACAGGCTGCTGGCTGTGATTTGAACAGATTGTCCTGGCTCCACGTAATCTCTCAACCGATTGAACTTAAGGGAGTTGTCAGATTGTGTACCCACCCGGGAGGTGTGCCCTCGAAGGATGCCAAAGATGAGGGGCGGCCTAGCTAAGTCCATGAAATCAAACGAGCGGTGGGGCGTCTAAGAAAGTTTGTCGTTGGGCCGGAGGTTTCGGTACTCTGGGCACGCTGCATTTTCGCTACGCTCGGCGCTTCCAATATAGTCCTAAGGAAGGGGCAATGCCTGCAGCGAAGAATGGATGTGCATGGCGCAGATTGTCGTGATCGGGGAAATTCTCGTTGAGATCATGGCCACGAACATCGGCCAGACATTTCTGCGTGCCGGAAACTTCGCGGGGCCGTATCCCAGCGGCGCCCCAGCCATTTTTGCAGATCAAGCTGCCCGGACAGGGGGCAGCGTCGCACTGATCGGATGCGTTGGCAAGGATGACTTCGGAACCCTAAACCTGGACCGTCTCCAGTCAAGCGGTGTCGATACCAGCCACGTCCGGCGCCACCCGGAACTCCCAACGGGAAGCGCGTTTGTAACCTATGCCGAGGATGGCAGTCGCTCGTTCGTTTTCAACATCCGTCATTCCGCGGCGGGCGGCGTGTCTTTGGACCAGGTGGATCCTGCGATTTTTGCCGATTGCCAGTTTTTTCACGTGATGGGGTCGTCCCTCATCAGCAAAGGAATGACAGAGGCAGTTCGTCGTGGCATCGACCTCGCCAAGGCTGCTGGGGCGGAAATCTCATTTGATCCGAATATTCGGAGAGAACTACTGGCTAATCCGGACGTGGCCGAAGCCATCCACGAGATTCTTGCCAAGACCAACATTCTGCTGCCAAGCGTGGATGATCTTAAATACCTCTTTCCCGAAGCTACCGACGGTGAAGCAGCGCGACAGTTACTGATGCAAGGAATTCGGCTGGTTCTGTTGAAGCGTGGAAAAGACGGGAGCACCTACTTTGACCCTACCCAGCGAATCGACACACCAGCGTTTATAGCGAACGAGATTGACCCAACTGGCGCAGGCGACTGCTTTGGAGGCACTTTCATCTCCAGCCTGGCTCAAGGTGTCCCTATTGACCGTGCTGTGGTTTTAGCCAATGCCGCCGGTTCCCTTGCCGTTCAGGCGCGTGGCCCGATGGAGGGAAATTCCACATTGGCCGAACTTGCGGCGCTTGTTTCTGAGCGCCAATCCGATCAGCAGAGTATGCCTCACCCGCTCATCGGGATCATCCGCCAAAACCGCTCGGGCAAAACGAAGGGAATCTACTCGGTATGCTCCGCCAACAGGCTCGTACTTGAGGCGGCCATGCTGCAGGCTATCGAGGACGAGAGCCTGCTCCTGATCGAAGCTACCTCAAACCAGGTAAACCAGTTCGGGGGGTATACCAGCTTAACTCCAGCTCAATTCCGCGACTATATTCGTGACGTCGCAGGCAGGCTATCGTTCCCCCCGGCAATGATCGTTCTCGGTGGAGACCATCTCGGTCCAAATCCCTGGCAGGATAAATCGGCAGAAGAAGCCATGGAAAAAGCTTGTGATCTGGTTCAGGCATATGCTACTGCGGGATTCACCAAGATCCACTTGGATGCCAGCATGTCATGCGCCGATGATCCAAAGCCGTTGTGCAACAAAGAGATTGCCAGGCGCGCCGCGCTTCTTTGCAAGGCCGCTGAAGATGCTCTTGATCCATCCGCCACGAAGCCGGTATACGTTATCGGAACAGAGGTTCCGACACCCGGCGGTGCGCAGGAGGTGCTCCACGACCTGGAAGTGACACAGGTAAGAGATCTTGAGGAAACACTGGCGATCCATCGAAAGATATTCGCTGCGTCCGGGCTTGATTCTGCATGGCGTCGGGTGATCGCCGTCGTTGTGCAACCTGGAGTGGAATTCGGCGATGCGAGTATTGTCGAGTTCGACCCGAAAAGAGCTGACGGCCTTGCTCGGGCAATCCTCAAACAACCCGGTCTGGTTTTTGAAGCCCACTCTACGGACTACCAGACTACCGATGCGCTGCAAGCATTGGTCAAGCATCACTTTGCCTTTCTCAAGGTCGGACCGGAGTTGACCTTTGCGATGCGAGAGGCGATCGTCGCGCTCGCTCAGATTGAGAGTACGTGCCTTCCATCGGAACAGCAGTCGAATGTCCTGAAGGTCATCGAGCAAGCGATGCTTGATAATCCCTGCCACTGGCGGAAGTACTATCACGGTACCGAGGGGGAGGAGCGCTTTGCGCGTTTTTTCAGCCTGAGTGATCGGATTCGGTATTACTGGCCCGATGAAAGGGTGGCTGAAGCTTTGGCCCGCCTTCTCTCGAACCTGACAGAGCACCCGGCCCCGTTGCCGCTCTTGAGCCAATATCTGCCCAACCAATTCGTAGCCATCCGTCAACGCGTGATTACAAACGAGCCGCGCGCCATCATTCGACATAAGGTCAGGCAAGCCCTTTTAAGGTATGCGCAGGCATGTGGTCTGTCGTCTACCTTCGCATCGCCATGCTGATCTTGAGGTTACAGCATTAAATGCCAACTTGTTCGGGAGGAGTGTCATGTCTGAAAGATTGAAGGGAAAGGTGGCAATCATTACTGGAGGAGGTCGTGGAATCGGCTTCGCCATCGCCAAAGGGTATGCAGCAGAAGGAGCAATCGTATGCATCGCTGATATCGCGATGGAAGGGTCAAAGCGCGCCGCAGAAGAGATCGGGGGAGATGCGTTCGCCGTCACCGTCGATGTCTCCCGCTTGGACTCCATCCATGCAATGGTCGAAAGTGTGGTCAAGCATGCAGGCGGCGTCGATATCCTGGTTAACGGTGCCGGGGTCTTTGATCTTGCGCCTATTCTCGATATAAGCGAGGAAAGCTATGAACGTGTCTTCACCATCAATGTGAAAGGTCTCATCTTCACACTCCAGGCAGCAGCGCGGCAAATGGTAAAACAAAAACGCGGCGGCAAGATCATCAACTTTTCTTCTCAGGCTGGCCGCAGAGGCGAACCCCTCGTCGCGATCTACTGCGCAAGCAAGGCTGCGGTGATCAGCGTCACACAGTCGGCAGGACTCGCATTGATCAAGCACAAGATCAATGTGAACGGCATCGCCCCAGGTGTGGTCGATACGCCAATGTGGGATAAGGTCGATGGCCTCTTCGCAAAGTACGAAGGGTTGGCCATCGGCGAAAAGAAGAAGGCCGTAGGACAGGCTGTTCCATACGGACGGATGGGGCTGCCGGAAGATCTTGTGGGAGCCGCTATCTTTCTAGCGTCCGCCGAAAGTGATTATGTCGTCGCGCAGACATTAAATGTCGATGGCGGCAATTGGATGAGCTAGTTGTTGGGTCAAATGCTATTGCGATCGGGAAGTCGTTGCCATCCTTTGGCCTGATCGTACCGCCCGCGATGTAAACTCACCGCTGCATTTTCAAACTGACCCGCTACCAGGTGCTAATTTGAACGTGGTGCCGCCATCTTGGCGGCTCAATACCGGCTGGAAGCCGGCGCTACATCTGAAATTAAGACAGCACCCGCTACCAGAATGTCAGTTCGAAGTACGGGCAGATGGTGTATAATGAATGCGTACAGTTTTGAACCATATGTGTCGTGCGACCGGTGAGCATTTCCACCCTCAACATCAAGACCATACAAAGGGCACTGTCACCCCTCGTCATCTGTGGTTGGGTTCCATGAATCGTCCTTTTGATCCTGCAAGGGAGGCGTTCACGGCCGCTTCTCATTAAGGGCAGGATCTTAAGAAACGCAATGCTGCTACCAGCCGTCCTTTCAGGAGAGAAACCGTTGTCGCTTGTGCTTGAGAAAGAGAATGTCCGGGTCCGCGACCTCATCAACTTGGGCAAGGATCGCGGATATGTCTCTTATGATGAGGTGAACGACATCCTGCCATCCGAAACGCGCACATCGGCGGAGATCGACAGCCTATTCTCCGAATTGGAGCGCCACAACGTCCATGTATACGAAGACTTGCCCGGGGTGAAGCCTGCACCCGGTGCCCTCAGGGATATAGCCAGCGTGGAGTTCGAGGCGGGAAATGATCCTGCCCGTGATGAAGAGGCCGGGATCGACGAATCAGCACACCATTTTGACAAGACCATCGATCCAGTCCGGTTATATCTCCATGAGATGGGCAGCGTGCCGCTGTTAAAGCGAGAAGGCGAGGTGGCGATCGCCAAACGCATGGAGCGCGGCCGAGGATTGGTGCTCAAGACGATTTCTCGTTCTCCGTTTGTGCTCAAAGAACTTATCGCCATGGGCAAGGAGCTTCGCAACGGTACGCGTTCGATCAGAGAGGTTGTCCAGTTCGATGAAGAAGAGCTGAGTGCAGAAAAAATCACCAAGAGGACCCACCTCACGCTGCGGATCATCGATAAAATTGAGAAGCTCTATGGTGTGGGACTTAAGCAGGCAGCCCGGCTGAATAACATTCCGAGATCGAGACAGGTTGTCCATCTGCGGGCTCGTCACCGGTTGGCGCGGACGCGGGTTGAGATGTCGCGGCTGGCTCGCTCGATCGGATTCCACCCTCTCGAAAAGAAGCGCCTGATTGACAAGCTGCGGCACACGGTGGAGCAGATGGATGCTTTAGGGCGAGAGTCCGCCCAGCTTCATCGGCGAGCCGGAGCCGCTCGCAGCAAGGTCGCAGCATTCCGCAATGATCACCGTTCGCGCCGCTCGCAGCTCAAAGAGATCGAGTCAGCGAGAGAGGAGGGGCTCCCCGCCCTGAAACGTTCCCTCGTTCTGATCCGGCGCGGCGAAGCCGAAGTCGAACGAGCAAAGAAGGAGCTGACCGCGGCAAACCTTCGTCTCGTTGTGTCCATTGCCAAGAAGTACGCGAACCGGGGCCTGGAGTTTCTCGACTTGATTCAGGAAGGAAATATTGGTCTGATGAGGGGCGCTGACAAATTCGACTGGCGTCGAGGGTACAAGTTCTCCACTTATGCCACCTGGTGGATTCGCCAAGCGGTCTCGCGTGCAATCGCCGATAAAGCGCGCACTATTCGCGTGCCTGTACACATGTTCGTGGCCATCAATAAGCAGATTCGCACCAGCCGTGAACTCCTGCAGGAGCTAGGCCGCGAACCCACCACCGAAGAGATCGCTCAGCGCTTGGAAGTACCGGTCGAACAGGTGCGCGGCGCCAAGAAGGTTGCGCAGCAGCCCGTATCCTTGGAGACGCCCGTGGGGAAGGACGGAGAGTCAGACCTGGGCGACCTCATCGAGGATCAAGCTTATGTATCGCCGTCGGACGCAGCCATCCACCTCAACCTGAAGGAACAAGTGGCATCCATGCTGAAGACGCTCACGGCGCGCGAAGAAGCCATCATCCGGATGCGATTTGGCCTGGACGATGACGGCGAGTGCACTCTCGAGGAGGTCGGCCGGACCTTCGCGGTTACACGCGAGCGTATCCGCCAGATTGAAGCCGGAGTGTTGCGAAAACTCCGCCACCCGTCGCGGTCGAGCCGTTTCCGCGTATTTGTCCAAAACTCTTTGTAAGACCAACCTGGAGGCGGCAGCGTCAGTGCTTGAGATTGCGCGCCTCCGGCAAAGTAGGGTACGAGGGGAAAAATGAAAAACCTTTTTGTTGGCAATCTGAGCTTCCAAACGACGGAAGGCGAATTGACCGATCTGTTCAAAGGATTCGGGCAGGTTACGCGGGTCCACGTAGCGATGGACCGGGAGACCGGCCGAGCTCGCGGTTTTGCCTTCGTGGAAATGCCCAATGATGAAGAGGCGGCAAAGGCGATTGCCGGGCTTAACGGAAAAGAGCTCGGCGGGCGCGCTCTTAAGGTGAACGAAGCGCGTCCCAAGACGGAGCGGACCCCACCGCGCAGCAGCGGGGGCGGAGGCCGGGGACGGAGCGCATTTTCCAACGAAGACTACAGCGAAGCCCCGCGCAAACCGCGCGAACCGCGCTGGTAGCCCCGAACAAAGCGGTTGGGGTATAGTCCGCTCATATTTGGATTTGAAGGAGACCTGATGGCCACTACGTTCCTGAAACGTCAGAAGGAAATGAAGCGATTGGAAAAGCAGCGCGAGAAAGCCGAACGCCGAGCCCAGAAAAAACTTGCGAGTCGCGCGCAAAACGAACCGTCGGCCGTAAACATAATTTCTACCGATAGCGAAGCCCCGCAAGCCAACATAGCCGCACCCACCAAACCGGAACTGCATAACTGATCCCGGGACGCTGGCGCACATGCTCTTCCTACCACGGGGTCTTTCTGCTCAAGGCGGCCGGTCTTCCAGCTAGCGTCAAGTCCATGATTGCACTTCTTATGTAAAGGCCGTGAGCTTTCGGCAGGCCTGCGTAAACGAGGGCTCGATCCTGGCGGTGTTTCAGAGTGACATTTGGGCGAGCGTGAATATCAGCAAGGTCGTAATTGGATGGAGCCGATCAGTCTTCTTTTGTGCTGGACGCCGGCGCCGGCCCGATGTGGGCGTTGGCCGGGCCCACCCTTTCCGATAGCTCGCGTGCGCGAGTTCTATAAACACCCGTTGGGTCGTGGACGGCGTCGCGGACATCGCCTTGGCCCTATTCGCGATGACCGAGTTGACCGAACCGGATTGGGAGGCGCCGTTCTCCTGAGTTGACCGAAGCTCTACATGTGAAGCATCATCCCCTTCAAACCGGTAGCGAGTCCCTCATGCCAGGGCTTTGCACTTTCTGCTGAGAGGACTGAGCCAAAACGCCGACGTTTTACGTATTTGTTAGTAGGGACCAAAGTGTGGGACTCGGTCAGTTAGGAGAACGGCCTGGACAAAATGTGCACAATTAAGTCGTCTGGCGGACCGCGTGGGCGTATTATGAAGCTTCTCACTCAGGCGAATCCTTTAGCAGTTTGCCTCGGTAGCCAGTCGGTTGTGGCCGAGCACAGGCCTGGCAGCCGGGAGGAGGAAACAACATGCTTCGCACGGTTCTTCGCATTGCGATTTTCGTTCTAACGAGCGTTGCCGCTGCCTCGGCGCAAGTACAAACGGTAGGCGATGTCTCTTTTGCCATCCCTGACGGCTGGACTTACAAGCAAGGGTCTGACGTGGGCGCGATGGTCATGAAGGCGGACACCCGTTACTGGGTTGTGGCCGTGTACAGTGCCATGCCTTCCAGCGGAGATGCCAATGCCGACTTCCGAGCTGCCTGGAAGCGCGTGGTGCTCGCCGGGCCGGACTACCGCGGTCTTCCTAACTACGACCCCTACAACCTCACGGGCTCGGTCGGCTATCCGGGAAAGTACTATGACGCTTCCAGCGTCAACAACACCACGTATACCCGCCTGTACGTGCTGGAGGCAGGGAAGACCTGCGTTCCGGTGGCGTTTGTCAGCCCGAACCGCGGGGTGCTCGACGGCATGGAGCATAGTGCGCGGGCCGTTGTGGGCAGCGTGCGGGTGGCGCCGCTCCGGGCCTCCCCCATCAAATACTCCATCACCGTGGCTGACCTCGCGGGACACTGGACCAATGGGATTGTCACCAGCATTGACTCTTACAGCCCCACGGGCCAATACCAGAGCAACTCTCTGACTGCCGTGAGATACGAATACACCATCGCCGCCGATGGCAAATACACGTACAAGTTGGGCGGGATGCTGAATAACCGCATGACCAGCGACGACGACTCCGGCGTGGTCGAACTGGGAGGCGAGTACGTGACTTTGAAAGGGAATAAACACGTTAATCGCTACCGCTTTGCGAATCTCCAGCAGGCGCTGGATGGTTCCACGGTGCTGACGCTTTGGCCGCCCGTCGATATGACCAAGATCTACCCGAGCCGGGACAGCGAGTATTGGACCCGGGCGGCCAAGAAGTAGCGATCTCTGCCAAATAGTGGTGCCTTCCCACGCAAGGGCTTTGCACTTTCTGCCGAGTGTCCTGAGTCAGAAGTTCGTGCCCAAATTCTTTGCATCCCGGAAGCCTGTTGCCCAGCCCCGTCAGGGGCGAAATAATGTAGCCCATGGCGCAAGCCATGGGATTCAAGCCCTCTCCTCCCTTCGTCCCCCCTCTCCCGCCCGGGCGGGAGAGGGGGGAGGGGGTGAGAGTGGGACGCTTTGACCCACGGCTTGCGCCGTGGGCTACAATATGCCGCCCGCTTTGCGGGCTACTTCCGGCGCTAACTTCTGACTAGGGACAAGTTGTCACCCAAAACGTGTCGGTGTACAATGTACCTTCCCGCTAAGAAAAAATAGTCCAGTATTTAACCTCAACGGCCATTGGGTTGTGTGCGACGACGACAGCCCAAAGTTTAGAGCGTTTCCATTTATTATGTATCGTATTGGGCGCTAAAAAAGAAGCCTTTGCAATCGGCGGTGGAAATCGAGTTAAAGGCGGCCTTGGCCGCCCGTAGTAGTTCGTTTTCGGTGCGCGCAGCGTGCGTGCGCAGGACCTGTTTGATCTTGCTCCACATGGGCTCGATGGGGTTGAAGTCCGGCGAGTACGGCGGCAGATAGAGCAGGCGCGCGCGGGTGGCTTCGAGGGCCTCACGCACACCCCGGATCTTATGCGTGCTCAGGTTGTCCAGGATCACCACGTCGCCGGGACGTAGGGTGGGGGCCAATCCTTGCCGGACCCAGGCCAAAAACATCTCGCCGTTCATCGGGCCACTAAACAACCATGGGGCCCAAGGACCTCCCAGGCGGATGCCAGAGATCAGCGTGCTGGTCTGATAGTGCCCGTGCGGAACACGCGCTAGCAGCCTTTGGCCGCCCAAGGCACGGCCCCGCAGCCGAGTCATTTTGGTGTTCGCTCCGCTTTCGTCCACAAATACCAGAGCGGCCACCGGTTCGTCGGCCAACTGCTCATGCCAGCCGGCCCTTCTTTCCGCCACGTCGGGTCGGTCGCGTTCGGCGGCGGCCAGAGTTTTTTTTAAACCTCCAGCCCAGCCGCCGCAACCAGAGATCCATCGTGGAGGTGCGGAAAGGGCGGTCCAAACGGGCACCCAACTCGGCCAGGGTGGCATCCGGCTGCGCTGCTAAGACGGCGCGCAACCACTGCTTCCGCTCTTCGGTGAGCAGCGTCTTGCGCCCACACCGATGCGTCTGGGGCTCCAGCGTGCGGCGTTGCCGAAACTGCTGGCGCACGCGGCGCACCGCCGCCACACAGAAGCCCGCAAACCGCGCGATCTCCTGCGTACTCTTGCCCTGCTCGTATAGTTCCAGAATGCGCTTGCGGAGGGGAACAGGTATGGCTCGCATGCCTCCACTCTGCCACAAGCCTTAGCTTTTTGCAAGCTACATTATTTATGGAAATGCTCTAGGAACAAAAAGGAGCAAAAAATGGCAAACGAGAATTTCAAACTCAAGTTGACCACGGACCAGCAGAGGCAGATCAAGGGTGAGCTTTCGGCGGGTGTGCGTAAATCAGAATTAGAAAGCTTGGGTGCCCCAGCAATGCGAGTCAGCGACGGATTCGGAGGTTGATTCACATACTTCGGCCCCGGCCGGTGGCGCGCGACAGTCCGTCGAGCGAGTTGCGTCGGTTCGGCGCACTAGCCAGAGCGTTCTGAAACTCTTTGACTGCCTGGTCAGGCTGGTGCTGCTCGAGCAGCAGGTCTCCGAGCTGTTCTCGCGCCGGGATGATGGGGCCAGGGCTTACGGGCAGCTTCTCGATTGCGTCCTCTTCGTCCGCCGCATTGCGAAGCAGACGCTGCGCGTCGTCCGGCCTCCCTTCCGCCTGCGCCAGCCACGCTTCGGCTTCCATGGCCTGAATTCGCACTTGTTTAGCCCAATATTCATTGCCGGCAACCCGGAGTTGCCGTTCCAGCTCATGCAGCTTATCAATTTCAGGGCGCACCTCCGCGGGACGCCCGCTCCTCGCGAGACCCAAAGCCCGGGCCCAGACTGTGATTGCGACGACATGAGGCGGCGCCCCCGGCGGAGACTCAATGGTTGCGGCTTCTGTCCATTGATGCCGTTCAACTGCGTAGCGGACGGGCATCGCCGTGGATGCGTAAGCCACTTTGAAATCGCCCTCGTTCAGCTTCTGCATCTGCCTGAGCTCGCGGATAACTTCGGCAGCTTCTTGGTCGCGGCCCTCCTGCACAAAGGCATAGACGAGGTAATCCATCGCGTGCAGCTCTTCGCCAATGTCACCCTGTTCATGTGCGGCGGCTCTTGCCGCCCGGTTCGACGCAATGGAATCGCTCCACATGCCCAGTCGCGTGAAGATGTGAGAAGGCATGTGCAATGCGTGCGGAGCCGAAGGCGCAATCTTGGAGTATGCCCGAGCCGCGGCAACTCCCCTGCCAGCAAGCTCTGCGTTGTCATAAGCGTGGATCAGATAATGTGGGATCCCAGGATGTTGTGGATATCTGCGGTATAGAGGCTCCAGAATGTCAGCGGCTCGCTTCTGCTTCGCGTGTGTTTTGTCGAACGGTGACGCCGCGGCCAACAGCGCCAAAGCATAGAACACTTGAACTTCAGCGTCGTCGCCGTAGGCTGCTGCCAGTTTCTGCATTGCGGCTTCATAGCTCACAATCCGAGTTTGGTACGGAGCAGCGTTGTCGTAAACCAAAGCCAGGGCCTGGATGAGCCCACCCTCGCGATCTGACGCTGCGCCAATCTCTTGAGCTCGGCGGAGCTCCTGCTGGCCGAGGCTGAACCCCTCAGGCGGGAGCGGTGGCTCCCAAAGCTGATGAAAGTGCGTCATGGCGATGCCCCAATGCGCCATAGCGCAATGCGGGTCCCGCGCCGCAACATCCTCAAATGAAGCCTCGGCGGCGGAATAGGCAAAGGAGTGAAGCAAGGCGACCGCTCGCTCAAATTCTTTCTGCACGGTAGGCGCGCAGTTGGTCGGAAACGCTACGGATCCCAATTTCTCCGGAGCAGGATGGTTGTGGACCTGCTGGCTGGATGAAGGTTCGGGGAGAAGTACGAATAGTGTTCCGCACAGCACGGCATAGACAATGCTCCGCAACATGGAAAACATTCTACATCGAACTCCCGGCTGAGCGGAAACGCAGGAAAGCCAGATAAGCTGCTCGGTATTATTCAATGCATTCGCTGGATCGTCCGCGCTCTTGGGAGTCTCGGGGATCGGGTTGGCCAGGAGCGGACGGTGAAGACTGCCCGGGGTAGGTTCGGTCGTACCGAGAGGCGACTACCTCACACGAAACGGAGTTCTGGCGCGGCAACGCGGTGGCCAAAAACCCTTGGCGATTTCACCTTCCCCGAGGCGCGTATTTTGGCCTTTTCAAATGACTTCCGCCCCTGGCCACGATCGATCGTTTTCGGCCAGGTCGAACGTATTGTACTCCAAAGGGATTTAAGTGGAAGGCTGACTTGTACCAGTCTGCTGCAGGGTCTCCCGGTAGTTCCACGGCATCCAGGCCGCAGGATTCCGGGCCAGTTCGGCGGCGTGGTTCTGCAGTTCGGTGAGGTAATGGAAGGGATTGGCCTCGTTCAATTCGCAAGTATGGATCAGGCTCATGTAGAGATCGCCCACGTGGGCACCGTTCTCGGTTTTATAAACAGACTGTTTTTGCGATGTAAAATGGCCTTCTTCAAAGCCCGTTCACAAATATTGTTATCGAGGGGGGCGCCGGCTTTGCGCAAGAACAAGGTCAGCGGCTCCCAGTGCTTTAACAGGTAGGTGATGGCTTCGCCCAGGCCGGCGTTCGGTTCCACCTTCTTCTCCGCGAACTGCGCCCGCAGCCACACCTGCAACCCCGCCATCACCGGACCGCTGTGCTCTTGATGAAAGTGTAGCCGCGCTTCCGGCGACATCCCTTGTTCGCGGGCTTGCGCATCGCAACCATAAACCTCGCCCAAGGTCTCCAGCACGTGCCAGCACTCCTCAGGAAAGTTGGCGACCACCTCAACAAAGCGCCGCCGCGCATGGGCCAGACAATGGCTCACGATCACTTCCAGCTTGGTTGGCAGCTTGGGCAGGTTGCGGGTGAGCGCGTCGCACATCTGAATGGGCGGCGCTAACTCCTGCGCCCGTCGCGCCAGCACGGACGCCAGGTTTTCTCCCGCATGCCGGTGACCGGTGAAAAACAGCGCGATCCGCCGCCCCGCTTGCGTCGCCA
>CAWGTQ010000038.1:0-17793 GCA_963825395.1 uncultured Acidobacteriota bacterium | reverse complement strand
GCAAGGGTTTGATCAGAGTGCCATGGGAGATCTGTTGGGGACGGGCTTCGCCGTGGCGGAAAAAGATCGCTTGTATCGCTGTCTGGACCGGATCGGGGAGCACAAAACCGTGCTGTTCGATCACCTGCGGCAACGTTGGCAAGAGCTGTTTCAGGCGCGCTTCGACGTGTTGCTGTACGACCTGACGAGCACCTATATCGAAGGCGAAGGCGAGGAGATTCCCAAGGCGAAGCACGGCTACAGTCGGGACCATCGCGGCGATTGCCGGCAGGTGGTGATCGCGCTGGTGGTGACGCCGGAGGGATTTCCCCTGGCTTACGAAGTGCTGGCGGGCAACACCTCAGACCGCACCACGCTGCGCGGATTTCTCGACCAGATCGAAGCGCAGTACGGGCGGGCGCGGCGGGTGTGGGTGATGGATCGGGGGATTCCGACCGAAGAGGTGCTGGCAGAGATGCGCACCGGGGGACGGGAAGTTTTCTACCTGGTGGGGACGCCGCGCGGCAAGATTCAGCAGTACGCAAAGCGCTGGCTGGAATTGCCCTGGCAGAAGGTGCGCGAATCGGTGGAAGTGAAGTTATTCGTGGAAGACGGCGAACTGTACGTGCTGGCCAAGAGTGAAGGCCGGTACGCCAAGGAACGCGCCATACGGCGGCGCAAGTTGGTTCGCTTGCTGAAGACCTTGCGCAAGTTGCGCCGCAGTGCTCCGGCGCGCGATCAATTGCTGCTGCGCATCGGTGCGGCCAAGAAGGACGCCGGCCGCGCCTTCGGCTTCGTGCCTCTACACTTGCCCCGCGAGGGAGAGGAAGTCACCCGCCAGACTTTCTCCTTTCACTTGGACCAAGAGAAGTTGCAGAAGGCGGAACTCCGCGATGGCCACTATCTGCTGCGCTCGAACCTGCTGGGAGAGAAGCCGGAAGTGCTCTGGGAACTCTATATCCTCCTCACCCAGATCGAAGCGGCCTTCAAAACCTTGAAGAGCGAATTGGGGCTGCGTCCGATTTATCACCAAGTCGAGAAGCGCGTGGAGGCCCACATCTTTGTGGCTTTCCTCGCTTACGCTTTGTCGGTCACCCTCCGGCAGCGGCTAGCCCCCTGCGCCCCGGGGCTGACACCGCGCGCCGTGCTGGAGAAACTGGCCACGATTCAAATGCTCGACGTCTGCCTGCCCACCACCGACGGGCGCTGGCTCATCATGCCGCGCTACACGCAGCCGGAACCCGAGCAGATGCTCCTGCTCCACCAACTCCATCTGGCACTGCCGTCGCAACCGCCACCCCGCATCAAGCCCGCGGAGACCGTCATCGATCAGCGGGTGCAGCTCAAATTGTAGTGTAGACCTTGGAGATCGCTCTGCTGAAAATAAACCACTTACCCGCCGCCTACTGCCCCAACTGCGAAAGTCGGGCTAGAGGCTCACCCCGTTCCCAAATTTCATACCAAATCCAAAGAATCCACGCGAGGCTTGACAACCGTCGGAAGGCGTACCTATGCTTCTACCGCTCGGCCCTCCACCCACGGAAAAAGGAGCACCGATCATGCGACCACCTGGCCAAGAGAAGGGTTTCACCAAGGGCAGTCTTATGTCGCGGCGGCAATTCGCGCAGAGCACTGCGGCCCTGTCTTTGTCCGTGCTGCTGCCTCGCGCGCTGTATTCAGCACCCGCGTCAAACGCGCAGGAAATTATGATTCATACGGACGATCAGATCGGCGTCGTCCGACCGGAATTACACGGACAGTTCGCCGAGCACTTGGGTTCCTGCGTATACGGCGGATTGTGGGTTGGCAAGAACTCGCCGATTCCCAACATCAATGGTTACCGCAAGGCGGCCGTCGAGTACTTGCGCGAACTCGGGATTCCCGTGCTGCGCTGGCCGGGCGGATGTTTTGCGGACGACTACCACTGGCGAGACGGAATAGGTCCGGCGGAAAAGCGCCCCAAGCGCGTTAACATTCACTGGGGGGGATACGTCGAAGACAACAGTTTCGGCACGCACGAATTCATTGGCCTTTGCCGACTGCTTGGCGCGCAACCCTATTTTGCCGGCAACGTCGGCAGCGGCACGCCCAACGAGCTCAGGGATTGGATCGAGTACTGCAATTTCCCTTCGGGAAGCACCCTCAGCGATGAACGGGCCGCGAACGGATCGCCCGAACCCTTCAAGGTGCGGTACTGGGGAGTGGGTAACGAAAACTGGGGCTGCGGCGGCGCCATGACACCCCAAGAGTATTCAGATCAATTCCGCCGCTTCATCACCTTCCTGCCTACGTTCGGAGATAACCGTCCATTCCTAATAGCATGTGGTCCCCGCAACAATGACCCGGACTGGTCGCGCGGTGTGATGGACGGCTTCAAGGGGCGGCGCCGTCTGCCGGATGGCCTTGCCATGCACTACTACTCACGCGGCAAAGACTTCGCAGTCAAGTTCAATGTGGAAGACATGCAGGAGCAGTTATCGACTTTCGCCCTGATTGAGCAGGCCGTGGTCCAGCAGCGGGGCGTGCTCGACGGTTACGATGGCGGTCCCAAAGTCGGACTGATTGTGGATGAGTGGGGAGCGTGGGACCGGATGGTTCTGGAAGAACAGCAGCGCTATGGGCCGCTCTGGCAGCAAAGCACGATGCGAAGCGCCGTGGCCGCCGCACTTGGCCTCAATCTGTTTAACCGCCAAGCTGACAAGCTCTACATGTGCAATATCGCGCAGATGGTCAATGTCCTTCAGTCATTGCTTTTGACGGACGGAGCCACCGGCGAGAAGTGCATCCGGACGACAACCTACTACACCTACATGCTCTTTAAGCCACACCGCTCCAAGGCAGCCCTGCGTGTGGAAACGGCAGACTCTTCCCCGCTCGGGCTCTCCGTTTCAGCCTCCCGCGAAGCCAATCAAGTGGTAGTCACACTGGTGAATCCTCGCCACGATACTGATCTCGACGCGGAGTGCACCTTGCGCGGGGTTACAGTTAAGCAAGGAACAGCCCAGATCCTTCACAACGACGACTTCAACGCTTGCAATACTTTTGACAACCCCACCCTGATCGTACCGCACGACCATCCGGTGACGGTCGAAGGAGCGAAACTCCATGTGAGAGTGCCGCGATTGTCGGTTGCGACCGCAATCCTGCACGTGGTGTGATGAGGTGGCCTCATGAAATCACGGTTGACACGGCGCCAGTTTGTTACTGGCGGTGCCTCAGTTTCCCTGCTGGCCCTAATTTCCCCGCGGCGTCCCGATGTTTCGGCCAACGTTGAGAGTGTGACTGTTCGCACTGATTCCGATTCACTGTCGCACCAAGCTGATTACCGTCACAGAATGCGCAGGAAACTCATAGCGGAAGTTCGCGCTCGCGACCTTGAGCCGGGTGGTCACGGGGCGAATGGTGTCAGGATGCTCTTCATCATTTTTAGTGAGAATTGAGTCGGCATTGAGCGTGCGCACCGTCGCCTCCGGACCGGGGATAAAATCCTTCAGGTCGATGGCCGCGGGAATAGCCCTTCGCCAATCGCGATTCACGACAAACAGAGCGAGATTGTGATGTACGGAATCGGTGGTGGCCAGAACATCGAGAAAGGGAACGTTGGGGATGTCCGGAACCCGATGTGCACCCCGTTGCACGTTATACTCTTCCCCTTCCGTGCGCGTCCGCACCGGCGTGTCTCCAGCGTAATTGGAATAGAGTGAGAAAGCCCAGTACTGTGGCGTAACAAACACGCGTCCACGTTTTTTATAAATCCCCGCAAACTCCACCAGCCCGGTCATATCCGAGACCGGAACAAAATCCGCGTGGCCGAGCAGCATGTTCATCCAACTGGCGCCGAGGATGGCTCCGCCCAGGTTATCCCATCGCGGATAGTCTGAGCCCTCCGGGGCCCAAAAGAGCCACTCCGTGTAGGCAATCTTCACCTTGTCGCGGGTGGCAGGGTTGGCATCAATTTGCGCCTTGACCTGCTCCAGGCCGCGAGCCACGCCGTCGGGAATGGCGAAATCCGCGGCCCAGGCGGCAGCGCGGCCCGCCTGCTTGTTATCCGTTCTTTCCATGCCCACCACAAAATGGGTGGTCAGGTAACTCAGGATGTCGGCATCCTTGTCGATCAGGGCGCCATTCCAATCATGGAAAGCGTCAACATCTGCGCCGTTGGCAAACATCATCGTGCTGCTGGGCACTATGGTGCGGACGGCGTCGTAAAATGCACGATACCGGTCCGCGTAAAGCTGCGGTGTTGACCACCCGATCTGAAACTGACCCCACAGTTCGTTTCCTAACTCCCAGGCAGCGACTGCGTAGGGCGCCGGGTGCCCATTGGCCGCTCTTAACGCACCCCCAGGCGTGTCCGCGCCACCCTGGCAGTACTCAACAAACTGGCGCGCTTCCTGGGGTGTTCCGCTCCCCAGATTCAAGCAGATCTGCGGACGCGCTCCAATGAGATCGCAAAACTTCATCAGGTCATCCGTGCCAAACAGGTTGTACTCCGGATAACCCCACGACTGGTTGAGCATGCTGGGCCGCTTTTCCACCGGACCAATGCCATCGCGCCAATGATACCCGCTGGTAAAGTTCCCCCCGAAGCGAAGCAGCGGGCTGTGCAAGGCCTTGGCAGCGTTGATCACTTCCGGGTCAAGACCGTCGATGGCATCCGCCGGGTAGAGTAAGAGTTCATCGAGCGAAACCCGGTGTTGCCCATGAATCGACACCGCAAAATCCACCGGCTCCAGGGGGGCGACCGCGCCCTCCTCCAGCGCCAGCTTGAAATTCAGCTTATGCCACTCAACTTCCCCACCGGCGCCACCTTCCTCTGCGCTGCCCGGCACCTCCACCTCCGTCGAAGCGAGAATGGCATCCGGATAATCGTGGCGCCGCAGGCTGACTCGGAGTTCGAGCGGCCCCTCTGCCGACGAAGCGAACAGCCGTCCTTCGTAGTTGCGCTCGCGCTCTATCGGCAGGTAAATGGCCTGCCGAATGCCGATCTCCTGGTCAGGCAGGCCCATCATGTAAAGGTAGCGATTGGAATTGGCCGCATGGCCCCAGCGCGGTTCGTACCTCCAGCCTTGCTGGTCCCGCAGCGGCAACCAGGGAAGGGGCAACCCCATCTGCGTTGACTGCTCGAAGGCCGGCGATGAAAATCGCTCTTTCAAGGTGGCGAGGCTGGCGTCATAGGCCTCAAGACTGGGGTTATCGAGAAGTTCGGCGGAGACGCCGCCGAAGACCGAATAACCAATGTCTTCCAGGAAGGTTCCGTAGACGGTCCGCGGGATCGTGAAGGAGGCACGCTCGCCGGCGAACACGTTGATCTGCGCTTCACCATTCGAGGAGTTCACGCAGGTGGATGGGGATTGGCACCACGCTATATGAACCAGCAGGATGCAAGCCAAAAAAAGCAAACCGATTCTGGAAAATGGGGCTTTCATATGTGCCTCCACAAGAGTTCTTCCCGGGGTTACTCATGTTGTGTTCAATCGCGCCGCATTCGCAACCGGTACCCCTCAATAGCGGCGGTGCAGTTAGGCTTGTTGTTGCGTCGGTCCATGACCCGCCGGACTTCCCTTCAATATATTCTGGCGCTCATAGAGCGGGGCCTCAGCAAACTTTACCACCATTCCTTAAACATCAAAACAGCACCTCGATATGCGGCCTCGGCTGGCTCAGCCGCAAACACCTTACAACAACCTGCAAACGCCAAGGGCACGCGCTTGCGGGTAACGGTGCGGTCTGGTATGGCGGCTGTCAAGAAGGGACCTCGAGGCGGTCAAGGGGGACCCCGCAGGGAAACAATATCATTGGCCGTGGGTTTCAACCGTAGCCTTTGATTTTGTTCCCCTGCGGGGCTGGCCGGAGCGAACGTTGGAAGCGCTTGCCTGGCCGTGCTATACTCGCCGCTTCAGGGCACCCATTACTTGCTGCGTGAGAAACAAGCATTGCCAAATACAGAAGCGTGACAAGCTTGGGCGCTTGATTTCTCGCGGGCTGGAATGCAAGGTTGGAATATGCGAAACCAATCGCGTAGGGCCCCAGTTGGTTACCGCTCGGCCAGGCAGTCGTCGAGGGTCATGCTGATGTTTGCCGTCCTCGCCGGTATGCTGGCCTTATGCGCATCGCCTGCGGATTGCCAGAATCAGAACTTTGCCATACAAGGTGAGGTACGGACCGCCGACGGCAGCCCAATTCCGGATGATGTTACCGTGCGCTTGATGGAGGCCGGGGGCATAACCGTGGGCACCCAGTTTGTGGGAACCAATGGCAAATTCAATTTTCCCGATCTGACCCAGGACTTGTATCAGCTTAATGTCACCGCCAAGGGCTTCCAAACCGTGACCTTGCAAGTGGACATGCACTTCGTGGCCAGTCGGTTTCCCACCGTCTATTTAAGACCCATTGGAGAGAAAAAAACCGCTTTGGTGCCGGGCTCGAGCACGAGCGTGACCGATCTTTCCGCTCCCAAAAAGGCGCGGAGCGAATATGAAAAGGGAGAGCGCGACTTCCAGAGTAAGAACCTCGGCGCATCTCGCGATCATTTGGAAAAGGCCATTGCAGAATATCCCTGCTACTCGCGTGCCCAGACCACTCTAGGAGTGATTTTTGTTATCCAGCATGAGTTCGCGCCGGCGGAATCCGCCTTCAAAAAGGCGCTTGAATGCGATGGCGGATTCCTTGAAGCTTATATCCAATTTAGCATTCTGCTGAATCTTGAAGCCAAGTACCAGGAGAACGTCTCAAATCTTGCTCAAGGTTTGAACCGCTTCCCCACCGAGTGGCGGCTCTATTATGAACGCGGTTTGGCCTACCACGCCCTGCGGGATGAAGATAGTGCGGAGGGAGATCTGGTGAAGGCGCAATCCCTTGGCCATGACCTCCCGGCCGAATTCCACGTGAAGCTTGCTGATGTCTACCTGCACCGGAAGAAGTATGATAATGCCTATGCGGAGATGCAAGCGTACATACGTGCCGACCCAAGCGGCCAGTACGCGAACGAGACCAAGTCGCTGATGAAGCGGTTGGAATCTGCCGGAGTTTTAAGCCCCGTGGCTGCCACGGCCGCCCCATCACCTCATTAAGGGGTGTCTTGTCAATTCCCATCGAATTGTTTCGAAAATGGTTGCGCCGGTGGAGGTTTCGTTGGTCATGCCTGTAGGCTTTTACCAAGGCACGTCGTCAAATCTGGATCGGGGACCGCGGCTCCCGAGTTCCACCCTGGCAACTTCTGCGCTGAGTTGACTTAAACGATTAAGCGCAGTGGCAGCCTCACAGCCGCTATTGCCTTCAGCACTCGCGGCTTTGTGTCGAGTCATGAGCACCTCGCCGGAGATCTTCGTTTTGCTGTTCCTTGCCACGCGCCCATAGCCAAAGAGAGGGGATGAAGATGCCCAAACTGGCCCGAAGAGAGTTTCTGGCTCACGTCGCCATGGGCGCGGCTGCCTCCGCCACCACGCCCTGGATTGGCCGCGCCCAGGGTAGCACCCTCGCTCCCACGCGCGTCGTGATCGACCCCACTCGGACCCTAACACCGTTGGACCGCCGCCTTTTCGGCTCCTTCCTGGAGCATCTCGGCCGCGCCATTTATCAGGGCATCTACGAGCCCGGGCCGAAACTTGCCGACGCCAACGGCTTCCGCACCGACGTGAAGCAGGAAATCCGAGTGATCAAGGATCAGGTTCATCCAATCTTACCTCTCCTTTCCTTTGCCAGGCGCTTGTTGAGGTTCTTGTAATCTTCCTGAATTGTCTTGTTCGTCGACGCAAGTTCGGCGGCCTGGCGCAGGGGCTCGAGGGCTTCATGGTCCCGGCCGACCTTCAAGAGTGTCTTCGCCAGATCGTATTGCGCTACGACAAACTCCGGTTGCAGTTTCACCGCCTGCCGAAACTCCGAGATGGCTCCATTGAAATCATCCGCCCGGAAGAGAGCGACGCCCAAGTCGTGGTGGGCTTCTGCGTGACCTGGCACGAGCCGCAATGCTTCGCTGAACTCTTTAATGGCCTTCTGTAATTCTCCGGTCTCCAGGTACATTTTGCCGAGGTTGTCGTGGGCGTCGCAGTCACCGGGTTCGAGCCGAATCACGGTCTGGTATTCGCTCACAGCACCTTCCCAGTCAGATTCCATGCGCAGCGTGTCGGCGAGAAGTTTATGGGCATGGGCGGAATTCGGATTCAGGCGTGAGGCCCTGCGCAGCTCTTCGAGCGCATGATGACTGTCCCCGAGGGCAAACAGGGCAAGCCCCAAATTCTTGCTGGCTTCGGCGTTAGTTGGATCGTAGCGAAGAGCCTGTCGCAACTCCGCAACCGCCCCGCCGAGATCACCGTGCTGAAAGAGGACTACGCCCAGGTTGGTGTGGAGGGCAGAATCATGGGGGTCAAGGCGCACGGCTTCCCGGAATTGAGCCACCGCTCCATCGGAGTCGCCACTCGAATCGAGCGCAATGCCCAGCTTGTTGTGGGCGGCGGGGAACCCAGGCATCAGCCGTACGGCTTCGCGGTACTGGGCCAGGGCTTCTGTTGGTCTGTCCTCATTCCTGAGAACGTCACCAAGAGCGGTATGGAATTGAGCTTCGTGGGGGAGATCGTGTTGCGCGCGACGAAGTTCCACTTCAGCTCCCGCAAGATCACCTTTTTTGACAAGAGCCGTCGCCAAGCTGGCGCGCCAAACGGGTGCCTCGGGTTGCAGCCTCGCCGCAATACGGTATTCCTTAACAGCTTCACCGAAATTGCCGCTTGTCACATAGATATTGCCCAAGGTTCCGTGCGCATCGACGTAGTCGGGATTGATCCGTAATGACCGGTTTATTTCGCCGATGCCCTTGCTGAGGTTATTCGTCTCACAAAGAATTACGCCAAGGCTAAGGTGAGCCTCAGCAAAATTCGGGGCAACATGAATGGCCGTATTCAACTCCTCCAGGGCTGCCGGGATGTTTCCCTGCTGCTGCAATGCTATCGCGAGTCGGAAGTGGAGCCGGGCACCGTTCGGCTGGCCTTGAATTCCCGCACGGAACTCGGCGATCGCTTCAGTGAGATGCCCCTCAGTTTCCAGCTTAACTCCCTGTTCTTCGTGACGGGTGTCAAAGAGAGGCGGTGGTTCTGCGGGAGTTTGTGCCGACAGTGAGGCGGCAAGGACAAAAAGTCCTGCTTCCAGGAGTATTACGAAAGTGCCCCGAAGCGTCAGCAAAGCGACCCCCGACTCGTGCTTTGTCCGATTGTTTAATGGGAAGGATCTTTCCTTTGTCCAGATGCAACCGGTGCGAAGCCCAAACGGGAAAATTGTCCTTATCAGGGTATCAAGAAGTTTTTTGGAGGTCAATTCGAATTGTCTTACCGTATCGTTTCAACATTCGAATTGCATCACTTGCCTAATGCTCTGGCCCTCCCCGACGGAAAACATGGACCAGAGTGGTATAGTCAAACTGTTGTTGGGGAAACCTCTCCTGCTTTCGGGGTTGGCTAATCCCTCGAAGCATAAGGTAGAATCTGCGCCCGCCGTACTGGCCTCCCCCCCCCGAAGCTCCAGCATGCGTTGTTGTGCGCCCAGTTCCTCGGGTTCCGGCCTCTCAAGGAAGGATGACACGTCTCGAAGCCGGGCCTCAACTTGTGCGGAACTTTCAACTCCCTCCCCCAGCACCAAGTTTGTTCGTTTAGAATCAGTTAGATACAAGCCGTTATTTTCCCGTGCGCCCTGTACGTGCCCGCGCCTTCTTTCTCGGACCCCACGTTTTGCGCACATCCCCTTTCAACTGCACCCGACTGGAACGGACCCACGGGGCGTAATGCCTCTCCGTAATCCGCACGCTCTTGTGCCCGAGCAAAATGGAAACATGGTCGAGGGCACGCCCACCAGGGAGAAATCTAGGGCGAACGTGTCGCGAAAACGATGCGCGTGGCCGTGCGATATTTGAGCCAGCGAGACGAACCGATGCAACGGGCGCCACCACATGCTGCCGGCTAAGCCTTAGTGCGCGGATTTGCCTATTCAGAAGTAGTATGTTCCGGGGATTGACGCTTGCCAGCACCACCATGTGTTTGGGAACCACTCTTGCCTTATTATCGTGGCGAGGTTTGAGTCACAAAAGAGCCGGAAAGAATCAGGTACCGATGGTGCTTACTGTCTCACCACGGGCGCCAGAGCCACGCACGCAAGACCCACGACAAAGAACGCAAACATAAACGCGAGAAGTCTTTTGGCGCTCGCGTCGGCACCCGCGAACTCCTTCCAAACGAACACGCCCCAGACGGCGGAAACCATGGTAGCCCCCTGGCCAAGAGCATAAGATGTAGCGGGCCCCACCATCTGGGCATAGGAGGCGACAAAATTGAACGTGGTCCCCACGCCCCAAACCATCCCGCCCAAAATGCCCCAATAGTGCCATCGGCCCGTCCCCTTGAGATAATCGCCTAAGGAGACAGGGGGACCGGAAACCGGCTTGCGCATGAAGACGTAATTAAGCGGGAGGGTACATGCCACAACACCCAGGGCAAAAACAAACCCCACTGAGTAAGGTCCCAAATGATTCTCTCCGGTCAGCGCTTTGGCGACAAAGGGGTAGAACAAGCCCATGCCCAGCCCGGCCAGCAGACTGATGACAATACCCTTGGTGCTTACCGTGAGGTCGTTCGCGAGCTTGCGGTAGGCCAGCGCATCCAGAACAATTGCCACACAGACCAGGATGATCCCGCCGAACAACAGGAGCGGGTTCCCCTTAGGTGTGATGAGGTAGTTCAGCACCGACCCGATCACCAGCGCCAGCCCAATGCCGATGGGAAATGCCACGGCCAGTCCCGCGATGGCGATGGCTGCAACCAACAAAATGTTAGCAGTGTTGAAAACCACCCCGCCCAAGAACGCCAGCAGCAGATGATGACCGTCCGCTGCACCCAGGTTCGCCCAAAAGCTATCAGGGCTAGACGGCACCGTGCGGCCCAACGTGAACGCCATGAGCACGGAGATCAGCAGAATTCCCCAAACGTAATCCCAGTAGAAAAGCTCGAAGCGCCAGTTCTTGCACAGCTTTTGAGTATTGGCCCAACTCCCCCAGCAAATCATGCTGAGAATCATCATGAGGAGTGCCACGGAATACGCAGAAGGAATGAACATTGAATTATCCGCCTTTGAAATGGTTTCCGCTCGTGAATATACTCCCAATGCGCGCGCAGGTCATTGGCGGCAAGATAGCTCGCCGCACTCTTGGCTTGCAGGGGTCAGTAAATGTAGTTGTGACCCCAGCAAATCTCGCAAGAATTATTCCAAACGCATTCGGCATTTCTCGATTTCGGCCGCGGTCACGGAGCGGAGCGTGACACCTCACAAGCGAAAGGTCAACAATAACTCGACATGGTAGTCCTCGAGGACCCTCCACTGCGGATTGTGATCGGCATGCAAACCTCCCTCGGCCTTGGGTGTCACGTCGTCATGGATATCGATTGGCCCCACAAAGTTCATGCTGAGGTTAAACCGCTCGACGCTGGTGGTTACAAGAATATTTACGACCGGCTCAGTCCGGATAGGATTGACGAACTGGATGAACCCGCTTTCCAACGTATAACGTTGTCCACTGAAGAAGATCTTTCCGCAGCAGCTAATATAATAAGGCGCGTATGGTAAATCTGGACCATCAGGATCACAAATACGCCAAGGACACCATAAGTTTTATTAAATGTACCAATGTCGCTGACGCACTACACTAGAAAAGGCGTTTGACGTCCAGACCAAAATGTGGGTCGCTCCCGGTCCCGGTTATCCTGATAGGCACGAACGTTCCTGCACCACCTTTTTCAAACAGTGGGTCGAGGGGTTTAAGGAGGACTGACTTCCAACCACTCGTGGTATGGGAGAGCGTAACCTGAAGTTGCAGGGATCCGCGAAAGTCGACTTCTTCACTTTTCAGGTCGTACGTTCCATCGAGATGAACGGAAGCTCCCGGGACCCCGAAAGTCAGATTTGAAAAGGTCATGATGCCGTCCCCCAGCACGAATTTGCCTGCGAAGTCCGAAACCACGCTGCCCGAGGTCTCCTCTTCGGTCTGGCCGCGGCCCCGGTGGCTTAGCGCGGCCACTTTGCTTTGGACGTCTAGCTTGGAAAATCGGGCCGAGCTGATATCAAATTGACCGTCGAGTTTCAGGCGGTCGGCAACAACCCTCGTTCCCGGTGGAATATCGATTCGGGTCCTGAAACTGACCACTCCTGTCATGGGGGGGTTATCCGCCTTCAGTGCCAGGCGCAACAGGTCTTCGAGATTGGCATGGCTCGAGACCGCATCCAGCAAGACTCTTCGATACATCTGTCCGGGCACACGGAACACGCCGCCGCGCGCCACAAATTCCGAATCCAACAACTTCGCATGAACAGAATCAAGCATCGTGTTTCCGGTGGTGCCGTCCACGATCGCGTGGAATCGCGTATCGAGGGGCACGGGGTGGCCGCTAATACCCAGGCTGAAGTCCGGCGTGGTCGCCTCTCCCTGAACATCGATCCGATCCAGCAGGCCGGTGAATTGGCCCTTCGAAGAAAGGATTCCGCTGAGACCGCGGATTGAGGCGAGGTCAGCATGGGTGAAGGTGTAGGTTCCGACAAGCGGCGTAAGGCGCGGCTCATCCTGTTGCCAGGGACCGAACTGTCCGCGACTCTCAATCACACCCGCGGGAACCGGATTAGTCAGCGTGGCCTGGTAAGTCATCGGTTGGCCCAGTCCGGCGTGTTGTAGCCGGAGACGGCGGATATAAAAAACATGTGGGGCCTTGTTGGGATCTCGTACGAGCATATCGAGTTCGGCACCATCAGTGACAATCTCATCAACGAGAACTCTAAAAGGCCGTGGATCTTTTTTGCCTGTCGTTGAACGGGACGTATCGGGCTGGCGAGCGTCTACCGGCGGCATTGTGACTTTAAGACCTTCAAGGGTGATCCTCCGCACGTGGCGTGTCCTCGTGAGAAGTTCCCCAAACCCTATTTCCGCCGAAAATCCTCGGATGCTGATCAAGGGCGGAACATCCGTGCGACCGTGAAGCCGCAGGACCAGGCCGTTGCCGCGAAGAGTAATCTTCGGATATATGGAAATCTGAAGATCGGTGAACTCCACCTCACTCGCGAAACGCTGTCGGAGGGTACTCACCACGCGGTCCCGGACATAACCGGGAAGCCACGCCGCCATTCGCTTCGCGACGATGGCGCCTGCGACGACCACGAATAGAAGCGCGCCGCCAATGATTAGCCATTTACGCATCGGATTTGGTTGTGCTCTCGACTTTGGCACTCGTGGAACTGCTTTATTCCGCCTCGAGTGCCATGGCGGCGGAAGCTCGCACTTCAGGATTGTCGACGCCAGCGCGCTTTATGGGACTCTTCTCTGCGGCGCCGCTTCCCACAACATTCCAGGCTTTTTGCTGTGGCATTGTGGCGCGAAGGAGGCTATTGCCACCCAGGAAAACAACCACGGTTAGTGAAGCCCGTGCAGGCTGCAAGAAACGTAGCCTGAATAGGGCGCTTTTTCTTATCGACCCATTTCAAACCCTCGGGTGAAGGGGCGAAATTCGAAAAGTTCTTGAAAAGGTTTGGCGTCCCCGACGGGATTTGAACCCGTGTTACCGCCGTGAAAGGGCGATGTCCTAGGCCGGGCTAGACGACGGGGACGTGGCAGGAGATTTATTCATCAACTTGACGAATGCGCAGTGCCTTCTTGAGGCCGGCTTCGCCGCGACTCGCTCAATAAGAACCCAATTTCAGCGCGCAACCTTTCCATGCTAGCAGTGGCACTTTCTAACTGTCAAATGTTCTTCTTTGGTGAAGTCCTTTTCTCGGTACATGGGGAAAACTGGGAGGGTGGAACCGCAACATCGGAATGCAGGCCCGCGCGCGGACGGCAGTCAGGTTCAATTTTGGCAGGCCACTTCTTTCCCTCCGCTCCAGCACCCTACTCCTCAGCCGGGAGCGATCCAAACGCCAAGTCTCTTTGTCTCGGTTCGGAAGGCGCGGTCTGCGGCAGCGCGATCTCAGCCAGTTGTGGATAATGTTCGCGCAGACTTTCCGGCACCGGCACGGGCGGGCCCCGCAGAATGCTGACCAACTGCAGCGCGTTGGCGATGGCTTTTCCTTGATAATGATTGTTGGTGATCACGAAGACGACCTCGGCGGTGCGTGTGATGTTGGCCACCCGCTCGGCCCAGGGCTTCAACTCCTCGAGGCTGTAGAGGTAGTTGTAGCGCTCTTCGGGATGCTCGTTGGAAGTGAACCAGTGCTCGTAATTGCGCCCATGCAAGCGTACGTAACCCACCGGCATGGTGACGTGTTCGCTCGGCGCCAGGGAGCGGCCAATAACTGGTTGGTCGATGTTGCAAAAGCCCACGCCCTGCGCGCGCAGCCAGTCAAGAACCTCCGGCTGATTCCACGAGCTGTGCCGCACCTCGACCACCAGGGGGTATTCCATAAACTGCATGAAAAGACCGCTCATGTACTCATGATTTTCGCGCGTGTTCTTAAACGACCACGGAAACTGCAAGAGCAGAGCCCCCAGCCGGCCGGCCGCCGCAAGCGGCGCAAACCCCTGCTTGCACGCTTTCTCATCCTGAAGGCTGGCGCTGCGCTCGTGCGTGAAGCGCTTCCAAAGCTTGGCCGTGAATTGAAAGGACGGGTTGCGTTGAACTCTCTCGACCCACGACTCAGCGACTTCTGCGCGCAGGGGGTTATAGAAGGAAGTGTTGATCTCAATGGTGTCGAAATATTGCGCCAGGTAGGACGCTTCGTGGAAGCCGCGCGGCTTGCTGCGGGGATAAACAATGCCCTCCCAGTCGGCATAGGACCAACCCGCAGGGCCCACCAGAACTTTGCCGGTAGAAGGCTTTCGCATTGTATTCGCCTTTTGTTCGCCTTCAGGATATCTCCGCAATCTGCCGTTGTCAAGAAGAGTTTCGCGGCCAAGTCAGGCCTCATCAAATCAGCCGCGCACGCCGGTGATGGGTCCGTCCGAGCGTGCCACCATCCCCCCAAACCCTCCGGCATGATTCTTCTTCCGATCCGTTGTTTATCTGATAATTGCGCTCTCCGTCTTGTCGGGTTAGAATCGCCATCCGCGTTCAAATCTCGTTCAAGGCAGGGTTTCATGACGGAGTGGAGCGGTCCTCTGAAGATTCGTCCCGCGCGGGTTGATGATGCCAAGGAAATCGCCCGCATTTACAACCAGGGCGTGCAAGACCGTGCGGCGACTTTTGAAAATTCCTTCGTATCGCCGGAAGAGCGTTACTTGTGGCTCGCGGCGCGGCCCGACAAGTTCCCCGTGCTGGTGGCGGAGGTCAAGCACACGCTGATGGGCTGGTCGGCGCTCAACCCTTACAGCCCACGCCACTGTTACGACGGGATCGCGGAGCTCTCCATCTACATCGAGCGCAGCCTGCGTGGCCACGGTGTAGCGCAGGAATTGATGAAGGCCATGCAGAGCGCCGCTCGCGAGAAGGGTTTCTACAAGATCATTGGGCGCATCATGGCCGTGAATGAAGGCGCGCGCAAACTTTGCCAACTGACCGGCTGGAAAGAAGTGGGTGTGCACGAGAAGCACGGCAAGTTGGGCGGAGAATGGCACGACCTCGCGCTGGTGGAATTCATGATTCCCGACAACCTCAAGTAGTCTCCCCGCCTGGAGCTGGAGAACAGCGATTACAGGTTGAGAAGAGCCTGCCTTTACCATCGGAATACACAGCCAAAGCCCGTGGTTTTGAAACCCTGCCGCGCGGACGCCTCGCAGGGGGTAATGTGGCGAAGAGTCATGTACAATACGAGTTGGAACTCGAGTCTGCGGATGAAGAGTGCGAAGCAGTGGATGCGCATGGGCTTTCTGGCCGCGATGGCGGCGGGGGGCTGGTGTGTGTTGAGCCCTCTCACCCGGCCTCAGGTTACCCTCCCGCCGAAGACATCCCCGGGGGAAACCACGGTTGCGTCGAGCACGCCGGAAAGACGCGAGTACACGCTGCTCTTCACCGGCGACATCATGCTTTCCCGCACGGTGGGTGCGCGCATGGCAGCGCAAGAGGACTGGTCGCTTCCCTTCCGTCTCATCGCGGACGCGCTCCACGGCGCCGACCTGCGCTACTGCAATTTGGAGTGCCCGGTATCGGACCGCGGTCGCAATCTGCACCACCTCTATTCTTTTCGCGCCGACCCCCGGGCGATCGAAGGGCTGAAGGCTGCGGGTTTTGACGTGGTTTCGCAGGCCAATAATCACGCTTACGACTGGGGACCCGAAGCGCTGCTCGACAGTTTGGAGCGACTGCGCGGTGCGGGCATTCAGCCCGTGGGCGCGGGGCAGAACATTCTGGCGGCGCATTACCCGCTGCTGGTTCATGTAGACGGCCTGCGTATCGCCTTCCTCGCCTACGTGGATATTGACCCCAAACAAGCGGCGGCGGGTGTAGATCGTCCGGGGGTGGCGTGGCTGGACCCCGCGCAGACGCTCGCGGACATCCGCTTTGCCCGGCCCCTCGCGGACCTGGTGATTGTGTGCCCGCATTGGGGGGTGGAATACGCTTTGAATCCGACGCGCGACCAAGTGGAACTTGCTCACCAGATGATCGATGCAGGCGCCGACATGGTTGTGGGCAGCCACCCCCACGTAGTGCAACCGGTCGAAAAATACCATGATCATTGGATTGCTTACAGCCTCGGCAACTTTGTCTTCGACCAGCAGGATCGCGCCACGCACCGCGGCCTGATGTTGCGTGTCACAGTGCGCGACAAACAGATCGCCGAGGTTCTTCCCATCAACATCAAAATCAATTCCAGTTTTCAGGCCGCGCTCGCCCCCGCCGCCGATCGCCCTCCAAAACCGCTGCTGGCGGATCGCAGACCCGCTACCCCCTCCGCTCCCTGAGGACGCCGAATTCAAGGTAATCTGCTGTCCCACCCGACGTACATGCGGGCCGTCTGGCCTCAGCCTTCACCCGCCGGTCCCCACTTCGCGGGACATCGGGGAGGTCTCCCGGTTCTCGTGCAGAAAGTGTCTAGGCGTGTCTGGGGTCTTAGACTACGCAGGGCTGGCCCAGGGCTCGCGCTAGCGCCTCGGGTCATGTGGCCTTCCGCCGAAGTTAGGACGTCGGCACCCTGATTGCGTATTTTCGGAGCTCCATACCCAGCCCACCTATTCCCCTGTTTACGCTTCACGGCATGCCTCGCGACCTACCGCGCAAAACTCGGGGCCGAGTGGTTCGCTACTCCTTTCTCGTGAGGATTTTTCATCCTCTGCTTCCTGCCGGTTTATCCCGGCGCACAACTCCCTTCCTTTTCATTAACATCGTGGAGAGAAGGATTCAACTCATTCATTTTCAATAACATCGTGGAGAGGCGGAAAACCGACATCCATTGCTCCCTGTGTTTTCAAGAACCTTCAGGCTTCGCTCGCCGATTTTTGGGGGATTCTTTTTGGCGGCCAGCTCCCGCCAGAAATCAGCTAAACATCTTAATTTCAATGACATAGGTTGTCGCATGATTTTTGCCATTCCAATGCTAACCCCTTTTGTTTCTGTCACATCGCGGAGAGCCGCGGCACGCGAACCGCTGCAGAATCAGCTAAGTATCCTAATTCCAATGACATAGATGACGACAAGATTTTCGCGACTCATCGCCAACCCCTTTTGCTTCTATTACATCGTGGAAAGCCACGGCATTTTGTAGCGCCAAACCTTAGTTCGGCATGTGCCAATCCCCTACTCAGAAGGTGTGAGAAAATCCCTGAACGAGCAGAAACAGATCACGTAAAGGTGCAAAGTCGCAGAGGGAGTGCCCCGCCCCCAATCCCGAGCCCCGAATTCCGCCCGCCACCACTTAACTCCTAGC